>CAVZBW010000004.1:0-24472 GCA_963773635.1 uncultured Actinomycetes bacterium | reverse complement strand
ACCGGGCGTCGACCGGAGCGAACGACCTGCACCCTGGCCCTCGGCGGCACGGCGACGCGGCATGAGGTCCCGCTCCGCCAACGACCTCGTCAAACACGGCGCGGGCCTCCTCGAGCAGCACCGACAGCTTGTTGGCCTAGCGCTGGGAGAAATGGGTGATGACCAGCTTGCGGACGCCGCTCCGCGCGGCGATCCTGGTGCTGCTGGCGGCGGTGAGGTGGTGGTGGGCCCGGGCCAGGTTGGCCTCGGCCTCGGCGTACGTCGCCTCACAGACGAGCAGGTCGACGCCGGCGGCGAGCTCCCATGCCCCCTCGCACAGGCCGGTGTCCATCACGAACGCGATCCACTGGCCGGGGCGGGGCACGCTCACGTCCTGGAGCCTCACGGTGGGTTGGCCGGGCCGAACGAGGATCCCGTCGCGCTCGTAGCGCACCGACGCCCGGGTCCGCGCACCTCCAGGTCCTCGAGGCGATCCCGCAGGATGGTGCGGGAGCCGGGCTCTTCGAGTCTCCAGCCGAAGGTCTCCGGGCCGTGGTGGTCCAGGCGCGGCCCGACAGCGTGTACCCCGGCGCGGCCAGCACCGGGCCGGGCTCGAAGACGGGACGCAGGAGCACCTCGGCACGCGCCTTGAAGACCGAGGCGTTGAGCAGCCGCTCGACGAAGGGCTCCCCGCTCGCGGGGTAGCAGATCTCGATCGGATGGGTGACCTCGTCGAGCGACAGGCGCTGCACGACGCCGGGCAGCCCCAGGCAGTGGTCGCCGTGGAGGTGCGTGATGCAGATCCGCCGGAAGGAGGAGGCCGCCACGCCCGCCAACAGCATCTGGCGCTGCGTCCCCTCGCCGGGGTCGAACAGGATCCCGTCGCCGTCCCACCGCAAGAGGTATCCGTTGTGGTTGCGGTACCGGGTGGGCGCCTGACTGGCCGTACCGAGGACCACGAGCTCGCGGATGGGCCCATTCTGCTGTGACGTCCACTGCGGTGACGAGGGGCAGGCGGGCCCCTCGGAGATGGCGGTCAGGCGGACCCTTGCGGCGCGGCACTCTCCGACCTGCCGGGTTCCTCGTCGCGCGAGCGGATCAGCTCCGGATAGGCGCGCCGGTCGAATCCCGCCACGAAGGTGCGCAGGGATTCGGACAGGCCCACCACGACCGGGAGCTGCCACCGGCGCGCCGGCGAGACCACGACCGAATCGGTCGTCACCTTGATGGTTCGCACGCCCGGATCGGCCGCCACGATCGCCGAGAGGTACACCGCAATGGCGCAGTCGCGGGGATCGCCCGGCGTCCCCTGCACGCCGGCGGACCGCAGGTGCCTCGCCACCTCGGGCGAGTCGCCCCCCAACGAGCCGAGCACCCCGGCGGTCTCGGCTCGCAACTCCCGGCGCCAATGCCTGTTGGTGCGCATGCCTCCTGCTCCTCCACCTCGGGACTCCACGGGACGTTGCAACCCCCCGCCCCCTTTGTCCGTTACCCGACCCGCACTGCCGTCCCCACCATGGTGCGCCTCAGGAGGCTCCAGGTCCAGGGTCAATCGCGGGGAGGCCGCACCGTGCCGTCAACGCGCCACGTCGTCGAGCTGGGCCTCCGCGGTCGCCGGCGTCCCCAGCCATTCCCTTTTAGCTCCCTGACCAGGGACGGAGCACCTCTACGGGAACCTGAGAAACGGCTGGGAAATCCGGGCCACCCGTGTCACACTGAGACTCATGCCCCTTCCCCGCCACGTCGCGTACGCCCGAGCGGCCATCGTGTTCCTCGTGCTCACCGTCATCGGCGCCATCGTCACGGCGGTCTTTTACGTGGGCAATCACACCAAACGCGGCCTGGCGGCGGTCATCGTGACCGTCATCTTTCTGATCGTGGCAGCGGGCTGCTGGATGGCCTCGGTGCGATTCCGACGCGGACGGCGCTACTGATCGCCTACTACCGGCCAGACCTCGCCCTCGTCCACCACCTCGGCTTCGACTTCCACGCCGCAGCCTGTGCGCCCGGGATCCTCGAGCGCCTCGAGGCGGTCCGGCGACGTGACGGTCTGGTCCTCGAGGTCGGATGCGGCAGCGGCCTGCTCACCAAGGAGCTGATCGCCGCCGGCCACCGCGTCATCGCCACCGACGCCTCGCCGGCGATGCTGGAGCTGGCGAGCGCGACCGCTCCGGGGGCGGAGGAGCTTCGGCTCCTCGTCCTGCCCGACGACCCGCTCCCCGAAGCCGACGCCGTGGTCGGCTGCGGCCACGTGCTCGAATTACCTCCCCGACCTCGCCAGCATCCACCGAGCCCTCGAGGCGATCGCCGGTGCGCTCCGACCCGGCGGCCTGCTGGCCATCGACCTCTGCGACCTCGAATGGGGCAGGGCGCGCCGAGAGCAGGACTCCCAAGGCTGGGTCGGGGACGACTGGGCCATCGTCACGCGGTCCTCCCTGCCCGCTCCGGACCGGTTCATCCGTGACATGACGACCTTCGTACGCCGCGACGGCTGCTGGCAACGCGACGACGAGCGCCACGAGAACGTGCTCGTCGACGCCGCCGACGCCGCGGCGCGACTGGCCGGCTGTGGAGTGTCGGCGCGCGTCGAGCAGGCCTTTGGCCAGGAGGTCCTCCCCGCCGGCCTCCGGGTCCTCGCCGGCGAACGGGGGGTCGCGACGTGAGGGCTGGGCCTCCCGGCTCGCCGGGTCCCTTTTCGGCCAGGGCCCCCTCTAGAGAGCCAATCCGATGGCTACGCCCGCCCCGGCGATCGCGAGGCCGATCACCACGCTGGCCATGACGTTGGCCACGGCCTCGAGCACGTTCCCCTCCTCGAAGAGCTGGACGGTCTCGAAGTTGAAGGTCGAAAACGTCGTGTAAGCCCCGCAGAAGCCGACGCCGATCAGGGCCATCAGGACGGACGGCACGTGATGCGCCAGATCGAGGCCCGTCAGGAGCCCGAGAGCCAGGCATCCGGACATGTTGACCACGAAGGTGCCCCAGGGAAGGTCCGAGACGATCCGGCGGCTGACCGCACGGTCGAGCAGGTACCGGCAGGGGGCACCCACAAGTCCACCGGATGCGACCGCCAGGGCGAGGCTCGGGCTCACGGAATCGTCCGACGGGGCGGTCTGCCCTCAGAGCTCGACCACATCGACGTCGGACAGCGTGACGAGGGCGTCGGTCAACAGGTCTTGGGCGGCGCGCAGAAACTCGTCGATCCGCTCGGCGGAGCCGACGAGGACGATGGCCATGGGCGCGTCGGTGCCCAGTAGATGCGTCCGGTGCAGCTGGCGCGACGCCCCGAAGCCCTCCAGGCCGCCGACGGCGGTCGCTCCTGGGACGCCGATGCGCCGCGCCCGGCGGAGCAGCTCGCCCGTCAACGACCCGTGGCCGGACTGGTCGTGTGCGGTCAGGAGGATGGTCAGCTGCTTGGCGGCGTGGGAACGAAACGTCGACTCGGCGCTCATCGGATCTGGTCCTGGAGCCATCGCTCGACTCTGACGAGGAGCCGGGCGCCGACGACGCCCACCCCGAGGGCGGCCAGCCCACCGAGGACGCTCGCCACCACGTAGGCCACGGCGATCATCGAGTGGTCCGAGCGGATCAACAGCACCGCCTGGACGGCGAACGTCGAGAACGTGGTGTAGGCCCCGAGGAAGCCCGCGCCGACGATGGGCCGCGGAAGCCGGCCTCCGGGGAACTGCTCGAGGAACAAGATGAGCAGGAAGCCGAGCGCGAGGCTCCCCGACAGGTTGACCAGGAGGATGGCCCCCGGGAATTGGTCCGAACGGCTCGGGAGCGCCTCGGAGATCCCGTACCGGGCAAGGGCGCCAAGGACGCCCCCTGCGGCAATGGCGACGAGGATGACCGCCTGGGCACGACGTGAGTGGCGAGGGGGCATGCGCTCCTTCTGTTCTCGCCTGGCCGCAGCCCGGCCAGGTTGCCGGTAGGAGCCATCAGCCGTCTCGGGCGGTTTCGGGCGAGCTCCATCGCCGATCCCAACGTTAGATCCGGGCTAGGACACGGGCAACAGCGGTAACGTTGCACCACAGGCCGGGTGATGTCGACGAACCGGCAGGCGGCGGATCGGATGGCGGCGGACCGGACGGGGACGAGGCTCAGGGTCTTCCTCACGGAGGACGATCGCCTGGGTCGGCACAGCATCTGCGAGGTGCTGCTGCAGCGGGCGCTCGAGCACCACATGGCCGGGGCGACGATCTGGCGTGGCGTCGAGGGCTACGGTCCGTCGGGCAACGTCCGGACCGTCCGCTTTCCCGACGTCGCGACGGGGCTCCCGCTGGTGATGGAGCTGATCGACGCGCCCGAGCGGGTGGAGGCGTTCCTGCCGGTCGTCCACGACCTCGCACCGGGATCGCTCGTGACCCGAGAGCGCGTCCAGATGGTCCGACCGGATCGCGCCGACTAGGGCCGCCGCTGGAAGACCTGGGCCACCGTCCGGATGAGCAGCACCCCGCTCAGGACGATCCCGATGAACCCGATGACCCGCAGGGCCTCCGCCACCGTCTTGGAGTGCTCCAGGCTCGCCGCGACGAGCAGCAGCCCGGCGATCATCCCGCCCCCGATGCCGACGGCCGCCATGAGCACCAGGTCGAGCCACGACCGGAGCACCTGCTCGTCGCGTCCCCCAGGCGCTCCGTGCGCACCGAGAGCCGACCCGCCCGCAGCTGGGTGGCGATCTCGTCGAAGTGCTGGGGCAGCTCGCGGAACACCGGCAGCGCCCGAAGGAGCTCGCGCTCGAGCACCTGACCCGACGCCTCGCCCTCGGGCTGGGCGACCTCCTTGATGAGGGCCGTGGCCTCGCCGGGCAGATCGAAGTCCGGGGAGATACCTCGGAGCGTCCCATCCAGCGTGAGCAGTGCCCGGGAGAGCTGGAACATCGACCGCGGCGGGCGCAAGCCGTGGCGGCTCATGGTGGCGAGGACCTCGCCGATCAACTTGGGATCGAACTGCTGGCCGCTCGCCTCCACCATGAGCAGTCCGATGTCGGCTTCGAGCACTCGCAGATCGCTGATCGAATCCGTGCCGGCCATCCGCCGGACGGCCCGCGCCACGAGCTGGGGCTCACCGAGGGTCATGCCGAGCGCCATCTCCTGGAGGGATTCCCGGGAAATCGGGTCGAGCAGGCCGACGGCCCCGAAGTCGAGCAACCAGAGGCGTCCGAGGTCGTCGACGAAGATGTTGCCGGGGTGGGGATCGGCGTGATAGGCGCCACCCTGGATGACCTGCCGCAGGAAGGCGCGCAACAGGCTCCGGGCCAGGCGCTCCCGAGGGACGCCGCAGGTCGACAGGGCCAACGCGTCGTCGACGGAGTGCCCGACCACCTCCTCCATGACGAGGAGGCGTCCGGTGGACACCTCGTCGTAGGTGGCCGGGATGTTGACGATCGTGTCCTCCCCCGACTCGTCCGCCAGCCGGTGGCTCATCGCCGACTCCCGGTGATAGTCGAGCTCTCGCTCCATGCCGGCGATCAGGTCCTCGGCCAGGTCTCGCATTCCGAGGAGGCGCGCCGCGGGAATCCGCCGCTCGGCCAGACCCGCCATGAGCCGCAGCACGGTGGCGTCGCGTTCGAGCAACTCCTCCAATCCGGGCCGCTGGATCTTGACCACCACGTGCTCGCCGGTGGTGAGCACGGCTCGATGCGTCTGCCCGATGGAGGCTGCGGCCAGGGGCTCCCACTCAAAGGACGCGAACACCTCGTCGACGGGCCTGGCGAGCTCCTCCTCGACGAGGCCGCGCAGCTCCTCGGGGGGTATCTGGCGCACCGAGGCCCGAAGCTGGGACAGCTCCTCGGTCACCGGCTCCGCGAGCAGGTCGGTGCGCGTCGAGGCGATCTGCCCGAACTTGATGAACATCCCGCCGCAGTCCTCCAACGTGAGCCGGAGCCGGCGACCGAATTCCGCCGTCAACACCGCGTCGGCCGACACGAACTGGAATCGCGCCAGGCCCCGGTGGCGGGCGTGACGGAGAACCTCCCAGGCGCGTCCCACCGGGGACAGCTTCTGGCGAATCCACCGGAAAGGGTGCAGCAGCGATCGCCGAGACCGCTTGCGCACCCTTCCCCGCGGGGCACGCAGGGCCTCCATGATCACGATCAGGACCATGGTGCCGAGGACCCCGAAGAGGACGGCCAGCAGGCCCCGCTCGAAGTCGCTGCGGTGGGGCGCCGCAGCGACCGCACCGGCGATCCCGGCGAGGCACCCGACGAGTGCGGCCAGGAAGCTGCGACCCCGGCCGACCCGGACCCCGAGCAGGCGCCCGCTCACGACGGCCATCAAGATCACGAACAGGATCGCCAGGATCAGCGACAGGACGTTCTGGAATTGAATGGTGATCGCGGCCATCAGGTGGACGGATGATACGAGAGCCCGCCCCCGGTCATTTCCCGCTGACCATTCAATGGCCTTGACCGGTCTCGCCCGACCGTCGGGGTGGTCGGGCGGCGGGTCCATAATTCCGCTTGGATGACGACGCCACACCGGCCGCACTGATGCACGGGGATCGCCGCCCGGTATCCCAGCGCCGACGCGATCGGCGCATCGACAGCGAGGGCGAGCTGTATGCCAGCCCCTATTGGCTGCGCTACGTCTGGGCGACCCTGTTGCTCCTGGTCCTGCTCGAGTTTGCCAACGAGGCGCTCGGGCTCACCGGACCCCAGGCGCTCTACCAGTTGTGGTTCCACGACATCGTGCTCGTGGCCTCGACCGCCCTGGTCCTGTACCGGGCGAGCTACGAGCCCCGCGTCCGTTCGGCATGGTTTGCCATGGGCCTCGCCATGGCCTCCTGGACCATCGGGTCGATCCTCTGGAGCGCCGTCTACGGAAACCAGGCCCACCCCCCCTACCCCACGTTCGCCGACGTGCTCTGGCTGGCGTGGTATCCCCTGATGGGCATCGGCATAGCCCGGCTGATCAAGGTGCGGGTTCCACAGTTCGAGCTGCACCGGTGGATGGACGGCCTCGCCGTGATCCTGATCGTGCTCGCCGCGGGATTCGCGCTCGTCGTCCAACCCGTGGCCGCCCATGCCAACCAGGGCGCCCTGGCCACCATCGTGGACTTCAGTTATCCGGTGCTCGACATCCTCTTGATCGGCGCCGTCCTCGGCGTCTACGGGCTCCTTGGATGGCGCCCCGAGAAGGTCTGGGTGCTGATCGGCCTCGGGATCGTGACCACCACGATCGCCGACGCCGCCTTTGCCGTCCGAGAGGCGCACGGGGCAAGCAATTCCGGCGGCTACGACTTCGTCTGGGCACTCAGCGCGCTGCTCATCGCCTACGCCGCGTGGGTGCTCGCGCCCGAGGGCCAGGAGGAGCGCGGCGAGGTCACGGGCCTGCGGGCGGTCGCCCTGCCACTCATCGCGCAGGCCCTGGCGGCCGCCATCCAGATCTACGCCCTCGTCGGCACCGTCGGCGAGAGCGAACGGATCGTCACGTTGCTCGTGCTCGCCGTTTCCTCGGTGCAGATCATCCTGACCCGCCCTCGACCGAGAGCCGAGCAGCCGTCCCCTGATCCGGCCCCGACCGGCGATCGCGACGGCCTGGGCCGGCCCGAGTCGGCCTCAGTCCGCGACGTGCAATGAGTCGCGGGGCTCACCGAGCAGCTCGGACACGGCCACCCGCACCCTGTCGGCGACCACCGCCGACGAGTAGCGCGTGCTCACCAGGTCGTGGGCGCGTCCCACGAGCTCGGCCCGCCCCGTCCAATCACCACAGAGTCGAACGATCTCCGTGACGAAATCGTCCACCGTCTCCGCCGCGAGGTAGTGGCGCCCGGGCTCGACCGCCAAGCCGGCCACGCCGACGGCGGTGCTGATCACCGGCAAGCGGGCGGCGAAACCCTCGAGCACTTTGAGACGGGTCCCGCTCCCGACGAACAGCGGCACGGCCATGGTCGACGCCGAGGCCAAATACGGGCGGACGTCCGGCACCGGTCCGGTCACCACCACACGTGGTTCACGGGCCGCCCACTCTTTCATCCAAGGCGTCGGATCACGGCCCATCAAGGTCAGCCGGACCGACGGGAGCGATGCGACCAGTCGCGGAAAGACCTCCTCGACAAGGAACATGGCGGCTCTGGCGTTGGGCAGGTACCCGAAGGTGGCGGGAAACAAGACGGACGGGGGGCCGGCGGCCCGCGACGCGGGATAGCTGTCGACGTTGACCGCATTCGGAACGACTGCGACCGGCGCGCACGGTGCGTAGCGCCGCTCCATCGTCCTTCGGTCGTCCTCGCTGCACACCCATATCTGACTGACCCGTCGCGCCGCTCCTTCCTCCACCATCGAGGTGCGCTCCCGCAAGAGGTCGAAAAACCGCCCGCTTCGCTCGTACGAGTCAACCAGGTCGGACTGCAGCGCCCCCTGGACGTCGTTCGCATTGAGGATCGTCGGCAGGCCGAGCGCACCGAGCAGCTCGATGTAGCGACGAAGTAGCAGCTGGTCGAAGACGATCACATCCGGGCGAAAGGCGGCTGCCGTTGCTCGCAGCTCATCTTCGACGACCGACGAATACCAGAGATCCGATGGATGTCCGTCCGGGTCTCGCAACCAATCCAGGTCGCTGGCACCACCGGGCACACCGAGGCCCTCGACGCTGGAGCTCCGCCATACCTCGATCCCGTCCCGAGGGGGCGCCGCTGCCGGCTCGGAGGCGACCCCAAAGACGGCGACCGGGCCCAGCCTCACGAGCGCGTCGATCACCTGCCAGGCTCTGAGCTCGCCCCCGCCACCACTCATTCGAGGGAGGTTCCGGCTGACGAACAGCGTCCGCAGACTGTGCTGGCGAGGCATCATGCGAATGCATTATCGGACACCCGCCGCTGGGGGTTGTGGCGGCCAACCGTGGGTACTACCCGCCCATGGCATGGAAGAGCATCCGTGGTCGACAGGTTCACATCACCGACGACTCGGGCGAGTCGCACGTCGTGACGGCAATTGCGTGGGATCCCGAAACCCACGCGATCAGAGCGGCCTCACCCCTCGGGGCCGACGAAGCCGGACCGCAGCCCGAATGGATCGAACTGGCGGCCGAGGACTACGTGCCAGTGGATGCCGAGGCGTTCCACCATGAGACCGAAGTCTGACGAATCCGACCCACCCCGGAGGTCCCCACCATGACCACCTTCGGCTACACCATGATGTGCGAGCAAGCGGGACCGAAGGAGCTGGTGACTCACGTCCGCGCGGCGGAGGACATCGGCTTCGATTTCGCAGTGATCTCCGACCACTACTTCCCGTGGCTCGACGCCATGGGGCACTCGCCCTACGCGTGGTCCGTGCTCGGTGCGGCGGCCTGCGTCACCGACCGAATCCACCTCATGACGTACGTGACGTGCCCGATCAAGCGCTATCACCCGGCGGTGGTCGCCCAAAAGGCCGCCACGGTCAGTCTGCTCGCCGACGGTCGGTTCACGCTGGGGCTCGGCGCAGGTGAAAACCTCAATGAGCACGTGACCGGGGGAGGATGGCCCCCGGTCAATGTGCGACATGCGATGCTGGACGAAGCCGTCGAGATCATCTCGAGCCTGATGAGGGGCGGTTATGTCAACTTCCGGGGCGAGTACTTCGAGGTCGACTCGGCAAAGCTCTGGGATCGCCCCGATACGCCGGTCCCGTTGGGCATCGCCGTCTCGGGGCCAGACTCCTGCGAGCTGGCCGGCCGTCGCGCCGATGCGATGATCGCGGTCGATCCCGATCGGGCCCTCGGCGAGATGTTCGACGCGGCGGGGGGCCGTGGGAAGCCGCGGATCGGGCAGATCCCTGTCTGCTACGACCCCGACAAAGCTGCGGCCGTGGAGCGGGCTCACGAGCTGTTCCGCTGGTTCGGCGGAACCTGGAAGGTCAACGCGGAGCTACCGGGCACCGAGGCCTTTGCCGCAGCCTCGCAATACGTCCGACCCGACGATGTCGCACGGTCGATTCCGTGTGGATCGGACGTGGACGAGTTCGCAGCCGCGATCTCGAACTTCGCAGAGGCCGGATTCACGCACGTGGCCTTGGTGCAAATTGGTGGGGACCACCAGCTGCCCTTCCTGTCCTGGTGCGAGAAGGAGCTGCTCCCGGCGCTCACCCCAGGGAGCTAGGCACGGCACTCGGCGGGGAACCCGAATGCCGTAGGCTCCACGCCGATGGGCGCAGGCGACCGCACGACCCTGGAGTGGTTCGGAACCACCACGTTCCGGGTCCGCCATGCCGGAGTCGATCTCTACTTCGACGCCTACCTGGACCGGTTGCCCGGGCTTGCCCCCGTGGGACTCTCGACGGCCGAGGTCTCCTCCGCCGACTTTGTCTTCGTGAGCCACGCCCACTTCGACCACCTCTACGGAGCGGACACCATCGCGCTGCGCACGGGCGCCACGGTCGTCGCCTCCCCGGAGTCGGCCGCCTGCCTTCGGGCCAACGGCGTACCGGAGGAACAGGTGCTCGTGGTCACGGGCGGCGAGACCGTCCAGTGCGGGCCCGACGCGCGGGTCCGCGTCCTCCCCGCGCTCCACTCCTGCCTGTTCGCCCAGGGCAATTCGGACTCGGCGATCCCGTGCCTCGGCGACCTCGACGTCAGCGCGCAGGAGCGCCGCGCCAAGGTCGACGCCCTCTTCGACATGATCCGGTCCCTCCCCGAGCCGCTCGGACCCTCGCTCGCCGAGATGATGCGCCACACGTCGCCGCGAGACGGTGGACAGCTCTCCTACCTCTTGATGACGTCACGAGGATCCCTTCTCGTGAGCGGGAGCGCCGGCTACTGGAGAGGGATCTACTCGGGTCTACGCCCGGACGTCGCGCTCCTGGCAGTCGGCGGTCGCCCCAACGTGGACGGGGAGCCGTACCAGGGATCCACCGCCCAATTCGTCCTCGAGCAGGTGGAGTCGCTCCAGCCCGGCAAGGTCGCCTTGTGCCATCACGACCCGCTGGTGCCGGGGTTGCCGGGAGTAGACACCGGCGGGGCGGTCAGCCTCCTCCGGAAGCAGGCGTCGCGGTGCGGCCAATTCGGCCTCGAGTACGCGACGCCGATTGAGCTCTTCGGCTAACCCACTCGCGCCGCCTTACGTGCCTCCCCGTCGCGACCTTGCCGCGTTCGAGGCTCGGGCCTCGGGATACGAGGTCGGGTGGCGAGGGCGCCTGCACCACGAGATCGCCGACCGGACCGTCGACCTCGTGGTCTCCGTCCGTTCCCGTCCCCAACGCGTCCTCGACGTCGGCTGCGGGACCGGCTACCTCCTCCGCTCGCTCGCGGAGCGCTGCCCCGATGCGGACTCGCTCGTCGGCATCGACCCGGCGCCCTCGATGGTCGCTGCCGCCGCACGCCGAGCGCAGGACGCTCGCCTCCGCTTCACCGCCGGCGTCGCAGAGCATCTTGCCTTTCCCGACGGCAGCTTCGACCTGGTGGTGAGCACCACCTCGTTCGATCACTGGTCGGACCAATCGGCGGGCTTGGACGAGTGCGCCCGGGTCCTCGTGCCGGAAGGCCATCTCGTCCTCGTCGACCAGTTCTCCGAGTGGCTCCTTCCCACGCTGCTCGTGGGGCGTCGGGGGAAGGCGCGCACCAAGCGGCGATGCGGACGCCTGCTCGAGCAGGCGGGCTTTCCGTCGCCTACCTGGTACGACCTCTACGCGGTCCTCATCAAGGCGGCGGTTACGTCGACTTGACGGGCGCCCGTAGGACCACCCAGGGAGCTCAGATTCTGCCCTCGCCCCGTTGCTCCGCGCCGATTCGGTCCATCTCCGAGTGGTGCTCGGCGACCCGGCCGGCCTCGCCGGAGCTCTCGAGCTCGCTCGCCGCGGCGTCTGCCAGCCGCTCCTCCTCCTCGGTCGGCGCCCTGTCGCTCTCGTGCGCCGCGCCGGCTTCCCGACGCTCCTCATCCTTCGTGGAAGCCGAAACCTTTGGCTCTCGCCCGGTCGCGCTATCACCCATGGCGCTCGCACTCCTTTGCTCGCTCGTTGCCCGAGTTTCCCGTGAGCCGGCCGGTGCCGGTGAAAAACCCTGCTACCGGGTTGTACCCGGCCCCCTCGAACCGCAATCGTCGGCAACCCACCGGACCGACTCCCCCCGCCGGCCTCCGAGAGGATCCGGCATCGAGCCGTCTCCCTCTTCGGCGGGATCCTTGCTCGATTCACGCGGGCGCGAACGCGAATGAGCCTGGGGGTGTCCCCGATGGGCCACGGGGAAGACGAACCACAGCCCGCCAAACACCACGATCGTCCCAACCCCCACTGCCACGACCACGGGTCCATGCTCGACAAAGCCCACGATCAACGCCACGGCTGCCGAGATGGCCAGACCGACCGTCGCCAGTCCGGCGATGGCCATGGTGTTGGCGACGTGGAGCAGCCGACCCTTCTGGTGGCGGCGAAAGACCAGACGGTGATAGGCGACCGGGCCGCAGAGGAGGGCGGTCGACAGGGCGGCCAGCAACAGACTCGCCAGATAGAGATCTCGCTGACTCTGGCTGAGCTTGACGAAGCGGACGGTGAAGGGCAGGGAGAGCAGGAACCCGAACAGGACCTGGATGCCGAGGCCGGCGACTCGGAGCTCCTGCAGCAGCTCCCCGACGTTCCTGTCGTCGCGTTGCGCCTCGGACTCCTGTCGATCCGCACCCTCGGGCGGAACCGGCTCATGACGAACCGCTCCGGACTCCCCCATCGCGAGGTCGGTCAGCGGTCGACTGCTCGTTCGAGCTCCGCCTTCGACATCTTGGAACGACCCGGCACCCCACGACGCCGGGCCTCGGCGTACAGCTGGTCGCGGGTCCGGCCTCCGGCTCCCCGGTGCGAGCGAAGGCCGCCACGCCGGGACGAAGAGATATCGCTGGTCGAGAGGGGGCTCGCCTCCCTCGCCTCACCCGACCGAGCTCGCTCCTTGTTCACGGTGCGCGCGGCGATCTCCTCTGCGAGCTGCTCGGAATCCCCCCGTTGCTCCAGCCCCTCCTTGATGTGCTCGTACTGGCGCTCGCGCTTTTGACTCCAGGCTTCTTGCGGCACGGCCGTCCTCCTTTTGCCGGTCGTGGGCGTGATACCCGTTGCCAAGAGGCCACTAAACCCGTCGAGCGGGCTCAGGACTCCTGCGGCTGTAGCCCGTCGGTCAGGGTCGACCGCAGATGCCGCAGCGTCGCCGAGAGCAGCCGGCTGACCTGCATCTGGCTCGTGCCGAGTCGGGCGGCGATCTCGGACTGCGTGAGCCCGTTGACGAAACGCAGCTCCAGGATCACCTGATCCCTCTCGGGAAGACGACCGATCGCCTGAGCCAGGATCGATTTGTCCTCCACGAGGGAGAAACGCGCATCGTCGGAACCCAGGTAGTGAGAGAGCGAGTCGGAATCTCCCCCCGGGGCGTCCAGCGAGGAGGTCCGGTAGCCCTGACGCGCCTCGAGCGCCTCGAGCACGGCCTCCTTGCTGGCGCCCACGGCGCCGGCAAGCTCGGCCACGGTCGGAGCTCGCTGAAGCTCTTGCGAGAGCAGCTCTGTTTGGTGCCCGAGCTCCAGACAGAGCTCCTGGATCCTCCTCGGTGCCCGGACGGCCCAGCCCCGGTCCCGAAAGTGACGCTTGAGCTCACCCACGATGCAGCGCACGGCGTAGGCGCCGAAGGTCACCCCCTGGTCCGGATCGAACCGGTCGACGGCTTTGACCAGAGCCAGCGAGGCCACCTGCACCAGGTCGTCGTGCGGCTCGCCGCGGCTGGCAAAACGACGGGCAAGCTGATGGGCCAGCCCCAGGTGGCCGGCGACGAGCTCGTTGCGTAACGCCGGGTCCCGCGTGCGGGCGAATTCGACGAACTGCTGGGCGGTCTCGCTGTCCGCCGACGGTTCCATCATCGTTGGGCGGAACCCCGTCGCTTTCGCAGCCATGCGCACTGCATGTCACCCACCGCCTCACGACCGTGGGCATCGACCAGCGCATCGAGCAACTGCTCGGAGAGCTCTAGACCTGTCCAGTTGCTGTCGTCCACGGAGGCGCCCTGCCCTCCCGGCGATCCTGGAGAGGGCGGATCCAGGGTGCACTCCACCGAAACCGTGTCGTCGAGGCGACGGTACTGGATCCGGAGGAGTCGGTCGCCCGTCAGTGGACCGAAGGAGGCGCACAGCTCGTCGACCCCGAGGCGAAGATCCTCGATCTCCTCGACATCGAAACCCGCTCGGGCGGCCACGGTGGCGGCAGTGAACCTTGCCAGAGTGATCAGGTCCCCTTGAGCCGGAAAGGAGAGATCGATCACCTCGTCCTTGGCGGTCTTCGCGATCGTCTCGATCATGGCATTGGGACCTCCTCGACCCTCCGGTCGAGGAGGTCGTAGCTCGGGTAGAGCGTGAAGATGTCGGACAGACCGGTGATCTCGAGCACCTTCAAGATGCGGGGCTCGTCCACCACGACGTAGAGGTCGCCGCCAGCCTCCCTGCACTGCCCGAGAGCGTCCACCAGGACGCCGAGGGCGATCGAGTCCAAGAACGTCGCGTCCAGGAGGTCGACCACGATGGTGCTCGCGCCCCCGGTCCGTAGGTGCTCGAGGCGAGCCTTGAGCACTGGGGCTACCGCGAGATCGATCTCCCCGCTCAGCGCAAGAGCGGGAATTGCCACGTCGGGCCCACGAGATTGCGGTTGGTCCATTCCTTGTCACCCTCCCAAGGTGTCCTCCGCGTCGAGCGCCTCTGCGGCTCGATCCTGCGATTATCGTGTGCCGCTTCCGCTGTTTGCTCGCCTCGTCGACTGGGTATGGGGGAGTGGGGAGTCTGCCTACCCATGTGGTGAGCCCGGTGCGTCGTTCCGCGGTTTCCGCGTGGCGGGCCTGGGAGGGCCACGTGTGACGCAGGTGAAATCTGAAGGCGGTGCGAGGCCCGAGAGCGGTGGAGGTCCTGGCACTTCCCCTGTACATCCGTTCCGCCACGAGGCGTTCTTCTACGCCAGCGAGTCCGAGCTCGTCGCCATGGTCGAGCCCTTCGTGCGGGAGGGGGTCGAGGCCGGCGAGGACGTGCTCGTTGCCGTCGACGCCCCCAAGGGAGAGCGGCTCCGGAAACGGCTCGGCCCGGCGGCCGCCCGCGTGCGGTTCGCCGACCTGACGCAGCTCGGATCCAATCCCGCTCGGCTGATCCCCCTATGGCGCTCGTTCCTCGACGGCGTGGTGCCCGAGACGCCCTGCCGCGGGGTCGGTGAGTCCGTCCACTCCGCTCGCAGTCGCGCCGAGCTCGCCGAATGCCTCATCCACGAATCTCTCGTCAACCTCGCGTTCTCCCACGATGAGGCCCTGTGGCTCATGTGCCCCTGCGATTCGACGGCCGTGTCCCCGGAGACGCTCGAGCATCTTCGCCGTAGCCACCCCTACGTTTCGGACGCGCTGGGGACCGCCGCCAGCGACCGGTTCACCGGGTCGGGCGCTGCGGCCCTCCCCTGCCAAGAGCGGCTCCCACCGAGGCCGGCGGGGACGCGGACCTTCACGGTCGAGGCGGCGTCGGTGGTTGCGGCGCGGCACCTGGTGTCGGCCCGCGCCCACTCGCTGGGCCTGAGTCCCTCGCGCACCTCGGACTTCACCCTGGCTGCGCACGAGGTCATCGCGAACAGCCTCCGGCACGGGGGAGGCCGAGCGGAGGTGTCGGTATGGGCTGAGGAGGGAGAGATGCTCTGCGAGGTGCGGGACCAGGGCCGATTTCACGATGCTCTCGCCGGGCTCCGCAGGCCCGTCGCAGACGGCTCGGGTGGTCGGGGGCTCTGGATGGCCAACCAGCTCTGCGACCTCGTCCAGATCCGGTCCTCGCAGGACGGCACCGCAGTCCGTCTCCACCTTCGCCTGGCCTGAGGCCGGATCCGCCGGTCCCCTCGGCGGTGCCGGCAGTACGGTGTCGAGAAAATAGAGTCTTCATCCGAGCTCGCTCCCGAGCCACAGATACGGTCGGATCACGAAGCGGAGGCGTTCCGCATGGCCGGGCTCTTGCGGAAGGTGTCGACGTGAACATGGGAGAGGAAAGCGCCAGGCGGGATTCCCGTGCGTTGCTGGAGGCCGCCCGGGCGGCGGGTGAATCGGCCTCCGGCTGGTGGCTCGACCTCACCATGGCGGCCCAGGCGGCCGTCACCCCCTACGCCCTCGATCTCCTCACCATCCAGTTCATCACGAAGGTCAAGGAGGCCCTGGGCGCCGACGCCATCTCGCTGCTCGTCGCCAACGAGGCTGAGGACGAGCTGGTGGCCCGTGTGGCGGTGGGCCTCAACCACGAGATCTCCGTCGGGATCAGCATCCCTCGCGGCGAGGGCATGGCGGGGCAGGTGCTCGCATCCCGGCTTCCCCTGATCGTGAGCGATCTCTCCGGGTGGACCCTGATCTCGCCCGCCCTTCGTGAGAGCGGGATGACGTCGGTGGTGGCGGTGCCGATCGTGCACGACGACTCCGTGCTCGGGGTTCTGCACGCGGGGAGCCGCCTCGCGGACCGATTCGACACGGCCGACGCCGAGCTCCTCGGCCTGGTCGCAGAGCGCCTGGCCCCGGCGATCGCCCGAGTTCGCCTGCTACAAGCCGAGCGAGACGCCAGACGCTGGGCGGAGGATCGGGCACACCGCCTGGCCCGCCTCGAGGACCTGACGGCGACCCTCGCCCAGACGAAGACCCTGGACGAGGTGGCCGCCAACCTCCAGGAATTGGTCGGCCAGCTCGGCCTGACCGAGGAGGTGTTGTGGAGCACGGTCTGGCTCCGCAAGGGCGATCTCCTGGTACGGGCCAGCGGAGCTTGTGTGGAGGACGTCGAGGCGATCGACCTCGACAAGCCCCTGGTGCTTTGCGAAGCGGTCCGGACCGGCCGCACGGTGTTCGCACGGAGCGCGGCGGAGCTCGAGGCCCGACTTCCCCAGTTTCACCGCCTGCGGCCCGGGGAGGAAAGTCTCGCCATCGTGCCGATGATGGTCGGGGGCGAGCCCATCGGCGCCCTGCGGGTGACCAGCCCCCAGGCCGGCGCGTTCGGCGCCGGGGAGCGCGAGCTCTTGCAGCTGGTCGTCCACCGGGCCGCACAGGCCGCCGATCGTGCCCGCATGCACGAGCAGCGGGAGGGCGTGGCGCGAATTCAGCGGCTTCCTCGCGGACGCGTCCCGGGCGACGGCCGAAGCTCCCGACTTCGCCTCCGCCCTCAATCGCCTCGCCGACCTGGCCCTGCGCGTGCTCGGCGACATCTGCCTGATCGACATTCTCTCCGACGACGGAAGGGTCGAGCGCGTCGTGGCCCGGCACCGAGAGGCACGCTTGCAGCCCCTCGTGAATCGGCTGCAAAGAGAATTCCCTCCCGCCCTCAGCAGCGCCCATCCCGCGGTGGAGGTGATCCGCTCCGGGCGCGGGGCGTGGTCGGAACTGATGAGTGACGATTTCCTCCGCGCCACGACAAGGGACGAGGATCACTACCGCCTGGTCAAGGACCTGGGTTTCCGCTCGTACCTGACGGTGCCGCTCACCTCGCAGGACGTCAGCGGATCGGTCACGTTCGTCTCGACCACCCGTGCATTCAGCGACGAGGACGTGCGGTTCGCCCATGAGCTGGCGGGCCAGGTCGCTGCCGTGATCGGCAACGTCCATCGGTACGAGGCAACCCTGCGCACGTCTCACGTCTTGCAGCACGCCCTGCTCCCGTCGTCCCTCCCCGAGGTGCCCGGGGCCATCGTGCGCAGCCGCTATCTGGCCGCCACGAACGGTATCGATGTCGGCGGCGACTTCTACGACATCACGCGCCACGACGACCACGGCGCCGACTTCATGATCGGCGATGTCGCCGGTCACGACCGTGAAGCAGCCGCGCTGATGGGACAGATCCGCAGCGCAGTACGGGCGCTCGGGCTCGCCTCGAGCGGACCGGCCGAGATGATGACCACCCTGAGCGGCCATTGGACCGAGCTCGGATTCGATCGGATGGCGACGTTGCTCGTCGTGCGGTATTCGGTGAGGGACCAACGCATCAACGTGGTGTCTGCGGGCCATTACCCACCGCTGCTCGTCGACGGCCGATCGGCGTCCTACCTCCCGGTTCCGCCCAACCCGCCCATGGGAGCGCCCGCGGCATCCATGGTGGAGTGGGCCGGTGAGGTTCGCCCCGGGCAGTTGCTGCTGCTCTACACCGACGGTGCGATCGACGAACGCCGTGCCGGGGTGGATGCGAGCATGGCCCAGCTCGCTGCCGGGGCGACGGACGGCGACCCCGATCCCGATGCGGTCTGCGATCGGGTCATTGCCATGGTCGGTCCAGAGCGCACCGACGACCTGGCTCTCCTGGCCATCAAGTTCTGCTAGGTCCCCTGCCCCTGCGCACCTGCCGGCGCAGCTGGACGATCCGGATGGAGCCGACAAGCAGGACCGTCAGCGACCCCAGCACGGCCGCGAGGAGAAGTGCCAGCGCCAATGGGGCAGACCCAGACGCCGAAAAGAAGCTGACCTTTACGGACTGGCGATTCTGCAGGCAGAACATGAGGATGATGATCAAGGCCAGCGTGCCGACGACTATCCCGATCCATGTCCGACTGGTTCGCGTCGCCCGCGCTACCGGCCGCTCGTGCGAGCCGGCATGAGAAACATCGACAGCGGCCGAGGCTGGTTGCTCCCTTCCGGGAGTTGGCTCCCCGGTCGCGGCCGCCGACTCGCCGGTAGTAGCCGTCCATTTCGATTGCACAGCGGGGTCTACCCAAGAACCCGACCCGGAAACTCGAAACCCTCATCCGATGGCGCGGTCTCCACGCCGGATCGGGTATCGCCCAGGTCCTCGAGCCCGTGGTTCCCGGGCGAATGTGCGGGGGACCGTTCGGGTAGTCCTCCGTAGTTGGGGAACCGAGTCGATGAGCGACACAGGAGGTGGTCCGATGGCAACCACCGCGGATCAGGCCAACGATCGAGCACAAGAACCGGAGCCCGACCGACGCCCGGCGCGGACAAGCCCGGTGGCGCCCGAGAACTCCGTGCCCTATGGGACAACCGTGGAGAGGGTGCCAGGGGTCAGAGCGAGCCGTGCGAGGAAGCTTCCGGCGACGCGGCTCGGGGTGGCGGCGGTCGTGGCGGCCCTTGTCGGCGCCTGGGCGGCGATCGCCCCCTACGTCGCTCCGACGTTCGGGCTGAGAGCCGACGGGACGAGCTCTTGGACCTGGAACCTCGCACATTCCTGGCTGGCGTTCGCACCCGGAGCCGCGGCGTTCGTGGCGGCGCTGGTCGTGCTCGCCAGCGCATCGAGCCTGGGCCTCGCACGGGCGCGCTTCGCCGTGCGATTGGCCGGACTGTTCGCCCTGGCGTCCGGCGCCTGGCTGGTCGTCGGGCCGGTGGCTTGGCCGGTGCTCGAGGGGACCAGATACTTCGTCGTGAGCGATTCGTGGGGCATGCTCATCCGCCTGTTGGCCTTCTCCTTCGGGCCCGGGTTGGTCCTTGCGGCCTTTGGTGCCTATGCCTTGGGATGGGTGGGTCCCGCCAGGGTCGCCACGGTCAATGCCGCGCACCGGACCACGGCGAGGCCGTCCGAGCGGTCCATGGATCCGGCCGCCTGAGGTTCCCGCACCTCCGCCGGCGACCGGTCCGGCATGAGCCCATAGGAGGCTTCTAGGAAATCGAACAGCGTCGAATTTGCGTCGCCCCCGCAGCACCGGCTCTTTGCCATCTTCGACAACAGTGCATCGGCAGGGGCGGCTGTCCGATATCTCCGGACGGAGGGACTTGACGACGACGACCTGTGGACCTTCTCCGGTGCCGAGGGTGAGCGCCTCCTCGACCCCGCCGAGAAGCACCAAGGCTTGGCCGGACACCTCTGGCATGCCGTCCAGCGGGTGTACACGAACGATCGCGAGTACGCAGAAGATCTGTTCGAAGCAGTTCGGCAAGGTGGGTGGTCCTTGCCGTCAAAGCTGATTCGATATCGGCGGAGCAACTTGCACACGATTTGGTGAAGTTGGGAGCACATTCCTTCGCCTACGGGGCGCACTGGAACTTCGTGCCGCTGGCAGGCGGTCAAGGGTGACCCACCCGGAACGGGTACGGGGACTCCTTTAGGCCAGCTCCTTTAGGCCAGCCCCTTTAGGCCAGCCAGCGGCGAAGCTTCTTTCGACGCAACCCTTGCCACTCGCGTTTCCACTCCTTGCGCAGGATTTCCCGACGGGCCCGCACGCGGGACGACAGCTCCCCGGCGGCAAAAGCGGCCATGGGTGAGAGCCCTTGCGCAAGCGACGTCAGCTCGTGCTCGGCCTCGACGAGGTCATGATGCTCTCCGAGAGTCGTCTGGACCCGTTGTGCGCCGGACGCCAGCCGAGTCGCCCTCTTGCCCATGACGGGGGCGGCGGCCTCCGCGGCGTAGCGCAATTGCTTGGCTCGAATCCGAATGCGATGGAGGTCCCGATCCGACGGACGGCGACCGGCCTTGCGCACACGTTTGCGCAGCGACCTCCATTGGGCTCCGACGACCGCCGGGAGCGCCTCGACCGCTCGGATGTCCGACGGTGAGTAGCCGGATGGACCGACGCCTCGAACCATCGGGCCCTCCGCCTGGCCCGCATCCCCTTCGAGAAACGGTGGATGCAACGTGGCTGCGTGGAGGCGGTCGAGCAAATTGAGGTAGCGATCGTGGTCGGCCAGCACCTGCGCCAAGTCACCAGCGGCCGCCACACGCTCGGCCACGAGGTTGTTCTGGCACTGATCGCGGAAGGCCGACGCTCCCGGCGAAGGGTCCTCCCCGTCGCGCAGAAGCGACTCGGCGAGGACATCGATATCCCGGACACGCCCGAGC
This sequence comes from uncultured Actinomycetes bacterium, assembly GCA_963773635.1. Lineage (GTDB taxonomy): Bacteria > Actinomycetota > Acidimicrobiia > Acidimicrobiales > RAAP-2 > CAVZBW01. Next base: position 3,793 of record CAVZBW010000004.1, on the reverse strand, counting down.
GCACTACCAACCCACCCGAGGTCGTCGCGCGTGTGGCGTAGCCATACCGGGTCCAGGAGCTCGGCGAGAGTCTTGAGATCCGAGCGAAGGCGCCGGGTCGCCACCCGCGCCTGGTGCACGTCGCGCACCGCGGGCTCGGACGGCGACACGCGGAGCCGCAAGTCATGGTCGAGGAGCCGGTCCAGGCCGGCTGCAATGCTCGACCTCACGACGTCGGAGAGCGATGACACGGAGCTCAAAGGGTCCGGGAACCGTTCGTACGCTTCGGCGTTCGCTTCGCGACCGGCCGACCCGGTCTCGATGGCCTTGGCGAGCTTCGGCTCGTTGTCGGGGAAGGCTCCGGCTCGATGTAGCTCCTCGACAACCGCGCCCAATACACCCGCATCACTGCCCGACAGCTCCAGCTCGATCTGCCGGAACCGGATGCCATCACGACCGCCGCCCATGATGGTGACAACGTCGTCGTCGAGTTCGACCAGGGAGTCACCGTCGGGATCGCCGAGCAAGAGACGGTGCCGCGTCGTGGCAAGCTCGGCAACCTGCTCCAGCGGGGCCCGTCTGATAATGGCCGTCAACAATCGAAGCGCCTCGCCAGGCACGGCGCCCGCTTCACCGGGCCAAGAGAGCTCGGTTCTTTGGAGGGCGGAGCCCGTGCCCTCGCCGGGCAATTTCAGCGTCCAGATGCCCGTTGCCGCGTCATCGCCCTCCGTCCGGTGTCGCAGAGTCATCCCCCGCCGCCACAGGCGCAGGTCTCTCGTGTCGAAGTAGGCCGTGCGTAGGTCCTGGTCCGGTCTCCGAGTCGTCCGACCGACGATCGGCCTCAGATCGGGCAGGTCGAGGGCCCAATCCGCTCCCAGCTTGATTTCGCGCTCCATGTTCGCCGCTGTCGTCGCCATGGAAGAACCGCTACCCAAACCACGAGCTCTCAAAAGGTGGGCTCGTCTTGCGTAAACCGACGGCCTGCTCGGCGGGACGTGTGACCGGGCGCTGGCTACCGCGTGTTGCGCGTGGATTGCACCATCAGTCGAATCGGGCGCCCGGGATGCCCAGCTCGGTGACCTGCAACCTCACGTTTACCGGCTCGGAAATGAGCGGGGTCCGGCACGTTTGGCGGCAGCGTGCTCGCGAAAGTTGCATGCGCCCACAACGGCACATTCGGGATAGAGCCGAAGGCCCCGCCGGATGTCCTGCCACACCCCCTTGCCACTAGTAGAGGGTGTCTCGTCGTGCTGTGGCTGGCAATGTGGTCATGAGTGGCGGCCCCATTCAGCAGCGCCGACCGACCCAACCGGGGACTTTCGGCCCTAGCGCCCTCTCCAGGTAGAGGGAGGATGGACCTATGGGGCGACCTCGGCGCTTGGTTGCCGGCTACATGAAGGTAGTGGCCGTTGTCGGCCTTCTCGGTGAAATGTTGGTCGCTGGGTCGATGGTTTCTGGCTCGGCAGAAGCCGCGTCAGCCAATAAGGTGACTATCACGCGTGACAGTTCGGGCATCCCTCACATCACAGCCGGCAATTTCACGGCGCTCGGGTATGGCGAGGCGTTGGCGTTCTCTCAGGACAACTTCTGCACACTTGCCCAGGACTTTGTCACCGTCAACGGCCAGAGGTCGAAGTACTTCGGCCCGAATGGCCTGAGCCTCAACTACTCGGCGGGCGCCTCTGACACCAACCTCAATTCGGACTTCTTCTGGCGGTCGGTCAAGGCCAGCGGCATGTTGACCAAGGAGATCCATCAGCCCCCTCCGCTAGGGCCACTTCCCCAGGTCCTTTCCGTGTACAACGGCTTCGTCTCCGGGTACAACGCGTATCTCAAGTCGGGCAAACTCAAGGACCCTGCATGCGCTGGCAAAGCGTGGGTCCGACCCATCACCCTCTCGGACATGTTCCTGAGGGGCTACCAGGTGGTCATCGAAGCGTCGAGCGCACAGTTCATATCGATGGAGGCAAAGGCCACCCCGCCGAAGAAGTCCTCACGGCCGACCTCGCCGTCCTCGACGGCCACCACCGCCTCCTCGGTTTCCGCGAGCCCGAATGCAGCGACCCTCGTCGCAGCGTTCGGGTCCAACGGCAACGACACGCTGGGGTCGAACGGAATCGGGATCGGCTCCGAGGACACCGCGGCCGGTGACGGCATGTTGCTGGCCAATCCGCATTTTCCGTGGCGCGGCACTGAGCGATTCTGGATGGCGCAACTCACCGTGCCGGGCCAGTACAACGTCGAGGGCGGAACGCTCGAAGGGTTCCCCCTGATCGGCATCGGGTTCAACCAGCACCTGGCCTGGACCCATACCGTCTCGACCAGTTTCCGGTTCACCTTCTACCAACTGCAGCTGGTCCCCGGCGACCCGACCAGCTACTACGTGGACGGCAAGGCCATAAAGATGGGCCGGGTGAGCGTCGCGGTGAATACCGGCCACGGCACCGCCACCCACACCTTCTACACGACCCGATGGGGCACCGTCGCCGACGTCGGCCAGGCGGGCTACCACTGGACCAGCACCACCGCCTACGCCGTGGCCGACTCCATGGGCAACGACAGCTTCCGGGCCGCCAACCAGTACCTGCGCATGGGGCAGGCCACCTCGGTGCAGAACCTTCTGGCGGTCGAATCCCAGTACCTGGCCATCCCCACCTTCAACACCATCGCCTCGGACGACACCGGGCATGCCTACTACGGCGACGTGGGCAACACCCCGAACGTCCCGCAGTCGCTGATCACGTCGTGCATGCCGACCGGCCTGGCCCAGATCGTCTACAACGCCGCCGGGGTGGTGACGCTGGACGGCTCCCGCTCGTCGTGCGCATGGGGGAACGACCCGGGCACGCCAGTGCCCGGCATCTTCAGTGCCACCAACCTGCCCCACACGATCAGGACCGACTACGTCGAGAACTCCAACGACTCCTACTGGTTGGCCAATCCCAGCGCTCCCTTCCCCGCCTACTCCCCGATCATCGGGAACATCAATGTCGAGCAGGGGCTCCGGACCCGGCTGGGAAACCAGATGATCGCCCAGCGGGTGGCCGGCACCGACGGGTTCGGACCCCCCAAGTTCACCCTCGGGTCACTGCAATCGATGTGGGAGAGCAATCAGTCCCTGCAAGCCCAACTGGTCCTGGGGTCACTGGTGGGCGGTGCCAGGCCACCCCGAAGGCAGCGTCGTCCAAGGGCGTCTCGGTCGACTTAACCGCTGCGTGCTCTGCCTTGGCAGGCTACGACAAGACAGGCAACCTCGATGCTGGCGGTGGCTGGCTTTTCTCGGAGTGGGCGGCCTATGCCCCTTCGACCGGTTACTGGTCCGACTCTTTCAATTCGACCCAACCACTCACTACGCCCTCGCAGCTCAATATTGCCAATCCGGCAATCCTCACCGCATTGGCCGATGCGGTGGTGAACCTGCAGGCCCACCACATACCGCTTGATGCCACGTACGGTGATGTGCAGCATGTGACTCGCAATGGGACGAGGATCCCTATCCCAGGATGTGACACGGGATGCTTCAACGCCATCTACGCCGCCGACGGCCAGGGCGGTCCGCTTGACGCCGCACCCTACGGCGAGGTCTATGACGGCTCTTCGCTGGTGATGACCACCGAGTTGACCCCGGGGGCCCGGTGTCCCAGGGCATCCTCACCTACTCGCAAGCGACGGACCCGACCTCGCCCTGGTACGACAATATGACCAAGCTCTACTCGCAGAAGAAGTGGATTTCCCTCCCATACACGGCCGCGCAGTTGGCTCAGGACCACGGGGCGAAGTCGGAGACAGTGGCCGCTCCCTGAAGAGACTGGCC
>CAVZBW010000003.1:0-13820 GCA_963773635.1 uncultured Actinomycetes bacterium | reverse complement strand
TACCGCCTCCGCGACGTCGTGCTGCTCGTGGTGGTCGGATCGTTCGTGGCACTCGTCCTGAACCCTGTGGTCGTGGCCCTGCAGCGATGGAAGATACGGCGTCGGGGTACTGCCGTCGCCATCGTGACGATCTTCTCCCTTCTCATCTTCGGCGGTCTGGCCTTCGCGTTCGGCTATCCCCTGGTCAACGGCCTCACCCATTTCGCCAATGCGCTGCCTGTCTATGTGGACAAGGCGCAACACGGGAAGGGCTGGATCGGTCATCTCGTTCGCAAGTACCACGTTGAGGCCTGGGTGCAGAAGAACTCACCCAAGATCATCAGCTTCGCGGAGAGCCTGGGCAAACCGGCCTTGGCCCTGGGCAAGGGCGCGTTTGCGATCCTGGCTGAGCTGGCGGCGACCTTTGCGTTCGTCATCTTGCTCCTCGTCGAGGCTCCGAAGATCCGTGCCGGTCTTCTGGGCATAATGGCCCCCGAACGGGCTGCCAGATACGCGGCAATCGGCGGCAAAGTGAGCGCATCGATCTCCGGGTTCGTGTTAGGGGACTTCCTCACTTCTCTGATCGCGGGCACGGTGATCTTCGTCACCCTCGCCATCCTCGGTGTGCCCTACGCCCTCCTCTTCGGGCTCTGGGTTGCCCTCGTCGACTTCCTTCCGCAAATCGGTGGGGCGCTGGCGGGCATCCCGACAGTGCTCTTTGCCCTTGCGCATTCGTTCACCGCAGGAGTCGTCACGCTCGTCGTCTTCCTCGCCTATACGTTCTTGGAGAACCATTTCTTGAACCCGGTCGTCATGGCTCGGACCGTCAAGATCAATCCACTGCTCGTCTTCGCGGCCGTTCTTGTCGGTGCGGATATCGGGAATTGGTTGGGCGGCCTGTTCGGCGGTTTCGTGGCCGTACTCCTCGCGGTCCCCATCGCCGCGTCGACTCCAGGTAATAGTCGTCGAGATTTGGAGGGCGACGGCGCCGGACGGAATCGTCGAGAATGACGAAACAGAGATCGCCGTGCCTCCCGAAACGCACTCAGCATAGGCAGGGCGCGAAGCTCGATCGAGTCTCCCGCTAGCAGGATCAGAAGAAGCCGTCCCATCCCGGTTAGTGTCGCCTCGCTGGCTCGTGAACCCACTAGCCCGCGTGTCAAGCCGACGCAGATTGATCAACGCCTGGACGCTGCTCGTGGAGATCCCGCTTTGAGCGGAGTGCTCGTCCTCCCTACTCGTCTGCGTCCTGTCCGAACAGGACCTCTTCCGGCCAGTCCTGGCTGGCGACCAGGCGGCGAGGGCGGTAGATGACTGTGAAGCAATTCTCGCTAGCGGGAGCCCTGGCCGCGTCAACGCCGTACTTGTCGGCCAACTTGCGCACCGTGTCGTTGTCGGGATCGGCGGTCAACTCCGCCGTGGCGCGTACCTCAAGAGTGCGGAGGAGAGGGTGGCTGAAGTCAATGATCAACAAGGCGCAGTTGGGATCGCGGCGCAGATCCTTGTATTGCTGAAGATCGGAGTAGGTTGAGCCCTTCAACTGCCCATCGCTGTCTATGAAGTACCAGACAGCTCTCGACCGTGGGCGGCCTTCTGCGTCGATGGTCGTCAGCGCTGCGGTGAGGGTTTTGCGCAGAAGGTCTCGGTGGCTCTCAGGTGCGTCATTGAGAATGTCGGACACGACCCCGCGGACCCTCTGACTAATGGTGGTGCGTGACGGGGGCGTTGGGCCCGGAGACCATCGCGTGCGTGGTCTCGCCTTGTGCCCTGATGAGAGCACGACGGAGCAGTTCGCCGCGACGGGGCGGTAGATGACCGTGAAGCAATTCTCGCGAACGGGAGCCCTGGCCGCGTCAAAGCCGTACTTGTCGGCCAACTTGCGCACCGTGCCGTTCTCGGGATCGGCGGTCAACTCCGTCGTGGCGCGGACCTCAAGAGTGCGGAGAGGATGGCTGAAGTCGATGATCAACAAGGCGCAGTTCGGATCGCGGCGCAGATCCTTGTATTGCTGAAGATCGGAGTAGGTCAAGCCCCTCAACTGCCCATCGCTGTCTATGAAGTACCAGACAGCTGTCGACCGTGGGCGGCCTTCTGCGTCGATGGTCGTCAGCGTCGCGGTGAGGGTTTTGCGCAGAAGGTCTCGGTGGCTCTCAGGTACGTCATTGAGAATGTCGGACACGACCCCGCGGACCTCTCTGACTTCTCAGTGACACGATCGACGAGGTCATCCGAAGTGGCCCATCACGTAGCGCTGCGTCTCCGGCTCCCGAGGGCTCTCGAAGAACTGCTCGGTCAGTCCGTGCTCGACCAGGCGACCGCCGTTCAAGAACATGGTGTGATGCGACAGGCGGTGGGCCTGGCCCAGGTTGTGGGTCACGATGATGATGGTGTAGCCGGGGGTCAAGCCACGGAGGAGGTGCTCGATGCTCTCAGTGATAACGGGATCGAGAGAGGACGTCGGCTCGTCGAGCAGGAGCACCTCTGACCCGACGGCGAGTGCCCGAGCCAGGCACAACAACTGCTGCTGGCCCCCGGAGAGCCGAAACGGCGAGTCGCCCAGACGGTCCTTCACCGCCTCCCACAGGCCGACCTGACGGAGCCGCTCTTCGGCCACCACGTCGAGCTGCTTGCCTTTGGCGAGCTGGTGGGCCTTCACGCCCGCCACCACGTTGTCGCGTATCGACATCGGGAACGGATTGGGCCGCTGGAACATCATCCCGACTTGACGGCGCAGAACGAGCAGATCCCGGTGGCTGGCCCAGATGCTCTCGCCGTCGAGGGTGACGTCACCGTCGTGGCTAAAGCCCGGGACCTTGTCGTTCATCCGGTTGAGGGTGCGCAGGAACACCGACTTGCCGGTGCCGGTCGGGCCGATGATGGCGGTGATCGTCCCACGGGCAATGTCGATCTCGACGTCCGACAAGATGGTCTTTGCCCCAATGCGAAGCGTCAGGTCCTTGGCGCACACGACGTGGGCGGGGCGCCCTCGATCGGGGTCCAGCTCGGCCAAACCGGGGTCGAGGTCCTGTCGGGCGTCCCTCGACGAGCCCACTCGCTCGGGATGAGCCTTGAGAGTTCTCGGGTCGTCCAAGGCGGTCCACCTCCATGGGCGTCGAGTCCTCGGTTCAGTGGCGACGTGATCTTCAACTTCTCACCACTATGGGCTCTCGTCAGCGAACAACTAGGGGCGAAAGGTCTCAACGATGGAGAGTTCACCTGGAGTTCGCGAAACATTCAGGTTGTGCATATGACGCTGAATGAAGGCTGCTCTGCCCCAGCCCAAAAGTGGATTCGTACGTGGGCTGGGCAACTCTCGCGAGCACCTGGGTGAGCGCGCCACGCTCCGGCGGATCTTGGCAATCCAAATTGGCAATCAAGTGTGGGCTGCTGAGGAGACTGGCACGAACCCCTTGGACTGAATGTCCTACTCAGGACAACCACGCATGATCAGCTGGACAGTCTGGACAAACCGAATCGGCCTCCGGAGCAGGTGGCGCAGGTTCGAGTCCTGCCGGGGCGCCGCGGGGGAACGGCCGATTCCTCGATCGTCGGTTTGCCCGCCGACCGGGTCATTTGAGACCGATGGCCCTACTGCCGGCCGCTCCCAACGGCCAAGCTGCCGTCATGGTGGCGGTAACTCACGCTCCCGCCGAAGAGTTGGATTTGGCCGGAGCTGCCGGTCTCTCACCTGACGAAGTGCTCTCGCGCCTCGGGAGCGGTCCGGATGGGCTCACGTCCGACGAAGCGGTAGACCGACTTCGTCGGTTCGGACCCAACGCACTGGGCACGCATCGGGTTCGTGCCACGTCCGTCCTCTTCCGTCAACTCCGCAACCCGATCCTGATCCTTCTACTCGCCGCGGCGCTGGTGTCGGGGCTGACCGGAGGTGGCACCAATGCCGTGATCATCACCGTGATCGTCGCTCTCAGCGTCGGCCTGGGTTTCTTCAACGAGTTCCGGGCGGAGCAGGCTATGGCCTCCCTCCGGGCCCAGATTCGACACGAGGCCGAGGTCCGGAGGGACGGTCGGACGTGCCGGGTACCTGTCACGGACCTCGTGCCCGGTGACGTGGTGGCACTGCGCATCGGGGCCCTGGTGCCAGCCGACCTGCGCCTCCTCGAGGTCGACGAGCTCGAGTGCGACGAAGGTGTCCTGACCGGGGAGTCAATGCCGGTGGTCAAGTCCGTAGGGCCTGTCACCGGCAGCGCGCCCCAAGACCAGCCGGGCTGCGCCTTTATGGGAACGATCGTCCACGAGGGATCGGCCCTCGGCGTGGTGGTCCAGACGGGGACGCACACCGCTTTCGGGCGGATCGCAGCTGGCTTGGCCGAGCGTCAGGGCCAGACGGCCTTCGAGGTGGGCCTATCGCACTTCTCGCGCTTCTTGTTCGGGGTGGCGGGAGCCCTGACCGTGTTCATCTTCGTCATCAACGTGGCCCTCCATCGGCCGCCCATCGACGCACTGCTCTTCTCCCTGGCCATCGCGGTGGGCATCGCACCCGAGATGATGCCGGCCATCGTGACGGTCAGCCTCGCATCGGGCTCGAAGGCTCTTTCGGCAAAGAAGGTACTGGTCAAGCGGCTAGTGGCGATCGAGGACCTTGGCAATATCGAGATCCTCTTCACCGACAAGACGGGCACTCTCACCGAGGGGAAGATCACCTTTCAGCGGGCGCTGGACGCGGCTGGTCAGAAGAGCGATCGCCCGTTGCTGCTCGGGCTCGTCTGCAACGAGGCGGCGGTCACGGACGAGGGCCCGGTTGGCGGGAACGCACTGGACCAGGCCCTCTGGTCTGCCCCCGGCGCTGAACGGGGAGCAGACATCGCCACCAAGGCCTCCCGTTGCGTGCGGCGAGGTGTCCTCCCCTTCGACCACGAGCGCCAGCTGGCCTCGGTGCTGGTCAACGACCCTGACGCTGGGCCGCTCGTGGTCACCAAGGGGGCACCCGAGGTGGTCCTCGACCGCTGCGTGGCGGTCCCCGACGGCGCCCGCTCGGCGTTGGAGGCACTGTTCTCCGAGGGCGCCCGGGTGGTTGCCGTGGCCAGCCGTCCGGCCGAGGGCATCGATGCGCTGACCGCCGCGGACGAGCGGGGACTGGTTTTGGAGGGCTTCTTGACCTTCGCCGATCGCCCGAAGGCCGACGCCGGCCAATCCATCGCCCAGCTCGAACGGCTGGGGGTGGTGGTCAAGATCATCACCGGGGACAACGGCCAGGTGGCCGCCAAAGTGTGCTCAGACATCGGCGTCGATTGCACCGGGGTGCTCAGCGGTCAGGAGGTCGAGGCGCTCGACGATGACCGACTCGAGGCGGCGATCCTGACCACGACCGTGTTCTCCCGGATCAGCCCCGATCAGAAGTCCCGGATCATCAAAGTGGCCCGCCGGACCGGGAAGGACGTGGCCTTCATGGGTGACGGGGTCAACGACGCCGTCGCGCTGCATCACGCCGACGTCGGCATTTCGGTTGACTCGGGAACCGATGTGGCCAAGGACGCCGCCGACGTGGTGTTGCTCGACAAGGACCTCGGCGTCCTGGCGGACGGGGTCATGGAGGGTCGCCGCATTTTCGCCAACACGATGAAGTACGTCCTCATGGCCACGTCCTCGAACTTCGGCAACATGTTCAGTGCGGCCGGTGCATCTGCGTTCTTGACGTTCCTCCCGATGCTGCCTTCGCAGATCCTCCTCAACAACCTGCTCTACAACGCGGGGCAGTTGGTCATCCCGACCGACCGGGTCGACCCCGAGGCACTTGCCCGCCCGGCGGCATGGGACATGAAGTTCATCCGTCGGTTCATGTCGGTGTTCGGGCCCATCAGCTCCATCTTCGACTTCCTCACGTTCTGGGTCATGCTCTCGGTGCTCCATGCCGGGCACGTCGAGTTCAGGACCGGTTGGTTCGTAGAGTCGATCGCCACGCAGACCCTGGTGATCTATGTGATCCGGACCCGACGAATCCCGTTCTTCAAGAGCCGGCCGAGCCTGCCCATGCTGCTGGTCCCGACGGGGGCGGCCCTGGTCGGGGCGATCCTGCCCTACACGGGCCTGGCTCACCTGTTGGGGTTCACGCCGCTGCCGGTGACCTTCTTCCTTCTGTTGTTCGGGATGGTCGTCTTCTACCTACTCCTGGTCGAACTGGCGAAGACCCGCTTCTACCGCGCTCCACATGCCAGGACACCCCGGCCTGCATCTACCCACGCCGAACGGCTGGAGCGGCGGATCCGCCGTCGCGTCTCTCGTTTCATCCACGCCGTGAACCACGGGCAGCAGGCGGGACTGAGGGAACGGGGCCTTGCGGACGCGGGGCGACACGAAGTGCCTGGCTCCTGACCGGACCTTCCACGGTCTCGCATGATTACGTGCGACGTGGAGTAACCGGGGACCTCCTGGTGCGCACCCCGCCGCAGCCATTGCTTCAACGGCCACTTACCGACAGCACGTGGGTGCCTTGGAATCCGCCCCGAATGTCCGTGCTGGCTCAGGAAGGACCGAAGGACTTCGCAGGTCATTTATATGTTGCCACGAATATTGTTGTAACATATACTTTTGATCGCCGCAGCAACTCGGTGACTGACGGTCGGGTACGGGAATCGGGAGGGACGCAGTGGCCCAGGGCGAGAACAGGAACAGGCTGACGACGGACGTGCTCATCGTGGGCGGGGGCGGCGCTGGCCTCACCGCTTCGATGCTGCTCTCCAAGATGGGGGTCGACCACCAGCTCGTGAGCGCCCTCCCCCACACCTCGGTGCTGCCCAAGGCCCACGTCCTCGGCCAACGGGCCATGGAGGTGCTCCACGATTGCGGTGTCGCCGACGCGATCTACGCAGTCGGCACGCCGCCGGAGCAGCTGCGACGCACGTCGTTCTACGCCGGCTTCGCCGGTCACCCCGACGCCGGCCGCGTCCTGTTCACCCAGGAGACGTGGGGGGCCGGCGGAGACGACCCCGACTGGGTGGCGGCCAGCCCGAAGCTCACGACCAACCTTCCCCAGATCCGCCTCGAGCCGCTGATGAAGGCGCACGCCGAGGAGCTGGCGCCACGTCGTATCCGCTTCTACCACGAGCTCATCGCGCTCGAGGAGGTCGAAGGCGGCGTCATCGCCACGGTGACCGACCTCGCGGACAAACGCACCTACGAGGTCGAGGCCCGTTACGTCCTCGGATGCGACGGTGGCCGCACAGTCGGCAAGCTCGTCGGCATCGAGCTCGAAGGGATGCTCGAAGTGGGCCGCACCGCCACGATCCACCTCGCCGCGGACCTCTCGACCTGGGCCAAGGATTCCGACGTCCTCTTGCGATGGATCTGGTGCCCGGCCAACGCCAAACTCGTCGTGCTCGCCCCGATGGGCCCGACGCGCTGGGGCGGCGAGAGCGAGGAGTGGGTCGTCCACGTCACCTACGACCTGGGGGACCAACGGCCCTTCGATGACGCTGCCGTTCTGGAAGACGTGCGCGAGGCGCTCGGGATCGGCGACCATCCTCTCGACGTCAAGCTCATCACGCGCTGGACGGTGAGTGGCGTGCTCGCCGACCGCTTCCGCTCCGGGCGGGTCTTCGTGGTGGGTGACGCCGCACACCGACACCCGCCGACGGGCGGCCTCGGGCTGGTCAGTGCGATCCACGACGCCCAGAACCTGTGCTGGAAATTGGCCCTCGTGTTGCGGGGTGTTGCCGGCGAGGACCTGCTCGACACCTACGAGGCGGAACGGCGGCCGGTGGACGGTCGTAACGTGCAACGCTCGCTCGAGAACGCGCTGGGCTACGCGGTGATGGCCCAGGCCATGGGAGTCGACGACGTATCTGCGACCACCGAGGAGCGATGGATGCGCCTTGGCCGACTCTGGAGCGAGGCGCCTGGGGACGCCGAGCACCGGCGTTCGGTGCGGGAGCTCATGTCAGCACAATCCCAGGAATTCCACGAACACGACGTCGAGTACGGCTACCGGCACCGATCGGCCGCAGTCGTCGACGACGGCAGCGCCGAGCCACCGCAGCGGAACTTCCGCATGTTCTTCCCCTCGACCCGCCCCGGTTCACCCCTCCCCCACGCATGGCTGGAAGACGATGAATTCCGGCGAAGCTCTACGCTCGACCTCGTGTCGGTCGACCGGTTCGTCCTCATCGCCGGAGAGTGCGGCGAGCCCTGGCGGGACGCGGCGAGGATCGTGGCCGACGAGCTCGGGGTCCAGATCGACGGCTGGTGCATCGGCCACGCCGCCGGTGACCTACGAGATCCCAGACTGCGCTTCGAGCGCGTGCGCGAGTTCGGGCCCGAGGGTGCGATCCTCGTCCGGCCCGACCGCTGCATCGCCTTCCGCGCCATGGGAGCAGCGGACGATCCGGTCGGCGCCCTGCGCGCCGCCCTCACGCAGGTGCTGGCGCGAGCGGCATGACCGCCCGCGAGCCACGGCGCGACCGCATCGGTCGTGAGACGTACCTCCTGATCGAGCTGCTCGCCCAGCGCCTGACCGCGGAGCTCGAGGAGGTCTGCCGGACCGAGGGGATCACGGCGGCCCAGTACCCGGTCCTGTGGGTCACCTGCCTGAACGGTGACGCAGCGGGCGTGCCCATGGGCTCGATCTCCGACGGGCTGGTGACGCATGCTTCGGACGTCAGCCGGCTCGTCACACGCCTCGAGGCGGCTGGCCTGCTGGAGCGGACCAGATCGGAATCGGACCGGCGTGTGGTGAGGGTCCGGCCGACGCGGCGGGGCCGAGCCGTGTTCGAGCGCACGACCGAGCAGGTCAAGGCCCTGCACCGTCGACAGTTCTCGGACCTCGGTGACGACGAGCTCAAGGAGCTCCATGCGCTCCTCAACCGAGCCTTCTGGTCGGGCGTGCGCTTCGGCACGAACGAGCAGGCATCGTGACGGGCGGCTGGATCGACCTCCACCACCACCTCCTGCCCCCACCGCTCCTCAAGGCCCTGGGCGACGCGGCGGTGAGCGACATCGCGGGCAGGGAGCTCCCCGAGTGGAGCCCCGACATCTCGCTCGGGGTGATGGACCGCGTGGGCATCGACACCGCCGTCCTGTCCGTCTCGGCCACGGGAGTCCACTTTGGGGACGACGCGTCGGCGCGGCGGCTCGCACGGGACTGCAACGAGTACGGCGCCGGCATCACAGCCGATCACCCCGGACGCTTCGGCTACTTCGCGTCGCTCCCTCTCCCCGACGTCGAAGGCTCGCTCGACGAGCTCACGCACGCCTTCGACGTCCTCCGCGCCGACGGGCTCGTGCTGCAGAGCTCGAACTACGACGGGTCCTACCTCGGCGATCCTCGTTTCGACGAAGTCATGGAGGAGCTTGACCGGCGTGAGGCGCTGGTCTTCGTCCATCCCGCCGTGCCAGTCACCGCGGCGACGCTCAGCCTCGACATCCCGGTGTTCGGCATGGAGTTCACCTTCGACACGACCAGAGCGGCCTTCAATCTGGCCTACACCGGGACGCTCGAGCGATTCCCCAACATCACCTGGGTCATGGCCCACGCCGGGGGCACCGTGCCCTACTTGGTCGGCCGCTTCTCCCTCCTCTGGATGGTCGACCACGACTTGGCGGAGCGGGCACCGCTGGGTGCGGCCGCCTACATGGCGAACCTGTACTACGACACTGCGCTGTCGGCCAACCCCCATGTCCTTTCGTCCTTGGCCGAGCTCGTCGGCTGGGACCATGTCGTCTTCGGCAGCGACTTCCCGTTCGCGCCCGAGCTTGCCGCGCAGCTCTCCGTCGTGAGCCTGGAAACCGACGAGCGTTTCGACGGCGGTGCACTCGATGGGATCAGGAGGAACAACGCGTTGCGGTTGCTCGAGCGCCGACGCTGATCAATCCGGATCCGGCGCATCCCACCGCACGGCGCCGGAGACGCCTGCGGCGACGGAATCGTCTCTTGCCTTGGGGGGTCGCGACTGGGCAAAGGTCTCGTAGGGGCGACAGCGCAGCACGACCCGGTCCTCTTCGTCGGCCATCGACTCGAAGAAGGGTCGCGTCTCGATCGCGAGGTGCCTCACCTGACAGGCGGCCGGCCACCGCCATCAGGAGGTCGACGGCGAGTCCTCGGTCGGGATCGATCGCCGCGTCGGCGTAGACCTGCAGATACGCGAACGGCCAGCGCTCGTCGAGAACGCAGAGACTGATCTTCGCGTTCCGGAGCACGGCTCGAGCCTTGGCCCTCCCGGCGGTAGTGGAGACGAGTAGCTCGTCCTCGTCGGTCGGAACGTAGTAGACGACCGACATAGCCGGTCCGTCATGGAGGCGCCCGTAGCCCAGCACACAGGTGCGGCGCGTGCGCACGAAGAGGCGGCGTTCCGAGGGCAGCATGTCTCGATCGCTCGGGACGACGAACGGTTCAGGGCTGATGGGCAGCAGCACGGGGGGCGCCTCCTCTTCTCGAGTCATTGCGTGAACAGCATCGAGATGACGGCGTCGACGTGGCGCTCGACCTCGGACGGCTCGACCGGGTCCACGCCGGTAAGCAGCCGGCACTCCGGCGCCAACACGAAGATGGTGGCCACCGCTCCGGTCAAGAGGTAGTACAGATGCGGGGCGGGAACGTTGCGCACCTTCCCAGCCGCAACCAGAGGTTCGAACATCGCCACCGCCAGCGCATAGAGCGGCTGGATGTGCGCTTCGACGAGCCAAGCCAGGCGGTCACCCTCGGTCTTGCACTCCTGCATGATGATTCGGTGGAGCTCGGGGTGGCTGGCCGAGAAACGGACGAAATCGGCCACCACCAATCTGGCGACCGTCTCCTCGTCCACGCCGCGCAGCCCCGCCACCCGCTCGGCCAGGGCACGTGCCAGTTCCTCGAAGAGCCGGCCGACGGCGGCCCGCCAGAGCTCGGTCTTGCTCCCGAAGTGATACGTGAGCAGGGGTTGACGCACGCCGGCGCGCTCGGCGATCAGCCGGGTGCTCGCTCCCTCATAGGACCGCTCGGAGAACAGGTCGAGCGCAGCCGCCAGGATCCGCTCGCGCGTGGCATCGGCCGAGGGCCGCTGCGCCCGCTCGTCCAAGGTCTTCATTGCCATCGGCCCTACATTATCGACTGATCTATCTATTTGCAAGATACTTGTTCATATGATAAATAGTTGAGCACAGGTCCACCCGACGATCCGTCGCGTCGGACGACGAGAGGAGCGCACACAATGTTCCGACTGGTCAATGCAGGTGGGCGGCCGGCCCTCGAGCACGGGGGCGGCCTCTACGACGTCGCCCGGCTGGCCGACGACGATTCGCTCGCCACGGCGACGGCGTGTCTCGCCCGCTCCGAGGAGCTCCACGAGCTGGCACGGCGCTGCGAGGGGGCCGAGCCGGACGCACGGCTTGGCGAGGTCGCCCTCGGCCCACCGGTGCCCGACGCCCGGCAGGTCTTCGGCATCGGTCTCAACTACAAGAGCCACGCCGAAGAGAGCGGGATGGAGCTCCCTCCGGCGCCACTCACCTTCACCAAGTTCCCGAGCTGCCTGGCCGGGCCGACGGCCGACGTGCCGTTGTCCGGCGCGGTCGTCGACTACGAGGCCGAGGTGGTCGTCGTCATCGGCCGGACGTGCCGCTCCGTCCCGGAGGACGCGGCCTGGGAGGTGGTGGCGGGCATCACCGCCGGCCAAGACATCTCGGACCGTGAGGTGCAGCTCACAGGCTCGCCACCGCAGTTCTGCCTCGGGAAGAGCTTCCACGCCTACGGGCCGACCGGCCCGGCCGTCGTTTCTCTGGACGCCCTGCGTGATCGCGATGACATCGCGCTGGGCTGCGAGGTCTGGGGCGAGGTGGTCCAAGCGTCCTCGACGTCGCAACTCATCTTCTCCGTGCCCAGGCTCGTCTCGTACCTGTCGTCGATCTGCACCCTCTCCCCGGGAGACCTGATCTTCACCGGTACACCCGACGGGGTCGGCATGGCGCGCGGTCGCTTCCTCTCCCCAGGTGACGAGATCGTCACCACGGTTGAGGGCGTCGGGGAGTTGCGAAACCGCTGCGTCACATCCGAAGGAGAAGAGGGCTGATGGGGTTGCATCGATTGTTGGGCTTCACCACCGCGGTGCCGAACCCGGAGGGTCTGGCCGCCTTCTATGGCGAGCTCGGGCTGGCCGGGGACACCATGACCGGCTTCGCCGGGAGCGACGGCGGCTCGAGTGTGCTCGTCGACGAGGGCGACTTCCGCCGACTCGTCCGGGTCGAGTTCGGCTGCCATGGACCCGAAGACCTCGACGCGGCAGCCCGCCGGCTCAGCGACGGTGGCGCCGCGCCCGTGCTCACCGACGGAGAGCTGCGCGTCGTCGACCCGGCCAGCCGCGTCGAACTCATCGTCCGAGTGGCCGCACCCGCACCTGCACCCGCTTCCACATCGCCGGTGATGCCCAACGCCCCCGGCGCCACCGTCCGCGTCGACGAGCGGGCTCCCGCCGTGTTCGCCGGACCCCGACCCCCACGCCGGCTCGGGCATCTGGTGATCGGCACGCCGGCCATCCGGGAGACGCGGGACCTCCTGGTCCAGGGTGTTGGGCTCAAGATGAGTGACGAGATCGACGGGGTCATCGCCTTCCTGCGTTGCTCGCCGGACCACCACAACGTTGCCCTCGTCGAGTCGCCCGTCCCGCTGCTCCAGCACTACTCCTGGGAGTGCGACGACGTGGACCACGTCGGGCACAGCGCCTCCGCGCTGCTCCGGCCCGACCCGACCCGGCACACGTGGGGCCTCGGTCGTCACTTCGCCGGTTCCAACTTCTACTGGTACCTACGCGACCCTGCCGGGTCCTACCTCGAGCTCTACTCGGACCTGGACCAGATCCTCGACGACGAGGCATGGGAGCAACGGGGGCGGACCCCGTTCGGCTTCGAGCACGTGGCCAACTCGTGGGGGCCTGACCTCCCCCTGGAGTTCATCGTGCCGCCCGACCTCGACCAACTCCAGGCGGCATGGGCGGACCGGTGAGCGCAAGTGTCCCGGGTCGGGTCGACGTGGTCGTCGTGGGCGCCGGACCGGTCGGCTGCGGCCTGGCGCTCCTCCTCGGAGCGCGAGACCGCTCGGTACTGCTCCTCGAACGTCACTCGGGCCCGTATCCCTTGCCGCCGCGCCGTGCACTTCGACGACGAGACCGCTCGCATCCTCCAAGCTTGTGGCATCGGAGCCGAATTGCCGTCCCTGTCCGAACCGGCCACCTATGAGTGGCGCAACGGCGAGGGTGTGCCCCTCCTGCGCTTCGAGACCCCGGCCGAGGGCCGGCAGGGCTGGCCCTCGTCCAACATGTTCAACCAACCCCCGATCTCGAGGCTCGCCTCCTCGAGCGGGTCGAGGCGACCCCGCACGTCGTCCTCCTTTGGGGACACGCTGCCGTCGATGCCGGCCAGGACTCCGGGCTCTCCTGGGTCGAAATCGAGGCGGTCGACGGCACTCGTCACCGCGTCGAGGCGTCCTACGTCGTCGGCTGCGACGGAGCCAACAGCACCGTGCGCGACGTCCTCGGCGTCACCTTCGAGGACCGGGGTTTCTACTACGACTGGCTCGTTGTCGACGTCGAGCTCCACGAGCAGCGCGTCTTCGACCCCCCCAACCTCCAGGTGTGCGATCCCCGGCGGCCGACCACGGTCGTCTCGGGTGGTCCCGGCCGCCGGCGCTGGGAGTTCATGTGCCTGCCCGGTGAGACCCTCGAGACCATCGACCAGGAGGCCGCTGCCTGGGCATTCTTGACGCCGTGGGACGTCCGACCCGACAACGCCACCCTGGTGCGCCACGCGGGCTACCGCTTTCGAGCTCGCTGGGCGACGAGATGGCACGAAGGGCGGATCTTCCTGGCGGGGGACGCCGCCCACCAGACTCCTCCGTTCGCCGGCCAAGGGATGTGTGCGGGTCT
>CAVZBW010000002.1:0-1167388 GCA_963773635.1 uncultured Actinomycetes bacterium | reverse complement strand
TGAACCGGCGGGCCAGGCGACGCCGGAGTGCGTTGAGCGTGCCCTCCGTTGGATTGAGCCGGAGTTCGGGGAGAGCGCGATGCGTGTGCCCCGTGTGACGGTGATGTTCTCTGGAGCGATCGGCTCGGGGTTGTAGACGCCCTCCTTCTCGACGTCATCTGTGCTCGGATGTCGTCGGAGCGCAAAACGAGACCCGACACCGTGCCGTCCTTCGCCGTCTCGACCTCGATCGTCTTGGCGATCGCGAAAAGAGCGAGAGCTTCCCGATGCCCTTGCGACCCATCACGTGTCGGTTGCGTGGAGTGGTCGCCGGGTTGTTCTCCCTCCGCCGGTAACCGACGAAGAGGAACCGATCGTTCAGGTCCGCCGTGGTCATCCCGATGCCGGTATCAACGGTGATCGTGCCGCGCGCTCCGGTCGATGTCGATCGAGACCTCAGTGGCGTCTGCATCCCAGGAGTTGGCCACGACCTCCGAGATCACCGCCGGGATGTTGCTGTAGAGGTTCAAACCGAGGTGGTCGAGCACGCTGAGACTGAGCCGCATCTCGTACATCGCAGGGTGGCCGCTAGAGGGACTGTCCAGCATCCCGCAAGGATGCCTCACGGCCGTGACAGCGGGGCGGTCGGTATTGCTCCCGGCCCCGAGCGTGGTCTGAATGGGCCATCCAGAGCGAACGAGAGTCCGGTACGCTGACCTTCGTGCGATTTCAGTACATCGGTATACTCCAAGCGCAGAATGGTCGAGCTAGTGAGTAGTCCAGCACTCGGGGCCCACGTCGAGGGCATCAACCTAGAGAATCGCGCACTCCTTGAGCAGCTCCACCGCGACCTGCCCGGGGCCTTCGACGTCGGACACGCACCGGCCGCGTTCGCTTCTGAAGCGGACCGCGCACGCAACCTGCTGGCCTACTTGGCGCGCCGCGGCTGGCTCTCCCGTGTGAGGCGCGGGCTCTACGTCCCCGTCCCCCTCGATAGCCGCCGACCGGGAGAGTGGACCGAGGACTCCTGGGTCGTCGCCGACCGCGCCTTCGCCCGTGCTACATCGGCGGATGGAGCGCTTGCGAACACTGGGGGCTGACCGAGCAGCTCTTCCGTACCTTGCTCGTCGTGACCGCTCATCGAGGTCCGTGATCGCCACCCCGTGATGCAGGGCATGCCGTTCCGCCTGACCGTCCGGCCGGAGGAAAGCTCTTCGGCACGCGTCCGTGGCGAGACCAGATGCGCGTCAAGTCTCCGACCCATCGCGTACCATCGTCGACCTGCTCGACGACCCACGCTCGGGGGCGGCATACGCAACGTGGCCGAAGTCGTCGCACGAGTACATGGCTGGCGAGCATCGCGACGACTCGCTCCTCGTCGATTACGGCGATCGCCTCGGCAACCGCACCGTCTTCAAGCGCCTCGGGTACCTCCTCGAGCATCTCTCACGCGACGCAGCCCGAGCTCTGGCCGCCTGCCTTGAGCGCCGCAGCTCCGGGCCTCGTCGCACTCGACCCTTCCGTCCAGTCCCGGGTCGCATCGTGCGCCGCTGGGGTCTGTACGTCAACGCCAATTTGATCACGCCCGGCGGCGACTGGTGATCACGCGCGCCGACATCGTCGAGCGCGTCACCGAGTGGGGGCTCACCGAGGAGGTCGTCGAGAAGGACTACGTCCTCGGCTGGCTGCTGTGGGGCATCGGCACCGATCCGTGCTCGGCGCAGAATGGGTCTTCAAGGGCGGGACCTGTCTGAAGAAGTGCTACATCGAGACCTACCGCTTCTCCGAGGACCTCGACTTCACCGTCCTGCCCGGCGGCCCGTTCCGCCCCGATGAGATCGAGCCACTGCTTGGCGAGGTGCTTGCCGCGCGTCAGCGACGCGTCGGGCATCGACTTCTCGCGCCGCCGCGCCTTCGGCTGCGACCCGACGGGACGCTCAACCGAGGGACGCGTCTACTACATCGGCCCGCGGCGACTCCGCAGCCCGCGCGCGTCAAGCTCGACATCATCCGCCGACGAGCGCGTCCTTCGTCCCCCGGTGCTCGAGACCATCGCTCACGCCTATCCCGATGGCTCCCGGCGGCGGCATGGTCCGCTGCTACTCCTTCGAGGAGCTCTTCGCCGAGAAGATCCGCGCGATGGCCGAGCGCGGGCGACCACGCGACCTGTACGACATCGTCAACCTGTTCCGCGCAACGACCTTCGCCTCTACCCCGACGCGATTCGTGCCGCGCTGGAGCGAAGTGCGCGGCGAAGGGGATCGCTGTTCCGACCGCCGCTGACTTCACGACCGCCGCGCTCGCCGAGCTCGAGTCCGACTGGGAGAACATGCTCGGCCACCAGCTGCCGGCGCTGCCGCCGCTCGCAGCAGTTCCTCGAGGAGCTGCCGGTGCTCTTCGCCTGGCTCGACGGGACGTCGCCAGGAGGCGCTGCCGGCGCATCGCTAGGCGCGGACGAGGACGAGTCTGGTCGCCGCCGCCGACCGCGACGTGGGGCCGGCGTGCCGCTCGAGGCGGTCCGGTTCGCCGGCTGGAACCACCTGCTCGTGGAGCTCGCCTACCAGGGGAGCTCGCCTGATCGAGCCCTACTCGCTGCGGCGGACGCGGGCAGGCGCCTCATCCTTCACGCGGAGCGTGCCGACGGCGCGGACACCGCGCCTACCGCGTCGAGCAGGATCCAAGGCCTGCGCACGACCACACCCGTTCCGACCGCGGCACCCATCGAGTTCTCTGCCCGCGGGCCATTGCACGCGCCGCCGCAGTACCGGACCCTGGTCCCGCCGGCGAGCCGCTGCTGGCTCGCGTTCGTCGCGCACGACCGGAGTACCTCTACGAGTGCACCGTTGCGGCCGCCAATTTGCCCACGGGACGCGCAACTCTTCGCTTCGTCAACACAACGACCCGAGTGGTTACCGCTGCAGGGGCGTTCCGGTCGTTACGCCGGGAGAGGTACTGACATGGCTACCAACCTCGTCCCGCTCCCCGAGCTGCGAGACGCGCTGCTGTCGGCACCGCCCAGCACAAGGAGAGCTGCGAGACATGCGCTGCGGACTTCGCGTTCCTCGGCATGAAGGATCGGCCTGACTACGAGGGCACGTCACCGCAGATCCGGGTGGTCGATCTCTTCGCGGGCGGCGGAGGGCTCACCGTTGGCGCTGCAGAAGCTGCGCGTCGGGTCGGCAGAGGGACGACTGTCGCGCTTGCCGTCGAGAACGCTGATTCGGCCGCCGATGTCTATGCACTGAACTTCCCCAGCGCGAACCTCGTCCGCTCGGATGTCGTCGACCTTTTCGACGGATCACTTGGCGCCCGCACTTCCGCTTCCGAGCGCAAGATCGCTCGCCAGGTGGGTGAGGTGGACCTCCTCCTGGCAGGGCCACCGTGCCAGGGTCATTCGGACCTGAACAACCACACGAGGCGGACAGACCCTCGCAATGCCCTGTACCTGCGCGCCGCGCGGGCCGCCGAGGTACTCCGACCGACCTTCGTCGTCGTCGAGAACGTGCCCGCCGTGCGCCACGACAAAGGAGAGGTCGTGGCGGTCGCGACCGCGGCCCTCGAGGCGGTGGGCTACACAGTCGGCAGCAGAGTCCTCGACCTCGTTAGGTTCGGCGTTCCGCAGCGCCGACACCGGCACATCCTTCTCGGCGTCCGGGATGACCTCGTCGATCCCGCGGTCCTCCTCGACATGCGTTCGCCTTGTGACGGGCACGACGAGCGTTCCGTACGCTGGGCAATCGCCGACCTCGTTGACAGGACAGACCCCTCGGGTCCCGACGCCGCCTCGACCCCGACGGCCGTCAACTTCGCTCGGATGCAATGGCTCATCGACAACGATGAGTACAACCTCCCGAACGGCATGCGTCCCAAGTGTCACCGCGACAACACCCACACCTACAACGCGATGTACGGCCGTCTCGCCTGGGACGATCCCGCTCCGACGATCACCACCGGATTCGGGTCGATGGGACAGGGCCGGTTCGTGCATCCTGCCAAACCGCGCACGATCACGCCGCACGAAGCCGCCCGTCTCCAGACGCTGCCCGATTTCTTCGACCTCGACACGACCCAAGGGACGAGGCGCCTGGGCGACCGTGATCGGCAATGCAGTTCCACCGCTCCTCGGTGTCCATCTTGTCGAGCCGCTCTTGTGCGCGTTGCCGCAGGTGGACGGCAGAGGGGCGTCCCGACGGCCGACACCACGACGTCCAGCTGCCGGCGAAGGATGCTGGACGGCGCCGCCGCAACGGTGTCCCGGCTGCGTCGAGCGAACTGATCCGCATCCGGATGACCAATACCAAGCGCCGCGACACCAAGCCGGAACTCGCGCTGCGGTCGTCTCTACACGGCATGGGACTTCGCTTCTCGGTCGACCGTCCGGTCCGCGGGAGCCGCCGCCGGTCCGACGTCGTATTCCGACCGAACGTGTTGCCGTCTACGTCGATGGATGTTTTTGGCACGGCTGTCCGCAACACGGCACGGTGCCCAAGCAGAACCGGCAGTGGTGGCTGGACAAGCTCGCGGCCAACCGCCAGCGTGACGTGGACACCGATGCAGCGCTCCGCGCTGACGGCTGGACGGTGCTCCGGTTCTGGGAGCACGACGACCCGCTTGCCGCAGCAGCGAAGGTCCGCGACGTCCTCGTCGGCATCCGGAGGGGCTCGCGTGGAATGGCCAGGCGCAGGACGAGATGACCCGCCTCTTTGTCACACCCCCCGGCAAGTATGGCGGCGTGAACTCCCTCGGTGGCGGCGCGGCCCTCCATCGCGGGCGGGATGCGCCATGACCAGCTTGGACGCGACGCTCCTGGAAGACCAGGCCCTCGCCAGCTTGGTCCGCATCGCCCGCCAGCGGCGGCTCGTGCTCGAAAACGGTCACGGGCCTCAGTGGGTCGACCTGTGCTGGGTCGACGAGGTCGTGCTGGCCCTGATCGATTTGGCCCGGGAGCACGATCAGAGCATCACCATCGTCTATCCCGCCCCGGCGGGCCAGGTCGCCGTTCTCCTGGCCGCGCAGCTCCTCCTGCACCAGTTCGTGCACGGCAACCGGGAGTCCTCGGTGGGCATCGTCACAGCCGACACGACCATGGCAGCGCGGACCTGGAACGCCCTGCGCATCGCGACGACCGGAGCGCGCGAGCCGATCGCGGAGGTGTTCCCCTGCTACCGAGCCGGACCGGAGGGTGAGAGCCCGGGAGGTGGTCGTCGACTCCAGGGTGTGATCATCGGCCAGCAGTGCAAGGGCTGGCCGGTGGACCACCTCGTCGTCGACCATCTCGCTGGCCTCGTCCGCGTCGATACCCGCCAACTCGCGATCGAGGTGTTCGCGGATCCCCTCGACCCTGGCCTCCGCCGCATAGAGGAGGCCGGAGGGCTCATCTGGGGATGGTCGGAGGCGGGTCTCGCCAGCGCAAACCGCCTCGAGGTTCGTGCGGGCTTCACCGTCCCCTTCTCGGTGGCCTCGGATCGGCTCGAGACGATGGCCGATGGGGTCGAGGTCGGCCTGCGCGTAGCGCAGCACGCCCAGGCGGAAGCGGCAGCCGCCCGCGCGCGCGAGGACCTGCGCGTCCTGCGATCGATGGCGCCAGATCGCTGCGACCGCAACCTCGAACGCGGACTGTCCGTAGCCTGGCATCACCTCTCGACCCTCGTATCCCTGCCCTGCACTCCCTCGCGCTTCGACCGCTTCGCCGGGGTGCCGCCGGTTGCGGCGAGAGCGACACGGACCTTCGCGTCGGAGCTGTCCGCCTGGGCGAACACCCTGAGCGAGGACTTCGCGGAGATCGCCACCATCCTCGCGAGCGACATCGCCGATCTCCGCGCTGCGCTCGAACTGGGCAACCCGTTCGAGCAGACCCTGCGCGAGATCCACGCGAGCGGCCAGGAGACGCTCGTCGTGACGCGTACCCGGACTGCGTCGCATGCTCTGCTGGACATGCTCGACGCCGATTCCGAGCCGGGCGCGCGGCGCCGCTGATCGTTCAGCCGATCGGCAGTCTCCACCGTCTCGGCACCTGGCCCCGGGCGCTGATGATCGGCGAGCCGTCGCCGTGGGACTGGCACCGCCTGCTGTCCGGCCTCGCGCCGAACGTCGAGATCCTCACCCTCGGGAAGCAATCCGCCGCTGGGTGCGCTTCGTCCATCGCTTCGATCCGCTCCGCACGGGATCACTGGGGCGGCGACGCGAGTCCGGGAACGGACCTGGCGCACGCTCGTCGGGCGACTCCTCCTCCGTTACGCCGGCCGAGATCATCCGCCCCGCGGCCGTTCCGTCCTCACCCTCGATGGCGCCGAGTACGTCCCCGAGCCGGATCCCTTCGAGGCGTTGGCCTCCCTGTTCGACCTGCAGCCCCTCGATGTCGGGGGCGAAGGACCGAGCGTCCGGGCTCGCGCGCGAAGGACGATGAGCGGGGACTGGACCGCAGCCGTGCCCGCTGTCGCAGTCACGACGAACAAGGGACGGTTCTCCTCGAGGTTGGACAACCCGTCGACGTCCGAGACGGCCTCAAGATCGTCGAGCGCTGCCCCGAACTCCTCGAACCAGGCTCGATCCTCCTGATGGGTCGCCGGCAGGGACGGGTCGGCCTCCTCGAAGCACTGGAGGAGCGCCTCGCCGACCGCCCGGATCTCCTCGCGGCGCGTTTCCTCCTCGGCGACTATCGCCGTGCTGTCCGTACCCGCTTCGCCGAGGCTGGTCTGACCGTCGCTGGACTGCACCGGGCACGTGGTCGACCTGGGATGCGACAGGACCACCGCCGCAGTTCGCTCATGGGTCACGGAGCAGGACGATGGCGCCGCAGCACTTCGATCGACCTCGAACGGCTGAACGAAGCGCTGGACCTGGGCCTGTCGCCGGTGCAGCTTCGCGAATTGTTCGCCGGGGTCCAGAGGCGCCGCGGCTTCCGCCGGGCGCCGGCCGCGCCCTGGCCGCAGCGGCACGCGAATCGACTGTCGTGGCGGACGAGAACCGGATCGATCCCGAGACGGGCCTCTCGATCGCGGATCTCCGCGATGCGGTCGTCGAGGCCGTCGTCATCGACGTCTCTCCGTGCGACGAGCCCGAACCGCTCACCCTGCTCGGCAGACTGGAGGATCTGTGACCCGACTTCGAGATCACCGACGCAGCCGCATTCGTCGCATGGATGCTCGATGGCGTCGTCGCCGAGGGCGCGCGGCGACCACATGCAGACGCTGCCTGTTGCACCCAAGGGCCGGCTCTGGCTGGGCCGCCTCGCGCCCGGAGATCGTCGTCCAGAACAGCCGCCTCGGTGAGCGGAGCGAACGGCTCGAACCCTGCGAAGCCGGCGTACGCCTGCGGCTCACTGAGGTCGATGGCCGAACTGTCCGCTGCTCCGGGCGTCTCGTCGTCTGGTGGGAGTTCGACGGCGGCGACGAGCCGACGCGCCGAAGTGGCGCAAGAGCGAGCCCATCGAGGTGACGGCGGACGTGCGACTCCCCGTACCGTCGGCCCGATCGAGTCAGCGGGACGAGACGACTTCGCCAGCCGGCATTCAGCGCGCGTGGGGGCGCGACGGCATGGTCTGCGAGTTCCACGCCGAACTCGAAGTCGGCAAGGACGGCCTCGAACTGGTTGTGACGCTCGTCAACCTCTCGCCCGAGGAGATCGACGGCTGGGACACCAACGTGTACGAGGCGAGTCTCGATGTCGACGCGGGGAGACGCCTCCCGTTCACGCTCGACAACCTGCCGGACTCGTTCCGGTATGACCGAACCGTCGCTGCCTACGGCGTCAACGGTGGCGTCGAGCAGCTCGGCCCGACGACGTTCCGCACCACCGACGTCGCCGTTCATGACCAACGGCGTCCGACGTACTGGGACGACGAAATCGGCGATCGTCCCGATATCAGCGTTCGCCACGCTCGCACGCGATCCACTCCCGCCGCTGCGAGACCTCGTCGACGCGTGCGCGCGGTGGGGCGCGGACGCATTGGGCGGCCCGAGGTTCTCGCGCCGCGCGCCGATGCCGAAGCGCTGGGACGACGGCATGCGCGCCGAGGCCGATGACGAAGCCGCGAAGTTCTTCGAGGAACTGGCCCGGCTCCGCGGCGGCCTCGCCTGCTCGAGTCGAACGCGGACTCACTCCGAGCTTTCATGCTCGCCAACCGTGCATTCGCCGAGTCACCGCTCGTCCGACACACGGACTGGCGTCCGTTCCAACTCGGGTTCCTGCTCGCCAACGTCGCTTCCATCGTCGACGAGAGCCCGACGGGTAGCCGGGCCGTCGTCGACACGCTGTGGTTCGCGACCGGCGGCGGCAAGACCGAGACGTACCTCCTGTACGTCCTGACCGCAGCGTTCCACGACCGACTGAGGGGTAAGCGCGAGGGCATCACATCGTGGGGTCGTTTCCCATTGCGCATGCTCTCGCTGCAACAGACGCAGCGATTCGCCGACGTGCTCGCCGCGGCAGAACTGGTTCGCGCGAGCAGAGAAGATCGGCGGCCGCGAGTTCTCGCTCGGATTCTTCGTCGGCGCCGCCGGTACTCCCAACAAGATCAAGAAGGATGCGCGTCCCGGCGAACCGAACTACAAGGACTCGGACATGCCGGGGCGCTACCAGGTGCTGCTCCGCTGTCCGTTCTGTGGCTCCAACGACCTCGAGATGCGCTTCGATCAGAAGCGCTGGACACTGGACCACGTCTGCCGGGCGCAGAGCTGTCCGTGGGGCGGCAAGTCCCTGCCATTCCGGATCGTCGACGACGAGATCTACCGCTCGCTGCCGACGATTGTCCTCGGCACGCTCGACAAGGCCGCGAGCATCTCGATGCAGGCGGCGATGCGCGGCTTCTACGGCCCTCCATCTGGGCTGTGCCCGACGCAGGGGCATGGGTTCACTTACGCACCGCGCAGCGGATCTCCGGGAGGGCTGTCTGTTCCCGGGATGCACGGCGACTTCGGGTGCGCTCGGTCAGGACCCCAGTCTCTACGCCCCGACGATCCGTATGCAGGACGAACTCCACCTCCTGCGCGACAGCCTCGGCGCCGTCGACTCGCACTACGAGGCGCTCCTCGATGCTCTCCAGTCCCACTACGGATCCGTGCCGAAGATCATCGCGTCGTCGGCGACGCTCGCCGGCCACGACGAACAAGTCGCCGCTCTGTACCGCCGACAGGGTCGTACCTTCCCGCGGCCCGGTCCCGAGGCCGGGCGGTCGTTCTGGTCTCGCACGACCGATGACCTCGCCCGGCGCTTCGCTGGGCTGGCTCCTCGCGGGGTCACGTTGGAGTACGCCACGGATCAGCTGACGGAATCTCTGCAACGCGTGACGCGGCGCGGCAGTCGACGATCCGGCCGGTGTGGCTGCCGCTCTTGGCATCAAACCGTCGTCGATTCCCCACCTCGTGTCGGACTACGGCGTCGACGTCGTCTACGGGTCGAACCTCAAGGACGTCGAGGCGGTCGCCCGATCGTTCGACACACAGATCCAACTCGACCGGCCCGTGAATGCGGCGACGCTCACGGGTCGCACGCCGCTCGACGAGGTGCGCACGACGCTGGCGCGCCTCGTCAACCCGGAGCCCGACTTCTACGACCGCATCCACTTGGTCGCAGCGTCGTCGATGCTCTCGCACGGCGTCGACATCAACCGTCTCAACGTCATGGTGATGCTCGGCCTGCCGCTTGCGACGGCGGAGTTCATCCAGACGACGTCGCGCGTCGGCCGGACTCATCCTGGTCTCGTCATCGTGCTGCACAAGATCGGCCGAGAGCGCGACGCGGCGGTGTACCGCACGTTCCCGTCCTTCGTTGCACACGCCGACAGGCTCATCGACCCAGTACCCATCACGGCGAAGAGTCGGCGCGTCCTCGAGCTGACATTCGCTGGGCTCGTGCAGGCTCGCCTCTATGGCATCCACGAACCGGATGCCATCGCCGCCGGACTGAAGCAACTCACCAAGCCCGCTCCCGTCCGGAAGGCGTACGGGCGGCTTCCCGTGCTGGAGGGGAGCGAACTCGCTGCGCTGATCGAGATGCTCGACTTCGACGGGCCGCTCGACGAGAACCTCAGGCAGGATCTCACCGGCTACCTGCGCGAGTTCTACCGAGCGTTGAACGATCCGGCCAGTGCCGCGGAGTGGGTCAGCGAACTCTTCCCGACAGGGGAACCGATGAAGTCGCTCCGCGATGTCGAACTGCAGGCACCTGTGTTCTCGCGTGGAGGTCGATCGTGAGAGTTGAGCGCGGTGCATCGCAGGTGTTGTTCGGTTTGCTGCCGGGTCAGACCGCGGATCTCGACGGTCGGATCTGGAAGGTGGCGCACTGGCTCGATCCCGTGCCGCTCCCACTCGACCAGGACGCCGTGCGGGCTGCATTGCTCGGAGCGATCGCGCCGTGGTCCGCCGCCGGCATGGACGACGGCGTCGAGGGAGAGTTGCGCGCTCGTACCACCGTCGAGGTGGTCGGGCTGAACATGGACCGCGGCGTGCTCGTCGAGACGTTCCCCGAGCAGTGGCGATGCAAGGTGTGCGGCAGCATCACCCGTCGCAGAGAGGAGCGGTGTGCATGCGGCGGACAATCGCGTGCTCAGATGCAGTTCGTCACGTACCACACGTGCGGGGCGTCCGGTGAGCCGTTCCTGCCTCGGTGTCCCACGCACAATGCGGTGGCCGTCAAGCTCCCCGGCACCGCGACGGCGAAGGAACTGCGCTTCAACTGTCCCACCTGCAACAGAGCGCTGACGCGTGGAGGCTTCCCATTTCAACCATGCAACTGCGGTGACGGCGGCATGGCCCTCACCGTGCATCGTGCGGCCGTCGTCTACTCACCCAGATTTGCGGTGCTCGTGAATCCGCCCGATCCGGCAGAGGCGGCTCGCCTCAGAGCGGCCGGAGGTGGTGCGCGCGCCCTCGAATGGGTGCTCGATGGCATGACGGCCGACGACCCAACGAGCGGACGCCAGACCCTCGCCGGTCTCGTCGAAACGTTCCGTCAAGCCGGTCTGTCGGAGGAGACCGCGCGACAGTTCGCGCAGGATGCCGTGGACAAGGGTGAGGCCGACAGCGGCGCGGGCGATGCAGGAGTCTCGCTCCCGGACAGCGTGCGCACGAAGGCGTACGAAGAAGCACTCAGTCTCGCCTCGGC
This sequence comes from uncultured Actinomycetes bacterium, assembly GCA_963773635.1. Classification (GTDB taxonomy): domain Bacteria; phylum Actinomycetota; class Acidimicrobiia; order Acidimicrobiales; family RAAP-2; genus CAVZBW01. The sequence goes on along the minus strand of CAVZBW010000002.1, from coordinate 1,156,306 downwards.
GGTGCGCGGAGGGCGCACCCGCGTCAGCGACATGGTCGCCGGAACCACACCGCCGCTGCGCACGCTGTATGACGGCGCATACGGCGATGCGATGCGTGTCGCTCATCTCGAGGGTGTCGACCTTCTCGCCAACTTCCCCGTCGCCACGCTGGCGTACGGTTACACACGCGGCGACCTCACTCCGGGCGCCGCTCGCCTCGTTCCCTTCCGGGAACGCGGCCACATCCGTGCCTACGGGTCGCTCCGCGCACCGAGGCACTCTTGTTCCGACTCGACCCGATGCACGTATATCGCCACCTCGTCGCTGGCGGTCATGCCCTCCCCGACGTGGCAGACAGTCGCGCTGCGCGCCTCGCGCTTGTTAGAGCGCATCGATATCCCGTTCGCTACGCAGGAGCAGTACCAACCACTTGGCGGAGACCTCCTCTCTGCTCGTGCACTCGTACGCCCATCGCACCATCCGACGACTCGCGGCATTCGCGGGCATCGAACGCGACGGTCTCGCTGAGTACCTCCTACCTCATCACCTGTCGTTCGTCATCTACGCGGCATCGCGCGGCGACTTCGTGCTCGGTGGATTGCAGGCCGTGTTCGAGACGTCGCTGCACCGCTTCCTCGCCGATCTCGTCGAGGGCGAATCACGGTGCGCACTCGACCCCGGTTGCCGCAGCGGCGGTGGAGCGTGCATGGCGTGTCTCCATCTGGGCGAACCCTCGTGTCGCTGGTTCAATCGGTTCCTGCACCGCTCGGAGTTGTTCGGCGCGGCACGGGTTCCTCGTCGAGGCGGGGTGACGTGGCCATAGACGATGCGGAACTCGTCGGCGGCGTTCTCGACGGTTCCGCGGACCCGTGGGCCGCCGCAAGAGACCTCGAGGCGTTGCTCGGCGCCGCACGCGAAGACCGCGGCGGCGCGGCTCGTGCCGGTTTGCACCCGGATCTCGTCGGTATCGTGCGCGCACGTCTCGGGGGTGATCCGGACCGAGTAGGGGCTGCGTGTCAGCGAAGGTGCAGCCTGGGTCCTCGGTCGGCGCTCGGTAACAATCGCCGAGCCGTGGGACCTCGTCGCGTCGCTGCCTGGCGGCACGACACTGCCGGTCGGTTTGCGACGCACGACCGGCGAGACCCTGGTCCAGCTCGTCGTGCACGCCACGGCGACGCTGCGCCTCGTCGCGCCCTTCATTGACCGACCCGGATTGTCCTTCATCGGTGATGCACTCGCAGCCGCTACGACGCGCACGCGTGCACCTGGAGATCCTGCTACCGACTCGATCGACCCATGCAGACGACGCACTCGAAGACCTCAAGGCCACCATCGTGCGGTCGGGGGATCCTACGAACTTCACTGTCTCGAGACTTCGATACGACGCGCCGTGGGCGCACCTAAAGGTCCTCACGTCCGACTCCTCGTCGGCGTACATCGGGAGCGCGAACGTCACTGGCGCGGGTATCGCTGGACACAATCTCGAGCTCGGCGTCCTCGTGCGCGGGCATATGGTTGGCGTCGTCGAGTCGATCCTCGATCTGTACCGGCAGCACTGAGCGCGGTGTCAGGGTCGGCTGTGAGGCCGACCGTGGAGGGCAGTCTGGCGAGCCATGATCGCCAAGTGAGTGACGACCGCCAGTACGACATGGGCTGCGGGCGGAACGCCGATGAGTAGCGCGCCGGCCTCAACCGCGAGCACGACAAGTGCGGCGGGGCGCGAGGGGAACAGCGTGTGACGCACGTGGCCCGCGGCGTTGCGGACAGTGTGGAAGGAGAGACGGGAAGCCATTGCGTTTGCCCTCGTGGGAGCGGATGCGACGCACTCCGAGGGCGCTGGGGTCGGGACACCGCAAGAGGCCCTCGCCTCAGCGAGGCGAGGCACGGCCTGAGCCTTTGAAGGAGTCCGGGCTTCGGCGACCGTTTGGCGTTGCTCACACGCACACGCGGGCGACGCGATGTCGATCCGACACGAACCCAGACGGGTCGCAGAGTCGCTGTCCGCGCCGATAGAGCCGGTCCCCTTGCGCCGACCTTCGCGGTTGCGACGCCTGTTCGGCTGTGCTCATGCGTGTTTCGTCAGCAACCCGGTGCGGCGATCGCGCTGGGCATCCCTAATTTGTCCCTACAAATCGGGAAATGTTCGTCGCGACCGCGACGCTGGTCCGACGCCTGGAGCATATGAAAGCCCTGGTCAGCGTCGAGTACGGACTACCTGGGACGAAGCCGGAAGATGGCGTAGACGGTCTCGCTAGGGCTCATAACCCGAAGGTCGAGGGTTCAAATCCCTCCCCCCCACGATATGTGAACTTTCGACTTTTGGGTTAGAAGGCGTACGAAACCGCAGCTTGGCGGCTTGGTCGCAGTCACACTCTCTTGCGGGTTGATCACTTCGCTTCCATGTGCTGATCAACCCGTGCCTCCGCAGCATAGGGCAAGGGCCCGATCGCAAGCCGTTGCCCAGCGGTTTCGTTCGGAGAGGTGCCGAAGGTTTCTCGGGACTGATTCTCGGGCCGTGCCCCAGCGCCATAGGGCGAACGGCCCGCCCCCTGTGATCGCGTTGACAGCGATCACGGTTCAGCGGGGCGCGACCGCATTGGTGTGGTGGACCAGTACCAGACGATCTCGAAGGCGGCGGCGGCGCCCAGGACTGCCATGAACACAGGCTGTTCGTAACCGCCGATCAGGCTTCGGTCGAGATTGCGGTGCATCGGGCTGCACAAGGCATTCCCTATGCAGCTGCCCTAAACATGCAAAGGAGGCCCGTTACGATCCGGGCTCGGATGATCCGCAGAGGCGTCGCTGCGATGCGACGGAACGAAGTCGAGCCCCCCAGCGGAAGTACCTGCCATGGAACGGCCCGCACTTGCGGGTACCACGCAACCGTCTCATTTCCGGTCCTAGCTAGGTAGAGGACCGGTCGACGACCTTACTTTGGATTGGCAGCTGCACGAGAACCTCAAGTCCGCCACCGACGCGACCGCTCAGCGCCACCGTTCCGTGATGCGACGTTGCGACTGCATTCACGATGGCAAGTCCGAGTCCGGCTCCCTCGGCATCGCCGACCCGTGAGTTCGCTCGGCGAAACGGCTCAAGAAGAGAGGGCACGACATCGTTGGGAATCGGTTCGCCGCTGTTGACGACTTCCATGAACACGGTGTTGTCTCGCCGCCCAGAACTGACGCGAATCCAGCCCTCCCGGTCGCAGTGGCGCGTCGCGTTATCGATGATATTGCCAACCATGCGTTCGAGGAGCAGTCGATCTCCGTCCAACTCCGCCGGTTCAAGTGCGCACGTCACTTTGAGATCGCGATCCTCAATTCGACTCGTGGCGGCATCAAGTGAGTCCTCGCACGCTGTCGCCAGGTCTACGAACTCGTTCGTTGCAGTACCACGCTCGCTTCTCGCCAGGGTGAGGAGAGCGTCGATCAAGCCGTTGGAGTGATTCGACCTCGAGCCGCACGAGCTCGGCCATTGCTTCAAGCTGTGCCGGCGTGCGGTCGGGCTTGGCGAGCGTGACCTCGATGGCTGTGAGCATCGCGGTGAGCGGAGTCCGCAGCTCGTGTGAGGCGTTGGCGATGAAGACCCGTTGACTCGCGAATGCCGCCTCGAGGCGATCGAGCATGGCGTCGAACGTATCGGCCAGCTCTTTCATCTCGTCGGGTGGTCCTTCGAGCCCGACCCGCTCGGCGAGGCTCTCCTCGGACGCGCGTCGAGCGGTGTTGGTGATCTCTCGAACCGGTCGAAGTACCCGGCCGGCCATGAGCCAACCGAGCCCGCCCGAGATGAGCGCCATCGCGCCGAGTCCGAGCAACGAAAACAGCAGCACGTCTCTGAGCGTGTGGTTGATTTGGTACCCCGAAGGCCTGTTTGGCAATGTCGAGAAGCTGTGCGAGACGAGCCCAAACGAGATGACAAGAACCACGGAACTGGCGACCAAGAAGAGCGCTGCGTAGCGGACGGCGAGGCGAAATCGCACGGTGCGGCGGATCATGGGATCCGATAGCCGCTACCGACGATGGTCTCGATGATCTCTGGTTCACCGAGCTTCTTGCGGAGGCGGGCAACGGTCACCGACACGGTGTTCGTGAAAGGATCGGTGTGCTCGTCCCATACGGTCTCGAGCAGTTGTTCCGCACTCACGACCGCACCATCGGCGACGAGTAAGACCTCGAGAACGGACGTCTCCTTCTTGTTCAACGAGATCGGCCTTCCGCCTCGGCTAACTCGACGTCGCGAGCGGTCCAGCAGCACATCGCCGCGAACGACGAGGGGTGGAGTCGCCGGTGCGCGCCTCGTGAGCGCATGGATACGCGGCGACGAGCTCGGCAAACGCGAAGGGTTTCGTCAGGTAGTCGTCGGCACCGAGGTTGAGGCCTTCCACGCGTGCATCGATCTCTGCGGCAGCCGTCAACATCAGGATTCGAGCCGGCGTCGGCCCGGCGACCAAGGTTGCACAGAGGGCGTCGCCGTGGACCTTCGGCAGATCTCGGTCCAAGACGATCACGTCGTACTGATTCATGAGTGCTTTCTCGAGACCCACGGAACCGTCGTAGGCGACGTCGGCCGCGAACCCTTGGTCCCGCAGCCCGTCGGCGATGTAGTCGGCCGAGCGCCGACCTGGTCTTCGACGACGAGCACGCGCATCGCACCATGTTGCCAGAACGCGCCTTACAACGAGGTAACACGCTGCGCCATTCGTCCCTCTTGACGGTGCTTGTGACCTGCGGTTGGGCCTTCGGCCACGCCGGCCTTACGGCGATCTTTGTAGGGGTGTTGTTATCCGGCCAAGCGTAGAACTACCACGTTCTTGGTCGTTGGTTCCGAAGCGAGGAGTGTGATTGTGAATTGGAGGAAACGCAGTTCGGCGCGATGGCGTTGGAGCGGATGCGGCGGCTTCGTTGGGCTCGCCCTGATCGCAGTGCTCTCGGCGGCGTGTTCGTCGCCATCGCCAAGTCGATCGATCGCAAGCCTGCCCAGCCGCGGAGGATCGACAACGACGACGGCACCCATACTCAGCAAGGCGCAACAGATTGCGCTCGATGATCAGCACATGGTCGACTTCGCTAGATGCATGCGGAGTCATGGAGTCAACCAGCCTGATCCAGTGCCCGATCCGATCACCAGGCCATGCGGGCCTGACAATGCAAGTGCCCTCTCGAACGGCCTCCAACGGCGCTGCCTTCGATGCCTGCATTCATTTTCTTCAGACATCGGGGGCCGGGAATGGGGGATCTGGTGGTCCTGCGATCTCCGCGGCACAGCTCGCCGCGCGCACGAGCTACGCCCGCTGCATGCGCAGCCACGACATCGCCATGCTCGACCCCGACCAGTACGGCGATCTGGGCCTGGGGAATGTGCCAGGGATCAACAATGGCTTCGGCCGCTACTCGCCCCAGTTTCGGGCGGCGGACAGCGCCTGTCAGCACCTGCTGCCCGCAGGCAGCCACGACGAGGGGAGGGGGCCGTGAGGCGGTCGATCATCGTGACTGCCGGGGTCGTCGCCGCGGCGATCGCCGGGTCGGTCACGACGATCGCGGTGCGGGGAGGATCTTCGACCCCAGCGGCGCCGAAGCCGCCTCCGGCGACCACGGCGACGGTCATCCGTACCACGCTCGCCGACTCGGTGCTCATGGCCGGAACTCTCGGCTACGCCCCCACTGATCCGGTCGTCAACCGGCTCACGGGGACCTACACCCAACTGCCCTCCGTCGGTACCCTCGTCAGCGCCGGTCAGGTGCTCTACCGGGTCGACAACCTACCCGTGGTGCTCATGACCGGCGGTACACCCGCGTGGCGTCCGTTCGCCGCCGGCATGACCGACGGCCCCGACGTGGCCGAGTTGCAGTCCACTCTGATCGGCTTCGGTGACGCCGCCGGGCTCTTCTCCACCGCGAGCGGCGACTTCGACTCGCTCACCGTCGACGCCATCGAGCGCTGGCAGCGGGCAGAAGGCCAACCCGCAACCGGCCAGATCCCACTGGGGCAGGTTGTCTTTCTCCCCTCGCCGGTCGTCGTCGGTGCCGAGAGCGTCGCCATCGGCCACGCGGCTGCGTCTGGCGACCTTCCGTATCAGGTCACCACGACGGCCAGGACGGTGACCGTCCCGCTCGATCCCACCAACGCCCCAACGGTGAGCGTCGGTGAGCCGGTGACGATCACCCTCCCGTCGAACTCGACGACGCCAGGCACGATCACCGCGATCGGCCCGGTCCCACCTTCGGCCAGCCTCCTCGTCGTCGAGCAGCCAGGGAAGCTCCTCGTCGGCAGCCACGCCGTCCGAACAGCTGATGGTGACACCGTCCGATCCGTCGGCGACGGGCACCGCGACCGGAGTGGCGGTGCAGGTCTCGCTCACGACCGAGGAGGCGGCGAATGTCCTCGCTGCCCCGATCTCGGCGCTCCTCGCGCTCTCGGGGGGCGGCTACGGTGTCGAAATCGTCGAGCCGTCGGGGACGCATCGGCTCGTCGGCGTAACGACCGGCCTCTACTCGAACACGTTGGTGGAGCTGCGCGGGAGCGGGATAGTGGCGGGAACGAAGGTCGTCGTCTCTCAATGAGCGCCGCCCTCGAGCTGGTCGACGTGACGAAGTTGTACCCGGCATCGACGCCAGTCGTCGCCCTCGATGACGTCTCGCTCCGCATTGAACGGGGAGAATTCGTCGCGATCGCGGGGCCCTCAGGGTCGGGGAAGACCACGATGCTCTCTGTGGGTGGCACGCTGGAGCGACCAACACATGGCGCCGTTCGGGTCGCCGGGGAGGCAGTGGTCGACCTTGACGACAGCGAGCTCTCTGCGTTCCGCTCCCGCCACATTGGCTTCGTCTTCCAGCAGTTCTTTCTCCTCCCAACGCTCTCGGCGCTTGACAACGTGGCCACCGGCCTCCTCTATCGAGGTTTACCCAGACGGGAGCGCAGGCTGGCGGCCGCAGGTGCGCTCGAGGGGGTAGGGCTGGCGAAACGCGAGTCGCACCTTCCGAGCCAGCTGTCGGGTGGAGAGTGCCAGCGGGTGGCGATCGCTCGCGCCCTGGTCGGGGCTCCGGCGATCGTCTTCGCCGACGAACCGACGGGCAATCTCGATACCACGACCGGAGGAGAGATTCTGGAGCTCCTACGGGGTGTCAACCGATCAGGCACCACGGTCATCATCGTGACGCACAGCCTCGATGTCGCCGATTCCGCCCATCGCACCATCCGGCTCCGCGACGGTGCGATCGAGTCGGATGTCTCGGTGCCCCGATGAGCGGTCGGGACCGACGGGACGGGTCGTCCTCCGAACGCGCGAAGAGCAGGTTGCGTGCCGGCGATGTCGCTCTCCTGGGCGCGGAGGGCCTTCGCGGACGACCCGCCCGCGCGATCCTCTCGGCGCTCGGCGTCGCGCTGGGCGTAGCGACATTGGTCGCGGTGCTTGGTATCTCGACGTCGAGTCGAGCGCAGCTTGTCGCGGAGATCGACGCCCTCGGCACCAATCTCCTCACGGTCACGCCCGGCCAGTCGTTTTCGGGACAGACCGTCACCCTTCCGAACACAGCGCCCTCGATGATTGGCCGCATCGGCCCGGTCCTTTCCGCCGCCGCCATCGGGAGTGTGAATGCCTCCGTCTACCGAAACCCGCGAATCCCGTCGGTCAATACGAACGCCATCTCCGTGTACACCGCGGACACCAAGCTGCTGCAAACGGTCGAGGGAAGCCTTGCTCGAGGTCGATTTCTCAACCGGGCGACCGCGCATTTCCCGGCTGTCGTGCTCGGCGCCACCACCGCGAGCGTACTCGGCATCGACCGAGCGGACGGTTCAGTTCCGGTGTGGCTCGGCGGTCATGAGTTCGCCGTTGTTGGAATCCTCAACCCCGTGGCGCTTGCACCCGAGCTCGATCGGTCGGCCTTGATCGGATTCCCAGTCGCCGACAGCCTCCTTCGAGCGAACTCCTCGCCAGTCGAGATCTATGTGCGAACGGACCCCACAAGCGTCGCAGCGGTCGCTACGGTCCTTCCGGCCACGGCCGACCCTGCGGCACCGCAGGACGTCAGCATCGCCAATCCCTCCGACGCGCTCGTTGCTCGGGCTGACGCCTCGGCCGCGTTCCAAAGCCTGTTTCTCGCGCTAGGTGGCGTGGCGTTGCTCGTCGGTGGAGTCGGAATCGCGAACGTGATGGTCATCGCGGTGCTCGAGCGGCGAGGCGAGATCGGACTCCGCCGCGCTCTCGGGGCGACTCGCCGCCAGATCGGCGTGCAGTTCGTCGCCGAAGCCGGATTGCTCGCGCTGGTGGGCGGGACGATCGGTGCGGTGCTCGGTGGATTCACGACCACCATCTATTCCGAGGCGCGCCATTGGAGCACGGTCGTACCAGGCGACGCGCTCGTCGGGGCGGTTGCACTTGCCCTTGTCGTCGGAGTGATTGCGGGTCTGTATCCGGCGATGCGAGCAACTCGCCTGTCGCCAACCGAAGCGTTGAGAACTATCTAGGCACCGGTGCTTGAGCAAATTCGTGGGCGGTCAACTGGTGTTCGGAGTCGGACAGCCACGCCGGCGATATCGAGCTGGGGGCTCCGTTGATAGATGGCGCCTTCGGGTCACGAACCCGAAGAAGCGTGAAGGTTCCCTCGCCTGACCTCATGCGTACCGGCGCCGCAGCCACCAGTACGTAAGTCCGCACAGCGCGAGCGCCGCCGGCGGCGTCGGCGTGTTCGTCGTGCAGCTCGCGAAGCTCGCCGGTGCCAGCGTGATCGGGACCGCTTTGGAGAGCACCTTCGGTTTCCTGCGGCAACTGGGCGCCGAGCCCGGGGCATACGGCGCCGGGTGGTGGACCCGGTACGGACGCTGGCCCCCGATGGCGTGACGGCAGCGACGGACCTGTTCGGCATCGAGACGGTCGAGGCTGCGCTCGAGCTCGGCATACCGCCTGAGCGCATCTCCACGATCGCCGCCGGGCCCAACCCTCCTGGCGGCGTGCGCGCGACTGGCGGCAGCGACGCCAAACCGGATGCCTTGGAGCGGATCACCGACGCGATCCTTGCCGGCAACATCACTGTGCCAATCGCCGCGAACCTTCGCGATCGAGGAGATCCGTGAGGCCGTGACACTGCTGGCCGGTCGCCACGTCCACGGCAAGGTTGTAGTCACGCTATGACCGGGGTTTCTCGGGACTCCAACGTGGAAGGGACGACGTTGAGTAGGGCAGCGCCTGGGCGGCTGCATAGTGCAAGGCGGCGACCAGCATTAATGTCGGGTTTGAGGCCCGAAGGTCGTACGATGGTCGTGAACCCCCGCCACTATTGAAACGCTGGTCGGTGCGTCTCGTGCATAAGGCATGGGCGCCTGACCAGCCTTTTCGCGTGGGGCGGAGATCGAAGATCGGGAGCACTGGTGCAGCACTATGCATGCGACGGTTCCTTCACGCTTGGGGCAGCGGTCCCCGATGGGTCTCCCTGTAGACAGGATGACAAGCGGGAAGGTGGCCGGTCAGATCATCGAGCCCATCCCTTGGTCCTGCGCGCTGTCGGAGTTCTGTGATGATGCGCAGAGCGACTGGGTCGCAGCCGACACTGGCCAGATGCTCACGTAGAAGGTCGGTGGCTCGGCCGAGGTTGCCGGCGGCCGCCGTGCGGACTACTTCGATGTGATGGCGTTCCCAGTTCATCTGTCGGCCGCTCATGGCATCCGAGGGTGCTCCGGTGAATGCGGCGAGATCGGCGACGGCGAGCTCGAAGGCGGGATCGGCCCTGACCGCGTGCCGGAGCGCCGTTATCGCTGCCAAACGTGTCCACGGCCTGCTGCGCCTGGCGATAGAAGGCGGCGGCCTGGATGTTTGCCGTGACCGCCCGACCGTGGTCCTCGACCGCGGGACCGGCAGAGGTTGGCTGGCCACGGCGTGCGTTGGGCTGTACTGGCTCTTGCGGCATGGCTATCAGGTTGGGCCTCTCGCCTGAGGTCGCCCTGAGGTGGTGCTGAGGTACCAGTGCCACGGCATTGAGAAGGCCTGCTCGAAGGGAACTCGAGCTGCGGCTTCGCCTGTTCAGGTCGCGGTTGGTGTGAGCCGAGCCGCGAGCGCCACCAGATCTAGCTCGTCGGTGAGGGAGCGATGCGAGAGACCCTGGGCTCGCTGTTGGGCCAATGCAACGAAGTGGTCGGTGTTGTACTTCGTAGGGTCTGCGATCGCGTTGGCTGCGGCCAGAGCAGAATCGGCGAGCAGTTGGGTTTCGGGATCCCCGATCGCCTCTGCGGCTCCGACGGCATCCGCCGCGAAGATGACTGCAGTGGCGGGTTGATCTGCACCGAGCGCCCACCAGGCCAGTCCCGCTAGCACCCGGGCCTGGCCGCCGGGAAGGTCCGCGTCTCGGTAACGGTCCGCGGCGGTGTCGAGCAAGCCTCTCGCCCGTGCTAGGTCACCGAGGCGACGGGCGACGGCGGCTTGGCCGACCATGGCGTCGGCCGAGAGCCAGGGGTTGTAGCAGCACCCGATCGCCTCTTGGTAGAGATGGTCGGCGGCGGCGGCGTCACCTTGTCTGGCCCGCACACCGGCCAAGGAGACGAGGCAAAAGGGCAGGTAGGGGTGCTGCCCGGTAGCCCGGCACCGTTCCAACAGCGCTTCGTACGCTACCGACGCGCCTTGGAGATCACCCTTTGCCGCGGCAACTCCGGCGAGAGCGTTCAGTGCGTTGACGACCAGCAACACTTCACCTGCTGCGTCGAAGCGCTCAATGCTCGAAAGGGCCGCCGCCTCGGCCTCGTCGAGACGCCCAAACGACGCCATATTCCAGCTGACCAACATGTCGTGTGTGCCAAGCAGCCACCCGTGCTCATGAGGCCCGAGCAGCATCTGGGTCTCCATCGTGTCGTGTGTACCGAGCAGCCATCGTTGGTCATCAGGGCCGAGCAGCATCTGTGCTTCCGCCAAAGCCGCCAGCGACCGGCTGAATTGGTGGGCGCGTATCAGTACCGACGCTCCGAGCAGGAGCGCCTCGGCCAGGCGAATAGGGTCGCCACCCGGCCTCAAGACGGCAATCGCCTCTTCACATTCGACGACGCCCGCCGCCGGGCTGAACGACATGCCGACGCAGTAGCCATGCCAGACGAGGGCGGTGGCGTGCAGCTCAGCACGGCGTTTCCCTTCGGCGACCAGCGCACTGGCTAGCCAACGGGCGCCTTCGGCAAAATCGCTGTTGACGAACCACAGCCAGGCCATTCCGGAGACCATGGAGAGTGCGGCATCGATGTTCCCGGTGGCCAGGTGCCAATCGAGCGCAGCCTTCAGATTGCCCAACTCCGGGGTCAGGCGTTCGCTCCACTCGGGCGCTTCGGCACCTCGTAGGCGTTCGTTGGCGTTCTCGGCGAAGCGGCGGTAGTAGGCGGCGTGTCTGGTGCGAACCGTGTCGGCCTCGTCGGAGTCGTCGAGGCGGGTGGTGCCGTACTCCCACAACGTCTGCAGCTGGGTGAACCGGGTCTCGCCGGGTGTCGGGGCCGTGACGAGGGACTTGTCCACCAGCCGACTCATGACGTCGAGGACGTCGGTGCTCGGGAGCTCGTCGTCGACGCAGACGGCCTCGACGGCTTCGAGCTCGCAGCCGCCGACGAAGACCGACAGCCGAGCGAACAGGCGCCGCTCGTCTTCGAAGAGGAGGTCGTAGCTCCAGTCCACGACGGCACGCAGCGTCTGTTGTCGGGGCAACGCCGTGCGGGCGCCGCGGGTGAGCAGCGCGAAGCGGTCGCCGAGTCGCTCGGCCAGGGTGGACAGGGGGAGGGCTCGAAGGCGGGCGGCGGCAAGCTCGATGGCCAGGGGCAGGCCGTCGAGTCGACGGCAGATGCCGTCGATGATCGCTTTGGCCGGGCCGTCGCCTTCGAATCCTGGCTGTACCGCACGAGCACGATCCACGAAGAGTTCGATGGCAGCCGGGGATGCCAGCCCGGCTATGGGGATGAGGATCTCGCCCGGAACACCGAGTGGCTCGCGGCTGGTGGCCACGAGGCGAAGGCCGGGTACCTTTCCGACCAGGGTGTGGGCGAGGCTCGCAGCCTCGTCGATGACGTGTTCGCAGTTGTCGAGGACGACCACGAGCGAGCGGCCGGCGAGGTGGCGGGCGATGAGCTCGGCCGTCGATCCAGAGGGCTGGGCGTCACCCAGAGCAGGCCGTACGGCCCCGAGCGTGCCGGCCGCGGCCGGGGCGACCCCTTCGGGATCGGTGACGCCGGCAAGTTCGATCAGCCAGGTGCCGCCCGGATGCTGCTCGCGCAAGCGGGCTGCCGCCTCGACCGCCAGACGGGTCTTGCCCACTCCACCGGGTCCGATCAGTGTGACCAAGCGGCTGGAGGCAATCGCTTCGCCCACCTGTTCCAGTTCGGCGTCACGCCCGAGGAAGCTGCTTAGTGGTTCGGGCAGGTTGCCTGGCACCGACGGCAGCGCCGGCGCACGGAGCGCTGGCGGTTGCTCGGCGACGAGGGACGGGTCGTGGTCCAGGACGCGGGTTTCCAACTCGCGCAGGCTCGAGCCCGGGTCGATCCCGAGCTCGTCGACCAGTCGGTCACGGATCTCGGTGAAGGCACGCAGCGCTTCGGCTTGGCGCCCAGCTCGATAGAGCGCCAGCATGAGCAGCTCCCACAGACGCTCGCGCAGCGGGTGGTCCCGGCACAGCGCTTCCAGCTCGCCTACCAGCTCGTTGTGATGGCCGAGCCCCAGGTCCGCTTCGACTCGGTACTCCGTCGCCACCAGGGCTAACTCGTTGAGATGGGCCCGTTCGGCGTCGGCGAAGCCGGCGTAGGCGAACTCGGACAGCGGTTCGCCGCGGCGCAACCGGAGGGCGTCACCCAGCACGGCGGACGCTAAGGCGAGCTCGCCCTCGGCGCTCAGGCGACGACCTTCGGCTACCAGGTCTTCGAATCGGGCTGCGTCCAGGTCACCGGCACTGACATCGAGCGCATAGCCGGATTCGGAGGTGACGATGGCTGAGGCTCCGAGAGTTCGGCGCAGCTGGACGATCTGCGCCTGCAAGGCGTTGGCTGGCTTGGCGGTCTGCCCGTCGCCCCACAGCTGGTCGATCAGACGGTCGGCGCTGACCGGACTCCCTCGGTTGAGGGCCAGGAGAGCCAGGAGGGCCCGCTGCTTGGCGCCGCGAATCGGTATCGCCACACCCCCTTTGACCACCTCGAACTCGCCGAAGAGCTTCACTTCCACACCCCCACGGTACGACCGATGACCAGGTGCGGCGCCCTTGAGCTGACCAGGCCGCCTCAGGGCCACATCAGCGGCACCTCAGGTCCCGAGCGCAGGCTGCTTCCCAGACCAGATCGACGAGGAAAGGAAGCACCATGATCGAGGCAACGCACCTCACCAAGCGCTACGGCAAGACCGTGGCCGTCAATGAGGTCTCCTTTACCGTCCGGCCCGGGCAGGTGACCGGTTTCCTCGGCCCCAATGGGGCCGGCAAGTCGACCACCATGCGCATGATCCTGGGCCTCGACGCCCCGACTGCAGGCGAAGTCCGCGTGGACGGCAAGCCCTACCGCCAGCTGGCCGACCCACTCCGGTCGGTCGGGGCGCTCTTGGACGCCAAAGCCATTGTCGGCGGCCGCAGTGCCGCCAACCACCTCATGTGGCTGGCCGACAGCAACGGCATCCCCCGCCGACGGGTGGCCGAGGTGCTCGACATCGTCGGACTCAGCGATGTGGCAGGAAAGAGGGTCGGGACATTCTCGCTTGGCATGAACCAGCGGCTCGGCATCGCTGGCGCGCTGCTCGGCGACCCCGAGACGGTGATGTTCGACGAGCCGATCAACGGGCTCGACCCCGAGGGCATCCTCTGGATCCGCAACCTGATGAAGTCCCTGGCATCAGAAGGCCGCACGGTGTTCCTCTCGAGCCATCTCATGAGCGAGATGGCCCAGACCGCCGATCACCTGATCGTGATCGGTCGGGGCCGCATCATCGCCGACGCCGGCACCGATGAGTTCATCAACCGGCACACGGCCTCGAGCTGTCCGGGTCCGGGCCGTGGAGCAGGCCGATCTGGCTGAAACCCTGACCCAGCGAGGCGCGCTGATCGAGTGTGGATCTGACGGCGCCATGGTCGTGACCGGAATGGACTCCGCCTCGATCGGCGCGGCCGCTCGTTCCCACGACGTCACCCTCGTCGAGCTGGCCCCACTGGGATCGTCGCTCGAAGAGGCGTACTTCGACTTGACCAAGGACCAAACCGACTACCACGCCGGCCAGCTGGTCGACGCAACCAAAGGAGCTTGACATGACCACTGCGACCCACACCATCGATGCGACTCACCTCACACCCCCCGCTCCGCCGGTGCGGACTCTCCGGATCCGCAGGATTGCCAAGGCAGAGTGGACCAAGCTGCGCACCCTGCCTTCCACCTGGCGGACAGTGGTCATGGCCATTGTCATCTCGGTTGCCCTGGGGGCGATCCTTTGTGTCTCCCAAGTCCAAGAGTGGACGAAGATGACAGCGGGGCAGCGCCAGATGTTCGACCCAACCGCCTGTTCCCTCTTCGGTGTCGTCTTCGTCGGTGCCGTGCTGCTTGCGGCACTTGGGGTTCGGGCCATGACTGCCGAGTATGTGACGGGGATGATTCGGTCCACCTTTGCCGCCACGCCCACGAGGCGGCGGGTACTGGCAGCCAAGGCGGGGGTCACTGCGGCGTTCGTGTTCCCGGTGGCGCTGCTGACTGCCGTGGTCAGCTTCGAAGTCGGCCAGCGGGTCTTCGCCGGCAAGCATCTCGAAGTGTCCTTCGCTCATCCCGGCGTCCTCCAAGCTGTGGTCTTCGGTTCCCTGGCGGTGAGCCTTATTTCCGTGATTGGGGTGGGTCTCGGCGGCCTCATCCGACACACCGCAGCAGCGACCACGGCATTGGTGCTGGTCATCGTGGGAGGCGTCACGCTCGGCCAGCTGCTTCCGGCCGGTCTTCGTCAGTACGTGCCCGGCACTGCCCTCCAGGCCGCCGTCACGGTCAACCATTCGGCGGGACTCCTGAGGCCAGGCGCTGCCGTTGTGGTCCTCGGCGTCTATGCCGCCATCGCCTTGGCGGCGGCCTCGATCCGGATGTCGCACCGCGACGCCTGAGGTTGAGGGCTGCGTCGGCCGTCATGATCGCGGTCCTGTGGAGGCTTTCGAGCGTCCATTCGGGCGGCGTGCAGAGGGAGCTAGAGGACCTGGACGTCGCTGACAACTATGGCGATGCCGACGCCAAGGCACCGGAAGAGAGCGGGTATGACGGCAATGTCTCCATTCCCACGGGAAGGCGGGAACAACGACTACCGGACCAGTTCCGCCGGTTCTATCAGCCGCGTCAGTTTGTTTGGGTTGGCGATTGCATACATCCGGCTGATACGTCCGTCCTCGACTAGGAGGCTGACCACCGCCACCTGGTTGTCACTGTCAACCCGAATTGCGGGTGCGCCGTTGAGCCATACCATCGACACCGCTCGGTTCGGGCGCGCTAGCAGCCCTGCCACACCTTCGGCCCCGTGGACGGGGGCCGGCGCGGCGGCGGCGATCCCGCCGCCATCGGCAATGAAGACCACTTCGGGTGCCAGGACATCCATCGGGGTCTCGCTCACAGCGATGCGCAAGCCAGCCACGGCGCGAAGCCGAGCACCAGTCTCACGGGAGACTCGAGGTGTCGATCGTCGCGGTTGAGGCCGGTCCGGGCTCAGAACGTGACCGCCACGCCGGCCAGTCGGGTTGGCCGGTCCCGAACCTAGAGGAGGGTCTCGGGCTCACCCCTCTCTCGAACTTGGGATCCTCTGCTCTTCCGGCAAGTTGATTCAATCCCGCCAGAAGCGCATGATGCCTGATGTGCGATCGCACCATCGGCGAATCGCCCGGGCTCAAGGCCTGGCCCCTCCCCGTCCGGGACGGACGTCCGGATGGAGAACGATGACGTGCTCAGTACATCGACGCTCATGAGGTTTCGGTCATGACCACCGCTGTCATCGGCACCGGAGGGATCGGATCGGTGATCGCCCGCCAGCTCGCGTCAGGTGGGGAGACACTGCGGCTCTCGAGCGCAGACAAAGAGTCGGCACAAATGCTGGCTGCAAAGATAGGTCGAGCGGCAGTCGCCGCCGTCGACAACCGCGACGCGTTGCAGGGCGCCGATGCCGTGGTCCTCGCGCTGCGGTTTACCGTCCTGAAGGGCGTGATAGAGGAGATCGCCGGCCCGCTTACCGACAAGCTCGTGATCGTTCCGAGCAATCCGCTCGCCGTCGACGCACAAGGTAACGTCTCGCATCTCCTGCCGAAAGGGCAATCCTCTGGCGAGCTTGTGGCCGGGTGGTTGCCGGCAGGGGCGCGCTTGGCCATGGCATTCGGAACCCTGTCGGCCGATCTCTTCGAGGCCTCTAGCAACCGGTCGCCGGAGCTGGCGGTCCTCTTTTACGCGACCGACGACGACCGTGCTGGCGAGGAAGTCGAGCGGTTGATCCGAACTGCCGGCTTCGAACCGGTGAAGGTCGGCGGGATCGAACAGTCGGGTCGGCTCGAGGTGGGCGGCGATCTTCACGATCTCGTAGTCAGCCGCGCAAGGGCGCGGTCATTGATCGGTGGGGCCTGATCGCTTTGCCGATCCTGGGCCTGGGGTAGAGACCCTGTGGAAGAGTGAGGAGGAACGACGTTGCTTCTGGACAGATCGGCCAGCGGTCCTGCGAATATCCTTCACCAACGGCGGGGTTCCGAGGCTTCGGCGAATGATGAGGGGAGCCGCTCATGCCCGCTGTGACGCCTGCCGATCTCTCCAAGCTGCCAAAGATCCCTGAGCTCGATCGGGACCATGCAGCCGAGCGTCCGATGAGATCGGTCACCACCGCGCCCAGGGGGTTCGAGGGAGAAGGCTTCCCCGTCCGCCGGGCCTTTGCGGGCGTGAGCTTGCGCGACCTTGACCCCTTCGTGCACATGGATCAGATGGGTGAAGTCGACTACGCCCCAGGCGAGCCGAAGGGCACGCCGTGGCACCCCCATCGCGGGTTCGAGACGGTGACGTACATGATCGACGGAACCTTCGCCCACCAGGACTCCCATGGCGGTGGAGGCCTGATCACCGACGGCGCCACGCAATGGATGACGGCGGGTGGAGGCATCTTGCACATCGAGACGCCACCCGAGGAGCTCGTGGACTCGGGAGGTCTCTTCCACGGCATTCAGCTCTGGGTGAACCTGCCGGCCAGGGACAAGATGATCCCGCCGGCATATCAGGGGCTCGAGGCCGACGACGTGGTCTTGGTGTCGTCGGGCGACGGCGGCGCGCTCTTGCGCGTCATCGCCGGCCAAGTCGGTGGGCACCGCGGCCCCGGGTCGACCCACACGCCCATGGCGCTCCTGCATGTCTCGGTGTCCCCCGGGGCACTGGTCGAGCTCCCCTGGAATCGAGGATTCAACGCCCTTGTCTACGTCTTGGCAGGATCGGGACGCGTCGGCAGCGACGGCCGACCGGTCCGAGTCGGTCAGTTGGCGTCCTTCGGCCGCGGGGACTGGATCACCTTCAGAGCCGATGATGCTCAGGACTCGCGGACCGAGTACCTCGAAGTCCTGGTACTCGGCGGCCAGCCGATCGGGGAGTCCGTGGAGCACTATGGGCCTTTCGTGATGAATACACGGGACGAGATCGTGCAGGCCCTCGAGGACTTCGAGGCGGGCCGGCTCGGGACGGTCCCGCCGAACGCGCTGATGCCGCACGTGCACGATCCCAATCCGGTGCGCGCCGAGCACACAGGCATATGAGACGGGTGCCGCTGCTCACAGGATTTGCGCGAACGTGGTGCCGTCCCATCTACGGCCCCGTCTCCTCGTAGCCCTCGGCAGCCGAGGTGGCGGTGCCCTGGTCGATCAGGGCGTGGGAGTAGATGTCGAGGAGGGCCAACGCGACGAGCCGTTCTCCTTCGGGCCCGAACATGTCCGTGCCGAGCGCGCGGGACACGTGTTCGTGGAGGAGCGGGATGCCGATCTTCATTGCGGTGACGAGCGCTGCACGGATCCTTCGGTCGACCGTGGGCGCGTCCGGCCGAGAATCATCGGCGCGTGTGAGCCATTGTTCGGTCATCGTGACAATTTCGTCGAAGATCGGGCCCACCGTGGGGGACCCGTCGGCGAGGGAGCGCGCCACGTAGTGACCGAATCGCTTCGATGTCTGCTGGGTCGTTGCAGCCGAGGCTGGATCCTGAAGGATCTGAGTGTTGACACGGTGCAGCATCTCGAACACGTAGTGGTCACACGCCTCTCGTAGGGCTTCCTTCGATCCGTAGTGATGCCGGAGCAGCCCGGGGGAGACGCCGGCGCTCCCGGCGATAGCCCGGATGGTCGCACGGTCGTAGCCGTCGCGGGCGAAGTGTTCGAGGGCCGCTTCGCGGATCCGGGCCCGCGCGGTCAGGTCCTCGAATGCCACGGGTCGCTCGTCGGCAGAGAGGTCCATCGGAGTCTGAGGGATTGCTCGCTCGGTCGTCATGGACCCTGCAGGTCCCGTCGCCGGAAGGCCAAAGTGCCGACGAGGGCGGCGGCAACCCCGATGCCGGTCATGATGCCGTTGGCCTCCCACTTCGGTGGAACCCCGGGGGCCGATGCCATGTGGTGGAAGACCGAGGTGTCGAGCACCCAGTGGCTGAGGGTACCGAAGCCGCCCACGATCACGATGAGCAGTGACCAGCCCAGCACGGCATAGACCACGATCGACGTGGCCCGAGGCCGTATGCCAAAGGCAAGCACGCCGATCCCCAGGATGACGATCGCCGGTGGCACGAGGTTGACGCCGGCCCCGAGCAGGCTGGCGAAGCTCGATCCTGCGTGCTGGCTGGCGGCTCCGAGCCATGCCAACACGCCGGCAGCGAGACCGCTCAACAGCAGGACCACCAGCGCCACGAGGAGCCTGCCGCCAAGCCACGAGTTACGGGATACCGGGCGGACCATGAAGTGGTCGAGCCGGCCCGTCGACTCTTCGGCGCGTGCCGCGGTGACCTGGCCGGCAGCCACGAAGCCGATCAGGATCGCCTCGATGAGGAAGCACACGCCGAGGACCGCGTCGGCCCCGTTCCCGGCGGCTCCGAGCTTGCTGAACACCTCGTGGACCGAGCCAGAGATGGTGGCGCCCGCCGACTTCGCGATCAGCCCGTAGAGGAACGCCGACAGGCCGATGGCCACCCACCAGCCGATGACCGTGGCCCGCAGCAAGCGGATCGCCAGTCCGCTCGGACCGAAGAGCAGCCTGAGGTGGGCACTGCCGTGGTCCCGGTCCGCCACGATGCTCGCCCCGGCGT
Source organism: uncultured Actinomycetes bacterium (assembly GCA_963773635.1). Classification (GTDB taxonomy): domain Bacteria; phylum Actinomycetota; class Acidimicrobiia; order Acidimicrobiales; family RAAP-2; genus CAVZBW01. The sequence goes on along the minus strand of CAVZBW010000002.1, from coordinate 1,137,080 downwards.
CGCGCGTCCCGGCGAGGTGCACGGCGACAGCAGCCAGGACTGCCGTGAAGACGACGATCGGCACCAGGGCCAGCGGCTGGGGCGAGGTGAGCGGCTGCAGCTCCTCGACCCATCCCAGCGGCGAGGCCCAGATCAGCCCGTGGAGACCCACGCCCGCGTCGGCGATCAGCCGCAGGCCGTAGCCGACCCCGAGGAACACCGCCCCGAACGAGGCGGCCTGGCGGCGGGTGGCGGCCAACTGGCTGGTCACTGCCCCCACGGCGAGGAACATGGCAGCGGTGGCCACCATGGCCAGGGCGAAGTAGAGGGACGGACCGGCGGCGATGTGGACGCTCGACTGCAGTCCCGAAAGGACGGCGATGATGGCCGTGACCGCCCACAAGGTCACGAGTCCGCCGCCCAGGCCGGCGATCGTCTGGGCCGTCGCACCCCGCCGGGTGGTCTGGCCGCAGAGCAGGAGATCCCATCGCCCGCTGTCCTCCTCGCCGCGCAGCAGCCTGGTGCTCGTGAGCAGCCCCCACACGGCGCCGAGGACCATGAGCGTCATGGAGATCTTGAAGACGGTGAACCCGCTCACCGTCTGGAGCTGGGGGGCCGGTCCGAAGAGGGCGGTCATCGCCTTGCTCGTGCCGTAGGTGGCCGCCAGGGCCTCACGTTGCGCCGCGGTCTTGTAGATCCTGACGTAGCTGATCTCCGACGAGGCGATGGCAATGCCGAAGATGTAGCCCCACAAGGCCCCCGAGCGCACTGCCTTGCGAACGCTCAGAGCGGCGACGACGGTGCCCGGCGACCCGCTGGCACGCACCGGTGCGGTGATCCGCGCCCTGATGCCGACGTCAGCCTGCAAGTTGGTCTCCCCCGTACTGGGAGAGGAACAGCTCTTCGAGGGAGGGCTCACGGCTCAACAGCTCGGTCACGTCGGCCGTTGCCAGTACCTTCACCAACGGCTCGACCGACCCACGGACCTGGCAGCGCACCGTCGAACCGTCGGTCTCCACCGCGCTGACGCCTGGGACCATGGAGAGGTCGGGGACCGTTCCGTTGAACCTCGCCTCAACGGTGAGCGCGCTCAGATGGCGCATATCGTCGAGCGTGCCCATCTCGACCAGCTTTCCGTCGCGCAAGATAGCCACCCGGTCGCAGAGGGCCTCCACCTCGCTCATGATGTGCGAGGAGAGGAATACGGTCTGGCCCCGATCTCGGGCCTCGTGGACACAGTGGCGGAAGGCCTGCTCCATCAAGGGATCGAGCCCACTGGTCGGCTCGTCGAGGATGAGCAGGTCTGGTCGAACCATCAAGCCGGCGATCAGGATGACCTTCTGGTGGTTCCCCTTGGAGTACGTGCGCACCTTCTTGGTCGGATCGAGGTCGAACCTTTCGATCAGCTCGTCGCGGTAGGCCTCGTCGACCTGGCCGTGGACACGACCGAGGAGCGCGAGTGTCTCGGCCCCGGTCAGCGATGGCCAGAGGTTGGCCTCCCCGGCCACGAAGGCAAGTCGGCGATGGGTCTCCACGGGCTGGCGCTGGCAGTCGAGCCCGAAGATCTCCGCTCGCCCCTCAGTCGGACGACTGAGCCCGAGAAGCAGGCGAATTGTGGTCGTCTTGCCCGCCCCGTTGGGACCCAGATATCCGACCACCTCGCCCTCAGTGACTTGGAGATCGAGGTGATCGAGGGCGACGATGTCGCCGAAACGCTTGGTGAGGCCTTCCGTACGTAGGGCCGTGTCCGACATGTGCAAGCCGCCTCCGGACTATACAAGCGAATAGCTGACCGTATCTTTGTATAGCATCCAGCCGGGTGCGACCAGGGCCGCAAGTCCCATCGGGCCCCTTGCGGGTCCGCTTCGTCGCCGTGGCGGAGCGCCTCGGACTCCTTGGCTTTCCACCTCGGCGGCTCTCGCACGCGTGGCTAGCCTCGGCAGGTGCTCTCAACAGCCGTCCTGTATGTACGACAGCTCGATCGCATGCAAGGTTTCTACGCGGGCTGCTTCGACTTCGAGCTGCTCGAACACCACGGGGACTTCGCCGTGCTGGGCTCCGAGCACTGGGAGCTGTCCCTGGTCGAGGCGCGGGATGAGGGCGCCCCACAGATGCGGGTCACAAGCCCTCCGCTCCGGCGAGAAGGAGTGCCGGTCAAGTTGGGTTTCGTCGTCGACAGCATCGAAGCCAAACGGCCGATGCTCCAACGTCTGGGCGGCAGCGTCGACGATCCCTCTACGGAGTGGGAGTTTCGCGGAACGCGGCGCTGCGACGCCGTGGACCCGGAGGGCAACGTGATTCAGTTGCTGCAGCCGTCCGGGAGCCACCCCACGTCTGGGTGAGCACGCCGGGCCTTGGGCCCGCAAGCTCATGTGCCGGGCTCGACGTCAAGGACAGGGGCGATCCCGATCAGCAGCCGAATTCGCAGAGGGCTTGTCCGTCCGGACCGAGCAAGGAAAGAAGATGCCAACTCCTTGCCATGATCAATGTAGCGCGCTCCGGGCCCTTGCAGCAAGGGCCTGATCGGTGCGCAGAATCTCCGGTCCGAGTACGGATGAGGGAAGGAGCGGCGCGTGGCCGAGCATGCGGTGGTGATCGCCGGGGGCGGTCCGACGGGGATGATGCTGGCGGCTGAATTGTCGTTGGCGAAGGTCGACGTCGCGGTCGTCGAGCGGCGTCCCGATCACGTGCTGGTCGGGTCACGCGCCGGCGGCTTTCACTCGCGCACGATCGAGCTACTGGATCAGCGTGGGGTCGCCGATCGGTTTCTCGCGGAGGGTCAGGTCGCTCAGGCCGCGATGATCGGCACGACCGTGTTGGACATGAGCGACTTTCCGACGCGCCATCCGTATTCGCTCGGGATCTGGCAGAACCAGATCGAGCGGATCATGGCCGCCTGGATCGCCGAGCTCCCGGTGCGGATGCTCTACGGATGTGAGGTGACAGGCTTTGCGCAGGATGACACCGGCGTCGACGTCGAGCTGTCCGACGGCGAGTCGCTACGGGGGCAGTATCTCGTCGGGTGCGACGGAGGGCGCAGCGTCATCCGTAGAGCGGCGGGCATCGAGTTTCCGGGTTGGGATCCGACGAAGAGCAACCTGATCGCCGAGGTCGAGGTGACCGAGGAACCGCCGCGGGGCATCCGCCACGACGCTATTGGTATCCATGGCCTCCACCGGATGGAGGATGGGCGGACGGTCCGGGTGGTCGTGACCGAACAGCAGCTCGGGCCGAGCAGTGAACCCACGATGAGCGATCTGCGCGCGGCGCTCGTCGCCGTGTACGGCACCGACTTCGGGATCCACAGTCCCACCTGGATCTCCAGGTTCACCGACATGACCCGTCAGGCGGAGGCCTACCGTGCCGGACGGGTCCTGCTCGCCGGCGACTCTGCGCACGTGCACTACCCGGCGGGTGGACAGGGCCTCAGCCTCGGCGTGCAGGATGCGGTGAATCTGGGATGGAAGCTGGCTCAGGTGGTCAACGGAACCTCCACGGAGCGCCTTCTGGATACGTATCAGGACGAGCGCCACCCGGTCGCTGCCCGCGCGCTTCGCCACACGATGGCTCTGGGAGTGCTCCAGCGGGGGGACGAGCGCACCAGGGCGCTGGGCGATCTGGTGTCGGAGCTGGCAAGCATGGACGAACCTCGCAAGCGGCTCGCCGGGATCATTTCCGGGCTGGACATTCATTACGACCTCGGCGAGGGTCACCGCCTGCTCGGACGCCGCATGCCCGATCTGGATCTGGTGACCGCCGGCGGCCCGGTTCGGGTCTTCACCCTGCTGCACGACGCGAAGCCGGTGCTGCTCAACCTGGGTGAGTCCGGCAGCTTTGACATCACTCCATGGGCCGAGCGGGTCCAGCTGATCGATGCTCAATATGTCGGCCCGTGGGAGCTTCCGGTTATTGGCGCGGTCACGGCTCCGCGCTGCCGTGTTGATCCGGCCCGACGGATATGTCGCCTGGGTGGGGGAGGGCACCGATACGGGATTGCGCGACGCCCTCACGACCTGGTGCGGAGTGCCGTGACGACACCCGATGCGGCGAGTTGGATCATCCCTTTGAGGGAGCGAGGCATCGACTGGCAAACCATCGCCGGTACGACGGTTATGAGCGTCGATGCCGCCCGTCAACGATTTGACGTCGCACGTCCGGAGTAGCCAGCCGCCGACCGACCTGTGCGTACGCGGCGCTCGAGAGAAAATCTTGGCGAAGGTGTCGATCCGGAGCCGTTCCGTTCGACGCTCTGGCAGAGTGAGGCGAACGGCGCCGCACCGTGCACAAGGAGAACAGCGTCATGCGATACCTGGGATACACCCTTGCCGACGAGTCGGCCCAGCCCGCGGAGCCCCCGTCGCCCGAGGTCTTCGAGAAGATGGGGAAGTTCGTGGAGGAGGCGACCAAGGCCGGCGTCGTGGTGGCCACCGGGGGCATCCTGCCGACGGCCATGGGCGCCAAGATCAGCCTCAAGGACGGCGAGTACACCGTCGTCGACGGACCGTTCGCCGAGGCCAAGGAGCTCGTGGGCGGCTGGGCCCTGTTGGAGTGCCGGGATCTTGACGAAGCGGTCGAGTGGTCCAAGCGCTTTCTCGGCGTGCTGGGCGAGGGCGAGGTGCGTGTCCGGCCGGTCACCGGCTGAGACCCGACGGGTTCGCGGCGGTGGTTGAATCGGCGGCATGCCGGCCGCCGATTCGACCAGTGCCGTCGAGACGGTCTTTCGAATCGAGTTCCCTCGCGTCGTCGCCACTCTGACCCGTGTCACCGGCGACATCGACCTGGCCGAGGAGTTGGCCCAAGACGCGCTGGTCGACGCCCTCCGCCAGTGGCCCCGCCAGGGCACCCCGGCCAACCCCGGCGCCTGGCTGACTGCGGTCGGCAAGCGCAAGGCCATCGACCGCTTCCGGCGTGACCGCACGCTCGCCGACAAGTACGCCCAACTCGGCCGGTCCCTCGAGGCCCTGGGACCGTCGGCTGAACCACCCGCAATCGACGACGATGTCATCGACGACGATCCGATCGACGACGATCGGCTGCGCCTCATCTTCGTGGCGTGCCACCCGCTTCTTCCGGTCACCTCACGGGTCGCGCTCACGCTTCGTCTCGTGGGCGGTTTGACCACGGCGGAGATCGCCCGCGCCTACGTGCTCACCGAACCCACCATCGCCCAGCGGGTCGTCCGGGCCAAGAAGGCCCTCTCCCGGGCGGCGGTTCCCTTCGAGGTGCCCTCGGCCGAGGATCGTGCCGAGCGCCTCGGCTCCGTGCTCGAGGTCATCTACCTCATCTTCAACGAGGGTTACTCAGCGACATCCGGCGAGGACTGGCTGCGTCCGGAGCTCTGCGCCGAGGCACTGCGCCTCGGACGGGTCCTCGCCGCCCTCGCCCCCGACGATGCCGAGGTCCACGGGCTCGTCGCCCTCATCGAGCTGCAGTCGTCCCGTCTCAGCGCACGGGTCGATCTTTCGGGCGCTCCTATCCTCCTGGCCGACCAGGACCGCCGCAGGTGGGACCGGCTCCACATCGCCCGCGGTGAGGCCGCGCTGCGTCGCGCCGACGAGCTGTCGCCGATCCGAGGGCCCTACGCGCTACAGGCGGCGATCGCCGCCTGCCATGCACGCGCCTTCCGTCCCGAGGAGACCGATTGGGCACAGGTCGTCTCGGTCTACGACGAGCTGGCGGCAGCCATGCCCTCTCCCGTCGTCGAGCTGAACCGGGCGGTAGCCGTCTCCATGGCGTCCGGGCCGGCGTTGGCGCTCCCGCTGGTCGAGGAGTTGGTCGACCTGGGGGTCCTTGATCGCTACCACCTGCTCCACAGCGTGCGGGGCGACCTCCTCGAAAGGGTGGGGCGACACCGCGAAGCCGCCGACGCGTTTGGCCGTGCCGCGGCGCTGGCTCAGAACGCTTCGAGCGCGGGCTTCTCGAGCGGCGCGCCCGCCGGGTCCCTCGCTCGTGCCCGCTGACCGACGGCGGAGGTGGCGTATGAGGAGCGTCGCCGGCGGGACGGACTCGCCCTTCGATCATCCGGTGCGATCCGTCAGGGACAACCTCACGACGGCTCGCCTTCGCGGAGGTGCCGACCGAGAGCGTCGAGCCAGTCTCCGGTTCCCTCCTCGCGCCACGCCGGTTGCTCGTGCCCATCGAGGTAGGCGCCGGCCTCGACCAGGACGAGCCTGGTGCGGTCGCCATCGGCGAGAAACTCGACGGTCGTGAGCGACAGGGTGGCCACGGTGTCGTCCTCGGAGAGCACCGAGGTGTAAGCGATGCGCTCGTTGGGGACGATCTCGCGGTAGAGCGATTCCCAGGTGATCCGCTTGCCGTCGTGGACGGCGTGGTTGTGCTCGATGCCACCGGGACGGAAGTCCAGCTGGTAGTCGTCGGGATTGCCGGCGAACCAGCGGACCTTTTCTCGTGGGTCGGCCCAGGCCTGAAACACCCGGGCGGGTTGGGCCGGGTAGCTGCGCTCCAGGGTGAAGGTGGCATGGACGATGCCGCGTTCGCTCATCACTCCTCCTTGTGGTCGATCTTTCATCGTCAGGCTTGTCAGCGATCGTCGGGTGCGGTGAGCACGTCGCCGAGGCGATCGAGCCGGCGTTCCCACTCGGTGCGCTGGGTGACCAGCCAATCCTCAGCCCGGCGCAGTCCCTGCGGTTCCAGCCGGCAGGTGCGGACCCGGCCGATCTTTTCGGACGTCACGATCCCGGCCTCTTCCAGCACACCCAGGTGCTGGACCACCGCGGCCAGTGACATGGCCAATGGCTCGGCCAATTGGCTCACCGACGCCGGGCCGTTCACAAGCCGCTCCACCATGGACCGTCGGCTCGGGTCGGCCAGCGCATGGAACGACCGGTCGAACTGGTCCAGACGGTTAATCACCTACTTAAGTATTGCCGAGGTTGGCAGACTAGTCAAGTAGGCACTTAACTATTTGCGGGGCGGGGAAGGTCCGTCGGGACCGATGGTCTGCTGGCGCTGCTCGCTTGTGCCGAGCGCCGGACCGCTCAGGACTCAACGGTGAGATCGTCAGAGCGTCCCGCTGCGAGGCGGGACCATTGAGGTATCGGGCGCCCGCCCGGCCACTCGGAGATCGGCGTCCAATCAGGCGGACCATCGTCGGTCCGCGTGATGGAGCACTGCTGTGGCCACCCGGGCGGCGAGTCCTCCCACGCCTCCTGGCGGCCGTACACGGTGAGGTCCATCGAGCGCGTAGCTGTAGTCCATCGCCTCCACGCCGCGGAGGGTCGTCCAGTACGTCTCGAAGAGACGCTCGCCATCCCGTAGGTAGCACACGATGTGCATCATGCCGATCCGGCGCCCGACGAGGAGCTCGTCGAGGGAGGCCAGTGCCGAGTACCACGGCACGCCCCAGCCCATGAAGTCGCGGTAGCGGAAGCTCTCGTCGTACGGACCCTGGCAGAAGACGGCGAAGGTGATGTCGCGAGAATGCAGGTAGGACAGCTCCGCGACCTGGGTGGTGACCCACGTGCAGCCCTCGCACTGCTCGGCCGCCGGTCGGCCGGTGTTCCACATGAAGTAGTAGGCGATCAGCTGGCGGCGGCCCTCAAAGGCGTCGAGCAGACGGACCGGCCCGCTCGGGCCGAGCAGCTCAATGGCGGGGTCCATCTCCACCATCGGCAGCCGCCGCCGCGCCGCGGCGATCGCGTCCCCTTCTCGAGTGTGCGCCTTCTCTCGGACCCGAAGCCCGTCCAGTTCCGCCCGGAAGGTGGCCCGGTCGACCAACGCCGGCAGGCTCGATGCTCTGGTGGCGGACGCCGGCTGACCGAGGTTTGTCGACTCATCCTTCACGACGGTCTCCTCTCTGATGGGAGGTGCGAGAGCCTCGCTTCCTCGCCTCTGTGTGTGCCGCTTCCGCGAGCCGCTTGATGGTGCCGAGTCGCCGGTTCCATTGGGCGGCGAGCTCCGACATGTCCCGTGTGGCCTGGCCGAGACGAACGGCTTCTACCTGGTAGAGGACCTCTCGACCCTGTTTGCGCCGGCTGACCAACCCGGCCTCTTCGAGCACGATGAGATGTTTGGAGACCGCTTGGCGCGAAAAGGGAACGTGACCGGCCAACCAGCTGGCGCTGACCTCACCGTTGCCGAGCACGAGGTCGAGCACCCGGCGACGAGACGGGTCCGCGATAGCCGACCACAAGTCGTCATCGGCCTGAACCGTCATCCCGACTGCCGCTCCGCGAGCAGGCTGGCGAGGCGGTCCAGATACTCGGCCCAGCCGCCCCGGTGCTCGTCGGCATAACGTTCCTTCTCCGAGTCGGGCAGGTCGAGCAGCTCGTGGCCGCTCTCGGTCACTCGAAGACGGGTCCGCTCTTCACCCTCGGGTATCAGCGTGAACTCCACCAGCATCGAGTTGCCGGCCACCGGTTCCTCCCCCGGGGGGTGGTTCCAGCGGAACGAGAAGCGAGTCGGTGGATCGACCGCCTCGATGACGACGGGGCCGCCCTGGTCCCCGAAGCCCATGTAGCCATGCGCACCCGGTTCCACGACCAGCTCCACCCGGTCGGCGAACCACTGGCTCATCTGGTCAGGCTCGGTGATGGTGCGCCACACCACGTCCACCGGTGCTTCGATCAGGATCTCCCGCTCGATCACTCGGCCTGGCATCAGGTTCCGAACCCTTTCTGATCGCGCCACCGGCTTCGCCGGTCAAACTGCAACTCACGGTAGCACGTTCATACTGAGATGTGCAACCGATGTTTGCAGAATAGAAGGAAACGGGGAATTTCGGAGAGACACGCAGCGGGCCTGCCGAGACCCTCGGCGTTTCCCAGAGGGCTGCACCCCGGATTCCACGTCTGCGCCGCTCTCTCGCCGCTCTCGCCGCCGCGGGCGCGGGCCGACCGCCCTCCTCGTTCGATCGGATGGCCACCGCCTCGCGCCTCTGACTTCACGTGGTTGGTCACTCGACGTCTTGGGGGCGAATGGAGTGGGTGTGTATGCGAGCACCGGCTTGGTTGAAGATGCTGATGACCTCGGCGGGGCGTCCGCCCGTGGCAGCCATGGCATGCGGGGTGCGGGTGTCAAACTCGGCGGCTTCTCCACGGGCCAGGGTGAGGTCGCGCTCGCCGAGGCGCAGCCGCAGCCGTCCGTGCAGCACGTAGACCCACTCGTAGCCGTCATGGGTTCGCAGGGTGGGCATGCTGGCCTTGGGCGGATACGTGATCTTGTAGGTGTGGATGGGGGCGTGGTCCGGCGAGAGGGCAACGATGAGGAGGCCGTTGCGGCGAATCGGGGCTTGTTTGATCCGCGGGTCCGGGGTATCCGCAGGGACGAGGTCGTCGATCCTGATCCCGAGCTGGCGGGTCAAGGGGACGAGCAGCTCCAAAGTGGCCTGTCGCTTGCCGCTCTCCAACCGGGACAGCGTGCTGGACGAGATCCCGGTACGAGCGGCGAGGTCATCGAGTGTGAGTTCCTGATCGCGGCGGGCGGCGCGTAGCCGCGCTCCGACCTCTGCGAGTGTGGCGTCCATCCCAGCCCTTCTAACCTTGCCGATTCCGCAAAATAGCTTGTCATTTTGCGAAGTGTCGGTCCATGCTGGCTGGCATGAGCCGAGGAGTTCGACGACACCATCACCCGGGAGGTCCACCGACGACCGAGCCCGATGCGGCCTCCTTCTGGCAGGCCCGGTACGCCGAGAGCGAGCAGATCTGGTCCGGCGAACCCAACCACGCCCTCGTCACCACGGTCGCCGCCCTCCAACCTGGGCGGGCGCTGGATCTCGGCTGTGGCGAGGGCGGCGATAGCGTCTGGCTCGCCGGGCGGGGCTGGCAGGTCACTGCCATCGACATCGCCACGAGTGCCATCGTCCGCGCCAGAGAGCGGGCTGCCGCCCGTCGCATCCCTGACGGACGGATCACCTGGATCATCGAAGACCTCGCCTGCTGGCAGCCGACGGAGACCTATGAGCTGGTGTCTGCGTGCTTCCTGCACTCCCCTATCGACTTCCCGCGTATGGCCGTCTTACGACGCGCCGCCGCCGCGATCGTGCCCGGGGGGCACCTCCTCGTTGTCGGTCACGCCGAGTCCCCACCCTGGTCTGACGCCCAAGACCGGGCTCATCACCGTCTTCTTGACCCGCCCGAGGAGATGGCCGCCCTGCAGCTGGACGGCACCGCCTGGGAGACCGTCGTCAGCGACGTTCGACCCCGCCAGGCGACCGGGCCCGACGGGGAACACGCCACCTTGCGTGACACCGTGGTCCTCCTACGCCGCCGCTGACCTCAGCTGCGCCCGATGGGACCCTCGAATACGACGTCTAGCGTCAATGTCATGCGTGGATCGACCTCCGCCGGTGGACGCACTTGATCGGCGACCGCTGGGGCGTCACGGCGGCCGAGGTCACGCGTCGCTACCCCTGCGACGACGTCGTATCCGAGCCGGCAGTACAGCTGTGGCGAGGAGTCACGGTCCGGACCGCGCCGCGGGATGTCTGGCCGTGGGTGGCGCAGATCCGCCTGGCACCGTACTCCTATGACTGGATCGACAATCTCGGCCGCCAATCGCCTCGCGAGCTGCGCCAGCTTCCGGACCCCCTTCCCGGTGAGCACTTCACGACCGCCCTCGGTGGGCGCCGACTCGGCCGGATCGTTGCGGTCATGCCCGGCGAGCATCTCACGGGCCGGATCATGGGTGCGGTCATGTCCTACGTCCTCGTGCCGGAAGGCCGGGCAACACGCCTGTTGCTCAAGGTCGTCGTGGCGGGCGGGGGGCGTGTCACCGGACCACTGTTGTCGGTGGGGGACCTGTTCATGGCCCGACGTCAGCTGCTGAACCTCGCGCGGCTTGCCGAGCAAGCCGCGGTGGACCCTGCAGACACCATCGGCATCACCCGGCGCCACGCTGGATGAGAACCACGGTGGACGACGAAAGGGCGAACCCATGAAGCGCAACCGGTCCATCCCTCCGCCCACGGTCATCCCGGTGCTGGTCTACCCGGACGTCCGGGAGGCCGTGGCGTGGTTGACCGAAGCGTTTGGCTTCGTGGAACGGACCCGGATCGGCGAGGCCCATCGGGCGCAGCTGAGTATCGGCGCAGGCGGCGCCATGATCGTGGCCGACGCCCGGGGGGAGCAGCGACGACCGCCGCAGGCCGGCGTGGTTACCCATGAGCTGAAGGTCCGAGTCGACGACGTCGTGACGCAGTATGAGCGGGCCCGTGCCCACGGGGCTCGGGTTCTGGAGCCGCCGATCGATCGTGAGTACGGCGAGCGGGAGTGCACGGTCGAGGATCTCGCCGGCCACCGCTGGCAGTTCACCGAGACGGTACGCGACGTGGCTCCGGAGGAGTGCGGCTGTGAGACCGTCGCACCGTGGCCCGAGCCCTGATACGACGCCGAGAGCCGGAAGGTCACGGCTCCGCGGACCAGCCCGCCCTAGCCGGCACGTCCCAACGGAGAGCACTGCTCGTTGACGGCAACGACACAGACCACGGGTGGGTCCAGATCGAGTGTCTCGATCCGCGTGCGGGAAAACCCCGCCGCCGTCAGCGAGGCCTCGATGTCCCGAGCGGCCTGGGCGGAGGTTTCTCTGGTGGCACCCGGCCAGCGAGGCTGCGAGGCGATCGCGATCCGGCCTCCCGGTCGCATCCTGGCCCGCAACTCGCTCAGTCGCGCATCGCGGTCCTGGCCAAAGCCGATCGAGTTGACCGCGAGGATCGCATCCACCGGATGGTTCAACTCGGGCAATTCCTCGACCGAACCCAGCCGAAGATCGACGCGACCGGCTTGAATGCCCGATGCGTTGCGTCGGCGTCGCGCAGTGGACCATGAGTTCCGAGTGGTCGATGCCCAAGACCTGTCCGCGGGTCGCGAACCTGCTCAGTTCCCGGACGGCGATGCCCGGTCCGAAGCCGACCTCCAAGACGCGATCCGTTGGCTGCACATCCAGTAGCGACACCGCCCAGCGGTTGCGCTCGAGGTTCGAGGATCGGTGGCTCATGACCAACCCCGCCAACCGTCCCAGCCATGCCACCCAGGTTGGCCGCCACGACGGCCCACGTGGCGGATTGCGCCCCACCAAGGATGGCGGTCAGGGCACTAGCTGAGCGGGCCCAGATGCACCGGAACTACGTCGGAGGGATCGAACGGGGCGAGCGCAACGTTGCGTTCGTGGGTCTGAGTCGACTTTCCCGGGCACTCAGGGTGGACCTCGGAGAGCTTGTTCGGGGGCTCTAAGCGTCCTCAACTTGGAATTTTGGGCGGCACACCGTGGCTCCCCGAAGCGACCCGACCGACGCATCGGAGCCGCCGCGACTGCGCACCCCTGCTCACGAGTTCTGCGAGGACGCGGCCACCAAACGGGCACATCGGAAATGAGCGGGATCTGGCGCTGGCGAGAGCAAGCACTTGGCTCTGCGCGGGCCAGAACGGTGTCCCACCGAGCCGGCGTACTGGGGCACCCAGCTCGACTGTAGCGTGCAGTTACGAAGCGGCCCAGGATCGGAGCGCGGTCCACCAACGGGATGCGGGAACAGGAGGTGACTGGTGAGCGTCATCCCGGCCGAGTTCGATCTCTCCTTCAGCGACGACGGGCACCGGCTCGTCTACGACCTCTACGGCTCGTCCGCCGCCCCGCTGGTCGTCTATCTGCACGGCCTGCTGCTGGACGCAGAGCTCAACCGCGGCATCGCCCAGGCCCTCGCCGAGCAGGGGTATCGGGTCGCCCTGCTGGACCTGCTCGGCCACGGGCGCAGCGACAAGCCGACCCATGCATCGACCTATCGCATCGACAGCTACGCGGACCAGGTGATCGCCCTGCTCGACCACCTCGGAGCGGAGAAGGCCGTGCTCGGAGGCATCTCGCTCGGCGCCAACGTCAGCTTGTTCGCGGCGGCCCACTACCCCGAGCGCGTTCAGGCGTTAGTGCTCGAGATGCCGGTGCTGGAGCGGGCCGTTCCGGCCGCGGCGATGATCTTCGTGCCCATCGTGCTCGCCGCTCATTACGGGCGGCGGGTGCTCAACATCACCTCTGGGCTGGTGAGCCGTGTCCCTCGGACGAGGTTCGGCCCGCTCAACAGCGTGCTGAACGCGCTCTCGCTGCCCCCGGACGCGACGTCCGCCGTGCTGCACGGCGTGCTGGTCGGTCCGGTGGCCCCCACCCAGGAACAGCGCCGCACCATCGCCGTCCCAACACTCGTTCTGGCACACCGCAACGATCTCATCCACCCCTTCGACGACGCCGTTGGCCTCGTGGCGCGGATGCCGAACGCGGCGCTCGTCCGGGCGCGCTCACCGTTGGAGCTGCGGCTCCAACCCGGGCGGCTTACCAAGGAGATCGTGGCGTTCCTCTCCGACCTCGGGCCCGCGTCTACCCGTCGCCCATCGGACCGATCCGCCTGACCCTCGGAGCACGGTCGGGACCACCTGGAGCCGGTCGGCATTGGGGCGACGTCCGTGGCCCGCCGCTCGGCGGTAGGTGTCTCACGATCCCGGCGAACGGGGGCACCCCGCTTGCGGTTGGGTGGGGACTTTAAGCGTGGGGAGCAAGGAGATCAAACGCCGTAAGCCGTGTCGACCCGAGGAACTGCGTTCGCGCGGACTTGTTTCAAATCTCCCCACCACCCTCGCCGGTTGGCGAGGTAACGAATGCCCTGGAAAGGGCGCGGCGAATCCGTGGGTGGATGGAAATCGCGTTGATGCCTTGAATGATCCATGCGCCGCCGGGTGCTGGCTGAAGGGTCGTCCTGTCGCCTTGCCACTTCACATGGACATTCTCTGTGACCAACGGAAGGCGGCGGATCTTGATTACTGAGTCCGACTTTGTCGTCACCTTGTAGTGGTGGCCCAGTGCCGCAATCACTCTCCGTTGGATTTCTTCCAAGGGAACCTCACCGCGTATCTCGATGGTCATGCCAACTCACCTCCAGACGCCGACCTCGACCCGGCGGGCTCACTCCCACCGGAAGTATCGGACGGCAAGGAATCCGAAGATCAGGGCGTAGGCGACCAGCACCAGGAGAGACCTCGCCGGAGGGAACCCGCCCTGCATGGCGGTCTGGAGGGCCTCCACCGCAGCTCCTAGAGGCGTCCAGTCGCTGATGTCCCGGAGCACCGGTGTCATGAGCTCGCGGGGAACCCACAGGCCCGCGAAGAACAGTGACGGGTAGAGGATCAACTGCCCGACTCCGCCGGCCATACCAGCCGATCGGGCGAACGACGAGACCCATAACCCGATCGCGAACAGGGCGGCGATGGTCAGCACCAGGGCGAGGACGAAACCGCCGAGCTGCTTCGGGGCGCCAAGGCCGTAGGCGGTGGTGCCGACGGCCAGGACGATGGTCAATGCCACAACCGCCAAGGCGAGGTTGATCACGACCTGAGCAGCGAGCATCCACGACGGCGGCACCGGCGTCGTAGAGAGTCGCCGCAAGATGCCCTGCTCGCGGTAGCTCGCCAGGTGGGTGGGCAGGCTGATCAGGGCCAAGACGGCGACCGAGAAGGCGATGATCATGGGGAAGTAGACATCAAAGTAGGTGAGGCCACCGAACTTGTGTTCGGACTTGTTCATTCCCGGGATGTTGCCGAAGACCACCAAGACGAGGATCGGGATGGCCACCCCCAAGATCAGCCCCATCGGCACGCGCCACGCCATCTTGGTCTCGCTCTCCATCAGCTTCGCGAAAGCCGACCTTGGCCTCTTGGCCGGAAGGAGTGAGGCGACGGTGCTCATCGGTGAACCCTTCCGGGAACTGCCTCGTGGATATGACGACCAGTCAGGGCCACGAATGCATCCTCGAGGTTGGCCCTGTCGAAGTGCAGGTCATTGGCAGTCACCCCGACGTCGGCCAGGGTGAGGATGACCACGTTGGCCAGCTCCCCCGATCCGGTCACATCGACGTGCCCACCCTCATGCTCGACGTGCGATACCTCTGGCAGCCCGGTGAGGAGGGCATCGTCGAAGGGGCCAGAGGGCACGAAGCGCACCCGCTTCTCCACACCGGCCCGTCCGGCCAAACCCTCGGGGGTGTCGATGGCGACAAGTTTGCCTTGGTCGAAGAGTGCCACCCGGTCGCACAGGCGCTCGGCCTCGTCCATGTAGTGCGTGACCAGGAGAATGGTCACACCACGGTCGCGCACTGCCTCGATGAGCTCCCAGGTGTCTCGCCGGGCTTGGGGATCGAGCCCGGTGGTCATCTCGTCGAGCACGGCCACCTTGGGTCGTCCGATAAGGGCAAGGGCGATCGAGACTCGCTGCTTGAGCCCGCCCGAGAGTGCCCGGTAGTAGCTGGTCAGCTTGTCATCGAGTCGGAGGGCCTCGACGATTTCGTCCAGGTCGGCGGGATCCCGGTAGAACGCGTGGAACAGGTCGAGGATCTCTCCAACCTTGAGCTGACCTGGCAGCGCGCTGGCCTGAAGCTGAAACGCCGACGATCGTGTGCAGCGCATCGAGATCCTTCCGGGGATTCAGGCCCATGACGCGCATGGTGCCGGAGTCGGGAGTGCGCAGTCCGATCACACACTCGACGGTGGTGGTCTTCCCTGCACCATTGGGACCCAGGATGCCGAAGATCTCACCCTCGGCGACGGCGAAGGAGACATCGTCGATGGCGATGATGTCGCCATAGGTCTTGCGGAGGCCGTCGACCACGACTGCCGCCGGGCTGTCGCCACCAGTCGGCACGGTCGCTCCCTCGGTACCCGGAGTCAAACTCATCGGCACCTCCCACTTCTCGTGGATTTCACCTCCACCGTGATCCCGCCGAGGACGCCCAACAAGGGTCGTCCGACCCTATTGAGTCGTCCGGTTCGGAGGAACGCTGGTGGTACGGAACGCGAGCCCATCGGAGTACCCATGGCTCTGAGCGTGGCACCCAAGGAGGCTGAGGCGGCCGAGGGTCCGACCCATTGGGATTCCGGGTGAGGACGGGTCGCCAACAACGTGCCAGGCGGATGGCCTACCTCGGTTGCTGCGGGGCTCTCGGCTACGGGGTCATGAAGGTCATCTGGGCGCTGGGCGGCACGATCGGGGTGGATCCGAAGTCGTTCCGGCTTGCCCCAGCAGGTCTCAGTACGGCGGGACGATACTTCGACTACTGGGGTACACAGATCCTGGCTGGCCTCGCCGTGGTGATCCTGCTCGGCCTCGATGCACGCATGGGGCAACGTGAGGATCTTGCGCCCGCTGCTGCGGACCCTGGCCTGGGCCGGGTCGTTGCTGGCCCTTGTAGGCGTGGTCGGGCTCATCCTGACTATCCGGGACATCGTCGACCACCTAGGCCCTGATCGACTGGGCGGGGTCGACCCGGAACCTTCTTGTTCACCTACTTATGCTTCTTGGTGCTGGGCGTGTCGTTCGGGGTGACAGCCTGGCCTACTCGACGATGACTGAGAGCCAGCGGATTGCCTCCGGCGGCCCCTGAACTGATCGCCCGGCTATGCCGGTACCGCTCGGTATCGGAGTGATCATTCGACCATCCCCAAAGTGCCGAACGGCGGCACCCAGTCCCGGCGTTCGGGGGCAGCCCCGTAAGGATTCGACCCTTGCGGCGCGGTCGAGATGCGACGTACCGTCGAGAAATGACTGACGTCCAAGACAGGTACCGGGTGGTGTCGAGCGGCTTCGGCGCCGCGGTTAAGTCGGTGGCCCCTGACCAGTGGGGGGCTCAATCCCCCTGCGAGCAGTGGACAGCACGCGATCTGCTGGCGCACGTTGTCGAGAATCATCGGGGCGTGATCGCCAGTGTCAGGGGTGGGGAGTCGAAACCCCTGGGTGCTGACGAGGACCCGAAGCAGGCGTGGGAGAACGCCTCTCGTGCGATCGGCGAGATCACCGGAGATCCGGAGGCGGCGGCCAAGGAGATGGACGGGCCGACGGGCAAGATGCCTGCGGGTCAGATCATCGGCCATTTCGTGACCATGGACGTGCTCGTCCACACCTGGGACCTGGCACGAACGACCGGTGCGGACGAGCACCTCGACGAGGACTCTGTCCGCAGCGCCTACGAGGCTCTCAAGCCGATGGACGCCATGATCCGCTTGCCGAACGTCTTCGGGCCCAAGTTGGAACCACCCAAGGGTGCGGACCTGCAGACCGAGTTCCTTTACTTTCTGGGCCGGCGGGCGTAAGTAGGGCAAAGGGCTCGAGTGCCAGCGACCGCCGCACCGCGATCGGCGTACACAACCATGCGACGAACGAGGTTGCTCGCGAAGGTGTAGCGGTGAAAACACGATGTTTGGTGCTGCCAGGGGCTTACCTTGGAGATCGAGGATGCGTTGCTCGACAACGGCCACGAGATCATCCCCAGTCCCAAATGAAGTCGGTCGGCATGCCTCGAGAATCCAACAAGAGCGAACTGACGCTCCCAGTAGCGACGGCACCGCCACCCTGCGGGGAGCACCTCAGCATTGGCGACATCGCGCCAGTCGACGTCCTCGGTCATTATCGCGATCAAAGCTTCGATCTGCCGGGTCGCTGAAAAGGCCGTGGGCGCGCTCGAAAAGGGCCACCCGCTCGCTGACATCCACAGAAACGACCATAGGTCGACGATCCAAACCGATCTGAGAGGGTGGCTTCGGCCCGGTGGACGGGGACACCCTCAGCACGGATGACGGACTCTCGGCATGGGACAGCTGCCGCTCCCCAGACCCGTCGATATGCGCTATTACGTGAGGCGTGGCGAACCCGTTTGTGCAGAGCATGGCCAGCAACTTCGAGGAAGCGCTGCGGCTGATGGAGGCGGCACTGACGGATTGTCCCGACGACCTGTGGGAGAAGGATCTGTGGCCGGACGAGGCGCCCATGGGACCGACGCCGCACGGGGATTGCACGGCTCAGCCCCCTGGTTCCTGGCATACCACGCGCTACTGACCCTCGATTACGACCTCACCGCCGAGTTCGGGCCGTGGAAACCGCCACAACCCTTTGACGAGAACACCTATGCCTTTCCCAACCGTATGTTCACCAAGGGCGAGCTCCTCGGTTACATCGATTACTGCCGCGGGAGGGTGCGCGCAACGCTTGACACGCTCACCGAGGACGCGGCGGCCCGGCCACTCCCTGGCGGCCATCGATACCACGGCATGCTGTACGGAGTGATTGTCGGCAGCATGCCGCTGCATGTCCTTGAGCACGCCTCCCAGATCCGCCAGTTCCTCACTGCCGCCGGAGTCAAGGTGCGACGCATGCCCGGCGATCGTGGGTACGCGGGATGACCCATGACGATGAATGCGGCGCGTGCCTCGACGCCGGAGAGAGCTATCCCCATGGTGCCGAACGGTGTCGGAAACGTCCACCCGTTATCCGCCCGTGACAAGCCCCACGACGACGTAGGCGGCATGGCGGTCGAAGTTCTGGCGGCGCCGGTCGTAGACCGTGGTGGTACGAGGATCCGCATGGCGGGCGGCGATCTGCACGTCGCGAAGTGGGACACCTGCGTCGAGGGCGGCCATGATGAACGCGGCTCGCAGCATGTGCGGGTGGACTAGCCCGAGCCCGGCTCGCTTGCCAATGGAACGAACCCAGCGGTGAGCAGTGCGCCGGTCGAGGCGTTGACCGTCGCGACGGCACAGGACCGCGCCCTGGCAGCGTTCACCGACCGCCAGGTCGATGGTCCGCGCCGTGCGAGGCACGAGCGGGATGACGGCGGGCTTACTGCCCTTCCCGAGGATCCGTAAGGTTCGGTGGCCACGCTCGACTCCGAGGTCCTCGATGTTGGTGGCACATGCTTCGGAGACCCGAAGGCCGTTCAGGCCGAGCAGGACCGCTAGCGCGGAGTGGTTCGTGGTCGTAGCGCTCCGCGGCGAATCGGAACCTCCCCAGTTCGGACCGGTCGAGGCCGCGACCTTCCGAAGGGTGAACCTGGGGTCGGCGCACGTACTGGGCCGGGTTCGATACGACGCGCCCATCGATGGGGGCGAAGCGGTAGAACCCGCAAACTGTGGAGAGGCGCCGGTCAATGGTGGACGCAGCCAAACAGCGCTCCCCGAGCCAGCCGCGGTACAGCTCGATGTGAGGTCGGGTGGCCTCGAGCACATCGAGGTCAAGTCCGGCGGCCCACTGGAAGTAGCCGCGCAGGTCATGGCGGTAGGCGTCAAGCGTGCGGTTCCTGTAGCGAGCTAGGAACGCTGCCGCGGCCATGTAGGCCGGGTCAGTGAGGTAGTCAGGTTCTGGCGTCTGGATCGACGTCGATGAGGTGTCGGGGCTGGTCATAGCGGATCCTCCTGGTCATGGGAGAATCAGCCAAGCCCTCACATCGACGCCTGGCCACCCAGCCGGCGTTACGGGGCGGGGCCGAGTTCCCGTTTCGGCCACTCGTAGCGAATGTCGGGGGCACCTTCCTCGTTATCGCCCTCGGTTGATGCCGTAGCGACGAAGCCGTGCCGCTCGTAGAAACGCCGGGCACCGGCATTGGCTGCAAACGTCCACAGCTTGAGCCCGTCAGGATGTTGTTCCTTAGCGATGGCCATCAGCAGTTCGCCGACACCCTGCCCGACTCGATCGGGATCGACGTAGAGCTGGTCGATCCACTCCTCCTCGAGGACGAGGAGCGCCACGATCGCGTCGGTATCCTCGGCCACCCAGACCTCCTTCGTCGACAGCACGACCTCTTCGAACCAGATACGTACTTCATCGTCGGCTTGAGCGGGCGCCGGGATGTCGGGTGCAGATGCTGTTCTCGACCGAAGCCAGACGGCCGCAATCGGACCAGCTTCATCGACACGAGCGCGCCTGATTATCACTGACGGTCATCCTGTCGCAATCTCCGACCGCGTCCTCCCCTGCCCCGAAGTGCCGAAGTGCCCCCACCGTCCCGGCGAACTGGGGCACCTCGACCACTACCGCTTGGGTGGTGTCATGGCTTCAAGCTGGCCATGGTTTTCAACGAGAGACAACGCCAACTTGATTGACTCCGGCGAAGCTGAAGAGCGGGAGCTGTCTGCTACCAGTCGTCCGGCCAGCCCGCCCTAATAATGGGGAACGTGGCGACGGACACGTCAAGGTCCTCAAGTGCCCCAGCCTTTCTGCCAGCTATGAGCAAATCCATGTAGTCCACGTCCTCGGTCACCAGGGTGATCCGTTGCCCGTCCTTGTCGAGGCAGCGGAGGAACCCCCAGCCTCGGTCGGTGGGGCTTACTCCGGCAGCACTGCAGACCCTTCGGTATTTCCGCGGCCGCAGGGTTGTCGGGCTGGCTATCCAGTAACCAACGGCGGTCACGGGAAGGTCGGCCACTAGTGAGACCATATCCAACGAGTTGCCCACGGGACAGTGCCCAGAGAATTTCAAGAAGGTCCCGAGTTAGAGTCGACGACCATTGCGCAGGGGAATGAGAAGGGAGACACAATGACGACCCAGCAGACAGAAGCGACCGTCCGACAAGAGGTTGCTCGGCACCAGGAACAGCTCGTCCGCGCAGGAGTTTCGCTGAGTTCCATGGGGCAACCGAACTCCGTCGCACGGGCGTTCGACTTCTGGGATGACCGCTACGAGGGACGACGACTCTTCTCTGAGGTCCTGGGGACCTTCTTTCTTGTTCTGGTTGCTGTCGGTGGCAGCATCGTCGATGCCCGATTCCCTGGCTCCATCCCCTTGGCCGTCCGTGTGGTGGCCCCGGGCCTGATGGTCGCCGCGATCATCCTCTTCATGGGGGCCGTGTCCGGTGCACATCTCAATCCGGCGGTCACGTTGGCGTTCGCAGGACGAGGTGACTTCCCCTGGAAACGTGTTCCGGCATACATCGTCGCTCAGTTCGTAGGAGCCAGCCTCGCCGCACTCCTCCTGTGGGGGATGCTGGGCAAGTTCGGTCCAGCAGGACTGACACTGCCTGGCCATGGTGTCACCAATCTGACGGCCTTCTTGACTGAGATGGTCCTCACCGCCGGGCTGGTGAGCGTCATCCTTGGCACCGCATCGGGTGCTCAGCAGCTCGGTCCAATTGCGGCCCTCGGCGTCGGGTTTTACATCGCGCTCGCTGGACTGTGGGCTGCACCGGTCAGCGGGGCATCCATGAATCCTGCCCGTTCGCTCGGGCCAGCCCTCGTCTTCAGTGATTGGACATCGTGGTGGGTGTACTTGGCAGGACCGATTGCTGGCGGTGCCATCGCGGTTGGAATCGCGTACGTGTTGCGTGGTCCGGGTGGTGGCAGATCGGGAACCCATGCAGCACAGGGGACGCTCGGTACGGAGTGGCGTCCCCAAACCATCGGTGCTTCCGACCCAGCACCTCCATCACCGGAAAAGACGACCTGAAGAACACAACGGTCTGTAGACAGAGTGCCAGCGTACGGGGCAGTCGTATCTCGGCTTCCACGATGCACAAAAGTGTGGCACTAAGGAGCGGCTAGGAAGTCCGGCGGACTAGTCGTGATCTCCGGGGAACAAGAAACTATTCCAACCGAGTCGGACGCTGGCCGCGTGCAGGGAGCTCACGGTCACTGTATCGCTTGATTGAGGTGAGCACGCAGCTCAGTCGTCAGTCGATCGAAACCGCTCGGCTTGAGTGGCGCTTGTGGTCGTCCCGAACCTGGTCAAGGATTGGCGAATCTGTCGGAGTAGGAGGTTCATCCTGTGAACTATGTGGTGAGCTTCATCTTCCGGGCCATCCCCCTTGCCATGGCGGCAGTTTGTGTCGGCTTTGGTCTGGACGTGTGGACTGCGGCAGGAGGGAGTGCCGCCGATTTCCCGAAACTCCCCAGAGGCGATCAACGAAATCCCATGAGAGTTTGTCCCGTACGTCGGACTTGAGGAGGTGGTTTGGCTTGTGCATCTCGCCCCCTTCGGCATCCACGCCTTGGGGTTCGAATTTATCGTAGGAAACGACACTGCGCCCCTTCGGCAGATCAAGCCTCACATGCCCCGCCCCGCCGCCGCAGGTGTGGGGCTCGATGGGTCAGCACCGTCAGCCCGTACACGGTAACGGCTAGCCGTTGCCAGGACGTGCTGTTCTCCAAGGCGAGTCGAGTGGGAACGGTAGAAGCGTAATGATGAGCAGAAATTCAACATTCAGTCGGAGAAAGATCCGGTCGAACCGCTCCCAGGTCATCGGGGAGACTGCCATGGGCGATCCACGCCACGCCGATCGTCAGGACACTTCTGACGTAGACGAGGAATGCTGGCCGGTCACGCAGAATTGGTGCCATGGCGAGTCGGGAGGCCTGAGCGCGAGCTTGAGCACCAGCAACGTGATGGCGAAGGCCAGCACCCCGCCGCCGAGCGCCTCCGTCCTCCCTTGCTGACAGCAGCGCCGGTCTCGGACTCAAGGACCTATGCCCCTAGCCTCAGTAGGTCTTGACGACCAAGATGGTTCCGCGGTCAAGGGTAAATCTCCCGACCGTGAGCAAAGGACAAGATCATGGCGAAGCCCGATTCAGTGTTTATCTTCATCGGTACCTATCCGAACGAGGTGGCGGCGCGTAGCGACTATGACGTCGTGAAGGACCTTCACGCCGTTGGGGCCGTGGGCACCTACGACGCTTCGGTAGTGACCAAGGACGACAGCGGCACAGTCCATGTCAGCAAGGACGAAATGGCTACCCGGCACGGGGGCTGGGGCGGCGCAGCCGTCGGTGCGCTCATCGGCATTATCTTCCCGCCCGCCATCGTCGTCACCACCGCCGCCGGCGCAGCCGTGGGTGCAGTGAGCGGCCACCTCTGGCGCGGGATGTCCCGAGCTGACGTAAAGGAGTTCGGTGACCTGATCGACGCAGGTCAGGCCGCCCTTGTCATTGTCGGGGAGAGCACCATTCAGGAGGCCGTGGACAAGGCTGGATTGAAAGCGGAAAAGCAGGTCGCCAAGGAGCTGGACGTGAAGCCCAAGGACATCGACAAGGCCGTTCAGGAGGCAGCCAAGGAAGTCAGCTAACTCAGATGCTCACCGGATCACAGATCGACTTGGCAGACCATTTCGATCTGTGATCCTGAGCAGCACTAGACGAAGCGGGATGCTCAGGCTGGATTGAAGGGGCGGAGCTTCACATGTCTGCCGGCCAGGAATCGAATGCCGACTCACCTCCTACCCCAAGGAGGTCTGTCCGCCGATAACGGTTTCAGGAAGAGTCTGGCGGTTCCCCATCGTTGGTTTGCTTCTCCAGGCGCCATCGGTTCCAAGGCCACACCCCGTCGATTTCTACCTCCAGCGAGAAGCTGAGGACGATCCGGATTATCACGATGGCGCCCAATACGGCCACACTGTCGATGGTCGGATCGACAATGATGGTCCGCACGATGTCGCCGACGATGAGGACCTCCAGCCCAAGGAGAATCGTGTGGCCGAGCCGTTGACGGAGTTGTCGATAGGCTTCGCGTCCGGAGGCGGAGCGCAACATCGATATCGCGTATTCGACGAGAGCCCATAACCCTCCGACGATCATGATCGTCGCGCCAGCCGCTTCGACGACTTTGACAGCATCCGAAATGAGCTGGTCGTAGGTCACCAGGCCCACCACGCCATATCCAAGAGCACTCGAGCGTTCGAGACGACCTCGATGGCGTCATCCACGAGTTCGACGGAGCCGCTGACTCGTCCGGTACCCGCCTTCAGGACAGTCACGCCGGGTCGATCGTCAAGGTCAGCTACCCAACTGGCGGGTTGTCGGTCCTCGCGCAGGTGGCGAGCATCATGTCGGTTCCGCCTACGTTCGGTGCAGCTCGATGATCTCGAGGCCCAGGTCCTGGATTCGCTGAAGAAGCCCGTGGAGGACCGCCTGATCACCTGGCGAGCGATGCAGGACCGTCGTGTCATCCACCACGGTCAGCTCCACGTCCTCAAAAGCGGCGCACACCGCGGGGCCCGCGGCGCCGCGAATGGTGATCACAAAGCCATAAGCGGCCCCTTCTTGCGCCTTCATCTCTTCAGGTAAGGCTCGAACCGGGTGACCTGTCCTCACCCGGTTCGGGTGGGAAGGGAACCGGCCCTGGAGACGGCCCGGATTGGCCCTATGGCGCGGAACCACGCTCTGATCGGGACCTTCGGCCCTAAGGGCGTGTCCTCGGACGCGGTTCAATGGCGAACATGGGTCCTCGGTCAAGCGAGGCGGGTCATGCCTTTTAGGGCAATTCCGCATTCCAAGTTCGGGTGCCCCGTCGTGCCGACTCGGGCCATCGAGCGACCACGCTTGACCGAAGAACTGGCCCGAGCCGACTGGCGGGTGGCGCTCGTGACTGGCGGGGCAGCCACGGGCAAGACCGTACTGGTGGCCCAGTGGTTCAAGGCCCTGGGGACCGTCGCCCGAGAATGGGTCACCCTCGACACCAACGACGACCGGCCCGGACGGTTCTGGCTCACCTTCGCGCTCGCCTTGGACCGAGCGGCACCGGGTGGCTTCACCGATTCTGTGGCGGCGGCAACTGACGGGCATCGTGTTCGGCCGGACTTCTTCGATCGGCTGCTGATCGAGTGGTCAGCCCTCGAAGGTCCGATCGTAATCGTGCTTGACGACGTCCACTGCCTCCACAATCGGGCGATCATCGAGGACCTCAGCTTCGTCATAGATCACCTCCCCGAAGGCTCAAGGATGTTGCTCACCAGCCGCGCCGACCCGAGTATGCCCATCGGACGTTGGCGTGGCCGGTCTTGGCTGGTCGAACTCCGCCATCGCGATCTGGCGTGCACCTTGCCTGAGACCGCCTCACTCCTTGTTGCCCTCGACGAGCACCGCCTCAGTACGAGCGAGGTGGAGCTACTCTGGCACCACACCGAAGGTTGGGTCGCCGCCCTCCGTCTGGCGGTTGCCGGGCTCAAGAACCGCGCCGACCTCGCGGGTGCCATCGAGGAGTTCTCAGGTCGGGACGCCGTCGTTGCCGATCTCCTAGCCGAGGAAGTCCTCCACCGGGCGCCAGACGAACTGGCGGACTTCCTCCTACGCACGTCCGTCACAGACGTGCTCGATTCGGAGCTCTGCGACGCCTTGTCGGGACGGAGCGACAGCGGAGAAGTGCTCCGAGGGATGGAAGCCGAGCTTAAGTTCGTCATTGCTACCCGACCAGATCGGAGCACCTATCGCTACCATCCCCTGCTGGCCCAGATGCTCCGCGCCGAGCTGGGTCGGCGCTACCCCCAAGAGGTGCCAGCGCTCAATCGGACCGCCGCCGTGGTCCTGGAGGGCCGCGGCGACATCGTGGGTGCGGTCCGCTGCCTCCTCGCTGCCGGCGATGTAGACCAGGCCTTCTCGCTCCTGTTCCTGGCTGCCTTCCGTCGCCATGATCACGGCGACATCGGCAGTGTGTCGGCTTTGGTCAGCCTCTTCCCCCAAGAACTGGTCAATGACTCGGCCTCCCACATGCTCACCTATGCCCTCGCCCTCGGCCTCTGCGGCCGGGCCAACGAAGGGCTCCCCTGGCTCCAACGGGCGGCGCTCAGGATCGCTGAGGCCTCCGAGCCTGAACCGAAAGACCTGGCCACCCTCGACGCAATACGACTCCTTGGCTTCACCACGACCGGCGAGATCGCCGAGGAGATCGATGCCGGTCGTAGGGCCCTTGATGCGGTCGAACAGGGATGCGACCTCGGGATCGTTGGCGCCCGAACACGAATGAACCTGGTCCGCGGCTACCTGCTCGTGGACGACCCCGGCGAAGCCGACCGGGTGCTCCACGCCGGCTCTCCGGGAGACGAGATCGCCACTCTCGTGCTCGCGCCGGCGCTGGCGGCGCGCATCGCCGTGCGTCAGGGCAACCTCATCGAAGCCATAAGCGAGGCACAGAGTGCCCTCAACGCGGCGCGCGCCTTCGGCCTCGACACCCATTTCGGGGCGCTCGACGCCCATCTCGCCCTGGTCGGCACCCACATCGACCGGAACGATCTCACCGAGGCGACTGAGACGATCGGACGCCTGGAGGAGATCCTGCAGGGTCGTGAGCAGGCTTTGCCCTACCGAGTGATGCTGGACCTCGAAAAGGTGCGGAGGACCGCGGTCTGTGGCGATCTCGACGACGTCTTCGCCATCGTTGGGAACCTGCACAAGCTCACCGACCATGCCCCCAGATCCCCTTTGCGGCAGATGGTGGACGCTGCTGCCGCTCGCTGGCACCTCGAATTGGGCGAGACCCCTGAAGCCGCCGATCTGATTGCCCGGCTTCCCCTGAACGGCTCGAGCCACACTCTCCTGCGGACCCGCCTCGACCTGGCGTGCGGCCGCACTGATGCAGCGACGCGGCGGATCACCCAAGCCACGCTTCCGACGAGGCGAGACCGAATCGTCGCCGAGCTGCTCCTCGCTCGCGGTGCCTTGGTGAGCAATGAGGACGCCTCGATGCACGTGAGGCGGGCAGTCGAGCTCGCTGCTCCAGAGCACCTGGTCCGGGCGGTTCTCGAAGAGGGCGACGTCGTGGCTCGCCTGGCACGAGCTGCGGCGGAGTCGCTCCGGACCGAGGCCGGCGCCAGCCTGGCGTTGGCGCTCGGGGCGCCGTCGAGAGCCCATGGTGGTCTTCGTCAGTCGACAGTGGTCCTCAGTGAGCGCGAGCTGTCCGTGCTGCGATTCTTGCCCTCGCGCCTCACCAATAGCGAGATGGCCAGGGAGTGCTTCATGTCGGTGAACACGGTCAAATCCCACCTGAAGGGCATCTACGCAAAGCTCGGGGTCTCGTCTCGAGCTGACGCCGTGTCACGAGCCAGCCTTCTTGGGCTGCTCGGACCGGATCGTCTCAGACGCGCCTCAACTGCCCGGGATCACGAGTTCACCCACTCTGGGTGAGGTCAACTCACCCCGGCCTCCTGTCCGATGTGCGCAGGAAGTCAGAGCCACCCTGACCGCAATCCCGTGCACTCGAGGAGGTGCTGGCCTGTGCTGGCCTGGGGTCAGCGGTGGTGATGAGCGAACTGAGCATCCCGTCGCCGTGCAGTCGCCGAAACTGCGAGAACGACAAGAGGAGAGATGACGTGGCCAAGACCGACGCAGTGTTCATTTCATCGGTACGTACTCCAGCGAGGTGTCGGCACGTGCCGACTACGACGTGGTGAAGGACCTCCACGCCGCCGGAGCCGTGGGGACCTACGACGCTTCGGTGGTCACCAAGGACCAATCGGGCAAGGTCCACGTGAACAAGGATGAGATGGCGACCCGGCA
Organism: uncultured Actinomycetes bacterium; assembly: GCA_963773635.1. GTDB lineage: Bacteria > Actinomycetota > Acidimicrobiia > Acidimicrobiales > RAAP-2 > CAVZBW01. The sequence goes on along the minus strand of CAVZBW010000002.1, from coordinate 1,110,089 downwards.
TGGAGCCTGGGGAGGCGCGGCGGTAGGTGCCCTCGCCGGCATCCTGTTCCCACCTTCGATCGTGGTCGGTGCCGCCGTCGGGGCGGCCGTCGGAGGCGTAAGCGGCCACCTGTGGCGTGGCATGTCTCGGGCAGACGTCAAGGAGTTCGGGGATCTGATCGACGCAGGACAGGCCGCCCTCGTGATCGTCGGTGAGAGCACCATCGCGGACGCCGTGAACAAGGCCGGGCTAAAGGCCGAGAAGCAGGTCGCCAAAGAGCTCGACGTGAAGCCCAAGGACATCGACAAGGCTGTCCAAGAGGCAGCCGCCGGCGTCAGCTGACCAAACGGTTCCTGCCTAAACCTACCGAGTCAGGGCCAGGATCACGCTGTCTGAATGGTTGTCATCCGAACGCCTGACACAACGGAGCTTCATATGAGTGATTTCCCACCCATCGCCGACTACGGATTCCTGTCGGATTGCGAGAACAACTGTCTCGTGGCACCCGACGGTTCCATCGAGTGGCTCAGCCTGCCCCGCCCGGACTCACCGAGCGTGTTCGGGGCACTCTTGGACCGCAACGCCGGAAGCTTTCGGCTCGGTCCGTACAACGCCTTCGTGCCGGATCACCGCCGCTATGTGCCGGGGACGATGGTCCTCGAGACGACGTGGCACACGCCGACGGGGTGGCTTGTTGTCAACGACTTCTTCGTCGTCCGGCCCGTCAGCGACGAGGGGCGGCGCACCGACTACGAGCGCGTCCCGAGGGTGGGTGCCGGGGTCGGGACGATCCTGCGCACCGCCACCTGCATCTCGGGGAAGGTCGACGTGATGGCGATGTGCCTCCCGATGTTCGACTATGGGTCCAGACCGAGCACCTGGAGCTACGACTCGGACGGGTACCACTCGATGGCGGTGCGCCAACCCGACGGAGACGTGGCCCTCACGGTGCACTCCAGCTTTCAGCTCGGCCAAGTCGGTGCCCGCTGCTATGTCCGCTCCACCCTCAAAGAAGGTGAGTCGGGTTTCGTCGCCCTCACCTGGTCAGGGCCAGCGCCGACCACCCAGGAAGAGGCGGATGCCGACCTCGCGAGCACCGTCACCTTCTGGCGGGACTGGCTCAGCACTGGGAAGTTCCCGGACCACCCCTGGCGCCCCTTCCTCGAGCGCAGCGCCTTGACGCTCAAGGGGCTGAGCTACGCGCCGACCGGGGCGATCATGGCCGCGTCGACCACGGGGTTGCCCGAGACCCCTGGCGGGGCGAGGAACTGGGACTACCGCTACACGTGGATCAGGGACTCGGGGTTCACGCTCCGGGCCCTCTACCGTCTCGGTTACGACTGGGAAGCACTCGAGTACTTCGCCTTCATCCTCGAGGCCGTTCAGGGGAAGGACTTGAACAAGCCCTTCTCTGAACTCCAGATCATGTACGGGATCGGGACTGAACGCGATCTCACCGAGCGGACGATCGATCACCTTTCGGGCTGGCGCGACTCCAAGCCGGTGAGGGTCGGCAACGGCGCGTGGAACCAGCACCAAAACGACGTGTGGGGCATGCTGATCGACGCCGTTGACTCCCACCTCCACCGGGGTGCCGAACAGATCATGGAGCCGGCCTGGGAGGGCCTCGCCGGATTTGTGGACGACGCCATCAAACACTCAGGCGATGCTGATCAGGGCATCTGGGAGATCCGGGGCAAGCCCCAGCACTTCACCCAGTCGGCGGTGATGTGCTGGCTCGCCGCCGAGCGAGGCGCCGACCTGGCTCAAGAACGCGGTGACACCGAGCGCGCCCAACGATGGCAGCAGTCTGCCGATGCTCTGAAGGCCGACATCTTGGACAAGGGGGTCGACGAACGTGGGCGGTTCCGCCAGGCATACGAGAACGACGAGCTCGACGCCTCGCTGCTGCTCCTGCCCATCATGGGGTTCCTGCCTCCAGGCGACGACCGAATCAAGGTCACCGTGCTCGCCATCGCCGACGAACTGACCGAGGACGATCTGGTGCTGCGCTACAAGGTGGACAGCACCGACACCGGCTTCGCGGGCAAAGAGGGAACGTTCACGATCTGCTCGTGGTGGCTCGTGAGCGCATTGGCCATGATCGGCGAGACCGACCGGGCCCGAGCCCTGTGCAAGAAACTCCTGTCTTACGCCGGACCCCTCAACCTGTACGCCGAGGAAATCGACACCTCGACCGGGGAACATCTCGGTAACTTCCCTCAAGCGTTCACCCACCTCGCTCTCATCGAAGCGGTGTCCCAACTGATCGAGGCCGAAGGATGATGAGAACCGTCATCAACGTCGACGGCACCTCGAGGGACCGGCGCAGCGACCCCCCAGTAGCCCTTGTGCTTTCGGGGGCCGTCGTCCCTAGTTCCGAGGCCACTTGGGTTTCTGCGTTGACGAACGTTACAGAGGGGACACCGTGATTGCCTACACGTATCCATTGCTGAGCATCTTGTGGTCGCTGTTGATGTTCGCCGGCCTTTTCCTCCTCGTCTTCTTGATCATCTGGTGCTTCATCGACAACTTCCGCCGGCGGGACCACAGTGGATTCGCGAAACTCCTATGGACGATAGTGATCCTGTTCATTCCCCTCTTCGGTGCATTGCTCTACATCCTGACCCGTCCTGCAGACGTCTAGGCCGAGGGTCCACCGACTCACTGCTGCGCCAGCGAGCAATCGATTTGGTGACAGTGCCAGGCGCTCAGTTGCGGCGATTGACGTGGAATAGCCGCCGCGAGTCAGACAGCTGCCGTGCCAACTGACGGAGAGAAGCCGCAAAGACGCCGATCGCTTGACAAAGGGGCCCATCGCGTTGAACCTGGGACGACACCCCTGAACATCCCGGTGTAGGTCCACCACATGAGGCAGGGGCCTCGCCAATCTCGTGGCTGTCTGACGGCTACGAGAGGAGAGGCCCCTGTGGGAGACGAACCTACCGTCGCGTTGTTGGCCCTGCGCGACTTCAGGGTGATCGGCAGCGAAGAGCTTGACGGTGAGCTGGTGAACGTTATCGAGACCGTCGCCACTTGGGCCCGGTGCTCGAGGTGTGGCCAGCCGGCCCGGGCCAAGGACCGCCGGACGGTGACGCTGCGGGATCTGCCGGCGGGCACGCGGCCGGTCGTGCTGCGGTGGCGCAAGCGCATCTGGGCTTGTGCGAATCGCCGATGCTCGGTCAAGACGTGGACCGAGCGCTCCTGGTTGGCCGAACCCCGCCGGGTGCTCACCAACCGGGCGAGAGAGGAGACCTGCCGACGGGTCGGTCAGGAGATCTCGTCGATTGCCCAGGAGGCCCGGCGCCTCGGCGTTACCTGGTCGACCGCCTGGCGCTGCGTGACCGACGTCGGTGGAGCGCTCCTCGACGATCCGGCCCGCACCGAGGGCGTCACCATGGTTGGTCTCGACGAGACCGTGTTCCTCCACGCCCGCCGGAAGCGCCGAAGGTCGTTCGTCACCGGCGTGGTGGACGTCGGGACCGGGGCGCTCCTCGACGTGTTCGAGGGTCGCGACGCCAAGGATCTGCGCAGGTGGATGGCCATGCAGTCAGCGTCGTGGTTGACCCAGATCGAGGTGGTCTCTATCGACCCCCACGAGAGTTACCGCTCGGCGGTGACCCGCAGTGACCCCTTCAGCCTGCGTCCCTCGCCCTGGCGTGACGTGACCCTCGTGGTGGACCCCTTCCACGTGGTGCGCCTGGCCAACCAGGCGGTCACCCGCTGTCGTCAGCGCGTCCAGCAGGCCACCTTCGAGCGCCGCGGTTGGCAGGGTGATCCTCTCTACGACGTCCGCAAGCTTCTGCTCGTGGGAGCCGAACGGCTCGACGAGCGGGGATGGGAGCGCCTCCGAGGGGCCCTGCAACTCGGTGACTCCATCGACGAGGTGACCGACACGTGGAGCGCCAAGGAGAAGGTGCGCGACATCTACCTGACCGACGACCTTGACCAGGCCCGGGTCCGGCTCGACGACACCCTCGAATGGTGCAAGGGCTCCTCGGTGCCCGAAGTGCAGCGTCTCGGTCGAACACTCAGCCGCTGGAAGACCGAGATCCTTGCTCACCACAGCACTGGCGCCTCGAACGGACCCACTGAGGCAGTCAACCTCACCGTCAAGGCCGTGAAGCGTTGCGGCCGGGGCTTCCGCAGCTTCGACAACTACCGGCTGCGTCTGCTGCTCGCTGCCGGCGTGTCATGGAAGACTCAACCGGTCACGCGATTGCGAGGCCGTCCCAGGTTGGTCGCGTAGGGCCGACAAAGGCCGTATGGAAGCATTCAGCGACGGCGTATTCGGATTCGCCGCGACGCTGCTCGTAGTCGACCTTGCGCTTCGTCCACCCGACACAGCGCTGCAGCAGGTCCTTCATGCCTGGCCCGCCTTCGTGGCCTACATCATCAGCTTCCTGACGATCGGCACTGCGTGGCTGGCCCATACGGGATTGACCAACCGGCTCGAACGGACCGATCCGGTTCTCCTGCGGCTCAACTTGCTCGCTTTACTCGCGGTGGTCTTTCTGCCGTTCCCGACCCGGCTCGTTGCAGACGCTCTGTATCACACCTCCAGCCAGCGGGTGTTCGTCACCATGTACGGGCTCACGCTCCTGGCGATCCGGCTCCTCGGGTCCGCCCTGGACGCGTATTCACGGCACGAGCACCTCTACTCGCGGCACCCAGACGACGACGAGCTGCAAAGCGACCGGAGCAAACGTGTTTCCGTCGTCATCGCATATGTGATCGCGATCGTCATCGGGCTCGTCCTCCCCGACCTGGCAGTGGCGTTGTACGCCGGCACCGCTGTGTACGCGATCGTGCCGTTCCACAAGATCGCGCGGATGCTGTTTCGACGTTCCAGCCCCCGTCAGGAATGAGTTGGTCGGGCCCACGGGTGTGGGTGCCGAAACGGCAATCCTGACCGCTGAACCCGGGCCACTCGCCGCCGTTTTCCGGCTGGGGCCGGGAAGGAGACAGGCCATGGCCAATCGACCAGCACGCCTCTTGTCGGTGGCGGCGGTGGCCCTCTCACCGACCGCAGATCCCCTTGGCGGCGGGTGCTAGCTATAGCTAACCGCGCGACTCTCCGCAAGCAGGTTCGTATCCACCCGAACCGGGTGAGGACAGCTCACCCGGTTCGGGAGTTGCCTGAAGAGGTGAGGTCGCAAGAGGGTGTCGCTGCTGACGGCCGTGTGTCAGAAGCTCGGCCCGTCGTTCGTTCGGGGCCAGGGAGGAGCCGATGATGAGTGTGCAGATGACCGAAGCTCCGCCTCGGGGTACGTTGCGGTATCAGCTGGAGTCGGGCCTGGTGCGGATGACGCCAGCGGAGCGTGCTGCCCGGGGAAAAGTTGCCGCGGGCTGAAGTGCCTCGGGACAGTCATGCGATGTTCGACCCGCCGCCGGGCAGGCCGGACCCTGTCGCCCTGCTGGAAGAGCAGGCGAAGTCGCGGGTGCCGGAACTGGTGCCCATCCGGCGGGGCCGAATGATGGTGTCCCCGTTTACCTTCTTCCGCGGCGCGGCTTTACCGATGGCCAGTGATCTTTCCCATACTCCCGCCTCCGGGCTGGCGGTGCAGGCCTGCGGAGATGCGCACCTGGCGAATTTCGGGATCTTTGGCTCGGCCGAGCGGCGCCTGGTGTTCGACGTCAACGACTTCGACGAGACGACGCCCGGGCCCTGGGAGTGGGATGTCAAGCGGTTGGCGGCGAGCCTGGAGGTAGCGGGACGCGGCAACGGTTTCGCCGCCAAGGACCGCCGACAGATCGTCGCGGCCGCCGTGGCCAGCTACCGACAGGCGATCCGCGCCTTCGCCTCGATGACCAACCTGGACGTTTGGTACGCGCATGCGGACATCGCCGAATTGCAGGCCCAGTTCGACTCGCAGATGAAGGCGCGCCAGCGCAAGATGCTGGACAAGGGCATGGCCACGGCGCGGACCCGAGACAGTATGCAGGAAGTGGCCAAGCTGACCCGCATCGTGGACGGCCGGCCGCGGATCATCTCCGACCCTCCGCTCCTGGTACCGATGGAGGAGCTGCTCACCAAGGAGCAGGAGCTGTCCGCCTTCCGGGAGCGGCTGGCCGGCCTGGTCGCCAGCTACCGGCGGACACTGGAAACGGACCGCCGGTACCTGCTCGAGCAGTACGAGGTCGCCGACATAGCACGCAAGGTCGTCGGGGTCGGCAGCGTCGGCACCCGCTGCTGGATCATCCTGATGCTCGGCCGCAATGAATCCGACCCGCTGTTCTTGCAGGTGAAGGAGGCTGAAGCGTCCGTGCTCAGCCGGTTCGTTGGCGCGAGCAAGTACAACAACATGGGCCAGCGGGTGGTCGCGGGCCAACGGCTGATGCAGGCGACGAGCGACATCTTCTTGGGCTGGCAGCGCAACGAGATTGGCCTGGACGGCCATCCTCACGACTTCTATATCCGTCAGCTGCGGGACTGGAAATACTCCATAGCCATTGAGGCCCTGATACCGCGGGGAATGCGGATCTACGGCGAACTCTGCGGCTGGACGTTGGCCCGAGCCCACGCCCGGTCCGGCGACCGGATCGCCATCGCCGCTTACCTCGGCAACTCGGACGTCTTCGACAAGGCCATCACCCAGTTCGCCACGGCTTACGCCGATCAGAACGAACTCGACCACAAGGCCCTCGTTGACGCGGTTGCATCGGGACGGCTGACCGCCGAGTCCGGCATCTGAGGTCACCCGAGACTCGAGCTGTTATACGAGTCACGACTGGGTGATTGTTTCACACGGAGGAGGAAGGACCATCTCAAACACGGATACACCCGATTTGGCTGCAACTATCAAGTCTGTCGGGCGAGAGTGGTGGTTGCTGGCCTTGTTGGGCATCATCACGATCGTCTTCGGCGTGGTCCTGACGTTCAAGCCCGGCAAGTCCGTACATGCGATCGCTGTGATCTTCGGTATCTGGCTTCTGATCCTCGGCATCGTCCGGCTAGTCCAGGCGATCGGTGCTGCAAGTGAGCGGACCGGACTCTTAGTCGTTGGAATCCTTGCAATCCTCATCGCACTTCTCGTGCTGTTCCACACGAAGGCGACCGTTGCCGTTCTGGGGTTCATTGTCGGCATCTTCTGGACTGTCGGTGGCGTTGCGCAGGTCCTTTACGGCTTCAGCGCGAAGGAAGGTGAAGTCAGTTGGCCGATTGTGATACTGGGGTGCATAGCGATGGTCGTCGGCATTCTGTGCCTCGTCTACCCTTCGCTGTCCCTGTCGATCATGTGCGTCATCATTGGGCTGGGGATGATCGTTTATGGCATCGTCGAAATAGTCGTGAGCCTCCATGCCCGCACGCTGAAGAAGATCTGAGCATCTGCCCGGAGGCCGGAAGGCGGAGTTCGCCATCGGCTCACCGACGGCGACGGTTCCGAGAGGTCCCAGCCTCACTGGGCAGGGGCTGATGCGGATAACGAAGGACGAGACCCATGCCTGCCGACTTCAACGACCAGACTGATTTCGAGAACTCTGATCGCAACTTCATCGCCAAACTCGACCCGATGATCATCAAGAACGCCGACGGGCGCGTGGTCTAGGACATGCCGGCTGCGCATCGGTGAGCTCGTTTCGGAGCTACGAGTATCAGCCGAGCTGGCTACTCACCGCACCAACAGTAGGAGGGACTTTGGACAAGATGAATGTCGCTTTGGACATTTGCTGGACATTTCAAAAGGAGTGCCGAATGGACATCTCCATTGACGTCTCACAAGTGGCACATGTGTCATTCGCCGACCGGCGGCGCACAGTCCCCCTTTGGGGCACATCCAGAGAGAATTGGCCAGTTGGCCACCGGGTGGCCAACTCTTCGGCCGTTTGGCCAAGTACGGCGGGACCCTACAGTCGCCGAGCTTCCGTCCGCATGAGATCGAGTGAACTACTTCAAGTACACTTGATGTCAAGATGCCCGAGCAGACGCTCAGCATTGGCGAGCTTGCGAACCGCACCGGCATCGCCCCGTCGGCCTTGCGCTACTACGAGGAACTCGGTCTGATTCCCCCGGCTTCGAGGGTATCCGGCAAGCGGCGCTACAACCGGTCGGTCGTCGAGCACCTGGGCATGATCCTGCTTCTCCGTGACGTGGGTTTCTCGCTCTCGGAGATCAAGACGCTCATCGCCTCCACGTCGCCTGAGGAGTGGCGGGACCTGGCCCATCACAAGGTCAAGGAGCTGGATGGGCGCATCGTCAGGGCTCAGGTCGCACGGGTCGCGCTCCAACACTCGCTGCAGTGTCGGCACCAAAACCTGTTCGAATGCCCAAGCTTCTCGAGCGTCGTCGCCGGGAGACTTGTGGGCAAGCCACTGGACGAGGCTCACGCACACTGATCGGACCCGAGTATCCCTGGAGCTACCCAAGGTTGATCATCTTCTTAGCTGCATCTCATCGGGCGTTGGCTTTGGTTCTGCACCATGGGAGGTGCAACAAATCAGCCAGTGGGAGGCGCAGGAATGACGACCGTCAGCGCAGTCGAGACCGACCAGAGGCGGGGAGAATCGGTGGGTCCGGAGGTGGTGGCCGTCGGATTCCCGCTGAGCGCCGAGCAACGTCAGACGATGGCCGAGGCGATGGGCCCGGGCTATGAGCTCGAGGACATCCGCCAGGCTCCGGCCGACGCCGCGCTGGTGCTCGTGCCGCCGTGCAGCCCACAGGCCCTCCGGGCGCTGCAGGCCCTCTTCCCCAATTCCGACATCGTGGTCGTCGACCCCGATGGCCTGCCCGATCGGGATACCGCCCGACGGGCGATCGGCGCAGGGGCCCGCGACTACGTGACCACCCGGGGTTTGGGCGAGCTTGGGCGTCGGCTCACGAAGCTGGCGACCGCCGGATGGCCGTCCGCCGCCACCAGCGCTGCCTAAGGGAGCCCAAACAGGCGGTTCAGGGTGCGTCGAGGTCGAAGTCGAGGCCGGGGTTCCAGAGGATCTCCCAGAGGTGACCGTCGGGATCTTGGAAGTACCCCGAGTAGATCCCCCAGGGCCGGTCGCGAGGCCCCTCGGCTACCGAGGCACCGGCCGTCTCGGCCTGCGTGATGAGCTCATCCACCTCGGCTCGGCTCGCGACCGCGTGGCCGATGCTGAACTCTCCCGGCTTGCCCGGCTTGCCCGGCTTGCCCGGCTTGCCCGGCTTGCCCGGCTTGCCCGGCTTGCCCGGCTTGCCCGGCTTGCCCGGCTTGCCCGGCTTGCCCGGAGTGATCGGGAGGCGGGCGTCCTTCGCCAGCTCGGTGCGCGGGAACAAGGCCAGGAAGAGCCCGCCGCCGAGCTGGAACACCACAGTCGTTCCATCCGGGGTGGTCTCGTCGCCCGGATATTCGGTGCCGATCAACCCATCGGTCTCCAAACCGAGGCCATCGCGGTAGAAGGCGAGCGACCGGGCAAGATCCGCTACTGCGAGCGTGACCACATGGATGCGGGGCTTCATCTCGAGCGTCCTCCCTCCGTCTTGGTTGTTGTCTTGGGCCATCGTGCGCCCTCGAGGCCTCGCGGGTCTTGGAGGAATCGGACATTCCGGCAAGAGATCCCGTCGGGTGCCATGCCATCAGATAGTCAACTGCATAGACTGTCTATCAAGATGACTACTGGCCGCGCCCCAGCGTCGACTCCGGTCCGAGGGGGCCGGGATCGGAGTCGCGCACCCATACCGCTGCCGTGGATGCTGCGACGGGTCAATCAGCGCTATCGCGCGGCCAGCCGGGCTCGCCTGGCGGAGTCCGGGCTCGGGGACCTCCCCCAACCCGGCTACTGGGCGCTCATGGTGCTGGCTCGTGGTGGCACCGAGGCCAGCCGGCTGATGGACGAGATGGGGGTGAGCAAACAGGCGGTGTCCAAGCTCGTCGACATCCTCGTCGCGGGGGGCTTCGTGGATCGGAGACCCAATGACGACGATCGTCGGCGGAGCGACCTGCTCCTGACGGCCAGGGGCCGCAAGGCCGTCGGCGTCATCGAGGATGCGGCACGAAGCATCGAGGAGGCCATCGTCGCGGAGATCGGGGCCGAGTCGTTTGCGGACCTCGTCCGGATGCTGGCGCAACTGGCCAGGTGGGAGGGCTGATGGGAGCGATGGCCCTCGAGGCCCTCGGCTCCACCGAGGCCGTTGGTGCCCGGCTCTTCGGGGGACACGGCGGCCACCACGGGCTGCGCATCATCATCCTCGTAGTCATCGTGGCGGTGGTCGTCGTGGCCGTCGTCCTGTTGGTCCAGCGCTCTCGGCGTCGCCGGCAAGCCGGCGGGTCGACCCACCACCCGGCGCCGCGGGCGGCGGAGCAGGCGCCCAATGGGCCACCGGTGCCGGCGATGCCGGCCCGGACCTGGCGAGTCGACGAAGGAAGGCGGGCAACCGGCATCGCCGCGAAGAACCTGACCAAGCGCTTCGGCGAGAAGGTGGCGGTCGACGACCTGAGCTTCGAAGTCACTCCGGGTCGCGTCACCGGCTTCCTCGGGCCCAACGGCTCGGGCAAGTCGACCACCATGCGGCTCGTCATGGGGCTCGACCGACCCGACGGCGGCTCCGTGACCGTGAACGGCCGGCCCTACCACGACCTCGCCTGGCCACTGCGGGAGGTGGGCGCCCTGCTCGAGGCCAAGGCCACCCATCCGGGACGGAGCGCGTTCGCGCACCTGTGGATGCTCGCCAAGGCGAACCGGATCCCCCGGCGACGGGTCGACGAGGTGCTCGAGCTGGTCGGCCTCTCGTCGGTCGCCGGCAAGCGGGTCGGCGAGTTCTCGCTGGGCATGGGCCAACGCCTCGGGATTGCGGCGGCGATGCTCGGCAATCCCGGCGTGGTCCTGTTCGACGAGCCGGTCAACGGACTCGACACCGACGGCATCCGATGGGTGCGCCAGCTCCTTCGGCACCTTGCCTCCGAGGGACGGTCGGTGTTCGTGTCGAGCCATCTGATGAGCGAGATGGCCAAGACCGCGGACGAGCTGGTGGTGATCGGCAAGGGCCGGCTCATTGCCCAGATGCCCGTGGCCGAGTTCACGTCCCGTTACGCCAGGGGTTACGTCCGCGTCCGGTCCCCGCAGGTCGAGGAGCTCCGCCGGGTCCTCGAGGATGGCGGGGCCTCGGTCGTGTCCGAGGAGGACCGGTCCATCTCGGTGCGGGGCATGAGCCAGGACGCCATCGGGGAGACCGCGTGGCGGCATTCGATCATGCTCCAGGAGCTGGCGCCGCAGTCGGCCTCCCTGGAGGAGGCGTTCATGGAGTCCACCGAGGCCCATCTCGAATTTGGCGGGGTCAGGGACCACGAGCCGAGCCCCAGCAGCCCCGGGATTCCGCGCCGCGATGGTTCCGCCGGCGGGGACAGTCAGGAGGGGCCGTGACCCAGCAGCTGACCCAACCCGACGCCGCAGAAATGATGCCGTCCGGCCGGTACGGGTTGGGCGCCGTCTTGTCGTCGGAGTGGACCAAGTTCCTGTCGGTCCGGTCGACGGTCTGGACGCTGGTCATCACCGCCCTGACCGGCGTGGGCATCGGGGCCATCGTGACCTCCGCCCAGGCGGCCCGGTTCGCCACCCGGTCCCCGCATGCCCAGGCCATCTTCGATCCCACCCGCTCGAGCCTGTCCGGGCTTCTCTTCGCCCAGCTCGCCGTCGGTGTCTTGGGGGTCCTGGTGGTCAGCGCGGAGTACAGCACCGGGACGATCCGGGCCACCTTCTCCGCCGTGCCGAGACGCCCGCTCGTGCTGGTGGCCAAGGCCGCACTGTTCGGTGCCGTCATCTTCGTGGTGGGCGAGGCGGTCTCGTTCGTGGCCTTCGTCGTGGGGCAGGGCATCTTGTCGGGAAAGACGCCGACCGCGTCCCTCTCGGACCCGACGGTCGTGCGGGCTGTCGTGAGCGGCGGTCTCTATCTCACCGTCTTGGGGCTGATGGCGCTCGGGCTCGCTTGGATCCTCCGGCACACCGCTGCGGCCATCAGCACCTATGTGGCCGTTCTCCTCGTCCTTCCGATCATCGCCGACGTGTTGCCATCGTCCTTCTCGAGCGACGTCAACCGGTTCCTGCCGGCGGACATCGGCACGGTGATGCTGAGTGTCAATTACCACGGATCCGATCCGTTCGGCCCGTGGACCAGCTTCGCGCTGCTCTGCGGGTATGCCGCTGCGCTGCTGATCATCGGGGGGGTGCTCCTGGTCCGCCGGGACGCCTGACCGCTCCGGAACCGCCCACCGTGGCGCTTCTCGCCCGGCGGCGGGAGCCCCCTGCTCTGCGAGACCCGGGCCATTGCGTAGCGTGGTACCTCGTGGCGAACGCGGCCCGGAGCTCGAGCGCCCAGCACGTCTTCTGCCCGGTCATGGTCGGACGCGAGCTAGAGCTCTCGGAGCTGCAACGGGCTTGGCGAGTGGGCGGCGGCATGCTGGTGATCCGCGGCAGCGCCGGGATCGGCAAGAGTCGCCTGACGAGAGAGCTCACCAACTGGGCCAGAGCGGCTGGGGGAACCGTCTTGGTCGGTAGGTGTAGCCCAACCGCGGCAGACGTTCCGCTCCGACCGTTGCGAGAGGCGCTCCTCGCGGCCTCCCGGACCGGGCTCCGCCCCCCGTCGGAGCTCACGCCCTTCCTGCCCGCGTTGGCGGCGCTGGTTCCCGAGTGGAGTGAGACGCGTGACCCTGCCGTGGACGGCGGATCGATGGTCCTGGCCGAGGGGTTGTTGCGTCTGCTGGGGGAGTGGTCGGGACCGGAGGCGCCCACGCTCTTGGTCATCGAGGACGTGCACTGGTCCGACCCCGAGACCAGGACAGTGGTCGAGTACCTGGCGGACAATCTCGCCGGGCTGCCGGTGTTGGTCGTGGCGACCATGCGGGACGAGGAGCCCGGGCCCGGTGCCGACCTGATGGCCGCGCTGCTTGCTCGGCGGGTCGTACAACCGATCGACCTCCAACCACTCGACCCCCCGCAGTCCGAGGCGATGTTGCAGGAGTGCCCCCAGGGGGTCGACCTCACGCCGGATCTCGTCAGCACCGTGGTGCGGCGAGGCGACGGAGTTCCCTTCTTCATCGAGGAGTTGCTCGCCACCGCGCTTGGCGACACCTCCGAAGGCGTCGTGCCCGCGTCCATCGGTGCCGCCCTCGAGGCCCGCCTCGACTCATTGCCGGGACCCACCGTGCAGATTCTGCGGTACGCGGCGGTGCTCGGGCGGCAGTTCGACTGGCACGTGGTGGCGGCCGCGCTGCGCTGCGCGCCGGAAGACGCCATCGATCGACTCCGCCAGGCGGCGCAGGTTCAGCTCATCGACGCCGAATCCGGCGCTTTCCGGTTCCGTCACGCACTGACGGTGGACGCCGTGCGGGCGTCGCTGCTCCCCGAGGAACGGCAAGCCATCTGTGCGAGCCTGTCGGCGACGGTAGAAGCGCTCGACCCGGACCTCGAGGGCGAGACCTGCCAGCTCGCGGCCAGTCTCGCCTTGGGGGCCGGCAATCGCGAGCGTGCCGCGGAACTGTGGCTGGAGGCAGGCCGTCGCGCCGTGAGGGAGGGATCCCTCGCCTCCGCCGAGGCGTTGGCGCTCCGGGCGCAGGACGAGCGTCCCGTCGAGGCGGACCGGTTGTTGCTGTCGACGTGGACGCTTGCCGGTCAACCGCTGCGAGCGCTCGAGGCTGGCCACCGCATTCTCTCCTCGGGCGCCGACCCCGGCTTGCGCATGGAGGTCCGCTTCGCCCTGGTCGACGCCATGATCGACGCCGGGCGCTGGGACGACGCCGAGAACTACCTCGAGACGCTCCGCGCCGTGCCCCGTCGGACGCGTCCGGAGGAAGCCCGCCGGGCGGTCGGAGAGGCCGAGGTTGCACTGGGCCGCAACGACAAGGGCGCTGCGCTCGGGTTCGCACGGAGCGCGCTCGCCGACGCGCAAGACGAAGGTCTGCACGAAGTCGCATGCCGGGCCTTGTGGGTAATGGGACGAGTGGAGCGCGGAAGGAACACGGAGGCGGCCGCCGCCTCGTTTGAGCGGGCCTACGAGTATGCCTCGAGCCACGGGCTACCGGTCTTTCGGATCAAGGCGATGCTGGAGCTCGGCACGATCGACATGTACGAGACGCTCGCGACCGGACGTCTCGAGGAGGCCCGCCGCCAGGCGCTCACCGCCGGCGCACTCTCGACCGCCGCCATGCTCGATCTTCAGTTGGCCGCGACCTACAGCTGCCGAGGTCAAGCAGCATTGACGCTGTCGACCGCGGCCCGGTGCGAGGAGATCTCGCGCCATCTCGGCCTGGCCTCACTCCCGATGAGCCTCGGACTCCAGGCGGTCGCGCACGGCTTCGCCGGCAACCGCCCCGCGATGGAGGCCGCCACGTTCGCCGCACGCGAGACCGGAGGTGATCGCGAGACCGTTGACATGGTGACGTCGGGCAACGGGCTCGCGCTCTACCACCTCGGACGGGGCGAGGTCCGAGAGGCGCTCGACGCGCTGGACGGCGCCATGGAGGTGCTGCGGGCCGCCGGTGGCGGGGCCCACCCGTTCCCCGGTCGATGGGCCCTCCTGCGGACCGTCGTCGAACAAGGCGGCGAGGAGGCCCGAGCCGAGTGTCGAGCGCTCGATTTCGACACCGCCATGAGCCGAGCCACCCTGTGGGCGGCCGACGCCGTCGCAGCCGGTCGAGCGGGAGGAGACGCAGGGTCGACGTTCGCGTCCGCCGATCGGGCTCTTGGACGTTTCGAGGGGGGCTTCCTCCGAAGCCTCGCCCGTCTCCTCGTAGCTCCCTGTGCTCACCGTGACGGCTGGGGCGCACCGGGCGCCTGGCTGCGGGAGGCTCTCGTCAACTTCGAGGAGCTCGAGCTGGGGAACTTCGCCGGCCAATGTCGCTCGGCGCTGCGCGCCATGGCGGAGCCCGTTCCACGGCGGGCGAGGGCCGAGGCGCCGGCGGTGCCCAGGCTCCTGGCCGCCTCCGGCGTAACCGCGAGGGAGGTCCAAGTCCTGGCGCACCTCGCCGCAGGCCGCTCCAACCGGGACATCGCCGAGACCCTGCACGTGTCGATTCGCACCGTCGAGAAGCATGTGGAGCGGCTCCTCATGAAGACCGGCAAGAGTCGTGCCGAGCTGCCCTCTCTTGCCGAGCGCGTCGGCATCCCGCCGGCGCTCCGAGGCCCCGTTACGTAGCCGTCCACGACCTCGCCCCGATCCCTACGTAGTCGGGGCCGCAAATGTCGTAGTGCCCCACGGATGGCATCGGCAGCTCGTGGGCGGAAGATGGCGTCGGCCCATCGAAGACCGCCCGGAAGGAGCCTCGCCATGTCCGCCACCTCGACCCAAGAGGAAAGCTTCACCACGGTCGTCTCGGTAGAGCAAACGCCGGAACAGGTCTTTGCTGACATCAACGACGTTCGTGGCTGGTGGTCCGAGAACATCACCGGCAGGACCGACCGGCTCGGCGGCGAGTTCACCTACCGCCACAAGGACGTCCATCGGTGCAAGATCCGGGTCACGGAGAGCACCCCCGCGAAGCGGGTGTCGTGGCTCGTGGTGGAGAACGAGTTTGCCTTCACCGAAGACCGTACCGAGTGGACCGGGACCGAGATCCGCTTCGACATCTCCCGGCTGGGAGAGCGCACGGAGATCCGCTTTGCCCATATCGGTCTCGTCCCCGATTACGAATGCTTCGAGGTCTGCTCCAACTCGTGGGACTTCTACCTGCACACGAGCCTGCGAGGCCTGATTCGCACCGGCAGAGGCCTGCCCAACCCACTCGTGCTCGAGCTCGAGCACGAGTGACGGGAAACGACCAGGACAGACGACCAACACGACGGAGAGGAAACCATGATCAGGACCATCACCGATAAGGCCGTCCTCGTGACCGGGGCCAACCGGGGCATCGGGCAAGCGCTCGTCGCCCAGGCGCTCGAGAGAGGTGCGCGACGCGTCTATGCCGGGACGCGGCAGCCCATGGACCACAGCGACGAGCGCGTCACGCCCGTGGTGCTCGACGTCACCGACCCGGCGCAGATCGCAGGAGCGGTGGAGAAGGTTGACTCCCTCGACATCCTCATCAACAACGCCGGCGTCGGGCTCCACGACGACCTGAGCGACCGCGCCCTGCTCGAGGAGCACCTTGCGGTCAACCTCTTTGGCCCGTACGACGTGACCCAGGCGCTGCTGCCACTGCTGGCTCGGCGTCGGGGAGCCGTCGTCAACGTGCTCTCCATCGCGGCCTTTGCCGCCCTCCCGATCATCCCGGCCTACTCGGTCTCCAAGGCCGCGGCGTTCTCCCTCACCCAGTCACTACGGGCGTTGCTCGCGGGACGGGGTGTGAGCGTCCACGCCGCCCTGGTCGGCCCGACGGACACCGACATGTCTCGAGGCTTGGAGGTGCCAAAGGTGTCCCCGGAGTTCGCCGCACGAGCAATCCTCGACGGAGTGGAGGGTGGGGAAGAGGAGATCTTTCCCCACCCGATGTTGGAGCCCCTCGCCGAGAGCTGGCGCGCCGGCGAGATCAAGTCCCTCGAGCGTCAGTTCGCGTCGCTCGTAGCCCCTGCTGCCGCCGCCTCCTGAACCGGCAGCGCACATTCGATGTCCAGCTTCCTCGCACCGCAGCCCAACTCGATCACGAAAGCGGAATCATGAACGGTCAGAACTTCCACAGCACGTTTTCCGTCGACCAGTCCCCGGACGAGGTCTTCGCGGCGATCACCAGCGTCCGCCAATGGTGGACCGGCGACATCCAAGGCGACACCGACGAGGTCGGCGACGAGTTTACGTATCGCTACGGAGACCTCCACTACTCGAAGCAGCGCATCACGGAGCTCGTCCCGGGCAAGAAGGTGGTGTGGCGGGTTGTCGACTCCCATCTCGCAGGCACGGACGATCCCAGCGAGTGGACCGGGACGGACGTCATCTTCGAGATCTCCGAGGAGGACGGGCGGACCCAAGTCCGGTTCGCCCACGTGGGCTTGGTTCCCGAATTCGAGTGTTTCGAAGCGTGCTCCAATGCCTGGGGCTTCTATGTCCACGGGAGCCTGCGCCGCCTGATCCTCACGGGTGACGGACCCGCAACCCCGCCCTGGGCGTGACGTGGCTCGCACGATCCTGCTCGTGTCGGGGAGCCTGCGGTCGGGGTCTACCAACACCGCAGTGCTCCGGACCGCAGCGGCGCTGGCGCCCGAGGGAGTCCGCGGTCGCCTCTATGAACGGCTCGCCAGCGTGCCCCCGTTCAACCCGGACGAGGACCGCCACCCGCTGCACCCGGAGGTGGAGGGGCTTCGTGGAGCCATCCGCGAGGCCGACGCGATCGTCTTTTCGACCCCGGAGTACACGGGGGCGCTGCCGGGCACCCTCAAGAACCTGCTCGACTGGACCATCGGCGACGAGCAGGCCGGCTCGATCTATCTCAAGCCGGTGAGCTGGATCAACGCGTCGCCCCGGGGCGCCACCGGCGCGCATGGCGAGCTCCGCTCCGTGCTGAGCTATGCGCACGCCCGCCTGGTCGATGCCGCCTGCGCTCATGTGCCGGTCACGGCGGCGATGATCGGCCCGGATGGTCTCGTCGATGACGAGCGATCACGGGTGTCGCTGGCGCGAGCCCTCGGCAGCCTCGACTCGGCGCTCCGGCAAACCCGGGACAATGGCGGTACGACCGCTCGAGAAGGGGAGAGACCATGACCGTTGACCACCCGGGCGAACAGCCTCAGAGGACCCGGAGCGCCCCCGACGTGGTGGCCCCGACCAACCGGATCAACGTCGCCCTCCCGTTCTCCAAGATCCAGACCCTCGAGCCCAGCAAGGAGCTGGGTGAGCTGGCCGAGGTGGTTGCCGGGCTGGCCGCGATCCTCGAGGACGTGGCGCCCGGCAAGGAGAGCAAGAAGCTCCACGACCACGCGAAGCGGCTGGCGGCGCAACTCCGCGAGCACTGAGGCTCACGTCCGCCGCCGGCGTCGGAGCATGTTCCAGGCGGGGTCGAAGACGCCGACCGCCACGTCGTCGATCGGATCACCACCGACCGGCCGATCTGAGCGCGGATCAGGGCCGGGACTGCCCGCCGTTGACGCGCCAGACGTTGCCGGTCGCCCAACGACCCGCCGGGGAGACGAGGAAGAGGGTCATGAGGGCCTGATCGAGGGCCTCACCGAGGAAGCCGAGCGGCGTCGTCGCCTTCATGGTCTCTTGGAACGCCGCCTCCTGGTCGGGGTCGACCTTGCCTTCCGGGTACCGGAAGGAGGCAAAGTTGGTGGGGGTCGCTCCGGGCGCGAGGGCGTTGACGCGGATCCCGTGGGCGCCCACCTCTGCGGCGAGGACCCTCGTCAGGAAGGCGACACCCACCTTGCTCATGCCGTAGAGCGCCTGTGTCGGGAAGGGCGTGTCGATCACGGTCGACGCAACGTTGACGATGCTGCCGGAGCCCTGCGGGATCATGACGCCGAGGGCGGCCTGGCATCCGAACATGACCCCTTTGAGGTTGATCCCGATGAGCCGGTCGAAGTCACTCTCGGAGGTCTCCATCACCGGCTTGGAGTAGCCGATGCCCGCCACATTGCACAGGATGTCGAGCCGACCGTGCCCGGAGACGGCGAGCTCCACCAGGGCGTCGACGTCCGCCCGCTGAGAGGTGTCGGCGCGACGCGCCACCGCCGAGCCCCCCTCCGCGGAGATGCTGGAGGCCACGCGGGTGGCCCCCTCCTCGTCGATGTCGCCGACGACAACCGCCGCTCCGGCCGCGGCCAGCACCTGGGCGGTTGCCTCGCCGATGCCGCTCGCACCGCCGGTGACGACCGCCGCCTGGCCATCGAGGCGGAACAGTTGGGGTAGGTCGATCATGGCGTGCTCCCTTCGGTTGCGTCGTGACGCGTCAGCGAGACGCAGATCATTGCAATGGGCGTCCCGGATCGCCAGCCCCGGGTTGGCTCGGTGTCCCGAGGCGACCGAGTTCCTCGGCCAGCCGATGGGCTTCGATGCGCTCCCGCTGGAGGGCGCCACGAACGATCTCGGTGCGCCCGGCGCGCAGGAGTCGCTTGGCAGCGGCCACCGCCGCCTGCGGTTGACCCGCCACGGCACCAGCCAGCTCGAGCGTCTCTGTCAGCAGGCGTTGGGAAGCACAGCGGCGCAGGGCCAGCCCGATCGCCACGGCTTCCGTCGAGTCGATCCAGCGGGAGGTGTAGAGCAGCTCGGCGGCGCGCTGGACCCCGACGACCGCCGGTAGCAAGACGCTGCTCGCCGCCTCGGGGGAGGTGCCGAGGGAGGTGAACGGGAAGCGCAGCCGAGCGTCGTCGGCCACGACGACGAGGTCGCAGTGCAGGAGGATCGTGGCCCCGAAGCCGACCGCGGGACCCTGGACCGCGGCGAGGAGCGGCCTGGCCAACGACGACAGTGCCTCGATGAGCTGGTCAAAGGACTCGGCCAGGGCGGCTCCCGCATCGGGCCCTGCGCTCAGGGCGGCGAGATCCACGCCGCTCGAGAAGGCCGGCCCCGCGCCGCACAGCAGGACGACTCCGACCCCCGGGTCCCCGTCCGCCTCGGCCAGGAGTCGTGCCAGGGCTCGGTACGAATCGGCGGTAAAGGCGTTGCGGCGCTCGGGGCGATTCAAGGTGAGTATCCGTACGGGGCCCTGGTCCTCGCGACGCACGGGATCCTCGGCGGTGGACATGGCCGCATCGTACGGGTGGGTGTGGCCGAGCGGCGCCCGTCCGCGCCGGCCTCCGCTCAGAGGTCTCGCTCGTAGACGTACATGAGCGGACCGTCGTCGCCCCCGGACCGGTTGGTGAAGCCGAGGCTCTCGTAGAGCCGGCGGGCCGCGAAGTCGGGCTCGTCGACGCCGATGTCCATCGTGTCGGCGCCCCGTCGCCGGGCCTCGTCGAGGGCTTCCTCCATGAGCGCCCGTCCCAGCCCGTGGCCCCGCCGGCCGGGCACCACGTAGAGCTCGGCCAGGTAGCACTCGAGACCGCTGCTCCACAGAGCCAACCGGAAGCGGAGGACTGCCAGGCCGGCGGGACCGTCCGGCCCGTCGCCGGCGACCAGGACCTCGGTGTCGCCGTGCTCGAGGAGCTGACCCAGCCGGTCGCCAGGACCGGGGGTGCGGGCGCGGGCTCGTCAAACTCCCGGTTGAAGTCGTGCAGCAGGCGTCCCAGGGCGGCGAGGTCCTCGCGCCCTGCACGCCGGACGTGGGGCGAACCAAGATCCATCACCGCGGTCACCGTACCGGGTGGTGGATGACGAGTCGCTGGAGGCCCGGGCGCCATCTGGGCCCGCGTCACGTCACAGG
This sequence comes from uncultured Actinomycetes bacterium, assembly GCA_963773635.1. Classification (GTDB taxonomy): domain Bacteria; phylum Actinomycetota; class Acidimicrobiia; order Acidimicrobiales; family RAAP-2; genus CAVZBW01. Next base: position 1,089,926 of record CAVZBW010000002.1, on the reverse strand, counting down.
TTGCGCGGCCCGGGTCCCTCCTCGCCCAGCACGTCCCCGGGGTTGATGAGCTTGCACAGGCCGAGGGACAGGCAACCGCAGCCGATGCACCCGGTCAGCCGGTCCCGCAGATGCTGCAGGCGCAGGATCCGGTCGTCGAGGTCGTCTCGCCATGCCGCCGACAGCCGCTCCCAGTCGCGGCGGCTGGGAGTTCGCCCGTCGGGCAGCCGGTCGAGCGCGTCCCTGATTCGTCGGAGGGAGATGCCCACACTTTGCGACGCACGAATGAAGGCCACCCGGCGGAGAGCCTCTCGTGGGTAGCGGCGTTGGTTCCCCGCCGTACGCCTGCTGTGGATCAGGCCCTCCGCCTCGTAGAAGTGCAGGGCGGAGATGCTGACGCCGCTGCGTTCCGCGACCTGGCCAACGGTGAGCTCGCTCGAGGGATGAGATCGGGACATGGGTATTGACCTCAACGTTACCTGAGGTTCTAGCTTGGAGGCCATGATCCTTACCCCAGCGGAAGAGCGGTTCTTGACCCGGCAGGCGCGTGGTCACCTGGCCACCGTCGGACGCGACGGAGCACCGCAGGTGAAACCCGTCGGCTTTACCTATCGGCCAGAGCTCGGGGCCATCGACATCGCCGGGTTCAACATGGGACAGAGCGCCAAGTACCGCAACGTCCGGACCAATCCGAGAGTGGCGTTCGTCGTCGACGAGGTCACCGAGCCGACGATGGCGGGTGCGCACTTTCTCGAGCTCCGAGGCGTCGCACGCACCACCGTCGCCGCCCACGACCCCGACGGCCATCTGGCGCCGGAGATCATCCGGATCCAGATACGCCGGATCGTCTCCTTCAACGTCGACCCCGATCATCCGGGCTTCGTGGCGCGTGACGTGGCCGCGGCGGGCGGCACGAGCGAGGTGGCCTGAGCGGTGCGCGCCGTGGAGGTATCGAGGTTCGGCGGCCCCGAGGTCCTGGTGCTCCGTGAGCTGCCCGATCCCGCGCCCGGGCGGGGACAGGTGTTGGTGCAGACCTTCGCGAGCGATGTGCTGTTCGTCGACACCATGATCCGTGCCGGTCGGGGTCGGGACTATTTCCCCATCCGGCCGCCGTACGTGCCTGGAAACGGCGTGGGCGGCGAGGTGGTCGCCGTGGGCGAGGGGGTCGACCCGAGGTGGATCGGCCGAGAGGTGGTCGCCCACACGGGTGGCCCGGGCGGAACCGGCGGCTATGCCGAGCAGGCAACGGCCGATCTCGACGCCGTCGCTGCCGTGCCCGACGGCGTGGGGCTGCTCCCGGCCACGGCCGTCCTCCACGACGGCACGACGGCCTTCCGCGTCCTCGAGACGACAGGTCACCTTCCCGGCGAGTGGGTCCTCGTCCTCGGCGCGGCCGGCGGGATGGGCATCCTGCTGGTCCAGCTGCTGGCGGCACGCGGCGCACAGGTCGTCGGCGCCGCCCGGGGAAGGGCCAAGCGAGAGGCGGTCACCCGGGCCGGTGCGCAGGCCACGGTCGACTACGGACAGCCCGGATGGAGCGATGAGGTGCTCGCGGCCACCGCCGGCAGCCACCCTTCGGCGATCCTCGACGGCGTCGGGGGCAGCCTCGGGGCGGAGGCGTTCCATCTGCTCGCCGAGGGTGGGCGGTTCTCCGCCCACGGAAGCGCCGGCGGCTCGTTTGCTGTCCTCGACCCCGGCGAGGCCGATCGTCGTGGGATCGCCGTCACGACGATCGCCGACCTACAGCACGGACCGGGAGGCCGATCCCGGCTGCTGCACGCCGCGCTGGACGAGCTCCGCCGCGGCCGTCTCCGGCCGTTCGTGGGTCAGACCTTCTTGCTCGCCGAGGCGGCCAAGGCCCATCAGGCTCTGGAGGCTCGAGAAACGGTGGCCAAGACGCTGGTGCTCACACCCTGACGCCGTCCCCCGTCAAAGCTCAGGCCTGTGCCTGGTAGCAATTGAACATCCACCGAATACCGAAGCGATCGAGGGTGCAACCCCAGTAGGCCCAGGGCATCTCCTGCAGTCCCGTGGACTCACTGCCTCCGGCGCTCAGCTCCGCGTAGAGTCGATCGGTCTCGGCCCGGGTATCGGGCTCCAGGTTGATCGTCACGTTGTTGCCGATCCTCAGCTCGTGGCCCATCGACTCCAGCATGTCGGTGCCCATGAGCACGTGACCGGCCAGGATCGGAAGCTCGACGTGGGCCACCAGCTTGCCCTCGGCCTCGGAGAGCTCCGGTCCGCCGGGCCCGCTGGGCATGTCGCCCATCCGCGCCATGGGCCCGCTGAGCTCGGTCCCGAAGACGGACCGGTAGAAGAGAAACGCCTCCTCCGTCCTTCCCATGAAGTTGAGGTAGGTGCTGACCCTGCTCATCGTCATCTCCTTGCTCTCCGGGCGGACGACCGCCGGTGTGGTGTCGTTGAGGTTGGACGGTGGTGCGGTCGGAGACTCATCGCCACAACCGTGCCGATTCAGCGGCGCTCTCGGTCCGTCGTCTATCGGCCCTCTCCATCGGCCCCCCGTCCATCGGTCCGTCGCGCTCTCCAGGCGTCGTGCTATCGATGGACGGTGCAGCGCGACCCGACGGCGGGAGGTGCGGCTGATGGCATTTGAGGGGTGGCCGGTCGAGGCGGTCGAGTTCTACGAGCGGCTCGAGACCGACAACACCAAGGCGTACTGGCAGCAGCACAAGTCGGTCTACGAGCGGTGCGTCAAGGCTCCGATGGAGGAGCTCCTGGCCGAGCTCGCGGACGACTTCGGTCCCGGGCGGGTCTTCCGTCCCTACCGCGACGTGCGGTTCAGCAAGGACAAGTCCCCGTACAAGACCAACTGCGCCGCCCACCTCCCGGGAGGCTATATCTCGCTCTCTGCCGATGGGCTCTTCGTCGGCAGCGGCCTCTACATGCCCGAACAGGGACAGCTCCGACGCTTTCGTGCGGCCGTCGACGACGAGGTCTCCGGTTCGACGCTGGAGTCGATCGTCGCAGCCCTGCGCAACGGTGGTTACGAGGTCGGCGCCCATGACGTCCTCAAGGTGGCGCCCAAGGGATACCCCAAAGACCACCCCCGCATCGAGCTGCTCAGGCACAAGGGCCTCGTCATGTCCAAGTCCTGGCCGGTCGCGGCGTGGCTCGGCACGAGGAGGGCCAAGGACCGGGTGGTCGCCTGCCTCGAGGCCGCCCGTCCGCTCAACGCCTGGCTCGAGCAGTCCGTCGGCTGACCGTCGCCACGGATCGCTCCAACGCCAGCCGTCCGGTCCCCGCACCGTGATCGGCCTCAGGTGGCGCGCACGGCGAGCACCACCGGGGGCAAGGCGGTCGCTCCGTCTTGGAGGGTGATCGTGACCGTGTAGGTGCCGGGGGCGGCCGGTTCGACCCCCAGGACCAAGGAGGTCGGCCTCGCCGTCGGGCAATTGCCCGGGGGTGCTCGCCCGGCCGGTGAGGGTGGCAGGGTGCCGACGTTTGCCGAGAGCGTCAGTCCCGGGCTTGCCGAGGCCTGCCAGGCGACCGGCGGTCCACCCGGTGTCACCGCCTGAACACCGAGCGTCACTGCGGTGGTCGCTCCGATAGGGACCGCGAGGCCCCCGCTCGGGCGGGTGAAGCCCACGGATGGGATCCGACCCTGCGCGTAAGAGGGAGGTCGCGCCGCCGCCGATGTTCCCCACGAGCGGTCGGGCGAGGAGCCGAGGCGGTACTGCACGGTGGCGCCGGTCTGGAGGATCCCGGCCGGCAGCCACGGGGCCGACCATCGGCCCGAGGTCGCAGGCCCGGGCATGTCGGTGGAGCACCCGGTCGAGGGCGAGCCCGGCGACGTCGCCCTCACCGAGACGCCTTGGATGTAGGGAGTGCCATCGGACGCGCCGTGCGCCACCAGGACGAGGCGGTGGCCGCTCGGGAGCATCATCACGGCCTTGGGGAACAACGGGGCCGCGAGAGCAAGGTCTGCCGTGCCCGGGGTGACCGGGTAGAGGCCGAGCGCGGCCCAGACGTACCACGACGAGAGGGCGCCGAGGTCGTCGTTGCCCGGCTCGTTGACGGGCGCATCGTGGTACTCGGTGACCATGATCCGCCGCACGACGTCCTGGGCACGCCAGGGGGCACCGAAGTAGTCGTACTCCCAGGGGCTCCAGAGGTCGGGCTCGTTGCCCGACCAGTCAAAGGGTTGGTAGCGCCCGGCGTTGAGGTGGGCGAAGAAGGCGTCGAGCTTGGCGACGGCCTGACCGTTGCCGCCCATCAGCGCCGCAAGGGCAAAGAGGTCCTGGGGAACCGCCCAGGTGTACTGGACGGCGTTTCCCTCCTCGAAGCCCTGTTCGCCTCCCGGCTCCTCGAGCCCCCGGTTCAACGCGGGCCCGGGCGGGAAGGTCCCGTCGGCTCGACGGCCTTGGACATAGCCCGTGGCCGGGTTGAACAGGTACTCCCAGTTGTGGGATCTCGTCATCATCGACGCGGCCAGGGCGGGCTGCCCGAGGGCCCCCGCCATCTGAGCGACGGCGAAGTCGTCGAGCGCGTACTCGAGGGTCATCGAGGCGCCGGCCGAGTAGTCGATCGAGTCGAGGTCCCGGTCCTCGGCCGGGACGTAGTGGTTGGCCAGGTAGTCGGCGAGGTACTGCCGCTCGATCTCGAGTCCCTGTGGCGGCTCGGTCTCGGTCGCCCCCTTGACCATGGCCGCGAGGGCGGCCGACTCGTCAAATCCGCGGACGCCGAAGGCGTAGGCCGAGGCGATGGTCGGATCCGCCGAGTCACCGTTCATCTGCGAGCCGTCCCCTGCGACGATCGCCCACTTGGGGAGCCACCCATCCTGCGCGGCGTCGTCTACCAGTGACTGCACCATGGCGCCCGCCGTCCCCGGGGCGAGGAGCGAGATGAGCGGCATCTCCGAGCGGTAGATGTCCCACTCGGAGAAGTTGGCGTAGGCGCCGCCCGGAGGTGCGGCGTGAGTCTGGCCGTCGGTGCCCGGATAGGACCCGTCGACGTCGCTCACCAGGTTGGGGTGGAGCAGGGAGTGGTAGAGGGCGGTGTAGAAGGTCCGTTCGTCTGCCCCGGTGCCGCCCCCCACGAGGATCCGGCGGAGCAGTGCGTTCCATCGGCCCGTGGCGGCGTCCTCGACCCGGGTCATCGACCAGCCGGGGTCCTCTTTGGCCAAGTTCTCGGCCGCATCGGCCTCGCTCACGAACGAGATGCCGACCTTCATGAGGACGTTGCGTCCGGACCCGCGGTCGAGTGTCACGTACGCCCCGCAGGTCTGCCCCGCGCACTGGGTCGACCCCGGGCGGACCCCCGTGTGGTCGTAGGTGCCGGCGGCGGCGAAGGGACGGTCGAACCGGGCGACGAAGTGCAGGGTGTACGACGTGCCGGTCTGGCAGAAGGCGCCGGTCGTGACCTGGCCGACGACGGTGCCGTCGGGCTGCAGCTGGACGGACGCCGCCTGGACACCCCCCTCGCTGTTGCCCAACTTGAAGAGGACGTTGGCCGCCCGGCCGGGCGGGAAGGTGAAGCGGGCCAATCCGGTCCGGGAGGTGACGGTGAGCGCTGCCGTGACCGCCGGGTGCCCGAGCGACACCCGGTAACGCCCCGGTGACGCGGACTCCAGCCCGTGGGAGAAGGTGGCGCTCTCGCCGGCGGGATCGCTCCCCAGGGGCCCACTCGTGGGGAGGATGGGCACGTCGCCGTAGCTCGGGCAGCCCGTGCCGCTCAGGTGGGTGAGGCTGAAGCCGGCGATGCGGTGGTCGCCGTAGGCGTAGCCACTCCCGACCGTCCGGTCCGGCGTGGTGTCGGGGCTCCACTGGATCATCCCGAAGGGGGTCGCCGCGCCGGGGAACTCTCCGATGCTGCCGGGCCTCGTGGCAGCCGAGCCGGTACCGGCAAAGAGGTTGACCATGGAGGCGGGGTCGTGCACCAGGCCGGTCGGCGAGGTCGCACCGGCGGTCGATGCGGGACCCGGGAGCACCGCCCCGCAGACCGCGACGAGGGCTGCGAGGACGGCGACGCAGCGGAGGTGGAACCGGCCGATGGCCGATGTGGTCGGGCTCAACGACCCTGGAGCATTCGTGGCCGGGCGGGCCGTGAAACATGGTCGCCGTGGCTCAACGGTTGACCCCTTTCCTCTCCGTCGTCCTCTCCGTCAGTCGGCGCGGTGGCCTTCGACGTCGACGGGATGGTTCGCGTCGACGGTCGCGAAGTCCGGGGATCGTCGCTCGCCGAGCGCGGCGAACGCCTCGAGGTTGGCCGGTTGGCCGAGCAGCCGGGAGAAGGCTCGGTCCTCCCGTGAGCGTGCTGCGCGGATCAGGTCGCGATGTGCGGCGACGATCGTGCGCTTGGTCTCTACAAGGGAAGCGATCGGCTTTGCGGCGAGGTGCCGGGCCACCTCCAGGGTCTCGGCCATCAGTGCCTCGGGCGGGGTCACTCGCCAGGCGAGGCCGATGCGTTGGCACTCCTCTGCGGAGAACCACTCCGAGCTCAGCAGAAGCCAGCTGGCATGCTGGCGCCCCAGCAGCAGGGGGAGCAAGTAGGAGCTCGCCGCCTCCGGGGCCACGCCGAGATCCGTGAAGGGGCAGCGGACCCGTGCCTCCGTCGACATCAAGACGAGCTCGGCGTAGCCGAGCAGTGTGGCGCCGATGCCCAGCGCCAGCCCGTTGACCGCGCACACCAGAGGCTTGGGAAAAGTGGCCAGCTCGTCGATCAGGCCGGGGAACCCGTGGATCCCGGCCTGAAAGCTCCCGGGGTCCGCGGTCCGCGCCGCCATCTCGAGCACATCGGTGCCGGCCGAGAAGGCCCGACCCGAGCCGGTGAGCACGACCACCGCGACGTCCGGCGCGGCCGCGGCATCCCGGAGGGACTCGGTGGTCGCGTCGTAGAGCGCTTCGTTGAACGCGTTGAGCGCCTCGGGGCGGTCGAGGGTGATGATCCGAACTCGGCCGTCGTCGTCGATCTGCAGCAAGGGATCGCCTTCCCTGGTGGCATCGGACACTCCGCCGAAGCTATCCCCCCGGGAGCCGCCGATCAGGCCTCCTGGCCTCAGCCCGACCAGGGACCGATCCCGCCGACCCGGTCCGGGGTGATCCTGGTGACGTAACCGGCGGGCGGATCGTCCATGGGAGGGAACTTGACGTCGGGGCCGAGATAGACGCGCGCCAGTCGCTGGAGCAGCTGTGGCGCCCCTCCCTCCGTGATGCGTGCGGTCCCGTGGACGACCAGGTATTCGGCGAGGCCGTTGGGAGAGACCCCTCCGGTCTCCATCGAGAGCACCACCCGTGGGTCCCGTCTCATGTTGGCGACCTTGCGCCACACGCCGAGATGGCCGGCAACGATCTCGTGACCTTCCAGGCCCACCCACACCAGGGTCACCTGCGGACCTCCGTCCGGCTCGAGGGTGACCAGATGGGCAAGATGCCCCGAGGTGAGCGCCTCGCGTACTTCTTCGGTGAGTTCCATGCCGCTTTCTTACCCCCGTCGCCGGCGCGCCGGAGCTACGTCGTCAACCCTTGACCCGGTAGTCGACAAAGGTGGCGAACGGTGATTGGCGTACCCCGAGGTGCTCGAGCTCGACGTCGGCGGTAAAGCCCTCGAAGAGCCTCTTCCCGGACCCGAGGACCACCGGGGCGATGATGAGGGAGAGCTCGTCGAGGTATCCAGCACCCAGGGCCTGGCGGATGACGTCGGCCCCGCCCATCACGTGCACCTGCTTGCCCCCCGCGGCGATCTTGGCCCGATCGACGGCCTCGGTGAGGCCACCCACAAAGGTGAACTCCCCGCTGGCCGGCTGTTCTTCGGGACGGTGCGTGACCACGAGCAAGGGCACGCCAAAGGGGTTGGTGTCGCCCCAGTGACCGGCCGCCTCGTAGGTGCCGCGTCCCGCGATCACCGCCCCGTTGGCGGCCATCACCTCGTCCATCCAGGCCTTGTCCACACCGATCGGTTGCCCCCGGCCCGGCGAGTCGTACGTCCAGGGCCCGCCAAACACCCAGTAGTGCAGCCGCTCTCCGCCCACGCCCAGTCCGCACCCGGGCCCGTCGTCCGGGCCGGCGATGTAGCCGTCCACCGAGACGGTGATACCGGCAACGACCTTGCTCATCACGTCCTCCTCCGGATCTCGCATTTGCTGATCGGCACAGAGAGACGACGTTGCGCGCTCCGCAGTCTCATCGCCGGTCCTGGTCGTGGTCCGGCTTCGCTCGCGGCCATCCGTCACGTCGTCGCGCGGCGGGCGGCGAAGCTCACGATCGGGGGCGACTCGAGGTAGTCGTCCCAGAATCCCGCGGGGTAGTCACGAACGCCGTCCTCGGAGACCTCCGGCATGATCCAACGGAAGTCCGCGAGACCGGCTGCGGCAAAGGCGCTCCGGTAGGCCTCGGTGGGCAGGTAGTAGTTGTGGAGATCGAAGACCGATCCGTCGAGGTTGAAGAATCGGTACGTGATGGTGTCGCCCTCCGCGGGCCGGGTGGCGCCGAGCTTCACGAACCCGTAGCGGCGATACCGCGGGTAGTGAGCGGTCGGGTTGTCCGGGTAGTCGTTGCAGCCGACGACGATTCCGCCGGGCACGACGAGGCTCGCCACCGTGTCGACGAGGGTCTCGAGCTCGACCCGGGTGCGGGCGTAGTTGAAGAGGAAGGCGCAGCAGGCCACGTCGAATCGTTCGACGGGGTCGAAGCCCGCCACGTCGGCTTGGAGGTACTCGATCCCCAGGGGCTCTGCCTTCTCGGCCTCTCGTGCGAGGCCTATCTGCTCGCCCGAGATGTCGACACCCAGGATCCGGGCCGGTCGCCGGCGGGCCAGGGCTCGGGTGTAGATCCCGTCCCCGCACGCCAGATCGACCACCGAGAGCCCCGAGAGATCCGGCAGGAGCCGGAGCGTCGAGTAGGCCTCGACATGTTGGCGAATCGGCAGCAGCTGCAACTTCTGGTAGTCGATCGCGATCTCGTCGTACTCCTCGGCCGCGTGGTCGAACGACGCGGTCACGCTCGCGGCCGAGCCCTGCCCGAGGCGGTAGGCGCCGTCGGCTGGAGCCGCAGCCGGAACCAGACGGTCTTTCCTGCCCCGCCGCTCGCCGCGGTGACGCCCCAGTCGTCGGCCAGCGATTGGACGATCATGAGCCCGCGCCCGTGCATCTCCGTTACCGCGGGCCGCTGCACCTCCGGCGAGCCCCGGCCCCCGTCGGTCACGGCGACCAGGAGCGACTCCTCCGCGAGCTCGACGTCGATCTCGAAGTCGGTCTGCCCGTGCAGGATCGCGTTGGTGGCGAGCTCCGAGACCATCAGCGCCAACGACTCACCAATCTCTCGGGGCAGTCGACCCACGGCGCCGAGCACGAACCGGCGGGCGGCCGGTACCGAGGCGGGGTCGGCGGGAAACGTTCGTGCGGTGCTCATTCGGTCATCGGCAACGTCCCGGCGAGACCGGTGATCTCCAGTAGGCGACGAATCGCCGGGGAGGGACCCCGCAATTCGATGCTCGGGACGCGCTCCGCGACCGAGATGAGCAGTGCGATGCCCGAACTGTCCATGAACGTCAGCTTCTGGACGTCCACGACGATCCCCTGCGGTCCACCGGCTATCAGTTGGTCGATCGTTGCCTGGACCTCTCCGACGTTGGAGAGGTCCAGCTCTCCTCGAAGGTGGAGGAGGGGCGTCGCGCCCACCTCGGACACGTCGACCTCGATCGGGGAGGGCCCCTTCGGTCCTATGCCTGCCATCGGAAGCCGATCAGTGCCACGTCGTCCTGGGGTGCGTCAAGGGTCATGTCGGTAACGATCGAGCCGAGCTGCTCGTCGAGTGTGTTGGATGGTTGGGCGGCCGCTCGCTCCAGCCGCCGCAGGCCTTCGTCGAGGTCCTCACCCCGGCGCTCCACGAGCCCGTCGGTGAAGGCGACGAGCGTGGACCGGGCCTCCACGGAGACCACCAGGGGGTGCGCTCCGTCGTCGGTGGCCACGCCGATGGGTGCGGCCGGGGAGGCGACGAGGACCTCGGGACCATCCCTGGAGACGAGGAGGGGAGGGAGGTGCCCGGCGTTGGCCAGCGTCACCTCGTGCCGTCGCACGTCGACCAGGCCGCAGAGCACCGTCGCGAAGTGGCCATCCGTCTTGAGGTCCAGGGTCTTGCGAAGCTGGGTGAGGATCTCGGCTGGAGAATGGCCCTCGAGCGCGAACCCTCGGCTGGAGAAGCGCAAGGAGCCCATGACGGCTGCCGCGGTCACGCCGCGGCCCGAGACGTCGCCGACGATAAAGACAAATCTGTCTTTATCAAGCACCACAAGATCGTACCAGTCGCCCCCGATGTCCATACCCGAACCGGGCAGGTAGCGGGCGGCGACATCCATTCCCTCGATCTCGGGAAGGGTCTGGGGGAGGAGCGCCTGTTGCAGGGTCTCCGCGATGGTCCGTTGCTCGGCATAGAGCTGGGTCAGCTCCCTGCTCATTTGCTCCGCGGTCCGCCGACGCCGTGCGACGTACTCGACGGTGGCGGCGCTTCCGAGCGACAGCACGGTGCCCGCCGCGAGGACGATCCATGGGAGCGAAGAGGAAAGCGTCCCGGTCAACGAGCCCTTGGGAGTCCCGACGACCGTGATGGTGGTGTTGCCAAAGGGGACGGACGCGGTGGCGCGCATGCCTTGGATCGGTGTGGGCACCGACGCACCGATGAGCTGGGCCTCGGTCTCGTGGGGGCCCAGGTAGACGGCGTAGTTGAGCTGGCCAAACGGGGAGGACTTGGGCACCGTGATCTTTCGTCCGGCCGGCAGGAGGCTCTCGGCGTAGACGATGTATCCGTCAGGGTTCGAGGCAGCGTCGGCGTAACCGAGCCGGGGCGGCGATCCGTCGAGGATGCCGGTGACTTGCAGCTGAGGGCTGGTCGGGAGATGGGCGAAAAAGGTCTTGGCGTCGCCGTCGCGCACCAGCTGGGGCTCGGCTCCCTCGTAGGTGACGAGCGTCGCGCCGGCGGCCGTGCGCTGCCACAAGGAGACCGAGGCGAAGAGACCCGCGGGTTGGATCTTTCCCGACACGAAGGTCTGGAAGGCCGAGGGCGAGTTGGTGGTCGTCGCCACGGTCAAGGCGTCCGCCATCTGTGACTCGACGGACGGGAGAGCCGCGCTCAGCGTCGAGGCCACCTGGCGCACCTGCAGCTGGAGAACCCGGTTGCTGTCGTTTTCGTTGGCCATGGCCGCGGCCCAGGTGAGCAAGCCGGTCAGGCCGAGCCCGACGATTGCCACCACGATGCTCTGTGGACGGAGCGAGCGGGTGAGGCGCGATTCCTTCATGGAACGGGCAAGGTCTCCAGTGTTGTAGCCCGGTCGCGGCCGGAGCCGATGTGCATCCTCCTCCTGGACGTCACCCTATCGGCGGGTTTCGGCATGTGCCGGCCTCGTCCGGTGCCGCGATGAGATCGATCGACCGGCACCGGCCAGCTCCGGGTGGTCCGGGACGGCCGTATGATGCTGGCCCGGACCAGGAGGGGAGGGCGGGTCACCCGTGATCGACATCGACCAGCTGGAAAAGTGGATGGACGAGTCCGGACTGCCGGGGAAGGGTGAGCAGATCGCCCAGGCCTACGTCTCGGGCGGGTCGCAAAACGAGATCTACGAGATCCGCAGGGGAGAGCTGCACGGTGCCATCCGGATCCCACCACCCTCGGCCCCGGAGAGCCGCGACGAGGGCATCCTCCGAGAGTGGCGGATCATCGAGGCGCTCGAGGGAACCGACGTGCCCCACACCCCGGCCATCGCCATGTGCGCGGACAAGTCCGTCCTCGGCCGTTCCTTTTACCTGATGGGCTTCGTGGACGGATGGTCGCCGATGAACACCGACGGTTGGCCGGCCCCCTTCGACCAGGACCTCGAGGCCCGGAAGGGCCTCTCGTACCAGTTGGTCGAGGGGATCGCCCTCCTCGGCAACGTGGACTGGCGGGCACGGGGGCTCGAGGACCTCGGGCGTCCCGACGGTTTCCACGATCGGCAGGTGGACCGGTGGACGGCGTTCCTCCAGCGGATCCAGCAGCGCGAGCTGCCCGGGTTCGACGTCGCCGCGGCGTGGCTGCGGGCCCACCGGCCCATCGACTACGTCCCGGGCTTGATGCACGGCGACTACCAGTTTGCCAACGTGATGTTCGAGCACGGCGCGCCGGCCAGGCTGGCCGCGATCGTCGATTGGGAGATGGGCACCGTCGGCGATCCCAAGCTCGACCTCGGCTGGGTGGTCCAGGGATGGCCCGCGGACACCAACGACCCCTCGGTGTCCGGCGCGAGCTATGCCGACATGTACGGCATGCCGTCGAGGCAGGAGGTGGTCGACCACTACGCCGAAGTCTCCGGTCGCCAGGTGGACGATCTCGACTACTACATCATCCTGGCCAAGTGGAAGCTGGCGGTGGTCCTCGAGCAGGGCTACCAGCGAGCCGGCGAGGACCCGAAGCTCCAGGCCTTCGGGCCCATCGTCCTCAACCTGATGAAGGACGCCGCAGACCTGGCGGAGACCACCGACTACTCCCTGGAAAGGACTCCCGGCAGCTGAGCTATGAGGTCGGTGCAGCGCGGACCGAGGAGCGACCCATAAAGGCGGCGAGCCGCTCCCACGGGGTCGCTCCGGCCTCCGCGGCGAGCTCCGACCCGAACGGGCTCCCCTTGCCCATCATGTTGCGGTACTCGGGGCGCAACATGGCGCGGGCGCCCTCCAGAGCGGTGCTCGCCAGAGCCTCGTCGGAGAGCTCCTGCCCCGTGGCGTCGGCCAGGTCCCAGGCGTGGGTCGCCAGCTCCGAGAGGTACATGTCGACCAGCGTCGAGCCGGTGTAGGTCTCGCCCCAGGGCATCGTGACGGTCGCCTCGAGACGGGCGGAGTCGGCCCAGACCTCCTGCGCCTCGTCGCCGGCGCGACGCAGCTGTTGCGGGGCCTCGGAGAGGTCGACGTGCGGGAACTCCTCGGCGGTCGGGCTCTCGCCCCGCCCGAGGGCCACCGTGCGGTGCGCGGCACCGACGAGGTGGTCGACCAGGGTGGCGACGTCGTAGTCCGGGCACGCCGTCGGCAGGCCGAGCTGGCCGGGGTCGACGCGAGCAGTGACCTCGGCGGCGTGGTCGAATGCTCGGTAGAGGGCGGGGCGGCGGTCGTCTGCTCTCATTTGGCGGATCCTTTCCTGCTTGGAGTTCTCTGCAACGGAACGCAGTCTGCCTACCCAAATCGGTCACGTATTGGCCGGTTTTGCCCGGTGATGCCGGAGCGACCGAGGCGATGCGGTGACGCAGGCGATGCAATCGACGTGCGGCGGCCCGCACTACGATCGCCCGGCACCACGGCGGCGGACGACGGGAGTGAGGACGCCATGACAGAGGGAAGAATCGCCGCCCGGCTGGCTGAGCTCGGCCTCACCCTGCACGGTCCGCATCCGCCGCACGACCCGCTCGATGCCGTCGTGGTCCACGACGGCATCGCCCGGACCTCGGGTCAGCTTCCCCGTATCGGCGGGGTGCTCACCTGCCTCGGCCGCCTCGGCGAGACCGTGAGCGTGGACGAGGGGCGTGAGGCGGCGGCGGTGTGTGCGCTCAACGCCCTTTCCGTCCTCGATGCGGCGCTCGGCTCGCTCGACCGGATCTCCCGGGTGCTCACCGTGACGGGCTTCGTCTCGTCAGCGCCCGACTTCTTCGAGCAGCCGACGGTGGTCGACGGTGCGAGCAAGGTGCTCGCCGACGTCTTTGGGGTCGCCGGGCGGCACAGCCGTTCCGCCATCGGGGTGGCGGCGCTCCCACGCAACGGGGCGGTCGAGATCGAGGTGACGGTCGCCCTGCGCGACTGAGCGCCGATCTCGTCGCCGATCCGTATGGCGACCGTCGAGCCGTGACGCGAGTCCCGGCGTGGTCCGCCGGTAGCCTGGATGGAGTGCCCGAGCGCGCACCGCTCCGCCTGTACGGGAAGCCCAGCGACAAGTCCGAGCTCGACTGGGAGTGGGTGGACGGGCAGCTCTCCGCCGCGGGCACCTACTGGGTCACGGCCCGGACCAACGGGCACCCCCACCCGCGCCCGGTCTGGGGTGTGTGGAGCGGACAGCGGCTGCATCTGAGTGTGGGCACCCCGCGAACGGCCGGGGCCCTGGCCGCCGACCCCACCGTGACCGTGCACCTCGACAGCGGGACCGAGGTGGTGATCGTCGAGGGTAGGGCGGTCGGCTCGAGCAGCGATCCGGCGGTGCTGGCCAGCTACGACCGCAAGTACGACTGGAGCTACGACCTCTCCCTCTACGGCTCCCTGACGTGCGTGGCTCCGGAGACGGTCCTGGCCTGGCGCACCGCCGGGTGGGCCGGCCGGGAGAGCTTCCAGCAGACCGGTCGCTGGCGGTTCGCCGAGCTGGGGCCGCCCCTCCCGCTCAGGCCCGGATGAAGCTGTGCGAGCCGAGGGAGATGTCGACGCCCATGGCGAGGAGGAGGTCGCCCAGGATGGGGTCCACCGGGTGCTCCAGCTCGAGTTGGACGCCGAGGGAGGGGACCTTGAGCGGACCGCCGGCGCGGTCCCACCAGACCGACAGCTCGACGAGCTCCCCCGTCAGGTCGAACTTCGTGCCGGTCCGCACCCAGGTGTAGGTCCCGAGGGCGTTGCCCGACGCATCGCTCAACCGGTAGGGCCAGACCGCCTCCTTGGTCTGCTCCTTGGGATGGCCGGCGACGCGGGCGACGGGTACGCCGTCGGCGGTGCTCAGGACGCCGCAGCCGTTCTCGTCCTTCTCGATCCAGCCGAACGGCCGGCCCGACTCGCCGCTCGCGGTCGTCCGCTTGGGGGAGCAGTCGATCACGAAACCCTCGTCTCGGGCCTCGGACCTGATCGTGTACCGGCCGGACCCGCCATTCTTGAACCCGAGCAGGACGCCCGCCGACCCCTTCTGCACCGCGGTGGCCAGGGTGTCCGATTCCGAGGTCTTGTAGGTGAGGGTCAGGGCGTTGCTGGTCTTGCGTCCGGTGCGGGCGGCGACGACGGTCGAGGATCCGAGGAGACCCATCCCTACAGCGTCCCGCCGTCGAGGATGCGGTCGACCGCGCCCTCCTGCAGCGCGTTGCGTCCGAGGCGCGTCGTGGCATAGTCGAAGCCGTTCTGGTCCGTGTGCATCTGCGCCCGCACCAGCGAGGCGTGCTCGAGCTCCTGCAGGCCCTCGGCGACGAGGCGGACGAGCTGGCGCCACAGCAGATCCTCGGGCGTCGGCTTCATCGGGAAGTAGTCCTGGTAGTGACGAACTCGTAGGCGAGGTCCGACGCTTCGGGCCCCGAGCTCGCGTTGGGGCCGCCGGTCGTGACGCCGCCGTCGTCGGCGCCCGGACCGCCCGGACCGAAGCCCTTGGCCATCACCTCGGACGCCAGCTGCTTGAGCGGCAGCGCATTCAGCCGATCGAGCTCGGCCTGCAGCAGGGCACCCATCTGGTCCGGCCCGCTGCCTCCCTCCTCCTTCTTGCCGAACAGCGGTGACATCGTGCGCTCCTCGTCGTCCGTGCTCGCCGGCGCGGTCGCCGGCGGACTGAGTCACGGATAATAAGACACCGCATCGTCGCGCCGGAGGAAGGTTGCAGCGGCCTAGTACTGGTCAGCCGAAGAGACGGCCTCGGACACCCAGATCTCGGGTTCGCCGGAGCCGCCGACCTCGGCCACGAAGGCCTGGAGCTCGGGGGTGCCGAAGAAGCTCTGGAACTGCTCCGCCGTCTCCCACTCGTCCACGACGAGGACGAAGTCCGCGCCGACGCCGAAGCGGTGGTGCAGGGCGCCCTGGGTCTTGGCCCGCTCGCCGATGCCCGCCATCTCTTCCGCACGCTCGCTCAAGGCGGCGCGGAACTTCTTGACGTCGCCCGGCACCTTCATGGTGATCAGTACGCTCATCTCGGCTTCCTCGCTCCCTTCCCCGTGTGCCGGCCCGGATCACCGGCCCCTCAGTGCCTCATTCGGAGCCCGGCCGCAGGCCGGATCAGTGAGCCCGCAGCGGCACCGGAGGTGGCGGAAGATCCATGGAAGACTCTCGCCGTGCTGAGCCGATTCGACGACTACCCGATCCATCAGATGCCGGTGCCGGTGGCCCATACCGGGACGTCGGACCGCAACCACTACGACCGGTACTTCTTCAACGGCTACCTGCCGGAGGGCGAGGTCTTCTTTGGCGGCGCCATGGGCCTCTACCCCAACCGCCAGGTCATCGACGCGGCCTTCAGCGTCGTCCACGGCGGGCGCCAGCACAACGTCTACGCGAGCGGGCGGGCGCCCATCGAGCGGGGGCATACCTCGGTGGGGCCCATCAGGGTCGAGGTGGTCGATCCCATGGAGACCATCCGGCTCCTGGTCGACCGAAGTGATCTCGGCGTCGAGGCGGACCTCGTCTTCCGGGCGCGATCGGTCGCCTGCGAGGAGGAGCGCCAGATGCGCGCGGTGGGAGCCGTCCCGATGATGGACGTCACCCGCTTCACGCAGAACGGGACGTGGGAGGGGTCGATCACCGTGGGCGGGAGGACCATCGAGCTCGAGGCCGCACGGGCCCGCGGCACCCGCGACCGTTCGTGGGGCATCCGGCCGGTGGGCGAGTCCCCGGGAGGAGCCCCGGCGCCCGCCGGGACGAGCATGCAGATCTTCTGGCTCTGGGGCCCGTGCCACTTTGACCGGGAGACCGTCTACCTGGCGTTGTTCGACGACGCCGAGGGCTCCAAGTTCTACCAGCACGCTCGGATCGCGCCGGTGCTCTCGCCCGGCGAGGACGTCATCGATCGGGGAGAGGGCACGCGGGTGGTACGCGAGACCGACTTCGAGATCGACTGGGAGCCGGGCACCCGCCGGGCCCGACGGGTGGACGTGATCCTCCACGAGCTCGGTGTTGCCACTCCCCGCCGACTCACCTACGAGGTGCTCTACACGTTCCAGATGTGCGGCATCGGATACTCCCACCCCACCTGGGCCCACGGCCGGTGGCATGGCGAGCTCGAGGTAGGTGGCGACGAGTGGTCGCTCGACGAGGTCGATCCGATGGCTCCGCACAACCTGCACGTTCAGAACGTGTGCAAGGTGACCCTGGACGGGCAGCCGGGGTGGGGGATTCTCGAGCAGATCGCGGTGGGTCCGCACCGTCCGACCGGGTTGCGCGGGCTGCTGGACCCCTTCACGGCGTAGGGTTCTCGGCGGATCGTCCGAGACCGACGTCAAACAGGGGGAGACCGACATGAGCCTGACCGATGCCAAGACGTCGCCGATTCGTCACGCAGACCGGTTCTTCATCGGCGGCGAGTGGGTCAAGCCCTCCTCCGAGTCGATGATCGACGTCATCGACTCGGCGACCGAGGAGCTCTACTTCCGAGTCGCGGAGGCCAAGGAGCCCGACATGGCGCGGGCGGTCCGCGCCGCTCGGCGGGCGTTCGACGAGGGCCCCTGGCCGAGGATGACCCACGGCCAGCGGGCCGAATACCTGCGGGCCCTGGCCGACGGCCTGAGGGAGCGGACCGACCGCTTCGCCCAGATCTGGCCCCGGGAGTCCGGCGTCCTTCACGTGATCGCGCAGGCCTCGGTGCCGGGATCGGGGGCCACCTTCGAGTACTACGCGGGGCTCGCCGACACGTACCCCTTCGAGGAGCGGGCCCAGCCGAGCCTCGGCGGGGAGTTCGGCCTCCTCGTGCGGGAGCCGGTCGGCGTGGTCGGGGCGATCATCCCGTGGAACGGGCCCCTGGGGCTCATCAGCTACAAGGTTGCGCCGGCGCTCATCGCCGGCTGCACGGTCGTCCTCAAGTCGTCGCCGGAGGCTCCGGGCGAGGGTTACCTCGTGGCGGAGGTCGCCGAGGCCATCGGCCTCCCGCCGGGGGTGCTCAACGTGGTGACCGCGGACCGCGAGGTCTCCGAGCTCCTCGTGCGCGACCCTCTCGTGGACAAGATCACCTTCACCGGGTCGACGGCGGCGGGGCGGCGCATCGCCTCGCTCTGCGGGGAGCGGATCGCGCGCTGCACCCTCGAGCTCGGTGGCAAGTCGGCCGCCGTGATCCTCGACGACGCCGACCTCGGGGCCTCCGCCGCCGCCCTGGCGGGCGCCGAGTGCATGCTGTCGGGGCAGGTGTGCTCCTCGCTCACCAGGATCGTGGTCACCCGGTCTCGCCACGACGAGCTCGTGGAGGCCCTGGCGGGCACCTTCTCGCAGGTCCGGGTCGGTGATCCGTTCGACGCGCAGACGCAGATGGGGCCGCTCGCTGCGGAGCGCCAGCGCACCCGCGTGGAGGGCTACATCGCGAAGGGCCTCGAGGAGGGGGCGACGCTCGCCGCGGGAGGGGGTCGCCCCAAGGGCCTCGATCGGGGTTGGTATGTCGAGCCCACGGTCTTCGCCAACGTCGACAACTCCTCGACCATCGCCCGGGACGAGATCTTCGGACCCGTCCTGAGCGTGATCGCCGCGGACGACGAGCGCCAGGCCGTGGCGATCGCCAACGACACCATCTACGGCCTCAACGCCTCGGTGTTCACCAACGATGCCGATCGCGCCCGCGAGGTGGCGGGACAGCTGCGTTCGGGCACCGTCGGCCACAACGCCTTTCGCACGGACTTCGGCATCGCCTTTGGCGGCTTCAAGCAATCGGGGCTCGGCCGTGAGGGTGGCACGGAGGGCCTCCTCCCCTTCCTGGAGACCAAGACCGTGATCTTGAACGGAGTGCCCTCCGCCTATGCCCGGGAGGAGCAGTAGGGGCCCGGCGCGTGGAGATGGCAGCGAACGATCCGGCGACACGCCCCACCGTCTCGGTCCGGGACGTCGAGGCGACGCGGCCGCGGCTCGAGGCCTGGCTGGCTTCGAAGCTTCCCCGGGACGCCGCGCCGCACCTCTCCGAGCTGCGGCGGCCCGAGGGCAGCGGGATGTCGAGCGAGACCCTGCTCTTCGACGCGGACTGGACCGACGCCGGCGTGGCCCGCCGGGCGTCCCTCGTCGCCCGCTTGGCTCCGGCGCCGCACGCCGTTCCCGTCTTCCCGCGCTACGACATGGCGGCCCAGTTCCGGCTGCTCGACCTCGTCCGGCGGCGAAGCGAGGTCCCGGTCCCCCTCGCTCGCTGGTTCGAGCCGGACCCCGGGGTGCTCGGTGTCCCGTTCTTCGTGATGGACGCCGTGGAGGGTCGGGTGCCCGCCGACATCCCCTCCTACAACATGGTCGGATGGGTCCTCGACGCCTCGCCCGAGGAACGCACCCGGCTCGAGCGTGCGTCCGTCGGCAGGCTCGCGGAGCTCCACGGGCTGGCGGCTTCCGAGGAGGAACTGGCGTTCCTGCACCTCGCCGTGGGCGGCGCCACGCCGCTGCGTCGGCACGTGGCCGACCAGATCGCCTACTACGAGTGGACGGTGGCCGACGGCGTCCGCTCGCCGCTCATCGAGCGCGGCTTCCGTTGGCTGGAGGACCACTGGCCCGAGGAGCGCGAGACGGTCGTGAGCTGGGGCGACTCGAGGGTCGGCAACATCGTCTACCGCGACTTCGAGCCCGTGGCGCTGCTCGACTGGGAGATGGCCGCCCTGGGCCCGCGTGAGCTGGACGTGGGGTGGATGATCGTCCTCCACCAGTTTTTCGAGGGCATCGCGCACCATCTCGAGCTGCCCGGGCTCCCCGACTTCCTACGTCGCGAGGAGGTGGCCTCCGCCTACGAGGCGTCCTGCGGCCGGCCGCTGCGCAACCTCGAGTGGTTCGAGACCTACGCCGCCCTGCGCCACGGCATCGTGATGTTCCGCATCATGCGGCGCACGGTGCACTTTGGTGAGGGCAGGATGCCCGACGACCCCGAGGACGCCATCATCCACCGCGACCTGATCCAGCGGATGCTCGACGGCACCTATTGGACGGGCTAGGGCCTGGCCTTCTTGGCGCGGCTCGGAGCGACCCGGGGCGGCTCGCCCGGCATCTTCGGGTAGACCGGCGGCCAGGGAGCGTCCATCAGCCCCTCGGCGCGGTCCCGCTCGTGCAGGGCGAGCAACGGCTCGAGCGACTGCGGTTCGTCGGGCATGGACTCCCAGGGATCCCCCCGATCGCTCAGGCGATCGGGCACGGTGGCGATCGTGAGGACGTCGGGCTGGACGGCCGCCAGCTCGGCCCAGCCAAACGGCGTGGAGACCTGTGCTCCGGGGCGGGCGCGTACCGACCACGCGCCGAAGATCGTCTTGTGGGGCGCGTTCTGGTTGAAGTCGACGAAGACCCTGCTGCCCCGTTCCTCCTTCCACCACGCGCCCGTGATCAGGTCGGGACGACGTCGTTCGAGCTCCCTCGCCACCGCAACGGCCGCGGCACGCACGTCGTAGGACGTCCAGCGCGACTCGAGATGGGCAAAGACGTGGATGCCGCGGTTGCCCGTGGTCTTGGGCAACGCCACGACGCCGAGCTCCTCGAAGAGGCGCCGCGTTTCGTCTGCGGCCTCCTGCACCATCGGGAACGTCACGCCGGGCGTCGGGTCGAGGTCGATCCGGAGCTGATCGGCGTGCTCGAGGTCGTCGGCCTTCGACGGCCAGACGTGGAATCCGAGGCAGGCCAGGTTGACGGCCCACAGGACGTGGGCCAGGTCGCGGGCCACCAACGCCTGTGAGGTCGTGCCGTTGGGTGTCGACACGATGGCCGTCTCGAGCCATTCCGGACGCTGTGCCGGGACTCGCTTCTGGTAGAAGGACGATCCCCCGGCCCCGTGCGGGAACCGCTGCAAGAGGACGGGGCGACCCCCCATGGCCCTCATGAGGGGTGCCTCGACCGCCTGGTAGTAGCGGACCAGATCGAGCTTGGTCTCTCCTCGCTCGTCGAAGAGCACCTTGCCCGGGTTGCTGATCCTCACCTCGTGACCGGCCGCCTCGACGACGGCGTCCTCCGGGTCGGGCTTGCTCGGCGGGCTCGGCACGTGCACGACTGTAAACGCGCCCGCGCCGGCAAGCTCGGCCACGCCGGCAAGCTCGGCCACGCCGGCAAGCTCCTGCCGGACTGCTACGAGCCCGGTGTCGTCGTCCGGTAGTCGCCGAAGGGGGCGTCGCGCTCGGTTAGGGCCGCGGTCAGGCTCCCCTCGTTGAGCTTCTCCAAGAAGGTGGTCATGCTCGCCTGACGCGTCCCCAGCGCGCAGAGCTCGGTACCCACCCGTATGGCGGTACGCAGGCCCATGACCTCCATCCCGCGATGGACCACCCTCTTGTTGAGCTGCACGAGGTCGGGCGGGAGCATGGCGATGCGCTGGGCCTGCTCGACGACCTTGTCGTCGAGCTCCTCGGCGGGGAAGGCCCGATTGGCCCATCCCCGGGCCGCGGCCTCCGTGCCGCTGATCGAGTCCCCGGTCAGCATCATCTCCATGGCCAGCCGCATCCCCACGAACCAGGAGTGGAAGTGCATGTCCGGCACGCCGAACCGCACGGCCGGATAGCCCATCTTGGCGTCCTCGGCGATGTAGACCAGGTCGCAGCCGGTCGCGAGCTCACTGCCGCCGGCCAGGCAGTAGCCGTGTACCTGGGCGATGACGGGCTTGGCGAGGTCCCAGATGCTCATCCAGCCCTCGGTGACGTGGCGGGGCCACTGGCCGTCGCCACCCGGCGTGTAAAAGGGGAGCTCGGTTCCCTCGTTTCCGCCTCCCAGGTCGTAGCCGGCGGAAAAGCTCGGTCCGGCGCCCCGCACGATCATCACCCGGATCGCGTCGTCGGCATCCGCGGTCTTGAGGGCTTCGAGCAGAGCACCCCGGAGGGGGTTGTTGAGCGCATTGCGCTTCTCGGGACGGTTGAGGGTGAGGCGGCGGACGCCCTCCGCAGGTTCATCGATCAATACGAGGTCGCTCACGACTTGCTCCTTTCGACGGTGGTTCCGGCACCGTACCGGTTGGCACGGGCTTGGGGTGGATGCATCGCTCACGGCCCGAGAAGCATCTCGCACCCGTGCCCTTGTTAACGGATCGCCGCATGGTCATTAGAGAACGTTCACCTTCGAGGCGTACCGTCGTTCGTCGATGCCGGTCGCGAGCGGCGAGACCCTTTGGCCCGAGGAGGATCAGCAAATGACGGTCACGAACAAGCTCCGCGTGGCGGTTCACGACGGCGCCGATGCGCTCGATCTCGTCAAGGTCGAGGTCGAGGGGGCAACGGGCCTCGCCGTCGAGCCAGTATTCCAGGAGGTCGACCGGTCCGAGCTGGTCGTAGAGCTGGCGCTGCCCGATTCGGGAGCGGTCGCGCCCGACCACATCATCTCGGCCGTCGAGGCCTCGGTGAGCGAGCTCGATGTCCTGAGCACTTGGACGGAGGCACCTGGGCCAGCGTTTCCGACACCGATCGCGAGCGAGACGGTCTTCGATGCCGTCGACGACCCCCTGCCCGAGGTTGCTCGGCGGGCGTTGCGGGACGAGCTTCCCACCGCGCAATGGCTTCCCTCAATCCGAGACATCGGGGGAGGGGATCGCTCCTATTGGGCGCTGGCTGTTCCGCTCCTGCTCCCGGAGCGTCCGGCGGTAGTCGGAGTCCGCCGCAGGTGGGGGTACTCCCTCCGATTCAGCGCACTCGACGCTGCATCGGCCCGAGTTGGTCTCTCTTCTTGATCCGAGTCTCCTGGGGTCGAGCGCCCCGCAAGGTCGACCCGCCGGCACTGCAACCAGGTCCGGGATGCCTCTGCAGTGTCGGCACAGGAGTCCCGGACCTGGCGCCGGGCAAAGCCTCGGGTGAGGGGCGCAGCTGCTCGGCGTCAGGAGTTGCCGGATCTTCCTCAGACTCGATTGTGCGCCGCAGGGCGAGGTGCGAATCGGTTCAGTCGATGCTCGAGAGGGCGATGGTGGCGTGGCGCTCGATGATGGGGTAGCCGCGGAGCACTGCCGTGCCGCGCGCTTCGTGCAGATGGTGCCGTGCTCTCTCCGGGTCGTGACCGGTGCCGCGGCGCAGATACATCTGACCCCACGACAGCTCGGTGCAGGCGTTCATAAATGTGGCACCGACGCGGCCGTTGACTTCCACCGCGAGGCGGTAGAGCTCCTCGGCCTCCTCGTAGCGCTCGAGGACGGAGGCCAGGCCGGCGGTGAAGTGGGCCACCGGTCCGCTGAAGGCGACGATGTTGGCGTCGTAGTGGGCGTGGTACGGGCGGAGCAGCTCGTAGAGCTGGCCCGCGATCGACCGGGCATTCGTCCGGACGGCGACCTCGGAATAGAAGTTGAGTGCCGTCACCCATGAGGCATCGCGCGGCATGGACGAGAATCCTCGACCCGCCGCCCGGTCCAGCAGGGCCTCGGCATCACGCGGCCGGTCGAGGTCGCTGTACGCAAGCGCCACGGCTGCCGTGAAGACCGGAAGCTGGAAGCCGGTGGCCACGTCGATCATCGCCGGCAGGATCTCCGCCAGTCTCCCCTGCTGCCAACGTATGCCCGTCAGCTGCGCGCCGTAAAGGGTGAGGGGGTGGTAGGTCTGCCCGGCGCGGCGTGCCCAGAGCGGCTCCATCGCGAAGCGCTCCGCGGCGGCGTGGTCGCCGTCCAACACGGCGCTCAAGGCCTGCCGGAACCCGCTGATCCATCGCAGCCACGGCTGACCGAGCCCGTCGCTGAGGGAGACCATGGCGGCCACGGACCGATCGGCGTCTGCCCGCCTTCCCGCCTGGAGCGCGGCAAAGGAGTGGTTCATGTATGACCAGTAACGCGCCACCGGGTCGTCCATCTTGTCGGCGAGCTGCAGCGTCTCGGTCGTCGCCTCGAGGCGAATCACACGAGTCTCCGGCAGGTCGAGCGGGAAGGCCAGCCGGATCGAGACATCCACGAGCGTCGAGGGATCGTCCAGGGGACGGGCGATCGCCAGTGCCTCGTCGGCGAGCTCCTGGCGATGCTCGACGGTGCTGCCAAAGGAGAGCTCGTTGCACAGTGCCGCGAGGACCCGGGCTCTCGACGGCGATCCCTGCGGGGAGACCGCCAGCGCCGACTCGAGAATGTCGACCTTCTCCGGATTGACTCGCCACAGATCGGCCGGGATGGCCCCGAGACTGGCCTCGAGCGAGGCGGTCACGAGCCGGCCAGGGTCGCCGGAGGCGTCGGCCAGCCTCGCCGCCTGGCAGAGAGTTTCCCCGAAGCGCTCCATGCCCGCCTGGCGCTGCGCGCGCCCCAGTCCGACGCTGAGGTCGATCGTCCGCCGCGTGTCGGGCGCCTCGATGCGGTGGTTCATCTCGATGGCCCGCTCGTACCAGTCGACCGCCTCGGCGGGGGCCAGCCCGCTCAGTGCCGCCTCCCCCGCCTGGGCGCAGAGGTCGATGGCCCTCGGGATGTCGGTGGGCTGTCCCGTCGATGACCAGTGCCGCGCAAGCTCTCCGATCCGCTCCTTGGGGACGGTCCCCTCCTCGACGTCGAGGGCGAGCGCCACCTTGCGGTGGGCGAGGCCGCGCCGAGCCGGCCCGAGCTCCTGGCTCAGGCTGTGCTGGACGAGCTCGGTGGCGAAGCGGAACCTCCAGGGCGGTTCGGAGACCTCGTCCAGGAGCCTCTCCGACACAGCTCGTTCGAGGATCTCGAGCAGCTCGGCCTCCGACGTCTCGCAGGCCCGAGACAGCAGATCGAGATCGAATTCGGGACCGATGACCGAGGCGACGAAGAGCGCCTCGGCGACCCGGTCGCCCAGGCGGGCGACACGGGCATTGATGACCTGGCTCACGCTGTCGGGGAGGGCGATCGAGTCCGACCTCCCACGCAACCACAGGTGACCGTCGTCGTCGACGTTGACGGCGCCAGATTCGAACAGATGACGCACCACCTCGGTCACGAAGAACGGGTTGCCGCCGGTGTGCCACCGGACCCGGCGGGCCAACTTCATGGCCACCGCGTCACCGTGGTGGTGCGTGGCGGCCTCGATGAGGGCCAGCACGTCGTCCTCGTCGAAGTTGCAGAGCTCCATCATGTTGGCGCAAGGCTCGCGTTGGAGCGCGCCGAGCAGCTGGTTGAGCGGGTGGCTCCTCGTGACCTCCCCTCCTCGGTACAGGCCGACCAGAAAGAGGTGCGCAGACCATGTCGAGCGCAGGAGGTGGTGGACGAGCTGGAGGCTCTCCGCGTCGGCCCACTGGATGTCGTCGAGGACGAACACGAGAGGGGTGGCGCTCGAGATGGACTCGAGCAGCCGGACGATCCCGCCGTAGCGGAGATGTCGGCGGGCTTCGGGGTGCGCCTCGTTGGCGGTCTCCGAGGGATCGACCATCCGCCGGAGTGAAGGCATGACCGTCGCCAGCTCCTCGATGTCCGGGCCCATGAGGGGGCAGAGGGCTTCGGGATCCGAGTGCTCGATCAGGTGGTCGAGCCCCTCGAAGAACGGGCGATAGGGCAGCGTCAAGGCCTCGTCGAACCGGCCGACGAGCACGCATGCGCCGATCTCGTGCGCCCGGCGGGCCAGCTCGGCCGCGAGCGTGGTCTTGCCCGCTCCCGCCTCGCCGGAGATGAAGACGGCTTCGTGCCCGAGACCCTCGGCGACCCGCTCGTAGGACGTGACCAGGCGGTGGAGCTCGGGCTCCCGCCCCACGACCTTGCCGATCTCGGGGCGCCGCGAGAGCTGCCACTGCAGTGGCACCCCGCGGCCGGGCTCGTGGGCGGTGGGTGGGTCCCAGACCAGGGCGAAACCCTCGACGGGCTCCACCCTCGGGCCGACCTCGAGGAGGCCGATCCGCTGAAACCGGTAGGAGCGGCGGCGGTAGACCGCCCGCAGCGCCTGCGAGACGAGGATCTCGCCCGCGTCGGCCTTGGCGCAGAGCCGAGCCGCCTCCCGGACCACGTCGCCGTTGGCGTGACCGCCGTGTACCGAGGCGTCCCCGGCGCTCATGCCGATGCGCACCGGAATGGCGAGCCCGGCCACGCCGTGGGCGTCGTTGTTCTCCCGGACCGCTTGCTGCATCTGCACGGCTCCGGTCACCGAAGCGCCGATGGAGGTGGACACCGTCATCAGGGCATCCCCGAAGCTCATGACCGTCGAGCCGTCGTTGGAGGCGATGAGCTCGCGCAGAGTGGACAGCTGCTTGCGTCGCAGCTCGTCGGCCGCCCCGGAGGGGAACCGGTTGGCGAGCGCGCTCGACCCCACCAGCTCGATGAACGTGACTACGACGATCCTGTCTGACGCCATCTGCCCCTGCGCCGGCCCCCCTAGATCCTCCCGCCCGTTGCGCAGGGCGTTGGAGTCAGGGCCGGTGCAAAAGTATGCCCCGGGGCGGGCGTCCCCGCACGGCCGCTCGTCCGGGCCCCGGATGGTGGGCAAACGCCGCCTCCGGCGATGGCCGCCGGGTGGCCTCTCCGGCCACGTCCGAGGCGTCCCGACCCGGCGCTTAGGCTGTGGGGCCTGGGCCGGATCCCGCCGGTCGGAGGAGGGGAGGAGCCATGTCCGGGAACCGTCGGATCGGCCGGTCGGCGGCCGCCGCCGCCGGATGGTTGGCGCCCCCTGAGAATTGGGTGACGCGCTCTCCGGGCCTCGCCGTGCTGCTCTACTGGACGCCGATCGTCGCGTTCTTGGTGCTGACAGTCCTCGCGGTCGAGTTGGAGGGCCTGAGCCTGGGCTGGCAGCTGGTGGTGTGGACCGCCGCCGTCGTGCTCGTGGCCGTCGCCGACGCGGCGGCACACCGGACGAGCCCCGAGAGTGCCCGCACCCGGCAGCCGGCCGGCCGCAGGGCGCGCTCCCGCTGATCCTCGGAGCAGGACGTATCTTGATCTCCGATGTCGCCCCCGCGGCTCGCTGGCGGGTGCTCGAGGGTAAGCCATCAAGAACTCAAGGCCTCGGAGCCCGCGTAGCCGCCGGCCGCCCGTGGAAGGGATGCTTGGAGGTAGTGGGCAACTACCAGCCTCCTTGAGGGGGGTTGGTCGTGCCAGGAGCTTGCTCAATCGTGAGGCGTGAGCCGGATGAGCTCGAGCGCGAGGTGGACGCGGTAGCCGAGCTTGAGGGGGGTGAGCCACGGAACGGCTGTGTCGTTCGCCTCAGGGGTTCGGCCGCAGGCCCCCGGCCCGAGGACCGACTCGAGGAGACGGTCAAGGGTCAGTGCGGTGGACAAGTCGATGGCCTCGGCGAAGCGTTGGAGTTGTTCCGGGTCCTGGAGCCGGGGGTCGAGCAGCGAAAGTAGCTCCGCCGTGCACAGCTCGGTCCGGCCGCCTCTTCCTTGGAAGTGCAGTCCACGGGCCAGATCCCACACCCATGGCGCGACAAGTGGCAGCCGGTCCAGGTCCTTCTCTAGGGCTCGGATGACTGCCGACCCCAGCACCTGTTCGACTGCCTCGTTGCAGATTCCGACGATGGCATCGCCGATGAAAAGATCCACAGGACCGATCGCTTCGGTCAGTGTCTTGTCGACGAGTGTTTCTTTGCGGAGAAGGTCGTGCATGCGTGGTCCCTGAGGTGCGCGTCCCGGGAGGTATCTGGGCGCTCGGCGCCGGGCTAAGTGCTCTAGGGGTTGCCCGCCAGCCGGGAGACGAGGGAGTCGAGCTGTACCCTGAGGGTGGCGGGAAGACGGTCGCCGAAGGTTGCGTAGTGGTCGAGGATGGCGAGCGCCTCGTCCTGCCACTCGGCGACGTCGACGCGGAATAGCGCCGTCCTTCTGCGCATCCACGAGGCCGATGCCGTCGAGATCGATCTCGCTTGGCGCCGGGTGGCGGCCGATGGGACTCACGACAGCGTCGGCCCGTCCCGCGCACCGTTCGAAGATCCATGCGAGGACCCGGGAGTTCTCGCCATACCCAGGCCACAGGAAGCGGCCGTTGTCGTCGCGGCGGAACCAGTTCACGAAGAAGATGCGGGGAAGGAGGTCTGCCCTCGTCTTCCCGCCGACCTCCAGCCAGTGGGCGAAGTAGTCGGCCATGTTGTAGCCACAGAACGGCATCATGGCGAAAGGGTCACGGCGGAGACGACCGACCGCCCCAGTGGCCGCGGCGGTCGTCTCGCTGGCCATGATCGAACCGAGGAACACCCCGTGGTCCCAGTCGAAGGCCTCGGTGACGAGCGGGACGACCGAGGCGCGCCTTCCGCCAAAGAGGATGGCCGAGATCGGAACGCCGGCCGGGTCCTCCCATTCGGGTGCGATGGAGGGCACCTGGGTGAGGGGGGCGGTGAAGCGGCTGTTCGGGTGGGCGGCGGGATCGGCGCTGGCGGGAGTCCAATCGTTGCCCCGCCAGTCGGTCAGATGCTGCGGAGGATCGGCCGTGAGCCCCTCCCACCACACGTCTCCTTCGGCGGTGAGGGCGACGTTGGTGAAGATGGTGTTTTCCGCGAGTGAGCGAATAGCCGTGGGATTGGTCTTGGTCCCGGTGCCGGGAGCGACACCGAACATGCCGTACTCGGGGTTGATAGCCCGTAGCTGCCCGTCGGCGTCGAACTTCATCCAGCAGATGTCGTCGCCGATGGTCTCGGCTTTCCACCCCGGAATGGTGGGCACAACCATTGCCAGGTTGGTCTTGCCGCAGGCGCTCGGGAATGCTGCGGCGATGAACCGGCTCTCGCCCTCGGGATTGGTGAGCTTGAGGATGAGCATGTGCTCGGCCAGCCACCCCTCGTCTCGGGCCATGGTCGAGGCGATGCGCAACGCGAAGCACTTCTTTCCCAGGAGCGCGTTGCCGCCGTATCCGGAGCCATAGGACCAGATCTCTCGGGACTCGGGGAAGTGCACGATGTACTTGTGCTCTGGGTTACACGGCCAGGCGACGTCGGACGCTCCCGGCTGGAGCGGGTGCCCGACCGAGTGCAGGCAGCGCACGAACTCGCTGCTCTTCCCGAGTACGTCGAGAACGGCGGCACCCATGCGGGTCATGATCCGCATGGAGACGGCGACGTAGGCCGAGTCGGTGAGCTGCACTCCGATCTGGGCGATGGGGCTGCCGAGCGGGCCCATGGAGTACGGAACGACGTAGAGGACCCTCCCCCGCATGGCCCCCCGGAACCGATCGAGCAATTCGACGCGCATCGTCGTCGGGTCGACCCAATTGTTGGTCGGGCCGGCGTCCTCGGACTTTTCGCAACAGATGAACGTCCGGTCCTCGACCCGCGCGACGTCGCCCGGGTCCGAACGACACAGGAAGCTGCGGGGTCGAAGCACCGGGTCGAGCGGGAGGAACGTCCCGCTCTCGACCAGGCGGCGGCACTGCTCCTGGTATTGCTCATCGGAGCCGTCGCACCACTCGACCCGGTCTGGTGTGAGCACGGCTGCCCACTCCTCCACCCACTCCAGGAGCGCAGCGTTCTTCGTCGGAGCGGGCGCCGTCGTGCTCATCGGTTCTCTCCTTGCTCGTTGAGCGCTTGTTCATTTCGAGCCAACACGGCCACCGTCTCGGCCACGCCGCCGGCCACCCGACGCCCGAGCAGCAGCCCGAGCGATTTGGCAAGTCGGTCAGGCGCCACCTCGCCGGCGCGGTGCCGCCACGTCAGATACCGCAGGCCCTCCGCCTGCGCCGCGGCGACGATCGACCCGAGCAGGTCGCTTCCCACTCCGAGGCGTCGCCGTTCGGGTGTGACGGCGATCCAAGCCTGTCCTCGGGGCACGATCACCGCGCCCAAGATTCCGATCCCGACCAGTGGACCCGCGCCCTCGAATGCCCCCCAGGCCCGGTCGCCATCGTCCGGCTGATAGCCGGATGGCCCGTACCGGTCGAGGAACGTCCGAGCGAGGCTGGGGGAGTCCAAGGGCTCGATCCGGGTGCCCGATGCAGTCGCCGGCGCTGTCATCTCAACTCCGCTCCGCGTCGGGGCCGCGCCTGTTGTCTTTTTCCGGGGAGTTGGTGGAGGAGACATCGTGCTCGCGCAGTGGTTCAGGCGGCACCAAGCCGGCGTCGAGGGGAAAGATCAGCCGCAGAGTGTGGAGATTTGACAACATACGTAATCATCGAATGATGTATCTGTCAACTATGCGGCTCTCGGTGGTAGCTCGGAGATGGCGGAAACGTCCCGCTGGCGTCCCCGTCCCTGGGCCTTTGTCGCGTGGCGTGCAGGAGGCGGCGCGGCGGAACCGCGGCTCGCTGCAGTTCCGCCACGTCGACGCCGGCTCCTGTAACGGGTGCGAGCTGGAGATCGCGTCGATCTTCTCCCCGGTCTATGACGCCGAGCGGTTCGGGATCCGTCTGGAGGCTTCGCCTCGTCACGCCGATGGCCTGTTGGTCACCGGGCCGGTCACCCGCAACATGGCCGAACCTTTGCGCAAGACGCTCGACGCTGTCCCCCGACCCTGCGTCGTCGTTGCTGTGGGCGATTGTGCCCGCAACTGCGGCGTGTTCCAGGGCGCCTACGGCGTCGAGGGTTCGGTGGCGGACGTGGTGCCGGTCGACCTCGAGATTGCCGGCTGCCCGCCGGACCCCGCAGCGATCATCACCGCGTTGCGGGGCCTGGCCGGTACGTGACCTCCGGCCTGCTTGTCGCCACCGCACTGGTTGGCCTGACCGCTTCGGTGGCGGGGGCGCTTGCACCAGAGAGGATCCGGACCCCGATCGTCTCCGCCCTGACCATCGCCGCCTGCGCTTGCGGCTTCGCGGTGGCGATCGACGTGCTGCACTCCGGCCGAGCCGCCGTGGTGCGCACCGAACCAGCTCCTGCCGTTGAGCGGGCTGTCGCTCAACCTCGACCGCTTCGGCGCCCTG
Source organism: uncultured Actinomycetes bacterium (assembly GCA_963773635.1). Classification (GTDB taxonomy): domain Bacteria; phylum Actinomycetota; class Acidimicrobiia; order Acidimicrobiales; family RAAP-2; genus CAVZBW01. Next base: position 1,059,456 of record CAVZBW010000002.1, on the reverse strand, counting down.
TTCGTAGCCATCTCGGCCGGGGTCGCGATCTGCGCCATGGTCTTCCGGCTCGGCTACGACGGCCACGGCCTCTCCAGCCGGACCGCGTCGTGCGTCCTCCCCCTCTTCGTCACCACCCTTCTTCTGGTCCCGGCCGCGGCCAGTGTCACCACCTTCTTGTTCCTGTGGGAGCTGATGGCCATCACCTCCCTCCTGCTGGTCCTGGTCGATCATCGCCGCAGGCCCGAAGTGCAGGTGGCCGCCCAGTGGTACGCGGTGATGACCCAGTTCGGCGCGGCGGTGCTGCTGGTAGGCCTGGTCCTGCTGGCCGCCCATGCTGACAGCCAGTCCTTCGCCGCCATCGCGGCCGCGTCGGCCCACCTGCCGGCATGGGTGCGCAACACCGCTTTCGTGTTGGTGCTGGTCGGCTTCGGGTCCAAGGCCGGAATGGTGCCGCTGCATGTGTGGTTGCCCCGCGCCCATCCTGAGGCTCCTGGTCCGGTGTCGGCGCTGATGTCGGCGGCGATGGTCAACCTCGGGATCTACGGCATCGTCCGGGTTGGCGACGGGCTGCTCGGGGGTGGGCCGGCGTGGTGGTGGCTGCTGGTCATGGCCCTCGGCGCTCTCTCCGCCCTGTTCGGGTCCCTGCACTCGGCCACCAGCACCGATCTCAAGCGCCTGCTGGCCTATTCGACGACCGACAACGTCGGGCTCATGCTGCTCGGCGTAGGCGCCTCGGGCCTGTTCGCCTCGACCGGACACCCCGCTCTCGCCCTGGTGGCGCTGGTGGCAGCCCTTCTCCATGTCGTCTTCCACGCCGTGTTCAAGGGGTCCCTGTTTCTCTCGGCCAGCTCGCTGCAGCAGGCGACCGGCACCCGGGACCTCGACCGGCTCGGCGGCCTGATGCGTCGCATGCCGGTCACCGGGTCGCTGTTCCTCGTTGGAGGTCTGACCATCGCCGCCCTCCCGTCCGCTGTGCGGCTTCGTGAGCGAATGGCTGCTGCTCCAGGCCATGCTGCACGGGCTTCCGTCGTCGGACCCGTCACTGGCGATTGCCATGCCCATCGGGGTCGGGGTGCTGGCCCTCACCGGTGGCCTGACCGCCCTGACGTTCGTCAAGGCCGTCGGCATCGGCCTGCTGGGCCAGCCACGGAGCGAGCCGGCCGCCCAGGCTGGCGAAGTGCGGCCGGTCGATGTGGGTCGGCTCCGGGGTCCTGGCCGCGCTGTGCCTGCGTCTTCGGGGTGGCCCCGTTTCTGGTCATCCCGGTCGTGCTCGACGCGGCCCGCAGCGTCACCGGCAGCCATGTCCCAGACCCGCTGGTCGGCGGCTGGCAGGTGGGGCTCTCGGGCGTCCACGGCGTGCTCGCCCCGGGGCTGCTCGCTCTGGGGCTGATAGTCGCGGTGACGCTGGTGGCAGGCACTCGACGGGCCTTCCAGCGCGGGGCGGTTCGGCGCACCGAGACGTGGGGATGCGGAAGGGAGCTGCAGACCGCCCGCATGGAGTACACCGCAACGTCCTTCGGTGAGCCGCTCACTCGGGTGTTCGAGGACGTCCTGGCTCCGGCGCACGACCTCGACGTCAGCCATACCGCCGAGTCGCGGTATTACGTCGAGGCGGCCACGTTCCACACGTCGCTCGACGACGCCTTCGAGCGGCACGGCTATCGCCCAGCGGCCGGTGGGCTCGCCTGGTGGGGATCGCTCGCCCGGCGGGTACCAAATGGAAGCGTGCACCGTTACCTGGCCTTCGGCCTGGTGGCGCTGGTCGTGGTGCTGGTGGTCCTCGGATGACGCCGCAATGGCCGGTGGTCTCGGTGGTGGCGATCTCCCTGCTCCAGGTGCTGGGCGTGGTACTGGGCGGGCCACTCCTGGTCGGGTTGATGCGCAAGGTGCGCTGTCGTCTTGAGGGCCGGGTCGGCCCCCCGATCCACCAGCCCCTGCTCGATCTGCGCAAGCTGGCCCGGCGGGAGCGGACCCGGCCCGACCAAGCCAGCTGGATCTTCGCTTCGGCGCCGCTCGTGCTGGTCGCCACGACCCTGGTCATCGCCGTCGATCGCCCCGCTGCTCGCCACCGATCCCGCCTTCGGGTGGTCGACCGATCTGTTCGCCGTCGTCTACCTGTTGCTGGTCGGCTCGGTCGCGCTCGCCCTCGGCGCCCTCGACACCGGAACCGCCTTCGGGGGCATGGGCGCCAGCCGGGCCATGACCATCGGCGCGCTGTCCGAGCCGGCGCTGCTGGTGGCCGTGCTCGCCCTCTCGGTGCCCGCCCACTCCTCCAACGTGCCGACGATCATCGCCCGGTCGCTCGTCCCATCCCGCCTGGCTGGCCAGCCCCGCAGCGTCTGCTGGCGTTGGTGGCGTTCCTCATCGTGATCGTGGCCGAGAGCGGCCGGCTCCCGGTCGACAACCCGAGCACTCATCTCGAGCTGACCATGATCCACGAGGCCATGGTCCTCGAGTACGCCGGGCCGGATCTGGCTCTCGTCAAGCTGGGCGAGTCCATGCGTCTGGTCGTCCTGTTGGCCCTCTTCGCCGATCTGTTCGTCCCCTGGGGTGTCGCCACCGCCCCCGGTGCCGGGCATCTGGCACTCGGTCTGGTGTCGGTCGGCGCGAAGGTGGCGGTCCTGGGTGTCGGCGTGGCCGTCTTCGAGGTGGCGGTGGCCAAGCTGCGCCTGTTCCGGGTGCCCGAGCTGATGGCCGGGGCGTTCGTCCTGTCGGTGCTGGCCGTGATCTCGGCCCTGGTGATGCCGTGAACGGTCGGCATATCCTCGACCGTCACCCTGGCGGCCGGCGCGGTGCTGGTGTGCGCGGTCACCGTCTTGTGGTTGAGCTCGGTGCGGGCCGTGGTCCGAGTCGGTTGCCGTCCAGGGCGTCGCTCTCGGTGGCGTGGCGTTGACCCTCGGCGTCCACGTTGGGCGACGCCGGGCTTGATCGCCACGGCGGCGGTCGTGCTCGCTCGTCAAGGGCGTGGCCGTTCCGGTCTTTCTCAGCAAGGCAGCCGGCAGTGGTGCCCTCGACCGGGAGCGTCGGCCGCTCGTCAACGTCCCCGCCTCCCTCGTCGCCTCCGCCGCGCTCATCGTCCTTGCCTTTGCCGCCGCCCGCGGCGTGGCGGCCTTCGTGGGCACCACGACCGGCGCGCTGGTGCCGGTGGGGGTGGCCACCCTGCTGCTCGGCTTCTTCGTGCTGGTCGCGCGCCGCCGCCCGATCTTTCAGATGGTCGGGCTTCTCCTCATCGACAACGGCATCGCTCTGGTGGCGTTCCTCTGCACGGCCGGCGTCCCGTTCCTGATCGAACTCGGTGTCTCCCTCGACGTCCTGCTGGGTGTGGTCGTGCTCATGGTGCTGGCCCAGCGCCTGCGGTCCGAGTTCGGCGATCTCGACCTCGACGAGCTCCAGGAGCTGCACGACTGATGGTCCTCGTGCTCATCCTCGCCCTCCCCCTGCTCGGCGGCGGAGTCGTCGCCGGATGGCGACACCCTGCGGCCGGCTGGGTCGCGGTGGCCACCAACGGCGTCGCGCTGGCCCTCGGGGTATGGACCGCCGTCCGCGTCGTCGGGTCCGGTCCCCTCAGCGGGGCGGCGGGGGTGTTGCGAGCCGATGCGCTCAGCGCCTTCATGGTGGTGGTCATCGGGGCCATCGCCCTCCTGGCGTCGTGGCTCGGGATCCGCACCATCGCCCTCGAGCTGGCCGACGGTCGGTGCACCCCGTCGCGGGCCACCACCTACGGCGTCTTGGTCCAGGCGTTCGTCGCCGCCATGCTCCTCGCCGTCCTGGCCGCCAACGTCGGCGTGCTGTGGGTGGCGGTCGAGGCGACCACCGTCGTCACCACCTTCCTGGTCGGGCACCGCCGGACCAAGGGTGCGCTCGAAGCCTCGTGGAAGTACATCGTGATCTGCTCGGTCGGGATCGCGCTGGCCTTCTTGGGCACCGTGCTCGTCTACCTGGCCGCCTTGCACGCCGGGGGGCACTCGGCCGCCGCCCTCGACTGGACCTCGCTCATGGCCAACGCCCGCCACCTCGACCCTTCGGTGCTGCGGCTCGGGTTCGCCCTCGTGGTCCTCGGCTACGGCACCAAGGTCGGCCTGGCCCCCATGCACAGCTGGCTGCCCGACGCCCACAGCCAGGCGCCCGCCCCGATCTCCGCCCTCATGTCGGGCGTGCTGCTCACCGTCGCCTTCTACGCCATCTTGCGCTTCAAGGCGGTCACCGACCTCGCCCTCGGCCCGGGATTCTCCCGGACCCTGCTCGTCATCGTGGCGCTCCTGTCGCTGGCCGTCGCCGCCTCGCTGCTGCTCACCCAGCGCGACTACAAGCGGATGCTCGCCTACCACAGCATCGAGCACATGGGGCTCATCGCCCTGGGCGCGGCCGCCGGCATCCCCCTCGCCATCGCGGCCGTGCTGCTGCACATCTTGGGCCACGGGCTGGCCAAGAGCGTCCTGTTCCTGACCTCGGGCGAGATCATGGCCGCCGAGGGCACCAGCCAGATCGACGGGGTCCGCGCCCTGCTCGCCCGCCGTCCGGCCCTCGGCGGGGTGTTCGGCGTCGGGCTGGTGGCCCTGCTCGGGCTCCCGCCGTTCAGCCTCTTCTCCAGCGAGCTGGTCATGGCCCGGGCCGAGTTCCAAGTCGGGCTCGGCTGGGCGGCGGTGGCGGCAGTGATCGCCATGGTGGTCATCTTCGTCGCCGTCGTCGGCCACGCCCGCCACATGCTCCTCGGCCCCTCGAGCACTCACCGAGCCACTGGCGCCGCCGCCGAACTGGGTTGCTGCGCCGCTGGTCGGCGGCCTGGTCGTCTGCGGCCTGATCGGGGTGTTCGCCTGGCCCCTGTCCGGGCTGCTCCAGGCCGCAGCCCACGTCGTGGCACCATGACCTCGACCACCCCGCTTTCCGTCGCCCTCCGCCCCGCCGGTCACCACCGACGCGTCGGCACGCGTGCAGCCTCCGGACCTGGTCGAGGCGGCCCGAGCACTCTTCGCCGAAGGAATGCGGCTCGCGTTGGTCTCCGGCCACGACGACGGCGACGTCGATGCGGGCCGTCTACCTCTTCACCTGCGGGCCACCCGATACCCGGGTCGAGCTGCACGTCCCCCTCGACCGCGCGAATCCACAGGTGCCGACGCTCGCCGCCCTGTCGTTCCCGGCCAGCCGGTTCGAGCGCGAGCTGGCCGACCTGTTCGGCATCGAGGCCGCTCGACCACCCCCAACCCCGCCGCCTGGTGCTGCACCAGCACTGGCCGGAGAACTGGCACCCGATGCGCCACGGATCGACCGAGCCGCCCGAGATGGTCCCCGACGCCGGGTCGTTCCCCTTCGTGCCCGGTCGAAGGCCCCGGCGTCTACGAGATCCCGGTCGGGCCGGTCCACGCCGGGCTCATCGAGCCCGGCCACTTCCGGTTCTGGGTCGTGGGCGAGACCATCCTGCGCATGAAGGCCCGGCTCTGGTTCGTCCACAAAGGGATCGAACGACTCTTCGAAGGCAAGGACATCGCATCCGGACTCGAGATCGCCGAGCGGATCTCGGGAGACACCGCCGTCGGCCACGCCCTCGCCTACTGCCAAGCCGTCGAGGACGCACAACGGGTGAACCTGCCCGACCGTGCCCAGGTCCTGCGCGCCGTGCTGCTTGGAGCTCGAACGGCTCTACAACCATGTCGCCGACATCGGTGCCCTTTGCAACGACGTCGGGTTCGGGTTGGCCCAGGCGTGGGCCCTCTCCCTGCGCGAACAGCTCCTGCAGCTGAACGGCGAGGTCACCGGCCACCGACTGCTGCGAGGCGGCGTGGTGCTCGGGGGAGCCCGGGTTCGCCGCCTCCCGACGACGGCGGAGCTGGCCGAGCCTGCGCCAACGCTTCGAGGAGCTGGTCGATCTCGCCAGCTCCAACGCCCTGGTCATGGAGCGCTTCGCCGGCACGGCGACCCTCGATCAGACCCACGCCCGCGACCTCGGCGTCCTCGGCGTCGTCGGCCGGGCGTCAGGCCTCGCCTTCGATGCCCGCACGGCCCACCCTTTTATCGATCCGCCCGAGCGGTTCTGCCCGGCACGACAGACCACTGGGGACGTCCTGGCCCGCTACTCGGTCCGGGTCGACGAGGTTCGCGCCTCGCTGTCCCTGCTCGCCGACCTCATCGACCGTAGCTGGCGACCTCGATGTCGTCGTCCCACCGCCACGAGGGCGGTGCAGGGCCGGATCGGTCCACGGGCGGGGTCGGGATCGCCGAAGGGTGGCGTGGGGCCGTCGTCCACCGGGTCGAGCTCGACGAACAGGGCAGACTCGCCCGGGTGAAGGTTGTGGACCCGTCCTTCCTGAACTGGCCCGCGCTGCCGGTATCCCTGACCGACACGATCGTCCCCGACTTCCCCCTGGCCAACAAGAGCTTCAACCTCTCCTACGCCGGCAACGACCTATGACCCACCCACCGTCCAACTTGTCGGATTCATCAATTCATTAAAGTTGAGGTCGGCGGGGCGGCTCCCAGGCTGTGGCCACGGAGCTCGCACCACCCATGCAATTGGCGTGGCACATCGTGCCACGAGGAGCTGCTGTTCCCTATGACGACTCCCATCTACCAGGTCAAGGCTGAGTTCTTCAAGACGCTTGGTCACCCGGCACGGATCCGCATCCTCGAGGTCCTGCGCGACGGGGAACGACCAGTCAGCGAGCTCATCCCCGAAGTCGGGATCGAGGCATCGCATCTCTCCCAACAGCTCGGCCTCATGCGCCGGGCCAACCTCATCCAGGCCCGCAAGGTCGGATCGAACGTCTACTACTCGGTCGGCGAGCCGATGCTCTTCGAGCTCCTCGAGGTGGCCAAACGGATCATCACCGCATCCCTGGCCGAAACCCAGGAGCTACTCGAGCAGCTGCAAGCACCCGGCCCAAGTTCGGGATGAGGAAAAGGACCTTCGGCCTAATCCGGGCACTCGGCCGGTCAGCACCTTGGGGCTTCTCGACGAATGTCAGGGGCACGCCTGCCGCACGCTCTCAGGCTTCGGGTGCGTGCGGAGGTGTATGGGTCCAGCCATGAGGCTTCATCCCGTCGCCACCGTTTGAAGACGGACGGAGGTCGGGCGGAGGAAGTTTGAGCGATCGTCAGAGGAAAGAGCTGGGACCCCGTCGAGGACACAGAGCACGGAGCGTGCGACTGTCACCGGGCCCATTGATCCGCTCTCTCGCAGTGTGGGCGAATGTCCCTTGGGTGCGCCGCTGCGCACCAAGGGGAAGGGAGGTCCCAATGTCCGCTACCGAGGAAGCCGTGGTCCGGCGCTTCTACGAGCAGATGTGCAACGAGCGCAAAAACGAGATCGCGCCCGAGCTCTTTACCGACGACCACCGGATGCACGACCCTCAGGTTCCGACCAGCACGGGTCCCCAGGGCATGACCGACGTCGTCTCCGTCTACCAAAAGGGCGTGGACGGCCACTGGGGGATCGAGGACCTCTTTTCCTGTGGAGACCGCGTGGTGGCGCGATGGGTCGGCTCCGGCACCCATGTGGCCGAGGTCAACGGGATCCCGGCGACCGGCAACAAGATCCGGGTGGACGCCATCACCATCCACCGGATGGAGGGCGGCAAGATCGCCGAGACCTGGGAGGTCTGGGACACCCTGGGCTTCTTGCAGCAGATCGGCGTCGTCCCCAGGGCCTGACCCGGGGCGCGATCGACGGCGGTCCAAGGTGTTCGGCGCGCTCCTCGCGACGAACGGGACGTTGGGCGGGATCGGTGCCGCCGCGGGGCTGGCGCTGCTGTTCCCGATGGAGGCCGGACTTCCGATACCGATCCCCGCCGACCTCGTCATGTTGGGCGTCGCGGCGCGCGTGAGCGCCGGTGACGTCCCCATGTGGGCGGCGATCCTCCTCTTCGAGGCGGTCGCCATCTCGGTACCACCGCCCTGTACCTGGTGTCCCGGGGTCCGGGCCACGCCCTGGTGGCGGGGTTCGGCCGTCGGGTCGGGTTGACCGAGGCCCGAATGCGCCGGGCGACCGACCTGGTCGCCCGGCGCTGCAGGATTGCGCTGGTGGTCGGCCGGGCGACGCCCGGACTGCGCACGTTGACCGTGGTCGCGGCCGGCGGGTCCGGCACGGCCGTCCGGCGGGCGCTTCCGCCGCTGGTGCTCGGGAGCAGCGTCTTTCTCCAGCTCCACCTGTTCCTCGGGTACTTCCTCGGCGACGCGGGTTGTTCTGCAGCACCATCCTGATCATGCGGGTGCTCGTCGCGATCTTTCGCGACGGCATGAACTGACCGCCCCGAGTCCCCCGGGGGCCGCCGGCACGGGGCGTGCTTGCCCCGGGCGCGTTTGAGCCCGGCTGGCCCTTCAGGTCAGGCCTGGGCGGCCGACTCCCCCCGGGTGACGGTTGTGGCGACCAGCGCCGAGTCGAGGTAGGCGCGGACCTCGACGATCTGGTCGTCGGAGAACCGGCAGACCCAGCAGTAGGCGTTGTCGAAGCGATGGCCGTCGTTGGTCACGGCGTCCGCCCGGAGCTCGGCGACGGCCACGTCTCCTAAGTCGTGGACCTCGCGCACCGAGAGAACAACTCCGCCGCGGATCAGGCGATCCAACCTCCCAAAGGTCTTCTGCAAGAACTCCCGCTTGGAGGTGTAGGTCCCGGCGAGCGGGTGCGTACCCATGACCGTCCAGCGGACGTCGTCGGCGACGTGCTCAAAGAACCGCTCCCGGGTCGTCGGGTCCGTCAGGTACTCGAAGAGCTCCCGCCGGGACCCCGGCTCGCTCTCCGGGCTCACCGTGCCACCCCTCCCACGGCGATCACAGGGCGAGCCTACGCGCTGGCCGTCTGGATGAGCTTGTGGATCTCCATGACGGCGGGTTGGCCGGCGTCGACGCCGACCTCGCCGAGGATGGGCATGAGGACCTGACCAAAGGCCTCGAAGCTCTCGCGAGAGTCCCAGATGTCGTAGACCATGAGGTCTCCGTCGTCGCCAAAGCAGGAGTGGTGGAGCCGGTGCGGGTTTCCTTCCTGGCCGCCCTCGTCGAGGCGCCGGTGGATCTCCTCGAATTGCGCAAGGGTCATGCCCTTGGGGTGGAAGTAGACGGCGATGGCCATGGTGGTGCGCTCCTTCGCTCTCGGTTGCTGCGTCTTGTGGTCGTCTTGCGTGGGACGGGCAAATGCCCGCGTCGGTCAGTCGAGGGCCAGGGCGGCGGCACCCGCGAAGACGTCGGACGCCAGGTGGTCGTCACCGTCGACGACCGCTTCCGCCCCCGCCCGGTCCTCCCGGTTGCCCACGATTCGGCAAAAGGCGGTGGAGTCCACGATCACCCGGGAGTCCCAACGCGCTGCCTCCGGCGCCGCCGGTCCGTCCGGGGCGCCGTCCAGGCTCACGTCCCAGGTCCCGCCGCCCGAGCCCGTGAGGACGAGGCGGACCCGGCCGGGACGCACTCTGTCGGCGCGGGCCATGCCGGCCGGCAGGAGGGCGATCGCAAGCTCGGTCATCCGGGCGAGCCGGGCGGAGTCCGGCGCCAGCAGCGTCCGGCCGGTGGCCCGGCGGATGTCCTCGTCGTGGATCCACATCTCGAAGGCCCGGATGACCAGCAGCTGGTCAAGGGGGAGCTCGACGCCGTAGAAGGTCACCACTCGGTCCGGGGGCTCCTCGCCGGCGCGCTCGAGGCCCCGGGCGGTGAGCCGGCGCCATTCCTCGAGGGTCTCCGAGGGGTCCCGATCGGCCTGGCCGAGGGCCGACGGCTGGGTGGCCGCGACGTGGTCGGCCTGACCGGCCGAGGCATCGCCGTCGAGGGCGGCGAGGAAGCTCGTCTCGACGCCGATCAGATGTCCGACCAGGCCCTGGGCATCGAGGTCACGCAGCGCCGGACGGGACCACTCGTCCGTGCCGAGAGCCCCGAGCAACGCATCGAGCACCCCGACCGTGCGGCGCAGCGTCTCGGCGCCGTCGATGTGCTCGGCGGGCTCTCCCGGTCGGCCCTGCGCGCGGGCGTCGATCGACGCCTCCAACACCCTTCGGCGCAGCCGCTCGGAGGTGTCCTCGGCGTCGGCCTCGGCCAAGGCGAAGCGCAGCTCCGAGATCGGGTCGCCGCGAGGCATCCGTTGCTCGGTCATGCCAGCTCCATCTCGAGCGGCGCCAGCCACTGTCTCAATTTGGACTGGGCCAGGCGCAGGCGCGACTTGGCGGTGCCCGGCGGGATCCCGAGCTCCTCGGCGACCTCCTGGTACGTGCGGCCCTTCCAAAAGGCCAGCTCCACCGCCTCCCGCTGCTCGTCGGGCAGCCGGGCGAGCGCATTGCGCACGACCTCTGCCACCGTGGCGGCGTCCATCTCGTCCGCCCCGTACGGGCCGGAAGTCGACGCGGGAGCGACGCACTGCTCCTCACGGAGCTTGCGGCGGCCATCGCTGCGCAACGCGTCGACGGCCCGGCGATGAGCCTGGACACCCAGGTAGGCGCGCAGCGAGCCTCGTGCGGGATCGAATCGCTCGGGGTGGTGCCAGAGCGCGACCAGCACCTCCTGCACCACGTCCTCCGCGATCGGGGTGCTGCGGGCCACCCGCCGCGCGATCCCGAACACGAAGCCCCCGTAGCGATCGAACACCTCGCCGATGGCCTCTTCGTCACCAGCGGCCATGCGCGCGACGAGGAGCTCCTCCGTTCCCCTCACCCGTTCCAAGATAGCGTCCCGCTCTCGCCTTTTCCCTGGATCGTGGGCGGTCCCGTCGAGGACCGGAGCGTCGACGAGCAGTGAGGGACCCACGTCATGCATTCGTCCGGCGGGCGACGGCGGGATCACTTGCCGAGTGATCCACCCTCGATCCGGTTGACGAACTCCTGGGGATCGGACGACGCCGGGAGCCGGCACCGGGCAAGGGAGCGCCACATGACGTTGGTGAGGGCAAGCGACGACGAGGTCCTACGGGTGATCGGAGACCGGATCCGAGTTCTTGCGGACGGCGCGGCGACGGAGGGGCGTTTCGAGCTCTTCGAGGTCGAGGGGGAGCGCGGGTCGGGTCCTCCGCCCCACGCACACCCCTGGACCGAGTCCTTCGTCGTGGTCGACGGCGCGGTGCTCGTGGAGTGGGGCGACGAGCGAGCCGTCCTCGAAGCCCGATCGTCGGTCATCGTCCCGGCCGAGTGTGTGCACCGCTTCGAGGTGACCTCGCCCGTGGCGCGGTTCCTCACGGTGACCGCAGGGGACCGGGCGTCGAGGTTCTTCTTCGACCTGTCGCAGGCTGCGCCGGGCCCGCCGACACCGGAGACGTTGCCCGCCATCGTCGAGGTGGCCAAGCGCAACGGGCTGACGTCGCCCTTGTTCTGAGCCCGCCGGGAGGCCGGTATGACGGGCTCGGCAGCGCCCTCCTATTCTCCCCCCGGCGGGGCCGGCGTCCAACGGCCCAGGGAGGGACACGTGAGATCCAGGGCCGCGTTGTTGTTCGAGTCTCCCGGTCGATACGAGGTTTGCGACGTCGACCTCGATCCGCCCAAGGAGCACGAGGTGCTGGTGCGTATGGCCGCCAGCGGCCTGTGCCACAGCGACGTCCACTATCTGGTGGGCGACCACTCCACGATCCTCCCGATGTGTGCCGGTCACGAGGGGGCGGGGATCGTCGAGGAGGTCGGTCCGGGAGTGGTGGGACTCCGCCCCGGGGACCACGTGGTGGCCTCCTTCATCCCGGGATGCGGCCGCTGCCGCTACTGCGCGGCGGGTCGGTCCAACCTCTGTGCCCTGGGCGCCCACATCCAGCGCGGCCCCCAGCTGGACGGCACCTACCGGATGCACCACCAGGGTCGCGACATCGCCCAGTTCCTGCTGATCTCGACCTTCTCGGCATGGAGCGTCGTCCCCGAGCACTCCCTCGTCAGGGTCCCCGACGACGTCCCCCTCGAGACGGTCTGCCTGCTCGGGTGCGGGGTAGGCACCGGGTTTGGTTCCGCGGTCAACGCAGCCGGCGTGCGGCCGGGTGACGCCGTCATCGTGATGGGCGTGGGCGGCGTGGGCATCAACGCGGTCCAGGGGGCCGCCCTGGCCGGCGCCGCCTCGGTGATCGCCGTGGACCCGGTGCCCTTCAAGCGAGAGATGGCCGCCAAGCTCGGGGCCACCCACACCTTTGCCCACATCGACGAGGCTGCCGATCTAGCGCGTTCGATCACCGACGGCCAGGGCGCCGACAGCGCCATCGTGACCGTCGACGTCCCGACCGGCCAGCACGTCGGGCAGGCCTTTGATGCGGTCGGAAAGGGCGGCACGGTCGTGGTGACCGGCATGGCCAGCATGAAGGAGTCCCCGGCAATCCCGATCAGCCTGCTCCTCCTGGCGGGCTACGAGAAGCGGATCCAGGGCTGCCTGTTTGGCATGTGCAACCCGGCGGTGGACATCCTGCGCCAGGTGGACCTCTACCGCGCCGGGCACCTCAAGCTGGACGAGCTCGTGACGCGCCGCTACTCGATCGACGAGATCAACCTGGCCGTCGACGACCTTCTCCAGGGACGTAACATCCGGGGCGTGATCGTCCACGGGCACTGACGGAGTGCTGGCTCTGGCCTCGCGACGCTTGCCCAGTGGCCGAAACGGCGCGATCCTCTGAGGGAGAGGAGGGTGCCCCTCGGGGCGGTTTCCACCGCGCCGCAGAGGACGTCCAGGAGGGTAGGAGGGCCGCCATGCGGGTCGGGTCGTCATTCGTCGCACCCCCTCGCCGACCCCCCGCCCCGTCCGGGTCCGGGACCGGCTGAGTCGGGAGGCGCGAGGCGTGTCGGCTACGGCTTCCGCCCCCGGGTCACCCCGGCGTCCGCATAGCGGGGCGGGACCGCCGGCCACCCGGTACACCAAGGGACGGAGGGCCCACATCGCCTACCAGGTCACGGGCGAGGGTCCCCCCCACCTCGTCGCCGTGCTCGGGACCGTGAGCGGCTCGATCGCCTGGGAGGAGTGGGCCGCCGCGCCGTTCTTTCATCGCCTGAGCACCTTTTGCCAGCTGGTGACCTTTGACCAGCAGGGGAGTGGCCGCTCCGATCCTGTGGAGAGCGCCTGCCCGCCGACGCTCGAGGAACGGGTCGAGGACCTGCGCAGCGTCATGGACGCCGCAGCCGTCGAGCGGGCCGCCCTGTTCGGGACCCACGACGGGGGCGCCGTGAGCATGATGTTCGCCGCAACCTACCCCGAGCGGGTGACCGCCCTCGTCCTCGCCAACACCTGGGCCAGGCTCGTGGAGGACGACGACTTCCCCCTGGGCTTCCCCCGTGAGCTCCTCGAGACCGCCACCGACCGGCACTCGGAGTCGTGGGGCGCCGGGTCGAGCATCGAGTACCTGGCACCGAGCGTGGCGGCCAACCCCGAGGTGCGCGAGGGCTGGGCCCGCCACGAGCAGTCCTCGGCCAGCCCGGGGCAGGCGGTGGCCATCTCCCGCATGGCCATCGAGGTCGACGTACGGGAGGCCCTGCCGGCCATCTCGGCGCCCACGCTGGTGATGCACGCCATCGAGGACCTCGTCACCCCGATCGGGCACGGCCGGTACCTGGCCGAGCACATCTCCGGGGCGAGGCTCGTCGAGTTCCCGAGCCGGGACCACCTGATCCTCATCGGCGAGGGCGGTGTCATCCTCGACGAGGTCGAGGAGTTCCTGACCGGCGTGCGGCGGGGCCCCTACCGGGAGCGGATGCTCGCCACCGTCGTCTTCACCGACGTCGTGGGCTCGACCGAGAGGGCCGGGCAGCTCGGTGACCGCTCCTGGCGGGAGCTCATCTCCCGTCACCATGCCGCGGTCCGCCGGGAGCTGGCTCGCTTCGAGGGGACCGAGATCGATCGCGCCGGCGACGGGTTCCTGGCGATGTTCGACGGCCCCGGGCGCGCCATCCAGTGCGCGCTGGCCATCCTGGTGGCGATGGAGCCCCTCGGGCTTCAGCTCCGCATCGGCGTGCACACGGGCGAGTGCGAGGTCCTCGACGACGGGATCGCCGGGATCGCGGTGCACATCGGGGCGCGCGTGGCGTCGCCGCGCCGAGCCCGGCGAGGTCCTGGTCTCGAGCACGGTCAAGGATCTCGTCGTCGGTTCGGGGATCCGCTTCACCGAGCGAGGGTCGTGGCCGCTCAAGGGCGTGCCCGGCAAGTGGAGCCTCTACGGGGTGGAGCGCCCTTCCCGCTGACCGCGCCCGGGGGTGCCGGTCTCCGGTCCTACTGCGAGACGACGATCTGGCCCTCCCGACGCGAGACGAGCGTGACGTCGCCCGGCTCGATCGGCGGAGCGCCGGCATGGACGGGTGCCGGTGGCGTGATGATCAGCAGCGTGATCTGTGTGGCACTCTGGCTGATCCCGACCTCGAATTCGTTTTCTCGCGCCGCCTGCACCCAGATGGCGCTGAGCGGCAGCCGGGCCGCAAGTCCCTTCTTGATGGCCTCGATCAGCCCGGCGCGAAGGATCGGCTCGATGGGCTGGGCCCGTGGCCACCAGCCCTGCAGCCAGTCGTTGTCGAAGTGCTGCGCCGCCGACGACCCGACCCGGGCGGCGGCGAGCTCGACCAGCGTCGAGGACCCGCCCTGACCGGCCCCCTCCAGGTGCCCGAGCGCCTGCTCGTAGTTGGGCACGAAATTCTCCGGCTCGCCGCCAAAACGGGCGTCGAGCTGGCTGATCCATGGACCCGTCGTGAGCCTGACCTGCTCTGCCGCCATCGAGCCTCCCCTCTCTGCCGCGCCCAACAGTATCCGTCCGGGGACGTCATGGCCTCGTAGCGAAGGCCCCGCACGCGAAGGCCCCGCACGCGAAGGCCGTGGCGCGCTCAAGCCGGGCGGTGCTCCGCGAGCCAGCGGGCATTGAAGGCGAACTGGTCGTCGATGCTCTTGCGGACCTCGTTCTTGCCCGCCCAGTCGGCGATCCGACCCCCGATGAGGGGGACCTTGACGTCCACCGTGATGGCGACCTCGTGCATGCATCCGTCACCCGCCGGCGCGAGGCGCATCGTGCCGGAGAGGTGCAGCGGCGCCCCCTTGACCTCGGTCTCGAAGGAGCCCTGCCACGAGCCGTCGCCGGCGCGGTGCCACTCGTCGGTCTGGGTGGTCGTGTTTGCCGGCTTGAGGACCTTCTTGGCAAAGCCGGGCACGTTGGCCTCGACGACCTGTGTGGTCCGGATCCGGAAGGAGGAGTCGTCTCCCTCGGACTCGAGGACCTGGACGTCCCGGTGCTGCATGCTCTCGTACATGGCGACGGTGGCGTCGTTGTCACGGAGCATGGCGATCACCGCGTCGATCGGCGCGTCGTAGGTGTAGGAGCCCTTCACTTCCACCGCACTCTCCCCCTTTCGAGACGAAACCGCGCCGTCATCCTGCGCATCCTGTTGTCGCCTGCGTAGCCTCCCACGAACGACGCCGAGGTTCGTCGGGATTTGGGTTGACGCTCGCTTACGGTAAGTGGTACCTTACGGTAAGTGAGGACGAACGCACTGGACTCGCGGCAGGCGACGGCCCTCGCAGCCCTCGGGGATCCGACGAGACGGGCGATCTTCGAGCAGCTGGGAGAGCGTCCCTCGGCGGTCGGCGAGCTGGCGGGCAGGCTTCCCGTGAGCCGGCCGGCGGTCTCCCAGCACCTCAAGGTGCTCAAGGACGCGGGACTGGTCGTCGACGAGCGGCAGGGCAGCCGACGGGTCTACCGGCTCGATCCCGACGGGATCGCCGAGCTGCGCGACTACCTCGACCGCTTTTGGGGCTCCGCCCTGGCGAGCTTCAAGGCCGGCGTCGAGCGGCTCGAGCCACAGGGACCGACACGGGAACCACGACGCAGAGAACCACGAAAGAGAGGAAGGGTCGAATGAGTGACGCGGCGGACACGGCGGTCGAGTCCTCGGTGGTGGTCAACGCCCCGATCGAGCGCGCCTTCGAGGTCTTCACGGCCGATATCGGGAGCTGGTGGCCTCCCGATCACCACATCCTCCAGGCGGAGCTGGCGGAGATGGTCTTCGAGCCCCGGGTGGGCGGGCACGTCTACGACCGAGGGACCGATGGGTCCGAGTGCCGCTGGGCCACCGTCCTCGCCTACGAGCCGCCCCACAGGCTGGTCGTCTCGTGGAACATCAGCCTGTCCTGGCAGCTCGAGACCGAGCCCGGGAAGGTGAGCGAGGTCGAGGTGCGCTTTACCGAGGAGGACCAGGAGCGCACCCGGGTGGTCCTCGAGCATCGCCATCTCGATCGTCACGGCGACGGCTGGGAGCAGATGCGCGACGCCGTGAGCTCGGACGGCGGCTGGAGGGTCGGGCTGCAACGCTTCGCCGACCGTCTCGAGGCGGCGCCGGCCCCCAACGTCTAAGGGGGGCACGCCCATACCGCTCTTCGCCGATCCGGGGAGGCCCGTATGTTATGGACCGTCAACAGGCGGCGACCGTGCGGAGGCCGGGTGCTTTCATCGGTGAGGGTGGTGGACGCGACGACCGGGATCGCCGGTGGGTACTGCGCCAAGCTGCTGGGCGACGCCGGAGCCGAGGTCGTCAAGGCCGAGTCGCCGGATGGCGATCCCTTGCGGGGTTGGTCCTGCAGCGGCCGGGTTCCCGACGGTGAAGACGGGGCGCTCTTCCGCTATCTCCACCACGGTCACCGGTCGGCCGTGGTGTCGCCGACCGGCGTGGACGCCGAGGGGCTCGTCGGAGGGGCCGACGTCGTCCTGGTCGACCGCGACGGGGTGGCGGGCGATCCGGCCGACCTCGCCGGCCGCCATCCCGAGCGGGTCGTGGTGGCCATCTCTCCCTACGGCCTCGACGGGCCCTACGCGGCGAGGGCGGCGAGCGAGCTCACGATCCAGGCGGACAGCGGGGGGCTCGCCCTGCGGGGGCGCATCAACCGGCCGCCGGTCCAGGCCGGCGGTCAGGTGACCGACTGGGTGACGGGCGTCTACGCGGCGGTCGCCGCCCTGGCCGCGCTGCGGCGGGCCCGTCGCAGCGGACGGGGCGAGCTGATCGACGTGTCGTGGTGCTGAGGTCGCGAACCTGACGTGCGCCAACTTCGGCGATCTCTATGACTCGCTCCGAGGGCGGCCCGACCTCTCGGACGCCCCGGCCTACCGTTCGTGGGAGACCCCGTCGATCGAGCCGACCCACGACGGCTACGTCGGGTTCAACACCAACACCCGGCAGCAGTTCGACGACTTCTTGCCTGCTCATCGAACGCCCCGACCTGCTCGAGGAGCCGGCGTGGGCGCTACTGCCCACCCGCCAGCAGCGGTGGGACGAGTGGAACGCCATCGTCCACGAGTGGACGACGGCGCACGACGACCGCCGAGATCGTGGAGCAGGCGGCGCTCGCTGCGGATCCCGGTCGCGCCGGTGTCCGACGGCCGCCGGCGGTCCTCGCGCTCGAGCAGGCGGTGGCCCGCGGCGTCTTCGTCGACGACCCCACCGGTTCCTTCCGGCTGCCCCGCCGTCCGTGGAAGATCGACGGCGAGCCCCCGCCCCCGCCGCGCCCGGCGCCCGCGGCTCGGGCGAGCACACGGCCGGCCCGTGGCGCGCGCGGCCCGCGAGGCGGACCCGCCGCCGCCGTCGCTCGCCGGGGACCCCGGCCTGCCGCTGGACGGCGTCGCGCGTCGTCGACCTCACCGCGTGGTGGGCCGGCCCGTCGGCGACCGGGATGCTCGCAGCGCTCGGGGCCGACGTCGTGCACGTCGAGTCCGTCACCCGCCCCGACGGCATGCGGATGGCGGGCGGCATGTTCTGCGACCGAGCGCCAGTGGTGGGAGCGGAGCGCTTTCTTCCTGCAGGCCAACACGAACAAGCGAGGGATCACCCTCGACCTCGCCTCGCCGGCGGGTCGGGAGCTCCTGCTGCGACTGGTCGGCCGAGGCCGACCTCGTCATCGAGAACTTCACGCCGCGGGTCCTCGAGTCGTTCGATCTCGGCTGGGACGTCGTCCACGGGCCAACCCGCAGGCCGTCATGGTGCGCATGCCCGCCTTCGGCCTCGACGGCCCGTGGCGGGACCGGCCCGGCTTCGCCCAGACGATGGAGCAGGTCACCGGGCTGGCCTGGCTGACCGGCCACGCTCGACGACCAGCCGCGGATCCAGCGCGGGCCGTGCGACCCCAACGGCGGCATGCACGCCGCCTTCGCCGCTCTGGTCGGCGCTCGACGCGGCGCGACCGCACCGGCGTCGGGCTGCCTCGTCGAGGCGCCGATGTTCGAGGCCGCGCTCTGACGATCGCGGCCGAGCCGGTGCTCGAGTGGACGGCCTACGGCAACTGCCTCATGCGCGACGGCAACCGCAGCCCCCGCGCCGCGCCGCAGGGCCTCTACGCCTGCCGGGGCGCGGAGCAGTGGCTGGCGCTCTCCGTGCTCGACGACGAGCAGTGGCGTGCCCTCGTCGACGTGCTCGGCCGCCCGACGTGGGCCGACCGACCCCGACCTTGCGACCGCCGCCGGGCGCCGGGCTCGCCACGACGAGATCGACGGGCACCTGTCTCGCTGGGCGGCCGACCCGCGACCTCGACGAGGCGGTCGACCGCGCTCGTGCGAGCCGGCGTGCCGGCCGCGCCGCGCGGTCGACCCGCGACGGACGGCCGAGCACCCGCAGTTCGTCGCCCGCGGCTACTGCGAGGCCGTCGACCACCCGGTGGTCGGCACCCATCCGACGCCCACCGTGCCGTTCCGCTTCTCCGGCGTCGACCGCTGGATCCGCAGCGCCGGCGCCCACGCTCGGCCAGCACAACCGACGAGGTCCTCGGCGGCGTGCCTCGGCCGCTCCGACGACGAGCTGATCGAGCCGCGCTCGAGGCTCGGGACCGGCGTCGATCGGCGACCCGACCCGTGGCCTGTAGAGCGACCTCACGCGCACCGACCTGTACGACACGGTACCGTGACCACCGACCTGTTCGACCGCTGCGCCGTCATCGACGTCGACACCCACCTCACCGAGCCGCCCGACGTGTGGACGGCGCGCATGCCCGCGCGCGCTGCACGACGCCGTGCCGCACATCGAGCGCATCGACGGCAAGGACGTGTGGATGGCGGGCGGCGAGCGCCTCGGCGCGCCCGGCTACTACTCCATGGCCGGCTGGGACGGGCGTCATGCCGGCGTCGATCCCGCCCACCTTCGACGACATCGCCCGAGCGATGTACGACGCCGGCGCGCGCCTCGCGTTCCTCGACCGCGAGGGCATCGACGCCCAGGTGCTCTACCCGAACGTCGGCGGGTTCGGCAACGGCTACTTCCTGCGCCTCGGCGACCGCGAGCTCGTCGCCGAGTGCGTGCGCGCCTACAACGACTTCCTGCACGGACTGGTGCAGCGCCGATCCCGACCGCCTGATCGCCGTCACCGCGCATCCCGTTCTGGGACTCGACCTCGCGCATCGCCGAGCTGCAGCGCGTGCATCGAGCTCGGCCACCGGGCCGTCAACTTCTGCAACCAGCCCCAGGACTACGGCCAGCCGCCGCTCGCGCACCCGCACTGGGACCCGGTCTGGGCCGCCGCCCAGGAGGCCGGCGTGCCGGTCAGCTTCCACGTCGGCGGCGGTTCGATGGGCACCCAGTTCGAGGACGTCGCCGGGCATGGGCTGGATGACCAACTTCGCCAAGGTCTCGTCGCTCATCTTCATGGACAACATGCGCTGCATCGGCCGACCTCATCTTCGGCGGCGTCTGCCACC
This sequence comes from uncultured Actinomycetes bacterium, assembly GCA_963773635.1. Classification (GTDB taxonomy): domain Bacteria; phylum Actinomycetota; class Acidimicrobiia; order Acidimicrobiales; family RAAP-2; genus CAVZBW01. The sequence goes on along the minus strand of CAVZBW010000002.1, from coordinate 1,039,907 downwards.
GGTTCCCCGACCTGAAGTTCGTGTCGGTCGAGTCGGGCGTCGGCTGGATCCCCGCCGCGCTCGAGACGTTCGACTGGCAGTGGCGCAACGGCGGCGTCGCGCGACGAGCACCCCGAGTACGACCTGCTGCCGAGCGAGTACTTCCGGCGCCAGATCTACGGCTGCTTCTGGTTCGAGCAGCAGGCCGCGCTCGACGCCATCGCGCAGTATCCCGACAACATCCTGTTCGAGAGCGACTACCCGCACCCGACGTGCCAGCACCCCGGGGCCGCGCACGCCCGGCGCAGCGGCCCCGCGACTACGCGCTCGGAGCTGTTCGCGCGGCCTGCCCGACGACGTCGTGCGCCAAGGTGCTGCACGACAACGCGGCCTCGCTGTACCGGCTCCCGTGACGACGGCACCCGACCTCGGGAGCCCCTACGTCGGCGCCGACGTCGCCGACCGCGTGCTGCACCTGCAGGTCGACCGGCCCGAGCGGCGCAACGCCTTCACGCCAGGACATGTACCGCGGCCATCAAGCGGGCGGCGGTCTGGGCCGATCGCCAGCCCGAGCTCGACGCGGTGTGCCTCACCGGCACCGGACGAGTGGTTCGGCGCGGGCGGCGACCTGCGCCGGGCACGCCGACGACCGCCGACGCTCGACGCCGAATGGGACGGCACCGACCACTTCCCGTTCCGCCACATCGAGCGCTGCCGCAAGATGTGGGTGGCCAAGATCAACGGCGTGTGCCACGCCGGCGGCGTCGACCTGGCCCTGCACTGCGACGTGACGATCGCCTCCGACCGGGCCCGCTTCCGCGTGCCCGAGCTGCTGCGCGGCCTGCCCGACCCGCACATGTCGGCCCGCCTGGTCGCCGCCGTCGGGCCTCGCCCGGGCCCGCTTCCTGATCTTCACCGCGGCCGAGATCGACGCGGCCACGGCGGCAGGCCATGGGCCTGGTCGGCGACGTCGTGCCCCACGACGAGCTCGACCAGCGGGTGGAGTGGGCTGCTCGACCAGATCCGCGCGACGGGGCCGGCGGCCCGGGCCGCCCTGAAGCGCGACATCAACCGCCGGCTGCCGCCCGCCGACCTCGACACTGTTTCGCGACGGTGCCGAGCGGAGATGACGGAGGGCATGGCCTCGTTCGTCGAGAAGCGCCCGCCGCGCTGGGCCGAGGGCTGATCGCGCAACCCTCGTCATCACGACCCTCTTCATGCTTCCCGAGACCGGGCCGTTCAATTCGATCGGCTGGACTAAGTTGAACTACGCACCGATCGCGGTCGGCGTGGTGATCGCCTATTCGGGGATCTTCTGGCTCGTGAGCGCCCGCAAGTGGTTCACCGGCCCGAGGGCTCAGGGTGACGAGGCCCGGCTGACCGCCATCGAGCAGGAGTTCACCCACATCGAAGCGGAGCTCGAAGAGGTCGATTGACTCACGGATCGTCTTCAGGGCGGGATCGCTCAGGGCCCAGCCACGGGTGGTTGACCCTCGGCGAGCTCGCCGGAGAGGTCAGGGCCGGGCAGATCGACACGGTCCTCGTCGGGATCACCGACATGCAGGGCCGCCTCCAGGGGAAGCGGACCGACGCCACCTACTTCCTGGACGAGGTCGTGCCCAACGCCGCCGAGGGGTGCAACTACCTCCTCGCCGTCGACGTCGACATGAACACGGTGGACGGCTATGCCCTCTCGTCGTGGGACCTGGGCTACGGGGACTTCGTCCTGCGGCCGGACCTCTCCACCCTGCGGCGGGTCCCATGGCACGAGCACACCGCCTTGTGTCTGGCGGACGTCATCACGACCGAGGGCGCGGAGGTCGCCCCCTCTCCCCGCCAGGTGCTGCGGCGCCAGCTCGACCGTCTCTCGGAACGGGGATACCAGGCCTACGCCGCCACCGAGCTCGAGTTCATCGTCTTCAAGGAGACCTACGAGGAGGCCTGGGACAACGCCTACCGGGGCCTCACGCCGGGCAACCTCTACAACGTCGACTACTCGCTGCTCGGCACCGGCCGGATCGAGCCGCTGCTCCGCCGGATCCGACTCGGGATGGCGGGGGCGGGGATGCTCGTCGAGTCGGCCAAGGGGGAGTGCAACTACGGCCAGCACGAGATCGCCTTCCGGTACTCGGAGGCCCTCGCCAAGGCCGACGAGCACACCCTCTTCAAGACCGGGGCCAAGGAGATCGCCTCGCAGGAGGCCCACAGCCTCACCTTCATGGCCAAGTTCAACGAGCGGGAGGGCAATTCCTGCCACGTCCACTTCTCGTTGCGCGACGAGGAGGGAGCCCCCGCCTTTCCCGAGGGCGGCCACGGCCACTCCCGGGTCTTCGAGCACGTCTTGGCCGGGATGCTGGCGACGCTGCGCGAGACGACGCTGTTGCACGCCCCGAACATCAACAGCTACAAGCGCTTCGTCAAGGGCTCGTTTGCCCCGACCGCCATCGCTGTGGGGTCGGGACAACCGGACCTGCGCCTTTCGGGTCGTCGGGCACGGCGACGGCCTCCGGATCGAGTGCCGGGTCCCCGGAGGCGACGTGAACCCGTATCTCTCGATCGCCGCGCTCGTGGCCGGCGCCGTCAAGGGCCTCGACGAGCGGCTCCCGCTCGAGGACGAGCTCGTCGGCAACGCCTACGACTCGAGAAAGCCCCGGGTCCCGGCGACGCTGCGCGAAGCGGCCGAGCTCTTCACGGGGAGCGCCTTCGCCCGTGTCGCCTTCACGGACGAGGTCGTCGACCACTACGCGAACTTCGCGCGGGTCGAGCTCGAGGCCTACGACGCAGCCGTCACCGACTGGGAGCGGTTCCGGGGCTTCGAGCGCCTGTGACCTCCACGTCGTCGATCCTCAACCCGGCGACGGAGCAGCTCGTCCGGACCGTCCCCCGGCTCACCGCGGCCGAGACCGACTCGGCGATCGACCGGGCCGGCGAGGCCTGGCCCGCCTGGGCCCGGGTGGCGCCGGCCGACCGTGCCCGCCTGCTCCGGCGGTTCGCCGAGGCGATCGACGGGGCGAGCGACGAGCTCGCGGCGCTCGAGGTCCAGGGCGCGGGGCATACCGTGACCAACGCACGCTTCGAGGCGCAGACGGTCCGCGACGTCGTCGAGTACTACGCGGCGGCGCCCGAGCGGCACTTCGGCCGCCAGATCCCGGTGGCCGGCGGGATCGACGTCACCTTTCGCGAGCCCCTCGGCGTGGTCGGGGTGATCGTGCCGTGGAACTTCCCGATGCTCATCGCCAGCTGGGGCTTCGCCCCGGCGCTGGCGGCAGGCAACGCCGTCGTCGTGAAGCCCGCGGAGCTCACGCCGCTCTCGGCCCTCCGCCTGGCCGAGCTCGCAGTGGAGGCGGGGATCCCCGACGGGGTCCTGCAGGTCGTCACCGGCTCGGGCTCCGAGATCGGCCGCCGGCTGGTCGAGCACCCCTCCGTCCGCAAGGTCTGCTTTACCGGCTCGACCGAGATCGGCCGCCAGATCATGGCCGGTTGCGCCGAGCAGGTGAAGCGCGTGACCCTCGAGCTCGGCGGCAAGTCGGCCAACGTGGTGTTCGCGGACTGCGACCTCGAGCGGGCCGCGAGCACGGCCCCCTACTCGGTGTTCGACAACGCCGGCCAGGACTGCTGCGCCCGCTCGCGCCTCCTGGTGGAGCGCTCCGTCTTCGACCGTTTCATGGAGCTTTTCGAGCCGGCGGTGCAGGCGGTCTCGGTCGGCGACCCGACCGACGAGGCCAGCGAGATGGGGCCGCTGATCTCGGCGGGCCACCTGGAGCGGGTGGCCTCGTTCGTGCCCGAGTCCGCTCCCGTCGCCTTTCGCGGCTCCGCGCCCGACGGCGCCGGGTTCTGGTTCCCGCCCACGGTCCTCGCACCGATCGAGCCCACGGCGCGCGCCTTTCGCGAGGAGATCTTCGGGCCGGTGGTCGCGGTCGTCCCCTTCGACGACGAGGCCGACGCCGTCCGCATCGCCAACGACACCCCCTACGGCCTCTCCGGCTCGATCTGGACCCGCGACGTCGGCCGGGCGCTGCGGGTGGCGAGGGCGGTCGAGACCGGGAACCTCTCGGTCAACTCGCACTCCTCGGTGCGCTACTCGACGCCCTTTGGGGGGTTCAAGCAGTCGGGTCTCGGCCGAGAGCTCGGTCCCGACGCCCTGGAGGCGTTCTCCGACGTGAAGAACGTCTTCATCTCGACGGACGGCTGAGCGGGGAGCTCCCACCGGCCGACTCGCCCTCGGCCACGAACCCCGCACCGTCCTCGGCCATGACGCCCGCGCCGATCTCCGCCGAGGCCAGCTCGCCGACCTCGAGCAGGCCGGTGCCGATCTCCTCGGAGAGCGCGTGCTCCTCGTGGACGTATCGGCCGCCTCGGAGCCAGGAGGCGACGGCGCCGAGGAAGGTGGTGGCCGCCGCGAAGTCGAAGGCCCAGTGCAGGCCGGTCTCGAAGGCCGGAGAGATCAGCTTGGGGAAGAAGCTCCGACCCGTCAGGTAGGCCGCATGGGCCGGCCCGAGGCTCGAGAGCACCTGGTGGGGCACCTCCGTCTGGATCGGGTTGAAGCCGAGAAAGGCGGCGAAGAGGCTGCCGATCGGCGGGAGCTGCGAGACGTGCCGGGCCGCCTCGGACGACACGCCCTGGCTGACGAGCCCCTGGTAGAGGTGGTGAGGCAGGGTCGAGGCCAGTCCCAGCGTCACGATGGAGAAGAAGACCCCTATCGAGAGGACCTGCGCCGAGTTCATGAACGTGGCGTTCATCCCCGCCCCCGCACCCCGCTGGTCGGGCGGCAGCGAGTTCATCACCGCCGTCTGGTTGGGGGTGATGAAGAGGCCGGCGAACACCGAGAAGGCGAGGATGATCGCCGCGAAGGGCAGGTACTGGAAGTCCATCGGCAGGAGCTCGAGGAGCAGGTAGCAGATGCCCGAGCCGACGAGCCCGATCGTGGCGATCCACTTGGCCCCGTGGCGGTCGGCGAGGATGCCGGCGATGGGCCCCGAGACGAAGAACCCCAGGGTGAGGGGGATCATGTAGATGCCCGCCCACAGCGGCGTCTGGGAGAAGTCGTAGCCGTGCTGGGGCAGCCAGATCCCCTGGAGCCAGATGATCAGCATGAACTGCAGGCCGCCGCGCCCGACCGCCGCCAGGAACGAGGCGGTCACCGCGGCCGTGTAGGCCCGGATGCGAAAGAGGTGCAGCTGGAACATCGGGTTGGCCACCCGCAGCTCGATCAGGACGAACACGATCAGGAAGGCCAGCCCGCCAAAGACCATCGACAGCACGAACGGGCTCGTCCACCCCATGGTGTGGCCGCCGTAGGGCTGGATGCCGTAGACGATGCCGACGAGCAGGGCGATGAGGCCGACGGCGAAGGTGACGTTGCCGAGCCAGTCGATGCTCGTCTTGATCCGCACGCCGGTGTCCACGAGCTTGAGATAGGCCCACACGGTGCCGAACAGGCCGAAGGGCACCGACACCAAGAAGACCAGCCGCCATTCGATCGGAGCGAGCAGGCCCCCCAGGATGAGCCCGAGGAACGCGCCGGAGACGAGGGCGATGCCGTTGATGCCCTGCGCCTTGCCGCGCTCGTTCTCGGGGAAGGCGTCGGTGATGATGGCACTGGCGTTGGCGAACAGGAACGCCCCGCCGACGCCCTGGCCCACGCGCATCAGCACGATCCACAGCGCACCGGCCGTGCCGGTGAGCCAATTGACCGACAGCAGGATGGAAAAGACCGTGAAGATGGCAAAGCCGAGGTTGTACATCCGGACTCGCCCGTACATGTCGCCGACGCGGCCGAAGCTCACCACCAGGACGGCGGTCACGAGGAGGAAGCCCATCAGGATCCACAGGAAATACGAGGTGTTGCCCGGGGCAAGGGGCTGGAGGTCGATCCCGCGAAAGATGTCGGGCAGCGAGATGAGGAGGATCGACTGGTTGATGGTGACCATCAGGATCCCGAGCGTGGTGTTGGAGAGGGCGATCCACTTGTAGCGGTCGGATCGCGCCGGCCCCGCCGCGGGTGCGATGCTCACCCGGCGACCCCCTGGCGCGGTCCCCGGGCGGCCACTCCCGCCTCCTCCACGAGATCGGCCAGGTGGCGCAGCGCCGCGGCGGCGTCGCGCAGGGTCGCCACCTCCCGGGCCGGGAGCTCGCCCAGGAGGGTGGAGATGCGGTCGGAGATCTGCTGGCGTGCGGCCCTCAGGTAGCGGGAGCCCTCCCGGGTGATGGCGACGAGCACGACCCGTCCGTCGGACGGATCGTTGTGCCGCTCGACCAGGCCGAGTCCCTCCAACTGCCCTACGAGGGTCGTCATCGAGGGCTGGGCGATGCCCTCTCCCAGTGCCAGCTGGGTCAGGCGGCGGGGACCGTTCCGCTCCAGCGCCGTCAGCGTCGAGGCGGCCGTGAGGGAGATGTCGCGGGGTCGTTGGCGGATGACGAGCGAGGCGAGCCGGAACAGGGACTCGGCCAGGGTCGTGCCCACGTCGGAGGGAGCAGCCACCTCCTAACCATAGGTACATCTATATAGATTTGCAATATAGATTGCCGATGTATCTGGTGACCCCGCTTGGGGCGTGGCGGGCCGGGCGCCGCAGCCGGGTGGTCCGGGCCTAGCCGATCTCGACGGGCACCGACTTGAAACCTCGCGTCAACGGCAGTCCGGGGAGGTCGAGCGCCGGCACCTCCTCGAGGAGCGTGAGCCGTGGGAACCGTGTCACAAAAGATGTGACGGCGATCTCGCCTTCGAGGCGTGCCATGGCGGCGCCGATGCAGGAATGCACTCCGAAGGCGAGCGCCAGCGAGCCGCCGTCGGGGCGGGTGATGTCGAAGCGGTCGGGATCCCGGTAGCGGGCGGGATCGCGGTTGGCCCCGCCGAGGAGCCCGCAGACCTGCTCGCCGGGCGACAGGGTGGTCTCCCCGATCGGCACGTCCGTGAGGGCCACCCTCGGGAGCGTGACCTGCACGGGCGGCTCGAAGCGGAGGAGCTCCTCGACGGCGGCCTTGGCGAGGCCGGGATCGGCCCGCAGGGCGGCCAGCTGGTCGGGGTGTCGCAGCAGTGTCACGACGCCCATGGCGATGTGGTTGCGGGTGTTGTGGTACGCCGCGCCCACCAACGTGGTGGCGGTTGCGAGCAATTCCTCCTCGTCGACGGTCCCGCGCTCCCGCTCGGAGAGCAGGCGGGCCATCATGTCGTCGCCCGCGCCGTCGGTGTCGCGCAGCAAGTTGCGGAAGTAGTCGCAAAACTCGATGGCCGCAGCGTCGGCGTGCCGCATCATCTCGTCGTCGCAGACCGGGTGGACGGCCTCCACCAGCCCCTCGGCCCAGGCTCGGCACTGGCCCTGGTCCTCCTCGCCCATCCCGCCGAGCAGCTGGCAGATCACCGCGACGGGGATGTTCTCGGCGTAGTCGGCCACCAGGTCGCCGCCGCCCGCCGCGGCAAACCCGTCGAGTAGGCGGTCGACGAGGTCCTGCACGTACGGTCGCATCGACTCGAGCGCCCGGGGGGTGAAGAAGGAGGCCAGGATGCGCCGGATGCGGGTGTGGTCCGGCGGGTCGATGAACGGCAGCATCCGCCCGAACAGCTGGAGCGAGGGACTGTCCCCGAATCGCGGATCCTGCTCGAGTCGGGCGGCGTTGAACCCCTGGCCCACGGATGGCGAGCGGAACACGTCCTGGCAGGATGCGAAGTCGCTCGCGAACCAGAAGCCGAGCGAGCTGCGGAACATGGGAGCCGTCTCTCGCAGCTCCCGCAGCACGGGATACGGGTCCGACTCGAAGGGCGGGGCCATCACCCGTTGGACGAGCGGTTCGGCGTCGGGCATGGGGTCCCCCTTCGGTGTCTGGTCAGACCGTGGTCAGTGCGTCGGCGAGCAGCTCGACGGAGCGGAGCCGGTCCTCCGTGCTCGGCGACTGGTGGACCGTGATGAGCTCGTCGGCGCCTGCGTGCTCGGCGAACGCCTCGACGTAGGCCCGCACCTCCTCCGGCGTGCCGACCGCGGTGTAGAGGAGCATCTGCTCGATCTGCCGGGCCGCAGGGGATGCCAGCAGGGTGTCCGTCTCGTCGGCGTCGAGGTTGCGCCCCCGGCCGAGCAGCGAGAGGACTCGGGCTCGCCGCGCCGCCTGTAGCTGGCGGTCCGCCTCCGCCTGGGAGTCCGCGGCCACCACGTTCACCCCGGCGATGACGTACGGGCGGTCCAGCTGGGCCGAGGGGCGGAACTCCTCCCGGTAGGCCGCGACGGCGTGTTGGAGGGCTGCGGGGGCGAAGTGCGAGGCAAACGCATAGGGAAGCCCGAGCGCAGCCGCCAGCCTCGCCCCGAACATCGACGATCCGAGGAGGTAGAGCGGGACGTTGGTGCCCTTGCCGGGTGTCGCGTCCACACCGGGCACGAGCGTGGCCCCGGTGAGGTAGCCCTGGAGCTCGAGGACGTCCTGGGGAAATGTGTCGGCGGAGGAGGGGTCGCGGCGCAGCGCCCGCATCGTGTTGCGGTCCGAGCCCGGCGCCCGGCCCAGCCCGAGGTCGATGCGGCCGGGGTGCAGCGACTCGAGCGTGCCGAATTGCTCGGCGATCACGAGCGGGGAGTGGTTCGGCAGCATGATGCCGCCGGCTCCCAAGCGGATGCTCGCCGTGTGGGCGCCGACGTGGGCGATCAGCACGCTCGTCGCCGACGACGCGATGGAGGCGATGTTGTGGTGCTCGGCGTACCAGACGCGCAGGTAGCCGAGCTCCTCGGCCCGTCGGGCGAGCGCGACGCTGGCCGCGAACGTGTCGCTCGGGGAGTGCCCGCGGCGGACGGGGGCCAGATCGAGGATGGAGAGCGGAAGGTTCATGGCGATCGGTGGGTCGAGGTCCACCCACGGTATAGCGGTTGCGTATCTGGCAGTCTGCAGCGGACGCTTGGAGCGCCGGGGAGGGTGCGATGAATGGTGGGATCGGCGAGACGACCGTGCGGGCATGGCAGGTCGTCCGCCACGGCCGGCCACGGGAGGCGCTCGAGCTCCGCCAGACCCCTCCGCCGGCGCCCGGGCCGGGCGAGATCCTGGTCCAGGCGTCGGCCTCGGTGTGCAACTACAACGAGGTCGACGGCTGCCACGGTCGCTACCTCACGGTCAACCCTCCGCTGCCCTACACGCTTGGCATGGAGTACGTCGGGGTCGTGATCGGTGCGGGAGAGGGGGCCGAGGAGTGGATCGGCCGGCGCGTGACGGGTGCCGCCACGGGGGCGATCGGCGCGCACTCGGAGCAGGTCGTCGGCCCGACCTCCATGGCCTTCGAGGCGCCGACGGAGCTGGACGACGTGGCCGCCGCGGCATTCTTCTTCCCTTTCCACCTCGCCCACCTCGGCCTGCACGAGCGGGGTCGCCTGGTGGAGGGCGAGACCGTGCTCGTCCACGCCTCGGCAGGGGGCGTCGGCTCGGCCGCGGTCCAGCTGGCCGTGGCCGCCGGTTCCCGGGTCATCGCCACCGCCGGCGGACCCCGAAAGCTCGAGTGGGCGCGCCACCTTGGCGCCGACGTCGTCATCGACTACCGGGCCGGGGGATTCGCCGAAGCGGTGCTCGATGCCACTTCGGGCCGCGGCGTCGACGTGTGCTTCGACGGCGTCGGGGGCGACGTGATGACCGAGTCGCTGCGCTGCCTTGCCCGAAACGGCCGGCATCTCGTCGTCGGGTTCGCGAGCGGGATCGAGGCCGAGGAGGTGCCGATGGTCACCGGGAGGACGCTGTGCTTCGGCAACATCTCGCTCATGGGGGTGATCCTGGCCTACGGCGACCCCTCGCTCCTCCCGCCCGGCTCCGGCTTCAATCCGACGCCCCCCGAGGTCGGCGAGGCGGTGCAGCGACACCTGCTCGAGCTCCTGCGGGACGGTCGCATCCGGCCGGTCGTGGGCAAGACGGTGCCGTTCTCGGAGTTGCCGGCGGCCCTGGAGGAGATGGAGGACCGATCGACGATCGGGCGGGTGGTCGTCGGGCGGTGAGCCGGGCTTACCAGATCGGGCAGTGTGGACATCGCCTACCAGGTTGTGGGGTCCGGCCCCCTGGACGTCCTGATGGTTCCCGGATGGATCTCCAATCTCGAGATGATGTGGGATCTCCCCGAGATGGCGCGCTTCTTGACCAGGCTCGCCAGCTTCGGCCGGCGGGTACGAGCTGACTACGCCGTCGTCATCGGCCCGGGCCCCGGTCCCGCCCCCGAGGCTTTCCGGTCTGCCGGGAGCCAGCGGCACGGGTGGCACGGACGGCGCGGGTGGCACGGGCGGCACGCTCCGCGCTCTCGGCGTGCAGACCCGCGAGGAGCAGGCGGGCGGTGCGCTGCAGGCGACGGTCGACCTCGTCCAGGCTCAGTTGACCGTGCGCCCACGCGTAGAGGGCGCCGCCCCACGCCAGGCTCAGCGGTTCGAGGAGCTGCTCGGGTCGGGGGATCTCGTCGGCGATCGCTTCGCGCAGGTAGCCGAGCAGGACCTCGATGGCCTCCGCTCGGCAGGCCCGGGCGCCGGGATCGGACGCACCGATGGCGAACACGACGGCCCTCCCGAGGTTGGGCGAGCTCTCGAGCGCCATGCAGGTCTGGTGCAGCAGGGCGGCCACCCGTCCGGCGGCGGTCCTGCTGCCGGCTCCCGGATAGCGGCGGGGCAGGGTCCGGTTCCACTCGAGGTGCGCCGAGGCGATCAGGTGGTCCTTGGAGGAGAAGTGCCGGTAGATGGTGGCCGACGAGAGCCCGGTGCGGGCCACGATGTCGCGGATCTGCACCGCGTCGTACCCGCCCTCCTCGGCGAGCTCCCGCGCCGCCGCGATGGCGCGCTGCCTGGGGTCGTCGGCGGTGGGTCGGGACGAGCCCGAGGATGACCCGGGGGGCACGTGAGGAGCGGCTCAGGCGGCGATCGACGTCCACCGGATCGGGAGCTCGGCGAACCCGTCGATCAGATTGGAGTGGACGCGGGGCATCTGGTGGGCGTCGCCGTCGACGCTCAGGCCCTCAAAGCGGGTGACGATCTGCTCGAACATGGTCCGTGCCTCGATGCGGGCCAGGGAGGCGCCCATGCAAAAGTGGGGTCCCCCGGCCCCGAAGGCCACGTGGTCGTTGGGCTTGCGCGTGAGCTCGAGACTGTCGGGCCGATCGAAGACCCGGTCGTCGCGGTTGGCGGAGGGATAGGAGAGGACCACGCGGTCGCCGCGGCCGATGGGGAGATCGCCGATCCGGGTGTCCTCGGCCGCCTGACGGCAGAAGTACATGACGGGCGTCACGTAGCGGAGGAGCTCCTCGATGGCCGTCGGGAGGATCGACAGATCCGACCGCAACCGCTCCAGCTGATCGGGGAACTCGATCAGGGCAAGCGTCCCCGTCGTGATGAGGTTCCGTGTCGTCTCGCTTCCCGCATTCTGCAGGAGCATGAAGAAGGCCGAGACCTGGAATTGCGTGAGGCGGTGGCCCTCCACCTCGGCCTGCAGCAGCAGGCTGAGCATGTCGTCCTGGGGCGACTCCTGGCGCTCCCGACTGAGGGCGTCGGCATAGGCGAACATCTCGGTCATCGCCTCGCTGCGCTCGTCCATGCCGAGCTCGGGGTCGAAGCCGAACGTCCTCTCGGTCCAGGCAAAGACCTTGGACCGGTCGGGCTCGGGGATCCCGACCATGTCGGCGATGACGTGGAGGGGGAGCCACAGGGCAAGGTCGTGCACCAGGTCGGCCGAGTGACGACCGCGGAGACCTTCGATGATCGAGTCGACACGGGCCCGCAGCTTGTCCTGCAGCTCCGCCACCCGCCTGGGCGAGAAGCCCTTGTTGACGATCCTGCGCATCTGGACGTGCTCGTGCCCGTCCAGGTTGATCAGCAGGTCCATCTCCGGCTCGGGCGCAGATCCCGGCGGAATCTCGACGAAGGGGGCCGGCGAATTGCGCCACACCTCGGGATTTCGAGAGACCGCCTGCACGTCGGCGTGGCGCGCCACCACCCAGTAGCCGCCGTCGTAGTCGGGGTGCTCGTGGTGTGACACGGGGTCGTTGTCCCGGAGCCACTCGAACCGCTCGTAGGGGAAACCGTGGGCGTAGAGGTCGGGGTCGTGTATGGGTAGCTCGGTCATCGGTTCGACTCCTGGGCGATCTGGCTGGCGATGCTACTCATCTCGCGTGAGCCGGATCGGCTCTGCCGGGAACCTCCTCAACCCCGTCCGGCGGCGGTCACGGTCGGCCACCCTCGGGGATCCACCGCCCCGAGTCCCGCCACTCCACCGCGGCGTGAAAGCCTTCGTCGGCCGCCAGCTGCTGGAACCATCGGCCCTCGGGGGAGTGCCGGGTGATGCCGTCGAACAACGTGGCGAGGATCTGGGTGCCGTGCAGGCCCATGTTGTCGTACGCCTGGTTGATCATGAGCTTCTGCATGACGAGTTGGTTGATCGGCACGCCGGCCATGCGATCGGCCAGCTCCTCGACCCGCGAGTCGAGGTCTCGTGGTGGAACCGACTCGAGGACCAGCCCCCACTCCGCAGCCTGGCGACCGTCGATGGTGTCGCCGGTCAGCAACATGCGCTTGGCCCGCTCGGCCCCGAGCCGGTAGACCCACATGGCGGTCGTGGGGCAGCCCCACACCCGGGCCGGCATGTAGCCGATCCGAGCGTCGTCCGCCATGACCACGAGGTCGCAGCACAGCGCGACGTCGCTGCCACCCGCCACCGCGTAGCCCTGGACCTTGCAGATGGTGGGCTTCAAGGAACGGAACAGGCTCGTGAAGTCGTCGGTGTTGGACTTCATGGACCGGAAGTCCTTGATCGGATCCCACACCGGGGGCTGGGTCCCGCGACCCGACTCGGCGAAGTCCTTGAGGTCGTACCCCGCGCAAAACGCCCGACCCTCCCCCCGGAGAACGATGACGTGTACCTCCGGATCCTCGTTGGCCCGTTCCACGGCCCGCCGGATCTCCGACGGCATCCCGCGGCTGATGGCATTGAGCCGCGCCGGGCGATCGAGCGTCACGTAGGCCTTGCGGCCGCTCGTCTCGTAGCGCAGCGTGTCGAAGCGGTCGGCGGTCACTCGTTCTCCCTGGGGTCTCGGGGGCTACGACGCCCGGCGGTACGACCGTACGGCCAGGGGGACGAACACGGCGAAGATGGCCGCGAGCCAGAGGGCGCTCTGCCAGGCGTGCTCGACCAACGGACCGCCGAGGGCCAGCGCCCGCATCTCCTCGACGACGATCGTGACGGGCTGGTTGTTGGCGAAGGCCTGAAGCCAGCCGGGCATCGAGGCGACCGGGACGAAGGCTGCGCTGATGAACGTCAGCGGAAAGAGCCAGATGAGCCCGAAGGAGCCGACCGACTCCTCGTCACGTATGGCCAGGCCGACGTAGGCGCTGATGGTGCAGATGGCCACCCCGAAGACGATACCGAGCACCATCATCCAGACGGCGGGGACGAAGCCGTTTTCGAAGCGGAAGCCCACCGCGAATCCCACCGCGAGCAGGATGATCAACGTCAGGGTCAACCGCAGCGTGTCCGCGGTCAGCCGGCCCAGGAGCACCGCCGAGCGGGCCATCGGCATCGAGCGGAAGCGGTCGATGACGCCGCGCTGCATCTGGCGAGCCAGGGCGATCGCCGTGCCGAACGAGGCAAAGGCCGCCGACTGGGCGATGATCCCGGGGATCAGATAGTTGACGTAGCCCCCGGGGACGTCCACGTTGATCGCCCCGCCGAAGACGTACCGGAACAGGAGCACGAACATCACCGGTTGGATCACGGCGAACACCAGGAACGCGGGGTTCCTCGTCCAGATCTTGACGTCGCGCCGCGTGAGGTTGAGCGTGTCGCTCAAGCCGTAGCGGAAGCGCTGCAGGGCGGGTTGCCGCGGAGGATCGAGCGCGACACGCGCCGGGAGGGTATGGACGGTCATCGGTTCCCCCCGGTGGTCGCCCCGGACCTCTCGGTCTCGGGCTCGGTCGTGAAGTCTTGTGGCGTGCCCAGTCCCCCGGAGTCGCCCCCGGGCGCTTTGCCTCCCACCCCCTCGTCGGGCTCCACCTCTTCGGCGGCCCGGCCGGTCAGGGCGAGGAAGACGTCGTCGAGCGACGGGCGCCGAATTCCGAGCCCCTCGGTGTGGATCCCGACGGCGTCGAGCGCCCGCACCGTCAACACCAGTGCCTCGGAGCCCCGGGTGCCGACACGCATGCCGATGCTTGCGGCACCTGCGTCGACCATCGGCTCCCCGTCACTGATGGAGGCCACGGCTCGAGCGGCATCGATCAGGCGCGAGCGGTCCGTCACCTTGAACTCGACGACGTCCCCGCCGATCCGGTTCTTCAAGCTCGGGCCGGTGCCGGCGGCGATCACCAGGCCGTGGTCGATGACCACGATCTCGTCGGCCAGCTCGTCGGCCTCCTCCAGGTACTGGGTGGTGAGCAGCAGCGTCGTACCGCGGGCCACGAGCTCGCGGATGACCTCCCACATGCCGATGCGGCTGCGGGGGTCGAGGCCGGTGGTCGGCTCGTCCAGGAACAGGACGGAGGGATCCGAGACCAGGCTCGCCGCCAGGTCGAGGCGGCGCTGCATGCCGCCCGAGTAGCCCTTGGCGGGCCGGTCGGCGGCCGCCGAGAGGTCGAAGCGCTCCAGCAGCTCGCCGGCGCGGCGCCGGGCCTCGTCCTTGCCGAGGTGGTAGAGGCGGCCCATGATCTCGAGGTTCTCCCGGCCGGTGAGCTCGTCCTGGATCGCCGCCGACTGCCCGGCCAGGGCGATGATCTCCCGCACGGCCGCCGCGGAGCGGACCACGTCACGCCCCTCGACGAGTGCCCACCCGTCGTCGGGCTCCATCAGCGTCGAGAGGATCCGGACGGCCGTGGTCTTGCCAGCGCCGTTGGGGCCGAGCACGCCGAGGACCCGGCCCCGCTCGACGCTCAGGTCGATGCCGCGTAGGGCCTGGACCTTGCCAAAGGACTTGTGCAGGCCCTCGACCAGGATGGCCGGTCCGTCCCATTCGGTTGCACCATCGAAGTCCGGCATTGGCTCCCATCTCCCGCTCTGCGTCGAAGCGCGAAAGCTCCCGGGCGGGTTCGACCGGATGCCTCCTGATCCGTAACCGGTTGCTCCGTGACCGGGGTGAGCCCCCTGGCGCTTCTGGCCCGGCCGCCGGTCGAACTCAGCCGGTTTCGATCCCAGCCGGCGACGGGCGACGACGCCATGTTAACGGTCCACGTGCCAAGACCTTCCCGACGGGCCCGGGGCAGGTCTCAGGGCAGTCCGGAGAGTGCCTCCTCGGCACGGGCCTCCAGGTTGGCGTAGCCGTGCTCCTGCGCCACGCCTTTGGCCTTGCCCAGGAGCTGTCTCGCCCGCTCGCCGTCTTCCGGCCCGGCACGGGCGACGAGCATCCGCCCCCACTCGAGCTCGGTGCGCGCGGCGAAGAACGAGGCTCGCTGTCGCAGGCTGCGCTCGAGGCTCTGGGCGAACGCGGCCTCGGCCTCGTCAAAGCATCCCATCACCCCCGCCAGCCCTCCGACGAAATGCGCGACGGGCCCGGTGACGACGACCGTGCTCGCTTGAATCTGCTGGATCCAAGGACGCAGGGCCTCCAAGAGCACGGGAGCGGCCCCGCGGTGTCCGAGCCGCACCGCAACATCGGCGAGCTGATGCGCGACCATGAGCCAGGTGGGATCCTTGGGCCAGGTCCGGACGCGCACGAGCGACTCGTCGAGCAAGTCCCTCGCCGCCTCGACCCGGCCGACCTCGCAGTGGGCCATGGCCATGGTGCCCCGGAACCTCAGGTCGTCGGGCCACGTGGTCAGGATCTGCTCCAGCAGCGGCACGAGCTCGCGAAGCCGGCCCTGCTGGGCACGAATGTTGGCCAATTGGGCGCTGTAGAGCTCGAACGCGCTGCTTCGCCCGAGCTCGGTGCCGAGCGCCAGGGCGGCGTCGGCGAGTTGCTCGGACTCGTCGAGGCGGCCCCGCAGGAGCAAGATGGTCGCCTGGCGGGTGGTGGCGACGAACCGGAGAAACGGATGGCCCAGCTGCACGGCGCACTCGTGCATCCGGGACACGCAGCGTTCGGCCTCGTCGACCAGCCCTGCCTGGCAGGAGACCACCGATCGGTGGGAGAGGGCCCAGAACAGCAGTACCGGATCCCGCAGCTCCTCCGCAACGGGCAGGATCTCTGCCGACTCGATGAGGCGGTTCTCGAAGGTCTCCGGTACCTCCAGGGGCACCGCCAGGCGGTTGGCGACCTCGACGACGACTCGCGTGTCGTCGAGTGAGCGGGCGATCGTCTGCGCCTCGTTGGCCATGCGCAGCCGCTGTTCCAACGGGGTCCCAAAGGAGATTTCGCAACACAGCGCGCTGAGGAGCCGTGCCCGATCGGCCGAAGGCCGATCTCCCACGGCGTCGAGCGCCGCCTCGAGCGCGGACACCCTCTCGGAGTCGCCGGAGACCGACGACGGCCACCCGTCTTCGATGTTCATCAACGCGGCGGCCACCAGCCGAGAGGTCTCGCCGAGCCGTTGGGCGGATCGGGCGGCACCGAGGAGCATCTCGCGATGGGCCGGGTCTCCGGCCCGCCGCATCGCCGTGCCCAAGCCGATCGAGACGTCGAGATCGGCGAGCGCGTCGTGCTCGCCCAGTCGATCGCGCAGCTCCGAGGCCTGCCGGAACCAGCGGAGGGCCTCGTGGGGGGCCAACACCGCGAGGGCGATCTGGCCCGCCCTCGCGCAGTAGGCCGCAGCGGCGGGAGCGTCCGCCGGATCGCCCGTGGCGGTCCACTGGTGCGCGAGGTGCCCGACCCTGGTCGCCAGCCGCCGCTGCCGGATCGTGGACCACGATTCCCATCCGGTGATGTCCAGGGGGCCGTTTCCGAATTCCTCTTTGCACAGATCCTCGAGGGCTGCGGCCACCTTGCGGTGGAGCCGCGCGCGCCGCGTGGCGCCCAGACCCTGGTCCAACGTATGGCCGATCAGGGCGTGAGCGAAGCGGTAGCGGCCGGGAGACTCGCCGACCTCCACCACGAGGCCCGCGGCCAAGGCCGCGTCCAGGAGGTCGAGAACGTCGTCCTCGTCGCTCTCCGAGGCTGCGCTGAGGACGTCGAGGTCGAACTCCCTTCCGATCATCGCCGCGAGCGAGAGGAGCCGAGTCGACTGCTCGCCGAGCCGCTCGACCCGAGCGCGGACGACCTGGAGGATGCTGGAGGGCAGATCCATCGTCGTGACGTCATCCCGCGACTGCCATTGCCCCTCCTCGTCCTGGAAGAAGGTGCCGATCTCGGAGAGATGCCGCAGCATCTCGGAGACGAAGAACGGGTTGCCGTCGGTCTCGTGATGGAGAAATCGGGCAAGTCGCCTGCCGTTCGGGCCCAGGCTCTGTCCGGCTGCCGCCTCCAGGAAAGAGAGCACCGCGACCTCGTCGATGCAGCTCAGCTCGACGAACGAACAACCCTGCTCTCTGCGCATGGCCGCCAGGAATTGCGTGAAGGCATCGGCTCGCCCGGGGACGTCTCGGCAGGTGCCGACGATGAGCAGGCGCTGGCCCCTCGAAGAGGTGATCAGATGCCGGAGGAGCTGCAGGCTCGGTTCGTCCGCCCATTGCAGGTCGTCGAGGACGAGGACCGCCGCCTCCGGCGTCGCGGCCCGCGCCACGAGGTTCACCACCGACGAGAAGAGGAGAAAGCGTTGGGTCTCCGGGTCGGCGCTGCGATCGGGCGGGAGGTTCGGGATGCGGCGAGAGAGCGCAGGGACCAGCATCGCCAGCACGGATCCGTCCTCGTCCAGGTGTTGCTGGAGCACCTCCTCGGGCGCGTGGACCACGTAGTGGGCCAGCGCCTCGGCGATCCCCCGGTAGGGGATGCTCCCCTCCTCGTCGAAGTGTCCCCACAGCACGCAGGCCCCGAGGTCGTACGCGGTGCGGGCGAGCGCACCGACGAGCGTCGTCTTACCGATGCCCGGCTCGCCCGAGACGACGACCACTTCGCGGCCATCGCCGACGGTCACCCGCTTAAACGCGTCGAGGAGGAGGTCCTGCTCCGCCTCACGACCCACGACTCGGCCGACCGCAGGTCCCTTCGAAAGCTCCTGTGCCAGGGGGATCCCTCCCACGGCGGTCTCCCGAACCGTGTCGGGCAGTGGCTCCCATCCCACCCCGAGGGTCTCCACCGGCTCGGACAGGCCCTTGAGCTCGAGGGCACCGACCGGGACGAAGCGGAATTCTGCGCGCCGCCCTGCAAGAAGCCGGACGAGCTCGGCAACGAGGATCTGTCCGGGCTGGCACGCCGCGCACAGCCGCGACGCCTCGATGACGGGCTCGCCAAAGTAGTCGTCGTCCTCGAGGGTCGCCTCGCCGGTGCTGACCCCGACTCGGAGACCCAGCGGGTGGTTGCGATGTTCGCGGCGATTGTCGAGATCGACCTCTTGTTGCATGCTCACGGCGCAGGCCAGGGCCGCGGTCCCCGACCCGAAGGTGACCATGAGACCGTCACCCAGATTCTTGACCTCGGTGCCGCGAGTGGCCGCGATGGCTCGGCGCAGAGCGGAGAAGTGCGCTCGCCGGATCTTCTCCGCCATGTCCGGGCTGACGGACTGCGAGAGGGCCGTCGAGCCGACCAGGTCCGTGAAGAGAACGACGACGTGCTGGTGCGTCGAACGCCCTTCATCTGACGATTCGATGGTCGGAAGGGGGGTCCCTGCCATGCCGTTCCAGTCGACTCTCGGGTGCTCAGTTTGACATACAAAGGTTTGGCGGGAGCCGTGGCGCCCTCGACGGTCGAGAAGGCATCGGGGCGCTCCAGCCGACGGACCGACGGGACGGTGAGGCCAGGCGTTAGTGTCGTGCCCCGAGCAGAGGGGAAGGACGATGCCGCAATCACAGCGATTGAGCCGGACCCGGGCAACGTCCCTTGCCTCGCAGCCACCGCGGGTGGTGGTCGACCTCCTGCGCTTCGGTCCTCGACCCGACGGTTCGAGGCCGACGGCAGAAGAGATCCTGACCCATGCCCGACGCCTGGTCGAGCGTCCCGATCCCCACCCCACCGTGGCGCGCCTGCGCCAGCGGATCCGCCACGTACCGTCGGACGTCGGACGACCGTTTTGGGAGGACGACCCCCTCTTCGACGTGCATCGACACCTCGCCGTGCATGCAGCGTCCTCGCCGGTGCCGACCCAGGTTCGATCGGAGCTCGTCCGCGACGCGCTGCATCGGACCCTCGATCAGAACAGACCTCTTTGGCGCGCCGAGCTCGTCGATTGCTTTAGCGACAGCACCCTGGGCCTGCTCCTCACGTACCACGAGGCGATCGCCGACCCCACGTCCTTCTACACGGCGATCGCGTTGTTGACGATGGGGCCCCAGGCCGAGAGCTCGTCCACTGTCTCCGCGGTCGAACGCTGGGTCCCGGCGCCGCCGGCGTCCGGCTCCGCGGTGATCAGCGAGGCGATCTTCGATCGCGTGACGTCGGTCCCCGGGGCCCTGGAGCGGATGGTCCGCTCACTCCGGCGCGCCGACCTCGAGACCTCGACCGCCGCGGTTGCGAGGCTCGGCTCCTTCCTGCATCAGGCCTCCCGACCCGACGAGGGCCGGGGCTCGGTGTCCGGGAGCTCGGTCACCGAGAACGACGAGGCAACCTTGGACGCCTGGTCGACCCCCCTGCTCGACCTGCGGATCGCCTCCCGGGGATTGGGCTCGAGCACGACCGACCTGCTCCTGGCGGCGGCGGCCTCGGCATGGTCCTCGATCGAACCCTCGGCGAGCACGGTCCGGGTTCGGATCCCGACCTTCTTCGCGTCGGCGCGCCAGTCCCCGGGGGACGACGAGATCGGCGACGCACTGGTCGACCTGCCCTGCGGCCTGGATCTGCTCAGGACCCTCCGTGCCGTGCAGGACACCGGGATCAGCACGAACCGGCAAGACCGAGCTCGGACGCTCGCCCAGGTGCAGAGGTTCGTTCCGCGGCTGCCGGGCGCGGCTGGGCGATCCCTCCTCGGCTCGAAATACGGATGCGACCTCGTCCTCTCGCACGTCCCAGGGCTGAACGGGGCCTGGTCCTGCCATGGAGCGCCACTGTGGGAGGTCCTGGGTTCGTCGACCCTTCGTCGCGAGCGGGCCGGGCTCACCTTCGTGACCTTTGGGGAGACGGTCTACGGATCCGTCTTCCCGGACCACCGCCGCTCGCCGGTCTCGGCCCTGGGTGGCGCCGTTCGTGACCGAGTGGGGGATCTCTGCCGGATGGGTGCGCACCACGCACTGCTTGCTCGGCAGCCGCACCTGGTGGCGCTCTCGGCCAAAGACCTGGACGAGCTCACCCGGACGGCCCGGCTCGTCCCCTTCGTCCCGGGAGACGAGATCGTCAGGGAGGGCGCGCCGGCCGACGCCTTCTACGTCTTGACCAGCGGGTCGGCCATGGTCACCGTCGATGGCATGACCCGTCGCACCATCCGCTCCGGCGAGTCGTTTGGCGAGCTCGGGATCCTGCGAGGGGGAGTGCGGTCCGCAACGGTGACCGCAATGCAACCCCTCGAGGCCCTCCGAGTCGACCGGGCGGCCTTCTTGGCGGTATTTCGCAACGACCTTTCGAATTTGCAGCCCGTCGAGGCGATCATCCATGGATACGAGTACGCGGACGCAGCAGGTCGAGGTGGGCCCGCGGGCGACGGTGCCGGGCTCGGCGCCTCCTAGGAGTGTCCATGAGCGCGGTTGAAGCGCCGCAGCGGCGTGAGCGCGGTCGCTCGAGTCGACGACCCTGGCCGACACGCAACACGTTCTGGAACCTGGCGTTGGCGATGGTCTGCTTTGGTCTGCTCATGGGCGTCATCTTTCCCTTCTTCTCCGTCGCCCTCGGGATCGACAGCTCGGAGGCGCTGCGCCCCGCCTTCTTCCTCGCTTGTCTGGGGGCGGGATTCTTGGTGGGGATCGTCAACTACACCCTGGCGCGTTGGGTGGTGGGACATCGGCTGCGGCAGCTCAGCGCTCGGATGCACGCAGCCGAGCAGGAGCTCCGCCAGGTGGCCGCTTCGGGCGAATGGCGCGAGGAGGCGGCGGCCATCACCGCACCGGTCAACTCGCAAGACGAGTTCGGCGAGAGCGCGGCGGCGTTCAACTACCTGATGGCGTCGCTCGATGCGGCGCAGAGAGAGCAGCGCAAGCTGCAGGACCAGCTGTCCACGCAGGCCAAGCTGGCGGCTCTCGGCACCCTGACGGCCGGTGTGGCGCACGAGGTGAAGAACCCGCTCAACTTCGTGATCAACTTCGCAGAGATCAACCAGGAGCTGTGTGTCGACCTGCGTGATCTCCTCCCCGAGTCGGAGACGTCCGACGAGATTCGCCAGACCATGGCCGACCTGCAGGACAACTCGGTCGTCATCGCCGGTCATGCCCGGAGGGCGCTCGAGGTCATGGCCAGCATGCTGCAACTGGGCAGGACCAGTCCCGGCGAGGCGAGGGACTGCAAGGTCAACCACCTCGTCGAGCAGAGCGCGAGTCTCGCCTATCACGGCTGGCGCGCCAAGCGTCCCGATCGCTTCTGCAAGGTGACGACCGAGCTCGACGACAGTGATCCTGTCGTTCGCGGGTTCGAGGCCGACCTGGCACGGGTGGTGATCAACCTCGTCACCAACGCGTGCGATGCCGCCGGGTCGACGTCCAGCCCGTCGGGGTCCGGTAGCGCTGGCGAGGCGCAACGGGGCGGGATCGTCGTCCTGCGCGTCGATCACGACGATCGGCAGGTCACGATCCGGGTGATCGACAACGGTGACGGGATCGCACAGGAGCTCGCCACGCACATCTTCGATCCCTTCTTCACCACCAAGGAGGGCACGGAGGGCACTGGGCTCGGACTCTCGATAAGCCGGGACGTCGTCGAGCGTCACGGCGGCAGCCTGTCGCACCGCCCAGGTCCGGGAGGGTCCGGCACCGAGTTTCGCGTGTGCCTTCCCGCACGGGGAGCGGCGGCGTCCCGGCCGGCACCGGGCTCGGAGCCACCGGCTCGCTTGCCGGCGGGGGAAGGACGGAAGTCATGACGCGGGACGTGCTGGTCGTCGACGACGAACCGGACAGCAGGACATTGTTCCAACAGGGGCTGCGGCGCGAGGTCCGCCGCGGGGTCCTTCGCCTCCATTTCGCGGCCGACGGCGCCGAGGCGCTCGAGATCTTGGCTCGCAACGAGATAGACGGAATCGTCGTCCTGACCGATCTCAACATGCCCGGCATAAATGGACTGCAATTGCTCGAGGAGGTGCGCAACCGCTGGGCCAACGTGGCCGTGTATCTCGTGACCGCGTACGACAGCGAGGATTACCGGATTCGGGCAGCGTCGCTCGGCGCCGACGGCTATCTGACCAAGCCGATCGATTTCGGGGAAATCCGCGAGCTGCTGGCCCCGTGAGCGACACGTCGCCTTTGCGTGACGGTCCGCTGGTAGTCTGCCGGCCGGGCGGGACCCGTTCCTGCACGTATTTCCTCGGAGCGTCGAGCGATGACACGAATCTCGGACCCGGCATCGGACTCGGAAGAGCCACCGGGCTCGCCGGAGCCGGTCGAGCTTCTGGTCGTCGACGACGAAGAGGATGTGGAGGCGCTCTTTCGCCTCCGATTCCGAAAGGAGCTCCGACGTGACGAGCTTCGCCTGCGCTTCCTGAGTGATCCCGTTGCGGCTCTGAACGTCATCGAGACGGACCCGGACATCGAGGTCGTCGTCACGGACCTCAACATGCCGGGCATGAATGGTCTCGAGCTCATCGAGCACGTGGACCGGTTGGGTCGGGATCTCAAGACGATCGTGCTGACCGCGTACGACGACATGGCCAACATCCGGGCGGCCATGATGCGGGGAGCGTTCGACTTCCAGGTCAAGCCGCTCCAAATCGACGACCTCCGGGCCACCATCAACAAGGCGGTGGAGCTGGTGAGGGCGCTCCGGGCCGGAGACGCGGCCATACAGAAGGCCAGTGAGCTCGACGCCCACAACCAATTCATCGAGGAGATCTTCGGCCGCTACGTCAGCCACGACGTCAAGACCCACCTTCTGGCATCGCCCGAGGGGTTCGGCCGGAGCGAGCGCCGGATGCTCACCGTGTTGATGGCCGACATCCGCGGCTTCACGACGCTCGCCGACCTGCTGGCTCCCGAGTACGCCGTCGAGATGCTGAACGGCTATCTCGAGACGGCGAGCGAGGTGATACTCCGTCGCAACGGCACGATCAACGAGATCCTGGGCGACTCGCTCCTCGTCTTCTTTGGGGCTCCCCTCCAAGACGAATTGGCCGCCGAGCACGCGGTTGCCGCTGCGGTCGAGCTGCAATTGGCCATGGCCGAGCTCAACGACCGTCACCGCTCCAAGGACCTCCCCGGGCTGGAGATCGGCATCGGCATCCACACCGGAGAGGCCCTCGTCGGCACGATCGGGTCGCGCCATCGGCAAAAGTACGCAGCGGTCGGCAAGAACGTCAATCTCGTCTCCCGTATCGAGGGCCAGACCCTTGGGGGCCAGATCCTGGTCTCGGAGGCCACCCGGTCTGCGGTGGGTGACAGCCTCGAGACCTCCGGCCAGGTGCAGTTGCGATTGAAGGGCGTGGCCGATCCGGTCACCGTCCACGAGGTCCGAGGCCTCGGGGCGCCCTACGGGCTCCGCCTCCATCGCTCGAGGGCCCAGCTCGTCGAGCTCTCGGAGCCCCGGGCGGCCGTCATCTACCCGATCTCCAACGAGAGGGTGGGTCAGGCCCAGGAAGGTGAGATCCTGGCGACGTCTCCTGATGCCTCCCGTGTCCGGTGCTCGGTCGAGCTCGAGGCGGGCGAGGAGATCCTCCTGCGCGACAACGGGAGCGAACGCAGCGCGAGGGTCACCCACGACGGTCGCCTCGGTGCAAAGGAGTTCGTCGCCGTCTATACCTCGCTTCCACGGCCGACCCGCGGCGTCCCGCGGGCGGATCCGTGAGCGCACCCGAGAGTTTGTCGTCGACCGGCGCCCAGGGCGCCCGAGCGCGGAGCCGCGATGCCGACACTGCCCTCGAGGTCACGTTTCTCGGGGTGCGCGGTTCGACGCCTGCGCCGGGAGCGGAATTTGCCGGCTTCGGCGGCCACACGTCCTGCATCGCCCTGGGATTTCCTGGGGCGCCCCCCGCCCTGTTGCTCGACGCCGGGACGGGCATCCGCGACGCCTCGGCCCTGCTGCGGGGGAGGCCCTTCGAGGGGACCATCCTGCTCTCCCACCTGCATTGGGACCACGTGCAAGGACTGCCGTTCTTCACCGCCGCAGACCGAGCCGACGCCCGCACCACGTTGCTCATGCCCTCCCAGGGCGATCTCGACGGAGAGCGTCTTCTTGGCGGGATGATGTCACCGCCCTACTTTCCGATCGACCCCACGGACCTCAAGGGCGAATGGCGCTTCCAGCTGATCGACGAGGGCTCCTCGTCCGTCGAGTCCTTCACCGTGATGACCCGGGAGCTGCCGCACAAGGGCGGGAGGACCTTTGGGTTCCGGGTGCAGGTCGGCCCGGCCGACGGGAGGGGCTCGGTGTCGGTGGCGTACCTCCCGGACCACGGCCCCACCCAGCTCGGCGCCGGTCGGTCCGGGTTTGGTCTGCTGCACGAAGCTGCACTGGACCTGGCCTCGGGCGCGACGTTGCTCGTGCACGGCGGGCAGTTCACCCTCGAGGAGGGTGCGACCGCTCACGCCTTCGGTCATGCGACGATCGAATACGCGTTGGAGCTGGCCGATGCGGCCGGAGTGGGCGCGCTGCTCGTGACGCACCACTCGCCCTCG
Source organism: uncultured Actinomycetes bacterium (assembly GCA_963773635.1). Lineage (GTDB taxonomy): Bacteria > Actinomycetota > Acidimicrobiia > Acidimicrobiales > RAAP-2 > CAVZBW01. The sequence continues at coordinate 1,015,250 of CAVZBW010000002.1, read as the reverse complement.
CGCACCGACGACGCTCTCGAAGCGATGGAGCGGTCGTACGTATCGGATCCGGCCACCCAGGGATTTGCCCGGCAGGGTCAGCGCATCGTGCTCGGCATGGGGCCGCGCTCCGACGCCCACGGGGGGAGCCCGGACCTCGAAGGGGTCGTCGCTGTCAGCACGCGGGCTACCACCGGCTCGTCCGGGACACCGACTTCGCTAAAGTGACAATGCCTGTCGCCCGACCATGATCGTGCCTGACTCGTGGAGCATGGTGCCGTGCCCGACTCCCGGCTGATTCCCGAACCAGCGATATTCATCCTTTACGGCGGCACCGGGGACCTGGCCCATCGTTTGGTGCTTCCCGGCCTCTACCAGCTGGCCATCGCCGGCCTGCTGCCCGAGGACTGGCGACTGGTGGCCGATGGCCGGGGGACGATGACGCACGAGGACTTCCAGGAGAGTGTTCGGGTAAGCCTGGAGGAGTTCGGCCCCAAGGCCCACGAGGGTCCTTGGGAGGAGTTTCGGTCGCGCTTGCGCTTCGCCGGTCGAGGCTTTAGCACCAACGATCCAGGAAGCCTGCCCGAGGTCCTTGGCGCAGAGGAACAGGCGTTGGGGGGGACGCCTCAACGGATCCATTACATGGCCGTTCCTCCGGACGCTTTCGGACCCCTGACCGAGGCTGTCGGAGTAAATGGTCTGGTAGAGCGATCTCGAGTGGTTTACGAGAAACCCTTCGGCACCTCCCTGGACTCCTTCCGAAAGCTCGACAACGTGGTCCATGCCACGTTCGGGGAGCGGCAGATCTACCGGATCGATCACTTCCTGGCGAAGGAAGCCACACAAGACGTTCACGTGGTGCGCTTCGCCAATGCGCTCTATGCCGGATCCTGGGACGCTGATCACATCGAGAGCGTTCAGGTAGACGTACCTGAAACCCTCGATGTCGCCACCCGCGCCAACTTTTACGAATCCACAGGGGCCATCCTCGACATGTTGGTCACCCACCTCTTCCAGCTGGTCGCCGAGGTGGCGATGGAACCGCCACACTGTCTGGAACCTGACTGTCTGGCAGAGGCACGCGCCAAGGTCATTGGCTGCTTTCGACCTCTTACTGAAGGGGACGTCGTGGTAGGTCAGTACGAGGGTTATCGGGATACGGATGGCGTCGCCAGCGACTCACGCACGGAGACCTTTGTCGCCGCCAAAGTGTGGGTCGACAACGATCGCTGGAAGGAGGTGCCTTTCCTTCTTCGAACCGGTAAGTGCTTGGCCGAGAGCCATCAGCGCATCAGTGTGACCTTCAAGGACCCTGGACCCGTACTGGCAGGACAGCCCTCGGCCGCCAGCGCCCTCACATTCGAGCTTTCGGGCGACGGTCAGATCACCCAGTCCCTGGTCGTAAAGGAGCCGGGACCTGAGCTGACGCTAGACGTAGCCACGATTGCTCTCCCACTGGGGAAGGCCTTCCACACGCCGACGCTTCCCGCCTACTCTCGCCTCCTGCACGACGTACTCATGGGTGATCGCTCGCTGTTCACCCGTCCCGACGGATTAGAGCACGTGTGGCAGGTGGCCGATGCAATTCTGCGCAACAAGCCCGAGCCCATTGCCTATAAGAAGGGTTCTTGGGGCCCCGCTGAGGCCGAGGCACTGGTGCCATCTGGACGTTGGCGTTGATGTAATACGCCGAGAGCCAACGGAGACCAGAGCGAGGCCAAAGCAGCACCCAGGTCAGCGCCTGCTCTACTGTTCAAGAGCGCGCATGACGATGGTCACGTCCTGGCCGCCCAGGCCGGCGTCCACCGCCTCTCCCCATTCCTTGGCCAGGCATTCGAGTGTCCCCAACCGAGCTCCAGCTGCCGCTTCGAGGGCTAGGCGCACGTCCTTGAGCGCCAGCGACAACGCGAACTGAGCCGAGAAGTCGCCGTTGGCAATACGCTCCAGCTTGGCGTCCTGCCAGGGAGCAACGATGGGACCGCCGTGTAGGGCGCTCACCACAGTGTCGGTAGCGAGCCCCATCTGATGGGCAACGGCCATCGAGGCGGAGACCGCTTCGGCCGTGAATGCGAGCCAGGTGTTGTTCACCAGCTTCAGCCGTGATCCTGTCCCGACCGGGCCTACCCAAACGGTGCGCTGACCGAGCGCCTCGAAGAGCGGAGTGACTCGCGGCCGAGCCTCGGTGGGCCCGGAGGCAAAGATGGTCAACATGCCTTGCTCCGCCGGATCCTTGCTGCCCGAGACCGGCGCATCGAGCAGGACGATGTCGGGTCTTTCCTCATTGACCATGGCGGCCACCGTGTCGATCCCAGCCGTACCGATCGTGCTCATCTGCACCCAGATCGCGCCCGGAGCGAGCGCGGCGAGCATGCCGTGGTCTCGCGCGATGGAAAGGACGGCCTCGGTGTCGGTGACCATTGTGACGACGACGGTGGCGCGTCGGGCGGCCTCAGCGGGCGTCTCCACGGCTTCGGCGCCGAGCTCGACCAGGTCTCGCATGACCTCGGAGGTGCGGTTCCAGATGATCGTTGGGAGCCCGGACCGTAGAGCGCTGACGGCCATACCATGGCCCATCGCGCCGATGCCTATGATGGCGACCCGCTCTGGACTCTGCGCCATCGGACTCCTCCTTTTCCCCCTACCAACCGGTGGCAAGTCGTCGCTGCGATCATCGCGCTGTCCGTCGATTGCTGCTCGTCAAGCTGCCGGAGGTCGGTACCAGTAGTCGACGCCGATGCGAACCGACCGACCACCCATTCGGTCACTCGTCGGCAGTCGACTGTCAGCCGGCTCCGTCGTGAGAAATGGCGGCGTACGCGGCATCCTGCAGATCGTTGTGAACGGCGGGCGGGGTTGACGTCTCCCAGAGCCGCTGGGTCAGGACGATCACCGTGAACTCCTGGCGGGGATCGACGAGCCACGAGGTGCCGAGCCCTCCGTCCCATCCGAAGGCGCGGGCGCGGGGCCCCTCGGTGATCACGGACTGGCACAAGCCCCAGCTGCGACCGTGCAGGAATGCCTCGCCGGACCCCGCCCGCTGGGCGCCGGTCAATTGGTCGCTCGTCATCTCGGCCACGGCTCTGCCGGACAAGACGGGGCTGCCTCCCGCGAGGAACATGCGGGCGAGAGCGAGCAGGTCATCGACCGTCGAAACCAGGCCGGCCGCCCCATCGCCGAAAGCGGGTGCATGGCTCCACTGGCCTTGTGGGGTGTCCCAGACCTCGAGTCCGCCCGGGGTCGGTACGTAGGCGGTGGCGAGGCGGGATCGATCGGCAGTCCAGAAGGCCGTATCGCGCATGCCGAGCGGGTCGAAGATTCGGGTGCGGAGGACCTCCGCGAGGGGCATCTCGGTGGCACGGGCGGCCAGGACTCCGAGCACCGAGGCCCCGGTGTTGTACATCCACTTCTCGCCGGGCTGGGCGATCAGCGGAAGCGAGCCCAGGGCCGCGATCCAGGTGTCAGGGTCAGGCTGCACCTGGGGCTCGGGCGGTCCCAGGGTGCAGAGGTTCAGATCCGTCGCCTCTTTGACCACGGGCCAGGGCCGGGGAGCCATGAACATCTCCGGCATCATCCCGAACCCGAAGGTGAACGTCAGCAACTGGCGGACGGTGATCGGTCCGTCGGCGGGAACGGTGTCGTCGAGCGGGGCGTCGGGCCTGCGCAGCACGCGCCGGTCCGCCAGCTCGGGCAGCCACGTGTCGACGGGGTCGTCCAGGCCGAAGGTCCCTTCGTCGACCAGAGCCATGGTGGCGGCGCCGGTTACGACCTTGGAGGTCGACGCGATGCGGTACAGGGAGTCTCGCCGAACGGCCGGACCGCCGATGCACAGCGTCCCGTGGGCTTCGACGTGGACCTCGTCCTTTCGGGCCACGAGCGCGACGAGACCGGGAACTTCGTCTCGCCCCACGTGGCTGGCGGCAGTTTCGCCGAATCGTTCGAGTCCGGATCGGGAGAGCGGATCGGCCAAGGTCAGGCTCCTTCTCCGTTGCGATCGGCGCGAAAGAACCAATGGACGCCGTACGCATCGCAGAGATGTCCGTAGACGCCGAAGGGCATGTCCGTGAGGGGGTCGAGCAGATCCGTGTCGGCACCCGCGGCGAGTCTGTCGAAAACGGTCCTCAGGTCGGTTGCGGTGTCGCTGGTCAAGTACATGCCGACGGTGTTGCCCGGATGGAAGGTCCGCCTCGGGTGCTGCCAGTCGGTGGCCGAGATCTGGACGGCTCCGGAACTGAGCCGCGCGAAGGCCACCTTCTGATGGTGCTCGGACGGCGTCTGAACGCTCATCGGCGTGTCGGCGACCCTGGTGATGTCGAGCTCTCCGCCGAGACAGGACTGGTAGAAGGTCATGGCTTCGGCGCAGTTCCCGTTGAACAAGAGGAACGGATTGAGGTTCATTGGACCACCCACGCAGGGTCGCGGCCGAGGAGGCCGAGCACCCGGTCGAACACTGGCGCCTCAGCCGGGATCGGGACCGCCGGGCCGAAGGCGGTGCCTCGAGCGGCCTCCTGATCTGGCCCGCCGAACGTCTGGCTGACGAGTTGGAACAGCGCCATCATTCCGACAGGGTCGGGTTCGAAGGCGATCTTTGTGGCTCGAGACAGGTCCCAACCGTGGACGCTCAGCTCGCCGAAGGCGATGGTTCCCGCCACCCCGCCCGGGAGGTCGACGCCGCCCACCTTGGTCATGCCGTCCCACGCTTCGGGATTGGCCCACTCGTCGGCCAGCTCCTTGACCCGCCGCGGCAGGGTCCGGCGCCAGTCCGGGAGAAGGTTGCCGGCGTCGCCAGACGGCCCCATGGTGGCGGCCGGTCCGCCGGCCTTGATGGCGGCGCCCCCAAAGGCGATGGTCAGGCCGGCGATGTGGTCGAGAAGGTCTCCAACGCGGTATGCCCTGCAGGGTGTCGGACGTCCGAGATCGTCGTCGCTTACGGCCGCGATGAGGACCGAGAGGCGGTCCGCCGCAGACCCGAGATCGATGGTGTTCATGTCAGTGACGACAGTACGTCGCTCCGAAATTCATCGCGATCCGCACGACGTCAACATAAGCGCCCCGTAGCGGGTGCCGAAGAACGTCTCTCCTCGTCCTCATGCAGCTAAGACGCCCGGGGCGACTCGACGAGCTCGAGCCCGTTGCCGTCCTGGTCCCGAAACGAGAACATCGGCGGCACACCCGGCCACCGGAGGATCTCGTCGCAGTCCACCCCGGCGGCGGCGAGCAGGCCGTGGGCGGCCTCGGCGTCGGCCGTTGCCAGGCGGATCCCCGTCTCCACCCCGGCGGGGACCCCGTCATGGGCGGCGACCAGGGCCAACGAGGTGCCATCCGAGCCCCGGGGGGCCACCATGATCCAGCGCCCTCCGCCCGGGGTGGGCACGTCCATGCGCGTCTCCAGGCCCAGGGTGCCGACGTAGAACCCGAGGGCCCGGTCCTGGTCGGAAACCGGAATGCCGATGGTCGTCACGCCGGTGATCCCCACGGTGGTGGTCTCGCTGGTGTCCATGGTGGGTCCCTCCTGTGCGGTCCTGCAGGGTGGACGGCCGCCACTGTCGGAACTCATCGCGGCCGCCGATGAAATTGCGGTCGCCGACCCGCGTCCGAAAGCCCGGTGGACGCGGAGCTCACCGGGCGGACCCCCGCTCAGCCGTCTCGCCGGGTCCAGCGCAGCAGGAGCTCCGCCAGGGGTTTGGGCCGCGCCAGGGCGATCAGGTGACCGCCCGGGAGCAGCCGGGTCGAGAGGCCGAGGCGGTCTCGGGCGATCCTCCGCTGGAACTCCGGGGGAAAGAACCGATCGTCGCGGCCGACAACGACCACTGTCGGTACGTGCGGCCAGCCGTCCAAGGTCCACACCGACCGGAACACGGCGTCGGATTCCGGCCTCTGGTGCACCTCGCCGGCCGCGACCACGTCGTCGGGGACGTCGTGGAGGAAGTAGACGACCGGATCGAACTCCGACGGGTAGCCGTTCCGTTCCGCGGCGGCGATCCGAGCCTCCAGCCATCCGGTGTGCTCCCACCAGTCGCCGGGCGTCTCGCCCGACTCGGGGATCATGGCGTTGACGAGTGCCAGGCCCCGCACCCCGGCGTCGGCCGCGACCAGCGCCGCGGTGAATCCGCCGAGCGACTGGGCCACGAGCACCACGTCCACGCGGCCGGCGACCGCGTCCCTCACTAGGTCGGCGTAGCCCGAGAGCCCGGTCTCCCCGTCGTCGCCCGGCAGGTCCACCGCGAGGGCCTCGTGCCCGTACGCCTGCAGGAGGGGGACGACCCGATGCCAGTACCACGCCGAGCCACCCGCGCCCGGGACGAGTGCGAAGGTGGTCACGGTGCCGCCTACGAGCCGGGCGTGTGCAGCTTGAACTCGGCACCCGAGGGGTCCGTCAGCGTGGCCAGCCGACCGTAGGGGGTGTCGGTCGCGCCCATGACGACGGATCCTCCGAGCGACGTCGCCTTGGCGACCGTGGCGTCGGCGTCGTCCACCTCCCAGTAGACCGACCAGTGGGCGGGCACGCCCTCCGGGAGGAATCCGCTGGCGTCCATGATCCCGGCCAGCTCCCCCTCGCCGTCGGGGTTGCGCATGGTCGTGTAGCGGAACTCGTCGGTGTCCCCGACGTCGTCGGTCGACCAGTGGAACACGGTGCGGTAGAAGGAGACGGCCGCGCCATGGTCCCGGGTGTGCAGCTCGAACCAACCCGGGCTGCCGTGCTCGGCAAGGACGGTGAAGCCCGGGAAGGTCCCCGGTTGCCAGGCCCCCAGTGCGGCCCCCGTGGGGTCGACGAGCACGACCTGGATACCGAGATCGGCGACCGGCATCGTCGGGGCGACGATCTGCGCACCGGCGGCCTCGGCAGCCGCGACCGTCTTTTCGACGTCCTCGGTGGCGAGGTAGATCTTCCACGAATTGTTCGCGGAGAGATCCCCCATGTCGCCCATGCCCCCGGCGATCGGTACGCCGTCGCGGGTGAACATGAAGTAGCCGCCGAATTCGGGGCTCGGCTCCTGGGCTTCCCAGCCGAAGAGCTCGCTGTAGAAGCGCCGGCTCCCCTCCACGTCGGAGGTCCACAGATCCGCCCAGCAGGGCGATCCGACCGGGGCTCTGTCTCTTGTGGGCATGATCGCTCCTCAGTCTCGTGTCCTGGACCGGGCCCTTTGGTGGGTCCGCCGACAGTTTCGACGAGGCGCCCGATCCGAAGTCATCGGTCTCCATGACCGCGACCGCCTTCGGCCGGTGTCCTCGGCCGGCCCTTCGGCGGGATGCAGGGGACCTTCGACCCTGCCGGAGCGGCCGGGCGGGGTAGCACCATCGTGTCGCGGGAGATCGGGTGTGACCCGGTCGAGCGAGTGGGAGGTCAACGATGCGCGCCGTCGTGGTGTACGAATCGATGTTCGGCAACACCCATCGGGTGGCTGACGCCATCGGACGAGGGCTCGAGGGGGCCGGCGAGGTCTTGGTCCTGCCGGTCGACGACGCCGATGGGAACCTGGTCTTCGCGGCGGACTTGCTGGTTGTCGGGGGTCCCACCCACGTGCGCGGGCTGAGCCGGCCTCGCACGAGGGACGCCGCTCTCGACATGGCCGGCAAGCCCGGCAACCGCGTTGCCCTCGACGCTCATGCGCACGGAGCCGGATTGCGAGAGTGGCTCGAGTCCCTCGGTCGCGTGGGTGGCCGTGCGGCCGCCTTCGACACGAGGCTCTCCTACCCTCTCTCGGGTCGGGCTTCCAAGCGGATCGCTCACGAGCTTGGCCTGCGGGGCTACTCGATGGTCGTCGCTCCGGAGAGCTTCGTGGTGACCAAGGACAGCGCGCTCCTCGCGGGGGAGGAGGAGCGGGCAGTGGCCTGGGGCCGGCGGCTCGCCGCCGCCCTGGCCGGCAGCACGGCGCCGGCGGACGCCCTCTAGCTGGTGACCACCCGCACGAGATCCTCGCCCCACACCACCTCGCCCGCATAGTGCTGCCGGGCGAGGGCCACCCACTCGTCCGCCGAACCCGGCGCCGGCGTCGGAACCTGGTGGGTGAGAACGAGGGTGCTCACGCCTGCTCGGGCAGCCGTCTTGGCCGCCTGCTCGACCGTGGAGTGGTAGTCGATGGTGTCTCGAAAGCGCTGCATGGGCACGAGGCGTACGAGGTCGTCGCGCAGCACGGTCTGCACGTAGACATCGGCACCCTGGCACAGCTGGTCGATGCCGTCGCAGGGCACGGAATCGCCGGCCAGCACCACCGATCGCCCCTCGTGCTCGACCCGGTAGGCGAGCGTCGGTTCCACGGGGCGGTGGTCGCTCGACCGCGCCACGACCGTGACCGTCCCCTCCGCGTGGACCAATCCCGGCGACGCCTCGGTCACCTCGACCAACGGATCCCAGTCGAGGTCGGCGTGGTGTGCCCGGCGATAGGAGATGTCGGGGGCGAGCGCCGCCAGAGTCCCGTCGACGACCCGGCGCGTCGACGGCGGTCCGATGACTCTCAGCGGCGTCGGTGCCTGGGTCATGATCCAGTGGGTCGTGACCACATCGCCGAGGTCGCTGATGTGGTCACTGTGCAGGTGGGTGAGCAGTACCGCGTCGAGCATGATCGGGAGCGCCCCGGCGGCCGCCATCCGCATGCACACCCCCCGCCCGGCGTCGAAGAGCAGCGTCTGGCCGCCGGCCCGAACGAGCGTTGCGGCGCCGGCCCGGCTGGCATCCGGGATCGGGTTGCCGGTCCCGAGCAACACCACCTCGATCGTCATCGTCGCGTACCCTCCGGCTCACGGGTCCTCGTTCTGAACACCATGGCTTCGTCCTCGATTCCTCTCAGCTTGAGCGTCCGGTAGTCGCGCAGGTAGCTCTGGTGGACCTGCCAGGGGGGTCTGGATCCCTGTTTGGGAAGGAGATGGGCCGAGCGGCGGATGTACCCGGACTCCAGATCGAGCAGCGGCCGGGCGGCGACCGAGTCGGAGCGGTCGACCGGCCTGCATTCGCGCCAACCGCGCGCCCGCATGTGCCGGAGCAGGCGGCAGACGTAGTCACACGTCAGATCGCACTTGAGCGTCCACGAGGCATTGGTGTAGCCGACGGCGATGGCGAGGTTGGGCACGCCCTCGAGCATCATGCCCCTGTAGGTGAGCCGACTCGGGAGGTCGACGGGCTCGCCGTCGACGCTGAGCTCGATCCCGCCCAGGAACAGCAGCTCCAGGCCGGTGGCGGTCACGACGATGTCCGCCTCGAGCTGCGTACCCGACTCGAGCCGCAGGCCCTCTTCGGTGAACGTCTCGATACGGTCCGTGACGACCGACACGGTGCCGGCGTGGATGGCCTTGAAGAAGTCGCCGTCGGGCACGATGCACAGTCGTTGGTCCCACGGGTCGTACCGGGGGGTGAAGTGGGTCTCGATGTCGAACCCCGTGGGCAGCCGCCGCTCGAGCTGACTTCGCAGCAGTCGCTTGACGAGCTCGGGGTGGCGCCGGCTCAGCCGGAAGAAGCCGAGGGTGGTGAGGGCCTTGAACCAGCGGACCACGGGTCCCGACCACGGCCGCGGAAGTACTTGACGCAACCTGTCGGCGATCGGATCGCGCGAGGGCAGCGAGGCGACGTAGCTCGGTGACCGCTGGAGCATCGTGACATGGCCGGCCGACTCGGCCAGTGCCGGGATGAGGGTGACCGCGGTCGCTCCGCTCCCGATGACCACGATCCGCTTGCCCGCGTAGTCAAGGGCTTCGGGCCAGGACTGGGGGTGGACGATCGCACCCGCGAATTGGTCCATTCCCGCGAATTCGGGTAGATGCCCCTGGTCGTATCGGTAGTAGCCGGTACAGCTGAAGAGGAATCCACAGGTGACCTCGACGGTCTCGCCGTTGTCGGTCCGCTGGGCCGTGACGAGCCAGCGCGCCCGTTTGCTCGACCAGTCAGCTCGGACGATCCGGTGTCGGAACCGGACGTGCTCGTCGATCCCGGCGTCGGACGCCGTGTCCCGGATGTAGCGGAGGATCGAGTCCCCCTCCGCGATGGCCTCCCGGCCCTCCCAGGGGCGGAACGCGTAGCCCAGGGTGAACATGTCGGAGTCCGAGCGGATGCCCGGGTATCGGAACAGGTCCCAGGTTCCGCCGATGGCCTCGCGCTCCTCGAAGATGGCGTAGGAGGCCCACGGGCAGCGGGTCTGGATGTACCAACCGGCTCCGATGCCGGACAGGCCGGCACCGACGATCAGAACGTCGAAATGCTCCAAGCGCACGGCAGCGTACCCCACGCCATCCGCCGTCCCCTGGCCCCAAGATCAGGGTCAACCCCCGATGCTCAGTTGTTGAGCAGCCCCCCGAGGAAGGATCCGGGCGAATTGTTGCCGCCCCCATCCTCGTTTTGTGGCAGGTAGGGCGCGATCGCGTGGGCCAGCTGCGAGATGGGCATGGTCTGGAGCCACACCATGCCGGGACCCGTCACCGAAGCGAGGAAGAGGGAGTCGGCTCCGAAGAGCATGTTCTTCACGCCCTTGACCATCTTGATCTCGAAGCTCATGGAGGCGTCGAAGAGCCCCACGTGGCCCGGGATCACGCGGAGGTTCTCGCCGGGCGCCAGGTGGTACTCGACCAGCTCACCCGAGAGGGCGATCCAGGCGGTGCCTTGGCCGGTCACGCGTTGGAGGATGAAGCCGCTTCCGCCGAAGATCCCTGCGCCGAGCTTCTGTTGGAATCCGATCGAGAGGTTGACGCCCGAGGTGGCGGCGAGGAAGCCGTGCCGGTGGACGAGGTACTCCCGATCCGGCGCGATCGCCACCGGCCGGATTTCCCCCGGCAGCTTGGCGGCGAAGGAGATGGTGCCGGGCCCTCCCTCTGCCTGGTACTCCGTGAGGAAGAGGCCGCCGCCGGCCACCGTCCTCTTGAGCGCGCCAAACACGCCCTTCGAACCCGCTCCGGAGGTCGAGGTGGCGAGCTGGATCGAAGGCGTCATCCACGAGAGCTCTCCGCCCGGGGACACGAGGCTCTGGCCGGGATCGAGCTCGACTTGCAGGACCGGCATCACGGTGCCGAGCACGCGGTGACGCACGCCGGCCGCCGCGTCGACGGCAGCGGGATCGTCTGGCGAGGGTAGGGATCCGGGGGGTGGCGGCGTCTCCGACAATGGACTCTCCTTGGTCTCTGCGGGGGAAGCTACTGGTCGGCACAGGTGTTGTCCACGGAGGTTGCGAGGGCGATCGGACCCTGGCGGCTACGCGTTGTCGGGCCGTCCATGAGCCGGATGCCGGCGTTGTCGGGTCGTCGGTAAGCTGGATGCCGCAAGATGGACGAGCTCTTCGGATTTCCCGATCCCGTCAACGAGACTTCCGCGCGGATCGTCGCGGGTGGAGTCGTGGCCATGGCGACGGCCACCCTCGCCCTCGACCAGCCCTGGATCCTCTTTCCGCTGACCTACGGCTTTGCCGCCCGGGTGGCCACCGGTCCCAAATTGAGCCCGCTGGGTCAGATCGCCACTCGCGTGATCACGCCGCGTCTGCGTGTGCGCCATCGGTACTCTCCGGGGTCGCCCAAGCGCCTGGCCCAGGGGATGGGCCTGGCGATGTCGGGTGCGGCGCTGCTCGCCTACTACGGCTTCGGCCGCAAGCGCCTGGCCTACGGCCTGCTCACTGGACTCGCCGCGGCGGCGAGCCTCGAGGCCTTTGCCGGCTTGTGCGTCGCCTGCCGCCTCTACTCCGGCCTGGTGAGTCTGGGCCTACTCCCCGAGGCGGTCTGCGAGCGATGTGCCGACCCCGACCTCACGAGCTGACCGCGGCGGCACCCAGCCCGTTCTCAACCGATGGTCGTGACATAGGCGCCGACGAGGACAGCAGTCTGCTGGTCCACCCCACCGTCCCGCCGGTCCGCGTGCCCGTCCTGGAACCGGCCGAACGCCGCCGTCTCGGTGATCGGGTTGGGCTCGTCGTCGCCGTGGTCGTGGAATGACACGTGAACGAAGGAGTCGTCCGCAAGGCGCAGCACGAGGTAACTCACGTTGCCCGGTCGGGTGGTGGCGAGCTCGTCAAAGACGGCCTCGATCCGCCGCTGGTTCTCGTCTGCGGCCTCCGTCGACCGGGTCGCATATCGGGTCACCAACCGCTTCTGCATGGCGGTCTCCTTTCGGGCGCGCCTCGGAGGGTCTCCCGTCCGCGCCGTCACGGAGACTGTACCGGTTGGGCTCGACCGGTCCCGAGGCCACCGCCGACCCGATGGATACCCCCGGGGGCATAAGGAATGGCATGGTCGTGTTGGCTACAGATGGAGACGAGGACTGGAGGTGGACGATGCCGACCGCACGAGAGGTGATCGACGAGCTCAGGGTTCCCACGCGCTCCCTACGGAAGGCGGCACCGGACGTCTGGGCGGGATTTTCCCGGCTGCACGACGCGACGATCGCGGAGGGCTCGCTGTCCGCGACGGTGAAGGAGCTCATGGCGCTGGCCATCGCCGTGGTCAAGCAGTGTGACGGTTGCATTGCCTACCACGCCAAGGCGGCCGCTCGGCTGGGTGCCACCCCCGAGGAGGTGGCCGAGGCTCTCTCGGTGGCACTGATGATGGACGGGGGGACGGCGACCGTCTACGGCCCACGGGCGTGGGCCGCCTTTGAGGAGTTCGCCTCGACGGAGGCGGCGGCTGCGGACGGACCCGCCCCGTCACCGGCCGGGCAGGTGCCCACGCACTGACCGCCGCATCGGTTTCCTGCCAGAGTGCGGCGGCGGCTTACAATCCGGGCACCATGAGCGGGGAGGCGTTGGAGGAAGAGCTGGCGGCGATGGTCGGCAAGCCGGTCGGCTCGCGAGAAGTGGCGACGGCGCCCGATCCCGTCAACCAGCCGATGATCCGGCACTGGGCGGCCGCCTTTGAGGACTGGAACCCCGTCTACACCGACGAGGCGCGGGCATCGGCTTCGAGGTTCGGGGGGATCGTCGCCCCGCCCCTCATGTTGCAGACCTGGACCATGGCGACGCCCCTCATCGCCGGGATCGCCGAGCGGGGCGGATCGCCGGTCGAGGCGGAGGACGGCGGACCGTTGGGCGTCCTGGACGCGGCCGGGTACCGGGGGACGTTGGCCACCAATTCGGAGTTCGAGATCGTCCGGTACCTCCGGCTCGGCGAGGTCGTCTCGGCGAGCGACCGTCATCGACGCGATCTCCGAGGAGAAGCAGACCCGCCTGGGCCCGGGCCGCTTTGTCACGTGGGTCACGACCTACCGCAACGAGGCCGGCGAGGTGGTCGGTCGCCAGACCTTCCGGATCCTCAAATTCAAGACGGGCGAGGAGCGGGGTTGAGCGATCGGACCGTGCCGAGGGACGGGGCGTCAGCGCGCGCCACCGTTGACTGGAACGAGGTCTCGGTCGGCGACGAGCTCCCGCCGATGGAGATCGACGTCACTGCGACGGTGATCGTGGCGGGAGCGATCGCCACCCGGGACTTCATGCCGGTCCACCACGATCGGGACTATGCGAACACGCAGGGCGCGCCGGACATCTTCATGAACATCCTGTCCGACACGGCCTACTGCAGCCGGTTCCTCACCGACTGGGCGGGACCCGAGGCGCGGCTCCGGCGTCTTGCCATCCGCCTCGGCGTCCCGATGTTCCCGGGAAGCAAGCTCGTGTACACGGGCACGGTGTCCGGCTTGTCCCGCGACGGGGCCGAGGGGCTCGTTCAGGTCGAGTTCCGTGCGGTCAACGACCTGGGCGAGCACCTCACGGGGAGCGCCGAGCTCGGCCTACCGATCGAGCTCGTCCCCACCGCCTCATAGTCGGGCGGGTGGGCATGCCGGCGGAAACCGCTCCCGGCGACGGCCTGCGGTTGTTGGCGACGGATCTGGACGGGACGCTCGTGCGCCGAGACGGCACGCTCTCCCCTCGGACGCTCGCCGCGGTGAGGGCCGCCACGGAGGTGGGCCTCGAGGTGGTCCTGGTCACGGCTCGGCCGCCCCGGTGGGTCGAGTCCCTGGTCGAGCAGCTGGGTTGCCATCCCGTGGTGGTGTGCTCCAACGGCGCGCTCCTCTACGACGCCATCGCCCGGGAGGTGCTGGCCGAGCATGCCCTGGAGCCCCGGGTGGCCGCCGAGGTGGTGACGCGTCTGCGCGACGAGTTCCTCGGCGTCGCCGTGGCCGTCGAGGTGGGCACGAGCTATGGACAGGAGCCCCACTACCAGGCGCAGTGGCCCGTGCCCGCCGACGCGGTGATCGCACACGCCGAGGCACTGGTCACCGATCCGGTGGCCAAGCTGATCGTCCGGCACGCGGAGCCGGGGGACCACTGGGAGTTGATCGAACGCGCGCAAAGGGCCGTCGGAGGGCTCGCAGAGGTCAGTAGCTCGGGTCACTCCGCTCCGATCGAGATTGCCGCACGTGGGGTGAACAAGGCGTTGGCGCTCGAGATCGTGGCCGGGCAGCTGGGCGCCCTGCCCGACGGCGTCGTGGCATTTGGCGACATGCCCAACGACTTGCCGATGCTGGCCTGGGCGGGTCGCTCCGTGGCCCCGGCCAATGCGCACGCCGACGTGCTGGCCATGGTCGACCACGTGACCGAGGACTGCGACGCCGATGGCGTGGCCCTGGTCGTCGAGGCGATCCTCGATGCCCGGTGACCCCGGGGCTCGGCGAAGGGCTCAGCGAATCTCGGCGACGTGGGGGACGTGCCCGGAGTCCCTGGAGAAGAGCACGTCGTTGTAGCTTTTACCGGGACCGACCATCTCAAAGGTCCCAGGCTGTACGTAGGTCACGTAGAGCGCCCGCCGGCCGGGGGCCCCGAGGTCCGACGGCGGGGGAGCGGAGTGCAGTGTGTGGCCGAAATGCGCCGTGACGTCGCCCGGCCGGGTGTTGAGCGCGGCGATCGGTAGACCCGCCGCCTCCTCCTCGGTCGGCAGGCGAGACGTACCCCGATGCGAGCCGGCGATCATCAGGAGCTGACCGTTGGCCGGCGAAGCGGTGTCGAGCTGGATGCCGACGTTGAGGACCGGGCACATGACCGGGTGGCCCCCCATCCCGCAGTCCCGGTGCCATGGCAGGTCGGCGAGCCCCGTTTGGGCACCGGGCACCTTGATCACGACGCTGTCGCCGTCCAGCCGATCGGTGGCGTCGCGAAGCTCGCTGCCGCCGAGGTCGGCGATCCGTCGCATCCGTTGGTCCGACCCGAGCCCCGCGATGAGCTCCGACTGCTCGTTGAGATAGTTGACCCGGTTGCACACCTCCCGCGAACCGACGGTCGTCCACCACGAGCACTGGTCGTCGGGTCGTGCCCGGGTGACCGCGACCCGGACGACCTCACGCAGCGCCTCGATCTCGTCCGCGTCGAAGACCGAACGTAGGTGCACGAACCCGGCGAGGTCCAAGAAGCGACGCATCTCGTCGGCGGGCTCCTCGAGCCCGAACGACCGGTCCAGGGCCAGGAGGTTGCCGTCGCCGTCCAGGAGCGGCGGCGGGCCGGAGAGGTCGTACATCGCTTGGCCGTCCAGGACCATCCGGAGCACCGGCTCCCATTGGGCGAGGTCTCCCATTCCGCCTCTCGGGAACGTGGCGTCGCCGCCGTAGAGGAGGGAGAAGGACGAACGCAGCTCCCAGACGAAGTCCGACCAGCTCCGGGCGTCGAGCTCGACCACGGTCGACGCGCCGGCGTCGCCGGCGTCGATCGAGATCCGGGAGCCCGACGGGGTATAGGTGTAGGCGGCACCGTCCGGCATGCGGAAGGCGATGGGGCGCAGACCGGTGAGGTCCGCTCCGTGGCAGTTGGCGAGCCTTTCGGGCAGAACGGCTGCATGGAAGTGCTCGAAGTCGATGGGGGCGAATCGCTCCTCCACGGGCTCTACAGTAACCCCCGACTCGCCGTACGGTCCGGCGGTCGACGAGCCGCACCGGAGGAGCCCCCAAAGGTTCCTCCCGCTCGACGGAGGGGAGCGATGAACCACGCCATCGGGGAGAGCATCACGTTTGCCGTCGGGGTGGCCCTCAGCCCCCTCCCCGTCGTCGCAGTCATCTTGATGCTGCTCTCCAAGCGCTCCGGGCCGAACGCCACGGCGTTCGCCTTCGGTTGGATCGCAGGCATCGCCGTGGCCCTCACCGCGGTCTTGGCCGTCAGCGCCGCCATCGGGCTCTCGTCGGGTGGTTCCAACACGACCAACGGGACGAGCACCTTCAAGCTCGTGCTCGGCATCGTGCTCGTGGTCATGGGACTGCGTCGCATGCGGAGGACGGAGGACCAGGGGGGAGGTTCGGCACCGCCCAAGTGGTTGGGCAGGGTCGAGGACGTCTCGCCCGGCCGCGCCCTGGGACTCGGGTTCGTCCTGGCGGCGGTCAACCCGAAGAACCTCATCCTCATCATCGGTGGCGGGACCGCCATCGCGCAGACCACTGCGTCCCTCGGCCAGAAGTCGCTCGCGGCGATCATCTTCGTCGTGCTCGGCGCCGCGTCCGTGGTCGCGCCCGTGATCCTCTACCACGCGACGAGGAAGCGGGCCGAGCCGGCCCTGGCCAAGTGGCGCGACTGGTTGGAGCACCATGCGAGCGCGACGGTCGGTGTCGTGATCCTCGTGCTGGGCGTCCTGCTGATCGGCAAGGGGGTCGGCGGCTTCTGACGTCAGGTTGCCGGCGCCCGGCTTCTGCCGCCGGCGCTCCCTCAGGACGGGGTGCCCGCGGGTCGCGGTGGGCGGTCGGCGATCGGTGCCGAGGACACGGCGGGGGGTGGGGGGAGCCCGGGGCGCTCAAAGTCTTCGCGGCGGATCGCGCCGAGGGCGGCGTAGGCGGCCAGGCCGTCGGCGCAGCGCTGGACGAACCGTCGGAGGAACCACCGCAGAGCCCAGCCGGTGCCTCGATGCTTCGGCTCGAAGCGCTCGTGCCACGTGATGAGCGTGCCCCGCTCCTCGGCTCGCAGCTCGACGCGGGCCAGGTGCTCGCGCATTGGCAATCCCGAGAGCGCGGTGTAGCTCAGCGCCTCGCCGGGGCGCAGATCGACGAGCTCCTCTCGGCTGCGGACCGTGCCCGTCTTGAACACCCGGATGGCCCCCTCGCTCTCGCCCCCCTCGACCCCGGGCCTCTCGAGGGAAAAGGCGCCGATGGGAGACCACGTGGGCCACGTTGCCCCCTCGCTCAGGAGGGAATACACGGCCTCGGGGTTTGCCGGCGACTCGGCCTGGACGGAGAAGCTGACCTGCTGGGCCATGATCCGACCTCCTCTGGTGCGGCTCCCGTCGGGGGGGGCCTCTCGGTGACGAATGTACCACGTGGTACATTAGCGGTCATGAGCGCGCCGGGTGACACGGGGTCGACGAGGGATCGGCTCCTGGCTGCGACCCTCGCCTATGCGGAGCGGCACGGCGTGAGCGAGCTGAGCCTGCGCGACCTCGCCCGAGCGATCGGGACGAGCCACCGGATGCTCATCTACCACTTCGGCTCCAAGGAGGGCCTGCTCGTCGCGGTGGTCCAGGCCGTGGAGGGAGCCCAACGGGCCTTCTTGGACGAGTTGGCGGCCGCCCCCGATCTGGACGTGGCGAGCGCGATCCGAGCCATGTGGCGCCGATTCTCGGACCCGTCGCTCGCCCCGAGCGAGCGGCTCTTCTTCGACGTCTACGTCGAGGCGCTCAAGGGTCGCCCGGGCATGGCGGGCTTCCTTGACGACGTCGTCGACTCCTGGGTCGATGCGACGGTGCGGCAGTCGGCACGCCTCGGCGTGCCAGAGGACCGTGCGAGGGTCGACGCCCGGCTCGGCGTGGCGGTGATGCGCGGCCTGATCCTCGACCTGCTGGCGACGGGGGAGCGGGACGCGCTCGACGCCGCTCTCGAGCGTTACGTCGACCTCTACGTCTCCGCGGCGCCGGGCGACTGAGGCGCGCTCCACGTCGCGCGCCGTCGGCAGGCCCCGCCGTGTCCGGCCGATCGGGTCTGGACGACCCGGATAGGCTCCTTCGGTCTCGCGGCCCGTTGCCGAGACCGGCCCCACGAGCGACTCATGGAGGACGAGTGGTCGATCGCAATCCGCACGCCGGGCAGGTGATCACGGAGGACGACGCCACGATCGCCGCGGCGCTCGAGGACGTGAGCATCCCGACGCTGCTGGTCTCGATGGTGCACCTGACCGGCGATCCTTCGTGGATCCGAGGCGACCTGCACCCCCAGGGCATCTTCTTGAACGAGGTGCAGGGCTACATGAGCGAGGAGGACAAGGCCGAGGCCAGGCGGCGGGCCCTCGCCGCCATCCTCGCCTTCCGGGATGCCGGATGCATCCTCCCCCCGCCACCTTCGCGCGACCTCGTCCGGGAGATGATGAGCTTCCTCGCGTGCGAGGAGGTTCCCGAGGACTACGTCGACCTCATGCTCGAAGAGATGGAGCTCGATGGCACGGACGCCCGGCGAGTCGAGCTCCACGGCGACGCGGCGGCTCGCACTGCGTTCCCCGTGATCGTGATCGGCTGCGGCCAATCGGGTCTCCTGGCGGGGATCCGTCTCCAGCAGGCCGGCATCCCCTTCACGATCATCGAGAAGAACCCGGCCGTGGGCGGCACCTGGTGGGAGAACCAATACCCGGGCTGCCGGGTCGACGTCGGCAACCACTTCTACTGCTACTCGTTCGAGCCGAGCGACCATTGGACCGAATTCTTCGCGCAGCAGCCCGAGCTCCAGCGCTACTTCGAGGGCGTCATGGCCAAGCACGGCATCGGCCCGCACGTGCGCTTCGAGACCGAGGTGGTGCGGGCCGTCTGGGACGACGACCGAGCCACTTGGTCGGTCACGATCCGGACCAAGGACGGGTCCGAGGAGGTGCTCGAGGCCCGGGCCGTCATCTCGGCGGTCGGGCTCCTGAGCCGGCCCTCGGTTCCCGACATCCCCGGGCTCGAGGACTTCGAGGGTCCGGCGTTCCACTCCGCTCGCTGGGACCACTCGGTGGACTACCGAGGCAAGCGGGTGGCCATGATCGGGGCCGGGGCGAG
Organism: uncultured Actinomycetes bacterium; assembly: GCA_963773635.1. Lineage (GTDB taxonomy): Bacteria > Actinomycetota > Acidimicrobiia > Acidimicrobiales > RAAP-2 > CAVZBW01. The sequence goes on along the minus strand of CAVZBW010000002.1, from coordinate 996,383 downwards.
CGGCTTCCAGATCGCCCCGGCCATCGCCCAGGACGTCGCACACCTGACCGTCTTCCAGCGCACCGCCCAGTGGATGTTCCCCAACCCCAACTACCACGCCAAGGTGGGTCCGGGGGTCCAGTGGGCGATCCGCCACCTGCCCTTCTACGGCCGGTGGTACCGGTTCCTCATCTTCTGGCCGGCCAGCGGGCGCTCGCTGGAAAACTCCCGGATCGACCCTTCCTGGTCCGACCAGCAGCGGGCGGTCAACGCCCGCAACGACGTCGTGCGCCAGATGTTCACCGACTGGATCACGAGCCAGGTGCCCGACGACCCCGAGCTCCTCGCCAAGGTGATCCCGGACTACCCGGCGACCGCCAAGCGGACGTTGCAGGACAATGGCAGCTGGCTGGGCACGCTCTCCCGCGACAACGTGGAGCTGGTCCGGGAGGGCATCGAGCGCGTCGAGCGGGACGCCGTGGTCACCGTGGACGGCAGGCGCCACGAGTGCGACATCATCGTGCTCGCCACCGGCTTTCACGCGAACCGGTTCCTCTGGCCGATGGAGATCGTTGGCCGCGGCGGCGCCGTGCTGTCGGAGGAGTGGGGCGACAACCCCGCCGCCTACCTCGGCATCACCGTGCCCGAGTTCCCCAACCTGTTCTGCATGTACGGCCCCGGGACCAACCTGGCCCACGGGGGCAGCCTCATCTTTCACTCCGAGTGCCAGATGCGCTACATCTCGGGCTGCATCGACCTGCTCGTCTCCGGCGGGCTCCAGTCCATCGAGCCGCGCCAGGAGGTGCACGACGCCTACTACGAGCGGACGCAAAAGGAGCTCGAGAGCCTCGTCTGGTCGAGCCCGGCGGTCGAGCACTCCTACTACAAGAACAAGGAGGGCAAGATCCACGTCCTGAGCCCCTGGCCGCTCGGCGACTACTGGCGCTGGACGCGCCAACCGGACCCCGACGACTTCTTGATCCACTGACCCGCCGGGCGCCGCCCCCCCCGAGCCGCGGCCCGCCGAGGTCGCCAGCGACGGGGATGCCGCTCAGTCGAAGGGCAGGCCGTGCGGGGCCCGGCGGGCGAGGAGCTCCTGCGCCCGGTGCTCGATCTGCGCGTCGTAGCCGGGACTCGTCGGGATCACGAACTGCCCGCTCCGGACGGCGTCGAGCACGAGATCGGCCACCTGCGTGGGGTCGACCCCCGTGCTCGTCATGTCGCTCAGCGCCTTGTCGACGAAGGCGGCGTCCTCGGCGCCGACACCGGCCCCGAGGGACCGGGGGCGGTTGCGGGTCGATTCGGCGATCCGGGTGTTGACCGAACCGGGGACCAGGACGGACGCGCCAATGCTCGCGCCGGTGGCGGCCAGGTCGTGGGCCAACGACTCGCTCAGGCCGAGGGCGGCGAACTTGCTCACGTTGTACGGGCCGCTGAACGCGTTGCTGACCAGCCCGGCCAGCGACGACGTGTTGACGACATGACCCTCTCCGCCCTGGGCGATCATGCGAGGCACGAAGGATCGGATGCCGTGGACGATCCCCCAGACGTTGACGCCGAGGACCCATTGCCAGTCCTCGATGGTCCGCTCCCAGAGGAGCCCCGCCTGGAAGACGCCCGCGTTGTTGCACAGCAGGTGGACGGCACCGAAGCGTTCGTAGGCGCGGTCGGCCAGGGCGTCGACGGACTCCGGGTCGGACACGTCGCAGCGGACCCCGAGAGTCTCGCCGCCCGCCAGGCCCACCGTCTCGTCCAGCGCCTCGGGCTCGACGTCCGAGGCGACGACGCTCATCCCCGAGGCGGCGCACCGGATGGCGAGTGCCCGGCCGATGCCGCTCGCCGCGCCCGTCACCACCGCCGTCTTTCCGGAGAGGTCCTCGATCATCGCTCCACCTGCGCTCAGTCCCCGGGGGCGGCCACGGCACGGCCCGATCCGAAGGTGCCCCGGTCGATCTGCTCGTAGGCCTCGAGGGCCTCGTCCAGCTTGATGCGCTCGGTGTGGAGCGCGATCCGGCCCGATGCGGCCAGTGCGACCACCTCGCGCAGCTCGGCCACCGTGCCCCAGAAGGTGTTGGCGATGCTCGCCTCGTAGGGCAGGCTGAGGAAGGAGAGGTCGATGCTCCCGCCGCCGACCCCGATGATCACGATCCGCCCCATGCGGCGAACGACGGCCGCGCTCAGCGCCAGCGTCGCGTCCACCCCGACGCAGTCGAGGACCAGCACCGCGCCGTGACCGCCCACCGCCTCCCGCACGGCACCTGCGTCGCCCTCCAGGGCCTCGTCGGCACCGAGCGAGATGGCCAGCGCCCGCTTCTCGGCCGAGACGTCCACGGCCACCACCTTGACCGCGGTCAGCGTCCGCAGCAGCTGGATGGCCGCGTGGCCCAGCCCGCCGACGCCGATGACGACGGCGGTCTCGCCGGGCACGAGGTCGGCCAGGCCCGTCTTGATCACGTGGTACGGGGTGAGCGCGGCGTCGTCCAGGGGTGCGGCGAGGCAGGGGTCCAGGTCGCCCAGGGGGACCAGGTGCCGGGCCGCAGGGACGAGGAGGTACTCCGCCAGACCGCCGTCACGGAACAGGCCGGAGCCCGGGGCTCCCGATGCCGCCGCCGCCGGGCACTGCTGCTCGTGGCCGATCGCGCAGAACCAGCAGTGCCCGCAGCCCCAGGCCCCGTGCACGATCACCGGCAGGCCGGGTTCGAGCCCGTCGACGCCGGGCCCCGTGGACTCGACCCAGCCGGAAGTCTCGTGACCGATGGTAAAGGGCACGGGCGGCTTCACGCCGGCGTGCACCAGGTGGAGGTCCGAGTGGCAGAGCCCGGCACCGGCCACCTTGACGAGCACCTCGCCCGGGCCCGGCCGCGGCACCGGGACCTCCCGCAGCTCGAGCTTGCCGGCGTCGACCAGCTGCAGCGCTCGCATCAGCTGGCCGACGCCCGCTGCGGGGTGAACTCGATCGGCACCGACGCGTAGCTGCGGGCGAAGGTCGCCGGCAGGATGTGGGGCTCGGCCCCCGCGGCCAGCCGCCAGTCCGGGATGCGCCGGAGGAGCTCCTCGAACATCACCCGGATCTCGAGCCGCGCGAGGGATGCCCCGAGGCAGAAGTGCGTGCCAAACCCGAAGGCGACGTGGTGCTCCCCGCCACGGCCCACGTCGAAGCGCTCGGGGTCGTCGAACACCCGATCGTCGCGGTTGGCCGACCCGTACAGGAGGAGGAGCTCGTCGCCCTGGTGCAGAGTCTCCCCCTCGAGCTCGTGGTCCTCGGTCACGGTGCGCCGCATGTTGGAGATGGGCGAGACCCAACGGATGAACTCCTCGACGGCGACCCGCTTGAGCAGCGCCGGGTCGTCGAGGAGCCGCTGTCGCTCCTCCGGCCGGCGGGCCAGCTCGAGGATGACCGATCCGATCACGGTGCGGGTGGTCTCGGCTCCCCCGTCGAGCACGAGGATGGTCTCGGCGAGGACCTCGTGGTCCGTCCAGGGTCGCCCGTCCACCTCGCTGTGGGTCCACACCGAGATGAGATCGTCCACCGGGTTGGCCCGCCGCTCGGCGATGACCTGCAGGGTCTCGGAGGCAAACTCGATCATGGCGGTGCTCATCTCGCCGCTCGGCTCGAGGACGCGGCCGTCGGCCGGCGTTTGCCCGGCCTGGTACATGGTCTGCTCGGACCACTTCCGGACGAGCGGCCACTTGTCCGGTGAGTATCCGAGCAGCCGGCAGATCACCTTTGCCGGGAGGCGGGAGGCCAGCTCCTCGACCGCCTCGCACTCACCACGGGGGGCCACGTCGTCGATCAGCTCGGTCACGACGGAGCGCACCCAGTCCTCGTGGCCGCGGACGGATCGGGGCATGAAGCGGTGAGCCACGAGCTTGCGCTGCCGCATGTGCTCGGGGTCGTCCTTGTTGATCATCGAGGTGTCGGCCCGCTGGTCGGTATGGGGTCTCGATCCGTCGGACGACGTGTAGCGCGCCGTGTCCCGCTCCACCCGGACCACGTCGGAGTAGCGGGAGATCCCCCAGATGCGCTGGACCGGGTCCCAGTGGACCGGCGAGTGGTCCCGCAGCCACCGGTAGGCGTCGAAGGGATCGACGTACCACCCCGGGTCGAGCAGGTTGATCGCGGGCGCGCTCTCCCCGGTGGAGCGGCTCGCTTCGATGGTGCCCCGTCCCGTCATGACGCGGATTGTAGAACTTTGCCCTACGATCGGGCCGGTCGTCGGAAAGGAGCTCGTATGACCTTGACCCAGCCCGCGCCGGAGGCCGTGCACGTCGGCGTCGACGAGCTGCCCTTCGTCGAGATCGGCGGAGGCAACCAGCTCAAGGTGATCCACGTCGACGAGGGCCAGGGCCTCTGGATCGTCGAGAACATCTTCATGGCCGGCTTCGAGGTGCAGACCCACAAGCACACCGGACCGGTCTACGGGTACACGACGTCGGGGGCGTGGAAGTACAAGGAGTACGACTACGTCAACCGCGCCGGCTCCTATCTCTTCGAGCCCGCCGGGTCCGTGCACACGCTCCAGTGCATCGAGGACGACACGCGCGTGTGGTTCCAGATGTACGGCGCCAACCTCAACCTCCACGAGGACGGCACCATCGACAGCGTCACCGACGGCCAGGGGACGCTCGCCGCGTACTACGCGCTGTGCGAGGCACAGGGCCTGCCCCGACCCTCGGTCATCGTCAAGTAGGCGGCCCGCACGCGGTAAGGGCGGCGAAGACGCGTTCGTAGTCGGGACCAGGGGCGGGCTCGGTCAGGACATGCGATACGACCCGCGCGCCCGGCCGGCGCAGGACACCCCGCCCTTCGACGCCTTTGCCGTCCACCACGCGACGCTCGAGGGTGGCCTCGAGGTCGCCTACCTCCGCGAGGGTGCCGGGGGCTACCCCCTGGTCCTGTTGCACGGCTACCCCGAGACCAAGCGGATCTGGTGGCGAAACGTCGGCCCGCTCGCCGGCGCCGGCTTCGAAGTCATCGCACCCGACCTGCGCGGCTACGGGGACAGCGGCCTGTCGCCGGACGATGCCTACGACCTCGTCCTCTACAGCCGTGACGTGCACGCCCTGGTGCACGACGTGCTCGGACACGAGCGCTGCGCCGTCGTGGGCGGCGACATCGGTGGCGTCGTGGCGGTCGACCTGTGCCAGCGTTTCGCCGGCTTCGTCGAGCGGCTCTGCTTCTTCAACTCCGTTCCTCCGTTCACGCCGGACTACGACCTGTCGACCTTCAGCGCCCTGGCCGGAGGCCCGACCGGTGACTACCAGGAGCTGCAGGGGGCGCGACCCGACGACCTCGCCGCCATGCTGCCCAACGAGGCGGCCCGGCGGCAGTGGATCGCCGCCATGTACACGAGCCGCCTCTGGGCCTCTCCGGGTACCTTCACCCCCGAGCAGGTGGGCTTCATGACAGAGCCCTTCGGCCGCGAGGAGCGCATCCGGGCGTCTTGGGCCCCTTACCAGCTGGGGCACGGGCGGCCGATGTCGGAGGCCCCGATGGCCTCGGGTCCGGTGTCGGTGCCGACCCTGTTGCTCTACGGTCCCGACGACCACGTGGTCGGCGAGGACTTCGTCCCGGCCTGCGAGGCGGGGTTCGACGACCGGATCGGGCCGTTGGTCGTGCCCGGTGCGGGACACTTCTTGCAGTGGGAACGGGCCGACATCTTGAACCGTTTGCTGGTCGCCACGATGGGCGACCTCCGTGCTCGGGGCGGCGGGGCGGCGGGGCACGGTCGGCGGTGAGGGTCTCCGACCTCCGGGTCGTGGACCTGTCGGCGGGCGTCGCCGGCGCCTATTGCACCAAGCTGCTCGCCGACGCCGGTGCCGACGTCGTCGTTGCCGAGACCGGGCCTGGGCTCGTCCTTGGGTCGGTCGCACCAACGGCCCGCGCCGGCCTTCGGCAGTTCCTCGTCACCTCGAAGCGGTCCGTGAGCCCTGAGCGTGGAGAGGTCCTCGCGCGACAGGCCCACATCGTCGTCGCCGGGGCCTCCTTCGATGCTTCCGAGGCACTTCGTGCCCATCCGGGCCGCGTCGTCGTCTCGATCACCCCGTTTGGGAGATCGGGGCCGTGGGTCGGGCGCCCGGCGACCGAGTTCACCTTGCAGGCGGCCTGCGGGTCCACCGGCGGCCGGGGCCTTCCCGGGGAGCCTCCGCTCGCCGCGGGAGGCGGCGTCGGCGAATGGCTGACGGGGGCCTATGCGGCCGTCGGGGCCCTCTCCGCGGCGTGGCGGGTCTCCCGGACCGGCCTCGGGGGCCTCGTCGACGTCGCCCTGCTCGACTGCATGGCCGTGGGCATGGTCACCTTTCCGTCCGTCTTTGCCGACTTCGCCGCGGCCTGCGGGCGCAAGCCGGTCGCCGCCACGACCCGCCGGATCGAGGTGCCCTCGGTGGAGCCGACCGCGGACGGCTGGGTCAACTTCACGACCAACAGCGCACAGCAGTTCGCCGACTTCGCCACGCTGATCGGCCACCCCGAGATCACCGACGACCCCCGCTTCGTGCGGGCCATGGCCCGCTTCGAGAACCGAGAGGTCTTCTGGGAGCTCACCCGCGCCTACACGAGGCCGCGAACCTCGCAGACCGTGCTCGACGAGGCGGGTCTGCTCCGCATCCCCGTCGCCCCGGTGCTCGAGGGCACCTCGGTGCTGACCTTCCCGCATTTCGTCGAGCGTGAGGTCTTCGTCGAGAACCCCGCGGGCGGCTTCCTGCAGCCCCGGTCCCCCTACCGGCTCCACGGTGTGGTGCCGCGGGCGTTCGGACCCGTGCCCGAGCCGGGGGAGCACGACCACGCCGTCGACTGGGAGGCGCCGCCGGACGCCATCACCGCGGCCGCCCGGGACGGGGCGGCGGAGGACGCGTTGCCGCTGCGGGGGATCCGGGTGGTCGACCTGACCGCCTGGTGGGCCGGGCCGAGCGCCACCCACGTGTTGGCCGCCCTGGGCGCCGACGTCGTCAAGGTGGAGTCGACGGTGCGGCCCGACCTCATGCGCTTCTCGAGCGTCAAGGGTCCGGGCGAGGAGCGATGGTGGGAGTGGGGACCGCTCGCGCACGCGGTCAACACCAACAAGCGGGGCGTCACGATGGACCTCACCCGGGACGAGGGCCGGGACCTGGCGGGGCGACTCTTCGCCACCGCCGACCTGGTCGTCGAGAACTACACGCCCCGGGTCATGGAGCAGTTCGGTTTCGACTGGGGCCGGCTGCACCAGCTCAACCCTCGCCTCAGCCTGGTGCGGATGCCGGCCTTCGGGCTCGACGGGCCGTGGAGGGATCGCCCGGGCTTCGCCCAGACGATGGAGTCCCTGACCGGGCTGGCCGCCGCCACCGGCTGGCCCGAGGGATCCCCGGTCCTCGTGGGGGGAGCCGCCGACCCGATCTCCGGGCTGCACGCGACGTTTGCCGCCCTGGTCGCGCTGTGCGCCCGGTCGGAGAGTGGGTCGGGCTACCTGGTCGAGTCGACGATGGTGGAGGCCGCCCTCAACGCGGCGGCCCCGGCGCTGATCGCGAGCCAGCTCGCCGGCCGCCCGCCGGGCAGGGTCGGCAACCGGGGCACCGGCGGGTCGGCGCCCCAGGGCGTCTATCCGTGTGCCGTGGAGGATGCCTGGGTGGCGATCGAGGTGGAGACCGACGACCACTGGGCCCGCCTCTGCGAGGTGCTCGGGACCGAAGGGCTCGATGCCGCGCCGGGCTTCGCCGATTGGACGACCCGGCGCGCACGGGCCGATGAGCTCGACCAGTGGCTCCGCGTGGCGACCCGTGCCTGGGACGCCCGGGACCTCGCCGAGCGGCTCGCGGCGTCCGGCGTGCCCGCGGCGGCCGTCATCCGGCCCCCGGAGGTGGCGGACAACCCGCAGATCCGCCACCGGGAGATGTTCGAGGTGGAGGACCATCCGCTGACCGGCCGTCACCGCCTCCCGGGCCTGCCCTTCCGGATGGACGGCGTGCCGGCGTGGGTCCGGGCCCCGTCCCCGCTGCTCGGGGAGCACAACGACGAGGTGTTGGGGGAGCTCGGCCTCGACCCCGGGGCCCGGGCAGACCTGCGGGCCCGCGGCATCATCGGGGAAGATCTGGCCCAGGCCCCATGAATCCTTGGACCCGACCCGCAGGGGGACGCCGGTGAGCACGCATCCGTTCCACGACGTGGCCGTCGTGGGCGTCCACAACACGCCCCAGGCGCGCCGGCTCGACGGTCACGACGGTCGGACCATCACGATGGAGGCGGCCCTCGGGGCCGTGGCGGACGCCGGGCTCACCCCCTACGACGTCGACGGGGTGGTCGGCGGTGCCGGCGCCACGGACTTCGTTTACCAGCACCGGATCGGGCCCGTGTGGCGGTCCATGTCGGGAGCCGGCATCCCCGCGGTGCTGGAGGCCGCCGCCGCGATCGCCTGCGGCTTCGCCACCACCGTCCTCATCGCCTCCGGATCCGCCGGCGTCTACACCGAGCGCGAGTCCACGGCGCCCTGGACCCGTCCCGCCCACGAGTTCGTGGTGGGTTTCGGCATGTTCACCGCGGCGGAGTTCGCCCTCATCGCCCGCCGGCACATGGAGATCTACGGTACGAAGCCCGAATCGCTGGCGACGGTCGCCGCCACCATCCGCAACAACGGACACGTCAACCCGGAGGCCATCTACTTCGGCCGGGGTCCCTTCACGCCCGAGGACATCCTGGCGAGCCGGATGGTCGCCGATCCCTTCCATCTCCTGGACTGCGCCACGACCTCGGAGGGGGGCTGTGCGCTGGTGCTGCAGCGGGTCGAGCGTGCCGTGGACGGCGCGAACGACCCGGTGTTCGTGCTCGGTGGGAGCACGGACCACTACGGCCCCTCGTACCAGCACCCGCCGAGCTTCGATCTCGCCGGGCGCCGCGACCCCGAGCTGGTCAACGGGTGGGTGGGGCGTCGGGCGGCCCGGGCGGCCTTTGCCACCTGCGGCCTGGGTCCGCCGGACGTCGACGTGTGCGAGTTTTACGACCCCTTCAGCTTCGAGATCATCCGCCAGTTCGAGGCGTTCGGGTTCTGCGGGGAGGGCGAGGGCGGGGACTTCGTGCTCGGGGGTTCGATCGAGGCTGGGCGGCCGGAGCCCGATCACGACGGACGGCGGGCTCATGTCCTTCAGCCATGCCGGTGCCCAGGCCCAGCTGCTCCAGCGGGTGATCCGCGCCGTCCAGCAGCTGCGCGGGGAGTGCGCCACGCGGCAGGTGCCGGGCGCCCGGGTGGCGATGTGCTCGGGCGGCGGGGCCGGGGCCTTGTTCACCGACGTGATGCTGCTCGGGAGGGATCGACCGTGACCTGGCTGGAAGCGCAGAAGGGCGCGATACCGGAGCCCCGACCCTCGCTCGTCTCGCAACCCTTTTGGGACGGCCTGGCCAGCGGCGAGCTGCGGTACCAGCGCTGCCGGGACTGTGGCGGCGTGACGCACACCCCGGCAACGGTGTGCTCGCACTGCGGATCCCGGAGTCTCGCGTGGGAACCGAGCGGCGGCCGGGGGACCGTCTACAGCTGGACCATCGTGTGGCGACCCCAGACCCCCGAGTTCACCGTGCCCTACGTGCCGATCGTGGTCGACCTCGACGAGGGGTGGCAGCTGCTGTCGAATCTCGTCGGCTGCGAGCACGACGCGGTCCACGTGGGGATGCCCGTGGAGGTCGAGTACCACCGCGTCGGCGGGGTCACCCTGCCGTATTTCCGGCCCCGCTGAGGCGGCGAGGAACGGTTCCCGGTCGCCAGGGCCCGGACGGCCACGAGCCCCGCCGCGTCAGGCGGTCTTGACGGTGTTGCGTGCGCTGATCTTGGCCCAGGCGGCGCGGTCCCTCTCACCCGCGGGCCGCCCCACCCGTGTCACGGTGTCGACGTCGGGGGACTCGGCTCGTAGGGCGGCGACCCGGCACCGTTCCTTCGGCCGGTGGGCAAAGGGGTCGAAGCGGTAGTGGCGCATGGCGTTTTGGTGGGTGATCTTGTCGATCTGCTCGTCGTCCAGCCCCGCGAGCGTCTCGATCAACGTCTCCGGCGCGGTCGGCCAGGTGCCGTCCGAATGTGGGTAGTCCGACTCCCAGCAGACGTTGTCGATGTTGAAGTGCTCGATGTTGGCGACGCCCACCGGTTCCTTGATGAAGCAGCACAAGATGTTGCGCCGAAAGACGTCCGTCGGCCCCCTCACCCCTTCGGGGAAGCGGTGCCCCGTCCAACCGTGGTGCCGGTCGAGGACGTGCTCGGCGCGCCACAGGAAGTAGGGGATCCACCCGATGTCGCCCTCGGTCAGCGAGAACGTCAGGCCGGGGAAGCGCTCAAAGGCATCGCACCAGATCAGGTCCGCGAGCGTCAGGATCGAGGAGACGGGCGAGAGCGTCATCGCGGTGCTGGCGGGCGCGTCGGCCGAGGTGTGGAAGTTCCGCGACGACGAGCCGACGTGGCAGCAGAGCACCGTGCCCTCGTCCACGGCGGCGGCGAACAGCGGGTCCCACGCCTGTGAGTGGATGCTCGGCATGCCCAGCGCCTCGGGGTTCTCCGAGAAGGTGACCGCGTGGCAGCCCTTGGCCGCCAGTCGCCGCACCTCCCTGCCGGCCAGCTCCGGGTCGAACAGCGGCAGCAGGCCGCAGGGGATGAAGCGGTCCGGGTAGGTTCCGCACCACTCGTCGACGTGCCAGTCGTTGTAGGCCTGGATCATGACGACGTTGACGTCGGGATCGGGACCCTGGTTGAGCACCTGACCGGAAAAGCCGGTCCAGTTGGGGAAGTTGAGCCCGGCCAACTGGCCACCGGCGTTCATGTCGCGCACCCGCTGGTGCACGTCGTAGCAGCCGGGTCGCATCTCCTCGTACCGGCTGGCGTCGATGTTGTAGTACTCGGGCGGCTTGCCGGCAACGGCGTTCAGGCCGAGGTTCCTCCCCCGGATGTCGCCGTAGTACCACTGCTGCGTCCCGTCCGGCTCCTCGACGACGCGGGGTGCCCGCTCCCGGTACTTGGCCGGCACGTGGCGGTCGAACATGTCTGCAGGCTCGGCGATATGGTCGTCCACGCTGATGAGGATCAAGTCGTCGGCCTGCACGTGCCGACGGTAGCAGTAGGTTGTCGAGGGTTCCACGGGCCGAGGGGGAGAGCGCCGTGAGGGGAGGGTCGCGTTGAGCGAGCTGCGGATCATCGACGCGGACGGCCACGTGCTCGAGCCCCGCTCGGCGTGGGCGTCGCTGCCCGACACCCATCGGCCCGCGATCACCACCGACCCCGGTGGCTTGGACCACGTGACGATCGGGGGGCAGGAGGTCTTCGTCGCGCGGCTCGGTCAGATGGGCCTACCCGGCACCGATGTCGGTGCGCCGGTCGGGTCGGTCCCGCTCGAGGAGGCGCGCGCCGGCGCCTCGGATCCGGTGGCCCGCCTCGCCGACATGGACGACGAGGGCATCGACGAGGTCGTCCTCTACCCGACGATCGGATTGGGCTTTTGGGCCATCACCGACCCCACGGCGGCCGTGGCGGTGGCACGGGCCTACAACGACTGGCTCGCCGAGTACTGCTCGGCGGACCCGGCTCGCCTGCACGGAGCGGCGATGGTGCCCTTCCAGGACCCGGACGCCGCGGTCGCCGAGCTCGAGCGTGCGAGAGCGGACCTCGGATTCGTCTCCGCCTTCGTCCGGCCCAACCCCTGCCTCGGTCGTACCCTCGTGGACCCGGCCAACGAGCCGTTCTGGTCGGCGGCCGCCTCCCTCGGCGTGCCGGTGGCGGTGCACGAGGGATTTCAGACGGCGATCCCTCCGCTCGGCTCCGACCGCCAGCCGACCAACGTGCTCGTCTTGCACGCCGTCTCCCACACGTTGGAGCAGATGCTGGCCTGCGCCCAGCTCATCGGCGTGGGCGTCCTGGAGCGGCACCCGACGCTCAAGGTCGTGTTCTTGGAGGCGGGCGGCGGCTGGGCCCCCTACTGGCTGGGTCGCCTCGACCACCAGGTTCCCTCGTACCACCGGTACGCACCGCCGCTGTCGCTCCTGCCGAGCGAGTACTTCGCCCGCCAGTGCTGGGTCAGCTTCGAGATCGACGAGGCGACGCTGCCGGCCCTGGCGCCCTTCCTCGGGACGGACCGCATCGTGTGGGGATCGGACTACCCGCACGCCGACTCCACGTTCCCGGGAGCCGTCGCCGAGATCGAAAAGGCGGTCTCACCCCTCGACGAGGAGAGCTGCCGCCGCATCCTCGGGGCCAATGCCGCCGCGCTCTACTCGCTCGACGTCCCGCTCACCTGATCAGGCGCCCCCGAACGACGCCTCCGGGTCGGCACGCCATCCCGTGAGCAACTGCCCGCCCAGCTCGTCGCAGGGCCAGCGCAGGGTCTGGGCGTCCGAGACGATGGCGTCGACCACGGCGCGCGCCGCGACCGGCGCGGGCGTGATGAATTGGTCCACGGCGAGGCGGCCCTGGTGGGCGGCGCGTGCCATCTCCTCGTACCCGGGCTCCGAGGCGGCCTCGGGCTCCCGGGCGGACAGGGCGAGCATGTCGGTGTCCACCGGACCGGGCATGACCTCGACGACCCGGATCCCCAACGGCGCGACCTCGGTGCGCAGCGATTCCCCCAGGGCCTGGACGGCCGCCTTGGAGGCCCGGTAGACGGAGTAGAAGGGGGCCGGCACCAGCAGCGACGACGAGGTCACGTTGCACACCACGCCCCCGCCGTTGGCTCGCAGGACGGGAACGGCGCGGCGGGTGATCTCCACGAGCCCGAAGACGTTGGTCTCGAAGACCGACCGCCACTCGTCCATCGGTACCGCTTCGACCGGCAGGTAGCGCCGCTCGATGCCGGCGTTGTTGACGAGCACCCGGAGGCCGGACGGGAGGTCGATGGTCTCGGGGTGGTCGACGTCGAGGCGGTCGACCGTCACGGTGCCGAGCGAGCCGGGGTCGGTCCCGGCATCCTTGGCCGCGGCCTCGAGCTCGCCGCTCATGTCGGGGGAGGACGAGGGATCTCGCATGGTGGCCACGACGTCGAAGCCGGCGACGGCCAGCTGCACGGCCACCGCGCGCCCGAGTCCGCGGCTGGCACCGGTGACGAGCACGACACCCTCGGGCTTCACGGCCTTTCCCCTCGCGTCAGATGCGGTAGAGCCGGGCGGCATTCTCGCCCAGCACCTTGCGTTGCACCTCCGGCCGGAGTGGCCGGATCTTGTCCTCGATGGTCTGGAGCGGGTCGGGGTAGAGGCACGTCGGATGCGGAAAGTCCGTCTCGAAGAGCACGTTGTCCTCGCCGACCGTGGCGACCAGGTCCGCGATCCTGCCGTGGCCCTGCTCGAACCAGTACGTCGCGTAGATCTGGCGCCGAAAGTACTCAGACGGGCGCATCGAGAGCCCCTCCAGCTGCCGCGGAGCGTTCTCGGCCATCTCGTAGTCCAGCGCCTCCAAGATGAAGGGCACCCAGCCGATGCCGCTCTCCACGGACACGAATTTGAGCGACGGGAAGCGGTCGAGGATGCCCGACACGATGATGTTGGCGACGACCCGGGCGTTTCCGATGAACAGGAGCGATCCGCCCAGCGCGAGCTTGGTGTCCTCGTCCTGGGAGGGCCACGGGTAGGTGCCGAAGTACGTCATCGTGGTCACGCTCGCCCCGATGTGGAAGTGCACCGGCAGCCGGGCCTCGCTGCAGGCCTCCCACAGCGGGTCCCAGGCCCGATCGGCGAGGTCGGGTCCGCCGAGGTCCTGCGGATCGCAGGTCATGTTGACGCCGCGCAGTCCCATCCCCTCGATCCGCTTCGCCTCGCGCACCGAGGCCTGCACGTCCCAGGCCGGGAGGACCCCGAGCGGGAGCAGCCGGTCGCCGGAGTCCGCCTGCACCTGGGCCGTGTAGTCGTTGTAGATCTGGAGGCACGTGAGCCGAAGCGCGGCGTCCGGGATGGCCTGCGCCAGGCCCTCGCCGCCGAGGCCCACGTTGTTCGGGAAGAGGACCTGGGCCCAGATGCCGGCCTCGTCCATCAACTCCAACCTCACGGCCGGGTCGTAGGCGGCGGGATGGATCTGATCGATCGTCCACTCGTAGAGGGCCTCGAGCGGGCGACCCTTTCTGCCGCGGGGATCCACCACGCCGCCGCCGCTCGCGAAGCCCATCACGGCGTCGCCCACCACCCAGCTCTCGACGCCGTCGACCTCTCTCACCTGCGGCACGCGGTCGCGCAGTGCGGCCGGTGCCCTCGACGTCCAGAGGTCGTGGCGCTCGGTGAGATGGGTGTCCGCGTCGACGACCCGAAGCCCCTCGAGCGCCAGCGTCATGTGGTCCTCCCGTCGTTGCGGACTGCCGCGGCCCCGTCGCCCGGGCGCCGGCGGGCCACGGTACCGGATTCCGCGGGCCAGGGACAACGTGCGTTTTCCGGGTCGCGATCGGGCCAGCGCCCACCCGGTCCCCCCGGTAGGGTCGCGGGTCCAAGCGAGGGTGCGCGGGGGTGGGTCCTGCGCCGGAAAGGGGGACCCGTTGCCCGTTGTCGAGGTCGACGGCACGGCGCTCGCCTACGAGATCGTGGGCAGTGGGCAGCCGTGGGTGATAACGCCGGGAGGCCGGTTCAGCAAAGACGTGCCAGGGATCCGCCAGCTCGCGGAGAAGCTGGCCGCCGACGGGCGCCAGGTGCTCATCTGGGACCGGCCCAACACCGGCGCCTCAGACGTGTGCTTCGAGGGGGCGTCGGAGTCCGAGATGCAGGCCGATCGACTTGCCGGCCTGCTGCGCGTCCTCGGCATGGCCCCCGCCGTCATCGCCGGGGGGTCCGGCGGTGCCCGCGTCTCGTTGCTCACGGCGGCCCGGCACCCCGACGTCGCCTCCGGGCTCGCGATGTGGTGGATCAGCGGCGGCACCTACGGCCTGATGCTGCTGGCACTGACCTACTGCGGAGAGTCCATCCACGCGGCCTGGCGTGGCGGGATGGAGGAGGTGATCGAGCTGCCCGAATGGCAGGAGGTGCTCGAGCGCAACCCCGGTAACCGGCAGCGGTTCTTGGACCTCGATCCTCGGCGGTTCATCGAGACGCTCGAGCGCTGGATGCTCGTCTACTGCCCCGATCCGACCATGCTCGTCCCCGGCTTGCCCGACGCCGAGTTGCGCCGGACGGACCTGCCGATCCTCGTGTTCCGGAGCGGTGTCAGCGACCCCCACCACACCCGTGCCACCTCGGAGCGGCTCCACGAGCTGATCCCCGGTTCGCAGCTGGTCGAGCCGCCCTGGGGCGACACCGAGTGGAACGAGCGGGGCGCCGCGGCGCGCGCCGGTACGGGTGGGCTGTTCGCGGGTTGGCCGCTGCTCGCTCCTCAGCTGCTCGAGTTCGCCGACGCCCGGGTCGGGCGCTGAGCTGCCGGCTGGCCGTAGGGAAGGCCAACTCTCAGGAGAGGCAGCGACCAAGGAAGTCGATCGCCTGCACCCAGGCCTCGGCGGCGGCTCCGGGCCGGTGCCAGTCCTCGAAGTGCCCGGCAAAGGTGTGGCCGGCACCCTCGTAGACGCTCACCTCGAGCGGGATAGACCACTGGTCGCACCGGTGGGCGATGTCCGCGATCAGGTCTGCCGGCCAGACGGGGTCCTCGTCGCCCACGACGAGGAGCACCGGCTTGCGCAGCTGCCACACGAGGTCGATCGGATGCTGGGGCCGTTTCGGCGTGAGCTGCGCGAACCGTGGCTGGCTCGGGTAGAAGAGGACCGCGGCATCGACGGACCGGTCCTGGCACGCGGCCATCATGGCGAGGGTGCCGCCGGTGCAGTAGCCCCACGTCGCCACCCTGTCGAGGCCCTCGGCGCGGCGCAGGAGATCGACGGCGGCCAGCATGTCCTCGGAGCCCTGGCGGAAGTCGAGGGCGTCGATGGCCCCCTGGATGACCGGGAGGTCGGTCAGGGAGGTCAGCCGGTCGGGATCCTCCGGGCCCTGCCCGTGGTAGTAGTCGGGGACGGCGGTGAGATAACCCTCCCGGGCGAGCCTCGTCCCGACGTCCCGGATGAAGCGGTTGACGCCCTGCGCCTCGGGGGCCACCACGACACCGGCAACCGGGGGACGGTCATCGGGCCGGTAGACGAGCGCCGGGACCTCGACGCCGCCGGCCCGCAGCATCGTCGACTCCTCGCGGACGCCCGGCACCGCATCCTGATGGCTGTCCCCGTCGCTCATGCTCCCCCTTGCGGCGGGCCCGCCCCCACGTCTGTCTGTGTGGACCTCCGCCGGGCGAGTCTTGCACGACTGGCCCGATCCGGATCACGATGAGCAGGCTCGGGGCGCCAGTGGAGTCGGGGGTTCATACGGTGGACGAATCGGTGGGTGGCGGGACGGACGACGGGGTGGAGACGGTCGACGTCGGCCCGGGCCACCTGCTGTCGCTCATGGAGATGCGCAGGGTCGAGGATCCCGAGGTGGGACGGGCCCTCGAGATGGTGTCGCGCGACGAGGTCAACAACCCGCACGGCAGCCTCCACGGTGGCCTGATGGCCACCCTCATCGAGTGCGGCGCGGCGGGGTTCGCCGTGCAGGTGGCGGGCACGGCCAACATCGTGGCCACCGACATGAACATCCGGTTCCTCCGGACCGTGAAGAGCGGCCCCGCCCGGGTGGTGCCCAAGCTGCTGCGCCGGGGGAGACGCAACGTCGTGGTCCAAGCCGACGTGGTCGACGTGGGCGCCGAGCGCTCGCTCGTGGCCACCGCCACGCTCTCCTACGCCGTCCTCGACTGAGGGACGATCGGCAGATGGCGCCCGCCGACCCCGCCAACGCACCGGTGGCCCGTCGCTTCGAGGGTCGGGTGGCAGTGGTGACGGGAGCCGGCTCGGGGCTCGGCCGCGCCACGGCCCGGCGTCTGGCGCTCGAGGGGGCGACGGTGGCGCCGCTCGATCTCGATGGGGACGCCGCGCAGGCGACCGCGTCGTCGATCGCCGAGGCGGGTGGTCGCGCGGAGAGTTGGGAGCTGGACGTGAGCCGGCCGGATCAGGTGCGAGACGTGACCGAGGCCGTTTTCGCCTCGCTGGGCCGGCCCGAGGTGCTCGTCAACAGTGCCGGGTTGGGTCGGTTCGACCACACGACCGAGGTCATGTTCGACACCTGGAGCCGCACCCTGGCCGTCAACCTCACAGGGACGTTCCTCATGTGCCAGGCGATGATCCCGCACCTGCTCGACGGTGGAGGTTCCATCGTCAACATCGCCTCCAACAGCGGCCTGCAGGGCATCGCGTACGCGGCCGCCTACAGCGCCTCCAAGGGCGGGGTGTGCCTGCTCACCCGGTCGCTGGCGCTCGAGTACGCCGGGAGGGGTGTGCGGGTCAACGCCGTGGCGCCCGGGGGGATGCGGACGCCGTTGCTGGAGGGGTTCGTCCCGCCGGAGGGCGTCGAGCGGGACCGTCTCCCACGGGGGGTCAAGGTCCCGCATGCGGATCCCGACGAGCTGGCCGGGCTCGTCGCCTACGTCGCCTCGGACGAGGCCCGCTTCATGGTCGGCAGCATCGTGTCGATGGACGGCGGATTGACCGCTTGAGGCGGGCGCCGAGCGCCCGGGGCCAGGGCGCCGCTACTCGATGCGCTCGAGCCCGGGTCCCCCGTCGGAGATGGCGCGCCGGCGGGTGATGACCCACCGCCCGTCGCGCATCTCGTACTCGTCCACGTAGCGGCCCCAGTGGTCGACACCGTGGGGCATGACCACGAGGAAATAGCTCCGGCCCCGTGCATGGCTCTCGTCCTCGACGTCGATCTGGTGGGTCGCCACGAAATGTCGGATGTGGTGCTTTCCCCTCCCCGCGCCTGGTGCGACCGTGGCGTCCCATGTCGCCTTGGTACCGGTGAAGATCGTGGCGATCTGCTCGGCCCCCTCGAAGCGGCGGACGTCGCCCCCGGCCGAGACGAGCTCCATCACGGCGTCGGGCGCGAACACCTGCATCTGCTGCTCGAAGCGACCCGAGTCACCGTTGGCGTTGTAGCGGGCCACCAGATCGCGGATGCTCTCGCGTGCCGCGAGCTCCCAGAGCTCCATCGCGAAGGTCCCCCGTTCCTGGAAGAAGAACGCATCTTGGCGACGCGCCGGCCGGCCGACGCCGGCTGGAGTCTCGCCGGACGAGGTATAGCATGCCGTTGCAACGTGCGGTGGGTGATCGTCCGGGGTGCGCCGTAGCGACCTGGTCAGGGGAGGGCAAGCATGACGGCAACCGATGAGCGCGCGCTGGGATCCAGCAGGGCGAGTCTCGGATGTTGATCGACGGCAAGCTGGTCGAGGCCAGGTCGGGCCGGACGTTCGACAACATCAACCCGGCGACCGAGGAGGTGCTGGGGCAGGTCGCCGACGCCGGCCACGAGGACCTGGACCAGGCGATCGGGGCGGCCCGACGGGCCTTCGACGAGTCCTCCTGGTCGACGGACAAGGAGCTGCGCAAGCAGTGCCTCCGCCAGCTCCAGGCCGCGCTGGAGGAGGAGCGTGAGCTGCTGCGTGCCGAGCTCGTCGCCGAGGTCGGCGCTCCCGTGCTCCTCACCTACGGTCCCCAGCTCGACGCCCCGTTGGCCGAGGGCCTGGTGTGGCCCGCCAACTTCATCGACGAGTTCCAGTGGGAGCGGGACCTCCCCGACGGCAACGCCTTCGGGCAGCACAGCTGGCGCAAGGTGGCCAAGGAGGCCGTCGGCGTGGTCGGCGCCATCGTCCCTTGGAACTACCCCTTCGAGGTCACGATCAACAAGCTGGGTCAGGCACTGGCCACCGGCAACACCGTGATCTTGAAGGCCGCTCCCAACACACCGTGGAATGCCACCCGTATCGGCCGGCTGGTGGCCGAGCGCACGGACTTCCCGCCCGGGGTCCTGCAGGTCGTCACGACCCAGGACAACGCGGTCGCCGAGGATCTCGTGATCGATCCCCGGGTCGACCTGATCTCCTTTACCGGGTCCACCGCCGTCGGCCGGCGCATCATGGAGAAGGGTGCCCCGACGCTGAAGCGCCTCTTCCTCGAGCTCGGCGGCAAGTCGGCCGACATCGTGCTCGACGACACGGACTTCGCGGCCAAGCTCTCGATGGCCTGGACGATCTGCTCGCACGGAGGGCAGGGTTGCGTGATGCTCACCAGGATGCTCCTGCCGAGGTCCCGCTACGACGAGGGCATCGCCATCATGGAGGACGGCTTCCGCAACGTTCCCTACGGCGACCCCACGGACGCGTCCAACATCCAGGGGCCCCAGATCAGCGCCGTCCAGCGCGATCGGGTCCTCGGCTACATCGAGAAGGGCAAGGCGGAGGGTGCCCGGGTCGTGGTCGGCGGGGGCCGCCCGGCCCACCTACCCAAGGGCTATTTCGTCGAGCCGACCCTCTTTGCCGACGTCGACAATTCGATGACGATCGCCCGCGAGGAGATCTTCGGACCGGTGCTGGTGGTCGTGCCCTTCGAGGACGACGACGACGCCGTCCGCATCGCCAACGATAACCAGTACGGCCTGGGCTGCGGCGTGACCTCGGCGTCGGAGGAGCGGGCGCTGGCGGTGGGCCGGCGGATCCGGGCCGGAACCGTCGGCATCAACGGCGGCGTCTGGTACGGGCCTGACGCCCCCTTTGGTGGCTACAAGGCGAGCGGGATCGGCCGGCAAAACGGTGTCGAGGGCTTCGAGCAGTACGTCGAGACCAAGACGTACGCAGGGGGCCTGCCGCCCGCCTGACCCTCCGGGCCCGTCTGAATCTGTCGTTCGGGGTGGAGGTGGAACGGTGTCGTTGAAGTACTACCCGGAGGGAGCATCCTTCCCCGGCGTCGTCGGCCGCACCGCCGACGAATCGAGCCCGGCGTGGCCCACGCTGCCGCGAGCCCGGCTCGGTGCGCCGAACGTCCTGTTCGTGGTGCTCGACGACACTGGGTTCGGGCAGCTGGGCTGCTTTGGCTCTCCCATCGAGACCCCCAACTTCGACCGGTTGGCCGAGAGCGGGCTGCGCTACAACAACATGCACACGACGGCGCTGTGCTCGCCGAGCCGAGCGTGCATCTTGACCGGCCGGAACCATCACAGCAACGCCATGGCCTGCGTCACAGAGTTCGCGACGGGCTTTCCCGGCTACAACGGCCTCATTCCGTTGGAGAACGGCTTCCTCTCCGAGATCCTCGTCGAGCGCGGCTACAACACCTACATGCTCGGCAAGTGGCACCTGGTGCCGAGCGCGCACGAGACCGGAGCGGGACCCTTCGAGCGATGGCCGCTCGGGCGCGGATTCCAGCGCTTCTACGGGTTCCTCGGGGGCGACACCAGCCAGTGGTATCCGGACCTCGTCTACGACAATCACCATGTCGATCCGCCGGCGACGCCGGAAGAGGGGTACCACCTCACCGAGGACCTGGTCGACAAGGCCATCCAATTCATCGCCGACGCCAAGCAGGTCGACCCCGACAAGCCCTTCTTCCTCCACTTCTGTCCCGGTGCCACCCACGCCCCCCATCACGTCCCGAGGGACTGGGCGGACCGCTACCGCGGCGCCTTCGACGAGGGGTGGGATGCGTACCGCGAACAGGCCCTGGCACGGCAGAAGGCGATGGGCATCATGGCGCCGGACGTCGAGCTGTCTCGGCACGACCCGGACGTGCCCCGGTGGGAGGACCTGTCGGCCGACGCCCGCCGGGTTGCCGCCCGGATGATGGAGGTGTACGCGGGCTTCCTCAGCCACACCGACCATCACCTCGGCAGGCTGCTCGACTTCCTCGGCCGGATCGGCGAGCTCGACAACACCATCGTCATGGCCGTCTCCGACAACGGTGCGAGTGCCGAGGGCGGGGTCGACGGCGCCACCAACGAGGCGAACTTCTTCAACAATTCGCCCGAGACGGTCGAAGAGTCCTTGGCGGTCATCGACGAGCTCGGCGGGCCCAAGCACTTCAACCACTACCCGTGGGGGTGGACCTGGGCGGGGAACACCCCCTTCCGTCGCTGGAAGCGCGAGACCTACCGGGGCGGGTCCTCCGACCCCTTTATCGTCCACTGGCCGGACGGCATCGAGGGTAAGGGCGAGGTGCGCACCCAGTACGCGCACATCATCGACATGGTGCCGACGGTCCTCGACATCTTGGACATCGAGCCACCGTCGACGATCCGCGGGATCGCGCAGTCCGAGATCCAGGGTGTGAGCTTCGCCCAGAGCCTCAACGACGGCACCGCCGAGAGCCGGCACCACACGCAGTACTTCGAGATGCTGGGTCACCGGTCGCTTTACCACGACGGCTGGCGTGCCGTGTGCCCGTGGCCGGGACCCTCGTTCGCGGAGTCGGCGCCGTTCGGTCGGCCCATCTCCTCGGCGCAGCTCTCGGACCTCGATGCCCACGGCTGGGAGCTGTATCACGTCGAGCGGGATCCGACCGAGAACCACGACGTCGCCGACGACAACCCCGAGCGCCTCGTCGCCATGATCGCGCTCTGGTACGTGGAGGCCGGGAAGTACAACGTGCTGCCGATCGACGGCAGTGGCATCGACCGGGTGCTGGTCGAAAAGCCGCAGATCGCCGCCCCTCGCGACGAGTATGTGTACTTCCCCAAGACCCAGTCGGTCCCGTTCTTCGTGGCTCCGAGGGTCCTCAACCGGCCACACAGCATCACCGCCGAGGTCGAGATCGCCGAGGCAAGGGCCGAGGGCGTGCTCCTCTGTCAGGGCAGCGCGGCGGGCGGCTACACCTTCTACCTGCAGGGGGGCTTCCTGCACTACGCCCACAACTACCTGGGAAAGCGCGTCCATCGAGTCGTGTCGAACGAGCCAGTGCCACCTGGCCGGCGTGCGCTGCGCTTCGAGTTCGAGCCGACCGGTGAGCTGGACATCGCGCGGGGCAAGGGCGCTCCAGGGCGAATGCAGCTCTACGTGGATGGGACGCTCGTCGGTCAGACCGAGGCGCCCTACACGACGCCACTCATCTTCAACCCCGGAATGTTGACCTGCGGCGCCAACCCCGGCTCACCGATCGTCGAGGACTACCGTCCCCCCTTCGCCTTTGCGGAGACGCTGCACCGGGTGACGGTGGACCTGAGCGGAGAGCTGATCACCGACTCGGAGGCGGAGCTCCGCCTGCACATGGCACGGCAGTAGCCGAGGTGAGTCCCGGCCTTCGGGCTGAGGGGAAGGTACTCCATGACGCTGGACGAGCTGGTAGCGAGGCAGAGCATTGGCGACGGCTTGTACCGGTATTGCCGAAGCCTGGATCGGATGGACCGCGATCTGTACTGGACGGTCTTCGAGCCGGAGGCCCACCTCGACTACGGCGACTACTTCGCCGGGACCGCTGCGGAGTTCCTCGAGTGGGTGTGGAGAGCGCACGAGGCGATGCAGGGGCACTCGCACCAGATCACCAACATCTTGACCCAAATCGACCCTGGCGGGGGCGGTGCCGCGAGCGAGGCGTACGTGACCGTGTGCTTGCGGACGAAGCCAGACGAGGACGGGAAGACCTCGGACATCGTCGACCGCGGCCGCTACCTGGACCACTGGACCCGACATCTCGACGGCACCTGGCGGATCTCCAGCCGGCGCTATGTCAGCGACATCTCTCAGGTGGCGGACGCGTCGTCGGCACCGCCGGTCGTCGCCGTCCGGGATCTTGGTGACCCGTCTTACCAGCTGTTCGGCCAGGCTCCTCCGTGAGCTGGCGACGAGACGACCGGTTCGGCCAGGACCCTCGGATCTGGAGTGCCCGGATGGGTGCGTCGATCGGAGCGGGCAGGGGCTCCGACCGGGACAACCCGAGCGTCAGAGCACGACGCCCTTGATCTTCAGGTCCATGATCTTGTCCATGTCCATCCCCAGCTCGCCCAGCAACTCGTCGGTGTGCTCGCCGTGCTCGGGGCCCCGGGTGAGCTCGGGGGGCTTCTCGTCGAATTGCAGCGGCGACGCCACCATCCGGAACACCGTGCCGGACTTCGCCTCGACCTCGCGGATGTAGCCGTTGGCCAAGGCCTGAGGATCCTCCAGCAGCTCCGAGGGTCGTTGCACCGGGGCCCAGACCCCCTTCGCGTCCATGAGGACGTCCTTCCACTCGGCGAAGGTGCGCTGCGGCAAAGATCTCGTCGAGCGCGGTGACGCAGGCCTCGCTGTTCTCCCTGCGGGTCGCTGGAGTCCACAAACCGGGGGTCGTCCGCCAGCTCGGGATGGCCGAGCAGTCCGACCAGGTCGGCCCAGTACCGGTCGGATTCGAGCATGACGAGCGAGAGGAACCTGCCGTCGGAGGTCCGGTAGAGGTTGACGATCGGGTTGGGCACCTTGCGACGGTCGCCCTTGGGCATCCGATCGATCCCAAAGAGCCCGGCGCCCAGGGACGAGGCGCCCGTGGCCCACATGGAGGTGGCGAGGAGCGAGTTGTCCACGACCACCGGCTCGCCTGTGCGCTCCCGATGGAAGAGGGCCGCGGAGATCCCGCCGGCGATCGTGAGACCGCCGATGACGTCGCCAAAGGCCGGCCCGGGCTGCGAGATCGGGTAGCTTCCGTCGTCGGGGTTGCTGATGATGTCTGCGGGTCCGCCGCGCCCCCAGAAGGTGCAGCCGTCGTAGCCCCCGCGTTCCGCCTCGGGTCCCCGCTGGCCGTTGCCCGATCCCCGCACGTAGATGATGTCCGGATTGGCGGCGCGGACGTCCTCGACGTCGATCCGGAGCTTACGGCGCGCCTGGGGGCGGAAGTTGGTGAGGAACACGTCCGCGGTCTTGCAGAGCTCGAGCAGGATGCTGCGGCCCTCCTCTGTGCCCATGTCGAGGCCGATGCTCCGTTTGCCCCGGTTGGCGAGCTCCATCATGTGGGCGACCCCGCCGGGCCCGACCGGGATCATCCCCATGGCCGCGAGCCCCCGCTGCGGATCGCCGGTCTCGGGGTGCTCGATCTTGATGACGTCGGCCCCCCATTCGGCCAGGACCGCGCCGGTCACCGGCACGTAGGTCCAGGAGGCGACCTCCACCACCCGGACACCTTGCATGACTCCAGCCACGGCTCTGCCCTCCGTCGATCGGCTCGGTTCGCTCAAGAGTCGCCGGCGCCGGCGCCGGCGAAGATGGCGGGATCGATGTTCCCCGTCATGATGGCCCCCACCGTGCCGCCGTCCGTGACGAGGTTCTCGCCGGTGATGTAGGACGCCGCGCGGCTGTTGAGAAAGATCAGCGGGAAGGCCTGCTCCTCCGGCGTCGACCGGCGGCCGAGCGGCACGGGGAAGCTCTCCATGAATTCCTTGCCGATGGTGTCGATGAAGTCCGGCATCATCGGCGTGTCGGTCGGCCCCGGGCTGATCGAGTTCACCCGGATCCCCCTGGGGGCGAGGGCGAACGATGCCCACTGAGTCCAGATGATGATGGCCTCCTTGGACGGGGCGTAGCCGCCCGAGATCTCCTCGGGATGCTCGGCGCACCACTGACGACCGGCGGCGAAGCCCTCCGTCTGCACGAGCGGCAGCCACTTCGCGATGTTGGCCATCCAACCGACGCCCGCGGTCGACGAGATGCTGGCGATGGCACCGCCGGGGCCCATGTGGGGGACCACGAGCTCGGCCAGATGGCGCATGGCGACGAAGTTGACCGTCATGACGTCGAGGTCGCTGTACTTGTGCCCGGGCAGTCCCGCGCAATTGAACAGCGCGTAGATCTCGCCGCCGATCCTGTCGACCGCCCGGGCGGTGGCCTCGGGATCCCTCAAGTCGACGGACTGGTGGCTGGCGACGTCGACCGGTGGATCGCGCAGATCGATGACGTGGACCTCCGCACCGAGGTCGTTGAGCTCGGCGACCGCTGCGGCGCCCATACCGGCACCGCCGCCCCCGGCGACGACGACCCGCGTCCCCTCGTACCCCCATACCGACGACAACTGTCCCCCCGTCTCCGGTCTACGTGGCCCGGGCCGCTCCTCGGGACCATCGCATGCTTGCCGAACGCCCCTGGGCCGTCAAGATGGGCGATCGGAAGTGGCCAGGCCAGACGCCTACGCGATCAGCGCGGAAGGCCCAGCCCGTGCTCGGCAAGGATGTTGCGGTTGATCTCGGTGGTGCCGCCGGCGATCGTGGCCTGCCGGGAGGAGGCCAGGTACTTGGCCCACGTCCCGCCCAGCCCGTCCATGCCCATCAGGTCGATGGCCACCTCGGCGAGGGCCTGTTCCGTCTGGGACCACATCAGCTTGGTCAGGCTCCCCATGCTGGGGGAGGGGTCGTGACCGCGAGACACGCGCTCGAGCTCCCTCGTGGTCGTCCAGCGCATGCAGGCGATGCGCTGGTACACGATGGCCAACCGGTTGCGGATGGTCGGGTCGGAGAGCCCCGGCAGCCCCTTGGCGTCCGTCACGAGGCGCTCGAATCGCTGCCCGAGCGACAGGTGGAGCCGGGCAACACCCGCCCGCTCGTGGCTGAGGGTCGTCATCGCCACCCGCCAGCCCTCGTTGAGCGAGCCGAGCAGCGCATCGCGGGGGACCCGCACGCCGTCGAAGAAGAGCTCGGAAAAGGTCAGGTCGCCCGACATGGTCCGAAGCGGGCGGACCTCGACGCCGGGCAGGCGCATGTCGACGAGGAGGCAGCTGATGCCCCGGTGCTTGGGCGCCTCCGGGTCGGTGCGGACGTAGAGCTGGCACCAGTCGGCGTGCCGACCGAGGCTGTTCCAGGTCTTTTGCCCGTCGATCACGAACACGTCGCCCTCCAGCCGGGCCCGGCACCGCAGCGAGGCGAGATCCGAGCCGGCGTCGGGCTCCGACATGCCTTGGCTCCAGATCTCGTCGCCGCGCAGCATCGGCCGGAGGAACCGCTCCCGCTGATCGTCGGTGCCGGCGGCCATGATGGCCGGGGCGATGTTGGAGACGCCGATGACGTTGACGGGCCCGGGCGCCTCGGCCCGGGCCATCTCCTCGTGCCAGGCCAGCTGGTCGACCACGTCCGCGTCCCTGCCGCCGTAGGCGGCCGGCCAGGCCACCGCCGCCCAGCCGGCGTCGGCCAGGGTGCGGTTCCATCGCCTCAGGACCTCGAAGGCCTCGTCGTCGTCACCCATATGCCGGCCGGCTTCGACGACATCGGGCGTCAGGTGGGCGGCGAGCCAGCCCGCCAGCTCGTCTCGCATGTCGCCGGCAGCCGCTCCGCCCGAGGTCGGCTCGGTGCCGCGTTGGACAGCGGCCGGGTCCGAATTGGTCACGCGCGTGGGTCCGATCCGCTCAGTCTTGGATGCTGATGCAGCTCTCGGGGCAGTTGTCGACCGCAGTCTTCGCCTTGTCCTCCAGGCCTGCCGGCACCTCGGGGCTGAGCAGCACGCTGTGCCCCCGGTCGTCGCTCGTAAAGAGCTCCGGAGCCAGCGAGTAGCAGCGCCCGTGGCCGGTGCAGAGATCGGAGTCGAGGACGATGCGCACCCGGTCGAGCGTACTCGACCAGCTGGTAGCGTCACCGGGCGTTCGATCACGAGCACGAACGGGCGGAGGGGTCTCGGCCCGGAAGGGGGAGTGTCCATGCCTGACGCCGTCATCGTCTCGGCGTGCCGCACCGCGATCGGCACGGCCCGAAAGGGCTCTTTGTCGGAGACCGACGCCTTCGTGCTCGCGCGGGCCGTCCTCGAGGAGTCCCTGCAACGCAGCGGCCTGCCGTCGTCGGAGATCGACGACCTGATCCTCGCCGAGTCGCTCTACGGGGGCGGTGTCATTGCCCGGTACGCGGCGGTCGAGGCGGGCCTCACCACGGTGCCCGGGCTGGCCGACAACCGCCACTGCGCTTCGGGTCTCTCGGCCATCCAGATCGCGTCGGGCAGCATCATGGCGGGGATGGACCGCGCCGTGATCGCCGGCGGCGTCCAGTCCTCCTCGACGGCGCCCATGGGGCGTCGTCGCGTGTCGGGCACCGACGAGTGGGAGGACCCGTGGATGTCGCCCTCGCACCCCGACACGCCCGAGGCGCCCGCCATGGACATGTCGATCACCGTCGGGTGGAACACGGCCCAGGAGGCCGGCGTCTCCCGGGAGGAGATGGACCACTGGGCCTTCGACTCGCACCGCAAGGCCGTGGAGGCGATCGACGAGGGCCGGTTCCGCGAGGAGATCTTCCCGCTGAAGGTCACCCTCCGGGACGGGTCGAGCACCGTCTTCGACACGGATGAGCATCCTCGCCGCGACACCACCATGGAGAAGCTGGCCAGCCTCAAGCCCCTACACCCCGAGATCCCCGGCTTCTCGATCACCGCCGGTAACTCGTCGGGCCTCAACGACGCGGCGGCCGCGTTGGTGCTCACCTCGGACGAGTTTGCCGACGCCCACGGATTGACCCCTCTCGCCCGCGTGCGCTCGTGGGCCTCGGTCGGGGTGGAGCCGGCCCGAACCGGCCTCGCCCCGACCACCGCCATCCCGAAGGCACTTGGCCGGGCGGGTCTCGAGGTGGGCGACGTTGCCCTGTTCGAGATCAACGAGGCGTTCGCCTCGATGTGCGTCGCCACGACCAGGATCCTCGGCATCGACCCCACCACCGTCAACGTGAGCGGGAGCGGGTGCAGCCTCGGCCACCCCATCGCCGCGACGGGAGCGAGGATGCTGACCACGCTCATCAACGACTTGGCCCGGCGCGGCGGGGGGATCGGCGTTGCCTCCATGTGCGCGGGCGGCGGCATGGGATCCGCGGTCGTCATCGAGGTCGGCGCCTGACCGTGGGCCATCTCGACGAGCGGGCCGGGCTGGCCGGCCGGGTGGGCATCATCGTCGGCGGGGGAGGTGGCCTGGGCCGCGCCTGCGCACTCGACCTCGGGCGGGCCGGGGTCCGCCTGGCCCTGTGCGACAAGGATGCCGAGGGGCTGGCGGACGTGGCGGCGGCCCTCGGGCCCGACGGCGCCAACACGCTCACGCAGGCGTTGGACGCTCGGGACCCCGACGCGCTCGAGGCGTTCTTCGAGCGTGCCGACGGGGCCTTTGGCGGACGGCTGGACATCCTCGTGAACGTGGTGGGCGGGACCTTCCGTCAGCCCTTCGAGGGCACGAACCCACGGGGCTGGGATGCCCTCATCCGGGCGAACTTCACCTGGCTGCTCACGTCGACGCACCTCGCCATCCCGCGCATGCGGGCGGCCGGCGCCGGCAGCATCATCAACCTGACGTCGATCGAGGCGCACCGCGCGGCGCCCAACTTCGCCGTCTACGCGGCGATGAAGGCCGGCGTCACGAGCCTGACGCGGACCCTGGCGCTGGAGCTCGCTCCCGACCGGATCCGGATCAACACCATCGCCCCGGACTACGTGCCGACGCCCAACCTCCGGGCCTCGATGGCGGGGACGGACGAGGAGCGGGCACTCGCCGATCAGATCTCGATCCCGATGGGGCGGGCCGGCACCTACGAGGATGTGGGGGGCTGCGCGCTGTTCCTGGCCTCGGACCTCTCGTCGTTCGTCACCGGCACGTCGCTGCATCCTGACGGCGGGGCCTGGGCCTCGTCGGGGTGGTTCAATTGGCCCGAGCAGGGCTACTCGAACCACCCGCCGCTCGACGTCGTGCGGGACTACCTCTCCGCGGACTGACCGGGCCGACCTCCTGCCGGCGAGCTCAGAGCGGCAGGTGGGTGGGGATCCTCCGAGTGGTGAACCGGAAGGGTGCCCCGAAGGTGTGCGCCGGGTCGGCCATGAGCGTGTCGGATCCCTGCCAGAGGAGCCCGATCCCGCACCGCCGCAGGTGATCTGCGGCTCGATCGAGGTCGGATACGGCGAAGGTCAGCGCGTGACACGTCGGTCCGTTGGCCTCCAGGTCGCGCCGTGCGAGCGTGGCGCCCGCTCCAACGGCCGCGTCACGCGTGCCTGGCGTCGGCATGGCGAGCTCCACGATCAACTCCGTGCCGATCTGCACGAAGATGCTGCGGGTGCCCGTCTCTGCCGACGCCTCCTCGTGGAGCAGCGTGCCGCCCACGGCGTCGACGTAGACCGCCGCCGCCTTGCCAAGGTCGGGAACCACGACCGTGGCGTACGCCAGGCTCTCGATGCCCAGGGGATTGGGGGCCGCCGCCCAGCGCAGCGGCCATCCGGGCTCGAAGCGAGGGTCGGCGTTGTATCCCGGTCCGTACGTTCCGCCGCTCGTGGACGGCTGGTAAAACTCGAGCTGGGTGAACGTGTCCCTCGGGTGGGTGTAGATGTCGCCGTCGACCGGTCGCCGGTCGGCGACGCGGCCCGGGAGAAAGACGCGGATTCCGGCGTCGGTGAGACGGTCCCACATCTCGGCGACGTCGTCGCAGTACCAGGCGAGCGAGTGCCAGTGCCGTCCGAACCGGGCGAAGAAGCGCCCGATCGGGGCGGTGCGGGCTGCCGGCCGATCGGCCGGCGCGGCCGTCTCGATCACCGCGTCGGCGATGACGAGGAGCGATCCCATGCGCTCCTCGCGCGGCAGGTAGTGACGGTCCATCATTCCGTGGTGCGGTGCGAAGACCCGGTCGTACCAGGCGTCGAGGGGGCCGAGCGCCTCCGACACGTGGATGACGTGGAAGAGCCTGCCGACGCTCACCGCGCCAGGGTCCATCGTGACGGCCTCATCGTGACGGCCTCATCGTGAGGGTGGCGGATCGAGCACAAAGGAGGCGTCGAGCAGCTCGGGTCGCGCCACGCCGATGAGGGTCATGGCCATGTGCAACTCGCGGCGCAAGATGGCGAGGACGGCGGCAACGCCCGCCTGTCCCTCGGCGGCCAGCCCCAGCATCGCCGGGCGGCCGACGAAGACGCAGCGCGCCCCCATGGCCAGGGCCGTCACCACGTCGATCCCTCGACGAATGCCACCGTCGAGGTAGACCTCCACGGGACGCCCGGATCCGTCCGGTCCGGTGGTCCCAGCGACGGCCTCGACGACCTCTCGGAGCACGTCGAGCGTGGCCGGACTCCGGTCGAGCTGCCGGCCCCCGTGGTTGGACACCCAGACGGCCGAGGCGCCGTGGCTCACCGCCAGGGTGGCGTCCTCGGCGGTGAGCACGCCCTTCAGGACGAGGGGGCAATCGCCGCAGGCCTCGCGGATCCACTCGAGGTCGGACCAGGAGTTGCGAAAGCCGATCGTGGTCGCGTCGAATTCCGGGGCGAGGTGCCCCCAATGCCCGTCGTAGTAGGGGCTGTCCGGCAGCGAGCGCCGGGTGATGCGCTCTCGGTCCCGGTAGCCCACGACCGCCACGTCGACCGTGAGCACCACCGCAGCGCATCCGCCCCCCACGGCGCGACGCACGAGCGAGGTGGTGGCCTCTCGGTCCGCACCGGCGTAGAGCTGGAACCACCAGGGCGCGTCGGCCTCCGCCGCGACCCCCGCCACCCGGTCGAGCGGCACGCTCGAAGCGGTCGAAACGCACATCGGCACACCCGCCTCCGCCGCAGCGCGGCACATCGCCAGCTCGGCGTCGGGATGGGCGAGGGCGTGCTCGGCCATCGGCGCGATCCCCAGCGGCATGGCGACATCGGTACCGAGCACCGACGTCTCGGTCGAGAGATCGTCGAGCCCGGTGAGGATGCGGGGGCGCAGCCTGCGCCGCCGGAAGGCCTCGAGGTTGTCCCGAGCGGTCTCCTCGTCGCCCGACGCGGCCAGGACGTAGCTGCTCACCTCGGGAGGGAGGCGGTCTGCGCCGAGCGCCATCACCTCGTCGACGTTGACGCACTCGGCGACGGCTTCGGGTTGCGATGGCGCGGTGGCCTCCCCCCCTTGGTTCTCGGCCACCGCCCCCACCCTCGCTTGAGCAACCCCTCGGCCGACAGTATAAAAAATCGGGGGATGCTCGACCTGGTGATCCGCGACGGCCTGGTGGTCGATGGGACGGGCCGGGCCGGCCGGCGGGCCGACGTCGGCGTGAGGGACGGTCGCGTGCAGGCCGTCGGGTCCGTCGCCGAGCGGGCACGCCGGGAGATCGACGCGGAGGGTCGCGTCGTGTCGCCGGGCTTCGTCGACGTGCACACCCACTACGACGCCCAGCTCTTTTGGGACCCGACCGCCTCGCCCTCTCCGTTGCACGGCGTGACCACCGTCGTGGCCGGGAACTGCGGGCTCTCCCTCGCCCCCGCCCGGCCCCGGGACGTCGACTTCCTCGTCCGGATGCTCTCGAGGGTGGAGGCGATCCCGCTCGAGTCGCTGCAGGCCGGGGTGCCCTTCACGTGGCACACCTTCCCCGAGCTGCTGGACACGATCGAAGGGATGGAGCTCGTCCCCAACGTGGGCTACCTCGCGGGCCACTCGGCCGTCCGGCGTGCCGTGATGGGCGAGCGGGCGTCGACCGCCGCCGCGTCCGCGACCGAGCTCCGGTCGATGAGCCGCCTGCTCGACGAGGCGCTCGCGGCGGGTGCCCTCGGGTTTTCGAGCTCGACGTCTGCCACCCAGCGGGACGGCGACGGCGCTCCCACGCCTCCCAACCTGGCCACTCCCGGCGAGCTGGTGGAGCTGGCGGGGGCCTGCGGGTCGTACCCGGGCACGAGCCTCGAGTTCATCCCCGAGTCCTCGGCCTACGGCTTCACGCCCGATGATCTCGACCTCATGGCCGCGATGTCCGTTGCGGCCGGGCGTCCCCTCAATTGGAACTCGGTGCTGCTCAACTACCCGGCGATCCCGGACCTCTGCGACCGTCAGCTGGCGTCCGCCGATGCCGGGCGGGCCGTGGGCGGCTGTGTCGTGCCCATGATCATCCCCCACAACTTCCGGGTGCGGACGGACTTCCTCGACAGCGACGTCGGGTTCCGCTCGGTCCCCGGTTTCGACCGGGTCTTCTCCCTCGCTCCGGACCGGCGTGTGCGGGCCCTCGCCGATCCGTCGGTCCGTGCCGAGCTGAAGTCGCATCTCGAGGGGGCCCGTCTCGGGTCCAACGCCATGTTCCGCGACGCCCTTCCAGACCAGCTGGTGAGCGACACGGGGGAACCGTCGCTCGCTCCCCTGGTCGGGTGCCGGGTCGCGGACATCGCCGCGACGCGTGGGTCGGACCTGATCGACACCTTCTTCGACCTGGCCGTCGAGAGCCGGCTCGCGATCGGCTTCGTCCGGTACCTCGCGCCGGCTGGTGACGCCGAGCAGAGGGCCCGGCGCCGTCGGGTGCTGCGCGACCCCCGGGTGGTGCTGGGCGCATCCGACGGCGGCGCCCATGTGCGCGGCGTGCTCAACGTGGAGTACTCGACGGCCTGCTTCGCCGAGCTCGTCCGCGACGACGACGTCTTCACGATCGAGGAGCTCGTGCAGGAGCTCGCCGACGTGCCGGCCCGCCTCTACGGGTTGTCCGGGCGGGGGAGGCTCGAGCCAGGCTCGTGGGCGGACGTGGTGATCTTCGACCCGGAGGTCATCGCGCCGTCGCAGGTCAGCCTGGTCCGGGACCTCCCGGGAGGGGCGGCGCGCCTGTTCAGTCGGGGCGTCGGCATCGACGCCGTGCTGGTACGCGGGGTCGAGGTCGTCCACGACGGCGCGTTCACGGGCGCCACGCCCGGGCGGCTGCTGCGCTCGGGGCGGGATACCACGACCACCCCGGCGTCCGGGCTCCTGCGCCGAGCCCGAGAGGATCGGTGACGGGCGAGGATCAGCCTGCAGATCGCTCGGCCACCAGGGCCGAGCGGTTGACCTTGCCCGCCGCGCTGCGGGGTATGGCCCCGACGATCTCGACGGACTTGGGGACCTTGTAGGCGGCCAGACGAGCGCGGCAATGGTCGCGCAGCTCCTCCACCGAGGGTGGGTGTGCCGCGTCGAGCGGTTCGACGATGGCGTGCACCCGGTGGCCCCACTCTCGGTCGGGTAGCCCGACGACCACGACGTCGGCGACGCCCTCGTGCTCCGAGAGGGCGATCTCCACCTCCGCCGGGTAGACGTTGGCGCCGCCGCTCACGATCATGTCCACCCGGCGGTCGGCGATGTAGAGGAATCCGTCCTCGTCCACCCGGCCCACATCGCCGAAGGTCGTAAAGCCGTCGTCGGTCCGCCGTGGCGCCGGGGCTCCGACGTACGCAAACGTCGGGGTCTGGTCCTCACGCCGCAGAAAGACGTCGCCGATCTCGCCCGCGGGCACCTCCCGGCCGTCGGCGTCGAGGATCCGCACCTCGCAACCGACCGGCCGGCCCACCGTGCCCTCGTGCCGGAGCCACTCGTCGCCCCGGACCATGGCCAGGCCGATCCCCTCGGTCCCGCCGTAGCTAAAGAAGAAGTGCTCGGGCCCGACGAGGTCGATCCACTCCCGCACGACCCACGGCGCGAGCGGCGCCCCGCCGCAGAGGATGGAGTCGACGCTCGCAAAGTCCCGCTCCTTCACGTCGGGCACCTCGGCCATCCGCTGCAGCATGGCCGGGACGGTGATGGCGGTGTTGACGCCGTGGCGCTCGATCAGGTCCACGGCCAGGGCGGCGTCGAACCGCTCCATCACGACCAGCGTCTGCGCGACCAGGAGGCCGTTCAGGCACGCGAAGCCGTTGGTGTGGTACAGCGGCGAGATCACGAGCTGGGTGGCGCGGTCGCGCACGCCCATGGCGTCCGTGGCACCCGCCGTGGGGTCGAGCGCCATCGTTCCCGGCCCCGGGGTGACGATGAGCTTGGGCCGGCCCGTCGATCCGGACGTGGCGATGGACCGGGCCGGATCCGGCACGCGCTCCGGCAAGGGGTCGTGGTCCCGTGACGCCGAAGAGGCGACGTCGTCGAGTCCCAGCGTGCCCGGCGCCGCATCTTCCCATGCCCCGACGACGGCGGCCGGACGGGCCAGGTCGAGCAGCCGGTCGCGCTCCCAGGGCGGGAGGTCCCAGCGCAGCGGCAGCACCGTGGCACCGAGCTTCCATGCGGCCAGGGTGCAAAAGAAGTGCTCCGCAGAGTTGACGAGTGCGACGGCCACGGTGTCGCCCTGGGCCACGCCGCGCTCCTCGAGCAGGCGCGCTACCTGATTTGCCCGGCGCTCGAGCTCGCCCCACGGCACCCGGCGCTCCGATCCCCCCGGTGCGACGTGGACGATCGCCGTGTCCTCCGGGTGTCGTTCGGCCAGCAGGGTCACCTGCCGGCCGTAGGAAACCGCCTCGTCCGTCTCGTCCGTCTCGTCCGTCTCGTCCATGTCGCCCGACCACCCCCGCACTCCAGAGCCTCGCGACCCCCGATGTTAGGGTGATGGCCTAGGCGACGAGGGGCTGGAGAGCGGAGCCGCCGGCCGGCTTCGCGATCGTCGCTCGATGCGGGGGATTGCGGTCCATGCTCGACGTGGTGGTGCGGAACGGAACCGTCGTCGACGGGACGGGGGTCCCCGGTCGCCGCCAGGACGTGGGGGTCCGCGACGGCAGGGTCGTCGTCCTGGGCGATATCGACGAGCGTGCGGCCCGGACCATCGACGCGGAGGGACGCATCGTCGCACCCGGATTCGTCGACCTGCACACGCACTACGACGCCCAGCTGTTCTACGACCCCGGGCTCTCCCCCTCGCCCCTCCACGGGGTGACCACCGTCGTCGCCGGCAACTGTGGCCTGACGCTGGCCCCGGTCCGGCCCGGTGACCAGTCGTTCCTCGCCAGGCTTCTGGCCCAGGTGGAGTCGATCCCCGAGGAGACCATCGAGGCCGGCGTCGAGTTCCGTTGGCAGACGTTCGGGGAGTTCCTCGAGGTGGTCGCGGGCCAGCCGCTCGCCGCCAACATCGGGTTCCTCGTGGGTCATTCGGCCGTCCGGCGCGCCGTCATGGGAGAAGCGGCGTCGACGGGTCCCGCCGGCGCCGACCAGCTCGACGAGATGCGCCGCCTGCTCGGTCGCTCCATCAGCGAGGGCGGCCTCGGGTTCTCCACGGCAAACCCGGCGACCCAGGTGGACGGGGATGGAAGGCCGACGCCCCCAAACTTCGCCGAGCGAGACGAGCTGGTGGGGCTCGCGGCCGTGTGCGGGGACTACCCGGGCACGTCGATCGAGTTCATCCCCGACTCGTTCATCCGAGGCTTCACCGACGAGGACGTCGACCTGATGGCCGACATGTCCGCCGCGGCCAACCGGCCGCTCAATTGGAACACTCCGCTCATCAATCCCAAGATCCCCGACCTCTTTCGGCGGCAGCTGCGGGCGAGCGAGGTGGCCCGCACCCGCGGCGGCAAGGTGGTGCCCCTCTTCACGCCCCAAAACCTGCAGTTGCAGCACGACTTCCTGCGAGGGTACGTGTTCCGGGCGCTGCCGGGCTGGGGCGGGCTGTTCGATCTCGATCGGGAGGCGCGCATCGCTGCGCTCCGGGATCCCGAGGTGCGCGCCGGTCTCGAGAAGGCCGCCGCCGAGCCCGAGACCGGCCTGGCAACCGTGGTGCGCAACTGGGCGAGCTATCGAGTCAACGAGGTCGCCGGCGGACCGGCGGCCGACCTCGAGGGTCGCAACGTCGGCGAGCTGGCACGGCAATGGGGGACCAGCCCGTTCGAGGCGATGATCGAGGTTGCCGTGAGGTCCCGGCTCGAGGCGGGCTTCGTGCGGGCTCGCTACCCCGACCCCGCCGAGGACCGGTGGTGCTGGGAGGCCCGCAACGAGCTGCTCGCCGACCCCCGGGTCGTGCTCCAGGCGTCGGACGCGGGAGCACATCTCGACATGATGGCGGGTGCGGACTTCCCCACGCAGTGCCTGGCCGAGCTCGTCCGCGAACACCACGTCTTCAATATCGAGGAGATGGTGCGGCAGTTGACCAGCGTGCCCGCGGGGCTCTATGGGTTGGTCGATCGAGGGCACGTGGCGATGGGCGCTCGAGCCGATCTCGTCGTCTTCGACCCGGAGACGGTCGGCGCGACCGCGCTCCGGACGATCCACGACCTGCCGGCGGGCGCCGCGCGGCTGGTGACCCGGTCGACGGGCATGGACCATGTGCTGGTCGGCGGCGAGGGCGTGGTGGAGGGGGGCGAGTACACCGGCGCCTATCCGGGCTCGGTCTTGCGCTCGGGTCGAGACAGCACGACCGTGACCGCCCGGGACTAGCCGGCCAGGGTGCGCGGATGACGCAGCGGGTGCTGGCTCGGTCGGGCAAGGGTGCGGGCGGGGTCTGTCTCGGCATCGACGTCGGCGGCACCTTCACCGACGCGGTCCTGACCGACGGCGCGCGGTCCTGGAGGGCGAAGTCGCCGACCACCCCGGGGCGTCTCGCCGACGGCGTGCTGGCCGCAGCAGGGCTGGCGGCGGAGCGACGGGGCGGCACCCTGGCGGAGCTCCTTCCGACCGTGAGCCGCTTCGGGCTCGGCACCACCGCGGTGACGAACACGCTGGCCTCCCGGACCGGTCGACGCGTCGGGCTGCTCACCACCGAGGGATTCCAGGGCATGTTGCCCTTCGCCAAGGGGACCCGGGTGGCCGACGACGAGGGGTGGCTCGCACCCCCCGCCGAGATCGTGCCGCGCCGCTGCATCGTCGGCATCCCGGAGCGGACGGACCGCAACGGAGAGGTCGTCGTGTCCCTCGACCTCGCGCAGGTCACGGGCCAGGCGCGGCGGCTGGTCGAGGAGGAGGGCGTCGAGGCCATCGCCGTGTCGTACCTGTGGTCCTTCCTCAACCCGGCTCATGAGCGGGCCACGGCGGAGGCGGTGTCCCTCGCCCATCCCGACGTGCCGGTGATCGTCGGCTCGGATCTGCACCCGGCGATACGGGAGTACGAGCGCACCACCTATGCCGTCCTCAACGCCTACGTCTCGGGCGCGCTCGGGGGAATCGAGCAGCTCGAGAGTGCCCTTGCGGACCTCGGCCTGTCCGTGCCCCTCCTCCTCGTCCACTCCGGCGGGGGCTCCATCACCCTCCGTGAGGCGCGCCGCCAGCCGCTCGCCCTCGCCGCGTCCGGCCCGGCCGCCGGCGTCGCCGCGGCGGTGTCCATTGCTCGGCAGGGCGCCACGCCGGGAGGCGACGACGGGGAGGTCGGCGCCGCCAACCTGGTCACGTGCGACATGGGCGGGACGTCTTTCGACGTGTCGCTGGTCGAGGGCGGGGAGCCGGTGCGGCGCACTCGCGGCGAGCTCATGGGGGTGTGGACGGCGCTGTCGCTCATCGACGTGCAGTCGATCGGTGCCGGCGGCGGGTCGCTCGGGTGGATCGACGCCCGGGGGATGCTCCGGGTGGGGCCGCGCTCGGCCGGGGCCGTGCCCGGACCCGCCTGCTACGGCCGCGGTGGTCGGGACGCCACGGTCACCGACGCCCTGGTGGTGCTCGGGTTCATCGACCCGGACCGGTTCTTGGGCGGGGACTTCACGCTCGACGCCGGCGCCGCTCGCGACGCCTGCGGGCGCCTCGGCGAGCCCCTGGGGATGGACGCCGAGGAGGTGGCGTGGGGTGTGCGACAGATCGCGCTCGCCGGCATGGTCAAGGCCACGCGCTCCCGCCTGGCCGCCCTCGGCCTCGATCCCCGCGAGCACCAGATCTTGAGCTTCGGGGGGAGCGGTTCGCTCTTCACGCCGGAGATCGCAAGGGCCCTCGGCGTGCCCCGGGTGATCGTGCCGCAGCTGGCGTCGGTGCTCTCTGCTCTTGGCGCGGCCACCACCGACGTGCGGCGCGAGCGGGTCCGCTCCGTGCTCGGCACCATGCCCGTGGACCCCGTGCTCGTCCAGAAGCTGCTCGACGAGCTCGCCGCCGGGGTCGACGACGACCTGGCGGCCGACGGGGTCGCCCCTGACGACCGCAGCCTCCGCTTCGAGGGCGACCTGCGGTTTAGCAAGCAGGTCTACGAGCTGCAGCTACCCGTCTCGACGATTCGGATCGACGAGGCGGCCGTGGAGCGTCTGCTGCACGACTTCCAGGGCGAGTACGCCAAGCGCTACGGCAAGGGCTCGATCGTGCTCGGCACGCCCGTCGAGCTGGTCAGCCTGCGGGCCATCGGGATCGGTGCGACGGTGCGGGCCACCCTCGGCACGGATGCTTCGGGCGAGGGCCGCTCGGTCGACAAGGGCGGCGAGGGCGGCGAGGCTTGGGCGGTAACGGCGGCTGGGCCGCAGCCCGCGCCGCCGGTGGGGACGCGGACCGTGCGCCTCGAGCGCCACGAGCACCCGAGTGAGGTCGCGGTCCATGGTGGTCCCGACCTGCGGCCGGGTCACGCCCTGGACGGTCCCGCGCTGGTCGACGGGTCCGACACGACCATCTGGGTTCCCCCGGGTTGCTCGGCTCTTGTGGACGGGCTCGGGACCCTCGTGATGGAGGTGCGATGACGGAGGTGCCAGCGTGAGCGTGCGGACTGCGGAGCCGGCCGGGAATGTACCGACTGCGGAGCCGGCCGGCGCGATCGATCCCATCGATCTCGAGGTGCTGCGGACCCGGCTGGAGACGATCGGCGAGCAGGCCGCGGCGGCGGTCGAGCACACCGCCATCTCGCCGACCGTGACCGAATCCAAGGACTACTCGGTCACACTGGTCGACGCGGCCGGAGGCCTGATCGTCGGGACCGGGATGGTCCTGTTCCACTTTGGGGCGGCCACGCACGCCGTCCGCTCCACCATCGAGCGCCATGGCGACACGGTCGCGCCCGGCGACGTCTTCCTGTCCAACGACCCCCACAACGGCGGCGGGCTCCATCCCCAAGACGTCATGGTCCAACGGCCGGTCTTCGTGGACGGCCGGCTGGTCGCCTGGGTCGGCATCTCGGCCCACATGATGGACATGGGGGGCATGGTGGTCGGCTCCTTCGCCCCCGACGCCACCGAGTGCTACCAGGAGGGCCTGCGCCTGCCGCCGGTCCGGCTGTTCCGCCGGGGCGAGGAGGTCACCGAGGTCTTTGACGTGCTGCGCAACAACGTGCGCATGGCCCAGCTCGTCGAGATGGACCTGCGGGGCCTGGTGGCCGGATGCCACCTGGCCAACGAAAGGGTCGAGGCGGTCGTGCGCGAGGTCGGCGCGGACCGCTTCGTCGGGCACCTGCGGGCCATCCGCGACCTGACCGAGGCCGAGATGCGCCGGCGCATCGGGACGCTGGAGGACGGCACCTACCGCGCCACGTCGTGGACCGAGTTCGGTGAGGATTTCTACGAGATCCCGTGCGAGCTCACCGTCGAGGGCGATCGGCTCGTCTTCGACTTCGAGGGGGCGTCGCCCCAGACCGACCACTTCTTCAACTCGAAGCCCTACATCATCGAGAGCGAGCTGGCCGTCATGCTGTCGTGGCGGCTGGCGGTCGACCTGCCGTTCAACGAGGGCTTCTTCGCCCCCATCGAGCTGCGCTGCCCCGAGGGCACCGTCGTCAACGCCCGCCCACCGGCGCCCATCGCCGCCGCCCACATGCACGTCGGCCTCAACGCCGCCGACGTGGCCGTGCAGGCGGTGATGCAGGCCCTCGGCGCCTCGCCGCGGGCCGCCGCCAGGCGCCACCTGGCCGGCCCGGGCTTCGAGTCGGCGATCGGGAACAACCTGTGGTCGTGGGTGGCCCCGGACGGCTCGACGGACGCCTACATCGTGCTGGATGGCAACTGGGTCGGCGGTTCGGCCGGCATCGAACGCGACGGGCTCGACCTCGGCCGCAACCTCCTCGGCACGAGGCTGCACGGATCGTTCCCCGATATCGAGATCCTGGAGTCCTGGTATCCGTTGCTCTTTCTCGAGCGGTCGGCCCGCGCCGGCACAGGCGGAGCGGGACGGCATCGGGCGGGGAGCGGCAACCAGTTCAGCTTCCGCCCCCACGGCGTCGACGAGATCCACGGCACGACGTTCGCCATGCGGCGCTGGATGCCGCTGTCCGGCGCGGCGGGGGGCGAGCCCGGCGCATGCAACGAGTTCCTCGTCCACCGCGGCGACGGCTCCGTCGAGCCGGTCGACATCAATGCGAGCGGGATCGTCGTGGGTGAGTCGGACTGGTTCCAGATGCGGCTCTCGAGCGGAGGCGGGTTCGGCGACCCGCTGGACCGCGAGCCGGACGCGGTCGCCGCGGATGTGAGAGAGGGCCGATTCTCCGCGGCGGACGCGGCCGCGGTCTATGGCGTCGTGCTCGATGGCGGCGGGGTCCTCGTCGACGCCACGGCGGAGCGACGCGACGCGCTGCGTGCCGGGCGCCTCGCGGCGGCCCGGCCGGCGATACGTCCCGTGACCCGCGCCGAGGTGGCGGGGTCGGCCGAACCGGAGGCGATCCCCCTTCATCCGGGCGTCGTCCAGCGGGGCGCGGTGGCCTACGCCGTGGCGAGCGGCGCTCCCCTCGCCCTCGCCCCGGACCACTGGACCGACGGCTGCCCGGTGCTCGTGGAGAGCCGTTGGTCGGAAGGATCGCCCGTCGTGCTCCGGACGTACCTCGATCCCGAGGTCGGTCGGTCCCTCTTCGTGGAGGTGGCCCTGGCGGAGTCGCCGCGCACCTTCGAGGCGAGCCCGCTGCGCTGGACCCGAGCGCGGGCGCGATGACCCGACGGTACGAGGTCATCTCCTGCGACGGGCACCTGGAGATCCCGCCGGAGCCATGGGTG
This sequence comes from uncultured Actinomycetes bacterium, assembly GCA_963773635.1. GTDB lineage: Bacteria > Actinomycetota > Acidimicrobiia > Acidimicrobiales > RAAP-2 > CAVZBW01. Next base: position 956,187 of record CAVZBW010000002.1, on the reverse strand, counting down.
CGCCACGTTCCCGAGGTGCACCGCGACCGGGCCCCTCGGCTCGTCGAGCTCCGGACGGGCGGCGAGGGATGGATCGTGGAGGGCAGTCCCCTGATCCACAACGGGCAGAACGTCGCCGCCGGCCGCCCGCTCAAGGTCAAGGGCGGCTCCTACTGGGAGGCGGACGGCACGCCGGTGCCGGGCACGGGGGACGCCCGGCAGCGGCTGGCCGAGCAGGACCGCGACGGCATCGACGCCGAGGTTCTCTACCCGCCCGTCTTCATCAGCCGGTTCATCGAGAACATCGAGGACCGGGAGGCCTACGTGGCGATGGTCCGCGCCTTTAACGACTTCCTGGCGGAGGACTACTGCCCGGTGGCGCCCGAGCGGCTGATCGCCAATGCGGTGATCCCCGCCAGCGGGCTCGACGATGCCCTGGCCGAGCTCGACCGGGTGGACGGGCTGGGCTTCAAGTCCGTCTGCCTCAGCTCGTTCCCCAACGGCTCCGGAGAGCCCGGCCCCGAGGACGACCGATTCTGGGAGCGAGCGCTCGAGCTGGGCATGCCCCTCACGGCCCACTCGGCCCTGGGGGCGCGATCCAACCCCTTGCTCGTGCAGTCGGCCCGCGGGACGTTCGACCTGCAGGCGTCGATGCTGTCGCGCACGGTCCCGCCCCCGGTCACGGGGATCGTCCGGATGATCCTCTCGGGCGTGCTCGACCGGATCCCCGACCTGCGGATCTACTTTGCCGAGACCAACGCCAGCTGGATGCCCGGGCTCCTCTACATGATCGACGACTCGTACACGATCTTCCGCCACTGGTACGGGGTGGAGCTGGCCATGAGGCCGAGCGAGTACGTGTGGAAGCACTTCTACTTTGGGATCGTCCGCGATCCCCTCGCCATGAGGATGCGCGACCTGCTGGACGTCGACCACCTGATGTGGGGGTCGGACTTCCCCCACTCGGTGTCGTCCTTTCCCGAGAGCCGCCGATGGCTGGACGACATCTTTCGAGGATGCCCCGAGGGCGTCCGGCGCAAGGTCCTGGTGGAGAATCCCTGTCGCTACTTCGGGCTCGACCCGGAGGCGAAGCTGCCGGACACGCCCCGCTGACCCGCACGGGGGTGCTGGTACGCTGCGCCGCAGGCGGCACCCGACGCGGGCCGCCTGCATGAGCGAGGGGGTGCGATGGCGGGCGGCCGAGCGGAAGCGGACTTCGACCATCAGTCGTTGGAGTGGCTGGACGACCGCCACGCCCACAATGCCGAGCTGCGCTCGCAGTGTCCCGTCGTGTGGAACCGGCACTACGGAGGGTTCTGGTTCGTCTCGGGGTACGACGAGGTGGCCGCAGTCGCCCGCGACAGCGAGACCTTCACCCCGAGGTACGAGGACAACGGCCCCGACGGGCTGCGCTACATCGGCATCATGGGGATCCCCCGCGGGGAGGGGATGCCGCCGATCGGCATCGCCGAGGCCGAGGGGACGCGCCACGCCGCCCTCCGTCGGGTGATCAACCCCTTCATGTTGCCGCCGACGGTCGCGAAGGACCGGGCATTCGTGGAGCAGGCGGCAACCTGGTTCCTGGATCAGCACATCGCCCAGGGGCGGATGGACCTCGTCCTCGATTTCACCAATCCGGTCCCCGCGTTGTGGACCATGCGGATGCTCGACCTGCCCGCCGAGAGCTGGGAGCACTACGCGGCGTACTTCCACGCCACGGCCGCCTACGGGCAGAACACGCCGGAGTACCAGGAGGCGGTGAGCCGGACCCCGGAGATGATCGCCGAGGTCACCGACATCATCGAGGAGCGCCGGCAACGTCCCGGTGACGACCTCATGTCACATCTCGTCGGCCTCGAGGTCGACGGCCAGCCGCTGGGCAACGACGCTCTCATCGCGATCTTGTGGAACCTGATCGGGGGCGGGCTCGACACCACGACGTCGCTGACGTCGCTGGCTCTCGCGCACCTCGACCAGCACCCAGACCTGCGGGCCCGGCTCGTCGAGGATCCCGAGCTGTTGCTGCCGGCCTGCGAGGAGTACCTCCGGTGGACCTCGGTCAACGAGACGCTGACCCGGACGTGCACCCGCGACACCGAGCTGGCCGGGCAGCGCATCCGGCGCGGCGATTTCGTGATGATGAGTTGGCTCGGAGCCAATTTCGACCCCGCGGTCTTTGACCGCCCCGACGAGGTGGTACTCGATCGCTCGCCCAATTCCCATCTGGCGTTTGGCGTGGGCGCCCATCGCTGCATCGGTCTGCACGTAGCCCGGGCGCTCTTCCAGGTCATGATGCGAGAGGTGCTCACCCGTATCCCCGACTACCGGGTCCAACGGGATGCCACGCAGTTTTACCAGGGCAACCCGGAGCTCTACGGGGTCGTCAAGATGCCCGTCACCTTCACGCCGGGACAGCCCGTGGGGGTTGCCGCGCCGCTGTAGGCCGGCAGGGCCCCCCGGACCCCGCTCATCGCCCGCTCGCCCGCCCGACAGAGACGGAGGCGCCGGTCAGGGTCTCGGTGGTGGGGTCGAGAGCCACTGCCACGAGGTCAGCTCGACGAGCTGGCCGTCGGGGTCCTGGACCATGACGGCGGCCCCGAGGTCGGTGTCCTCGAGGACGGTGCCGCCACAGGCACGCACCCTCTGGAGGGTCGCCGGGATGTCGCGGACCGAAAGGGAGAGGTGCGTCAGCCCCGTCTCGTTCATCACCCGTTGCGGCCGCTCGGGTCCCGGCGCCCTCGAGAAGTGGAGCAGCTCCAGCACCAGCCCATCTCGGATCAGGTAGACGGCGTGCAACCCGACCGGCTCGGGAATCCGCAGCAGCCGGCCGGTCCCTTCGTCCGGCGCGTCGAGCTCCCACCAGTAGCGGAATCCGAGCGCCTCCTCGTAGAAGTGGCGCGACCTCGCCAGGTCGCGGACGCAGAGTCCGACGTGGTTAAAGGCGACGGACGCCTCCCCATCGGGACCGGGATCCTCCGCTGGTGTCATGACGCTCCCGGGGTCAGGCGCTGCCCGATGCGGCCATCTCGGCCTCACCAAGGTAGCGGTCGATGATCTCCTGGCCCGCCTCCGAGGCGGGCCCCGCCCAACCCACCCGCCCGCGGGTGAGGATGACACACGTGTCGGCGAGGGAGAGGGCGCGATGTACGAACTGTTCGCTCAGGACGATCGTGATGCCCGATTGGCGGGCCCGGTCGAGGGCCTGGAAGACCTGCTCGGCCACGAGCGGCGCCAGCCCCAGGGACATCTCGTCGGCGATGATCAGCTTGGGTGGGAGGGCGAGCGCCCGGGCCAGGGCGAGCATCTGCTGCTCTCCACCGGAGAGGCTTCCGGCGCGCTGCATCTGCGCGCGCGCCGAGCACGGGGAACATCTCGATGGCCCGATCGATGGCGGTCGATCGGTCGTGCCGCCTCTCCTGGGCGACGGCCATGCGGAGGTTGTCGACCACCGAGAGTCCGGGAAAGATCCCCCTCCCCTCGGGGATGTAGGTCAAGCCGAGCTTGCGGATGCGGTGGGGGTGCTTGCCGGTGATGTCCTTGCCCTCGAAGAAGATCTTGCCGCCGGCCGGCGGGACCAGCCCCGAGACGGTGCGCGCCAGCGTGCTCTTCCCGGCACCGTTCGCACCGAGGACCGCGAGCACCGAACCCGGAGCGACCTCCGCGTCCACCCCGAAGAGCGCCTGGGAGGTGCCGTAGCGGACGTCGAGACCCGTTACCTTCAAGATCGGTTCGCTCACGAGCTCGCACTCCCCTGCGTCTGCGTCTGCGTCGCAGCGGTGGCCGCCCCGGGAGACGTGACGCCCGGCCCGCCGCCGGAACCCCCGGAGCCGGAGCCGGCAGAAGCCTCGTCGTCGCCCAGGTACGCCGCTCGTACCGCGGGGTCGTTGCGGATCTCCTCAGGAGTGCCCGCCGCGATCCGCTCGCCAAAGTCGAGGACGAAGATCCGGCTCGATAGGGCGAGCACCGCCGCCACGTCGTGCTCCACGATCAGCAGCGACACCTCGCGCTCGCCCTGACCGACCACCCGCCGAAAGACCTCGAGGAGGTTCTCGGATGCCTTCATGTCGAGACCGGAGAGGGGCTCGTCGAGCAGTACGAGGTCCGGCTTGCTGGCCAGGGCGCGGCCCACCTCGACCAGACGGCTGATGCCGAGCGGCAGCGCGGCCACCGGCGCCTTGGCCACCCGCGTCAGGTTGAGCAGCTCGAGAAGCCCGTCGATCTGCTCGTTCTCCGAGCGCGACGGGGGCAGGAGCGAACGAGGGTCGACCATGTCGCGCCAGAGTCGGCGCCGGGCGACGCGCACCCGGTGGGCCAAAACCAGGTGCTCGCGCACCGTGAGCCCCATAAAGAGCTCGGGCTGCTGGAAGGTGCGTGCCAGGCCCTTTCTTGCCCGAGCCTGGGGACTCGCGTTGGTGATTTCTTCGCCGTGCATCCAGACCTTGCCGCCGCTCGGCCGCAAGAGCCCAGAGAGCACTGCGAACATCGTCGACTTGCCGGCGCCGTTGGGGCCGACCAGTCCCGCGATGGTGCCCCGTGGGACCTCGAGGCTCACGTCGGAGAGGGCGAGCAAGCCGCCAAAGCGCACGGTCACCCCCCTGGCCTCGAGTACCGGCGTCGTGGTGTTCGGCATCGCGGCGGCGTCGGCGCTCACGAGATCTTCTCCGGCACCCGCGTGGGCGGGGCACCGTTCTCGACCAGGGTGCCGTCGGCGGTGATGGCACCGGCCAGGACCGGGGTCTGGCGGCGATCGGCCAGCTTGAGCAGCCAGCGGCGGAACTGCTGGCCCTGCTGGGCGAGCGTGCCATCCGGGTACTTCGCGGCCCCGATGGCGCCGAGACCGAAGAGCACGGGCGGGACGTTGGCCGTCCAGTTGGGGAGGTAGGCCTGGGCGAGGGCGGGCAGCATGACGAACGTGATGCCCGCGACCAGTGCCGCGGCGTTTGAACGCACGCCGATCGTGACGAGCACCGCCAACCAGACCACCCCGAGGAACGTCGCGAACTCCGTCGGCTGGATGGTGGTCTGGGCCACGGCCAGGAAGCCTCCACCGATTCCCGCCACGAAAGCCGCCAGGGAGGCCACGATCACCTTCATCTGCACCACGCTGATGCCCGTGGTCTTGGCGGCCGGCTCGCTCCATCGGGCGGCGTTCAGCGCCAGGCCGGTCGTGGACCTGCGCAGGTTCAAGATGAAGAGGGCCACGATGCAGAAGGCCACGAGGCACACGTACGCGAAGGCCTTGTCCGAGGTGGCGAAGCTCGGCCGGGTCACGTTGAGGCCGAGTCCCTGGTTGACGAAGATGGGTAGGGTGAAGACCAGGTTCTCCATCAAGAGCCCGAAGGTCAGCGTGACCAGGGCCACGTAGAGGTCGCCCAGGCGGATGCTCAGGAAGCCGATGATGAGCCCCATCGGGAGAGCGATCAGGCCCCCGGCAAGGATCGCCGCCAGGACCGGCCAGCCGTGGTTGGTGGCCAGTTGGGCGGTGGTCAGGGCCCCCACGCCGGCGAAGGTGATCTGACAGAGCCAGAGCATCCCGCCCTCGCCGATGACCAGGGTCCAGGAGAGGTAGATGATCCCAAAGGCGAAGGCCTGGGCCATGAGTCCGACCCAAAAGCCCTGGACGATGAGCGGCAGCACCGCGGCGGCCGCGATGAGCAGGAAGGGACCGGTGTACTTGCTGATCAAGCTCAGCGATCCGGTCTCGAGGGCGCTCGAGGTGGAGCCGGCGAGGCGGCTCTCGCCCTGGGGGGTGATCGCCCTGTCGAGGGCCCCGCCCACCCGTTCCACCTCGCCGATCCGGCCGCGCCGGGCCAGGTTGTAGATGAGGACCAGGGCGATGACGATGAACGGGATGGCGTCGACGATCTCGCTGGTCCAGGTGGAGTCCGACGGCAGGTAGCGCTGGATGAGGGACGTCGCCACCCCCATCAGGAGACCCACGGCCACCGCCACGGGAAGGTTGCGCAGCTTGGCCGCGATCACCGCGGCGAAGGCGGCAGCGATCAGCAGGGTGAAGTTGCTCGGGTCGAGCCCGATGATCGGCGCGGCCAGCACGCCCGCCAGGCCGGCGAAGAAGGTGCTCACCGCCCACACCCCGACCGAGATGGCACCTGGATTGGTACCGGACAGATCGGTCATGGCCGGCGAGTCGACCATGGCCCGGACCTTGAGGCCGACGTCGGTGTAACGCAGCACCACCGCGCCGATCACCACGGTGGCGACGACGCAGATGTAGACGATGATCTGGTCCATCGTCACCGGCACGCCGAGGAAGTCGAAGACCCGGACCGGCTCGGGCGCCAGCCCCGGTGCCTTGAGGATCGCCTGGTTCCCGAAGATGATCGTCGCGAGCGAGGGCACGGCCACGAGCAGGCCGACCGTCGCCACCACCTTGATGAGGGGAGAGGACAGCCGGAGGTGCCGGAAAAGCACCGCATAGAAGAAGATCCCCATCGCCGGCGCGGCGATGCCCACCGCCACGATCGCCGCGGGCAGGATGGCCCAGCTCTCCTGTGTGTGAAGGTAGTAGTAGAAGCGGGCGATAAAAAAGGCAAAGGCGCCAAACGCGAAGTTCAAGATGCCCGACGACTCGTAGGTGATCACCAGGCCTGCCGACGCGATGGCGTAGATCCCACCGAGTACCAGCCCGGCAATCACGAACTGGAGCATCCAGGCGCCCCCCTTCTTGCACGGCCATGCAGGCCTGTCCAGATGGTCTCGCTGTCCCGCTGCACAAATCCCTCCCGGCAGCGGGGTTTTCGAGACGGTATCGATTGGCGCCGTTTCGCCATCAACGGCGGGGACATGGTAGCTCGCGCCCATCGCCGGCGTTCCCTCGATCCGGGGGGTGCCTTGACCGTCTGTAGCGATCACCGTAAGGTCTGTAACGATCACCGTAAGGTGTTCGTAACGTAAGCGTGCAGTCCACGGGGGGGCACATGCGTTCACGCACTATCAAGGTCTCGATGGTTGGTGCTCTCCTGTCGGGGCTCTTCGCAGGGTTGGGACTGACGGCGACCGCTGCGCCGGCCTCGGCCGCCGGCTCGCCGATCACCATCGCCTTCGTCACGTCCCTGACCGGACCGGCGGCGGCCGAGTTCTCGGCGTCGCCACAGGCCTTCCTCGCTCGCATCAAGATGGCCAACGCCCAGGGCGGGGTCAACGGTCACAAGCTGGTGCCGATGATCATCGACGACGAGACCAGCCCGACGACGGTCGTCACCGGGGTGCAGGATGCGCTGTCCAAGGGAGCATTTGGCATCGTCTCGGACAGCCCGCTGTTCTTCGCCGCCGCGAAGTACCCCAACCAGCAGGGCGTTCCCGTTACGGGTGGCAGCTTCGACGGACCGGAGTGGGGCACCCAGCCCTACACGAACATGTTCGCCTCCGACACCGGCAGCGTCGACCCGAAGTACCCGGTCAACACGGGTATCGGGGGCTTCTTGAAGGCCAAGGGCGGCACCATCGTCGGCTCCTACGGGTATTCCATCTCCCCGTCCTCCACCCGCTCGGCGATCGGCACCTCCCAATCGATCGAGCACGCAGGGGGCAAGACCGGCGTGCTCGACACGTCGGTGCCGTTTGGGAGCGTCGAGTTCACCAACGAGGCCCTCGTGGCCAAGCAGAAGAAGGTCAACGCCGTCTACGCCGGTATGGACAACAACTCCAACTACGCGCTGGCGACCGCCTACCAGCAGGCCGGTATCAAGCCCAAGGTGACGGTCTTCCCGACCGGCTACGAGCCCGACGTCATCCACTCGCCGGCCTGGCAGGTGGTGCAGGGCGCCTACTTCGACTCGGAGTTCCGCCCGTTCGCGCTGCCCAACTCCGGTACCCAGCAGATGGCCGCCGCCATGCAGAAGTACGCCCACTGGTCGTCCTCCCAGTTCCCTAATTTCTCGCAGTACGAGGCGTGGCTGGGCGCCGACCTCATGATCAAGGGCCTCCAGTTGGCGGGCAAGAACCCGACCCGTTCCGCCGTCATCAAGGACCTGCGCAACGTCAAGTCCTACAACGGAAACGGCCTGCTGCCCAACCCGATCAACTACTCGACGATCTTCGGGCACGACCTGCCCAAGGCGTGCGGGTGGTACATGCTCGCCAGCAAGAACGGGTTCACGCCACCGTCGTCCACGACTTGCGGAACGGACATTCCGGGTACGACGACGGTCTCCGGCTCGTAGACGGCCAGCTTCCCGAACGGCTCAGCTTGTAGACGGCCCAGCTTCTGGAGGGCCCAGCTTCTGGAGGGCCCAGCCGGCCGGGCCGGACGTCAGGAGAGCCGGGGGACCACCTGGTCCGCCAGCAGCTCGAGCGTGCGAGGGTGGGCCCGGTCGTGCGTGAAGAACACGAAGAAGCTCACTCCTCGAGACGCCCTTTCCATGATGCGCTCGGCGACCATGCCCGGGGTGCCGACGTACCCGCCGGCCTCCAGGCCCCAGCCCGGCCCGCCGAACCGGCGTTCCGCTTTGGCGCGTGCCTCACCCAGTGAGGCCTCGTCCGCGGCGAGCACCAGCACGGCCTCGTGTGCCGTTCGGACCGACGCCGGGTCGCGCCCGATGCCCGCGCATTCCTCGTCGAGGACGCGCCGGCTCTCCTCCCATCCGGCCAGCCCGTAGGTGGGGACGTTCCACACGTCGGCGTGGCGGGCCACCAGGGGAAGCGTGCGTCGGGGCCCGATCCCCCCGACGTGGATCGGTGGCCGCGGCCGCTGCACGGGGGCAGGCAGGTTGGGAAGCTCGGCCAACCGGTAGTGATCGCCCACGAAGCTCGTGGGTTCCCCGCTGAACATCTTGGTCAGGATCTCGAGGGCCTCGGCGAGCCGACCGGACCGCTCGGCGAAGCTGCCCCATTCGAGTCCCGCCTCGTCGTGCTCGGCCTGCACCGATCCGCTGCCGATCCCGAGCTCCAGCCGCCCGCCGCTGAGGACGTCGAGCGTGCTCGCCATCTTGGCGAGCAGCGCCGGGTGCCGGAAGTTGTTGCACAGGACCAGATGCCCGACGCGTAGCCGGCTGGTCTGGGCGAGGACGTAGCTGGCCAGGGTCCAGGCCTCGAACGAAGGCAGCGCCGGCAGCCCAGGGCTGTACAGGTGGTCGTAGAACCACAGTGAGTGGAATCCGAGGTCCTCGGCGATTCTCGCCCGGTCGATGATCTCCTCGTAGGGGAGGGAGACCTGGGGGGCGTAGATGCCGATGTCGATGCTCACCGGCCGCCCTTCGGGTGGGTGCTCACCGGCCGCCCTTCGGGTGGGTGCTCACCGGCCGCCCTTCGAGTCGACACGCGCCATGATGCGTGCCGCCAGGCGGTCACCGTTGCCCGTGTCGCGCACCTCGACGCGCACGTGGTCGTCACCGGCAGCGACCGCAGTCGCCCTCGCGGGACCGACTCGCACCGTCGTGAGGTACCGGGTGTCGAGATCGAGGACCGTCCTGGCCGTCAGGGACTCCGCAGCCAGCTCGCCCAGCAGGGCGATGATGCCGCCCTGGAGGGCGCCCGATGCCTGTGCGAGGAAGGGGCCGTGTTCGACCTCTACGACGCCGGGCGACACGACACGGGCTCCCACGTGCTCACCGATCGGGGCGTCCATCGATCCCGTGGTGTGCATGCCGGCCATGGTGACGGGCGCGACGTCCTGGGGGCGTGGCGAGGGCATGAAGGTGAGGTAGCTGACCGCCACCAGGGGACCCGAGCGACCGTTCGTGAAGTCCACCTCGGTCGCGACCGTATTGCGCCCCACCTTCAAGATGCGGCTCACGGCCCAGAGCCGTTCGCCGGCCGGCGAGAGGGTGCGCACGTCGATGTCCAAGGTCAGCGGGAGGCGCGGAGCGGTGGCGGCGTTGGCCGGCAGACCGGCGACCACGTCCGCGATGGTCGCGAGGATCGCGGGCCGCACCACCCTCGATCCGGGCGCGAGCACGTGAGGCGTGACCACCAGCTCGCCTTCCATCCCCGGTCCGTCCCCGACCACGTCGCAGTGGAAGTCGAGGTCGTTGATGAAGGTCTTCCTGCCGTCGGGGTCGTGACTCGTCGGGGCCTCTGTCTCCATCTCGCATCGACCCCTAGCGAGCGTCCCTCGGGGCGGACACCGGCAGCTCCCGCGCCGAGGGGAGAACCTCGTCGGCAAACCGCTGGAGACCCTCCAGGGCGTCCTTGGTGCTCTGCCACGGCCGGACGAGGGCACGCCCGACACCGGCCTCGGCGCACCGGCGGAGCCCCTCCAGGGTGGATTGGCCCGCCCCGATCGTGATCTCGACGTCGCCCGGCCGGCCCGCCTCCTCCCGCAGCTCGGCCATGCGGGCCGCCTTGGGCGGGATCTGGTCCACGGTGTGGTTCATCGGGATCCATCCGTCGCCGAGCAGGGCTGCCCGACGCAGGGCCGCCGGCCCGTCGCCGCCGATGTGGAGCGGTGGCCACGGGGCGTGGGTGGGCTTGGGCTCGAACTTGACGGGTCCGAAGTCGAAGAACTCTCCGTGGTGCTCGATGACCTCGTCGGACCAGAGGCGCTGGCAGACCTCGATGGCCTCGTCCACGCGCCGCCCGCGGGTGGCGAAGTCGAGGCCGACGGCCTCCCATTCGGCCTCGAGCCAGCTCGCGCCGATGCCGAACTCGACGCGACCCTGGGAGACCACGTCGAGTGTGGTCACGGCCCGGGCCACCGAGAAGGGGTGCCGCAGGCCGATGTTGTAGACCTGCGTCCCAAAGTGGATCCGGTCCGTCTGGCCGGCCAGGAACCCGAGATACGTGAAGACGTCGAACACCGGGATCTCCGGGGGGATCGGCGGATGGTCCGAGCCGGCAAAGGGGCTACCGCCCATCTGCATCGGAATGACGAGATGCTCGGGCATCCACACGGAGTCGTAACCGAGCCGGTCCGCCTCCCGGGTGGCCTCGGCCCAGATGCTCGGCCGCAACATTCCGAGCGAGATGCCAATCTTCACGAGGTCACCTTTCGTCGCCGTCGCCCCCCCGACGGTGCCGGTGCGACTCGGTCAGACAGTATGTATGTTTGATACGCCATGTATCAACACCGGGGGGAGACCGGTGGCCGCCGGGCCGCCCACGTCGAGGACACGCGTCGTGCCCTCCTCGACGCGGCCCGAGAGGAGTTCGCAGCCAACGGGTTCCAGGCGACCCGGACCGAGGAGATCGTCCAGCGGGCGGGCCTCACCCGGGGCGCCCTCTACCACCACTTTCGGGACAAGGAGGACCTCTTCCGGGAGGTCTTCGAGGAGGTGTCGGCCGAGGTCGTCCCCCGGCTGTTCCGCCGGTCGACCGATCCGGGCGCCGATGCATGGTCCCTCTTTCGGGCCAACAGCGAGATCTACCTCGACGCGGCCTCTCGCAACCGCGCCTACCGGCAGATCGTGCTCATCGACGGCCCGGCGGTCCTCGGCTGGCGCCACTGGTCCGAGCGCGGCAGCGGGCCGACGGGCCGCATCGTCGAGTATCTGGACGAGGGCGTCGAGCAAGGGGTTCTCGATCCACTTCCGGTGGAGCCGCTCGCCCATCTGCTGTGGTCGCTCGGCGTCGGCTCTGCGATGTATGTGGCCCACGCCGACGATCCGGTCGCGGCGCGGCGGGAGATCGGCATGTGCAACGACCGGCTCCTCGCCGGGCTGGCCGCCGGCGTCTCGTCCGGCCGGGCCAAGGGCGCGAAACAAAAGACCAAACGCACAGGAGGTGCAGAAGGCGATGGCGTGGGACTTCTCGACGGAACCGGAGTTTCAGGAAAAGCTGGAGTGGGCACGCGAGTTCGTCGCCGAGCGGATCGAACCCCTGGACCTCCTGTACCCGCACCGGCAGTTCCACCCACTCGACGACGAGCTGCGGCCCATCGTCGATCCGATGAAGCAGGAGGTGCGTGACCACGAGCTGTGGGCCTCGCACCTCGGTCCCGAGCTCGGGGGCAGGGGCTACGGCCAGCTCAAGCTGGCGCTGCTCAACGAGATCCTGGGCGTCTCCAGCTGGGCGCCCATCGTCTTCGGCACGCAGGCGCCCGACACCGGAAACGCCGAGATCATCGCCCACTACGGGACCGAGGAACAAAAGGCGCGTTACCTTCAGCCGCTGCTCGACGGCGAGGTCTTCTCTTGCTACTCCATGACCGAGCCGCAGGCCGGCTCGGACCCCCAGCAGTTCACCACCCGGGCGGTGCGCGACGGTGACGAGTGGGTGATCAGCGGCTGGAAGTTCTTCTCCTCCAACGCCCGCACCGCGGCCTTTCTCATCGTCATGGCCATCACCGATCCCGACGTGAGCGTGTACCAGGGCGCGTCCATGTTCCTCGTGCCCACTGACACGCCCGGCGTGGACATCGTCCGCAACGTCGGGCTCGGCGGCGAGCGCGAGGACGAGGGCATGCACGCCCTGATCCACTACAACGACGTGCGCGTTCCGGCAGACGGCCTGCTCGGCGGGGAGGGCCAGGCGTTCGCCATCGCCCAGACCCGGCTCGGCGGCGGGCGGGTCCACCACGCCATGCGCTCCGTGGCCACCTGCCAGCGGGCCCTGGACCTCCTCTGCGAGCGGGTGCTCAGCCGGGAGACTCAGGGCAGCCTCCTGGCCCGCAAGCAATTCATCCAGGGCGACATCGCCGACTCCTACGCCGAGCTCCAGCAGTTCCGGCTCCTCGTCCTCTTCACCGCCTGGGAGATCGACCAGTACAAGGACTACCGGCGCACCCGCAAGAACATCGCCGCCATCAAGGCCCTCACGCCCAAGGTGGTGCACGACGCGGTCTGGCGCGCCATGCACGCCCACGGCGCGCTCGGCGTCTCCAACGAGATGCCCTTCGCCGGGATGTGGATGATGGCGCCCATCATGAGCGTGGTCGACGGGCCGACCGAGGTCCACAAGGTGACCGTGGCGCGAGAGGTGCTCAAGGGCTACGAGCCCTCGCCGGGCCTCTGGCCGACGGCCCACCTCCCGGCAAAGAAGGACGAGGCGCGCAAGAAGCTGGCGGCCTACGTCGAGCACGTCGTCGGCAACTCCTGAGGACGGGCGCCGACGTGCGTGCGCTGCGCTGTAACGAGTACGGGACGCCGAGTGGCCTCGGCGTCGAGGAGATCGAAGATCCCGAGCCGTCCGAGGGGAGGGCGGTCGTCGACGTGGCCGCGGCGGCGCTCAACTTCTCGGACGTGCTGTTGGTGGCCGACCGCTACCAGGTGCACGCCCCCGTCCCCTTCACCCCGGGGAGCGAGTTCGCCGGCACCGTTCGGGCGCTCGGGGCCGGGGTGGAGGGCCTCGCGGTTGGCGACCGGGTGATGGGAGCCACCCTGTTCGGGGCCTTCGCCGAGCAGGTCGAGGTATCGGCGGCGGGACTCCAACCGGTCCCGCCGGGCATCGACCTGCCGACCGCCGCCGCCTTCGGCGTCGCCTACCGGACGGCCTACCACGCCCTCCGCAGCGTCGCGCTGGTCGAGGAGGGGGAGTGGGTGGTCGTCCTCGGGGCCGCCGGTGGCGTCGGGCTCGCCGCGGTCGAGCTCGCCACGTTGCTCGGTGCGAGGGTGGTGGCGGCCGCCTCGACCCCCGAGAAGCTCGAGGTCTGTCGCGCCAAGGGCGCCGTTGGTCTCATCGACTACACGCGCGAGGACCTGAAGCAGCGCATCCGCGACCTGACGGGTGCGGGCGCGGACGTCGTGATCGACCCCGTCGGCGGGCCGAGCGCGGAGGCGTCGCTGCGGGCGCTGCGCTGGAGGGGCCGCTTCGTCTCGCTCGGCTTCACCTCGGGGGAGATCCCCCGGATACCGCTCAACCTGGTGCTGCTCAAGGGCGTGGTCGTGACCGGGTTCGCCATCGAGGGCCTGGCCCGCAACCAGCCCGACGACGTCGCCCGGGACATGAGGGAGCTGGCCGAGCTGCTCGCCTCGGGGCGCGCCTCGCCCCACATCTCCGGCCGGGTGCCGCTCGAGGAGGCCCCCGCGGCGATGAGCGCGATGGCCCAGCGTCAGGTGACGGGCAAGTTCCTCATCGAGCCCGGGCGTTGAGGGCTCCCGGGGCGACCGTGCGAGCGACCGGTACGATCGGACGCCGATGGTGAACCTACCGATCGCCGAGCTGGACGGCATGCTGGCGGCGACCCGGCGCGCCGTGTCCGGCTAGGAGCGAGCCTTGGCGTCCGACACCGGCTTGGACCTCGTGGTGCGCGGTGCGACGATCGTCGACGGCACCGGAGGCCCCGCCACCGAGGGGGATCTTGCAGTATCGGGGGGCGTCATCGAGGCCGTGGGCGGGCGCGTCGGCGGGCGAGGAGCCGAGGAGGTCGACGGTCGCGGCCTCGTGCTCGCGCCGGGGTTCATCGACCCGCACACCCATCTCGACGCCAACCTGTTCTGGGATCCGGACGTGACGCCGTCGTCGAGCTTCGGGGTCACGACGGTGGTCACGGCCAACTGCGGCTATTCGCTGGCACCCCTCGACGGCGACGCTGGGCGGCGCTACGTGGTGTCCGCCCTGAGCACGGTCGAGCAGATCCCCGAGGAGGCCATCTGGGCCGGGGTGCCCTTCGACTGGGACGATCTCGACTCCTACAGCCGCCGGTTGGACGCCCTCTCCGTGGCGCTCAACCACGCGTTTCTCGTCGGGCACGTCCCGCTGCGCGCGGCCGCGCTCGGGGTTCCTGCTGCTCACGACCGCCCGGCGGAGCCCGGCGAGATCGAGGCGATGGGCCGGCTCTTGTTCCGGGGGCTCCAGCTCGGGGCCCTCGGCTTCTCGACGGACCAGGTGATCGGCAATCCCGGCCCCGGTGGGACGGCGCTGCCGGGGCAGGTCTGCGGTGAGGCGGAGCTGCTCGCCATGGCGCGTGTGCTCCGCGAGGGCCCCGGTCCGGGACTGTTCACGATGGCCAACGCGGCCCTCCTCCAGGGCCGTGCCGAGCGAGAGGCCGATCTCGCCTGGCACGAGCGTCTCGCCGAGGCCTCGGGGCGAGACGTGGTGGTGGGGCCCGTGTTCGACTCACACGACGATCCGGGGGGTGGTCTCGCCATCATGGACCTCGTGCTGGAGGGCCGCAGGCCGGGGGTGCGCGTCGTCCCGCAGGTCTCGACGCGGCCCTTCGAGCTGTGGACCCGCCTCGACAGCCCGGGCCTCCTCGTCCGGTCGCTCCCGACGTTGATGGCCGCGGTGCGCGCCGGGGGCGCGGAGGGGGTCCGAGAGCTGGCCCGCGACCCGGAGCGCCGGCGGCTCCTCGCCGCCGAGGGGGCGGCGATCCCTTCGACGCCGGTCTTCTCGGGCCGGTGGGACCACGTGCTGGTCCGGTACTCCCCGCATGGCGACGTCGCCGGGCGCGACCTCGCCTCGCTCTCGGCCGAGCGGGGCGTCGGCCCGACGGACGTGCTGCTCGACCTGGCGATGGCCGACGGCCTCGAGACCCAGGTGGCCACGATCATGCGCAACGGCGACGACGATCAGGTGGGGCGCCTCGTCTCCCACCCGGCGGCCATGATCGGTGCCTCCGACGCCGGAGCCCACGTGCTGGCCAACACCGACAGCTGCTACGCGGTGTGGACTCTGCAGCACTGGGTGAGGGATCGGGAGGTTCTCTCCCTCGAACAGGCCGTGGCCAAGTTGACCGGCGACCAGGCCGCGCTCCTCGGGCTGGGTGATCGGGGATTCCTGCGGCCGGGCCTCGCCGCCGACCTCGTGCTCTTCGATCCCGATCGCGTCGGGACGACCGGCGTCCGCTTCGTGGACGATCAACCCGGAGGCTGCCGCCGCCTGGTGACCGACGCCACCGGCGTCGTGATGAGTGCCGTCAACGGAGTGGTGGCCACCCGGGAGGGCCGGCCCACGGGCTCGCGATCGGGACGCCGGCTCCGGCCCGTGGGAGTGTCGCCCTGATGCTGCTTCCCGAGGCCGCGGGGCCACACGACCCGGTGACCAACACCCCGCCGCGCCGCCCGGGCTCGGTCCGGCGGACATCGAGCATCGACTCGGCACGACCCTTCGGACTGCGTGCCGACGTGCTCGTCGAGGCGCGGGCCCGGGACCTGCGCACCCGGGGCGACGGCTCGGCCGAGGTCCTCGGCACGGCGACGCTGCGCGCCCGCATCGAGGGTGCGAGCCGCCGCCTGCTGTCGCTCGAGACGACCCCCGAGGTGCCGGCGCTCGCCGCGCTGGTCGGCCTGCGGACGTCCTCGGGCTTTCGGGCCCGCCTCGACGAGGTGGCCCCTTCCGAGCGCGACGCCAATTCCCTGCTCTACCTCCTGCTCGACGACCTGCCCGGCGCCTCGCTCGTCTCGGGCTACGCCATGCAGCGCGGCGAGGAGGGGCAACGGAAAGAGGGTGGCACCGCGGCCGCCCCGCTGATCTCGGCGGGCATGGTGCGCGCCGACATCTGCGCGGGCTGGGCCAACGACGCCACGATCATGGTCACGATCCGCGACAAGGGCGTGATCCCGACGCCGGCGGGGCCTCCGGCCCCCACCCTGGAGCTCGCCGACGACCCCTTGGCCTGGCACGAGATGGGCCCGCTGCCGCCCCACGGCATGCGTCGCCGACGCCGGCTCGACATCGTCGCCCCGACCGGCGACGCGAGATACCTTCCCGGTCCTGGGACGGCCGGGGGGCGCTGGGAGCTGGATGCCCACTTCCGGGACAGCTACGTAGACCACGCCGGAGCCGAGTCCGTGCTCCACGAGTACACGGTGATCGGCGAGATCGACGCCGCAGAGCGGAGGGTGGCGCAACTGGCGGCGACGGCGAGGGTGCTGCCGTGGATCGAGTGCCCCGGCGCGGTCGCCAGTGCGAGCCGGCTGACCGGCATGCCGCTCGCCGGGCTGCGTCCCTGGGTCCGCCAGGAGCTCGTGGGGGTGAGCACTTGCACGCACTTGAATGACACTCTGCGCTCGCTGGCGGACGTCGACGCGCTGCTGGAGCACCTCGCGGGCGCGTCGACATGACGGCGGCGGGTCCGCTGCTGGCTCGCCGGTCGACGGACGAGTTCGCCCCGCTGCCGGCCACCGCTGCGGATCGCGAGGCCGAGGCCTCGGTCGCAGAGCGGGTCTTTACGGTCGCGGCCAAGCTGGGCGCGTCGGCCAGCGAGCACCTGCTCGACCGCCGGGGGACGGCCATCGCGCTGCGGGCGATCGACGCGGCGCACGGCGGCGGCTTCTACCCGATCGACGAGGCGGCGGAGTGGGACGCCGAGGCGGCCGCGTCGGCGTTCGCCGGGGGCGCGCCGGTCGTCGACGTGCAGACCCACTTGATCGACCCGGCGCGTCGGACGCGCCCGAGCGCCGGCGCCCTCGGGGTGTTCTTGCAGATGGTCGACCACGAGCGTTGGGGCGACGGCGTGGACCCCGATCGGATCGATGCGGGGGAGTGGGCGGCGCTGGTGTTCGGGACGAGCGAGACGCAGGTCGCCCTCCTCACCTCGACGCCGGGATCGGTGGACGACAACGTCCTCACCAATCCCCAGATCGGCGCAGCACGGGAGGTGGTCGATCGCTACGCGGGGAGCGGGCGCGTGCTCACCCACACCATCGTCCACCCGAACCTGGGCGAGGCCGAGCTCGACCAGATGGGGGAGTGGCGCCGCCGGCTCGACCCGTCGGGGTGGAAGGTGTACACGCTCTACGGCCCGCCGACCTCCGCCTCCCCGACGGGCGGCTGGTTTCTCGACGACGAGGAGGTCGGCATGCCCTTCCTCGAGCGGGTGGCCGAGCTCGGGCCGAGGGTGGTGGCGACCCACAAGGGACTGGGCGGTCCGGTCCCCGGCGCCTCGGTGGCGGCCGCGTCGCCCCGCGACATCGGCCCGGCGGCGCGGGCTTTTCCCGAGATCGACTTCGTCGTGTACCACTCGGGCTACGAGCGGGACCCGGATGGCCAGGAGGGTCCCTACGAGCCGGGGAACCCGGGCGGGGGCGTCGACCGCCTGTTGGAGAGCGTGCGCGCCGCGGGCATCGGGCCGGAGGGCAACGTCTACGCGGAGCTCGGGAGCACCTGGTACCTGATGCTGCGCCGCCCGGCCGAGGCGGCCCACGTGCTCGGCAAGCTCCTCTCCTCGCTCGGCCCCGACCGCATCGTGTGGGGCACCGATTCGGTGTGGTACGGCTCGCCGCAGCCGCTCATCGACGCGTTCCGGGCCTTCGTGATCCCGGAGTCGTTCCAGGAGCGCTTCGGTTACCCGCCACTCACCCGGGAGACGAAGGACAAGATCCTCAGCCACAACGCGCAACGCGTCTACGGCGTCTCCCCCGGTGCCCTCGCCACCCGCGCTCCCGACGACTGGATCGGCTCCGCCTCGGTCGAGCTCCGCAGGGCCGTCACGGCGTCGGGCTGACCGCTCCGCTCGACGGGGCAGCCGTCGGCCCGGGCGACGGTTCGCGTGACGGTGCAGCCGACGGTTCGCGTGACGGCCCGGGCGACGGTTCGCGCAAGGGCCGAAAGAAGCTCCGGATGTCCTCGACCAAGAGGTCCGGCTCCTCCGCCGCGGCGAAGTGTCCGCCCCTCGGCATGATCGTCCAGCGCGCCAGGTTGGTGTGGCGCTCCGCGAGGCTGCGGGGTACGAACACGAGGTCGTTCGGGAACACCGCGATGGCCGTCGGGGCCTCGATGGCGGGGGTCCGGTCGTGGACGAGACGGGTGCCCTGGCGCCAGTTCTCCCAGTAGTAGCGCATGGTGGAGCCGATGGAGCCCGTGACCCAGTAGAGCATGACGCTGGTCAGCAGCATGTCCCTCGACAGCGCGTCGTAGACGTCGCCCTGGTGGTCGCTCCACAGGCGGCGCCGCTCGAGCAGCCACGAGGCCAGCCCGACCGGCGAGTCGTTGAGGGCGTAGGCCAGCGTCTGGGGATCCTGGGACTGGACTGCCACGTGGCTCGCGGCCGACGCCATCCGTTGCTGCATCTTCTCGAACCAGCCCTCCTCCCCGGGCCCGTAGTCGCCCGCCTCGAGGCCCGAGTAGTACGAGGCACGCAGGAGCACCGGCAGGCTCAGGTGCACCCCGATCATGCGCTCGGGGAACTCGTGGCCCAGCTGGGCCGAGACGCTGGCCCCCCAGTCCCCCCCGTGCGCCCCGAACCGCTCGTGGCCGAGCACCTCGGACATCAGCCGCACCCAGAGGGCCGCCGTGGATCGCACCGTGACCCCGGTTCGCTCGAGCGGCGTGGAGAAGGCGTACCCGGGCAGCGACGGGACCACCACGTCGAACGCGTCGGCGGGATCGGCCCCGCACGAAGCCGGGTCCGCCAACGCGTCGATGGTCTCGGCGAAGTCCCAGAAGGTCCACGGCCAGCCGTGGGTGAGCACGAGCGGCAAGGGGTCGGGGCCGGCGCCCGGTCGGTGCAGGTAGTGGAGCGGCACGCCGTCGAGCACCACGCGGTAGTGGTCGTAGCGGTTCATGGCCGCCTCCTGCGCGCGCCAGTCGTAGCCGTCGCGCCAGTAGCGGACGAGGTCCTCGAGCCAGCCACGATTGGTGCCGTAGCGCCAGTCCTCGTTGCCCGGGTCGTCGGGCCAGCGGGTCGCGGCGAGGCGGCGGTCGAGGTCGTCGAGGACCGCATCGGGCACGGCGATCTCGAAGCGCTCGGGGGACGGGCTCACGTCGCGCCAGCCATCACGTCCGTCGCCCGGCCCCCGGTCGTCAGCCGATCGGGACCGGCTCGGGCGCGGGCCGGCGCATCGCCACGCGGCCGGTCTCCGAGGGGGGCCCGAGCACCTTGGCCATCACGCCGTAGACGAGCGCCCCGTAGGGCCACTGGGTCACGATCCGCCCGGACGCCGACTTGTAGTAGTTGTTGCTCACCACCCAGGCCGTGCCGTCCATCTTGCGCTGCAGCCAGCGGTTGTAGCGCTCGTAGTACTGCGGACGGACCTCGAGCGCCGTGCATCCCTCACGGACCATCCGCCGCACCGCGTGCACCACGTGCTCGGCCTGGCGCTCGAGGCACGAGATGATCTCGCCGCCGTTCGTGTTGGGGCCGTAGAGCATGTAGAAGTTGGGGAACTCCGGCACCGTGATCCCGAGGAAGGCCTGCGGCTCGCCGGCCCAAAACTCGTGGATCGTCCGGCCCCCGCGACCGACGACCTCGAGGCTGGCGAGGTAGTTGGCGGGTTGGAACCCCGTCGCCATCACGAGCACGTCGACCTCGCGCTCGACGCCCGTCGCGTCGACGATCCCCCGCTTGGTCACCGACGCCACGGCCTGGGGGACGAGCTCGACGTTGTCGCGGAGGAGGGCGGGGTAGAACGTCGAGTTCAGGATGGGCCGCTTCCCGGGGTAGGGGTACTTCGGGGTCACCGCCTCTCGCAGGTCTGGGCGCTCGGCGAACACCCGGTCGATGAAGTCGCGGCACTGACGTTCCCTCAGGGCGTTGATCTTGGTCCCGGGGCGGTGGATGGCCCCTCCGAACTGGTTCCGCTCGAGCATGTAGGCCATCCGCCACCGCCCGACGCGGCGCTGGATCGGGTTGCGGAGCTGGGCGCGCTCCTCCGGCGTGAAGTCCCGGTCGCCCTTGGGGACGACCCAGCCGGGTTCGCGCTGGAAGAGGTAGACGTGCCCCACCTCCTCGGCGATCTCCGGGATCACCTGGGTGGCGGTCGACCCCGTGCCGACCACCGCCACCCGCTTGTCGCGCAGGTCGTGCTGGTGCTCCCAGCGGAACGTGTGGAACTTGGGACCCTCGAAGTCCTCGAGCCCCGGCCACTCGGGGTACCGGGGGTAGTTGAGCAGCCCGAGGGCACTCACGACCACGTTCGCGGTCAGCTCCTCGCCGTTGCGTAGCCGCAAGGTGTACACGTGGCGGTCCTCGTCCCACACGGCCTCGTCGACGGTGGTGGAGAAGCGGAAGTGCGGCCGCAGGCCGTAGTCGTCGACGACCTCCTCCAGGTACCGGTGCAGCTCGGCCTGCCGGGCGTGCGTGCGGGACCAGTCGTAGCCCTTGAAAGAGTAGGAGTAGAGGTGCGACCACACGTCGACCTCGGCCCCCGGGTACTGGTTGTCCCACCACGTCCCGCCGGGCCGCTCGGACTTCTCGAAGATCGTGAAGGTGTGGACCCCCGCCCTCTTGAGCTTTACGCCGAGGCCGATCCCGCCAAACCCACCTCCGACGATCGCGACGTGCGGAGTCCCAGCGGCTCCGAAGCGGCTGTTCCTGCCGACGGCCTTCACGCATCACCCCCAACGACGACTGGCCCGACCCCCGCCGCGACCACCCCGCGGCGGCCCAAGAGTACTGACTGGCGGGCACGCGGGTCGCGGGCCCTGTGCGAAGATCGCAGCCGCACCGGCCCGGCCCTTGCGGTCGAGCCACCGCCGGTGCGGGCCCGAGGGAGGGGAAATGAGCGAGCTGTCCGAGCTGCTGGACGTGTTGGAGCTGGAGCCCGTGGGCGAGGGGCGTTTCCGTGCGCAGAACTTCGGGAGCGCGCCCGGCGGGGTCGTCTTCGGCGGTCAGCTCCTTGCCCAGACGATCATGGCCGCGGCGACCGTCGACCCGACCAAGGAGGTCAAGACGGTGCACACGGTGTTTGCCCGCGGGGGCGCCCTAGACCAG
Source organism: uncultured Actinomycetes bacterium (assembly GCA_963773635.1). Classification (GTDB taxonomy): domain Bacteria; phylum Actinomycetota; class Acidimicrobiia; order Acidimicrobiales; family RAAP-2; genus CAVZBW01. The sequence goes on along the minus strand of CAVZBW010000002.1, from coordinate 934,721 downwards.
CCGCTCGACATCGAGCTCGACGTCATGCACACCGGGCGCGCGCTCGGCAGCACCGCGGTCACGATCCGGCAGGGCGATCGTCTCTGCACCCGCTCGATCGTCTTGCTGAGCACGGTCGAGCCCGACCTGATCCGCCATGGCGCCGATGCTCCCGACGTCGGACCGCCGGAGCGGGCCGTGGCCTCCGCCGGCGAGGGGGACTTTTGGGAGGTGCGGGTGGTCGACGGCGTGAGCCTGAGCGACCCCGACGCCGTCGGCCCCCCCGAGCTCTTCGTGTGGAGCCGCTTCCCGGGGGCGGAGGCGACGGGAGCGAAGGGCCAGGCGCTGCTGGCGTACGCCACGGACGGCTTCCTCATCGGCACTGCCATGCGTCCGCACGAGGGCATCGGGCAGTCGATGTCGCACGTGTCGATCTCGACCAGCGTGCTCGGCCACACCCTGACCTTCCACGAGCCCATCGACGCGGCTCGCTGGTACCTGCTGGCGCACGAGAGCCCGTACGCGGGGCGTGGGCGCTCCTACGGCCGGGCCCACGTCTTCGACGAGGACGGCCGCATTGTGGCGTCGTTCGTGCAGGACAACATGATCCGGTCGTTCCCGGAGGGCCAGAGGCCGGCGACCGGCGAGCGCTCCAAGTTCTGATTCTTCGGGTTCTCGGTATCATGACCACAGAAAACGGCGGTTCTGGGCTGCCGGGATTGGGGAGCGGATGACGTCGGGCATCGGATCTTGGGGGGTTTACCTGCCCTTTTGGCGGCTGGACCGCAAGACGATCGGGCAGGCGCTGGGATCGCCGGCCGGGCGGGGCACGAGGACCGTCGCCTCGTTCGACGAGGACACGACGACCATGGGGGTGGAGGCCGCCCGCCGTGCCCTGGCCGTCGCTCCGGCGGCTCCCGACGAGCTCTTCTTCTCGACGACCGACCCCTCTTACCAGGACAAGACCAACGCCACGACCATCCACGCGGCCCTCGGCCTACCCCAGCGGGCCGCCGCCTACGACCTGGTCGGGTCGGTGCGCTCGTCGATCGGCGCGCTGGTGGCGGCCCTCGATGCGGCCGCGCGACGCCCGGCCCTGGTCGTGCTCTCCGAGCTGCGCACCGGTCTCGCCGGCGGTGGGGACGAGCGCCAGAGCGGCGACGGTGCGGTGGCCTTCACGTGCGTTCCCGACGGCGCCGTGCTCGAGCTGATCGGCCGGGCGGCCGCCACCGAGGAGTTCCTCGACCGCTGGCGCGTCCCCGGCGAGGCCCATTCGCACCTGTGGGAGGAGCGGTTTGGGGAGCAGGCCTACGTGCCGCTGGCCCAGGCCGCCTTCGCCGACGCGCTCAAGGAGGCCGGGATCACCGCAGACGCGGTGGACCACCTGATCGTCACCGGCCTGCAGGCCCGGGCGGTACGCGTCGTCACCCCCTCGCTCGGCGCCGCCCAGTCCGCGCTGGCCCTGGACCACAGCGCGACCGCCGGCAACCTCGGTGCCGCCGACCTCGGCGTGGGCCTGGCCGACGTGCTCGAGCGGGCCACCCCGGGGCAGGTGATCGTCACGCTCCAGCTCGCCGACGGCGCGGACGCCCTCGTGTGGCGTACGACCGATGCGCTGCCCGCGGCGCAGGAGGCCCGCCGCCAGGCTCACGCGCCGAGCGTCCAGGAGCAGCTGGCATCGGGCCGGACCGATCTCTCGTACACGTCCTTCCTCACCTGGCGGGGCCAGATGCGCCGCGAGCCCCCGCGGCGGCCGAACCCGATGCGCCCGGACGCCCCGGCGATGCTGCGACGGGAGCTTTGGAAGTACGGCTTCAACGCCAGCCGCTGCCTGGCCTGCGGGTTTCGCCACCTGCCGCCGACCCGGGTGTGCCTGCGCTGCAAGGCGGTGGACCAGATGGAACCGGAGCGCCTCGCCGACGTCGAGGGGACCGTCGCCACCTTTACCGTCGACCACCTGGCCTTCAGCCTGTCTCCGCCGACCGTGGCGGTCGTCGTCGACTTCGACGGCGGCGGCCGGTACCGCTGCGAGCTGACGGACTGCGACCCCGACGCCATCGGGATGGGCGATCGCGTCGAGATGACCTTCCGGCGCTTTTACGAGGCGGAGGGCATCCACAACTACTTCTGGAAGGCCCGCCCGATACAGGGAGGCCCGACAAGAGAAGGAGAGTCACATGGCCAGTAACGGCATCCGCGACCGGGTGGCGATCGTCGGCATGGGCTGTACCCAGTTTGGCGAGCGCTGGGACAAGGGCACGGACGACCTGCTCACCGACGCCACCAAGGACGCCATCGCCTCGGCCGGCGTCAAGCTCGACGACATCGACTCCTTCTGGCTCGGGACCATGGGCTCGGGCAGCGCCGGGCTCACGCTGTCCCGGCCCCTCAAGCTCGACTACCGGCCGGTGACGCGCGTCGAGAACTTCTGCGCAACCGGCTCCGAGGCCCTGCGCAACGCCTGCTACGCGGTGGCCTCGGGCGCCTACGACCTGGTCATGGCGATCGGTGTCGAGAAGCTGAAGGACAGCGGCTACTCGGGCCTGACCGGCGTGCACTCCGTGGGCGATGGCACCGGCGGCTCGCTCACGGCTCCGGCCACCTTCTCCTTCCTCGCGCCCTCCTACGGCCACAAGTACGGCGTGGACCCCGAGGAGATGAAGGAGGTCATGACCCGCATCGCGTGGAAGAACCACCACAACGGTGCCCTCAACCCCCGGGCGCAGTTCCGCAAGGAGGTGCCGCTCGAGACCATCTCCAAGTCCCCGATCGTGGCCGGCCAGCTGGGGGTGTTCGACTGCAGCGGCGTGGCCGACGGGTCTGCGGCCGCCATCATCTGCCGCGTGGAGGACGCCCACCGCTACACCGACGCCCCGCTGTACGTGAAGGGCCTCAGCTTCGTCGCCGGGCCGGCCGCCGGTCCCATCGACCCCGACTACGACTACACGAGCTTCGAGGAGGTCGTGCGCTCGGCACAGGACGCCTACCGCCAGGCCGGGGTCACCAACGCGCGGGAGCAGCTGGCGATGGCCGAGGTGCACGACTGCTTCACGCCGACCGAGCTGGTGCTCATGGAGGACCTCGGGTTCGCCGAGCGAGGCACGGCGTGGAAGGAAGTGCTGGCCGGGACCTTCGACCTCGAGGGCGAGTTGCCGGTCAACCCCGACGGTGGCCTCAAGAGCTTTGGCCACCCGATCGGCGCCTCGGGCCTGCGGATGATGTTCGAGTGCTGGCTGCAGCTGCGCCGGCAGGCCCCGGCGGAGCGCCAGATCAGGAGCGTCACCGAGGGGGGTCGCACGCTCGGCCTGACCCACAACCTGGGCGGCGGTCCGGGCGAGTGCGTGAGCTTCGTCAGCATCGTCGGGTCGGAGCTGTCCTCCTGACGCCCCGCCTCCCGATCGCTCTCCGCCGGCCGGCTCGCCGGCTGCTCGGCCGTCTCGCCCTTGCCCGGGGGTCGTGCTGATGGTCGACGCGCTCGGTGTCGATCCGATGGCCGAGACCGAGGACCAGTCGGCCCTCCGCCAGCTGGCGCGGGACCTCGCCGAGCGCGAGGTCGGACCGCGTGCCGCCCACGGCGACGAGACCGGTGAGGTCCCCCGCGAGGCGATCAAGGCGCTCGCCGACGCCGACCTGTTCCGGGTGACGATCGGCGAACAGTGGGGCGGTCTCGGGTTTGGCGACGTCGAGGCGGCCATCGTGCTGGAGGAGATAGCCCGCTACGACGTGTCCACCGCCATCTGCTGCCAGCTCGCGTACAACGGCCCGGCCCGCGGGATCGAGCACCTCGGGAGCCCCGCGCTCAAGGACCGCTGGCTGCCCGAGGTCGCCGACGGCGCCGCCATCGTGAGCATCGGGATCACCGAGCCCGACGCGGGCTCGGCCGTGCAGAACATGCGCGCTGCGCTCACCGAGGACGGGCCGGGACGCTTCCGGCTCAACGGGTACAAGAACTACTCGACCCTCGGCGACGTCGCCGACGGCGTGCTCGTCTGGTGCCGCTGGCCGGGCGGGGAGGCGGCCAAGGGTATCGGCGCAGTGGTCGTGCCCACGGACCTGGACGGCGTGTCCGTCACCGGTCGCCACCGGGGTATGGGGATCCACGCCGCCACGGAGGCCGAGCTCGCCTTTGACGGCGTGCGCGTCACCGCCGACGAGGTGCTCGTGGCGGGCGACCCCGCGACGACGGAGGCCTTCAAGGTGCTGCTCGCCCACCTCAACCACGAGCGCTGCGGCAACGCCGCGATGTGCATCGGGGCTGCGCAGGGTGCGCTCGAGCACGCCGTGCGCTACATGAACGAGCGCGTCGTCGGGGGAAAGCCGATTGCCGCGCTGCAAGGTCTGCAGTGGAAGCTGGCCGACATGGCCACCGGCCTGGAGGGGGCCCGCCTCCTGCTGGCGAGGGCGGTCCGGCTCGCGGGTCCTGGCGGGACGCCGCCCGCCCTCGAGACGGCCATGGCCAAGACCGCGGCCAACCTGGCGGCGAAACTCGTCTGCGACGAGGCGATCCAGATCCATGGTGGGTACGGCTACAGCCGGGAGTACCCCCTCGAGCGGGCCTACCGGGACATCCGGGGCCTGTGCATCGGCGCGGGGACGGTCGAGGCGCAGCGCAACTACATCGGCTCGAGCGTCGCTCGCGGCGCCACCTCGTGCTCCCCGGGCTGGCGCAGGCCCCTGGGGTAGGGCGGGCCCGGACGTTGTTCGAGCGTCAGCGGGCGGTGTAGCCGCCGTCGACGCCGAACCAGGCGCCGGTGCAGAAGCTGGCCGCGTCGGAGACCAGGAACGCCACCATCTCGGCCACCTCCCAGGCCTCACCGAGGCGGTGCATGGCCTGCAGCGAGAGCATGGCCTCCCGAACCTCGGTGACCTCGAAGGCCCGCTGGCTCATCGGGGTGTCCATGTTGCCCGGCCCGATCGCGTTGACCCGGATCCCCCGGTCGCCGTACTCGAGGGCGGCCGTGCGAGTCAGCCCGAGGACGCCATGCTTGGAGGCCGTGTAGGCGGCGGCGATGGCCAGGCCGGCCATCGACATGATGGAGCCGATGTTGACGATCGAGCCTCCACCGCCGGAAAGCATCGGCGGGATCTCCGACCGCATGCAGTAGAAGACGCCGTCGAGGTTGACCGAGAGGATCCGCCGCCAGGTCTCGATCGTGGTGTCGGCGGTGGCGGTGCCGCCGCCGTCCGCCACCCCGGCGCAGTTGACGGCGGCGTCCAGCCGCCCGAAGGCGCCGAGCGCATCGTCCACCATGGCCTGGCATTGCTGCGGTTCGCTCACGTCGACGGCGAAGGGCCGCGCCGCCGGCCCGATGTCCTTGGCCACCTGGGTCGCGCCCTCGCCGTTGCGGTCCGCGACCAGCACCTGGGCGCCGCGCTCGGCGAGCAGGCGGGCGGACGCCTCGCCCATGCCCGAGGCCCCGCCCGTCACCAGCACGGCCCTCCCCGACAGATCGAGCCGGCCCAACCCCGATGACCCCGATGCCCCCGACCCCGTTGACCCCGACCCCGATGACACAGCGCCCAGCGCCTACCCGGCTCCCGACGGCGGCTCCGCCCCGAGCGCCCGGCTGGCGAAGTCGATGAGGTGCTGGAGCGTGGCCGCGCTCGGCGTGGTGTCCTGGATCAGGTGGTAGCGGGTGGTGTCTACCGTGTAGCCGAAGATCACCCACGCGTCGCGCGCCGGGTCCGGGCTGTGAAGCGCACCGCTCTTGGTGGCCAGCCGGATCTGGCGCTCGAGGGGCGAGATGAGCAGGGCCTGGGTCCGCTTGAACTCCTCGGGGAAGAGCAGCGCAAGCCTCCCGAAGCCGAGGCTCCACGGCAGGGTCTTGCGCGCCGCCTCGGGATCCATCGCCTGGCGCACGAGTCCCTCGATCCAGGCCCCGATGCGCGCCATCGGCTCGGGCTGGGCCGCCATCCGGTGCTGCAGGTACTCCGCGATCCGCCGCGACCCCTGCTCCAGGGCCACGAGCAGGAGCTCGTCCTTGGAACGGAAGTGCCGGTAAAAGGCCTTGGTCGAGAGCCCGGCCTGCTGGAGGATCTCGCGGACGGAGGGTTCGATGTTGGCGGCGCGGGCCGTGACCGCGAAGGTCGCGGAGATCAGCTGCTCCACCTCGTCCGCGGTTTCCGCATCCAAGGGCTCCACCCGGGTGAGCTCCATTCCCATCGCCTCCACTCTAGAACTTGTTCCCGAGAACACCCGTTTCCCCACCTGGGGACCGGTGCTATCGTCCATGGTCGAGGTTCCTCGGGACGGGAGGATCCGGGACTGGGGGATGTGGCGTGGAACGCGAGGTCCTGCTGACCGGGATCGGCGGGCAGGGAATCCAGCTGGCAGCCCGGACCCTGGCGGTGGCGGCAATGGACGAGGGTCGTGAGGTTCGCGTCTTCGGTAGTTACGGCGGGATGATGCGCGGTGGCAACACCGAGGCCACGGTCGTCGTGAGCGATCGGCGCATCTCGTCGCCGCCCACGGTGTCCCGCAGCTGGTCGGCCCTGGCGATGCATCACGAGTACTGGCCGCCGGTCCGCGATCGCCTGCGCCGTGGCGGGTTCGTCCTCGTCGACTCGAGCGTCTTCCGGGAACCCGTCGTCCTCGAGGACTGCGCGGTGCTCGAGGTGCCGGCCACTCGTCGCGCCACCGAGATGGGCACCCCGGCGGCCGCCTCGATGGTGGCGATCGGGGCATTTGCCGCGGCCACGGGGCTGGTCGGGCTGGCCGCCCTCGAGGAGGCGACCGGCAAGGTGTTGCCGAGCTACCGATCCGCTCATGCAGCCGCCAATGCCGCCGCGGTCGCCGAGGGCCACGGCCTCGTGCCGGACCGCCTCGTCGCGGCGTGGGCCGAGACGCCGGTGGGGACGGGCGCGCCGTGACCGAACGCGCGAGGGACCGGGTGGCCCGTCCCGGCGGGGTGCTCACCCGCGGCACGGTGCTGATCGACGTCGAGGCCTGCAAGGGCTGCGACCTGTGCATCGACGCCTGCAAGCCGGGGGTGCTCGAGATGACCACCGACCGGCGCAACGAGCGCGGCTACCGGTATCCCGAGCTCCGGGCCGGCTGCACCGCGTGCCGTGCCTGCGCGCAGATCTGCCCGGACTTCGTGTTTCAGGTGTGGAAGTTCGACGAGCCCGTCGAGGTCGCGCCCGGGCCCGTGCCCTCCGCCCGTCATCCCGGGACCGACCGGTGACGCGCCGGCTGATGGAGGGCTCCGAGGCCATCGCCGAGGCGATGGTCGCTGCGGGGTGCCGGTTCTTCTCGGGCTACCCCATGACGCCGTTTACGGAGGTCCTCGAGCACATGGCGCGCCTGCTCCCCGAGGCGGGGGGCACGTGCATCAATGCCGAGAGCGAGCTCGAAGCAGTGGGGATGGCGTGGGGCGCGGCAGCGACGGGCACCCGGGCCGCGACGGGCTCGGTCGGCCAGGGCCTCTCCCTGATGCAGGAGTCGCTGTCGGAGATCTGCCATGCTCGCCTGCCCCTCGTGGTGCTCAACATGGCGCGCGGTCAGGGCGACTACTTCCAGGCCACCAGGGGTGGGGGGCACGGTGACTACCGGCACATCGTGCTCGCGCCGGCCGACGTCACCGAGGCCGTCGAGCTGGTCCAGCTGGCCTTCCACCTGGCCGACCGGTGGCGAAACCCGGTGATGTTCCTGGGCGACTACTTTCTCGCCCACGTGCTCGAGGCGGTCGAGGTGGAGCCGGCTCGCTTCCCCCCGCCGGAGGAGAAGCCGTGGAGCCTGGACGGCATGAGCGGCGGCAGCGGATCGGCCAAGCTCATCTCCCCTCTGGGCAGCAACAAGCGCGGGGCGCCCGGGTACGTGGACCACGGCACCCACCTGGCCACGATCGCGGAGCACGTCCGGGCGATGGGCCAAGGGGTCGAGCCACTCGTCGAGACGGCGTGGCTGGAGGACTCCGAGCTCGTGGTCGTCGCCTACGGGACGCCCGGCAGCTACGTCCGCTTCGCCGTCGAGCAGCTGCGCGACGCCGGGCTGCCCGTGGGGTTCGCGCGGCCCATCACGCTGTGGCCCTTTCCCCGCTCGGCCATCGCCGAGGCCGCCGCGGGGCGCGGGCGGTCGCCGTCTACGAGCTCAACACCGGGCAGATGGTCGAGGACGTCCGCCTGTCGGTGCTCGGTCGATGCCCCGTGGAGTTCATCGGCGGGATGAGCTTCGACAGCTCGGGCTTCGGCATCGCCCCGGATCTCGACGTCGACCGGCTCGGGGAGCGGATCGCCAGGGTCCTCGACGCCACTGCACTCGGTACCACCGCACTCGACGCCACCGCACTCGACGCCACCAGGGAGCGAGTATGAGCACCCGGACCATCGCCCTCGCCGGACAGCCACCCGGAAGGGTGGTCGACGACTTCAAGCCCTCCCTCATCGTCCACGGCGAGCACTCGCTCTGCCCGGGATGCGGCGAGCCCATCGCCATGCGCAGCGTGGTGGAGCTGATCGAGGAGCTGGGCTTCGTCCAGCGCGCCATCGCCGTCTTCGGCATCGGGTGCTACACGGCCTTCTCGTCCAACTTCGACATCGAGTCCCTCCAGGCGCTGCACGGTCGGGCACCTTCGCTCGCCACCGGCGTCAAGAGGACCAAGCCGGGCACGATCGTCCTCACCATCCAGGGCGATGGGGACATGGTCAACGAGGGGCTCCAGGAGGTGCTCCACGCAGGAGCACGAGGCGAGTCGATCACGTGCGTCCTCCTGAACAACGGGGTCTTTGGTGAGACCGGCGGCCACATGACGGCGACGACCGTGCTGGGCCAGCGCACCAAGAACACCCTCGAGGGTCGCCAGCCGGGTCGCCACGGCTACCCGATCCTGATCTCCAACCTCCTGGCCCAGCTCGACGGCGTCGACTACGTGGCCCGGGGGGCGGTCAACTCGGCGGGCAACGTGGCTCGGACGCGACGGATGCTGCGGCGCGCCCTCGAGTTGCAGGCGGCGGGCGCCGGGCTCACCTTCGTCGAGATCCTGACCATGTGCCCGACCGGGTGGTTCATCGAGACCGGCGAGGCGCCCGAGTACCTCGACGACAAGCTGGCGGCGGTTCACCAGATCGGCGTCTTGAAGGACGTGGCCCGAGACTCGGCCGAAGATGTGGGGACCCACGTCGGCGGCCACGGCGACGAAGAGGAGGGAGCCGGTGCGGCAGCTCCTCCTGGGTGACCTCCTCGCCGTGTCGGCGCAGCGGGCCCCCGGTCGAGTCGCCGCCAGTCTCCGAGGCAAGACCGTCACCTATTCCGAGCTGGAGGACGCCTGCCGGCAGCTGACCCGCACGCTGGCGGCGCGCCGCATCCGGCGGGGCGACCGCGTGGCGTGGTGGGGGGATACGACCCTCGACGTGATCCCGTTGTGGTTCGCGCTGGCCCGATTGGGTGCCGTGTGCGTGCCGGTCAACCCGAGGGCGACGCCCGAGGAGGCCGAGCAGGTCTTGGCCCGCTCCGACCCGGAGCTGGTCGTGACCGACGAGTCTCACCGTGGCCAGGTCGCGCTCGGCGCGCTTCGTGCCGAGCGAGTCGTGACGGGTGCCGACTCACCGGACGTCGACGAGCGCGACCCCCACGTCGTGTTCTTCACGTCGGGCTCGTCGGGTCGGCCGAAGGGCGTGGAGCTCTCCCACCGCGCTTCCCGCTTGCGGGTGATGGGCGACGCCACCGCGTGGCCCACGGGGCCGGTCGTGTGCATGTTCCCCCAGTTCCACATGGCCGGCTGGTACGGGCCCATGAACGCCTGGGCCTCGGCCGACGAGGTGGTGTTCGTCGACCGACCCGACGCCGAGGCGCTCCTCGGGGCGGTACACGAGCGCCGCGCCGTCCGCCTCTACGCCATACCGGCGGTCTGGCGACGCATCCTCGAGACCGACCGCTCCGCCTACGATCTCTCCTCGCTCGTCTGTTGCGACACCGGCACCTCCGCGACCACCCCGGAGCTGCTGCGCGCCATCTCCGAGGCCTTCCCCGGCAGTCAGACGTCGATCACCTACGGATCGACCGAGGCCGGCAGCGTCTGCCGGCTGTGGCCGCAGGACGTCCACCGCAAGCCGGGATCCGTCGGTCCGGCGGCGTCCGGCTGCACCGTGCGCCTGGCGGACGACGGCGAGCTCCTCGTCCGAAACCCGGTCCTCATGAACGGGTACTTCCGCGACGCCGAGGCGACCGCCGCCGCCCTGGCGGGCGGGTGGTTCCACACCGGGGACCTGGCGGAGCGCGACGACGAGGGCTACTACCGCATCGTCGGCCGGGCCAAGGAGGTCATCCGGACCGGGGGCGAGACCGTGGCCCCCGTCGAGGTGGATGCCGTGCTCATGCAGCTGCCGGGCGTGGTGGACGCCGCCGTCGTCGGCGTCCCCGACGACGACTGGGGCGAGGTGGTGACGGCCTTCGTGGTCGCCCGGCCGCAGGTGCGCCTCGGGCTCGAGGACCTGCGCAGCCACTGCGAGGGCCGGTTGGCGAGCTTCAAACACCCGCGCCGCCTCGTGATGGTCGACGAGCTCCCGCGCACCGGCGCCACGCGCCAGGTGCAGCGCCGGATCCTCGTGGAGTGGGCCACGGACGGTCGCGAGGAGGCGCCGTGACCGCCGCCATGCACCCCGCCCGCCCGCTCGGGATCGTGAGCGTCGCCTTTGGGACGTCGTGCACGTACCCGGAGGCGGCCCGGAGGGCGGGCGAGCTCGGGTTCGACCACCTCGACATCGGCCTCGACCGGCTGCCCGACGACGGGCCCGGCGCCCTCGCCGTGCCGGTCGGGGACCGCATCGGCTCGAAGCCGCAGTCGGGGTGCACGGTCCGCCCGCCCCGCCGGTGCACCTGGGAGGAGGGGGTGGCGTTCCTCCGCAGCGTGCCGGGGATCCGGGTCGAGCCCGGGCCGAGCTCGCTGCTCGACAGCGCGGAGGCCGTGCGGGCCATGTGCGAGGAGGTCCCGGGTCTGCGGATCACGCTCGACACCGGATGGGCGGTGTGCTGCGGCTACGACCCTCTCGAAGTGGCCGATCTGGCGGGCCACGTCCAGCTGCGCCAGGCGCGTCCCGGCGCGCCACAGCTCCATCCCGACGAGACCGGGGACGTGGACTTCGCGTCGGTCCTGCGGGGCTTCGACGAGCTCGGCTACCTCGGGCTGTTCAGCGTGGAGTACTTCGACCTCCCGGACCTCAAGCTGCCCCTCGAGGATCCGGTCGGCCATTGCGTCGCCCTGGCCGAGAGGATCCGGCCCCTCCTCCGTCGTTGAGCGGGTCGGGGGGCGAGCCGCCGAGCGGACCACCTGCCCGGTGGGACGTACGCCTGTCGGTCAACGCCTACTCCAGCCGGAACTGCCCGCTCCCCGACGACCTCGCCCTCTACGAGTCGCTCGGCGTCCTCCGGGTGACGCTGGCGCTGCCCAAGCTCCTGGCGCACGGTCTCGAGCGCGCCGTCTCGGAGATCGCCGACCAGATCGCCGGCCGGGGACTGGTCGTCGACGGCATCATCCCGGCGGTGGCCTTCGACCTCTCCGACCCCTCCACGTGGGCGGCGCCCCGTGAGACCCTGGCCGTCGCAGTCGAGACGGCGGAGCGGCTCGGGGCCTCCACGGTGCAGACGACGGGCGGGCGGGGCGCCGGGCTGCGGTTCGAGCAGTCCGCCGAGCGCTTTGCCGCCGCCATCGAGCCCGTGGCCCGGGAGGCCGCCAAGCGGGGAGTGCGCCTGGCCCTCGAGCCGACCCGTCCCCAGTTCGCGCACATCGCCTTCGTCCACACGGTGCGCGACGCAGTGACGCTCGCCTCGGACCTCGGGCTGTGGCTGGTGCTCGATACGGCCCACGGGTGGTGGGAGCCGGGCGTCCTCGAGCTCTACGGTGCCGCGGCGCCCCGCTGCGCCGCGCTCCAGGTGGCCGACCTGGCCCTCGACGCCCCGGTGCTCGAGCGGCTGGTTCCTGGAGACGGCCACGTCGATCTCCGCGGCCTGATCGGCGCCGCCCTCGAAGGCGGGTTCGACGGCCCCTTCGAGCTCGAGATCCTGGGTGGCGCCATCGAGGCCGAGGGCTACGAGCCGGCCATCCGTCGCGCTCTCGACCACCTGGATGCGCTGCTGGAGGGGGCCGGCGGCGACGCCTCGGTGCCGGCTCGAGCGGGAGCGAAAACGCCCGCTTTCGGGACGGGACGGGGCGCTGGTACCATCGGGAGGTAGACAACGGAGCGGTGCGCCGACCAGCGTCCAGCGGTTCGAGGACGACGCGGGGGCGATCAACAAGGAGGGGCCAGGCATGCCGTCGAGAGTGCTCGATTTCCCGGTGTTCGACGCCGACAACCACATGTACGAGACCACCGAGGCCTTCACCAAGTACCTGCCCCAGGAGTACGAGGGGCTGATCAAGTACGTGGAGGTCAAGGGCCGGACCAAGATCGCGGTCAAGAACAGGATCAGCGACTACATCCCCAACCCCACCTTCGAGGTGGTGGCCGCCCCCGGCGCCCAGGAGGAGTTCTTCAAGCACGGCAACCCCGAGGGCAAGTCCCGCCGGGAGATCCTGGGCCGCGGGGTCCGGGCCCTGCCCGGCTTCAAGGACCCCGACGCCCGGATCAAGCTGATGGACGAGCTGGGCATCGACCGGGCCCTCATGTGGCCCACCTTGGCCAGCCTCTTGGAAGAGCGCATCCACGACGACCCCCCGGCGGTCCACGCCGTCATCCACGCCCTGAACGAGTGGATGGTCGAGCACTGGAGCTTCAACTACGAGGGGAGGATCTTCCCCACCCCGGTCATCAACCTGGGCATCTTGGACCAGGCCCAAAAGGAGCTGGACTACGTCCTCGACCACGGGGCCCGCATCATCTTGGTCCGCCCGGCCCCCGTGTGGGGCTACCTCGGGCCCCGCTCGCCGGCCCTGCCCGAGTTCGACCCCTTCTGGGAGCGGGTGCAAGAGGCCGGCATCCTGGTGGGCATGCACGCCAGCGACAGCGGCTACCAGCGCTACACCAACGAGTGGGAGGGCGTGAGGGACGGCGAGATGCTGCCCTTCAAGGGGATCTCGGGCTTCCAGGCCATCATCGGCCACCAGAGCCGGCCCATCATCGACACCGTGGCCTCCCTCATCGGCCACGGCCTGTGCACCCGCTTTCCGAAGCTGCGCTTCGCCCCGGTCGAAAACGGCAGCAACTGGGTGCGCCCCATCGTCAACGACATGGAGTACGCCTGGCACCACACCCCCAACGCCTTCGAGGAGAACCCCGTCGAGGTGTTCAAGCGCAACATCTACGTCCACCCCTTCCACGAGGAGGACCCCCGGAGCCTGATCGAGCTGCTCGGCACCGACCGGGTGCTCTTCGGCTCGGACTACCCCCACCCCGAGGGCATGGCCGACCCCATCACCTTCGTCGACGAGCTCACCTTCTTGCCCAAGGAGGAGCAGGCCAAGGTCATGGGCGGCAACCTGGCCCAGCTGATGGGGGTGGCCGCCTGAGCAGGCGGGCCCTCGCCCGGCGGGAGAGGCCGCCCTCGGGAGGCGGGGCGCCTCAGAGGCGGTAGAGCTTGGCCGCGTTCTCCCCGAGGATCTTGCGGCGGGACGAGTCGCGCAGGGTCGCCATCTTGGCCGCCACGGTCTCGAGCGGCTTGGGGTACAGGCAGGTCGGGTGCGGGAAGTCGGTCTCGAAGAGGATGTTGTCCTCACCGACGGAGTCCACGAGCGCCTGCAGGTTCCCCTTGTTCTGCTCGAACCAGAACGTCGCGTACCAGTGGTCCGCGAAGTACTCGGAGGGCATCCGCTGGAGGTCCTTGAGCTGCTCGGGAGCGTTCTCCGCCACCTCGTAGTCCACGGTCTCCAAGATGAAGGGGATCCAGCCGATCCCGCTCTCCACCGAGACCATCTTCAGGTCGGGGTGACGGTCGAACATGCCGGTGACGATCGAGTTGACCACCATGCGGGCGTTGTTGATGAACAGCATCGAGCCACCCAGGGCCGGCTTGACGTACTCGTGCTGGGAGGGCCAGAAGTACTTGCCGAAGAAGTTCATGGCCGTCAGGCTGGCCCCGATGTGGAAGTGCACCGGCAGGTGGAGCGCGGCGCACACCTCCCAGAGCGGGTCCCACGCTCGGCTCGCCAGGTCGGGCGCCCCGAGGTCCTGGGGGTCCGACGTCATGTTCACGCCGCGCATGCCCAAGCCGGCGATGCGCTCGGCCTCGCGGACGCAGGCGCCCACGTTCCACGCAGGCAGTACGGGCATCGGCAGGAAGCGGTTGTTGCTCTCGGCCTGCAGCTCCGCCCGGCTGTCGTTGTAGATCTCGATGACCGCCAGGCGCAGGGCCTCGTCCTCGATCGGCTGGAGGTTCTGGCCGCCGATGCCGAGCGAGTTGGGGAAGAGCACCTGGGCCTGGATCCCGCACTCGTCGAGGACCCGGAGCCGCTCCTGCGGATCCCAGGCGGCCCGGTGGACCTCGTCGATGCTCCAGATCTCCATCGACTCGTTGAAGGCAAACTTGTGGCCCTGGCGGTCGATGACCCCGCCGCCCCCGGCGCGTCCACAGGGGACGCCGTCGATGATCCACGTCGGCTGGCCCTCGAACTGCTCCACGTGCGGGACCCTGTCCTTGTAGGCGGCGGGTGCCCGCTTGACCCACAGGTCGTGCTGCTCGGTCATGTGCGAGTCGGCGTCGACCACGCGCACGTCCTCAAGAGAGAGGCTCATCCGATAACCCCCTTCGTGGGCTGCCCGACGGCTCGCCCCGATGTTGGATCCTCGTCGACGTCATACCACAGATTCGAATTCTCCCGAACCGGCACCACGAGGCCGGTCTCAGCGGTCGACGGGGAGCGATCGGCCGCCCCGCCACGTGCGGAGGACGAGGAACTCGCCCTTGAGCGCCGCCCGGTCCCACTGCCCGAAGCTCATCGTGGTGTCCGGGCCGCCGAGGGAGGCCGGCAGGCACTTGACCCGCTCCCAGGACTCCTTGACGGCCGCCGGGGTGAAGAGCTCGGCGCCGGCCAACGCCTCGGTCAGCAGACGCCCCAAGTCGTCACCGGCGGCGAACATGAGGGGAGAGCGATCGCGGCGCGACGGCTCGAGGTCCAGGAGCGCCTCGAGGCGAGGGTTGCGTTCCGACCACGCATCCACGTAGGTCCAGCCGTCCCAGAGGGCCGTCCAGTCGGGGTTGGCCCAGCCGAACATGAGAGCCGAGTTGGTGGCGACCGCCGGGGGCTTCCAGCCCGAATCGGCGATGGCGCGGCCGAGCGCCCCGGCCGACAGCCCGAGACCGAGGTAGACGAGACCGTCGGCCTCGTGCCGGCGGATCTCCTCCACCGTCGCCGACAGGTCGTCGGCGACCGGTGAGACGAAGGAGGTGGCGTCGACGCGCAGCCCCCGGCGCTCGACGGCCCGGTCGAGGTAGGCCCCGTACCGCGTGCCGATGGGGGAGCGGTCCTGGACCACGACCACGCGCCGGCACCCCCGTGCCACGAGGTGATCGGCCAGCAGGAACGGCTCCTCCTCGAGGGAGCCGATCTGATAATGGAACATCCACTCGCTTCGCGTGCGATCGCTGCCCGTCCAATTGCAGCACGGCACCCGGGCGTCGTCGGCGAGGTCGCGCACCACCAGCCCGTTGTCGGTGATGGACGGGCCGAGGATGGCCACGACGTCCTGGTCGACCAGGCGGAAAAAGGCCTGGGAGACGGCCGCCGCCGTGCCTCGGGGGAGACCGTCGGCCACCTCGACCACCAGCTCGACCGGCCGGTCCAGCCGACCGTCGGCCGTCGCCTGCTCGAGCACCCGTCGCACCTCTCCCACCATCGGGCTCTCCGGTCCGACGTGGTCGATCAACACGCCCACCTTGACGGGGGCTGCACCGCTCACCGTTCCCCTCCCTCTGCGCCTCCCTCGGGTATCTCCGGCACGATCCATGCCCCGTCCCGGGCGGCCGAGCAACGGGCGGCCTCGAGGACGCGCATGCAGGCCAAGCCGTCGGCGAAGGTGGCGGGCCGCGGGCCCGGAAGCGGCGGATCGCCCTCGATCGCCCGGCGGAAGGCGGTGGCCAGACAGATGTAGGGGGGCAGCTCGCTGCGGGTCATGTCCGCCAGCGGCCCGACGGCCAGCTTCTCGACGTCGGGAAGCTCGTAGTCCTCGGGGGGCTCGAGGCGCCTCCCCCCGGGATGCTCCTCGTCGGCCAGCCGCACGGCGTTGCCCTCGGTCCAGAGGGTGCCGGTCGTCCCCATCACCCGGTTGGCGGAGAACATCGGCCCCACGCTCGAGGCGTTTTGCATGACGCACGCCTCGACACCACCGCGCATCCGGAGCCGGATCGCGAAGCCGTCGTCGACACCGAGGGAGGGGTCGCTCAGGGAGGTCAGCCCCGCGCTCACCGACTCGACCTCGCCGAACCATTGCCGCACGGCGTCGACGCGATGCGATCCGGACGCCCCCAGCCATCCGCCGCCCGCGTCGCGGTCGTACCACCAGTCGGGCATCGTGATCTCGCGCAGCATGGAGAGGAACGAGACGCTGACCACGAGCCGGGGCTCGCCGATGCGACCCTCCCGGAGTGCCCACTCGACGAGCGACTGGGCGTAGGACCACCGGAACTCGTGCCCGATCATCCCGACGCGCCGCGCCCGGGCGGCAGCGTCCACCAGCGCGGCCGCCTGGGGCGCGTCGAGGGTGAACGGCTTCTCGCACAGCACGTGGCAGCCGGCCTCGAGCGCCTCGGCCGCGAGCGGGGCGTGCGTCGCCGGCGGTGTGGCGATCGACACGGCGTCGACCCCGACCTCGAGCGCCTCGGCGAGGGAAGTGCAGGCGCTCGCCACGCCGAAGCGCTCCGCCCGGCGGCCCGTCTTGGCCGCGTCCCTCCCGACGAGAGCCACCACGTCGAATCCGGCGGATCGCAGCGCGGGGAGGTGGATGCGCGCCCCAAACGAGGTGCCGACCACCGCCGCCTTGATCGTCACGACGGCCAGCCCTCGACCAGGCCAAGCTCCGCGCAGAGAGCCTGCGACTCGATGAGCGACCCGTTGGTGGGCGCCGGGTCGGGATCGTCGGCCAGCCATGCCACGACCGATCCGCAGACCTCCGGCGGAGCCGCCTGGCTGGCGTCGAGACCGGCCACGTCGGCCATGTGGAGCTGCATGCGCTCGGTGAGGATGAAGCCGGGGTGCACGTTGTAGGCGCGCAGGCCCTGTTCGCCGAGCTCGACGGCCAGGATGCCCGCGACCTTGTAGAGGCCGCCCTTTCCCACCGCGTAGCCGACGCCGTAGCTGCCCATGTCCAGGGGGTCGACGTAGGCGACCGCCGAGGTCACGTTGATGACCGTGCCGCCGCCCCGCTCGACCATCCCCGGCACGAGCGCCGTGATCAGGGCGAGGGGGGCCACCAGGTCGATCGCCAGCTCGTCGTTGAGATCGGCCAGCGAGAGCCCGAGGACCGGCGCTTGGGCGCCGCGGCCGGTGTAGATGGCGTTGTTGACGAGCAGGTCGACGTGGCCCCAGCGCTCCAGCACCCGGCCGACCATGGTCCCGACGGAGAGCGCGTCGGTGAGGTCCACCGCCAGCGGCAGCGCCTCGACTCCGGCCTCTCGGACGAGCTCGGCCGTGCTCTCGACGCTTCCGGGGAGGGCGCGGCGCGCGCCGTCGTGCGCCACGTCGAAGCCCTCGCCCTCTCGTGCCGTCCGGGCGGTCACCGCCACGTCGAACCCGGCACGGGCCAGGGCCACCGCGGCGGCGCGTCCCACGCCCCTGCTGGCGCCCGTGACGAGCGCCCTCCGTCGTTCGTTGCCCATGTCGTCCCCCGTCTCTCGGGCGCCGCTCACCAGCGCCCCCTCGGGGCGACTAGCTCAATGCGCGCAAATCAGCTTGCCGTCGTTCAGCTCGACGAACTTCTTGTTGTGGATGCCCATGAGGAAGAAGCAGCTGTTGTTGGCCGGCTTCCCCTTCACGAAATGTATCGGCGGCGTCAGCCCCCCGAGGGTGGTGCCCGAGGGCATGGCGTACAGGCCGTCGACGATCTCGGCCGAGGTGGGCGTGGCGCTCAGATGGCCCGACGCCACGGCCTGCTGCAGCTCCGCCCCGTCCGACCACGACTGCAGGACCACCTCGCCGAAGTTGGGTCCCTTGGACACGGCCGGCGCGTACTTGTCGAGCGCCTCGTACATGGTCTTGGTGGCGTTGCTGTGCACGAACCAGGGGAGGTCCGACTGGGTGTCGATGTTGCCCTCCATCGCGGGGATGGTCAGCCACGACAGCGACACCGTGCCGTCGCTGCTCAGCTCCACGGGCGTGTAGCCCTGCGCCGCGCAGTCCTGGGCCACCTTGGCGACGATGGCGGACGCGTCTCCGACGACCATGGCATCCGCCTTGGACTGCTTGGCCGCGATGCACGGGGCCGTGTAGTTGGGAGCCGAGAAGGAGATGCCCGCCTCGTAGGCCATCTTGATCCCCACCTTGGCGAGGTCCTGCTTGCCCTGGTTGACCGACTGGGCGCAGATGGCCACCTCGACGCAGTAGAGGGCGGCCTCGGCCTTGACTCCCTGCTTCTTGGCCACGATGGCGCCGACGGGGTTGGTGTAGTTGAACGTGGCGCCCGGCGGGTAGAAGTCGGGGTTCTGGTAGCCGGCGTCGGTCTCCTGGCCGCCGAGCACCGGCACCTTCTGCTGCTCGACGTACGAGGCCCAGGAGGCGTCCTCGTCGCTGTTGTCAAAGAGGGCGATCGCATGGTCGCTCTCGACCAGCGTCTTGGCATCGGCCAGGGAGTTTCCCGGGTTGTAGCCGTCGTCCTTGATGATGAGCTGGACCTGGTGGCCGGCCAGGCCGCCGTGGCTGTCGACCCACGACGCCCAGGCCTGCATGGTGGCCGAGGTCTGGCTGATGGTCGAGGCCTCCGGGCCCGTGCAGCTGCAGATGTCGCCGATCACGACCGGGGCTTCGGTCGCCGCGCCTGCCGGCGCCGCCCCGGTCAGGGCGGCCAGCCCGACGAGGCTCCCCGAGAGCATGGCCGTCGCGATCACCCCCGCAGCCGCACGCCGCGCCACCCGCCAAGGACTCGCTTCCCGAAAACGACCCCGCACTTGGACCCCCCTCCTTGTCCCCGGACGAAGGTCCGGGACTTGACATCTGTGTGTCGGATGTAACGACTTTGAAACGCTACCCTCGCCGCCCGCCGCGTGCTCGGCACCCTGACACGGATGTCAGGTTATTCGACGCCGGCCCCTCTGCGGGAATCGAACCCGCAGGTGTCACCCCCCGAGCACGGGCCGGATCCGGAACGAGCACGCCTCAAAACGGCCGTTGCGTCCCGGTCGACGGGCCCGGCGTGAACGTGACCGGCATCGTGACCACCCCCGCCATCTGGGGGCTCCCCCGGTAGAACCGCGTGGCCTCCCGGTCGACGGCATAGTCGGGGATCCGGGCCAGGACCTCGCGCATCATCACCGCAAAGAGGGCGCGGGCGAGGTGCATGCCGATGCAGCGGTGCGGGCCCACGCCGAAGGCCAGGTGGGGGTTGGGCGAGCGGTCGAGGATCACCTCGTCGGGGCTCTCGAACACCTTCTCGTCGAAGTTGGCGGCCAGCCAGCTCATCATGACGAAGTCCCCGCGCCGCAGGTGCTGGCCCGCGAGCTCGACGTCCTTGGTCACCGTGCGGGTCAGGGTCTCGTTGACCGACGTGAACCGCAGAAACTCCTCCGTCGCCGGGGCGAGCAGATCGGGCTCGTCGATGAGGCGCTGCCGGAGGTCCGGGTGCTGGTCCAGGTGGTAGAGCGAAAGGGACGTGAGCGACGTCGTGGTGTCGAGGCCCCCGCCGATCAGGTTCCACAGCACGCCCACGAGCTCGGCGTCGGTGAACGTGCGCCCGCCCTCGATCTCGAGGGCCACGAGCTCGCTCAGGATGTCGTCCTTGGGCGCGCGCCGCCGCTGCTCGGCGGTCTCGAGCAGCCCGGCGATCATCTCGGACATGAGCCCCTGCGCCTGGTCGAACTCGGGCGTGCCGGGGTCGTAGGCGGCGACCGCGTGGAACACCTGGGCGTAGTAGGACCACGTCTCGCAGGGCAGGCCAACCATCTTCATCGTGAGCACGGCCGGGATCGGGTTGGTGAAGTCGGTCACCGCGTCCATCCGGCCCTCGCCCACGTGCTGGTCGAGGAACCACTTCGCGCACTGCTCCATGAAGGGCTGGTACCGCGCCACCGCGGCCGGCAGCATGAACGGGTTGAGCAGGCGGCGGAGGGCCACGTGGGTGGGCCCCTCGGCCTCGGCGATCAGCGCCGGCGGTACCCCCTGGAGGCGCGGGACGCCCATGATGCCCAGGTACTCGTAGCCCTCCGGTGCCCCGTCCACGTACTTGCTCGTGAAGGTCGCGCCGTCGCGAGACACGGCCGCCACCTCGTCGTAGCCGCTGACCGCCCAGAAGCCCCCGTGACGGGGATTGTGGGCGACCGGGCACCGGCGGGCCTCCGCCCACACCTCGTGGCGGTGGTCCCAGTAGTCGTCGGAGTGGTGATCGAAGTCGACGGTCGCCCTCTGCGTCTCGTCGGTGGTGCTCACGGTGCGAATCTCCCCACCCTCGTCAGGACCTCGGCTCCCTGGGCCCCCACGCGCACGACGGCTCGCTCGAAGAATCCCCCGGTGCCCTCGGAGGTGACCCACGACTGCACGCACAGCACGGCGCCCTCTTGGAGCACCGCGCCGTCCCCGCGGCCGAGCCCGATCAACGGTGGCTCCACCCCGAGCCCGAGGCCGTGCGCCAGCACGACGGACGGGGGGCGCTCGCCGGTCGACTCCCACGCCCGCCGCAGGTGGCCACCGGTGTTGCCGGCGCGGCAGGCGCCGACCAACGCGTCCAGACCCCGCCAGCACCGCTCCGCCAGGGCCTTGGCGCCCCTCGGGGCCGGCCCACTCGCCAGCCGGGTGCGGGCCAGGCTGGCCTCGTAGCCGGCGTAGAGCGCGCCCGGCGACAGGACCACCAGCTCGCCCTCGCCGACCGGCCGCTCGCTCGCCAGGTACCGGAAGCGCACCGGGCCCCGGGTGGTGGTGGCGAACGCCACGCTCTCGCTCGCGGGGTTGGGCGCACCGAGGCGGGCCACGCACTCCTCGTAGACCCCGAGCAGCTCGCGCTCGGTGACGCCGGGCGCCAGCGCCTCCTCGAGCGCCGAGAGTCCGGCCTCGGCGATGGCCGCCGCCACGGTGATGCAGGTGATCTCGTCGGCGGTCTTGGTCGCACGCGCCCTCGACATGACGGGCGAGCCGTCGACGAGCTCGCCACCGGGGAAGAGCGTCGGCAGGACCTGGCCGAACATCGGGGTGAGGCCGTCGGTGCCGACCCGCTTGGCCTGGCCCAGTCCCGGGAGGGCGCCGAGCGCCTGCAAGAGGTTGCCGGGGTTCCAGAACATCGGGTACAGGTCCTCGTTGGCGATCTCGGGCGGGATGCCCTCGTCCCAAACCGACAGCAGGTGGACCCGGCCGGTCTCGCGGACGGCCACGCAGACCGCGGCGAAGGGATTCACCCCGGCCCGCCAGAGCTGACGGGCTCCCGAGGCGTAGCGGACGTCGCCGAGGCGGCCGAGGATCAGGGCGTCGAGGCTGTCGGCCTCCATGCCGTCGAAGACCCTCTGGCGTCGCTCCTGGCGCAACCGTGTGAAGTCGACCCGCGCGCCCTCCTCGAGGGCCATGGTCCCCACGAGCACGCCCTGGTCGCGGGGCCTCATGCCGGCACCTCGAAGGGCTCGTAGGAGGAGCCGCTCAAGGCCACCCAACCCGTGTCGGTGATCGCCACGATGTCCTCGGAGCGGTAGCCGGAGGCCCCTTCCTCCCAGATCACCGGCTCCAGGACGAGCACCATGCCGGGCTCCATCACCTGTCGCTCGTCGAACGCCTCGCCGAGGTCGGTCCCGATGAGCGGCATCTCCGCGCTGTCGGTGCCCACGCCGTGGCCCAGGTAGAAGTGCTCGATCCAGGGCCGCTCGCCGCCGTTGGCCTCGACGGCGGCCCGGCCGAGCTGCAGCGCCGAGACCCCCGGCTTGCAGATGTCCAGGACGGCGTCGACGACGGTGCGCCACCGGTGGAATTGCGAGGCCTGTCGCTCGCTCGGCACCGGGCCGGCGCTCGTGATCCAGGTGCGGCCGTAGTCGGAGGCGTAGCCCTGATAGAGGATCCCCACGTCGACCCAGATGACGTCGCCCTCCCGGAGGAAGCGGTCGGTGGTGGAGGTGGGGTAGGCCAGGTCGCCGTGGCTCGTCCACGGGCCGATTTCCTTGGTCGGGGCCATCACCTGCCAGATCGGGTCGATGCTGCTCGCGGAGGCCCCCAGCTCGAAGAGGTGACGCAGGAAGGCCGCGCTGAGCTCGGTTTGGCGCACCCCCGGACGGAGGATCGCCTGGGCCTCGACCATGGCCAGCTCGTTGATCCGCTGGGCGGTGCGGATGCAGGCCACCTCGTCGGGCGTCTTCCTGAGCTTGACGGGGCTCATCACCGAGCCCGCGTCCACCCACTCGAAACCGGCGGGGTTGCGCAGGACGGCATGGGGCTGGTCGTCGACCCCGAGGCGGGCCCCCGGCGCGAAGAGCTCTCCGAGCGCCTGCGTCAGGTGCTCGATCCCGTCGTCGAGATCCGGGAAGAGCGGACCGTGCAGGTGGTCCTCGGGAAGGTCGGGCGGGGCGCCGTCCCAAAACGGCGTGAACAGGTGTGGCGCCTCCGCCCCCCGCACGACGACCGCCACGGGGCGGAACAGCCCCGCCCGGCCGCTGTCGTCCCCGGGCGCCAAGGCCCCGGTGGCATAGGAGACGGCGCTCGAGCCGAGGAGTACCAGGCCGTCCATCCCCTGCTCATCGAGCTGCGCCTGCAGGCGAGCGTGGCGCTCTTTTCGCATCCGGGCCAGGTCGGGGCGCTCGGGGATCGCCTGTCCCCCGATCGTCGCTCCGGCCGCCCAATCCTCGACCGTCATCGCCCTCCCCTCATCAGCCGCCCCGTTGCGAGCCCGCGGATTCCACGCCGACTAGCAGCACCCTGTTCCCCAAGAACGCGCGTTGTCAACTCCTAGGGGGTCAACTCTCAGGGGGTCAACCCGCGCGGGGTCTCGGTGTCTCGGCCCGCAGGGCGTCCATCACGCGGGCGCACGCCACCCCGTCCCGGAAAGAGGGCGAGACCTGGCGACCCTCGGTGACGGCCCGGCAGACCTCGGTCGCCCAGGCCGTCATCGCGACCTCGTGGGGGTCGCCGCGAGGGGGTGAGAATTCGAGCTCCTCCCGATGCCCGTCGACCCGGCGGAGCACCAGGCGGGCGTCGGCCGTGTTGTCGATCGCACCCTCGGACCCGGTCACGACGATCCTCGGCGGCAGCGACACGGCGGAGGTGAACGAGGTGTCGATGGTGGCCCTGGCCCCGCCCTCGAGCTCCAACCAGGCGTTGAAGGCGTCTTCGGCGCTGCAGGCGTGCATGCGGCCTTGGGCGTCGGGCCTCTCGGTGATCGTCGTCCACGTCGCCCCGCCGGCGGACTCGATCTCGCCGAGCAACCAGCGGACCGTGTCGATGGCGTGCGACCCGAAGGCGCCGATCCAGCCACCGCCCCGCGAGCGGTCGAAGAGCCATCCGTACGGTCGGAGCGGCACCCGGGAGCCCGACGTCAGGGCCACGTAGTGGAGGTGCTCGGGGTGGCCGATCGCACCGGCCTCGAGGAGCTCCTTCATCCGGCGCCGCGCCGGCTGATGCCGGAACTCGAAGTTGACCAGGTTGACCACGCCTGCGGCCTCGGCCGCGTCCGCGAGGGAGGTGGCCTCTTCGAGGGAGGTCCCGAGGGGCTTGTCGCAGAGCACGGCCCGGCCGGCGGCAATGGCCATGCGGGCGTGGTCGAGGTGGAGGAACGGCGGGGAGTGGATCGAGACGAGGTCCACGTCCGCCTCGCAGAGGCGCTCGACCGCGGCGCGGTCGCGCGCCGAGACGACGTCGACGTCGCACCCGATCGCTCGAAAGATGGGAGCGACCACTCGCTCGCCGAACCCGGTACCGACCACCCCCACCCGCATCGGCTTCATTCTTACGGCAGGCCCGCCGCGGTGCTATGACTGCGTCCGATCGAGAGGCCGTTCCAAGGGGGCAGAGCCGTGGGGGTTATCGAGGATTGGCTCGAGTGCTACAACGCTCGGGACTGGGATCGCCTGGTGGGATTCTTCTCCCCGACGGACTTCCTCCGTGTGGGTCCCTTTGGCGACACGATCTCGTCGAGCACGGAGTACGTGGCGTTCCTGCGGCGGGTGATCCCCACGCTCGGCTCGCAGTATGGTCTCACCGCCGAGCGGATCGTCTATGCGGAGCGGACGGTCACCGCGGAGCTGGTCGAGCACTACGAGCTCCACGGGGAGCTGCGCCACATACCGGAGGCGATTGTGTTCGACCTCGACGAGGACGGACTTCTCACGAGTGTCCACGTCTACGTCCAGCGGGTCGGCGAGGTGGCCGCGGCCGGAGGCCGGGCCGCCATGGGCGACGTGGCGGAGGGGAACAATGGAGCTTGACGGGGTCGCGGCACTGGTCACGGGCGGAGCCGGTGGGCTCGGGGAGGCGACGGTCCGGCGGCTCTCGGCGGCCGGCGCCAGGGTGGTCGTCGCCGACCTGGCCGCCGACCGGGGTCGAGCGTTGGCCGACGAGCTCGGTTCGGCCGAGTTCGTCGAGACCGACGTGACGAGCGAGGAGAGCGTGTCGCACGCCCTCGAGCGTGCCGCGGCGCTCGGTCCGGTCCGGGTCGCCGTCGCCGTCCACGGCGGCTTCGGTGGCGGCGGGCGGACGCTCAAGTCCGACGGGACGCCCCACAGCCTCGACGACTTCCGCAAGGTGGTCGACCACTACCTGGTCGGGACCTTCAACGTCCTGCGCCTCTCGGCGGCCGCCATCTCCAAGACCGAGCCGTTGGAGGGCGGCGAGCGCGGCGCGATCGTCAACACCGCCTCGATCGCCGGCTACGAGGGAACCATCGGCCAGGTGGCGTACGCGAGCGCCAAGGGCGGCGTCATCGGGATGACCCTGACG
Organism: uncultured Actinomycetes bacterium; assembly: GCA_963773635.1. Taxonomy (GTDB): domain Bacteria; phylum Actinomycetota; class Acidimicrobiia; order Acidimicrobiales; family RAAP-2; genus CAVZBW01. Next base: position 909,771 of record CAVZBW010000002.1, on the reverse strand, counting down.
GCCGCCCGCGACCTGGCCGTGGTCGGCATCCGGGTCGTGACGATCGCGCCGGGCACCTTCGCCACGCCCGCCTACGGGATGCCCGAGGACCAGCTCGACGCCATCTGGGGCCCGGTGGTCCCCTTTCCCAAGCGGATGGGGCGCCCTGCCGAGTATGCGCAATTGGTGGAGGCCATCTGCCAGAACCCCTACTTGAACGGCGAGGTCATCCGGATCGACGGGGCGATCCGCTTCGGGCCGAAGAGCCCCCGCTGACCGAGACGCCGTTGACCGAGACCCCAGGCACCGGCATCCCCCGACCCGCCCTGGTCGAGGGTCACGCCTTCGAGGCGCTCGACTGGCACGAGGTGGCGGTCGAGGGCGCCGACTGGGCCATCGAGATGGCGGTCACGCCGCGGGTCGTCAACAGCTCTGGCGTGCTCCAGGGAGGGCTGCTCGCCACCCTCGTCGACATGGTGGCCGGGACCGCACTCGTGCGTGGCCGGGATCCCTACGCACGCAGCGCCACCACCGAGATGCACATCAGTTTCCTCGAGGCAGCGCGGCAGGGGCCCGTCGTCGCCACCGCCCATGTCCTCCGGCGCGGTCGGCGGACGGCGGTGGTGCGGGTGGACGTGCGGGATCGCAGCGCCGAGGGGGTCCTCGTGGCGACCGCCACCCTCACGTTCGCGGTGAGGCGCGCCGAGGGCGCCTGACCGGCCCGAGCGCCGGGACCGCGGCTAGGGGGTCTCGGGTCCGAAGCGGTCCCAGTCCCAGCGCATCATCGACTCGTAGGGCGCCGCGAGCAGCGCACGGGTCGCACCGTCCTTCCAGGACCGCCGCAGCGGCTCGGCCAGGCGGTCCGCCACCGCCGCCGGCTCGTCGTCCAGGTAGTAGAGCGTCATGCGGTACCGGCCATCCTTGAAGTTGGGCCGGCGACGGACGGCGGGAGATGTTGCGAAGACCCACGCACCCGCGATGCCGGGGATCGACATCAGCTCGGGCATGACATCTGCGTGGGCCCGCTGGAGGTAGGCGTCCCAACCCTCGCGGTCCTGATCCGCCGGCTCCTCGACCACCAGCACGACGCCGCGGTTTGGCCGGAAGGGGACGACCTCCGGCGAGACCATCGCGCTCGGTGCCGCGTGGGTCTCGAGCAGGAGCAGCCCACCCGTGTACACCGAGGGGAGCCGGTGCGAGAACCGTCCCATGTCGGCCAGGCGCTGGCCGAGCGTCAAGAAGTCGTCGAGGGTGGCGTCCACCGGGTCGCCCATCAGGTACGAGACGACGTGGTCGATCGACGCCCAGTCGCCGACCTCGGCCGCTCGCGCCGCCCGGCACTCCGGCGTGGACGCCCAACGCTGCCCGAACACGAGCCCGGGCAGCTGATACTGCTCGGGCATGTGGTCGAGCTGGTGCCACTCGAGGTACGGCCGGTCGTCGCCGGTGGTCGAACGGCCCGACAACGAAAAGAACCCGACCTTCACTCGGTTCATACCGCTCCCCCCATGGGCGTTCCCCGTCGGTTGGTCGTACACTCTGCCACGTGCGAGTGATCGTCGATTACGACCTGTGCGAGTCCAACGCGCTGTGCATGGCGGCCGCCCCCGAGGTCTTCGAGGTGCGCGACGACGACTACCTGTACGTGCTGCAAGAGGAGCCGCCGGAGGACCTCCGGGCAAAGGTCGAGGCCGCCGCCCGGTCCTGCCCCAAGGCGGCCATCACGATCGAGGGCTGACCCCCGTCCGATCCTCGTAGAGGTTTCGCTCCCTCGACAGGGCCTGCGCATCGACGTCGATCGAGGGGAGATCGGCCGCCTCTCCCGAGGTGGCCAGCCACACGACGACCGCGCCGATCAGCTCGGGTGGTGCCCACCCCGACCCGTCGAACCCGAACGGGCCCATGTCGGCGAGGATCCGTTCGGTGACCACGCCACCCGGCTGCAGGTTGAAGAACCTCACGCCCTCTCCGTCGTGCTCGACGGCCAGGACCCCGAGGACGCGGTGGAGCGCGCCCTTGCTCACCCCGTAGCCCATGCCCCAGCCCCCGGAGCCCGCGGGGGCGGGCGGATCGGTGAAGCCCGCGCTCGACGTCATCGTGATCACGGTGCCGGTCCCACGCCGGAGCATGCCCGGAAGGACCATCTGCAGGATGTGGAGCGGCGCGATGACGTTGGCCGCCAGATGGCGCTCGATCAGCTCGACCGGGGTGTCCAGGAACTGGTCCATGTGGCCGGGGCCCACATAACGCCCGTTGTTCACGAGGAGGTCGACCCGCCCCCACCGCTCGAGCAGCGTGGCGACGGCGGCGCCGACCGATGCCAGGTCGAAGAGGTCGGCTGGCAGGACCAGCACCGAGCGACCCGTTGCCTCGATCGCCGCCGCAGTGCTCTCGAGCGAACCCGGGAGCGGGCTCGTGTCGCTCGCCCGCACCGTGGACGAGTGCTCGCGTCCCTCGCCCTCGCGCCGGGTCCGCGCCGTGATGGCCACGTCGAAGCCCGCCTGGGCGGCCGCGATGGCGACGGCCTTGCCGATGCCTCGGCTGGCCCCGGTCACCAACGCCACCGGGGCGTCATCCCCGCCCGATGGCCCCCCGCGCCACGTCGTCGACTCCGGCCTGCGCTCCATCCGCCCCACCCCCGTGCCGTCCCACTCGTGCCGTACCACTCGTGCCGGCCCGTCCGGTCCGCTCCGACCGGCGTCCGGCGCCGGCTCCCGCCTGTCCATTCTGCTCTGGTCGGGCCATCCTGTCGCACGGTACGTTCACCCGCATGTCCAGGCCCCTGCCGCAGCTGACGCCGGAGACCGAATTCTTCTGGACCGCCGGGAAGGACGGTGTCCTCCGGTTCCGCCGCTGTGCCGGCTGCGGTGCGCTCCAGCACCCGCCCGGACCGATCTGCCGCGACTGCGGGTCTTCGGACCTGGCTCCGGACGAGGTGGCGGGGACAGGCGTGGTGGTCGGGTTCACCGTCAACCACCATCCGTGGTCTCCGGCCTTTCCGCCGCCCTACGTCGTGGCGATCGTGGCCATCGACGAGGATCCCCGCATCCGCCTCACCACCAACATCGTCGGCGTGGACCCCTCGGACGTCGAGGTCGGCCAGCGGGTCGAGGTGCGCTTCGAACAGGTCGAGGACGTCTGGCTCCCCGTCTTCGCCGTCACGGACCGTGCCGCCGACGGCCCTCTGCCCGAGGAGGAGCCGATCGCTCCGCACGTGCGGCCGATGGTCCGTGCGGAGAAGTTCGAGGACAAGGTCGCCATCACCGGCATCGGCATGTCACCGGTGGGGCGGCGCCTCGGCGTCGACCCCCTGGCCCTCACGATCGAGGCATGCCGGCGCGCCGTGGAGGACGCCGGGCTCACCATGGCCGACATCGACGGCCTGTCGACCTATCCGGGCGGTCCGGCGGCCGGCGGCCACTCGGAGGGTGGGGTGACGGCCCTCGAGGAGTCCCTGCGGCTCCGCCCGACCTGGATCAACGGCGCCGGGGAGACGCCGGGACAGAGCGGCTCGGTCGTGGCGGCGATGCTGGCCGTCGCAGCCGGCCTCTGCCGGCACGTGCTGTGCTTCCGCACGGTGTGGGAGTCGACGTGGGCCGAGCGCCTGCGTTCGCGGGCTCCGTCGGGCCAGGGGGGCGGGCGTGTGGAGGGGGACTTCATGGCCTGGCGGGCACCGTTTGGCGCGTTGAGCCCAGCCAACTGGATCGCCATGAACGCCTCTCACCACTTCCGTCGCTACGGCACCACGCGGGCGGCGCTCGGCACCATCGCCGTCAACGCCCGGCGCAATGCGGCGCGCAACCCCAACGCCATCTACACCGACCCGATGACGATCGACGACTACCTCGAGGCGCGGATGATCACGACGCCCTTCGGCCTCTACGACTGCGACGTGCCCTGCGACGGCTCGATCGCGCTGGTGGTCTCCGCGGCGGACGTTGCCGGCGATCTGCGGCGCCGGCCGGTCCTGGTGGAGGCGGTGGGCACCCAGGTGATCGACCGGCCGAGCTGGGACCAGGGCACGCTCAGCCACGAGCCGCAGACGCAGGGCCCGGCCGCGCACCTGTGGAGCCGCACCTCGCTGCGCCCGTCCGACGTCGACGTCGCCGAGCTGTACGACGGCTTCACCTTCAATTGCCTCAGCTGGATCGAGGCGCTCGGCTTCTGCGGTGTCGGGGAGGCCGGCGACTTCCTCTCCGATCCGCAGCGGATCGGCATCGACGGGGAGCTTCCGCTCAACACCTTTGGCGGCCAGCTCTCCGCGGGGCGGACCCACGGCTACGGCTACCTCCACGAGGCGGTCGTGCAGCTGCGCGGCGACGGGGGAGAGCGCCAGGTCCCCGGGGCAGAGGTGGTGGCCGTCAGCACCGGCGGGGGTACCCCCGGCGGCTGCCTGCTGCTCGTCGGGGGGCGCTAAGGGCTCGAGCGACTCACGCGTCGGCGGTGAAGACGCGGCGCTCGAAGCGCCACCTTCCGTCCTCCTTGACCAGGGTGTCGGCGTACTTGCCCGAAGCGGCGATCTGCTGGTGACCGGGGTCGCCCTCGAGGGCGAACATCTGCAGGTACGCCCGGAGCGTGGCCCGCTCCCCGTCCCCCTCGATCACCAGGTTGGTCGCGATGTGGCGGGGCGAGCGCATGCGCTGCGCAAACTCCTTGGCAAACTGCTCGAGCGCCGCCCGACCCTCGACCAGCCGCCCGGCGGCATCCAGCACGCCGTCCTCGGTGAAGGCATCGGCGAAGGCGGTGCCGTCGCCGCTGTCCACGGCGTGGTTGTAGCGGGCCGCCAGCGCCTGGATGGCGACCTGGTCGTCCGTCGTCAGCCCCATGCATCCCCCTTTGGTCGATCCGGCGCCCACCCGTGGCGCGCCGAGGATGGTCTGGCCCTCAAAGATCCGAGCTGGGCCGATGGTATAACGGGTCGGCGACAGGTAGGCATGTCGGCACGCCCGGCGGATGCGGGGGTATGGGGATGCGCGGGGGTACGGCGTCGAGCTCGACGACGGCACAGGCCACGGAGCGGCACGTCGATCGCCGCCGCGACCACCCACTCTCGCTGGGCGCCAGGGTGGCGGAGCTGGCCCGACTCCCGCACCGGCCCGGGGCGGCACGCTCGCCGCTGGCCACCTCCACGGCGCCGCCGGAGGAGGTCGACGTCGTCGTCGCCGGCAGCGGCGCGGCCGCGCTGTCGGCCGCCGCGGGGGCCCTCGCCGCAGGCGTCTCGGTCGCCGTCTTCGAGAAGGGGCCGGTGCCCGGCGGCACGACGGCCTGCTCGGGAGGGGTCGCCCACATCTACGCCAACGCCGTCATGCGCGCCGCGGGCATCGAGGATCCGAGGTCCGACGCGCTCGCCTACATGGCTCGCGTGGGCTTCCCCGGCTCCTACGATCCCGAGGCGCCGACCCTCGGTCTGCTGCCGGAGGACTTCGCGCTCCTCGAGACCTACTACGACCGGGGATCCGAGGTCATGGTCCGGATGGCCGAGCTCGGTGCTGTCCGGATGGAGGCCCCGTGGCTCGCCTGGGACGGCCGCATGTTCCCCGACTACTACGAGTTCCCGGAGAACCGGGCGGTGCGGGGGAGGGGCATCCAACCGAGGACCCCGGACGGCGGCACGGGCAACGGTGCCGAGCTGGTCCGGCAGCTGGCCGCCTTTGCGGCAGAGCGCGGAACCGAGGTGCGACTCAGCCATCGGGTGGTCGACCTCGTGATGGAGGAGGGTGCGATCCGGGGGGTGGTGGTCGACGACGGCAAGCGGTGCCGGGAGGTGCGGACGGCCGCCGTGGTCTTCGGCTCTGGCGGCTTCGCCCACGACCCGGAGCTCCGGCAGCGGCTGCTGCGGACCCCGGTGGCCGGGGGATCGGGTGTGCCCTCCAACACCGGAGACCTGATCGGGCTGGCCGAGCGTGCGGGGGCCACCTTCGGTCCGATGCACAACGCCTGGTGGAACCAGCAGGTGCTGGACGCAGTCGACGACTACGCCAACTCCGTGCTGGACGTCTGGGCCGTGCCGGGTGACGGCATGATCATGGTCAACCGCCGCGGTGTGCGGGTGGTCGACGAAAAGCGCGAGTACGAGTCTCGAGGTCGCGTGCACCATATGGTCGAGGACGACGAGTACGTCAACCGCGTGCTCTTCATGATCTACGACCGGCGCACCGGGGAGGCCTACGGCGGGCGCTACCCCATCCCACCCCCCGGTGCCGTGGCCGACCACGTGATCTCGGCGACCGGCGTCCCGTCCCTGGCGGCCGCGATCGAGGAGCGGCTGTCGCAGCGCTGGCGCAATGCCATGCCGGTGGGGATCGCCCCGCTCGAGCTCGATGCCGCATTTACCGAGCGCCTGGCTGCGACCATCGCCCGCTTCAACGCCATGGCGGAGCGGGGCATCGACGAGGAGTTTGGGCGCGGATCGAAGGCGGTCGAGTTCGCCTTCCACGGGCCCCCGGCGAGAGACAACGCGCTGCCCAACGCCTCGATGTACCCGATCGACGCCTCGGGACCGCTGTTCGCCATCTGCATCGTGGGCACCGCCTTTGACACCGACAGTGGTCCCCGCATCGGCCCGAGCGGCGAGATCCTCGGCGGCGAGGGTCCCATCCCCGGGCTCTACGGGGCGGGCAACTGCGTCGACGCGGTCTTTGGGCAGGGCTATCCCGGCGGGGGTTCGACCATCGGGCCGGGGATGGTCTTCGGCTTCCTCGCCGGCACGCATGCAGCGGCGCAGGCGCGCCGCCCGAACGGTACGGCGCAGGCGCGCCGCCCGAACGGTACGGCGCAGGCGCGCCGCCCGGGCGGTATGCGGTGAAGCTCACCTACCGGGACGTCCCGGCCCCGGAGGCCGCCGGCCGGGGGATGCCGGCGGTCGTCTTCCACGGCGAGGGGGAGACGTCTTTTGGGCGCCCGCTCGACGTGGTCCGGGCCTCGCGGGACGTCGGGCGCGTGCTGGTGCCCTTCGGCAACTACGCCTCGTACCCGAGCGGCATGGAGGTGGGGGGAATCTGCTGGTACCGGCTCCTGCCCGGTTACGCCGGGACCGACCCGATCTCCCTGGCGACCGCGGTGGTGCAGGTCTGCGACCTTCTCGACGACCAAGGGCTCTCGGGCGCCCTCCTCGTGGGCTTCGGCCAAGGTGCCGTCGTGGCCCTGGGGGCCGGGCTGCTGCGCGCTCGGCGCGTGCGCGCCATCGTGTGCGCGGACCTCCACGTGGCGCACGTGGACCTCCTCCCCGGCGCGGTCTGGGAGGCGGGCGACGCTCCCCCTGTGCTGCTGGCGCGGGCCGGAGCCTCGACGGAGGGCGACAGCGCCGCTGACAGCGCCCGTGAACGTGACGGTGCCGGCCAGGCGGTCGAGCGCGAGCAGGAGGTGCTCGCCGCCCGGGGCATCGCCGCCTCGACATGGAGCCGTACCGGGAACCTGGCCGATCGCGATGTCGCAGAGCGTGCCCTGTCCGAGGGCATCGCCCGATGGATCCGGCAGCTGCCGCGTCTGCGTCTGGAGGAGGTCCCATGACCACCACCCAAGCCCCCCGCCAGCCGGAGCGCACGGCTCCGCAGGTCCCCGACCGCTGGCGGCTGGGACCGGCGTTCGTGCCCAAGGGCCGCTACACCGATCCGGCGTTCCTGGACCTGGAGCTCGAGCGGCTGTTCCCGAGGACGTGGCTCAACGCCTGCCGGGTCGACGAGGTGGAGCGGGTGGGGGACTACGTCGACTTCGCCATCGGCGACCAGTCGATCGTGGTCGTCCGCACCGAGGGGGGCCTCCGGGCGTACTTCAACGCCTGTCGACACCGGGGCACGCGGCTCGTCTCCGGGCAGGGCAGGGTCGGCGAGTTCCGCTGCCCCTTCCACGCCTGGCGCTGGAACCTCGACGGGTCGCTCAAGTTCCAAGCCGACGCCTCCAACTTCGAGCCCCGGCCCGAGGCCGAGTTGTGCCTCCCGCAGTGCCTTGTCGACACCTGGGGCGGATGGGTGTTCGTCAACATGGACGCCCGTGCCGAGCCCCTGGCCGACTACCTCGACCCGATCCCGTCGAGGCTCGAGGGCTTCAAGCTCGAGGACATGCGGATCGCCTGGTACAAGTCGTTGGTCCTGCCGGCCAACTGGAAGACCGCACTCGATGCGTTCATCGAGAGCTGGCACGTGCCGGGCACCCACCCGCAGCTGATGCGGCCGGACAAGCACAAGACGCCGCCGACCATCGCGGAGTGCGAGCAGTACGGCGCGACCTTCAACGAGCTGTTCCGCTACCACTCCCGGCACGCCGACGTCTACCGCTACGGCAGCGACGGGGATGCGACCAGGCTGCGGGCCGCCTACGGGGTCAACCCCGAGGCCATCTACACCAACGTCGAGTACTCGCTACGAGAGCTCGGAGCCCTCTACCTGAAGACCGACCTGGGCGCTGCGGCCGAGCTGCGCACCATGGAGGCCGCCCACGGTCCGGAGGGCAACGCCATCTACCAGCAGCTCCGCAAGAAGCATGCCCGGGCGGCCGGCATCGACTACCCCGATGTGACCCAGGAGCAGCTCAGGGGCGCCATGTACGACTGGCACGTCCTGCCCAACACCGTCTTCTTGATCGACATGGGCTGCTGCCTCGCCTACCGCGCCCGGCCCAACGGCCACGATCCCGACAGCTGTGTCTTTGACGTCCAGGGTCTGGAGCTCCCACCGAGCGAGGGCCTCGAGACCGCCCTCCCGCAGCACTTCGAGGACTGGCGTCGGGCCCGGATGGGCGAGGTCCTCGAGCAGGACTTCTCCAACATGTCCGAGGTGACCGCGGGCCTGCACTCGGCCGGGTACGACGGCCATCGTCTCAACACCGCTCAGGAGATGACCATCTGGAATTACCACCGTGCCATCGACGAGTTCTTGTTCGTCTCGTGACAACCACTGTTTTCGGGACTACCATGACGCCGGCCTGACACCGCCATGGGGGAGGTACGCATGTCCGTCAACGGGTGGCTTGCTGCGGACAGTGACATGCACGTCATGGAACCGGCAGACCTCTGGCAGCGCTACATGGACCCCGCGTGGGAGCACGCCATCCCGGTCGGCATGGACGAGATCGAGCGCGACATGCGGGTCAAGGTCAAGAACTCCGTCTTGTTGCGCCTGGGACGGATGCGGCCACGGGCGAGCGGCCGCCCATGGAAGGCCGATCAGGATCCCGTGTACGCGCACGCCGAGGAGCGCCACTGGGATGCCAAGTCGCAGGTGATGGCCATGGAGATGGAGCACCTCGACTCCGCGGTCCTCTTCCCGAGTCGGGGGTTGTTCGTGCTGGCCCAGCAGAGCGCCGAGCACATCGGGCCCAACGGCCTCGAGCCGGAACTCGCCGCCGCCATCGCTCGCGGCTACAACGACTGGATGGCGGACTTCGTCTCGGACTGCCAGATGCCTGACCAGGTGTTTGGCTCCGCCATGCTCGCCCCCCACGATGTGGGGTCTGCGGTGGACGAGCTGGCGCGCAACGTCGAGCGTGGGTTCAAGGCGGCCTTTCTCACGCCCGGACTCGTCGACAACCGGCCGTGGCACCATCCGGTCTACGACCCGCTCTGGCGAGAGGCCGAGCGCCTCGACGTGCCCGTCTGCTTCCACGGTGGGGGCGTCACGTCGCTCAAGCCGGACTTCGCCTTTAGCGAGCACCTGGACAAGATGCTGCTCTGGCACCCCTTCAACCAGCCCCTGGGCATCATGTTCGTCACGACGTGCTTCACCTCGGGCGGCATCCTCGAGCGGTTCCCTGGGCTGCGCGTCGGCCTGCTCGAGGGCAACTGCTCCTGGGGCCCCTTCCTCATGTACCGGCTGGACGAGCACTGGGAGTGGACGGGCAAGTACGAGGCCCCCGACGTCCTGCGCAAGCCGTCGGAGTACATGTTGCCCAACTGCTACTTATCGTGCGAGGCCGACGAGGTGGCCGCCAAGCACTACTTTGAGGACTTCGGCGACGACAACGTGGTGTTCTCGACCGACTATCCTCACGCCGACTCCAAGTTCCCCGGGGCCACCGAGGCGTTTTTGGAGCTGCCCTTCGAGGAGAGCACCAAACGCAAGGTCCTGTGGGACAACTACGCGAAGCTCTACCACCTTCCCGCACCCGCCTCCGATCCTGCGGCCGGCGTCGGCGGGGCGCCCGGGACCGGAGGTCGCTGACATGGCGGACGATGCGCAGTACGACGCGCAGGGGGCGGACATCCAGCGCCAGCTCTGGGGCGAGCAGGTCGGCGGCGCGCGGTCGCCCGCCAACGCGGCCGCCCAGCTGGCCCCGGACTACTTTGCCCTGGTCCGCCAGTTCTGCTTCGGGATGTTCTGGGCCCGCCCGAATCTCGCGGTCCGGGACCGCTCGCTCATCACCGTGGCCATGCTGGCGGCGATGGGGCGACAGGAGGAGCTGGCGGGCCACCTGCGGGGCGCGCTCAATGTCGGCATCAGCAAGGAGGAGCTGATCGAGGTCCTCATGCAGGCCGGGGTGTACGCCGGCGTCCCGCTCGGCGTCGCGGCACTACGGACGGCAGCGCCCATCCTCGGCGACGATTGAGCGCGGTGTTGCGCCCGACCGGTGCACACCCGCGGTGACGCCCTTCTCAGGATTCGTCGGGTGGGCCCAGTTCCAGCCGGAGCCCGGCGGCGCGCTCCATCACCTCGACGAGGTCGCTGATGTCCCGGCCGCCGAGGCCCTGCGCCTTGGCGTAGACCAGCATCTGGTGAACCGCGGAGGCCAGGGGCAGCGGCACCGACGCCTGCCGGCCCACCTCGAGCATCAGCCCTGCGTCCTTGGCGGCCAGCTCGATGGCGAAGTCCGGGTTCCGTCCCCGCTCCCCGATCTCTTCGACGCGTCGCTCCAGGTAGGAGTTGGCGCCGCCCGACGTGCGCACCATCTCGAGCAACCTGCGCAGGTCGATGCCGTTGCCCGCCGCCATGGCGAGACCCTCCAGGGACGTCCACATCGAGCTGAACGCCATGAGGGAATTCACGAGCTTGCCCACGTTGCCGCAGCCGAGCGGCCCCAGGTGGAAGATGCCACGGCCGAGGGCGTCGAGCAGCGGCGTGACGCGGGCAACGACCTCCGGCTCGCCGCCGACGATGAACACGAGCATGCGGTTGCGGGCGCCGGGCGCGCCGCCGGTCAGCGGGGCCTCGACCAGCTGGGCGCCGTTCGCGGCGAGACGCCGCCCGACCTGGCGCACGAGCTCGGGCGAGTTGGTCGTCAGGTCGACGAGGACCTTGCCGGGTCCCGCGCCCTCGAGCCATTGCTCGGAGACCGAGCCCATCACCTCGGGCGTCGGCAGGGACAGGAAGGTGATGTCGGTTGCCGCCGCCACCTCCGCCGGGTTGGCTGCGGCGGCGGCCCCGGCGTCGACCTGCGTCTTGAGCCGGGCCGGATCGGTGTCGAGCGCGGTGACGCGATGGCCGTCGGCGATCAGGTTGGCGCAGACGCCCGAGCCGATGTTGCCGAGGCCGATCATGCCGAGGTCTTGCGGATTCGTCGATTGCTGAGGGTCCCCCATGGGGACATGGTAGAGGGCGGAATCGCGCGTGTCCCGGGACGGTGCCCGAGACGGTGACAATCGAGGGGGGGTCGGACATGGGGGAGCCGGGGGCGCCAGAGCTCCGGCGCGTGGTGTGCGGCAGGACCGCGGGCGGGGGCTGGGGCGTGCTCCAGGACGCAAGGGCCACGGCGACGGAGACCATGGAGGTGCAGGGCGCACCCTTTGGCGTCACCCACCTGTGGGCGGCCGACGAGCCCGGCCTCGACCCCGCCGACCGGGCGCCGCTCGCGGCCCTGGCCCAGATCTTCTCGCTCGGAGCGGGCTCGACGCGGTTCCTGGTCGAGTCCATGGGCCCGACGGCCGAGCCCACGGGCTGGCACCGCACCAACACCATCGACCTCGAGTACATCGTCTCTGGAGAGATCGACCTGTTCATGGAGGACGGCAGTTCGGTCACGCTGCGCCAGGGCGACGTCAACGTCCAGCTCGGGGGCGTCCACCAGTGGTGGAACCGGTCCGCGAGCCCGTGCGTGCTGCTGATCGTCATGATCGGGGTACCGAGCGACGAGAAGCCCGGCCTCGTGACCGTCGAGGGATCCGGGGGGAGCGCTAGCCGTGGACACCTTTCTGCCGTTCGTCGTCATCGGCATCGCCACCGGAGCCGTCTACGGGTTGGCCGGCGTGGGTCTCGTGCTCACCTACAAGACGTCGGGCATCTTCAACTTCGCCTACGGGTCGCTGGCCGCCCTCACCGTCTTCGTCTTCTACTGGCTGCACAACGAGCACGGCATCGCCTGGCCGCTCGCGGCGGCGCTCTGTCTGTTCGTCCTGGCCCCGCTCGAGGGACTCGGGCTCGAGCTCCTGGGTCGCGCCCTCGAGCCGGTCGGCGCCACGCTCAAGGTGGTCGCGACCGTCGGTCTCCTGCTGATCGTGCTCGGGATCGGCACCCTCTGGTACGGCAACAGCACGGTCAACTTCCCGCAATACCTGCCGTCGTCGACGGTCCACCTCCTGGGCGTCAACGTCGGCTGGGACCAGATCACCGTGGTCATCGTGTCCGTGCTCGCGACGGCGGTCCTCTATTACTTCTTCCGCTTCGTCCGGCTCGGCGTCGCCATGCGGGGCGTCGTCGACAATCCCGACCTGGTCTCGATCACCGGGGAGAACCCCTACCGGGTTCGCCGCTGGGCCTGGGTGATCAGCATGGTCTTCTGCTCGGCCGCCGGGCTGCTCCTCGCCCCGAGCCTCAGCCTGGACGCTCTGGTGATCACCATGCTCGTCGTGCAGGCCTTTGGCGCGGCCGCCATCGGGTACTTCTCGAGCCTGCCGCTCACCTTCGTCGGCGGCCTCGTCATCGGCATCCTCGGCTCCCTCGCCACCAAGTACGCGGTCAGCGTGGCCTGGTTGAGCGGGCTTCCGGCGGGCCTGCCCTTCATCATCTTGTTCGTCGTCCTGGTGGTCACCCCGCGTGCCCGCCTGGCCGAACGCCGCGTCGTGCTCTCGCTGCCGGTGCGCAAGTCCTGGTATGCCCCGACCCGGGTGCGGCTGGTGGCCTTTGCCGCGGTGCTCGTGGTGGCCGGGTTCATGCCCCAGCTGGCGGGCAACGACCTGTCGATCTGGTCCAACGCCCTGATCGACATCATCCTGTTCCTCTCCCTCGGCCTCCTCGTCCGTACGTCCGGGCAGATCTCGCTCTGCCACCTGGCGTTCGCCGCCGTCGGCGCGGCCGCCTTCGGCCACTTCGCCGACAGCTACCACATCCCGTGGCTGCTCTCGATGCTCCTGGCCGCCCTCGTGGCCGTCCCCGTCGGGGCCCTCGTCTCCATACCGGCGATCCGCCTCTCCGGCGTGTTCCTGGCCCTCGCCACCTTCGGCTTCGGGATCCTGCTCGAGCAGATGATCTACACGACCACCTGGATGTTCGGACCGACCACCTCGGGAATCCCCGCGCCGCGGCCCAATGTCAGCATCGGCTCGTGGCACCTCGCCTCCGACAACGGCTACTACTACGTGCTCCTGATCTTCACCGTCGTGATCGTGGCGGTGATCATGGCCATCGGGAAGGGCCGGATGGGGCGCCTGCTCGGCGCGCTGGCGGACTCGCCGGTCGCCCTGGAGACCCACGGAGCGACCACCAACGTCCTGCGCGTGCTCGTGTTCTGCGTCTCGGCCGCGATGGCGAGCCTCGCCGGAGCCCTGACCGCAGTGCTCTTCCACTACAGCGTCGGCGACAACTACTCGTCCTTCAACTCGCTGATCCTCGTCGCCCTGGTGGTGATCTCGGTCGCCGGCGAGCCCTGGTACGGGGTCATCGCGGCGGTCGGCTACACGGTGTTCCCGGGGTACGTGACGATCGCCAACATCAACACCTACCTCGAGATCGTCTTTGGGTTCTTTGCCGCCACCTTCGCGGTCCAGGCCAACAAGGTGCCCACGGTGCCCCTGCCGATCCGGAGGGTGCTCGACCGGCTGGGTGGTCGACCACCGGAGCAGCCGGTCACCCAGGAGGAGGTGCAACAAGCGGTCGTGCGCGCCCATGGGGCGGAGGAGGTCGCCGCCGTCGCCGACCTGGCACTGGCTGCCAGCGGAACCTCGCCGCCGCCAGTGCCGCCAACGGCGCCGGTGGCGGCGCCGGCGATGGCGGGAGCGTCGACCGGCGACGGCGGCCACCCTCCGGGCGGGCCCCCGAACCGTCGGCGTCATCGGGTACCGCGGTGGCCGAGACGGCGACCCCTGCGCCGACCAAGGGTGGGATCGAGGTCCGTGAGCTCTCCGTGCGCTTTGGCGGTGTCGCCGCCGTGCAGAAGGTGAGCCTGGCTGCGCCCATGGCCAGCATCACCGGTCTCGTGGGACCCAACGGCGCGGGCAAGACGACGACGTTCAACGCGTGCTCGGGCCTCGTCAAGCCGAGCCACGGACGGGTCATCCTGCATGGCCGGGACGTGACCTCGCTCGGCCCCTCCGGGCGCTCCCGCCTCGGGCTCGGCCGCTCGTTCCAGCGCGCCGAGCTGTTTAACTCGCTGACCGTGCGTGAGAACGTCGAGCTCGGCCGCGAAGCCTCCATGGCGGGCGCCAACCCGCTGACCCAGCTGGCCGGGAGCCGCCAGGACCGGATCACGGTTCGGCAGGCGGTAGACGAGGCGATCGAGCTCACGGGAATCGGTCCGCTGTCGGGGCTCCAGGCCGGCCTCCTGCCGGCCGGCCAGCGCCGCATGGTGGAGCTCGCCCGGGTGCTCGCGGGCCCCTTCGACCTCCTGCTGCTCGACGAGCCGTCCTCGGGACTCGACGCCGCCGAGACCGAGCGCTTTGGCGACGTCCTCACCGGGGCGGTCGCCCAGCGTGGCATCGGCATCCTCCTCGTCGAGCACGACATGGCCCTCGTCCGGCAGGTCTGCCGGGACATCTACGTGCTCGACTTCGGCCAACTCATCTTCCATGGCACCCCGGCCGAGATGCTGGCCAGCCCTGCCGTGCGTGCGGCCTACCTCGGCTCGGACGCAGCGCCGGCCCCGGACGAGCAGGATGCTGCCCTGGGTGCGCGGCCATGAGCCGGCGGGATTCCTGGAGCCCGAGTGGCGGACCCCGTAGGATCACCCGTCGCTACCGGGCGGGAAGGCGGTCGGGCGGTGCTTGAGATCGAAAGGGTGACGGCGGGATACGGCGACACCGTCGTCCTGCGCGACGTCAGCCTGTCGGTGCCCGACTCCAAGGTCGTGGCGCTGCTCGGGCCCAACGGCGCGGGCAAGACGACTCTGTTAAGGACGGCGTCGGGGCTCATCCGCCCAATGAGTGGCCGGGTGGTCCTCGCGGGAGAGGACGTGACCGGGAAACGGGCCCACGTCATGGCCCGCAAGGGTCTGTGCCTCCTGCCGGAGGGCCGCGGCATCTTCCCGTCGCTCACGGTTCGGGAGAACCTCGTCCTGCAGTCCCCCAAGGGCAAGGAGGACGCCAGCATCGAGCGCGCTTCGGAGGCCTTCCCGGCCCTGGCGTCCCGGCTCAAGCAGCTGGCCGGAAGTTTGAGCGGCGGTGAGCAGCAGATGCTGGCTCTCGTGCGCACCTACCTCACCGATCCCAAGATCGTCGTCGTGGACGAGGCCTCTCTCGGACTCGCGCCGCTGCTCGTGGACCGCATCTTCGAGTCCCTGCGACAGATCGTCGCCCAGGGAACCTCACTCCTCCTGGTCGAGCAGTACGTGACCCGGGCGCTCGACCTCGCCGACTCGGCCTACCTCATCAACCGGGGCCAGATCGTCTTTTCCGGACCCGCAAACGAGCTGCGGGGCGAGGACGTCTTTGAGCGCTACCTCGGGATCGAGGTGGGGGCGTGAGCGTCGTGCCCGAGAACGGCGTCCCGTACGGGACCCAGATCCACCTCGTGTCGGAGCAGCATCCCGACGACGTGGCCATCATCTTTGCCGCCGAGGACGGCAGCGAGCGCACGGTTTCGTGGGGGGAGCTCGATCGGCGATCCACCCAGCTCGCCCACGTGTTTGGGCGCCACGGTCTCGGCATCGGCGACCGCCTCGCGGTGTGCCTGCGCAATTCCCCCGAGCACCTCATGGCCTGCTTTGCCGGGTGGAAGGTCGGCGCGGTGGTCGTCCCCATGCGCTGGGACCTGCCCGACTGGGAACGCGGCCGCGTCCTGCAGACGATGGGCCCTCGTCTGGTCGTGGACAAGGACCGGTGGGAGCTTTTCGACGAGAGCCTGACTGCGTTCACCGATCCGCTGCCCGAGGTGGTCTCACCCAACGGCTGGGGGGTGTGTAGCTCGGGGTCGACGGGCACGCCCAAGGTGATCGTGGTCAAGGCGCCGGGCGTTCACGTGCCGGGGACCGGCACCTCGACCGTCGTCGAGTCCTACGGCCCGCTGCCGGGCCCCCAGCGGATCCTGGTGCCGGCGCCGCTCTACCACACCAACGGCTTCACCGCGACGCGCAACCTCATGGCCGGCGAGGAGATCGTGCTCATGGAGCGCTTCAACGCGCCGCGCATCTTGGACCTGATCGAGCGCCACCGGGTGACGGGCTTCATCGGCGCCACCCCGATGCTCGAGCGCCTCGCCGCCGTGCCCGGCATCGAGGGGCGCGACTTCTCTTCGCTGTACTGGGTCCAGCAGGGCGCCGCCCCCCTGCCGGTGTGGCTCGGTCGCCGCTGGTGCGAGCTGGTCGGGCCCGAGCGCTTCTACATGAGCTACGGCGCTTCGGAGATGCACGGACTGGTGGTCTGCCGGGGCGACGAGTGGCTGGACCATCCTGGAACGCTCGGTCGGGGCCTCGGCGAGACCGAGATCAAGGTCCTCGGTCCGGACGGCGAGGAGCTCCCGCCCGGCGAGGTCGGCGGCATCTACATGCGCACCCCGACGGGACCCGCGGCCTTTTACGTCGGCGACAACGTCGCCCCCATGTCGCGCACGGCCGACGGCTTCGTGACCGTCGGCGATCTCGGGTGGCTGGACGAGGACGGCTTCCTCTACATGGCCGACCGGCGGGTCGACATGATCGTGACCGGCGGGGCCAACGTGTTCCCGGCCGAGGTGGAGTCGGCGCTGAGCGAGCACCCCGGGGTCGCCGACGTCGCCGTCATCGGCCTGCGCGACCCCGAGTGGGGCAGACGGGTCCACGCGGTGGTCCAGCCGGCGAACCCCGCCGACCCTCCGACCCCCGAGGAGGTCATCGCGTTCGCCAAGGGCCGGCTGGCGCCGTACAAGGTGCCCAAGTCGGTCGAGCTCGTGCCCTCGCTTCCTCGAAACGACGCCATGAAGCTCAACCGCAGCGCCCTCGTGGCCGAGCGGGAGGGGCCGGAGCCCGACGCGCCGGCACCATCGCCCCTCACGTCCACCTCCTGATCTCGGCTCGGGTTCGGAGCGCGAGGACCGTGGGGGGACCGCTCGAGGGGGCCGTGGTGGTGGAGTTTGGGGGCTGGGTGGTCGGCCCCTCGACCACGGCGATCCTGGCGGACTGGGGCGCAGAGGTGGTCAAGATCGAGCCGCCCGGCGGCGACCCCAACCGGGCGTGGGTGACCGGGGCCAACCCGACCTTCGAGCTCGACAACCGGGGTAAGCGCAGCATCACCCTCGATCTCGGCACCGAAGGCGGGCGAGGGGTCGTGCTGCGCCTGCTCGATCGCGCCGACGTCTTCGTGACCAACGTCCGCCCGCCGGCGCTGGCCTCCTTCGGTCTGGACTACGAGACCTTGGCCGATCGCTTCCCGAGGCTCGTCTATGCCCAGATCACCGGCTACGGGCGGAGCGGACCGGATCGGGACCGCGCCGCCTACGACTCGGGCGCCTTCTGGGCGCGCGCCGGCGTGCTGCGGGCGATGACGGTGCCCGGCTCCGAGCTGCCGATCTCTCCGGGAGGATCGGGCGACCACGTCACGAGCGTGACGACGGTGGCCGGGATCGCGGCCGCGCTGGTTGCTCGTGGACGCACCGGGCGTGGCCAGCTGGTGTCCACGTCCCTCATGCGCGCCGGGATCTTTACCGTGGGCTCCGACGTGAACCGTGCTTTGCGCCTCGGCGAGGCCTTCCCGGTTCGCCCGCGCACCGACGCGCGGAACCCGCTCTTCAACTCCTACCGCTGCCGTGACGGCGAGCATCTGTTCCTGCTCGGCCTCCAGCCCGACCGGCACTGGGAGGCCGTGGTGACGGCATTGGGGCGCCCCGAGCTTCGAGACGACCCTCGCTTCTCCACGTCGGCCGGCCGGGCCGAGCACGCGACGGCGCTCATCGAGGCGATGAGCGAGGCATTTGCCTCGGCGGACCGCGCCGAATGGGGGGCGGTGCTCGACGCCCACGGCGTCTGGTGGTCGCCGGTCCAGTCCCCCGAGGACCTGCCGGGGGACGAGCAGGCGGTGGCCTCCGGGGCCTTTGTCGAGGGTCCGACCGCAGACGGTCCCAAGGCCATGGTGTCGAGCCCCGTGGACTTTTCCGAGACGTCTTGGTCGGTCAGCCGCCGTGCGCCCGAGACGGGCGAGCACACCGAGGAGTTGCTCCTTGAGCTGGGACTGGACTGGGACGACATCACCTCCCTGCGCGATGCCGGGGCGCTCGGATGACCCTCTTGTGGGCCAGGCGGCCCGTCGCCGGCCCCCTCCGCTGAGATACCGTGAGGCCATGCCCGAGTACGAATTCGTAAAGTACGAGACCCTCGAAGAGGGTCGCATCGCCCGGATCCTCCTCAATCGACCGGACACCCGCAACGCCCAGAACCGCGGCATGCTGGTGGACCTCGACGACGCCTTTCGCCACGCCGAGCAGGACGACGAGGTTCGCGTGGTGATCCTCGGCGGTGTCGGCCCGCTGTTCTCCTCCGGTCACGACATGGGTTCGAAGAAGTCGGTGGAGGAGCGGTCGACGCACCCCAGCTACACGGGCGACGGCGCCACCCGGCAGGGGACCGAGCAGCTGATGTTGCAGGAGTGGCACTACTACTTCTCCAACACCCTGCGCTGGCGCAACCTTCGCAAGATCACCGTCGCCCAGGTCCAGGGGACCGTCTACGCGGCGGGACTCATGCTCATGTGGGCCTGCGACCTGATCGTGGCGGCGGACAACGCCTACTTTGCCGACGTCGTCGGCACCCGCCTCGGGATGTGCGGCGTGGAGTACTTCGCCCACCCGTGGGAGTTCGGGCCCAGGCGGACCAAGGAGCTCATGCTCACCGGCGACGCCATCGACGTCCAGGAGGCGCACCAGCTGGGAATGGTGAGCAAGGTGTTCCCCCTCGACGAGCTCGAGGACAAGACGCTGGCCTACGCCAAGCGGATCGCCGAGCTGCCCACGATGACGGCGCTGTTGATCAAGGAGTCGGTCAACCAGAGCGTCGACAACATGGGCTTCTACAACGCGCTCAAGGCCTGCTTCACCCTGCACGAGCTCAACCACTCGCACTGGGCCGGCGTGCACGAGAACAAGTACCCCGTGGCGATGGTGGAGGACGGGATCGCGGACTGGCGCAACGCGCCCCCCGTGCGCCTCGCCGTCCCGGACGAGGTCGAGGGGCCCCTCCCGGCCCGCTGACCTCGCCGGCGCCAAGGGTGCCCTCCCTGCGTAGGTGTCGGAGGTTTTGCCATGTCGGAGAGTGTGCCGTTCTTGCTGCCGCCACCCCATCGCCTCTTTGCGATCTTTGACGATGCCGAAGCAGGGCGTAGGGCGGTTGGAGAGTTGTTCGCAGGCAAGGTCGTCGATCGGGACGACGTGTGGATCTTTCACGGCGACGAGGGCATCGAGAACCTCGATCCGCACCTGAGCCACCGGGGCTTGCCCTTGCACCTCCTCCACATCGTGCAGCGGATCTATACGAACGATCGGGAGTACGCCGAGGAGCTGCTGGACGCGGTCCGGAGGGGTGGAATGGTGGTGGCGGTCAAAGCCTCGGAAAAGGATGCCCAAGGCATCGCCCACGCGATGTGGGGCCACGGAGGCCGTACCTTCGCCTACGGCGCTCACTTGAACTTTGTTCCGCTTCCTGGCGCGGCTGGCCAATCGGAATCAGACCAGAGGGATCTGTGAGACGTCAGCACATACCGGTCGAGGTTGGTTGGGCCACGGCCCGCCGGCGCTATCAGCCGCCGAGGGGGATGGCACCGGACAGGTTGCCATGATCGAAGTTGAGCAAGGGACCCCGGTGCCCGCGTAGGGGAGGCAGGGCCTGGGGCCCGGAGCCCTCTGGCGTTCCGAGGGCGTTGTAGCCGATCCAGAAGTTCCCGCCCTGTGAGTAGGTGAACGAGAAGGTGATATTCACCGATGCCCCGGGAGCCAGGGTCATCGTGCTCGGACCGGTAAGGAAGGAGCCGAACCCGCCCTGGGAGTAGCTCGACGGGCTGAGCGAGAGCGAGGTGCAGGTGAGCCCGTAGGTTGTGCACACCGAGGCTCCCGAAGGATCGACGGCCGTGAGCCAGGCGTGGTCGGGCGGGTTGGAGCCGCCCACGAGCGGAGCGCCGTTCTGCTGGCTCAAGGCCGTGATCTCGAACGCGACATCCGTGTAGGTGGTCGTCGAATCGTTGGCGACGGTGCGGCTGATACTCAACGTGTCGGTGCCCACGCAGCGGTTGGGGCAGCTGTCCTCGGCCACTCCCGGGTCGATCAGCGTCGACTGGAGGGCACGGTTCTGTTGGGTGGGCGCCGAGGATTTCTGAGGCGTCGGAGAGCCAATGGCCGATGGCTGGCCACCAATCGTGCTTCCGTCGGCCGACATGAGCACGAAGTCGGCGGCATTGGAGCCCGAGTCATAGAGCGCTCCGCCCTCGAAGTTCCGGATGAAGGCGTACTGGACGGACACCGGTCCGCCCACGGTGGGCAACGGCGTCCCCGAGGAGAAGCCGGGTCTGGCCGTGGTGTCCCCGACGGCGTCGGTGACCGTGCCGTCGGGCGCGACCACCTCGATCCCGTTGGCCGAGCCGTCGGTGAGGGCGGCCACCTGGTCGGGGCTGGCGGCGTTGTCGAGGGAGTAGTCCCTCCCGGCGATCAAGTAGCTGCCACCGGGTGGGATGGTGACCGGGTCGAGGGGGATGCTCGCCCTACCGGACGAGGTCAGCAGCTCCCAGGCCCCGAGCGGGAGGGCCTGGCCCGAGGTGTTCTGCAGGTCGACGTAGGCGTCGCCCGGCCCGGAGGACCCGTCGGCACCGGGTCCGGAGAACCGCACCTGGGAGACGGTCACGAGATGGGGTGTGGCGGACACGGTGACGTTGACGGGATCCGAGGTCGACGGTGCGTAGTTGACGTCACCCGAGTAGGTGGCCCTGACGACGTTGTCGCCCACCGCCGGAAACTCGCCTGTCCAGGTGGCATTCCCGCCGGAGAGCGCCTCGGTGCCGAGCGTGCTGGACGTGCCGTCGGCCCTGTCGGTGAAGGTGACGGTGCCGGTGGCCGACGAGGGGGCCACGCTCGCCGTGATCGAGTCGGTGTCGGCGAAGGTCGTGGTGGCCGGAGCGCTCGTCACCGTGGTGGTGCTGGGTTGGCGAGGCTCTACGGTGATGCGGATCACGGCCCGGGAGGCGGCGTAGTTGTACTGACCGTCGCCGTTGGGAGCACGGTCGCCGCTGTAGATCGCTTCGATCGTGCGAGGCCTGGTGGTTCCGAGGACGCCTCGATAGACCGCCTGGCCGGTAGTCGGATCCAGATCCTCGGTGCCGAGCAACGTGGAGCCCTCCAGGAACACCACGGTGCCCGTGGGCCCGGGGTTCGGGGACACGGCGGCGGTGATGGTGACCGGTTGGCCTAACACGACCGGCGACGGCGAGACCGTGAGGCTGGTCGTGCTCGCCACCAGCTGGACGGCTCCCGCGTCACAATTCGTACCCTGTGGTCTGACGTAGCCCCGCTGGTCGGGGTCCGACGCAGTAACTGGGCAGAACCTTCCTTGCGTGGCCGGGATCAGGCCTGCGGCGGGATTCTCGGGTGACAACGCGATCGTCTGGGTGGGCCCACCGAAGCTCCCGGGAGCCGTGAGCGACGTCACCCCGGCCGAGGTGACGTCGCCGGTCCCACCGTTGGTGCACGATTGGCCGGCCGTGTGGCTGTTCTCGACGTTGTACCCCTCATCGTTGACGACCTGGCTCGTTATGAAATTGCAGGTGTCCGCGAGGACGTCGGCTCCCACGGTGATGTCGCCGTCCATACTGCTGAGATCGTTGGCGCTGCCGGCATTGGTGTTGTGTGAGAAGGTCGACCTGACGACGGTCGTTTCGTTGCCGGCGCTATCAATGCCCACGGTGCCGTTGGCAATTGCCCCGCCCCCGCCCTCGCCCGGGTAGCTGCTCGAATTCGAGGCAAACGTGAAATTGGCGACGGTGAGCAGGTTCTCCGCACTCTTTCCCGAAATTCTGGACCGGCTCGACGTTGAGGATGGCACCGCCGAGAGCGTTACTCGCCTGGTTTCCGGAGAAGGTCGAATCCGACACCTCGACCGTGTTCTGCTGTCCGGGTTGTCCCAGTGCTTCCGCCTCGAAGATCGCCCCGCCCGAACCAGCCTGGTTGTCGGTGAACGTGGAGCACGTGACCGAGAGCGACCCGAGACCATTTCGGGACGAGGCGATCGCTCCTCCCTGGAGGGCGGCGGTGTTGCCCGAGAACGTGGAGTTGGTAATGGTGATGCTGCCCGAACCGCCCCCCTGGAAGCCGTCGGCATTGTCGATGGCCCCGCCTACGGACCCGGCGGTGTTGCCCGAGAACGAGCAGTCCTCGATCGTCAGATTCCCCCCACCGTTGTTCGTGATGGCGCCACCGCTTCCGGTTCCCGAGTTGCCGTGCTCGAAAGTCAGGCCGCGCAACGTCACGTAGGAACTTGCATCGATATGCAAGATGGAGACGTTCTCACCATACAACGTGGGGTTCAGCACGCCTGGCTCTGGTTGGATCGTCACCGGCTCGGTAGGGGACGTATCTCCGGGCCCAAACTTGAGTGTCGAAGATACGTGGTAAACGCCGAGAAATGAGCCCGTCACCAGATCGACGGCGTCTCCACCCGTGGAGGCCTTATTGAGTGCAGCCTGGAGGCTACAAGGACTGGATTTGGTGCAGCCGTTATTCGGATTTCCCGTTGCCGAGGCGTAATACGTCACACCTGCCGCACCAGCCGGAGCACGGAGAGCACCAGAAAGCAGGGATCCGGTGGTCAGGAGCAGCAGCAGCAGCAGCAGACGGATGGGCTTCCCGCGACGAAATGGCGCATACCGCCTCACCCTTCTCAGGTCCCCCTCCTCGTCCGATACCGGGCCTCAAGGAACCTCGAAGCCCAAGTGAATTTGCACTATAGCATTAATATCTATCTTGGCCAAGGTCGATTGGTATCGATCCGCTCCCGTCCGTGAGCGTGTTTGTCTTGGGTGCCCGCGCCGTCGGGCGCGTCGTGGAAGAGATGCCGAAGGGTGTAGCGCTCCCCGGAACGCAACACGGATACGCCCAGGGCGGACCGGAGCGGCCTATCAGCCTTGCTGCGTTCGCAGTGGCCGGTCTCGAGTTGTGAACCGAAACCCGGGAGGGGGAAGCAGCCGGCACCTCTGGACGAAGGGCCGAGGTCACCAGGAAACCCACGGGCCAACGGTTCCGGCACCGCACGGGGCAACCTCACTTTTCACGGATGCTCCCCGAGTCCCCGGCGAAGCCCCGGCTAAAGGGCAACGGAGATGGTCCATGGGTCCCCCCCACTCCCTGGGTGGTGACGTCGACGTCGTAGCCGAAGCTGAAGGAGCCACTTTGGTCCACGTCGAACTCGAAGGTGACCGAGATCGAGGCTCCCGGGGCGAGCGGATGGGTCGGGCTCACCTCGGCCGGGCTCCAGGTGGTGCCGAGTCCCCCACCTTGTGAGCCGACCGGGGGGTTCAGGGCCAGCCCGTCGGTCTGATAGGGGGTGGCGCCACAGGTCGTCGTGGTGGGGTCGGCCGAGCTCACCGCCCGCAGCCACGCATGGGCACCCGAGGGCGGCCCGTACTGCTCGGTGAGGCTGGTGATGCGCAGCTCCAACACGGTGACGGGACGACCGGTGGTGTTGGTGACGGTGCGGTTGACGACGAGCGTGCCCGGGGTGCCCGTCGTGAGGGTGCGGTTGGGGCAGCTCGAGGCGGCGGCGCTCGGATCGAGAAGGGTGGAGGGCATGGTGGCGTTGGACTGCTGGGCCGAGGTCGAAGACGACGGCGAGGGGCTGCCGAGCACCGACTGGGCCGAGCCGCCACCAGAGAGCGGGAACGAGGCGGCGTCGGTCGAGACCAGCTGGAAGTCGGTGGCGTTGTTGTCGGTGTCGGTGGGCTGGGCCTGGCCGCCCCCCGGATGAAGGCGTACTGGTCGCTCGGCGATCCGAAGAGGTAGGGAAGGCCCGAGCCGCCGTAGTAGCCGCTCGTGACCGGGTAGCCCACCGCATCGGTGGGGTTGCCACCGGTGCTCGGGGGGTCCACCTGCACGCCGAGGGCGCCGGTCAGTTCCGAAGAGGTGAGGTCCGGCGCGGCGACCTCATTGGGCGGCGGTGTCGAGGGAGTAGGAGGAGCCGGCGACCAGGAAGGCCCCCCCGGGGGGCGAGGTGACCGGCGAGGGCAGGGAGACGGCGGCGGTGCCCGAGGAGCTGTCCACGCCGAGGCTCCAGCCGGCGAGTGGCAGCGACGCGGTGGTGGAGGTGTTTTCGAGGTCCACGTAGGAGTCGCTCTCGCCGCCGGGCCCCGAGAAGCGAAGCTGGGTCACGGTGAGCAGGCCGAGGGCGCGGTGGCGCCCACGTCGAGCGTGTTGGTCACCGAGCCCTGGTAGACGTTGTCGCCCGAGTAGGTGGCGGTGAGGGCGTTGACGCCCACCGCCGGCAGGGGCCCGACGTAGTGCGCCTGGCCGCTCGTCAGGCTCTCGGTCCCGAGATGGTAGGTCTCGCCGTTGGCCGTGTCGGAGAAGCTGACCGTGCCGGTCGGGCCCGAAGAAGGAGAGACGGTGGCGGTGAGCGTCACCGGTGTCCCGAAGGTCGTGGACGGGCTCGACGCCTGCAACGTGGTCGAGGTGGTTTGCCCGTTGACGTGCAAGGTGAAGGCCTGGGTGCCCGTCCCGGCGCTGTTGGTGGCCTTCAACGTGATGAGGTACGTGCCGGTGGTGCCGTTGGCCGGTGTCCCCGAGAGCAGACCGGTCGAGGCGTCGAGGGTCACGCCGGTGGGCAGGGCACCGGTCTCCGACCACGTGATGGAGGCCGGA
Source organism: uncultured Actinomycetes bacterium (assembly GCA_963773635.1). Lineage (GTDB taxonomy): Bacteria > Actinomycetota > Acidimicrobiia > Acidimicrobiales > RAAP-2 > CAVZBW01. The sequence goes on along the minus strand of CAVZBW010000002.1, from coordinate 884,641 downwards.
TAGCCGCTGGCCGTGGCCTGGAAGGACCCGTTGGTGCCGACCGCGAAGGTGGCGCTGTCGGCCGACGTGATGGACGGCACCTCCCCCACGCCTTCGTAGTTCCAGGTGTCACCGAAATAGCCGCTGTTGACGCTGTTGCCGTAGCCCCCGAAGAGGACCAGTTGGCCGGTCGCCGTGTCGTAGCCCATCGAGGCGCCATAGCGCCCCGGAGGGTGGGTGGCCGGGGAGGCCTGGGTCCAGGTGCTGCCGTCCCAGGTCCAGGTGTTGTTGAGCGGGGTGCCGCTGTTGGAGAAGCCACCGAAGAGGACCAGTTGGCCGCTTGCGCGGGTCGTAGGTCATCGAGGCGGCCTGGCGTGCCGAGGGGCTGGAGGCCGGCGAGGCCTGGGTCCAGGTGGTGCCGTTCCAGGTCCAGGTGTCGTTGAGCCCGCTGTTGAGGTTGTTCTCTCCCCCAAAGAGGACCAGTTGGTCGGTGCTCGAGTCGTAGGCCATCGACGCGCCAACACGGGCAGAGGGGCTGGTGGCGGGCGAGGCCTTGGTCCAGGTGGTGCCGTTCCAGGTCCAGGTGTCGTTGAGAGCGGTGTTGTTGGCGTAGCCCCCGAAGAGGACCAGTTGGCCGGTGCCCGAGTCGTAGGCCATCGAGGCGGCATACCGTGCCGAGGGGCTGGAGGCCGGCGAGGCCTTCGTCCAGGTGGTGCCGTTCCAGGTCCAGGTTTCGTCGAGAGGGGTGACGGGAAAGCCGTTGCTGTCGGAGGCGCCGCCGAAAAGGACCAGTTGGCCGGTGCCCAGGTCGTAGGCCATCGACGCGTTGAACCGTGGCGAGGGGCTGGTGGCCGGCAAGGCCTTGGTCCAGGTGGTGCCGTTCCAGGTCCAGGTGTCGTTGAGACCGGTACCGTAGCTGGCGCCCCCGAAGAGGACCAGTTGGTCGGTGCCCGGGTCGTAGGCCATGGAGGCGATGTAGCGTGCCGACGGGTGATTCTCCGGGCTGAGCTGGCTCCAGTTGAACGTCGCCGATCCATACCCCCACGTCCAGGTGTCGTTGAGAGCGCCGTTGCTGGCGAAGCCCCCGAAGAGGACAGCTGGGCGGTGCCCGAGTCGTAGGCCAGCGAGGCAGAATTGCGAGCCGAGGGACTGATAGCCGGCGAGGCCTGGGTCCAGGTGGTGCCGTTCCAGGTCCAGGTGTCGTTGAGCAGGCTGTTGAGGTGTTCTTCCCCCAAAGAGGACCAGTTGGCCGTTTCCCGGGTCGTAGGCCATCGAGGCAGTATAGCGGGCCGGGGGACTGGTGGCCGGGAGGCCTTGGTCCAGGTGGTGCCGTTCCAGGTCCAGGTGTCGTTGACAAGCCGCTGTTGGCGAAGCCCCCGAAGAGGACCAGTTGCCCGGTGCCCGGTCGTAGGCCATGGAGGCGTCGTACCGAGCCGAGGGGCTGGTGGCCGGCGAGCCTTGGTCCAGGTGGTGCCGTCCCAGGTCCAGGTGTCGTTGAGAGCGCCGGTGCTGGCGTTGCCCCCGAAGAGGACCAGCTGGGCGGTGCCCGCGTCGTAGGCCATGGAGGCGGCATACCGTGCCGAGGGGCTGGTGGCCGGCGAGGCCTTGGTCCAGGTGGTGCCGTTCCAGGTCCAGGTGTCGTTGAGATAGCCGCTGGTGCCGCTGCCTCCGAAGAGGACCAGTTGGCCGGTGCCCGGGTCGTAGGCCATGGAGGCGCCGACCGGGCCGAGGGGCTGGTCGCCGGCGAGCCTTCGTCCAGGTGGTGCCGTCCCAGGTCCAGGTGTCGTTGAGGTAGCCGCTGTTGCGCCGCCGAAGAGCACCAGTTGCTCGGTGCCCGGGTCTAGGCCATGGAGGCGCCGGACCGGGCGGAGGGGCTGGTGGCCGGGTTCAGCTGGGTCCATGTGGCACTCGGGGACTGCGCCGACGCCGGGCTGGTGGTCAGTCCGAGGGTCCCGATCAAGGTCCCAAAGATCAGTAATGGTGCGAGGAGAACCGCGCCCAAGCGCATGGCTCGGCGAACCCGGAGGCCGTCGTCACCCCGGACGCCGTCGTGACACAGAGCGGCGGTGGGGTTGACCATCGCTCCCCCTCTTTCAGCACTGCTACCGCACGATGCTTGAGAGCTAAATCCCCTCGACGCACGACGGACGTTGCCGGTGGGCCGCTCTGCACCGAGGGCTGCGGAGGGCTCCTATCAGCACTCACTCGCTACCTGCCGCAGTCTGAGTGGCCCGACCACGCGGTGCAGTCGACATCACTATGGCCATCGAGACCACCCCCGGGAGAGAAGTTCCGGTTCGGGGCAGGTGAGAGATTTTTGACTCGGGGTCTCATCCCTGATGCCGAGAACCGCCTGCTGACCGGGACTACGGCTTGGAGCCGAGGATTCCAACAGGGGTGCGTTTTAGCCCCCCATACCCCTGAGGTCGAGCCAGCGTTGTAAGAGTTGGGTCGTGAGCTACCAGGAGGTAGTCCATGCCCCAGCGCTATCCGAGGGAATTCCGACGGTCCGTCTGTGAACGACTGGTGGCCGACAAGAAGAGTGAGCGAGGTGACGGGCACCTCCGGACGAAGGGCCGAGGTTCAGCGGAGACCCACGTGGTCAACGGTTCCGGCACCGCACGGGGCAACCCCGGTTTGCACCGATGCTCCCCGAGTCCCCGGCAAAGCCCCGGCCCAAGGGCGACGGAGAGGGTCCCGGGGTCCCCCCCACTCCCTGGGTGGTGACGTCGACGTCGTAGCCGAAGCTGAAGGAGCCACTCTCGTCCACGGCGAACTCGAAGGTGACCGGGATGGAGGCTCCCCGGGGCGAGCAGGGTGGGTCGGGCTCACCTTCGGCCGGGCTCCAGGTGGTGCCGAGTCCCCCGCCTTGGGAGCCGACCGGGGCGTTCAGGGCCAGCCCGTCGGTTTTTGATAGGGGGTGGTGCCACAGGTCGTCGTGGTGGGGTCGGCCGAGCTCGCCGCCCGCAGCCACGCATGGGCACCCGAGGGCGGCCCGTACTGCTCGGTGAGGCTGGTGATGCGCAGCTCCAAGGCGGTGACCGGACGACCGGTGGTGTTGGTGATGGTGCGGTTGACGACGAGCGTGCCCGGGGTGCCCGTCGTGGAGGTGCGGTTGGGGCAGCTCGAGGCCGGGGCGCTCGGATCGAGCAGCGTGGAGGGCATGGTGGCGTTGGACTGCTGGGCCGAGGTCGAAGACAACGGCGACGGGCTGCCCAGCATCGACTGGGTCGAGCCGCCGCCAGACAGCGGGAACGAGGCGGCGTCGGTCGAGACCAGCTGGAAGTCGGTGGCGTTGTTGCCGGTGTCGGTGGGCTGGGCCTGGGAGCCGAGGCGGATGAAGGCGTACTGGTCGCTCGGCGATCCGAAGAGGTGGGGAAGGCCCGAGCCGCGGTAGTAGCCGCTCGTGACCGGGTAGCCCACCGCGTCGGTGGGGTTGCCGCCGGTGCTCGGAGGGTCCACCTGGACGCCGAGGGCGCCGGTCAGCTCCGAGGAGGTGACGTCGGGCGCCGCCACCTCATTGGGCGAGGTGTCGAGGGAGTAGGCCGAGCCGGCGACCAGGAAGGCCCCCCCGGGGGGCAAGGTGACCGGCGAGGGCAGGGACAGCGCGGCGGTGCCCGAGGAGCTGTCCACGCCGAGGCTCCAGCCGGCCAGTGGCAGCGACGCGGTGGTGGAGGTGTTCTCGAGGTCGACGTAGGCGTCGCTCTCGCCGCCGGGTCCCGAGAAGCGCAGCTGGGTCACGGTGAGCAAGCCGGAGGGCGCGGTGACGCCCACGTCGAGCGTGTTGGTCACCGAGCCCTGGTAGACGTCGTCGCCCGAGTAGGTGGCGGTCAAGGCGTTGGCGCCCACCGCCGGCAGGGGCCCGACGTAGTGCGCCTGGCCGCTCGTCAGGCCCTGGGTCCCGAGGTCGTAGGTCTCGCCGTTGGCCGTGTCGGAGAAGCTGACCGTGCCGGTCGGGCCCGGAGAGGGAGAGACCGTGGCGGTGAGCGTCACCGGTGTCCCGAAGGTCGTGGACGAGCTCGACGCCTGCAGCGTGGTCGAGCTGGTTTGCCCGTTGACGTGCAAGGTGAAGGCCTGGGTGCCCGTCCCGGCACTGTTGGTGGCCTGCAACGTGATGGGGTACGTGCCGGCGGTGCCGTCGGCCGGCGTCCCCGAGAGCAGACCGGTCGAGCTAAGGGTCACCCCGGAGGGCAGGGCGCCGGTCTCCGACCACGTGATGGAGGCCGGATAGCCGCTGGCCGTGGCCTGGAAGGACCCGCTCGTGCCCACCGAGAAGGTGGTGCTGTCGGCCGACGTGATGGACGGCACCTCCCCCACGACTTCCGTAGGTCCAGGTGTCATTGAGGTAACCGGAGTTGGCGGCGCCGGCGAAGAGGACCATGTCCCCGGTGCCGGGGTCGTAGGCCATGGAGGCGAGGACCACCGAGGCAGCAGCGGAGGTGGCCGGGGAGTGCTCGGTCCAGGTGGTGCCGTCCCAGGTCCAGGTGTCGTTGGACAAGACTTGGGTGCCGTAGCCGCCGAAGAGGACCACGTCCCCGGTGCCCGGGTCGAAGGCCATGGCGGCGCCCTCGCGGACGGGAGGGGTGACGTGGCGGGGCTGCCCCGGTCCGGTGGTGCCATCCAGGTCCGGTGTCCCGGGGATCGAGGAGGATCACGGAGCTTAAGCCGTAGCCGCCGAAGAGGACCACGTCCCCGGTGGCCGGGTCGTAGGCCATGGAGGCTGTCAGTATCGAGGCGGGAGGCGAGGTGGCCGGGGACAGCTGGGTCCAGGTGGTGCCGTCCCAGGCCCAGGTGTCACACCGAAATACGTTGTGGTGCCACCGTTATAGCCGCCGAAGAGGACCGTCTGCCGTGGGAGGGTCATGGCCAGAGCGCCCCCGCGGGCGGGGGGATTGGTCACCGGGGACTCCTGCGGCCAAGTCGTCCCGTTCCAGGTCCAGGTGTCGTCGCGGACGGAGCTGGTCGAGCCCCCGAAGAGGACCAGGTCCCGGTGACGGGGTCGTAGGCCATCGCGGCGCCGTAGCGGCCGGGCCAGGAGGCCGGGGAGCCTCGGTCCAAGTGGTGCCGTTCCAGGTCCAGGTGTCGTCAGCACCGCCGAGGCTGTTGTAGCGCCGAAGAGCACCAGTGACCGCTGGCCGGGTCGAAGGCCATCGAGCGCCGACCCGGGCGGGGGGGTCGCCGGGGAAAGCTGAGCTGGGTTGGGTGGTGGTGCCGGCCCAGAGCTACGTCCAGGTGTCGTTGAGGTGGCCGTTGCGCCGGCCCCCCGAACAGCACCAGCTGGCCGGTGCCCGGGTCGTAGGCCATCGACGCGGCATGCGGGCGAGGGCGGGTGGCGGGTGACTGCTCGGTCCAGGTGGTCCGTTCCAGGCCCAGGTGTCCCCGAGATACGCTGTCGTTCTTCCACCGAAGAGCACCAGTTGCGGGGTGCCGGGTCGTAGGCCATGGAGGCGGCACGGGGCGGAGGGGTGGTCGCCGGGGACTGCTCGTCCAGTTGGACCGTTCCACGTCCAGGTGTCGCGAAGTTCGCCATTGGCGTAGCCGCCGAAGAGGACGACTCCGGTGGCCGGGTCGTAGGCCATCGACGCGCACGCGGGCAGGGGGGCCGGCGGCCGGGGACGGCTGGGTCCAGTCGGCCGTCCCAGGTCCAGGTGTCGCCGAGGGTGCGCCGTTGCCGCCCCCGAAGAGGACCAGCTGGCCGGTGCCGGGGTCGTAGGCCATCGAGGCACATAACGGGCCGGAGGGCTGGTGGCCGGGGACGCTGGGTCCAGTTGGTTCCGTTCCATGTCCAGGTGTCATCGAGTGCCGCTGTCGCCGACGCCCCCGAAGAGCACCAGTTGACCGGTAGCCGGGTCGTAGGCCATCGAGGCGTATCGGCGGGACGAGGGGCTGGGACGCCGGCGAGGGCTGGGTCCAGGTCGACCCGTTCCAGGTCCAGGTGTCGTTGAGCCGGCCGCTGTTGTTGGCCACCGAAGAGGACCAGCTGGCCGGTGGCCGGGTCGAAGGCCATCGACGTGCCGACACGTGCCGAAGGGCTCGTGGTCGGGCTGAGCTGGGTCCATGTGGGACTCGGGGACTGAGCGACGCCGGGCTGGTGGTCAATCCGAGGGTGACGATCAAGGTCCCAATGATCAGTAATGCCGCAAGGACCGCGTGGAGGCGCATGGCTCTGCGAGCCCGGAGGCCGTCATGACGCAGATCGGCGGTGGGGTTGACCATCGCTCCCCCCCCTTTCAGCACTGCTGCCGCACGATGCTAGACTGAAATGTCCCTCGACGTACGACGGGCGTTGCCGGTCGGGCCGCTCCGCGACCAGGGCTCCTACCAACGCTCACTCGCTACCTGCACGGTGTCCGTGGCCCGACGCGCGGGTGCAGTTGACGTCACCATGGCCATCGAGACCACCCCCGGGAAAGACGTTCCAGCTCGGGGTAGGTGAGAGATTACCGACTCGGGGTCTCATCCCTGATGCCAAGGACCGCTCGCTGAATCAGACTCAGGCTTGAAAGCGACTCCAACAGGGGTGCACCGTTGTGGGCGCACCGTTGGGGGTGCACCGCACCGGCCTGGCTGACGTGAGAGAGCCCCTGGTCAAGGGTGGTTGGAATAGCGTTCCATCGGGAACCCGCTTCGAGCTCACGCTCGGGGCGGATTCAACAACTTGGGGGGACCGTTGCAGCGTCGGTGAGCTCGAGGGCGACGGGCACCTCTGGACGAAGGGCCAAGGTCACCAGGAGACCCACGTGGTCAACGGTTCCGGCACCGCACGGGGCAACCCCGGTTTGCACCGATGCTCCCCGAGTCCCGGGCGAAGCCCCGGTGAAAGGGCGATGGAGATGGCCCCGGGGTCCCCCCCACTCCCTGGGTGGTGACGTCGACGTCGTAGCCGAAGCTGAAGGAGCCACTCTGGTCCACGGCGAACTCGAAGGTGACCGGGATGGAGGCCCCCGGGGCGAGCGGGTGCGAGGTGGTCACCTCGGCCGGGCTCCAGGTGGTGCCGAGTCCCCCGCCTTGGGAGCCGACCGGGGCGTTCAGGGCCAGCCCGTCGGTTTGATAGGGGGTGGTGCCACAGGTCGTCGTGGTGGGGTCGGCCGAGCTCACCGCCCGCAGCCACGCATGGGCACCCGAGGGCGGCCCGTACTGCTCGGTGAGGCTGGTGATGCGCAGCTCCAGGCGGTGACCGGACGACCGGTGGTGTTGGTGATGGTGCGGTTGACGACGAGCGTGCCCGGGGTGCCCGTCGTGGAGGTGCGGTTGGGGCAGCTCGAGGCCGGGGCGCTCGGATCGAGCAGCGTGGAGGGCATGGTGGCGTTGGACTGCTGGGCCGAGGTCGACGACAACGGCGACGGGCTGCCCAGGATCGACTGGGTCGAGCCGCCACCAGACAGCGGGAACGAGGCGGCGTCGGTCGAGACCAGCTGGAAGTCGGTGGCGTTGTTGCCGGTGTCGGTGGGCTGGGCCTGGGAGCCGAGGCGGATGAAGGCGTACTGGTCGCTCGGCGATCCGAAGAGGTGGGGAAGGCCCGAGCCGCGGTAGTAGCCGCTCGTGACCGGGTAGCCCACCGTGTCGGTGGGGTTGCCGCCGGTGCTCGGAGGGTCCACCTGGACGCCGAGGGCGCCGGTCAGCGCCGAAGAGGTGAGGTCGGGCGCGGCGACCTCATTGGGCGCGGTGTCGAGGGAGAAGGAGGACCCGGCGACCAAGAAGGCCCCCCCGGGGGGCAAGGTGACCGGCGAGGGCAGGGACAGCGTGGCGGTGCCCGAGGAGCTGTCCACGCCGAGGCTCCAGCCGGCCAGTGGCAGCGACGCGGTGGTGGAGGTGTTCTCGAGGTCGACGTAGGCGTCGCTCTCGCCGCCGGGTCCCGAGAAGCGCAGCTGGGTCACGGTGAGCAGGCCAAAGGGCGCGGTGACGCTCACGTCGAGCGTGTTGGTCACCGAGCCCTGGTAGACGTCGTCGCCCAGTAGGTGGCGGTCAAGGCGTTGGCGCCCACCGCCGGCAGGGGCCCGACGTAGTGCGCCTGGCCGCTCGTCAGGCTCTCGGTCCCGAGGTGGTAGGTCTGCCCGTTGGCCGTGTCGGAGAAGCTGACCGTGCCGGTCGGGCCCGGAGAGGGAGAGACGGTGGCGGTGAGCGTCACCGGTGTCCCGAAGGTCGTGGACGAGCTTGATGCCTGCAACGTGGTCGAGGTGGTTTGCCCGTTGACGTGCAAGGTGAAGGCCTGGGTGCCCGTCCCGGCGCTGTTGGTGGCCTTCAACGTGATGGGGTACGTGCTGCCGGTACCGTCGGCGGGCGTCCCCGAGAGCAGACCGGTCGAGCCGTTGAGGGTCACGCCGGAGGGCAGGGAGCCGGTCTCCGACCACGTGATCGGGGTCGGGTAGCCGCTGGCCGTGGCCTGGAAGGACCCGCTCGCGCCGACCGCGAAGGTGGTGCTGTCGGCCGACGTGATGGACGGCACCTCCCCCACGACTTCGTAGTTCCAGGTGTCGTCGAAATTGGCGGTAAAGGCCGTCACCCCCGAAGAGGACCAGTTGGCCGGTCGCAGGGTCGTAGGCCATCGAAGCGCTCGCCCGGGCCGCGGGGCTGGTGGCTGGCATGGCCCTGTCCAGGTGCTGCCGTTCCAGGTCCAGGTGTCGTCGAGGAAGCCGGTGGACGAATGCCCCCGAAGAGCACGAGCTGGTGGGTCGCAGGGTCGTAGGCCACGGCGTTCCGAACCGGCCGTCAGGGCCCCCACCGGGGCCAGGGTCCGGTTGATGCCGCTCCAGGTCCAGGTGTCCGGACGCTGCAACGGTCGATCGCCCCCGAACAGCACCAGTTGGCCGGTCGCCGGGTCATCGGCCATCCACGCGTCGTCCCGGGCCGAGGGACTCGAGGCCGGCGAGGCCTTGGACCAGGTCAGCCGCTCCAGGTCCAGGTGTCGGTGACAGCCCAGCCGTCGATCTGGCCCCCGAAGAGAACCAGTTGGCCGGTTGCCGAATCGTAGGCCATTGAGGCTCCGGGATCGACCCCCGATGGGCTCGTGCCCGGGGACAGCTGGGTCCACGTGGTGCCGTTCCAGGCCCAGGTGTCGTTGAGAGGACCCGGTTCTCGTCTTGGATAAGAAGACCACCGAACAGGAGGAGCTGGCCGGTAGCCGGGTCGGAGGTCATCGAGGTATGCCGCGGGCCGGGGGGTGGTGACCGGGGAGAGTCTGGGTCCACTTCGAGCCGTTCCAGGTCCAGGTGCCGTTCAACTCGCCGCACGTGTTGCTGCCGGACCGCCGAAGAGGACTTGCTGGCCGGTGCCGGGTCGTAGGCCATGGAGGCGGAATTACGAGCCGAGGGGCTGGTGGCCGGGCTCAGCTTGGACCAGTTGTAGGTCGCCGCCGATGGATAGCCCCACGCCCAGGTGTCACTGAACAATTTGCCAGCTGTTGCCCGTGCCCCCGAAGATCACGACCGTTCCCGAAATCGCGGTGTCGTCGTCCATCGAGGCGTCATGCGCGCCGGCGGGGCTGGTCGGCGGGAAGGCGTTCGCCCAGGTGTTCCCGTCGAACTCCAGGTGTCACCCAGGACTCCCGTTGGCAGCCGCCCGCCGAAGAGGACCAGCTTGCCACTGGTCGGGTCGTAGGCCATCGAAGCGCCGTCGCGGCCGGCGAGCTCGTCGGCGGAAGGACCCGTGTCCAATCGGTGCCGTCAAGTCCACGTCTCAGCCACGATTCGCGAGTGTCCGCCGAAGAGGACCAGCTTGCCGATGGTCGGGTCGTAGGCCATCGAAGCGCCGTCGCGGGCCGACGGGCTCGTGGGCGGAAGGATCCGGGTCCAATCGGTGCCGTCAAAGGTCCAGGTGTCATCCAGGGGACCACCGCCAGAGGTAACACCGCCGAAGAGGACCATTCGGTTGATCGCCGGCTCGTAGGCCAAGGAGGCACCCGAACGGGCGGGGGGGCTGGTGGCCGGCGAGGCCTTGGTCCAGGTGCTTCCGTTCCAGGTCCAGGTGTCGTTGCGATTGCCGCTGCTGTCCTCACCGCCAAAGAGGACCAGTTGGCCGGTCGCCAGGTCGTAGGCCATCGAGGCGTAGTCGCGGGCCGTGGGGCTGGTGGCCGGCGAGGCCTTCGTCCAGGTGGTGCCGTTCCAGGTCCACGTGTCGCCCAAGAGGCTGGTCCCGTTGTAACCCCCGAACAAGACCAGGTTGCCGCCGGCCGCGTCATAAGCCATCGAGGCGCCCTCGCGGATCGGCGGGCTGCTGGCCGGGCTGAGCTCGGTCCATGTGGCACTTGGGGACTGAGCCGACGCCGGGCTGGTGGTCAGTCCGAGGGTCCCGATCAGGGTCCCAAAGATCAGTAATGATGCAAGGACCACGCGCAGCCGCATGGCTCTGGGAGCCCGGACGCCGTCGTGACACAGAGCGGCGGTGGGGTTGACCATCGCTCCCCCCTTTCAACACTGCTGCCGCACGATGCTAGCATGTAAGGTGCAGAGTGTCTCGCCGCCTCAGGTTCCCCCCATGGTGGCATCAACGTCATAGTTCACCGAGTAGCTGCCACCCTGGCTGACGTCGAAGCGGAAGGCGATCGATACGGTGGCCCCCGGGGCCAGCGGTTTGGTCGGGCTCACCTCGCTCGTGCTGAGCGTGGTGCCGAGGCCGCCCTTGCCACTCGCGCTGACCGGGTTGTTGACGGACAGGCCGTCCACGCTGTACCGAGTCCCGCCGCAAGTGATGGTGGTGGGGTCTGCCGAGGACACCACCTCCAGCCAGGCGTGGGCGGTGGAAGGCGGGCCGTACTGCTCGGTGATGGAGGTGATGAGAAACCACAGGCCGGTCACAGAGTGCCCGGTCGTGTTGGTGACGGTGCGGACGAAGGTGAGGGTCTCCGCGCTGCTCGAGGTGTCGATCACCCGGTTGGGGCAGCTCGTCTGGGAGACCGAGGGGTCGAGGAGCGTCGACTGCAGCTCCGCGTTCGTCTGCTGGGCCGAGGTGGTGGAAAGCGGCGAGGGGCTGCCGAGCACCGACTGGGTCGAGCCGCCGCCGGTCAGCGGGAACCTCGTCGTGCCGGTCGAGACCAGCTGGAAGTCGGTGGCGTTGTTGCCGGTGTCGGTGGGCTGGGCCTGGCTGCCCCCCCGGATGAAGGTGTACTGGTCGCTCGGCGATCCGAAGAGGTGGGGAAGGCCCGAGCCGCCGTAGTAGCCGCTCGTGACCGGGTAGCCCACCGCGTCGGTGGGGTTGCCACCGGTGCTCGGGGGGTCCACCTGGACGCCGAGGGCGCCGGTCAGCTCCGAGGAGGTGACGTCGGGCGCGGCGACCTCATTGGGCGCGGTGTCGAGGGAGTAGGCCGAGCCGGCGACCAAGAAGGCCCCCCGGGGGGGGCAAGGTGACCGGCGAGGGCAGCTGGTCTCAACGGACGCGGCGAGCTTCCCGCCCCAAGACAGATCCCACCCTGATCGCTTCCGGCCCCCTGCAGCTTGGACGGGCTCTCGCCCAACGCCCCAGTCAGCGTCGCCTCCACCGGGCAGCCTCGGCAAGACGCTCAGCCCGTCCGAGGTGAACCCCGACAGCCCCCTCTCGCCCGGAACGAGCATCTCAGTGGCTTTCGATTCGAACTATTGCAGGGGGAAGCTACCCGATTGGGTACGATATGGGCGCCGCCGTGGCGGGACGTAAAGGAGCCGGAGACAGATGCGTGACCTCGAAGGCAGGGCCGCTGGCGGTGGAGATGAAGAGCGGGGTGACGGAGTCTATGAGCCGCCCCGTCTCGAGTCGCTCGGGACCCTCGCCGAGCTGACGCAAAGCGGTACCCAAGCCCCGACAGACGGCGGTCCTGGTGGGGCTGGAGCAAGCGGGACCGTATAGCGCGAGGAGGGTAGTGAGCACCGTGGGGCTGACCGGAGGGACGGTCGGTCGCCGTTGTGCCCGGCTGCTGGTGGTCCTTCCCCCAGCTCTGTTCGTTGCGGCATGCGGCGGTGCAGGTGCCCCGACGGGTTCTCAAGGGAGCAGGACCACCGGGGGCTCGTCGACCACGGAGGCGCCCTCGCACACGTCCACCACCATGACGACCACCACGACGACCGGAGCGCTCGCGACCACGACGAGCACAACCACCCATCCGGACCACGGGGGTCCGAGCACCACCAAGCCGCAACAGTCAGGCGGCGGCGATGCAGGGGATTCGGGCACGGTCCCGTGACCGAGTGTTACGGGCTCACCGCCCTCGAGGTCGCCTCTCATGTCGTCTTGGGCTCGTTGCCGGGAGCGAGCGACCGGGCTGTGCCGCGGTCGCGTGACCCGGTGCAGGCGCTCGAGGACTCGGTGCGTGAAGCGGTCGAGAAACAGCCGTGCCTGGTGAGCTTTTCAGGTGGCCACGATTCGTCGCTGATCCTGGCGATCGCCGTCCGGGTGGCCCGACAGATCGGGACCGCCTTGCCGGTTCCCATCACCTGGCGGATCCCCGACGTAGCCGCCACGGACGAAACCGCTCTCCAAGAGTCCGTGGTTGCCGCGCTCGAAGTTGCAGGATTGGGTGGTCCTGTCGGCTCGTGACGAGCTCGACTTCGTCGGCCCCGTCGCTCGACCGCGTCTTGGACCGTCACGGTTTGATCTTTCCCGCAAATACGTTCCTCCATGCCCCCCTGCTCGAACACGCACGAGGCGGCACGCTCCTGACAGGTGTGGGGGGCGATCAAATTCTCGGGCGATCTGTTCGTCCGCGCCGTCCATGGATCGGACGCCGAAGAAGTGTGGACACCCCCTTCCCGTGGTTGCGGGCGTCGGCCGCCAGGCGCGTGAATCGTGGCCTCTATCGAGAGAGTCGCAGCATGCCGTGCAACTCCGTGGCGCGGATCAGGTGGTACGAAGCTCAGCGTGTGGTCGTGCTCGGGTGCGAATCGCTGGAGATCCTGGCGGCCGCCGCCGGTGCTGAGGTCGTCAACCCATTCCTGGATCCCCGGTTTACCCGTGCGTTGGAGCGGTCTGGGGTAACCGCCAACCATGTCGGGGGACGGGCCCGCTTCGTCGCCCAGCTCTTTGGTGGCCTGCCGCCGGGGGCGTGCCTCGAGCCCCGGCGCAAGGCGCTGTTCGGGGAGGCGTTCCTGGTCGAGCCATTCCCGGCTCCCTGTCCTCCAGCTTCGACGGCACCGGGCTGACAGTCCACGAGTGGACCCCGGCATGCTCGCCGAGGAATGGCGCAAGCCGCGAACCGAGCCTCCACACCGCATTGCTCCTGCAGCAGCTCTGGCTGCAACGCCAGGCGCGCCTCGGCACACCAAGGGACAGCGGTGCCAGGATGATCCGCGACGGTGTGTAGTTTTTCGGATCCGGCCGAGCGGGGTGGCGTGGCGATAGGTTGCTCTTGTGACGCCATCTCCGTCCTCGACGTGGGCAGTTCCAGTTATCACGCCATCAACGAGAGGCGGCGTTCCCATTTGGAAGGCCTTGGCACAGGGCGCGACGAGGGAAGCAGCCGAGGCAGTGCTCCCCCACCATTATCCGGAGGTGCGAGGAAGGGCCATCGAGGACGTCGACCAACCTTTCTCCGGCAGCCGATCGACGCCCGGCTGGTTCTAGGAGTTCGCACCGGTCTGATGGCTCACGGATGGCAACGAGGCGACGTTGCAGAATCCCTTCCTGAACGCGCCTCCCCGCCAAGTCCGCTCATCCAGGTCTCGGCCTCGGTGCCCCGGTGACGATCCCCCGGGTGGCCTGCTACGACATCTCGAACGAGCACGGTGTCATCGTCGATCCCCAGCCGCTCGCCACTCCGGAGGACGTCGAGTGCTTCCTCTGGGGTCCGATCGTGGCGGTCAAACTTCTGCTGCGGGGCCTCTTCACCCTCCGGGGTGCGGCAGTGGTGGTCGACGACCAAGCGGTGGCTATCTGCGGACCTCCAGCCGTGGGCAAGTCCCTGCTGGCGGCCACGCTGGCGTTGCGCGGGCACGAGGTGCTCGGCGACAAGGTGTTGCCCGTGTTGCTTCACGACCATCGACCGATGGTCGAGGGCTTCAGACCGGAGGGAGGCCTCGGCCTCCGGCGGCCAGGTGGCCTGGGCTGGACATCGAGAGTGGACGGGTCGTGCGGCCGAGCTTGTCCAGCGAGCGTACCGTTTCGATCGAAAGGAGGGTGAGTCTGGCGGCGAGGATTCCGGGACGTCGACGGCGCCCCTGGGGCACGTGTTGTATCTGGTCGATGATCCCCGGGCCAATCGTCCAGAAGTGCAACGAGTCGAGCAAGTTGCCGACAAGGTCCGTTGGCTGAGGATGGCGGTATGGCATTCGATGCTCGTCCATCCCATGGGATTGTCCGTGGCTCATCTCCACTGGCTGGCGGCCATCGTCTCGAGCGTTCCCATCACAAGACTGGCGCGTCCAGCGAGAGGATGTCCTCCTGATGACCTGGCAGATCGTGTGTTGGAGGCGTTCGATTGAGCGGGAGGACGTATGGTTCGCGCCTCTATCCAAAATCGGGCAGCACCTGGTGGCGGGCCGTCGTGGCGGCGTCCGGGACGGTATCTTCTCCAACCCGGTGGGTAACCACAAGCGCGGGGAACTTGCACCGGCTCGAGGACGCGCTCGGGGTGCTCAGCACCGACCTCAACCGCCGGGAGCTTCGACTTGTTGCGTCCGGCGGCCGACGACGTCTTGGACGGAATGCACGACTCGCCCCACCTCACCAAGATCCATGACCCGTCGCCAGAAGACCCCAACGGCAGGTTCTTGTGATCTCGTCGGCGGCGACCAAGGGGCCATCTACCTGATTCGGGACTCCTCGCGACGTGGCCGTCTCCTTTGCCCATCACAACGATCGCTCACATCCCCTGGGCGGCGTCCAAGATCTGGCGATCCACGGTACGAGATCGCCACGTTGCGCTCGGATGTTTCCCGGCAGGCCGCCCAGCGGCTTGGCGATTGGTCGCAGCACGTGCCCGAGCTGGGTGGACGACCATCGTCTTCCCGTACGGCGATCCGCCGACGAGGATTGCCACTCCGATCCCCTGGCGTGCTTTGAGGCGGGACTGCGATTCGCGGGCCTCGACTTTACCTTGGAGGAGCTGACCAAGGCCGTTGCCGAGGCTTCCTTCGAGCGGCTACAGGATCGCGAGCGGACCGAGGGATTCGTCGAGCGCTATTCGAGAGGACAGCCCGTTCTTTCGGCGCGGTCAGGTGGGGAGCTGGAAAGACCAGTTGGACGCCGAGTCCCGGGCCCTTATCGAGGAGTACCACCGCCAAGAGATTTCGCTGGGGCTACCTCTGAGATGGCGATCGATACGCCGATCAGGCGGAGGATGGCGGAGGAGCTGTAGATATCGAGGATCGTGGGGGTCACCCTCCAACCAGGCGTGAGCCTGAATACCGCCGACGGGTTTGCGTCCTCGTTGGGACGGACACCCACGATCATGTCACGGCGAATGCCCTCCGTCCGCGCGCCAACGCTGGCGGGTAAGGGCGGTCTCGAGGCAGGTCCCTCGGCTTCGACGGAGGACGACACAGACGACGGCGTCGCCGATCGCAGCGGTGGGGGGGGCCCGGACCGGCGGAGGGGAACCTCGAGAGTCTGAAGGGTCTTGGTGACCAACTGGCGACGAATCACGATCCGGCATCGGAGGGCCCACCACAGGAGCTCGGGATGAACGAGAGCGTTCTTGGCCACCAGGTAACGGCGACGGTCGCCATCCTTCGTCTGGCGGCTGCCAGCCGCTCGCCAGAGCGATTTGCCGGGCTCGCCGCCATGTGGCCAAGGCCCTGGGCGCCCCCTGGCAGACACGGAGTCCCCGGAGAAGGCATCCACTGAGCAGTCCCAGCTCGTGCGGCTGGGTCAGGGCCTCGAGAGGTTTCGCAGGGGCGCTCGGCGAGCTCGGACGGCGGCCCAACCGCGACAGGTGATGCAGGTACCAGCGCATGTAGGGCTCGGAGGGGGGGAAGACCAGCCGGGCGCCGAACGCGACCCGCTCGGGCCAGGACATCTCGGCGGTGCGGAAGATGCACCGTACGCCGCGACCGACCCGGGACGTCGGCTCTCCAGGGTCTCGAGCCAGGCGGAGGGTGAAGCGGCGGCTGGAATCCCCAGGCGTTGCGCCAGCGCCTGGCCCGAAGGGAGCAGGCGGACGCCGACTCGGAAGGCATCCTCGGCCTGCACGCGGTTCGCCAGGAGGGCCGCCTGCCGCCAGGTCTCGTCGTCCATGCGGGCGATGGCCCTCTGGAGATCGGCCCGCGTCCGAGGGCCGGCCTGTGCCCAGGCGTGCAGGGTGGTCAGCAAGCAGCAGCCGGCGGGTCCGGACCTGGACCGCACGCCAGCGACCGTCGCGGACTGGCGGCCCGCCCAGAGGGCGTCGAGAGCGCGGCAGGGCCGGAAACTCCGTGGAACCCGTGGTGCAGGTCGATCGAGATGGCGGCCTCGCCGTGCAACCGCCAGTCCTGGGCGTGGGAGGTCCAGCGTCCGGGGTTAGTCCGCACTCGATGCTGTGGAACCCGAGACGATCGAGCACGGCGGTCGCCGCGTCGAGCCGGTCGGCGGGGATCAAGACGTCGATGTCCGAGTAAGCCCGCAGCGAGGGATCCTCGGCGTAGAGGTGGAGGGCAGTTGCGGGTCCCTTGATCAGGAGGCTGTTGATCGACTCCGCCTCGAGGGCGAGCACGAACCGTGGAGCGAGGTCGAGACGAAGGCTCCGTGCCGCGTCGAGGATGGAAGCCCCATCCGACGTCATGTCCGACCACCGATGCGGGTATCGGACCGGGGTCTGTCGTCGAGCAGCTCGAGCAGCGCGTCGGTCGCGGTCTCGGCGTGGCTCCAGTCCAGCTCCCGAGCGGCGTGCCAGGCCGGAAAGGTCGCCAAGCCGAGCAGGGTGGCGGGGTTCGAGGGAAGCTCGGTTCGCAAGCGGCGGGCGGCCAGGCGCTGCAGGAGGACGTCGGGGGCCACCGGAGAGATGGACATCCTCTCGCCCCAGGTCAGGAAGATCCACCCACCGAGGGGAGCCTGCAACGGATCGTGAGGGAGTGTGATGCGCCACCGCGAGTGGCTGCGTACCCTGTGCAATGCGGTCGACCAGCCCGGAGGCGGCACCGGCAAGTCGATGCAGCGCGGCCCGGCGAATACCACCTCGCCGTCGGTCACCGTGAGGTCATCGGCGAGGACGGTAACACCACGTTCCAACAGGCGTGCGGAGCATCGTGCTCTTTCCGGCGCCCCTGGTCCCGCCACCACCCAGGCTCGATCGTCCCAGAGGAAGGCTCCTGCGTGAAAGGCCTCCCGACCCGACCACCGACCGAAGATCACGCCGACAGCGGCCAAGGTGGGGATGGGCGAACTCGTTGGCCTCGATGCCTCGACCGATGTAGGTGGCCGTGCGGGGTATCCCGGTCGAGCAGCGCTACCTTGTCGTCGGCTAGCGGGACTCGGGCCCGGTTTTGATCGATGTGGAGGGGGCCGACCTCGTCGTCAACCGCAACGCGGTTGTCGTAGCGAACCCAAATCGTCGGCTGGGCGCGGGGATTGCTGGGCGCCAGCCACGGGGACGCTGCGAGCCCCTGCACGTTTAGGCCGTATACACGGTGACCGGCGACGGAGCGGTCATCCGGCGCCGATCGAGCCAGCTGCGTCACCCTTCCAATATCGCATAGGGTGAAAC
Organism: uncultured Actinomycetes bacterium; assembly: GCA_963773635.1. Classification (GTDB taxonomy): domain Bacteria; phylum Actinomycetota; class Acidimicrobiia; order Acidimicrobiales; family RAAP-2; genus CAVZBW01. The sequence continues at coordinate 867,081 of CAVZBW010000002.1, read as the reverse complement.
CCCGCCCGGGAGTTTCGCGGCACGGAAGTCGCTCTTGCCCCCGAGAAGGTTGGCGCATTTGCAGTTGGGCGCGGAAGAAGGTGCTCTCCGCGTCGCTACGGTCGTCCGACCAGTTCGAGGACGATCGCCCGAGGGTCGTCAGAACTACCTCCTGAACGAGATCCGTGACTGACGCTCGTTATCTTCCCAGGGCTCGCGGAGCGCCTACCCGGCGCGGGACAGCACGCTCCGGAGCTGCACCCGCCGACCCGGTGCGCAGGATGGCGCGGCGGTAGATGCCGGCGGCGAGCCGGGCGATGCCCACCGTGCACACGATCGTGATGACCACCGAGGCCAGGAACTCCCACCACGACACCGCAGTGCAGGGCGACGAGGACCGGCATGGCGAAGGGTGCGGTCGGCGGCAGGTAGGCGAGGACCTTGAAGAAGGTGGAGGCGTTGCCGGCTGCCGAGCGTCGTCAGGGAGAAGATGTAGGCGAAGATGATCGGGCAGGCTGAGCGGGAAGGCGAGGGTCTGCACCTGGTCCTGGCGCTCGACCGTCGAGCCCGCGGCGGCGTAGACCCAGCAGTAAAAGGCGTAGCCCAGCACCAGCCAGACGAGCGTGCTCACGAGCACCAGCGGGGCGGTGCCGTGCAGGAGGGTCGAGCCGACGCCCTCGGCCAGGACGAGGGCGAAGGCCACGATCAGGGCGGCCTGTGAAAAGGCGACCAGGCCGATGCCGAGGACCTTGCCCGTGAGGAGCTGGATCGGGCCGCACGGCGGCCAGGAGGACCTCGACCACCCGGCTGGACTTCTCCTCCATGACCCCCATCAGGATCCACGTGTTGTACTGCGTCAGCATCACGAACACGAGGATCAGGCCCACGAGCGAGGTGGACTGCGCCGGTCCCTTGGTGGTTCCCGGCTGGACGCTGCTCACGGGGACCGGCTGGGCGCCGGCCAGGGTCGAGGCCTGGGTGGCGGAGAGGTTGGCCGCCTCGACGGCCTCGGCGACGCCCAGCGACCTGGAGGTGGCGCGCACGAATTGCGCGGTGGTCGAGGTGTCGGTCGACTGGATCGGCTTGTTCACGGTGAGCTGATGCCCGCCGTCGGAGATGACGAGGTCGAGGTGCCCCGAGCGCAGGGCGTCGCGGGCCGCCCCCTCGCTGGGCTCCGCCACGAAGTCCGCCGTGGTCCCCGCGCTCTTGGCCGCGGCGGCGACCGTCGATCGCAGCGACGGGGAGAGCGTCCCGACCACCCCCACGTGCTGGGGCGCCGGTTTGGAGCTGGTGAGCGTGGGGATGACGATGGCCGCGGCCACCACGGCCAGGATCAGCACGCGTCCCCACCCGGAAGATCCGGCCCCGGAAACGCTCGCGCATCTCCCGCGCCGCCACCAGACCGGCGCCGCTGGCGAAGGGCCCGCTGCGCGTGAGCGCTCCGGGTCCGTCCGGCCCGAGCGGCGCTTCCACCAGGGAGACGGTCGGCCGGCGCCGGATCCCGAGCGGCGCCTCCAGCGGAACCAGAGCCGCACGGCCACGAACACGGCCACGACGATGAGGATGATCCGCTGGATCACAAGAGCGCCTCCCGGAACACCTCCGACAAGCGCCGGCGCTGGAACACGTACTCGGTCACCCGGCCCGCGGCCATGGCCGCGCGCAGCACGGACTCGCTGTCCACGTCGGGGTCGAGCACCATCCGCACCTCCCCGCCCGCGACCTGCGGAGATGGCCACCCCGGGGAGCCCGCGCGCCCACGAGCCGTCCCGGTCCCCCTCGACCCTCACCACGAGCCGGCGTGCGCCGCTGCTCGCGAGATCGTCCACCCGGCCGGTGGCGACCAGCCGTCCGTGGTCGATGATCGTGACGGACTCGCAGAGGTCCTCGACCTGGTCGAGCTGGTGGCTCGAAAAGAGCACGCAGCAGCCCGAGCGGGCCTGGTCGACCAGCACGCTGCCGATGGCGTCGATGCCGGTGGGGTCGAGTCCGGCCAGCGGCTCGTCGAGGACGAGCAGCTCGGGTCCGTGCACCAGGGCTGCGGCCAGCTGCACCCGCTGCTGGTTCCCGTGCGAGAGGGCCTCGACCTTGCTGTCGGCTCGGTCGGCCACGCCCAGCCGCTCCAGCCACATGGTCGTCGCGGCGCGAGGCGTCGGCTGCGCTCATCCCGTGCAGCCTCCCGAGGTAGTCGAGCTGCTCGGCCACGTGCATGCCGGGGTACAGACCCCGCTCCTCTGGCATGTACCCGAACCGCCGGCGCTCGCTCTGGCCGACCCGGTCGCCGTTCCACTTGACGGTCCCGGCGTCCAGGTCGGTGAGGCCGAAGACGGCCCGCATGGTCGTCGTCTTGCCCGCCCCGTTGGGTCCGAGGAACCCGACGACCTGCCCGGAGGGCACCGAGAAGGAGAGGTCGTCGAGTGCGGTCAGCGTGCCGAACCGGCGCGTCAGCCCTTGGAGCTCGAGGAGGCCGCCCACCTCTTCAACTTAACCAGTCCCCCGCGTCGGGTGGCCTCCGGCCACCGGCGCAGGCCGTTGCGGCGGCGAAGGCGCTACGTGCGATGGACGGGGACGTTGGAGTAGCCGGCCACGTTGGACATGTGGACGCGTCCGCAGCGGGACTCGTCGACCTCGTAGCTCGGCCAGCGCTCGGCCAGCTCCTCGATCGCGATGCGGCTCTCCATCCGGGCGAGCGCCGCGCCCAGGCAGCTGTGGATCCCGTACCCGAAGCCGATCGAAAGGCTCGGAGGGCGCTCGACGTCGAAGACGTCCGGCTCGTCGTAGAAGCGCTCGTCCCGGGTCGCCGAGCCGGTGATGAGGATGGTCGGGTGCCCGGGGGAGACCGTGACGCCGCTGTACTCGGCCTCCCGCACCGCGAAGCGCCCCTGGTACTGCGAGGGCGGCCAGTAGCGGAGGATCTCCTCCACCGCGCCGGGGATGCGGGAGCGATCGTCCAGCACCTTGCGCCACTGCTCGGGGTTGCGGTGGAAGAGCACGACGGCGTTCCCGACGAGCTTGGTCACGGTCTCCGCTCCGGCCCCGCCGAGCAGGCCCATGAAACCGGCGATCTCGCCGTCGTCGAGCCGGGTCCGCTCCCCGTCCCCCCGGTCGACCTCCGCCTCGATCAGACGGGTGATCATGTCGTCGCCGGGGTGGACGCGCTTGTCCGCGACCAGCTGCTGGAAGTAGGCCGAGCTCTGCATCTGCGCCTCGATCCCCTCGGGGGTCGGGTCCATCTGACCGGGCTCGCGGTGCAGCCCGATGTCGAGCCAGTGGCGGATCTGCTGGCGGTCCCCCTCGGGGACCCCGAGCATCCTCGAGATGATTTCGACGGGGAACGGGGCGCTGAAGTCCGCCACCGCGTCGAACTCCTCGGCGTCGTCGAAGGGCTCGATGAACGACGTGATCACCTCTCGGATCATCGGCTCGAGGTTGGTCACGGCACGGGGGGTGAAGACCCGGCTCACGAGCGCCCGCAGGCGGTCGTGGTCGGGGGGATCCATCATGATGATGCTGTGGAGCTGGCGGATCAGCTCCGGGGGCTTGCTCAGGGTCGACAGGTCCACGCCGTGGCTGGAGGAGAACGTCTGCCACTCCTTGTGCGCCCGGCACACGTCCTCGTAGCGGAAGAGCGCCCAGAAGCCGTACTTCTCGTTGAAGTACACGGGCGCGTGGTCGCGCATGCGCCGGTACAGGTCGTAGGGGTCGTCGAAGAACTCCGACGAGAACGGGTCGAACTCGACCGGCGCTTCGCTCACCGTGGACATCGTTTCCTCCCCCCGAGGCCGTGCTGCAGTAGAGGCCGTCCTTCAGTCCGAGGCTGCGATCGTATCGGCTGGAGTCTCGGCGGCGCCCGCCGGGCCGGGATTGCCGCCGCCGGCCGGAGGGGGATCGGGCATCACGAGGATCTCGTCGACCCTGGCACCGCAGGCCACCACCCGCAGGATCTGGTCCGCCATCTCGTCGACCGTCATCGCCATGCCACAGGGGTAGCCCTCGACCGACCAGCGCGAGAACATCTCGCCGGCCAGCTCGGGGTCCCAGGAATCTGCGAATTCCGTCATGGTCGGCCCCACGATGAACGTGGTCAGCCGGAGCCAGGGGTACTCGTTGCGGAGCCCCCGCGCCATCTCGTGGAGGGCCGCCTTGGAGGAGGCGTAGGCCACCAGTCCCGGATAGGGGCGTCCGACCGAGCTCGACCCCAGCAGCACGAGCCGGCCGCCTCCGGACTCGAGATGGGGCATGGCGGCGCGGGCCACGAGGGCCGCCCCGACCACGTTGGTCTCGAACAACGTGCGCCAGAGCTCCCCGTCGGCGTCGGCGGTGCGCACGAGGGGCGACGTCCCGGCGGCGTAGACGACCGCGTCGAGACCCCCGAAGCGCTCCGCCGCCCGATCGACCGCGTCGGCGCACTGGCGCTCGTCGCGGACGTCGCAGGCGATAGCGAAGCTCCGGCCCCCCGCGACCTCTACGGCGTGGTCGAGCCGGTCGGTCCGGCGCGCCGCGAGCGCCACGTCGGCCCCCGCACGGGCCGCCTGGACGCCGACCGCCCGGCCGATCCCCGACGACGCGCCGACCACCAAGATCCGGAAGCTGTCCAAGTCCATCGCTTCGCCCCGCCCCGTGCCTCGTCCAATACCATGGGCCGCCATGCCCGCCCTGCACCCCGCGTGCTCGCCGTCTCGCTTCGCGTGGCGGCGGGTCGACCCACTGCCAAGGTGGATGGTACTGCCGTGGACCTGAGCCTTTCCGCCGAGCAGGAGCAGCTCGTCGACGCCTTTTCGGCCCTCTACGCGAAGGAGTCGCCCACCGAGCGGGTGCGTGCCGCAGAGCCCATCGGGTTCGACGCCGAGCTGTGGGCACGCCTGGTCGAGACCGGTGCCCTCGAGATGTCCGTCGGGCCAAACTCCGACGACGCTGAGTCCAGCCCCGCCACCCTCCTCGATCTCGCGCTGGTGGCCGAGCAGCACGGACGTCACCTCGGCTCCGCACCACTCGTCGAGACCCAGGTGGCCGCCCGGTTGCTCGACCGCTGCGGGTCGGACCGGGCGTCGGCGCTCCTCGAGGGCGCCCTCCGACGCGAGGTGCTCGTGACCCTCGCGTTGCGCCCGCCGAGGGCACGGTCGCTCCGGATGGTGCCGGGCGGCGCGGTCGCGGACCGCATCCTGTTCCTCGACGGCGACCGCCTCTGCGCCGTGGATGCCGCCGCCAACCGGTCGCCGGTCGCCAACCTCGGCTCCCTGCCGGTGGCCGACGTCGACCTCGCGACAGGCGTGGAGGAGGTCGAGGCCGGGCCGGGCACGCCGGACCTCTATGCGGCGGCCCTCGACGAATGGATGACCCTCACGGCCAACGCCCTGGTCGGTCTCGGGTCCCGAGCGCTCGAGATCGGCGTCGCCTACGCCAAGGAGCGTCGGGCCTTCGGGGTGCCGATCGGATCCTTCCAGGCGGTGGCCCAGGGCCTGGCCGACGCGGCGACCGCCATGGACGGCGGTCAGCTCCTGGCCAGGGAGGCGGCATGGGCCGCAGAGGCCGACACGGCCCGGACGGGCGAGCTGGCCCCCATGGCGCTCGGGTTCTGCGCCGAGTCGGCGCGGCAGGTCGAGCTACCGGAGCCTCCACTACCACGGCGGCTACGGGTTCATGCTCGAGTACGACATCCAGCTCTTCTGGCGTCGAGCCAAGGCCTGGCCGGCGCTCTGGGGCGAGCCGGACGAGGCGTACGCGCTGGCCGCCGCACGGCGGCTCGCCGGCCGGGCCGATGCCCCGGCCCGCACCGTTGTGCCGACCGCCGAGGCGGGGAGAGGGGAGGTCTGACCGTGGACTTTCGGCTGGGCGATCGCAGCGACGCCTTCCGGGCCGAGGCCCGAAAGTTCCTGGACGACGTCTACACCGAGGAGATGCGCGAACGGATGCACGCCACCGGCATCCACCACGACTGGGACTTCCACCGGGCCCAGGTCGAGCGCGGGTGGCTCGCTCCGGCATGGCCGGTCGAGTACGGGGGGCAGGGCCGGGACGCGATGGAGATGGTCGCCTTCTCCGAGGAGTTCCAGCGGGCCGGTGCCCCCACCTACGGGGCGGGCACGACGCTCATGATCGCCAACGTCATCCAACGCCTCGGCACCGAGGAGCAGAAGCGGGAGATCCTGCCTCGGGCCCTCAAGGGAGAGATCATCATCGTGCTCGGCTTCACCGAGCCCGAGTGCGGCTCCGACGTGGCCGCCGCCCAGACCCGGGCGGTGCGCGACGGCGGCGAGTGGGTGATCAACGGGCAGAAGATGTTCACGACCAACGCGCAGGACGCCGACTACGCGTTCATGCTCACCCGCACCAATCCCGACGTGGAAAAGCACCAGGGCCTGACCACCTTCCTCGTGCCGATGCGCGAGGGAGGCGTCGAGGTCCAGCCGGTCTTCACCCTCTCGGGGGAGCGGACCAACGTGACCTTCTATTCCGACGTCCGCGTGCCCGACAGCCTCCGGGTCGGCGAGGTCGACGGCGGCTGGCAGGTGATGACCGTCGGGCTCACCTTCGAGCGCAGCGGGGCCCAGGGGGGCGAGTCCATCCGGGCGCTCGACGCCATGGAGCACTGGGCCAACACCAGCGTCGACGACGACGGGCGCCCGCGCTCGGAGGATCCGGGGGTGCGGGCGCGCCTCGGGCGTGCCGCCGCCGAAAACGAGGTGAGCGTGCTCTTGAGCCGGCGCTGCGCGTGGATGGAGCATTCCGGGGTCCTGCCGGGGGTGGAGGGCTCGATGGCGAAGTTGTTCGCCTCGGAGGCGATCACGCGCCAGTCCGGCGACTTCGTGGACCTGCTCGGTCCCGACGGGATCCGGAGCCAGGGTGACCCGACGGCCGTGGAGGGCGGGGCGGCCGAGTACGCCTTCCGCTTCTCCCTCGGGACCACCACCTACGGCGGCACCAGCGAGGTGCAGCGCAACATCATCGCCCAGCGGGGGCTCGGGCTGCCCCGGCCCCGCTGACGCGTCGGCGGCCCCGGGTCGGCGCCGGGCCGAGCGGCTCAGATCACGCCGTCTGCGAGATAGCCGGCGAGCTCGCCCTCGCTGAGGCCGACCACCTCGCGCCACACCTCCCGGTTGTGCTCCCCGAGCGACGGCGCAGGTGAGGGGGCCACCGGTCGCGCGCCGTCGAGCCTCGGGAAGGGAGCCTGCTGGCGCACGGGCCCGGCCACCGGGTCGTCGACGGTCACGAGGTCCCCGCGGGCGGCGATGTGGGGGTCGGCGAGGATGTCGGCGGCGTCGTAGATGGCGCCGACCGGGACGCCGTGCTCGATGCAGGTCGCCTCGACCTCCTCGGCGCTCAGGCCGGACGCCCATTCGGCCACGATCCCGTTGATCTCGTCGGAGCCCGCGGCCCGGCGGGCCAGGGTGGACCACTGCGGGTCCTTGGCCAGCTCCGGGCGGCCCATGGCGTTGCACAGCCGGGTGAAGTTGGCGTCGGAGCCGGCCACGATGCACACGTAGCGCCCGTCCGCCGTCCGGTAGTTGTCGAGCGGCGCCGAGTTGGCCATGCGGTTGCCCTCGCGCCCCCGGGTCAGGCCGAGCCGGTCCTGCCCGGCGATGGTCCACTCGAGGATGCGCAGGATCGATCCGTAGAGGGGGGCGTCGACGACCCCGCCCCGCCCGGTGCCCCCGTCGGGGCGGTCGCGCCGGTAGAGGGCCGCCACGACCGCCTCGGCGGCGAACACCCCGGTCAGGTAGTCCGACACCGTGACCCCGGGCCGGACCGGTGGCCGGTCCGGGTAGCCGGTCAGCTGCAGGAGGCCGCCAAAGGCGATCCCCACTCGGTCGAGCCCGGGGCGGCGAGAGTTGGGCCCGTCCTGACCGAAGACGGAGATGCGCGCCCACACGAGTCGGGGGTCGCAGTCCTCCGGACCGATGTGCCAGCCCTCCACGGTGCCCGGCCGGAAGTTCTCGCACACGACGTCGCAGCGCGCCGCCAGCCGGCGGAACAGCTCCTGGCCCCGCTCGGTCCGCAGGTCGAGGGTCACCCCCTTGCGACCGCGCCCCTCGACCGCCCACCACAGCGAGTAGCCGCCCGCCCCCTCGTCGCCCGCGCCGTCGCCGTCGCCGTCGCCGTCGCCGTCGCCGGGGCGCACGAAGGGTCCGATGGTGCGCATGAAGTCCCCTGCCCCGCGGGATCTTCGATCTTGACCACCTCGGCGCCCATCTCGCCGAGCAGGCCGGCGCAGAAGGGCGCGCTGATCCGGGTCCCGACGTCGAGCACCCGGAGGCCGGCGAGTGGTTGCGGCTGGTCCGTCACGGCGCGTCGCGGCTCAGCGCCGGGCGGGCCGTGGCAGCCCGAGGACCCGCTCGCCGATGACGTTGCGCTGGATCTCGTTGGTGCCGGCCCAGATCGACGACGCCTGGTAGTAGAGCCACGCCCGTTGCCACTGGCCGTCCCCGGGATTGCCGTCGGCCCCCTTCCACAGGGGCGCCGCCTCCCCGACGACCGACATGGCCGTGTCCTGGAGCCGCTTGGACATCTCGCTCCAGTACAGCTTGAGCGCGCTGCCCTCCGGGCCCGGGTCGAGGCCCCGGCCCAGCCGGCTCACGCCGCGGAGGTTGTGCAGCTGGAACAGCTTGACCTCGACGTAGGCCTGGGCGAGGGCGCCGCGCAGGCGGCGGTCGTCGAGGCTGCCGTTGCCGTCGGCCAGGCGTACGAGCTCCTCGAGCAGCTGCATGTGGATGACCAGCTGCCGGGGGTTGGTGCCGCGCTCGTGCGAGAGGGTCGAGTTGGCCACCCGCCAACCCTCGTGCACGGGGCCGATGACCTGGTCGTCGGGGACGAAGACGTCGCTCAGGAAGACCTCGTTGAACTCGGCCTCCCCGGTCATCTGGACGAGCGGACGCACCTCGACGCCGGGACGGTGCATGTCGACCACCAGGTAGGAGATGCCCTTGTGCTTGGGGGCCTCGGGATCGGTCCGGGCGAGGCAGACGCCCCAGTCGGCAAACTGGGCGTAGCTCGTCCACACCTTTTGCCCGCTCACCAGCCACCCGCCGTCGGTCCGGGTGGCGCGCGTCGAGAGCCCGGCGAGGTCGCTCCCGGCCCCCGGCTCGCTGAAGAGCTGGCACCAGAGGTCCTCGGCCGTCCGTATCCTGGAGAGCCACCGGGACCGCTGGTCGTCCGTCCCGTGGGCGAGCAGGGTGGGGGCGGCCAGGTTGAGGCCGATGCGCCCGACCATCTCGGGGGCCCGGGCACGCGCCAGCTCCTCTTGGACGATGAAGTGCTCCGCCGGCCCTGCGCCGCGGCCGCCGTACTCCGTGGGCCACGCCACCCCGACCCAACCGCCCTCGCGCGAGCGAGCGCCTGCCATCGGCGGAGGAACGCCACCTCCTCGGCGAGGTCGTCGAAGCGAGGCGGCAGCCCGTGGCCGTAGTCCCACGGGAGGTGCTCCATCAGCCAGGCGCGGACCTCCGAGCGGAACGATTCCTCGGTCGTCGTGGGCGTGAGGTCCACGGGGCCAGCTTCGCACACCGCTCCGGCGGGGCCCGGTCCTAGACTCCCGCCGCATGGATTTCGAGCTGTCGGCGGACCAGGTGGCGCTGCAGGAAGCGGCGCGCGACCTCCTCGACGACCGGGCGGGCCACGACCAGGTGCGCGCCCACCTGTCCGCCGGCGACGGCCACGACGCCAGGCTGTGGCGCGACATGGCCGAGCAGGGGTGGTTGGGCGTGGCCCTGCCCGAGGCGCTGGGCGGGCTCGGGATGAGCTGGGTCGAGGCGTCCGTCCTCCTCGAGGAGGCCGGCGGGCACTGCGCGCCCGTGCCGCTGCTGCCGAGCCTGCTCGCCCTGGCCGGTGCTCGCCGAGGCCGAGGACGCCCCCAAGGAGTGGGTGGCCGACCTCGCGGCGGGTGAGCGCATCGGCTGCGTGGCGTGGTCCGGTCGGAGCGGGCGCCGTCGAGGCCGCGCCGGCGGGTCCCGGTGACCAATGGACGCTGACCGGCCGGACCGGTCCGGTGGAGGCCGCCTCCATCTCGGACGTGGCCGTGGTGTCGACGGGCGGCCGCGGTCTTTGGGGTGGACCTCCGGGCCGTCGGGCCGACCCCGGCGCGAGCCGGCCATGGACGAGACGCGGGCCCTCTCCTGGCTCGACCTCGAGGCCACGCCCGCCACGAGGCTCGGCGGTGAGGAGCTCGCCGGCAGCGCTGCTCGACCGCGGCGCCGTCGGTGCCTCGGCCGAGATGCTGGGCGGCGCGGCCCGGGTGCTCGAGATGGCCTCGCAGTACGCCAAGGACCGGGTCCAGTTCGGCCAGCCCATCGGCAGCTTCCAGGCGGTCAAGCATCGCTGCGCCGACATGGTGGTCGACGTCGAGGGCATGCGATCGGCCACCTGGTACGGCGCGTGGGCCATCTCGGCCGCGCGAGCCCGACGCGTCGATCGCCGCGTCGACGGCCAAGGTGTGGTGCTCGGAGGCCGGCCGGCGGGTCGTCGCCTCGGGGCTCCAGGTGCACGGCGGCATCGGCTTCACCTGGGAGCACGACCTGCACCTCTACATCAAGCGCCAGCAGCTCGACGCCCTGAGCTACGGCGACGCGTCCTTCCACCGCCAGCGGCTGGCCGATCTGCTGCGGGCACGGATCGCGGGTGGCGGGAGCGTCTTCTGAGCGAGAGCCCGACCCTCGGCCGGCGAGAGCCTTCAGCGTCGGAGCAGGTGGACCCCCTGCACGATGGTGGCGATTGGACCGCCCGATTCATTGGAGAGCTGTCCCTGGACGAGCGCCTGGGCGCCGTGACGCTGGACGAGCTTCGCGGTCAACAGCACCCAGGAGTCGAAGACCGGCGGTCCATGGAACCAGATCGTGTGATCCACCGTCACCGGTAGCACATCGGCACGGTCGAGCTCGTCGCTGGCAACGAGCACCAGACCCAGGTCCGATACAAATGCCAGGGCTGCCCCATCCAGGCCGGCCGTGCCGGGCAGGCGTCCCCTGGGCCGGATCCACATGGGATGGACGACATCCGCATCCACATGCAGGATCTCCAACTCGTCCCGGAAACCCCATCGTTCGATAAACGGCGAGGGTCGGTCCGCCGGTAGGTGCGGAGGCGAAGGCGCCGGCGTAGGCGGTCCAGGATTCCGCACTCGATCGTTCGCGTCGAGCGGTATCAACGAAACCGATGCGGTCGCCACCGGTCGACCGCACTGCCGAACTGCGATTCGTCGACGGCTCATCGCGGATCCGTGACGCTCGATGCTCAACTCGAGTGTCACGCCCTCGCCGGCTCTTGCTCCGCGGAGGAACTCGGAATGGACGCACAGGGGACTCCAACCCCCCATCGAAGCGCTGGCGAGTGCGACGGCGAGCCCTACCAGCTGGCCTCCGAACGCGGCGGTCCCGGCGTACTCCTTGAGCACCGCAACGGCTCCATCCGCGGTCTGGCGGACGCTGAGGGCCTCGGCCAAGGCCGAACGACTGTTGCCGAGCGATCCCGCTGACGAGCCCATCTTCCGCTCTCCATCTACGGGGTGACCAGGACCATGGCGCCGGCCTGGGGTCCGTGGGCGTTGGCGACGACCGCAACCTGGGCATCGGCAACCTGCCGGTCCCCACACTGGCCGCGCAATTGCAGCACCGCTTCGGTGAGAAAGGACAGCCCGTGCAACCGGCCCTCGGCGAGCTGGCCGCCGTGGGTGTTGACGGCCAACGGACCGCCGGGTCCGATGCGGCGCCCGCCGTCGACCCAGTCGTGGAACTCGCCCACCCCGCACAACCCGAGAGCCTCGATCCACGAGATCGTGATGTGAGTGAAGCCGTCGTAGAGCTCGGCGACGTCGACGTCGGCGGGGCCCACGGATGCACCCGACCACAGGTGTCGCGCGCACTCCAGGGTCCCGCCGAAGAGGAAATCGTCGCCGTAGATCCAGTCGGGATTGGATCCCGTCCCGTAGGCGAGTGAATCGACGACCACCGGGGATTGCCGCAGATCGGCGGCGCGCTCGAGCGTGGTCATCACGGCGGCAACTGCGCCGTTCACGGGATAGTCGCAATCAAGGAGCAAGAGAGGGTCGGCGACCGGTCGCGAGCCCAGGTAGTCGTCCATCGTGAGCGGCTCGCGGAGGACCGCACGATCGTTCGACGCCGACCAGCGACGGGCATTCAGGGCGATCTCCCCGTAGTCCTCGTAGGAGCCGCCGAGCTCTGCGACGCGACGTTGCTTGCGCATCGCCATCGCCAGGATGATGCCTCCCCCGTACCCGTAGGGAGCGGTGAACTGAAGAGGCCCCGTGGCTTCCGCCGGACCCGTTCGGAGAGCACCGGTGTGCCCTGCGCTTCGGTTGATGGAGCGGAAGACGAGGACGGTGTCGCACACCCCGGAAGCCACCGCCATGGCACCATCGAGGGCGCTGGCCAATCCCGACGGTCCCGTACCCATGATGTCGTTGAACATCTTGACGTTCGGGATACCGAGCAGTCGTTGTGCGCCGACCGCCGAGGGAGAGTCACCGAACCCGAACTGGTATTCGACGATGCCATCGATGTCGGTGGCGGGAATTCCTGCGTCTTCGAGCGCACTTCGACAGGCCGCTGACGTCAGCGACCGGACATCGGGAGCGCCGCGCCGTGTGATCGGCGAGTACCCCACACCCACGACGGCCACGTCCCGGCTCAACCGAGTCACGAGGCATCCACGACGAATTGGGGGAGGGAGCACCCTCCGCGGTCTTCGAACTCCACTCGGGCCGGAGTACCCGGGCTCGGCGCCTCGCTCTCGGCTCCGCGCACGTTGGCAAGGATCCGTAGCCCGGGCTGCTCGTCCAACTCGATCAATGCGACCACGTAGGGGACTTCTGCGACGAAGGCTTGGTCGAACGGTTGTCGGACCACGGCGGACGCAAAGACGACCCCCTTGCCGCTCAGCGCCTCCTCCTGGAGGGAGGTGCTTCCGCAATAAGGGCAGCCGACCTCCGGTGGATGGTGGAAACGGCTGCACCGGCGGCAGCGAAGGCACATCAGCTCGCCACGGCGTGCGCCGTCCCAGTAGAACTGGCTCACCGTGTCGGGCACGGGGTGCGGGAGCTCGGTCACCTCAGCGGGCCGCTCCACCCCGGCTCCGGACCACCTCGACCATCGCCTCGAGCTGTTCGACGTAGTGGGGCACGCTGTGGTGCACGAAGCTCAGCTGGAGCGCCGTCGCCCCTGCCTCGACGAGCCGCTCGACGGCGCGGACCGCACCCTGGGGATCCCCGACGGGATCGGCCGGGCGCCCGTTCGGCAGCACCACCTCCAGGGGCTGCTGCCGCGCCTCCCAGGCCGCGGTCGCCTGCGCCTTGGTCACGAGCGCTCCGAGCTCCGAGGCGCTGAGCCCGAAGGGCATCCAACCGTCGCCGAGCTCGACCGCCCGGCGCAGGCTCCTCCCGGTCCGACCGCCGATCCACAGCGGGACGGACTCCTGCTGCGCCCACGGGTCGACCACGATGCCCGAGTACCGGTAGTAGGGACCCTCGTAGGAGGGGAGGCGCTCGCCCAGCGACGCCCGCAGCGCCCGGAGCGCATCGTCCGCCCGTGGCCCGCGATCCTCGAAGGGCACGCCCAGCAGCTCGAATTCCTCCCGGAGCGACCCCACCCCGAGGCCGAGGACGAGCCGGCCCCCACTCACCTTGTCGAGGGTGCCGTAGCGCTTGGCGATCTCGAGGGGGTGGTGGTATCCGAGCACGAGCACGTTGGTCGCGAGCCGGATGCGATCCGTCACCGCCGCCAGGTAGCCGAAGGTGGCGAGGGGGTCCCAGTACCGGGCGCCGCGGACCGCCGCCACGTCGGTCGGGATGACGACGTGCTCGCTGCAGGTGAGATGGTGGTACCCGAGACGGTCCGCGGCCTTGGCCACCTCGGCCACGTCCTCGATGGTGGCGGACTCCTCCCAGGCGGCGTGCCGCTCGGGCAGGAGCGTCATCGCCGGCGTGGTGATGCCCAGCAGCAGACCACCGACGCGTGACGGCAGAGTTGGCGCCACCGTGTCCCCCCTCCGCTCTCTCGTGCGCCGGCCGCTCGGACGGCGCCTGGCCTCGAGGTGCCCCACGCCCGGGTGGGCCCGGGAGGGAAACCGGACGGAGGGTACCATCGGCTGCCCATGAAGCTCCGACCCACCTATCGCGCGCCGGCCGCGACGCGCTACCTGCGGCCGGGGGGTGCGTGGGACGTCCCGACGCTCGACGCGGCGATCCGGGCGCGCCCGGTGCGCGGGGGGCCGGCGGTCGTCGACGGCGCGCGGCGCATCGACGCCGCGGAGCTGGAGCGGCTGGTGTCGGGCCTGGCGGGTGGCCTTCGACGCCTCGGCGTGCGCCGCGGGGGCGTCGTGACCTGGCAACTGCCCAACTGGTGGGAGGCCCTCGCGCTCTATCGGGCGTGCTGGCGTTGCGGCGCCGTCGCCGCGCCCATCCATCATCAGGTGGGGTCCCGCGAGGTCGCCGACCTGCTCGACGTCCTCGAGCCGGCGGTGACCTTCGCCGCGCCCGGACTGCCCCTCGGCGAGCGTGCCGGAGCCATCGCCGTGCGGACCGGTACCGGGGATGGGGACGAGGTCTTCCTCGAGCTGTGCGGTGACGCACCGGTGCTCGAGAGCGCCAGCCGGCCCTCCGACCTCGCGGTCGTGATCTTCACCTCGGGGTCGACGGGCCGTCCCAAGGCGGTCCTCCACACCCACCGGGGCCTCGTCCACAAGGCGCTCACCATGACCGGGGTCCACGGCCTGGGAGGCACGGACGCCGTCTTGATGCCCGCGCCCCTGGCCCACGTCTCGGGCCTGCTCAATGCGGTGCTCGTCCCCGGTGTGGCGGGCATGCGCGCCGTGCTCATGGAGCGCTGGGACGTCGAGCGGGGCCTGCGTCTCATCGAGGACGAGGGGATCAGCTTCATGATCGGGCCGCCGGCGATGTTCTCCGCCCTCATGGACGTGCCCGGCTTCGACGGCTCGAGGGTGGAGAGCCTGCGCGTGGTCTCGTCGGGGATGATGGGCGTGACCCCCGAGTTCATCGAGGCGGCGCACCAGGGCCTCGGTGCGATCGTCAAGCGCAGCTACGGCTCGACCGAGGCGCCGACGGTGTCCACGTGCACCAACGAGGACCCGCAGGAGCGGTGCCGGGACACCGACGGCCGGGCGGTCGGCGAGGCCGAGATCCGCGCCGTCGACCCGGCGACCGGTCGTCGCCGGCCTCCCGGCGTCCCCGGGGAGATCTGGATCCGTGGCCCCGAGCTCTTCGTCGGCTACGGGGATGCCCGAGGACACGGCGGCCGCCGTGCGGCGCGGGTGGTTCCGCAGCGGCGACTTGGGCGTGGTCGACACCGACGGATGGCTCCGGATCACCGGCCGGCTCAAGGAGTTGATCATCCGTGGAGGCGAGAACATCTCCTCGGCCGAGGTGGAGCGGGCGCTCGAGCTGCATCCCGCCGTATCCCAGGCGGTGGTCGTCGGGTGCCCCGACCAGCGGTTGGGGGAGCGGGTCGCGGCCTTCGTCGTCGGCCGCCAGACGCTCGACGTCGACGAGTGCCGCCGTTGGTTCGCCGAGCTCGGCGTCGCCCGGTTCAAGACCCCCGAGGTCGTCTTCCAGGTCGACCAGCTGCCGCTCCTTGCCGCGGGCAAGCCCGATCGCGGAGCCTTGAAGGCGCGGGCCGCGGCCCAGTGCGGTGTGCCCGATGCCGACGGCCGGCGCGGCTGAGGATCGAAAGGGAGCCGAGATGGATCTGTCGCTGAGCGCGGACGAGCTGGCCTTCCGGGACGAGCTCCGGGCGTGGCTCGCCGCCAACGTGGAGCCGACGCCGGCCTTTTCGTCGCTCGAGGAGGAATTCGAGTGGGGACGTCGCTGGCAGGCGCGCCTGGCGGCCGGCCGCTGGATCGGGGTCCACTGGCCCGAGAGGTATGGAGGGCGTGGCGCGAGCCCCCTCCAGCTGGCCGTCTTCCACATGGAGTACGCCCGGTCCAAGGCCCCCCAGCCCGTCAACCGCAACGGCATCAACCACGTGGGGCCGACGCTCCTGGTCCACGGAACCGAGGAGCAGAAGACCCGTTGGCTCCCGAGGATCCTCGACGCAGAGGAGATCTGGTGCCAGCTCTTCAGCGAGCCGGGCGCCGGGTCCGACCTGGCGTCGCTCGGCACCCGGGCCCTCAGGGTGGACGACGGCTGGCTCCTCCAGGGCCAGAAGGTCTGGACGAGCTACGCGCAATTCGCACGATGGGGGATCGCCCTCGTCCGCACCGATCCGGATGCCCCCAAGCACAAGGGGCTGTCGTATCTGGTGGTGGACATGACGGCGCCCGGGATCGAGATCCGTCCGCTCGTCACCATGACGGGCGAGTCCGAATTCAACGAGGTCTTCTTCGACGAGGTGTTCGTCCCGCAGGACTGCCTGGTGGGCGAGCTGCACCACGGATGGTCCGTCGCCAACACGACCCTCGCCCACGAGCGGGGGACCTTTCCCTTTAAGGAGCAGGTCGTGCACGAGGTGTACGTCGAGGAGCTCTACGCCCTCGCCGCCGATCTCGGGAGCCTGGACGACCCCGAGGTGGCCGACGCCCTGGCCGCCGCCGTGGTCAAGCTCCGCCTGCTGCGGCTGCAGAACCTGCGCACCCTCTCCGAGCTCGAAAAGGGCCGGGAGCTCGGGCCCGAGTCGAGCGTGTCCAAGCTGATGTGGACCGACATGACCCAGAGCCTGTCCGACGCCGCGTTGAAGGTGGTCGGTTCCGCTGCGCCACTGTGGATCGACGCCACCGCCAATCCGATGGGCGGCAAGTGGCAGCGCCAGTGGCTCTGGTCCCGCGCGGCGAGCATCGCGGGGGGCACCTCGGAGATCCAGCGGACCGTGATCGGCGACCGGATCCTCGGGCTCCCCCGCTGATGCGCCGGCGAGCTCAGGCGGGCGGCCTGGGCTCGATGTTCTGGTTGAAGCGGAACACGTTGTCGGGGTCGTATGCCGCCTTGACCCGGGACAGCCGGTCGTAGTTGCCCCGGTAGGTGGCGCGCACCCGCTCGTGGCCCTCGTCCATCATGAAGTTGACGTAGGCGCCTCCCGCCGAAAACGGGTGGGTGGCCTCCCAGTAGTCGACCGTCCAGTCCCGCACCAGACCGGCGTTCGCCGGGTCCGGATCCACCCCGACGATGACCTCCGCCCAGGTGGCGTCCCGGTAGGCCCAGGGCGTGTCGGAGCTCCCGACGTCGTGCGCGGCCCCGTCGATCGGGTACAGGTGCATCGTCGACTGCGGCGTCGGCAGCTTGCCGCCCCAGGACTCGTGGGCGGCGATGGCACCGTCGGAGAGCTCGTTCACGAAGTCCGCCCGCCAGTACCACTGGTGGCCCGGCGGGTAGATCGGGTCGAAGAGGGACTGGACCGCGGGGAACGGCGCAGGACCCACCCCGTGCAGCAGGGGCGTGCCCACGCTTTGCACGGTGGAGAGGTCACGGGCCGCTTCTTCCTCGTCGCCGGTGTGGCACCAGACGACCCCGCACACCTGCCGCATGTGCAGCTCCTCGGGGAACATCGGTGCCGGGGGGATCGTGAGAAAGGCGAAGAACCCGTTGAGGGCGCGTCCGGCCGACGGCAGGAAGTCCCGGTACCAGCGCAGGACCTCGGGAGCCTGGTCGATCGGCCAGAACGTGGGGCCCGCCTGCACGATCGAGACCGGGTGGGCGCGGAACGCGAACGAGGTGACGACGCCGAAGTTGCCACCGCCGCCGCGCAGCGCCCAGAAGAGATCGGGGTTCTCGTCCTCGTTGGCCGTCACGCTCGTGCCGTCCGCCAGGACCACGCGGGCCTCGAGCAGGTTGTCGATGGTGAGGCCGGCCTTCCGTGTGAGGTGCCCGATGCCGCCCCCGAGGGTCAGGCCGCCGATGCCCGTCGTCGAGATGATGCCCGCGGGCACCGCGAGGCCGCTCTGGTGGGTGACCGCGTCGACCTGCGAGAGGGTGCAGCCCCCGCCGGCGCGGACCTTGCCGGAGCTGGCGTCGACCTCGACCGAGTCGAGGGGCGAGAGGTCGATCACCACGCCGTCGTCGCAGACGCCGAGCCCGGCACCGTTGTGACCACCGCCCCGGACGGCGATCGGCAGATCGTGGCGGCGGGCGAAGGTCACCATCGCGGACACGTCGCTCTCCGAGGCGCACCGGGCGATGACGGCGGGATAGCGGTCGATCATGGCGTTGTAGACGGCCCTGGAGCTGTCGTAGCCGTCGTCCGCCGGTCCGATCAGCTCGCCGTCGAGGGAGGCGCCGAGCTCGCGGCGTGCGGCGTCGATGGCGTTGGTCTGGGGGCTCATGGCTTGCTCCTCTTCCTTGGCTCTCAAAGGGAGGGTAAGACCGCCCGCTTCTGGTGTCATGACCAGGTCAGACCCTTTTTTTCGTCTCCATATGACCTCCATGGACGATGTGCGATGATCAGATCTGACTAGTCCATGGAACGCCCACCGCTTCCCGGTCCCCTGCGCCACGTTGCGCTCACCCCCTTTGTCGGTCGTTCGAGGGAGTTGGACATCCTCGGGGAGCTCCTGCCCCGCTCGCCGGACGCGGGCCAGCGCCTCGTGCTGGTCGGCGGCGAGCCGGGCTCCGGCAAGAGCCGGCTGGTCAAGGAGTTCGCGCAGAGGGCGGCCGAGCACGGCGTGCTCGTGCTTGCACGGAGCGTGTGACGCCGTCGTGCCCACGCCGTTCCGGCCGTTCGTCGAGGCGCTGGAGCAGCTCGTCCGGGTGACCGACCCGGCCGTCCTCCGGGCCGCGCTCGGTCCGTCGGGCGGCGAGCTCGCTCGACTGCTCGACCTCGAGCCCCACGTGGGGGAGCTGCCCCCGCCGGTGGCCGCGGACCCCGACACCGAGCGGCACCGGCTCCACTCCGCGGTCGGCGACCTCTTTGTGCGGGTGGGGGATCGCCAGCCCGTCCTGCTCGTCGTCGAGGACTGCCATTGGGCCGACACGCCGACGCTCATGCTCCTGCGACATCTCGCGAAGGCCCACGGCAACCCGCGTCTGCTGGTGCTTGCGACCTTCCGCGACAACGACGCGGACGTGCCCGCCGAGCTGGCCGACGCCCTCGCCGACCTCCGTCGCTCCGACGACGTCGTGCGGATCGGCCTCGAGGGGCTGAACGAGGAGGACGTCGCGGAATTCGTGCAGCGGTCGAGCGGAGGGGAAGCCGACGGCGTCGACCCGGAGCTCGTCGCCTCCCTCCACAAGCTGACCGAGGGCAACGCCTTCCTGCTCTGCGAGCTCTGGCGCAACCTGGACGAATCCGGTTGGACCAGCCTCGCCGGCGGGATGGTGCAGCTACTCCGGCCACTGCAGGAGATCGCCGCGCCGGAGGGCGTGCGCGAGGTGGTCAACCAGCGCGCCCTGCGCCTCGACCCGGCGACCCGGGACATGCTCGAGCTGGCGGCGACGGTCGGCGCCGAGATCTCCCTCGGGCTCATCGCCGACGCCGCGGCGCCGGGGACGGACATGAGCGGCGCGCTGGAGGCGGCCGTGGCCATCGGCATGATCGAGGAGGTCCCCTCGGACACGATCGCCTACCGGTTCACCCACGAGCTCGTCCGCCTGGCTCTCTACGACCAGCTCAGCGCGTTACGGAGGGCGGAGCTGCACCTGCGGGTGGCCCAGGCACTGGAGGCGGCCTCGGGGACCGGGGGGAGCAGGGTCCTCGCCGAGCTGGCGTATCACTACACGCAGGCCATCCCCATCGGACACCGCGACCGGGCCGTCGACTACAACATCGCGGCCGCCGCGGCGGCGGCAGGCGCGCTGGACCACGGGGAGGCGGTCAAGCGGCTGGAGACGGCCGTGCGTCTCGGGATCGACGACGAGTGCCGGCGCGCCGAGGTGCAGGTCTCGCTGGGCACGGAGCTCGATCGCGCCGGGGATTCGTTGCGTTCGCTCGCCGCCTTCCGGGAGGCCGCAGTGATCGCACGGGGGGTCGGCGACGCCGAGCTCTTCGCACGCGCCGCCATCGGATTCGAGAACACCTGCTGGCGGCCGGGCCTGCGGGGGGAGGGGACGGTGGCGATCCTCGAGGAGGCGCTGGCGCGCCTCCCCGAGGAGGACTCCTCCCTGCGCGTGGGATTGCTGGCCGGCTTCGCCCGCGCCCTCGACATGGAGCTCGGTGACCACGAGCGGGCTGCGGGCCCGCGCGACGAGGCGGTCCGGATGGCCCGGCTCCTCGGCGACCGCCGGGGCCTGGCGAACGTGCTCGTCCGTGCCTACTGGTCGGACCTTCCCCGACCCGAGGTGCTGGCGATGCTCGACGAGGGGCGGGAGCTGGCGGCGGGGCTGGGGGACATCGAGCTCGAGGCCCACGCCGCCGAATGGCGCATCTGCACGCTGATGGTGATGGGGGAGATCGAGGCCGCCGAGCGCGAGCAGGTGGCCGTCCAGGAGAGCGCCCGGCGCACGAGGCAGCCGTTCATCCTCCACGTCGCCGAGCACTACTCGTCGGCCCTGTCCCTGCTGACCGGGCACCTGGCCGCGGCGGAGTCCGCGGCGGAGCGCTCACGGGAATGGGGCACCTTGCTCACGGGGCGCGATTCCTCGGGCATCTACGGGATCCAGATGTTCGGCGTGCGCCGTGAGCAGGGACGGCTGGGCGAGATGGCGCCCGTGGTGGCGATCCTGGCACGGGGGGAGGGCGCCAGCTCGTGGCGGCCGGGCTGGGTGACGCTGCTGGCGGAGCTCGGCATGGACGAGGAGGTCCGGTCCGAGCTCGACGAGATGTGTCGGGAGGGTCTCGAGGGGCTGCGCGCCTCGCTCTGGCTCGCGGCCCTCACCTACCTCACCGAGGCGAGCGCCGCCGCAGGGCACGAGCGGATGGCCGAGCTCCTCTATCCGGAGCTGGCACCGCTCTCGGGCGGGCTGATCATGATCGGCCACGGGGTGGCGTGCTACGGCGCCGCCGACCGGTATCTCGGCATGCTGGCGGCCACCCTCGGCGACTACGAGGTCGCGAGCGCGCACTTCGAGGCGGGGCTCGAGCTGGATCGCTCGATGGGGGCGCGCACGTGGGTGGCCCACGGCTGCTACGAGTACGGGCGCACGCTGCTGCGACGGGGCGAGACGGCTCGCGCCGGGCCCCTCCTGTCCGAGGCCATGGGCCTGGCCGAGTCCGTCGGCATGCCGACGCTCCAGGGCCGGCTGCGGTCGCTCGGGAGGACGGCGCCGACCACGCACCGCCTCCCCGACGAGCTGTCGGGTCGCGAGGGAGACGTGCTGCGCCTCGTCGCACGGGGCCTCTCCAACCGGGAGATCGGCGCCGCGCTCCACATCAGCGAGAACACCGCCGCCAACCACGTGCGCAGCATCCTGCGCAAGACCGGCTGCGCGAACCGGACCGAGGCGACCGCCTACGCCTACCGCCACGGCCTGGCGGAGACCTGAAGGGCTACGCTCGAGCCGTGCCCTGGTACGTGATCGAGCGGAACTTCGCCGAGCAGATCGACCTCACGGCCGACGACGCGCAGCTCATCGAGGAGTCCAACGCATCCGAGGGCGTGCGCTGGCTCTACTCGTTCCTGAGCGCCGATCGCCGGCAGTCGTACTGCCTCTACGAGGCCCCGTCACCGGATGCCATCCGCGCCGCCGCCCAGCGGGCCGGCCTGCCGGCGGACGTCGTGGTCGAGGTGACCCGAGTCTCGGCCGACATGTTCGTCTGAGCGCCGTCGCCCGGCCGGTTCGCCGTCCGGTCACCCGGTCGCGACGATCACTCCGCAGCCTCTGCCCGTAGCTGCTGGCGCAGATCCGTCTTGCGCACCTTGCCGGACGGCGTGCGCGGAAAGTCCTCGACCACCCGGAGGTCCTCTGGCCACTTTTGGCGACCCAGCCCCGACGCCCGGAGGTGCGCCTGCATCGTCGCCATGCTCGGCGCCTCCCCGTCGGCTGCTCCGTCCGCGACGCGGACGAAGGCGCACCCGTGCTCGCCGAGCCGGGGATCGGGCGCGGCCACGACGACGGCCTCTTGGACGCCCGGCATGCGCAGCAAGAGCTCCTCGATCTCGAGCGCGCTCACGTTCTCGCCGCCGCGGATGATGATGTCCTTTTTGCGGTCGACGATCGAGACGTAGCCCTGCTCGTCGGCCTGCCCGATGTCGCCCGTGGCGAACCATCCGTCGGCGTCGAAGGCGTCGTCGGTGAGGGCGGGATCGGTGTAGCCGAGGAACTGGTCCGGGCCCCGGCTCCAGATCTCCCCGGGCTCGCCGGCGCCGACGTCGCTCCCGAGGTCGTCCACGAGGCGAAGGTCGACGCCGGGCAGGGCCCGCCCGTCGGTGTACTTGCACTTGTCCGGGGGGTCGTCCCCCCAGCTTCCGGTGATCGAGGGGTGCTCGGTCGAGCCGTAGGAACGGAACACGGCGATGCCGAGCTCCTCGGCGCGGTCGCTCACCGCGGGTGGGACCGGTGCCCCGCCCATTCCGGCGGAGCCGATCAGGGCGTGGTGCTCGGGCGTGCAGTCGGGATGGTCGAGGAGCGAGGTCAAGAAGAAGGTGACGCCGGCTCCCGACGACAGGCCGTCCTCGAGCATGGCCGCCAGCACCGCGCCCGGATCCCAGCGGTCGATGAGGTGCACGGGGCGGCCCGCCATGAGCGGGGTCAGGAGGGTCGAGTACATGCCGCCGGCGTGGCCGAGCGGCGCGCCCACGAGGGAGGGCCGGGACTCGCCCCGGTTGCGGGAGCTCTGCATCAACGACTGGTGGCCGACCTCCGCGAGGAGCGTCCGGTCGCAGTGGACGACCCCCTTGGGATCGGACGTCGTGCCGGAGGTGTAGGCCACCAGGACGGGGCCGCAGGGATCGCCCCAATCCGGTTTGGCGAGCTCGGGGGCCTCGAGCAGCGCCGCAAACGGCTCGGTTCCTGCGGGCGTCGGGCCGTCGCCCACGACCAGCACGTGCTCGAGGCCCGGGACCCCGGATCGGACCGCCGGGAGCTGGTCGAGGTAGTCGGTGTGGCCGAAGCGGTCCGCCGTCACGAAGACGTCCACCTCGGTGCGCTGGAGGATGTAGGCGACCTCCTTCGGCCCATAGGTGTGCACGATCGGCACGATGAGGGCGTCGAGGTAGGTCACGGCGTAGAAGGTGATCGCGGCTTCCACCCAGTTGGGCAGCTGGAAGGCGACGATGTCGCCGCTCTTGACCCCCCGCCTGGCGAGGCCTTCCGCGGCTCGCAAAGCCAGGCCGCGGATCTCGCCGTAGGTGCCTCGCCAGGGCCGGACCTCGGAGCGGAAGGTGAACGGCCGGTCGGAGTAGCGCGACAGGCGATCGTCGATCGTCGACCCGAGGGTCTCCTCGCTCCACAGGCCCGCGGCGCGCCAGGCCCTCTCGAGGTGCTCCGCAGGCTGGCGGAGCCGCCACCGGCTGGCCGAGCCTCGGACCACCGCCCGGTCCGCCTCGTTTCCTCCCGGCGCGGCTTGGGTGACCACGGCGGCTTCCCCCTTCCAAGACGACCGGTCGGACGACCGGGACACGACCGGTCCGGTTGCGACCGGCCCGGGGACGATCGGGAGGCTAGCGGAGCCGGGGTGTGAGGGAGTTGCGGCGGCCGCGTTACGGTGGACCCTGCTGCCGGCCTCGAGGGGCCGGCGTCAAGGGGGCGCACGATGCCGTTTTGGGCGCGCCACGACGGCCGCGACGAGACGAGGGGGGGCGACGCCCATGCCGCTGGTGGTCGATGACGTCCTGACCTGTGCCGCCAGTGCGTCCCCGGGCCGCACGGCGGTGACCCTTGGGGATGCGACGGTGACCTTCGGCCAGCTGAGGGACCGCGCCTACCGGACCGCCAACGCGCTCCTCGGTCTCGGCGTCGCCCCCGGCGACACCGTCTCGTGGTGGTCGGACATCTCGCTCGACGGTCCCGCCCTCTACTTCGGGCTGGGGCGCCTCGGAGCAGTGTTCGCCCCGCTCAACCCGGCGTATTCCGACGAGGAGGCCTCGGCCGTCCTCGAGTACCTGCATCCTCGGCTCCTCGTCGTCGACCCGGCCCACGCCGAGCGCGCCGAGCAGCTGGCGGCGGGCCTCGACCTGCCGGTCGCGACGATCGGGGCGACGGGGCGCTGGCCCGGGTACGACCTCTCGGAGCTGGCGAGCGGGGCATCACCGGACGCCCCGCCGATCCCGCTCCCGGCCGAGGACGACCTCTTCACGATCTTCCTCACGAGCGGCAGCACCGGCCGGCCCAAGGGCGTCATGGTCTCGCAGCGAGCGACGTGGCTGCGGACCCACGCCGGTGCGGCCGCCCACAGCACGTCGGGTGGGGCGGGCGAGGTGGTCATGTTCCCGCTCTTCCACATGGCCGGGTGGAACTTCTCGATGATGGCGTGGTCCGCGCACCATGCCGCGCACCTCGTGCGGCGGGCCGACGCCGACGAGCTGCTCGAGGCCATCGAGCGTTGGTCGGCGGGCACGCTCTACTGCATCCCCGCCGTCTGGCGCCGTATCCTCGACAGCGACCGGGCCGCCGACACGCGCAGCGTCGAGTGGGCCCTGACCGGCACCTCCCAGGTGACCGTCGAGCTGCTGCAGGAGATCAAGAGTCGCTTCCCCGGTGCCCGCACCACCGTCAACTACGGGTCGACCGAGACGGCACGCGCGGTGGGCCTCCCCGACCCCGAGCTCTTCCGCCGACCCGGGAGCGTCGGCTTGCCCATCCCGGGCGTTCGGGCGGACCTGGCCGAGGACGGCGAATTGCTGATCGCCACGGACCGGCTGATGACCGGCTACTTCGAGCTGCCCGAGGAGACGGCCCAGGCACTGGCCGGAGGCTGGTACCACACGGGGGACCTCGCCGAGCGCGACGGGGACGGGTACCTCTACATCGTGGGCCGCAAGAAGGAGATCATCCGCTCGGGCGGGGAGTCCGTCGCCCCCGTCGAGGTCGAGGAGGCGCTCGCCGGCTACCCGGGCCTCGCCGAGCTGGCCGTGATCGGCGTGCCCGACGCACAGTGGGGAGAGGTCGTGTGCGCCGTGGTCGTGCTGGCCGACGGAGCGAGCGCTCCGGCGGTGGGCGAGCTGCGGGCCCACATCGGGTCGCGCCTGTCGGCGTTCAAGCATCCCCGTAGGGTGGCGGTGGTCGATCGCCTTCCCCGCACGGCCGCCACGGGCCAGGTCCAGCGGGCCAAGCTGGCGAGTGCACTGGCAGGCTCGGGCGGTTCGTAGGAGGCTGGACCCACATGGAACGCGAAGTGCTCTTTACCGGCATCGGCGGGCAGGGCGTCCAGATCGCCTCGAAGGCGCTCGCCATGGCGGCCATCGGCGAGGGTCGCCAGGTCCTCCTCGTACCCCGCTACGGCGGGGGCATGCGCGGGGGGATGACCAACGCTGAGCTGACGGTGGGCGACGGGCCGCTCCGGGCGTTGCCCGTGGCGTCGTCGGCCTGGTCCGCCTACGTCATGGACCCCTCCTACTGGTCGACCATCGAGCCCAACCTGCGTCCGGGCGCCGTCGTCGTCGTCAACTCGTCGCTCTTCGACGTGGCCGTCGACGTGGAGCGGGCTCGGGTGTTCGAGGTGCCGGCGACGTCGATGGCGTCCGAGCTCGGTAGCACCATGGGCGCGGGGTTCGTGCTGCTCGGCGCCTTTGTCGCCCTCACCGGAATCGTCGGCCTGGAGCAGGTGGCCGACGCCATGCGCCAACTCGTCCCTCCATACCGGACCCAGCACGTGGCCGCCAACGAGCGTGCCATTCAGGCCGGGGCCGAGGCGGTGCCCGCGATGGCCGCCCCCGCCTGGGTGGACGACACCGTGGCGGTGCCATGAGCCGCCGGCTCATGCAGGGCAGCGAGGCGGTTGCCGACGCCGCGATCCTCTCGGGGTGCCGGTTCTTCACCGGGTACCCGATGCTCCCGTTCACCGAGCTGCTCGAGAACATGTCGCGCAAGCTGCCGGCCACCGGAGGCGTCTGCATCAACGCCGACAGCGAGATCGAGGCGATCAACATGGCCCTCGGCGCGGCGGCAACCGGGAATCGCGCCGCTACGGGATCCTGCGGCCAGGGTCTGGCGTTGATGCAGGAAGGCATCGCCGAGCTGGCGCTCAACGAGCTGCCCCTCGTGGTCTTCAACATGGCCCGGGGGCAGCAGGACTACTTCCAGGCGACCCGCGGCGGGGGTTGGGGTGACTACCGGACCATCACGCTCGCCCCCAAGGACGTGCCCGAGGCGGTGGAGCACACGCAGCTGCTGTTCCACCTCGCCGACCTCTACCGCACGCCGGTGATCCTCTACGGCGACTACGTGATCGCCCACACTTCCGTGGGCATCGCCGTCGAGCCGAGGGAGTTCGGGCCGCTGCCGCCCAAGGACTGGGCCCTCGACGGCACGATGACGGGGACGGGCCGCGCCCGGCAGATCTGGACGTGGGCCCGCGGCAAGCCCAATACGCCCGGGCCCGGCCCGAGCCGCGCCTGGGAGACGATCGCGGAGAAGTACGCCGAGATCGAGCGGACGGAGGCTCGACACGAGAGCGACCGCACCGAGGACGCCGACGTCCTCGTGGTCTCCTTCGGGACGACGGGCGTGTTCGTCGACCGCGTGGTCGACGAGCTGCGGGCCGACGGGCTGCGGATCGGCTCGTTCCGCCCCGTCACGCTGTGGCCCTTCCCCGGCGACGCGCTCGCCGAGGCCACCCAGGGCTGCTCGCACGTCCTCGTCTACGAGCTCAACGCCGGCCAGATGGTCGACGACGTGCGGATGCATGCCGCCGACCGCACGGTCATTCGCTCCATCGGCGGCGTCTCCCAGGACGCTTCCGGTATGCGCCAGGGAGACCTCCTCGACGCCCGCGAGCTGCGTCGGCGCGTGCTTGCCGCGCTGGGCGACGGGGGCGCGTCCGGCGCGCCTCGGGAGCGGGCCACGGCGACGACCGGGAGGAGCACCTCATGACCGTCGACACCCCTGCGGCCGCCGGGCGCCCCTCGCACGAGGTGGCCGCCTTCAAGCCGGACCTCCTCCAGTCCTCCGAGCACGAGCTGTGCCCGGGGTGTGGGCACCCCGTCGCCTGGCGAGTCGTGCTCGAGGTGCTGACCGAGCTCGAGCTCTCGCATCGGGCGGTCATGATCGCCGGGCACGGTTGCTACACGCAGATGATGAGGCTGAGCGACATCGATTCCCTCCAGTGCCTCCACGGGAGGGCCCCGGCGGTGGCGACCGGGGTCAAGCGCATGCTGCCGGACACCGCGGTCCTCACGCTCCAGGGCGACGGCGACATGGTGAGCGAGGGCCTGCACGAGGTGCTCCATGCCGCGGCTCGCGGCGAGCGGATCACCGCACTGCTCTTCAACAACGGCGTGTTCGGGGACACCGGGGGGCACCTCACCGCGACCACCGTCGTGGGGCAGCGGACCAAGACCAGTCTTGAGGGAAGGGATCCCGAGCTGCATGGTTACCCGATCGACGTCGGACGGCTCCTGGCGCAGCTCGATGGCCCGGCGTACGTGGCTCGCGGCGCCGTCAACACGCCCGGCATGGTGGCCCGCACCAAACGAATGGTCCGGCGGGCCTTCGAGCTGCAGATGGCCGGCGCCGGTTTCACGTTCGTGGAGGTCCTCACCATGTGCCCGACCGGGTGGTTCGTCGGGACGCCGGAGGGTCCCGATTACCTCGAGGACGCCATGATGACGACCTTCGGGATCGGCGAGCTCAAGGCACCACCGCCGGACTGAGCGTGCGGGCAAGCCATCCCCCGCAGGTTGAGCACAGCCGTCGGAGGGGTCAGGGCGTCCAGTCGCGGCCGAACCAGCTCAGGATGCGGCTGCTCCCGAACTGGCGCTTGGCGTCGGCGATCGCCTCGGAGGGACCCTCGAGATCGCCGACGGGGGCGGTACCGCTCAGGAAGGTGACGTCGACCCGCGCGACGAGGTCGTCACCGAACTCGAGGTAGCAGACACCTCGGCCGTCGTAGGTCTCGGTCTCGTCACCACCCCGCAAGCGCGAGGCGATCTGGCTCGCGACCACGGAGGCCTGGCCCTCGGCGAAGACCCCCGCCTTGGGCGTGCCCACGCTGGTCACGTCGCCGACGGCGTACACGTCGGCGAAGGCGGTCTCGAGTGTCAACGGGTTGACC
The DNA here is from genome assembly GCA_963773635.1 of uncultured Actinomycetes bacterium. Classification (GTDB taxonomy): domain Bacteria; phylum Actinomycetota; class Acidimicrobiia; order Acidimicrobiales; family RAAP-2; genus CAVZBW01. The sequence continues at coordinate 839,068 of CAVZBW010000002.1, read as the reverse complement.
GGCACCCAACCGTCCACCGTCATCCCCGCATCCTCCACGACCGGGGGGACCTTGTGCGTGGGCACGCCGAGGAAGAGGTCGTAGGGCATCTCCGCCCCGTCTCGAAAGACCGCCACCTTGCGGTCGGGGTCGAGCCGGCTCACCAGGCTGTTGGGGCGCCAGTTGATCCCCCGCTGCGCAAAGGCGGCGAGCAGGGCCTCGGAGGCCGCAGGCGAGGGCGGGATGGGCACGCCGAACGGCATCACGAGCGAGATGTCCGAACGGTCGCGGACCCCGCGACGTGTCAGGTGGTCGTGCATCAACAGGGCGGTCTCGCTCGGCGCTGGGGGGCACTTGAAGGGCGTCGAGGTGACGCCCACGATCACGCGACCGCCGTCAAAGTCGGCGAGCACGTCGCGGAGCGCGAAGGCCCCGGGGACCGTGTAGAACTCGTGGCCCGCCTCGACCAGCCCGGGGGTCGCGGACGGATCGAGATCCGCCCCCAGGGCGACCACCAGCACGTCGGCGTCGAAGGTTCCCGCGTCGGTCTCGACACGCTTCGCTTCTGGGTCGATCGAGTGGATCGTGGCCTGGACGAAACGCAGCCCGGGCTTCTCGAGATCGCGGTACGGATGCAGGACCTCGTCGGGCAGGGTCCTCCCGAACATGACGTCGAGCTTGGAGAACCCGAAGATAAACCCCTCGGCCCGATCGATCAGGGTGACCTCGACGTCGTCGGCCAAGAGGTCCGACAACCTGGCCGACAGCTCCAAGCCGCCAAAACCCGCTCCCAGCACCAGGACCCGCATGGGGCGAAACCTAGTGGGCGTGGCACGGTGTGCGCCCACGCTCGGTAGGTGGCCACGGGCGTGTGGGTTGCTCCGGCGTCGGGGTTGAATGTCTGGATGCGGCTGAACCAAGTCACGCTGGGCTCGACGGACCTCGCCCGATCCCGCCGCTTCTACGAGCAGCTCGGGCTCCGCTTGATCGTCGAGGACGACCACTACCTCCGCTTCGAGCTTCCCTCCGGGGACAGCACCCTCTCGCTGCACTCGGTGGACGCCGTGGAGGGCCCCGAGGAGGTCACCGTCTACTTCGAGAGCGACGATCTCGACGGCGAGTGCGAGCGCCTGGCCGGGGCGGGGGTGGTCTTCGATGAAGGGCCGACGGATCAGCCGTGGCTCTGGAGGGAGGCGCGGCTGCGCGACCCCGACGGTCACCGCCTCTGCCTGTTCAGCGCCGGCGAGAACCGGCTCCATCCCCCCTGGCGCCTGCCGTAGCGGGCCGGGCCGGGGTGGAGCAGGGGGCTGGCGGCGTGAGGGAGCGGGTCACCCTCGCGGCCGGCCGCAAGCTCTACCAGGGCCGGTCGTAGCGCTCCCGGTAGGCGCGTTCGGCGAGGGGCAGACGCCGGGGGTGGCCTTGAGGTCGAGCGGGCCAGCCGAGCGGGACCACCGCCATCGGCCGCACCGAGGGGGGGAGCCCGAGGACGTCTCTCAGCTGGTCCGCATACATCGTGGCGAGCGTCGTCATGGCCGATCCGAGCCCCTGGGCCGCTGCCGCGAGGAGGAGGTTCTGGGTGGCGGGGAACACGGAGGCGGGCAGCGTCGTCTCGAGCCCGAGCTCCGAGTCGCCGCACACCACCACGAGGACCGGGGCCGTCGCCATGCCCTGCTCCGCGCCCCGGTCGACCTCTCGGAAGAACGCGTCGGAGAGGCGGCCCTCCGAGTGCTGGCGCCCGCCCTCCCGCCACGCCCGGCGAGTCAGGTCGTTGACGGCGCCGCGCTGCTCGGGGTCGCGGACGACGACGAAGACCCACGGCTGGCGGTTCTCCGCGCTCGGGGCGTGGGTGGCCGCCTCGAGGCATCGCTCGATGAGGTCCTCGCCCACCTCTCGGTCGGCGAACTCCCGGCACGCCCGCTGTCGCAGGACGACGTCGAAGAAGTCCCGGCCCGCGACCTCGTCGGACATGCGCTCAGCCCCCCGTCCGGAGCAGAAGGCAGCCGCAGGTGTTGCCGCCGCCCGCCGCCACTGCGGCCACCTCCGGGCGAGAGGGGACCTGTCGGTCGCCACCCTCGCCCCGAAGCTGCACCACCGCCTCGTGCAGGAAGCCGTAACCGTGCAGCCGGCCAGCGGACAGCTGACCCCCGTGGGTATTGAGGGGTAGCTCGCCCTCGCGTGCGATGCGCCCGCCCCCCTCGATGAAGGCTCCGCTCTCGCCCACCGGGCAGAGTCCGAGCGCCTCCAGCCACAGCAGGGTGAGGAAGCTAAAGCCGTCGTAGAGCTCGGCGATGTCGACGTCCGCCGGCGTGAGCGTCGTGCGGGACCACATCTGGGCGGCGGCGTCGGCGCCGACCGTCCGGGTGAGGTCCCGCAGCTGGTCCCAGCTCGGGCGGTCGTGGAGGGCCGCCCCCATCGCCTCGAAGTAGATCGGCGGCCTGCGCAAGTCGGCCGCACGCTCCCGCCGTGAGACCACAAAGGCGGTCGCCCCGTCGCACGGCACGTCGCAGTCGAAGAGCCGCAGCGGCGTGGTGATGATCCGCGCCGCCAGGTAGTCGTCCAGGGTGAGCGGGTCCCGGTAGATCGCGTTGGGGTTGAGGCCGGCGTTGCGCCGTGCGTTGAGCGCGATCTGGGCCAGCTGCTCGGTGGTGGTGCCGTAGCGGTGCATGTGCGCCTGGGCGTACATGGCGATCCAGCACGCGGCCGAGGCGGAGCCGAACGGGAGCGTCCACTCGCCGACGCCGCTGGCGTAGATGGGGCCGCCAGGATCCTGGTTGGCCGCCATGAGGCTGGCGCGGCCCCCGCTGCCCTGGGCGCTTCCCTCCCAGACGGAGCGGAAGCACAGCACGTGGTTCGCCATCCCGGCGCCGACGGCCATGCAGGCCTTCATCACCGAGCCCAGCTGACCCGAGGTCTCGACGCCGCTGTCGTACCAGTCGACCTCCAACCGGAGCGCGTCGATGACCTCGTAGGCCCCCGCGCCGTTGAAACCCCTTGGCTGCGTCATGGCCCCGGGGTAAGTCGAGACGCCGTCGATGTCCTGGAGGCCAAGGCCCGCGTCGTCCACTGCGGCCAGGCAGGCGTCGAGCGTGAGGACCAGGGGGTCTCGATGGAGACGCCGCCCGATGTCGCTCTGGCCGATCCCGGTGATCGCGCAGCGCCGCTCGGCGGCGTCCTCGACGATCACGACGCACCGTCCAGCGCCTCGGGGGCCGGCTCGAACAAGGGCAGCCAGACGTCCCCGCCGGGGTCTTCCCGGTGGGCGAAGACGACCTGCACCTCCATCCCGATCCGGACCGACTCCGGGGAGCAGTTGACGAGGTTGGTCGTGAGGCGGAGCCCGACCTGCTCTACGAGCTCCACCAGCCCGATGATGTAGGGGGGCTCCGGTCCCGGGAGCCAGCGTTGGTAATTGACCGTGTAGCTCGCCACGGCACCCCGGCCGCTCACCGCCTCGGGAGCCAGGTGCGAGGAGCGGTCCCTCGGGCACAGCGGGCCGGGAGGGTGCAGGTAGTACCCGCAGTCCTGGCAGCGCAGGAAGACGAGCCTGCCGTCCCGGCCACCCTGCCAAAAGTGACGGTTGCGATCGGTGAGCTCGGGCAGGACGGGAAACCCCGCCGTGAGCAGCGAGCTCATCTCGGGCCTTCGGTCGAGCTCGAGACGGGCTCCTCCGACGAACCCGCTCCCCGCCGTGCGTGCTGCCGTCTCGCCAGCTCGAAGCGGTCCGGCTGGCCCGCCCCTTCCTCGGCCCCGGCCCGCCGCGACGGGTCGTACTGCAGGGCCGCGCCCTCGGCGCGGATGCGGTCGATCGCGTCGGGTTCGAGCCCCACCTCTCGGAGCACCTCGACCGTGTGCTCCCCGAGCGCCGGCGGGGCCCGGTCCAGCGCAAGCTCGAGGTTGCCGAGGTCCCAAAAGGCCCCGACCTGCTCGAGCTCACCCCAGTCGGCATTGTCGTAGGAGGCGACGAGCCCGAGGGACCGGTTGAGCGGATCGTCCAAGAAGGTCTCCCCTTGGTCGAGGCGGACCGGTTCGCAGGGAACGCCCGCCGCGTCCAGGGCGGAGAGGGCGTCGTCGCAGCGTCGACCGCCCAGTGCCTCCTCGAGCGAGAGAGGATCGTCCACTTCGGCGACCGCGCAGGCTCGGGCGAGCTCGTGCTCGTCGCGCGCGCCCAGGGCGATCCAGCCGTCGGCCATCCGGTAGAGGCGGTAGCCCGGGGAGAGGCCGGTCTGCTCGTGATTCACCGGGGGCACCGAGGCCGCCAGGCCGCCCGGACCGAGGAAGGTCTCGCTGTTGGTGAGGACGGCGCCACCGAGTAGGGAGCCGGTCACGCTCTGGCCCCTCCCGGTGCGGTCGCGCTCGAGCACCGCCAGCAAGGTTGCAACCACCGACCCCATGGCGCAGAGGTGGTCCATGAAGCCGAACCGGAACCACATCGGGTCGTTGCCTTCTCCGCCGCCCAGGACCTCCCACCCGGCGGCGGCCTGGAACAGCTGGTCGTAACCGGGCCAGTCCGCTCGGTCCCCGCGGGGCCCGTACGAGCTCGTATGGCAGTAGACGATGTCGGGGTTGATCGCGCGAAGGGACTCGTAGTCGAGGCCCAGCCGGCGCGCTGCCGGCATGCGGAGGTTGTGATGGACCACGTCGGCCCAGCGGACGAGCGCCTCCAGGGCCTCGCGGGCCGCCGGCGACTTCAGGTCGAGTGCCAGGCCCTTCTTGCCTCGCTGGCAGGCGGCGAAGACCCGCTCGACCCGGCGCATCTGGTCCCCGGTCGTGGCCTCCACCTTGACGACCTCCGCACCGAGGTCGGCCAGCAGCATGGGGCCGAGCGGGCCGGCCAGGAAGTTGCCCAGGTCGAGGACCCGCAGACCGCCGAGCGGAGTTCGTGACGAAGGCGGCACGGACGGCTTGGGGGGTGCGGGTAGGGGAGCCGAGGGTGCCCGGCGCTCGGAGAGCACCTCGTCGGTGTGCTGCCCGAGGGCCGGAGCCGGAGCGCTCACCCGAGAGGGAGGCTCGGTCGAGAACGGGGTGGCGGCCTGGACGATCCTGCCGCGGACCGGATCTTCGACTTCGACCACGTAGCCGTTGGCCCGCACCTGGGGGTCCGCCAGGATGGCTCCGTACGGAGCGGCCGGTTGCGCGGGGATGTCGTGTGACCAGAAGTCGTCCAGCCATTCCTGGCTGGGCCTCGTGCGGAATGCCACCTGGTTGGCGCCGTGGTTGGGGTAGCCGGGGGTGGAGATGGCGGTAAAGGCCGCGTTGGCCTTGGCCACACCCTCGGCCCCCAGGTCGGCAAGGGCCTGCGCCATGAGCGGCGAATCCACGTCGGCGTTGCGCATCAGGTGGATCCACACCCCGTCGCCGCACTCGAAGAGGGAGGGCTGGAGTTCCTTGGGCAGGCCAAACGCGAACATCTCGCCCGGGTGGTCCGCCCGGGCCCAGTGCATCATCGTCGGAACGAGCGCCCCCTGGGCCACGCTCGTGTTGGCGGGACCCGCCGGACCCCCGCGCCCACGGTGCACCAGCCGGGCGAGGATGCCGACCGCAGCGAGGTAGACGGCGCACCAGCTGCCGAAGGGAAACCGGAGGAACACCGGTCCCTCACGGTGTCCGAGCTGTTCGTCGCAGAGGCCGAGGCGGGCGCTCACCAAGAGGTCGTCGATCGGACCGTCCGCGCTCGGATGGCCCACGGGCCAGGCGAGGACGGACGAGGTCACGAGGTGAGGGTGGCGACGGCGGAGGTCGTCGTCGGTCAGCCCGATCTCGGCCGCTCGTGCGGGACCGAAGCCGTGTACCAAGACGTCGGCGCCCCGGAGCAGGTCGTCCAGGTTGCCACGGCCCTCGGACGTGTCCAGATCCAACACGACGCTGCGCTTGCTGCGGTTCCACGTGAGGAAGCCGAGGGAGCTGCGGGCCGGGTCCCCGCCCGGTCGTTCCACCTTGACCACGTCCGCGCCGGCTTCTGCGAGCAACAGCGTCGCCACCGGCCCGGCGATGCCCTCAGAGCAGTCCACCACCCGGTATCCGTCCAAGATGCGCGCCCCGGTGGGCGCCTGCGCCTGTGTGCTCAACGTGGAGACCCCCCTTGTCGGCCCACGCATGGTGTCATCTCCCCGACCGGGGTGCCAGGGCGGGCCAGTGCCCTGCCCAAAGGGCGTAGCATCGCCTCGGTCATCCCGTGAGGCATGGCGGCGAAAGGGGGTGGATGTTCGTGCAGACCGACGACATGATCCTGGTGAGTGTGGACGACCACGTGGTGGAGCCACCCGGCCTCTTCGACGGCCTCCTGCCCGACAAGTACGCGGAGCTGGCGCCCCGCCTCGTGCGCGAGGACGGCGGGACCTACTCGTGGCGGTACAACGGCTCCGAGTCGCGCAGCGTCGGACTCAACGCCGTCGCCGGACGTCCCCGATCGGAGTACGGGATCGAGCCCGCCTCCTTCGACGACATGCGCCCCGGATGCTTCGACATCCACGAGCGGATCAAGGACATGAACGCCAACGGCGTCCTCGGGTCCATGTGCTTCCCCTCGATGCCGCAGTTTTGCGGGCAGCTCTTTGCCCGCACCGAGGACAAGGACGTGGCCGCCGCCATGGTCCGGGCCTACAACGACTGGCATGTCGACGTCTGGTGCGGGTCCTACCCCGGACGATTCATCCCCCTTGGTCTGCCGATGATGTGGTCGCCCGACGCCGCGGCCGCCGAGGTTCGGCGGCTGGCGGCCAAGGGCTGCCACGCCGTGACCTTCAGCGAGAACCCCGCCGCCCTCGGCTATCCCAGCCTGCACAGCGACCACTGGGATCCCGTGTGGAAGGCCTGCAGCGACGAGGGCACCATCGTGTGCATGCACATCGGCTCTTCCTCGCAGCTGGTGGTCACGGCAGAGGACGCGCCGATGGACGTGCTGATCACCTGCCAGCCGGTGACCCTGCTCCAGTGCGCCGCCGATCTGATCTGGTCCCCGATGCTGCGGAAGTTCCCCGACCTGCGGGTCGCGCTGTCCGAGGGTGGTATCGGCTGGATCCCGTACTTCCTCGAGCGCATCGACTACGTCTACGACCATCACCGGGAGTGGACCGGTCAGGACTTTGGCGACCGCCTGCCCAGCGAGGTCTTCAACGAGCACATCATCACCTGCTTCATCGACGACTCCGTAGGCGTCGAGAACCGCCGATGGCTCAACATGGACAACGTCACCTGGGAGTGCGACTACCCGCACTCGGACTCCACCTGGCCCAACTCGCCGGAGATCGCCGCTCGCTATCTCGAGGGGCTGAGCGATACAGAGATCGACAAGATCACGCATCTCAACGCCATGCACCACTTCCGCTACGACCCCTTTGCCGACTTGAAGCGGGACGAGTGCACGGTGGGCGCCCTACGTGCGTCGGTCGCCGGACACGACGTGAGCATCCGGGCCCGGGGCCGCCGGTTCGGCGCCTCGCCCACCTCGGCGGCGGACCTGGCGTTGGCCAAGCGCCCCGCCTAGCGCACCCGGTCCTCCGGGCGGCGGCACCGTCCGTCGAGACCCGGCGACGGAGCACCGAACTATCGAGAGAGGAACCCCGTGAGCGAGCAGAGCGGCATCCCGACGTCCAACAAGACCGCGTTCTTGGACAACGTGCCCCCGATCTGGGGCGACGACGCCCAGGAGCACTGGGAGCGGATGCGGACCGGTCCCGCCATCGAGCGGCACAAGGGCATGTCGATGCTGGTCAGCCCCTCGGCCATCGACGAGCTGATGCACAACCCTGCGCTCCTCTCGTCGAACCCCGACGCGGTGTACCTCGGCTCGGACACCGGGCTCATCCCGCTCCAGGTCGATCCCCCCGACCACATCCGCTACCGCCGCATGCTGGACCCGCTCTTCGCGCCGCCCAAGATGGCCAAGCTCGAGGCCGACGTGGCCGACCTCGCCGATCGCTGCATCGACAAATTCATCGAGCAGGGGAGCTGCGACGTCGCCTCGCAGTTCTCGGTACCGATCCCGTCGGGGACGTTCCTCCACCTGCTCGGGCTGCCGATCGAGCGGCTGGACGAGTTCATCGCCTTCAAGGACGACATGATCCGACCCCGTGGATCGACGGCCGCAGAGGTCCAGGCGACGCTCAAGCGGGCCGGCGAGTGGGTCTTCAACCTGTTTAGCGAGGCGCTCGACCAGAGGGCGGAGGAGCAGACCGACGACATCCTCGGCCACCTCTACCGGCTCGAGGAGATCGGAAAGCTGAGCCGTCCGGAGTCGCTCAACATCTGCCATCTCCTGCTGTCGGCGGGCCTCGACACCGTCACCGACAGCCTCGAGTGTTCCTTTGTGTTCCTCGCCCGGAACCCGCAACATCAGCGGCTTCTCGTCGAGGATCCTGGCCTCACGCCCAAGGCCGTGGAGGAGCTGCTGCGCTGGATGTGCCCGGTGCCGACCGTCGCCCGGGTGATGATGGACGACGCCGACGTCGAGGGTTGCCCGGTGCGCTCCGGGACCAGGGTCAGCGTCATGCTGGCCACGATCAACATCGATCCGAGCCGCTTCGAGGACCCGTCCGAGGTCGACTTCGCCCGGAGCGCCAACAAGCACGCCAGCTTCGGGCTGGGCGTCCACCGCTGCCTCGGATCGCATCTGGCCCGCATGGAGCTGCGAGTGGCGCTGACGCAGTGGCACCGGAGGATCCCCTCGTACCGGCTTCCTGCAGGTTTCGTGCCCGAGTACGCGCCGTCTCTCCGCGAGATCCCCCACCTCCCCCTCGAGTTCGAGCCGGGATCGCGCCTCGGTTGAGCTCGGCGAGCGTCGCGTCACGCCAACTGTCGAACCGGAGCCGGCGGGTACTACGCTGAGCGTCGCGCCCGCGGCCGCGGGTCTGCGATCGCGAAAAGGGGGTCTGGGATGGACGTTGGCGATCTGATCCTGGTGAGTGTCGATGATCACGTCGTCGAGCCGCCCAACGTCTTCGAGGGTCGCCTGCCGGCCAAGTACGCGGGTCTGGCACCCCAGTTCATCACCAGGGCCGACGGGACGAGCGCCTGGACCTACGAGGGCTCGGAGATCGGCAACATCGCGCTCAACGCGGTGGCGGGCCGGCCCCCCGAGGAGTACGGGATGGAGCCGACCTCCTTCGACGAGATCCGCGCCGGCTGCTACGACATCGACCAGCGGGTCAAGGACATGGACGCGAACGGCGTCCTCGGGTCGCTGTGCTTCCCCTCGTTCCCGCAGTTTTGCGGGCAGCTCTTCGCCCGCACCGAGGACAAGGACGTGGCCCTCGCCATGGTGCGGGCCTACAACGACTGGCACATCGACGAGTGGTGCGGGACTCACCCGGGACGCTTCATCCCCTGCTCGCTGCCGGCCATCTGGGACCCGGAGGTCCTGGCGGCGGAGGTCCGTCGCACGGCTCGCAAGGGTGCCCACGCCGTCACTTTCTCGGAGAACCCGTCCAAGCTCGGCTGGCCCAGCATCCACAGCGACCACTGGGATCCCTTCTGGACGGCCTGCAGCGACGAGAACGTGGTGGTGTGCATGCACATCGGCTCGTCGTCGGAGCTCATCATCACCTCCCCCGACGCCCCGATCGACGTGCTGATCACCTGCACCCCGATGAACATCGTCCGGGCCGCCGCCGACCTCGTCTGGTCGCCCGTCCTGCGCAAGTTCCCCAACCTCAAGGTGGCGCTGTCGGAGGGCGGGATCGGATGGATCCCGTACTTCCTGGAGCGGATCGACTACAACTACCAAAAGCACCACTACTGGACGGGCCAGGACTTTGGCGACCAGCTGCCGAGCGAGGTCTTCAACGAGCACGTCATCACCTGCTTCATCGATGACGCGTTCGGTGTCGCCAGCCACGAGTACCTCAACATGAACAACGTGACCTGGGAGTGCGACTACCCGCACTCGGACACGACGTGGCCGACCGCCCCCGAGCAGCTGTGGAAGTACATCGGTGGCATGAGCGAGGACGAGATCCGGGGCGTGACCCACCGCAACGCCATGCACCACTTCAGCTACGACCCGTTCTCGGTCATTCCCGAGCGCGAGTGCACGGTCGACGCGTTGCGGCTCCGGGCGGCCGGGCACGACGTCTCGATCCGGGCCACCAACCAACGTCACGTGGGGGGACACGCCCATCGGGCGGCCGATCTCGGCACCCTCACCTCGAGCAGCTGACCGGCGTCGACTGAGGTGGACCTGCAACGCAGCGAAGATCAAGAGCTGCTCAGGGAGACGACCCGGAGGTACCTGGAGAGCACCTGCCCGCTCCCCACGGTGAGGGAGTGGGCCGACAAGCAGCCCGCCGGCTTCCCGCTCGAATGGTGGCGGCGCGGGGCGGAGCTCGGTTGGACGTCGCTCCTCGTGGCCGAGGAGCACGGGGGCGGCAGCATCTCGGGGCAGGGGCTGATGGACCTGGTGCTGATCGCCGAGGAGATGGGCCGTCTCGTCTCCCCGGGCCCGCTCGGCCCGACCAACGTCGTGGCGGCCACGCTGTCGGAGTCCGGTTCGGACGAGCAGCGGGCCGAGGTCCTGCCCCAGCTCCTCACGGGGGAGGCACTGGCGTCGTGGTGCCTGTCCGAGCCGGGGCCCGGCTGGAGCGCCGAAGCGGTCCGCACCACGGCGACCGAGCGCAACGGCGGGTTCGTCCTGGACGGCGACAAGGGTCCCGTCGAGGCCGCGGCGGACGCCAGCTGGTTCCTCGTCACCGCCAAGGTCGGGGGGACACTCACCCAGTTCCTGGTGCCCGCCGACACCGAGGGGGTGTCGATCACCCCGCTGCAGAGCCTGGACCTCGTGCGCCGCTTTGCCAACGTCCGCTTCGACTCCGTGGCCCTGCCGGCGGCCGCGGTCGTCGGGACCGTCGGAGGCGCCGCGGACCCCGTCGAGCGCCAGCTCGAGATCGCCGTGGCGATCCAGTGCTCGGAGATGGCCGGCGCGGCCGACGAGATGTTCGGCCGCACGCTGGCGTACTCGTTCGACCGCTTCTCGTTCGGCCGCCCGTTGGCCTCGTACCAGGCGCTCAAGCACCGGTTTGCCGACATGAAGCTCTGGCTCGAGGCCTGCCACGCCACGGCATTCGGCGCGGCGAGGGCCGTCCAGGGGCGCAAGGAGCGGGCGCCCGAGCTGGTGAGCGTGGCCAAGTCCTACATCGGCGACCGGGCTCCCGCCATCCTGCAGGACTGCGTCCAGCTGCACGGAGGGATCGGCGTGACGTGGGACCACGACCTGCACCTCTATCTGCGCCGGGTGGTGCAGGACCGGGCCCTTCACGGCACGCCGGACGAGCACCGTGAGCGCATCGCCGTGATGGCGGGGATGTAGGGAGGACGCCGTGGCCGATCCCGCCAGAGCCGCCGAGTCCGGTGCCGACCCCACCGCACGATCCGTCCCCGCCCAGGAGATCCAGGAGTTCCGGCTCCGCGCCCGGGCCTGGCTGGCGGACAACATGCCGCGCCTCGCCGAGGGCTCCACCAATGGGCAGCTCATGCGGGACGACGAGATGGGCGTCCGCTCCAGGGAGCTGCAGCGCACCCTCTACGACGGCGGCTACGCCGGGCTGTGCTTCCCGGTCGAGTACGGCGGGCAGGGGCTGACCCGGGCCCACCAGGAGGCGTTCACCCAGGAGTCGGCACCCTACGAGATGCCCGTCCTCTTCAACGTCCCGACGCTTTCGATCCTCGCTCCCACGCTGCTCGACTTTGGCAACGAGGAGCAGAAGCGCCGGCACATCCCCGCGATCCTCTCGGGCGACGAGCTGTGGGTCCAGTTCCTCTCCGAGCCGAGCGGGGGCTCCGACCTGGCCGGCCTGGTGACCCGGGCCACCCAGGACGGCGACGTGTTCGTCCTCAACGGGTCCAAGATCTGGAGCTCGGGCGCGTTCCGTTCGGACTACGCGCTCTGCCTGGCCCGCACCGACTGGCACGTGCCCAAGCACCGCGGCCTGACGTGCTTCATCGTCAAGATCCACCAGCCGGGGATCGAGGTGCAGCAGATCCGGATGGTCAACGGCTGGAACGAGTTCTGCCAGGAGTTCTTCGACGACGTGGCCATCCCCGCCGAGAACGTCGTCGGCCAGGTCAACGACGGGTGGACGGTCGCCTCGCGCCTGCTGTTCCACGAGCGCAGCGCCGTCGGTGGGGCCTCTCCGTACACGAGCGGGCTGAGCGGGCGCGGCGGCGCCCACGGCGGCCAGCGCTTCGACCTGGTGGGCATCGCACACGGCGCGGGGCGAGCCGACGACCCCCGCGTGCGCCAGCTGGTGGCGGAGGCCCGCGTCAACGACCGGGTCGCCCAGCAGCTGGTCGAGCGGGTGACCGTGGGAATCAACACCGGGTACTTCCCGGGGCCGGCGGGTGCCTTGCCTCGCCTGCTCGTCGCCACCAACAGCGAGCGCAACCACGACATCGCGCTGGAGCTGGCTGGGTCGGGTGCCGCGGCGTGGTCGGGCGAGGGAGACCCGCTCGGCGATCTCGCGACGGAGTACCTCATGCGCCAGGGCGGCAGTCTGGGTGGCGGCAGCAACGAGATGCAGCGCAACATCATCAGCGAGCGGGTGCTCGGCATGCCCCGGGAGTACGCCGCCGACAAGGACAAGCCCTTCGACGAGGTACCGCACAACCCGACGCCCACCAGGAGCGGCTGACCAGACAGGGGGATGGGGGACGTGAGCTCTGGCGGGCTGGGAAGACCCATGGGCCGAGTGCTCGAGGAGGCGACGGCGCTCGAGCCCGATCGCGCCGCGCTGATCATCGGGGGCGAGGTCACCACCTACCGCGAGCTGAGCGAGGCGGTCGCCTGGGTCGCCGAAGGCCTGCGCGCGGCGGGCGTGGCACCCGGTTGGCGCATTCCACTCGTGGACGACGCCAGCGTCCTGTCCATTGCCACCCTGATCGCCGCACCGACCCTGGGAGCGGCGACGGCGCTGATGAACCCGCGCCTCACCTCGAGGGAGCTCGACGAGCTCATGGAGGCGGCGGCGACCGCCCCCGTAGCCGTGGCGGGGCCGGCCTATGCCGGCGTCGTGCGCGAGACCGCCGTCGGTTCGGTGCTCGGCACGCGAGACCTGCTCGGAGAGGGGAAGGTCGCCAGCGCCAGCGCCAGCGCCAGCGCCGCGCCGATCCCGATCCCCGGGCCGAGGCCGTCCTCATCTTTACGAGCGGCACGACCGGGCGACCCAAGGCGGTGCCGCTCAGCCATGGCCTGGTGGGCCCGCGCATCGGCACCTACTCGCCCCGGGCGGACCCCGTGGCCGCGGTCACGATGCTCTGCGTTCCCCTCGTGCACATCGGGGGGATGCTCGGCCTCATGGTGGCGCTGGCCAAGGGCTCGACCGTCGTGGTGCAGACCCGGTTCAGCCCCGACCAGTGGCTCGAGCTGGTCGAGCGCCACGGGGTGCAGAGCGCCTTCGTCGTGCCGACGATGCTGCACCGCATCCTCGACGATCCCGCGTTCGCTCGGACCGACGTGAGCTCCCTCGTGGCCCTCTCCTACGGGGCCGCCCCGGCCTCCCCCGATCTCATTCGCCGCGCCATGGAGGCACTGCCCAAGGTGGCGCTCACCAACACCTTTGGCCAGACCGAGACGCTGGGCTCGATCACGGCGTTGCTGCCCCAGGACCTGGCACGGGGGAAGGAGGCCTCGGTCGGCCGACCCCTCCCGGGCGTGGAGATACGCGTGGTCGACGCCGTCACCGGGGAGCCGGTCCCGACCGGCACGGTGGGCGAGCTGTGGGTCCGGACCGAAGCGAGCGTGATCCCCGAGCCCGCCGGATCGGGCGACGGCCCGGCCGTGCCGGAGGGCTGGCTGCGTACGGGGGACATGGTCTCCGTCGACGAGGACGGCTACCTCTACCCCTCGGGCCGCCTCTCGGACACCATCAACCGGGGCGGGGAGAAGTTCGCCCCGCTCGAGATCGAGACGGTGCTGCACGAGCACCCCGGCGTGCGCGACGTGGCCGTGATCGGCGTCCCCGATCCCGAGATGGGTCAGCGTGTGGGTGCCGCGGTCGTGCTCGCCGAGCCCGTGACGGCGGAGGAGCTCCGGGAATTCTGCCGGGGCCGGATCGCCAGCTTCAAGCTGCCTGAGCGCTTCGCCTTCGTGGACCAGATCCCCTACAACGACTTTGGCAAGGTGGCCCGCAAGCAGGTCCGGAACCTCTTCGCCGACGGCGGCTGACGGTGGCGCAGCGGAAGGTCGGTGGCCACCCGAGGGGCGTTGCCGGCGTCGCGGCGGTCGAGCCGGACCGTGTGGCGTTGGTCGAGGGGGCGCGACGCATCACCTTTGGGGAGCTCGACGCCCAGGCCAACGGGCTCGCCGCCGCCCTGGCCGAGGACGGAGTGGGCCACGGCGACGCCGTCGGCATGATGCTGCACAACCGGGCCGAGTGGTTTGCCGTCTCGCACGCCGTGGCGCGACTCGGGGCCATGTTCGTGCCGGTCTCGCATCGCCTGACGCCCACGGAGGTCCGCTACATCGTCGAGGACTCGGGCATGAAGGTGTGCTTCGTGGAGGGCAGCGTCGATCTCGGTGTCGACGGCGTGCGCACCGTGGACGTGGATCGGGCCGATTGGATCCGACCGGCGTCGGCGCCGCCGACCCTCGAGTTCCTCCACACTCCCCCGACCCTGATGGGGTACACGTCCGGCACGACCGGCCGGCCCAAGGCGGTCGAGCGACCGGCACCCGTCGCGGCACCGGAGGCCACGACCTCGACGGTCGCCGCCTTTTGGGGCTACGGCCGAGACACCGTCCAGCTCATGTGTGGACCGCTTTACCACACGGCACCCAGTGCCTACTCCGAGTACTCCCTCTGGGAAGGTGGGCGTGTCGTCGTGCAGGAGGGCTTCGTCGGCGATCGAGCACTGTCGCTCATCGAGGAGCACCGCGTCACCTCGACCCAGATGGTGCCGGCGCACTTCGTCCGACTGCTCGACGCCGAGTGGAGCCGCTACGACCGCTCGAGCATCCGGCTGGTCATCCACGCCGCGGCACCCTGCCCCCTGTCGGTGAAGTGGCGCATCCTCGAGGTCTTCCCGCCGGGCACGGTCTGGGAGCTCTACGGGGCGACCGAGAGCATGGCGTCGGTGATCTCGCCGGGGGAGTGGATGCTCAAGCCGGGCAGCGTCGGACGCCCGTTCCCCGGGCTCGAAGTCCGGGTGCTCGACGAGGCCGGCGATCCACTTGCGCCCGGGGAGATCGGCACCATCTACGTCTCGACGTTCCCCGGCTCGTCGTTCTCGTACCGGGGCGATCCGGACAAGACCGCGGCCGCCTACCGCGCCGGCTTCGTCACGGTCGGAGACCTCGGGCACCTCGACCAACACGGCTACCTGTACCTGGCGGACCGCCGGACCGATCTCATCATCCGGGGGGGCGTCAACGTCTACCCGGCCGAGGTGGAGGGCGCGCTGGTCGAGGATCCCGACGTGGGTGACGTGGCCGTGATCGGCCTGCCCGACGAGCGGATGGGCCAGCGGGTACACGCCATCGTCGAGCTGCGCCCGGGGGCCACGCCCGACTCCGGGGCCATCCTCCGACGCCTCTCCGAGCGCCTGGCGGACTACAAGCGGCCGGCGACGATCGAGTTCGTCGACGCGCTCCCGCGTGAACCGAACGGCAAGGTGCTCAAGCATCGCCTGCAGGAGGAGCGCCGGTAAGTCGAAACCGGGTCCGGAAAATTTGCGTTCTCTAGACAATCGCGGGACGGTCCCATAACATGATCGTCACACGCGAATGAGCGATGGGGGGTTCCATGCGCGCTCTGTACGGGCGGATCGTCGCGGTCATGGCGGGAATGCTGATGGTCAGCACAGCGCTGATCGGGCTGCAGCCGAGCGGTCCCGCGGGCGCCGCCAACACGGCGCCGATCAACGTCGGCGTGGTGTGCAGCTGCACTGGCCCGCTGGCGTCCAGCATCACCGTGGGGCCACCGTCCTACGAGGCGTGGGCCAAGTCGGTCAACGCCTCGGGGGGCATCAACGGGCACCAGGTGCACGTGATCACCGTCGACGACTCCTTCAACTCGGGGACCTCGCTCTCGGAGGTGGAGAACCTGGTCACGAGCGACCACGTCGTGGCCCTGGTCGACTCGTCCGACGTCGACGCCGCCTGGGGCACCTACGTCCAGCAGCACAACGTCCCGGTGGTCGGCGGGGGCTCGTCCAGCCAGCTGTACCTGACCAACCCCGACTTCTTCGCGGTCGGCCAGACCCTGGACGACTACTTCATCAACTACATCCGCGCCGCGCAGAAGGTCGGGGCCAAGAACATCGCCCAGTTCTACTGCGCCGAGGCGGCGACCTGTCAGGAGGGCGTGCCCTTCCTCAAGAAGACCGCGGCCGCCGAGAACTTCAACGTGGCCTACGTCACCCAGGTCTCGGCCTCCGCGCCGAGCTACGCCGCGGAGTGCATCGCGGCCAAGCAGGCGGGCGTCCAGTCGCTCAACGTGGCCGACGCCGTCTCGGTGGTCGAGTCCGTGGCCGCCGACTGTCAGAAGCAGCAGTTCACCCCCTGGCAGATCGCGCTCGACGGCGGTGTGGCCAAGTCGTTCACCACGGCGCCGGGCATCGAGAACAAGTTCATCGGCTCCGAGCCCAACATCCCCTTCTTCACCAACAGCACGCCGGCCACGCAGCAGATGCAGAAGAACCTCCAGAAGTACGCCAAGAGCTCGGTGGACTCGCCCAACTGGAACGAGCAGGGCATCCAGATGTACGCATCGGGGCTGTTGCTCGGCCAGGCGCTCAAGGAGGTGGACGCCGGCAAGAACGGTGCCGTCACGACGAGCGACGTCTTGAACGGCCTCTACAGCCTGCACAAGGAGACGCTGGGTGGCATCGCCCCGCCCCTCACCTACACCAAGGGCAAGCCGACCCCGATCGACTGCTGGTACTGGATCCGGATCCAAAACGGCAAGTTCACCACGCCCTACGGTATAAAGCCGGTGTGCGAGTCCCCGCCGCCGGGAACCATCTAGACATCCCGGGTCGGGCAAGGCCCTGCCGGGCAGGGCCCTGCCGTTACTTGCGGCGACCCGACCTCTCGTTCAGCGCTACGGCCTCCCGGACGAGGGCCTTGAACGACTTCTCGTCGATCCTCTCGCCCTCACCGAGGTCGATGGCGCGCCGGACGTTGCCTTCGAGGCTGGAGTTAAAGAGGTGCGAGGGGTCATCGAGGGAGGCACCCCTGGCAAAGGTCACCTTCACGTGCGTCTTGTAGATCTCGCCCGTGCAGATGATGCCCTCGTGGTACCACGTCGGCACGCCCTCCGGATTGGTGGCCTTCGCCCACTTCCGTTCCTCGACGACCTCCGGATCGGCCTGCTCGATCAAGCGTGCGAATCCGGGCGATCGTGGCCTGGCGCCAGTCGTCGGACTGCCTTCCGGCGGACCCGCCCTGGGGTGAGTTGCTCTTGGCCATTCAGGCTGGTCCTCCAGGGCTGTCCGGCAGGGGGATCCGATAGAGGCGGGCGGCGTTGCCTCCCATCACGTCCCGGCGGACGTCGGGAGTGACCGAGGCGAGCGCCGCGGCCGCATACTCGAGGCCGTCGGGGTAGATACAGGTCGGGTGTGGGAAGTCCGTCTCGAACAGGAGATGGCGGGGGCCGATCGCCTCGAGCGCAGCGGCGATGCCCTGCCGCTCGAACCAGAAGCAGCTGTGCACCTGTCGGCGGAAGTAGTCCGAAGGGGCCATCGTCAGGTAGTCCATGGCACCCGGAGCCATCTCGCTGATCTGGTAGTCGAGTGCCAGCAGCAGGAAGGGGATCCAGCCGACCCCGCTCTCGACGGAGACGATCTGGAGCCGGGGGAAGCGCTCGAGCACCCCGGAGTAGATGACGTTGCCCAGGACGCCCGCGTTGTTGAGGTACATCATCGCGGAGCCGAGTCCCAGCTTCTGCTCCGGGCCGAGCGATGGCCACGGGACCGACCCATACCAGGCGATCGAGGATTCGCTCGCGCCGATGTGAAAGTTGACCGGCAGCTGGAGGTCGCTGGCGGCCTCCCAGACGGGGTCCCAGTAGCGGTCGCCGAGGTCGGGCAGGCCGTGCTCGTGCGGGGCCGAGGTGGTGTTGATCCCGTGGAGGCCCAGGTCCGACATCCGGGCGATCTCGGAGACCGCGCACTCCCGATCCCACCACGGCAGGATCCCCATCGGCAGGAGTCGCTGGCCCGAGGCCTCCTGGAGCTCGGCCATGGCGTCGTTGTAGAGGGTCGCCGACAGCAGCCGGAGCGCCTCGTCGGGGACGTGGGCGAAGCGCTGCCCCCCGAAGCCGACCGTGTTCGGGTACACGATCTGGGCCCAGACGCCCTGCTCGTCCATCATGGCGAGCCGGGCCTCGACGTCGTAGGCACCCGGGTGGACGTCCTCGATGGTCCAGGCGAAGAACGTGGTCCCCGGGACCTTCGTGCCGTCCCTGCCCACCACGCCCGAGGCGCCGGCACGGCCGAGCACGAGCGAGCCGTCGATCGTCCAGGTGGGTTGTCCGTCGATCGTGCGCACTCGAGGGACGCGATCCTCCCAGCCCCTGGGGGCGCGTGAGGTCCAGAGATCGTGGGGCTCGGTCAGGTGGGTGTCGGCATCGACGATCACGAGTTCCCGGAGCGCCGCCACGCTGTCGTTCATCGGCCTGGCGCTCATCGCTGTCTCACCCCCGTCTCGCACACCCCGGATCGCCCCGCCCCGCCGGCCCGCCTAGTGCTCGAGCTGTGCCACGACGTTCCGGCGAATCAACTTGCCGGTCTCGGTTCGGGGCAGCTCGGGCCAGAACTCGACCGTCTCGGGGGTCTTGGACGACCGCAGCCGGGTGCGGACCCATTCCTTGAGCTCCTCGTCGCTCACCGCCTCACCCTCGCGCGGGACCACCACGGCGACGAGTCGCTGCCCCCATTCGTCGTCGGGCAGGCCGACCACCACGGCGTCGAGGATGTCGGGATGGGCGAGCAGGACGTCCTCGATCTCCGCCGGGGCGATGTTCTCGCCGCCGCGGATGATGGTGTCGTCGGCCCGGCCCTCGATGAAGAGATAATCCTCGGCGTCCACCCATCCCCGGTCGCGGGTGCAGAACCAGCCGCCGGCCTCCGGGCCCCCCCCGCCTTCGTACTCGCCGGAGACCTGCTCGCCCCGCAGGTAGATGAGGCCGGGCTCGCCCGGAGGTGCCACGTCGCCCGCCTCGTCTCGCACCTCGAGCTCGATCCCGGGCACCAGCCGGCCGGCCGAGGCCAGGCGGGCGCGCACCGCCGGGTCGTCGGAGGAGAAGGCGGCCCGATGATCCTCGGGGGAGAGGAGGGCGATGGTCGAGCTGGTCTCGGTCAGACCGTAGGCGTTGACGAAGCCGGTGTCTTCGAAGAGCTCGAGGGCGCGCTCCAGGACCGGTGCCGGCATGCGCGATCCGCCGTAGGAGAGGGAGCGCAGGCTCGGGGTGCCGGCGCCCTCCGCCTCGCCCAGGTGCTCGACCACCCGGGCGAGCATGGTCGGGATCACCATGGCCTGGGTCACCCGCTCCCGGCGCACGGTGCCGAGCCACACCTCGGGGTCGAAGCGGTCCAGGTAGATGATGCGGCGACCCGCGTAGAGGTTGCTCAGCAGGTTGGCCACGCCGGCGATGTGGTACGGGGGGACGCAGACCAAGGAGGCGTCGGTGTCCTCGGCGCTCGCGAATTCCACGGTCCCGAGCAGGTAGGCCATGAGATGGCGGTGGCGCAACACCGCGGCCTTGGGGGCCGCCGTCGTGCCGCTCGTGTACAGGAGGAGGCAGGGGGTCTCGGGGTCGACGGGCGGGGGGGCCTCGGCCGGCTCGCCCTTGAGCGAATCCAAGAACTCCTCCCGCTCGACGGCGCGCCCGGACTCGGCGAGCTCCGCCCCGGTCCCGTCGTGGATGACGAGCGCCCCGGGATGCGCCGCGATCTGTGCTCGGAGCTGGTCGGCCCCCAGGCGGTAGTTGAGCGGGATGAAGGGGGCGCCGATGCCCGCCGCTCCAAAGAGGGCGACGGGGAAGGCCAGGTGGTTGGGGCCGAGGTAGACGACCGAGGGCGCCTCGAGCTCGGTCAGGCGGGCGGAGGCGGCCCAGGCGCGCTCGGCCAGCTCCCGGTAGCTGAGCGCCGAGTCCTCCGAGGTGATGGCGGTCCGATCGCCGAGCCCCGACTCGGTCATGTCCAGGATCAGGCCGAGGTGCATGCGACGCTCCGCTCCGGGTCAGTCCGACGAGGGCAGGGGCTTCGCGGTCTTGAGCGTCATCACCCGGTCGTCGGCGGCGAGGGCGCCCGCGCCGGCCTTGGTGCAGAGCAGCTCGGTGCCGCTGGGCTCGTCGACGTAGCGCTTGCCGAGCTGGATCTGGTCGTCGAGCGGAGTGGCCGGCGTCCCGGAGGCCGGAGCCTCGCCCGCCGCCACCATCGGCACCCCGCCGCAGGTGAGGGTCACCGGCTCGTTGGGCGCACGGACCACGATCACCTCGGCCTCGCTCACGGCGCTCTGCAGCCGCACCCCGGCCTTCAACTCCATCTACGGATCCTCCCCTTCACCGTGGCCCGGCGACGTGGGCCGTTTCGGAGCGCCCAGCCTACATGGCCGCCGTATCCGTCTCGCGTGGCGCGGCGCTGCCGGTCGCCGCAGCACCGGCCGGTGGACTTCACCGAAAATGCGCCCCGACCTGGGCCCGAGCATCAGGCGGTCCCCGAGGCGGCGAGCCATCGCATCGCGGAGACGAGGTGGGAGCGCTCCGGCGTTGGCATGAGCCAGACCGTTGCCTGCAACCGCACGAGCACGTCGACGAGGGAGTCGGGCTCGAGGGCGCCGGCCACCACCACCCCGGCCTCCTCCAGCGTCCCCGCGAGGTGCTTGCGCAGGATCTGGCGTAGCTCCGGCAGGAGCTCCCGCAAGTAGGCGATGACGAAGCCCGGCTCCGACTCGGCGAGACCGGCGGCGGGGTGGCCCTCGATGTAGCCGACGACGTAGTGCATCACGACCTCCAGCCGCTCCGGCCCGACGTCCACGCCGCCGAGGGCTTCCTCCAGGCCCGCCGTGAAGCGCTCGAGGTCGTAGTGGGCTACTGCGTCGAGGAGCCTCTCCTTGTTGGCGAAATAGCGGTAGAGGGTGGTCCGCGAGACGCCAGCGGCGTCGCTGACCTCGCCCATGGCCAGCCGCCGCACCCCCCGGCGCCCGATCACGCCGAGCGCGGACTGCAGGATCTTGTCCTCCACCGACGATCTCGGCGCCTCGGTCACCTCCGCCGCCCCTCCCCGACACGCCTAAACGCCCGTTTGATACAAGATGACGCTTTTTGTAAAGTCTGTCACATGGCCGAGGCGGAAGACCAAGATTTCAACCCGTTTGCGAATTTCGATGCACTCGCGGGCAACATGCGGGATCCGTACCCGATCTTCGCCCACTACCGGGAGCACCAGCCGGTAGCCCGGGGCCCCATCATCGATGATGCGGGCGTGCCCGAGGAGTTCGTCCCCGAGGAGGAATGGTCCGTCTTCCTCTACGACGACGTGTCGCGGCTCTTCCGGGAAACCAAGACGTTCAATTCGGCCGGCTACAACGACACGATGGGTCTGGTCTTCGGGCCCACCATCCTCGGGATGGACGGGACGACGCACCGGGCGCACCGCAACCTCGTGGCGCACGCGTTCAAAGAGCGCTCGCTGCAGCGCTGGGAGCCGGAGTTCATCGCGCCGGTCTGCCACCGGCTCATCGACGCCATCGCAGACTCGGGGCGCGCCGATCTCGTGCGCGCCCTGACGTTCGAGTTTCCCACTCAGGTGATCGCGAAGATCCTGGGCCTCCCGCCGGAGGACCTCGATACCTTCCGAAAGCTGTCGATCCAGCTGATCGGGATCGCCGGCGACATCGAGCACGGCCTGCAAGCTTCGGCGGCGCTGCAGGAGTACTTCCAGGAGACCATCGACGCCCGTCGCTCTCAGCCGGCGGACGACGTGATCAGCGACCTCGTGTCGGCCGAGGTCGACGGTGAGAAGCTGAGCGACGAGTCGATCTACTCGTTCCTGCGCCTGTTGCTCCCGGCCGGCATCGAGACCACCTACCGGTCCTCGGGCAACCTGCTGTTCCTCCTACTCACCCACCCCGAGCAGTTCGAGGCCCTCCGCAGGGACCGGTCGCTCGTGCCCCAGGCGATCGAGGAGGGCCTCCGATTCGAGACGCCCCTCACGGGGGTCGCGCGCTACGCGACGCGTGACGTCGAGTTCGGTGGAGAGCTCATCCACGAGGGAGCCACGGTTTCGCCGGTGATCGGCTCGGCCAACCGGGACGAGAGGCGGTGGGAGGACGCCGGGACTTTCGACATCCGGCGCAAGGCCATGCCGCACATCTCCTTCGCCGCTGGCCCGCACATGTGCCTCGGTATGCACCTGGCGCGCTTGGAGACCCGCGTGATGCTCAACGTCCTCATGGACCGGCTCACCGACATCGCCCTCGACCCCGGCGACCGGGATCCCCACATTCGCGGGATGGTCTTCCGGTCGCCGACCTGCCTCCCCGTCACCTTCGAGGCCGCCTGAGCCTCGCGCCGCCCTCGAGCGGTGAAGGCCCCGCGTCGGCTCGGGCCTTGCTCCTTGCGTTAGCGTATGCTTACATAGATCTCGCCGCCGAAAACCGAGGACCACGAGGTCGTGATGACGATGCAAGTGACCCGCCTAACCAACGAGTCGGAGGCCTATCGCAAGGCCCGCGACGAGCTCCGCCTGGCGGAGATCGAGCTCATGGAGCACACCGAGCGGGTGGCCCAGTTGCGCCGGAGCCTGCCGCAGGGCGCAGCCGTCGAGGACTACGAGTTCGAGGAGGGCCCGTCCGACCTGGCGTCCGGGGACTCGCCGGTCCGTCGCGTGCGGTTGAGCGAGTTGTTCACAGGGCCGGGCCGTTCGCTCATCGTCTATCACTTCATGTACGGCAAGGCACAGACCTCGCCGTGCCCGATGTGCACCATGTGGATCGACGGGTTTAATGCCGCGGCCGACCACGTGACCCAAAACGCCGACTTCGTGATCGCGGCGGCGGCCGAGCTGCCGGTGCTCCGGGCCCACGCCCGGCACCGAGGGTGGGACCGTCTGCGCCTCCTCAGTTGCGGGGACTCGACCTTCAAGTTGGACCTGGCCAGCGAGGACGGCGAGGGCAACCAGGATTCGACGATCTCGGTCTTCACGAGGGACGGCGACGGCACTCTGCGCCACTTTTACACCGGCCATCCCTGGCTGTCGGAGGAGATCGCCCAGCGAGGAGTCGATCTGTACACGCCCGTGTGGAACCTCCTCGACCTCACCCCCGAGGGGCGAGGGGAGTGGTACCCCGAGCTCCACTACGACGGCTAGACGCCCCCGGAGGTAGGCGAGCGATCTGGTGGGCGGCCCGGAGCTCGGCCGCCTGCGGGCCGTCCGCCGACGCGGGCCTGGCTCACTTGGCGAGGGCTGCGGACTGCTCGCGCACGAGCCCGACGAGGTTCCCGAGCGCGAGGTTGACGTCGACGAGGTGCAATCCCCAGCGGGGCCCGAGCACCGGCTCGACGACGGGGCGGTCGTCCCGGCGTCCGGCTATGTCGGAGACCCGCAACCAGCTTGCACCCCCGATGTCCTCGCATTTGGCCCCGTAGAGGTTGGGGTAGGTCACCCAGGGTGTGTGGATCTTGCCCCCATCCGTGGCGCTGGCGGGGAGGCCGCCCCTCGAGGCGGGGATCGAGCTGGTCAGGAAGTAGGGCTGTAGCCGCCCTGGGCCACCCCGAAGATGGGCCGGGTTGGTGCACAGGACCTGGAGCCCGGCGCGGGATGTGGGCGTCAGGCCAGATTGGGCGCCGATGCTGGTGCCCACCCGGCCAAAGAGGCTGTCTGCCGGCGGGGGCCCATCGAAGCTGGAGTACGCGACGACGCACCGGGTCTGCGTCTCGGTGCGGCAGGCGGGGATGTGCTGGAAGTCGCCGCCGCCGTCCGCCCCGGTCGGGACGGTCACGTTGCCTCCGAGGAGGATGGCCGACACGAGGTGCCGGCGCTCGGAGGGGTCCGCATCGAGCTCGCGCTTGACCAGGGCGATCAGGAGCGACGCCCCCTGGGAGTGGCCGATGAGGACGAAGTCACGCCCGTCGTTGTAGCGCGCCAGATAGTCGTGCCACGCCGAGACCACGCCCAGGTAGGCGGTCACGGCGGCCGGCGCGCTGATCGTCCCCTTGGCGATGGCCGTTCGGGTGATCTGGGGGTACATCGGCGCATAGACGCGGCAGACCTGAGAGAAGCGAGAAGCCTGCAGGCGTGCCACTACGCGCTCCTCCGGATCGATGTCGAGGTTGGCGTTATCAGTGGTCTGGTCGCTCACCGTCGGGTACACGTAAAAGCAGTCGATGGGCGGGTTCCTGGCGGGCTCGGCCGTCTGGACCGTGCGAGAGCCGTCGGACCTCACGACGGTCGCGGTCAGGGGAGCGGTGCACGGATCGTCGGCCAGGCCCGGCCGGCAGAGCCACACCGTTGAGGTCGCGCCCGAAGTCGCGCCCGAGGTCTCGGCCCCGGCCACCTCGGGGATCCACGGTAGGCAGGAGAGCGCTGCGAATCCGATCGCCAGCGCCGCGGCGAGTCGGTCCCGCCGGTGCCCGCGGCGGGCACGGACCGGGCACCGGGGCATGTCCCAGCCTACGTATGCGGACGGCGCCGCCCCACCGGCCGGTCGGGGGAACCTGCGCAGTCCGATTGCAGCGACCACCGGCTTCGGGGATGATCGCGACGTGACTCCCGACGACCGGTCGCGATCCTCGCTCGCCTCGGATCGCTCGTTTCTCTCGATCCGGTCCAAGGGCTCGGTGCTCTCGATCGGATCCGTCGGGTCGGTGTTGTCGATCGGATCCATCGGCTCGGCGCTCTCGATCGCCTCGGTGGGGTCCTTTGCCTCGGTCGGGTCCATCACCTCGTTTGTCTCGATCGCCTCTCTCTTGTCGGCTGCCTGTGTGACCTCCGTGCTGTCCTGGCGTTCGAGGTCGGGCGTGCTCGCGGCACACCGCGCCGGTCGCGGCGGCCGTGGGGGCCGCGGGCCATCTGTTAGCTTGCGCTAACGAAAGGTGACACTTACCATGGCGGGGTGGACGCGGCCCTGAAGGCGATGGCGGAGCCGCGGCGGAGGGAGATCCTCCGACTGGTCTGGTCCGACGAGCTCGCTGCGTCGGAGATCGCGACCCACTTCGAGGTCACCCGGTCGGCGATCTCGCAGCACCTGGGGGTGCTGCGAGAGGCACGCCTGGTGGTCGAGCGACGAGACGGCACGAGGCGGCTCTACCGCGCCAACCGCCAGGAGATGGCGAGGCTTCGCGAGTTCCTCGACAGCTACTGGGCCGACGGACTGCGACGCCTGCGGGACGTCGCCGAGGCCTCGGAGACGAGAAAGGACACCTAGACCAATGGCAGAGTTGCTGCGTGAAGTCGTGATCAACGCCAGTCGGGCGACGGTCTTCGAGCTCCTGACGGACTCCCGACGCCATGTGGAGTGGCTCGGCACCGAGGCCGAGCTCGACCCGCGTCCCGGTGGCCTCTATCGCGTCGTCGTGGGCGGCGGCCCGGTGTCGCTGGGTCGCTTCGTCGAAGTCGTTCCCAACGAGCGCGTGGTGTTCACGTTCGGGTGGGACGAGCCGGACCACCCCATCCCTGCGGGCTCCACCACCGTCGAGATCGATCTGATCCCTGAGGGAGACAAGACACTGGTTCGTCTCGTCCACCGAGACCTCCCGCCCGACGCGGTGACCGACCACGCCCGCGGATGGGACCACTACCTGTCCCGGCTGGTTCTCGTGGGTGACGGCGGGAGCGCCGGACCCGACGGAGGTCCCGGCATACCCTGATCGGCCCTTATCGAGAGGGCGAGCAATCGAAAGGAGCGAGAGATGGCCGGCAACGCCGACACCTGGCGGGCGATCCACGGTGAGCGCCGAGCATTGGCCGAGACCCTGGCGGGGTTGAGCCTCGAGCAGTGGTCCCTGCCCTCGTTGTGCGCCGGGTGGGATGTCAAGATCACCGCAGGACACGTCCTGGCGGGGGCGGAGCAGACCTGGCCGGGGTTCCTTGCCGGCATGGCGACGAGCGGCTTTCGCTTCAACCACATGATGGACCGAGACGCCCGGGCGCTTGCCTCCCTCGAGACGTCCGAGATCGTCGACCGGCTTGCGGCGAGGACGGCGACGACCAACCATCCGCCCGCCCCCGTCGTCGCAATGCTGGGTGAGGTCGTCGTCCACGGCGCGGACATCCGAGTGCCCCTCGGGCTTCCTTACCGACCGCCGGACGACGTCGTCTTCGCCTGCCTCGACATGTATAAGGACGCGACCTTTCCGGTAGGGGCCAAGGCACGCACCAAGGGCCTCCACCTGGTCGCGACCGACGCCGCGTGGTCGAGCGGCTCCGGACCCGAGGTGGCGGGACCGGCCATGTCCCTGCTGTTGATGATGACGGGTCGGCCGGAGGGCCTGGAGGGTCTCGATGGCACGGGCCTGACCCTCTTGCGGGACCGCATGGCGGTCGTCGGGGGGTGAGGAGCCGAGGCGCAGCCTCGGCCGTCAGACGGAGCTGAGGGCGCTCACCAGGACGTCGTCGGCGCCGGGCAAGCCAACGACGGCCAACCCGACGGGGAGACCGTCGACCCGGGCTCCGGGCACGGCGACGACCGGTGCGCCGGCGAGGCCGGCGGGTGCGGTCAATGACAACGTCCGGGTGCGGTAGTCGTCCTTGGCAGGCCCGGCCAGATCGGGGGTCGGTGCGGGTCCGGAAGCCGCCGGCTGGGCCATGACCGCGTCGTCGCCGAGCAGCGCACGTAGGGCGGATCTCACCTCGTCCCGAACGGGCCGGGCCCGGGTGGCCGCCTCGGGGTCGGCCGCGGCGGCCGCGGCGAAGCGGGCAGCCACGCCAGGGCCGAGCTCGGGCCGCCGGCGGGTGATCCAGGTCCCGTGTTGCTCCCAGGCCTCGACCAGCTGGATGGCGCGGAAGGCATCGAGAAAGCGCGCCGTCGCCGCGTGCCCGGCGAGCTCGCCCTCCTCGAGCTCGAGGCCGAGACCCTCCGCCAATCGTGCAGCGGCCTGGCGGAGCGGCATGCGGGCATCCCGGTCGGCGAGCGCCAGGAGATCGGTGGCGAGAATCATCCTGCGCAACGGCTGTATATTCGTCATCGCTAGGTGAGTGGGCCACGCCCCCCTCGGCACGGAAGCTCCCGCCCGCAGCGCCTTCCACCCTGCACCGAGCACGACCGGGTCGGCGGCCAGCAGACCGACGGTGTCGAAGCTCGGCGCGAGCGGCACCACGCCCCGGGTGTCGATGATCCCTTGCGTCGGTCGGATGCCCCAGATCCCGCAGTAGGAGGCGGGGACGCGGATCGACCCACCGGTGTCGGTGCCGAGCGCCAGGTCCACAACCCGCCCCGAGACCGCGGAGGCGGATCCGGCCGAGGAGCCGCCGGGGATTCGTCCGGCCGCGGCGGGATTGGCGGGGGTGCCGTAGTGGACGTTGGTCCCCGAGAGGCTGAAGGCCAGCTCGTCGGTGACGGTCTTCCCCCACAGGTCCGCCCCGGCGTCGAGCAAGGCGGCAACCACGGGCGCGTGCCGGCTCGTCACCGGCGACTCCTCGAGCCAGTCCGGGTTGCCGGCTCCCGTCCTCGTCCCCGCCACGTCCAGCAGATCCTTCACCGCGAAACGAAGCCCCGCCAGGCTGCCGCCAGGGGAGCCCTCGGCGAGTCGCTCCGGCCCAAGGACGAACGCGCCGAGCGGATCCGCCGCTGTTCGTGTGGTGGGGATCGCCGGCATAGAGCGGTGCGCCCCGGATTCTACGGGTCCCCCCCCGACGCTGCGGATTACATTCGCCCCATGCGACCTCTGGGTCCGCCTCGCAACGCCTGGGGTGCCGAGCCCGGGCGCATCGACCTCGGGCGCCGGCGCGGGCTCCTTCGACCGCTCGAAGTGCCGGCCACCCCGCAGGACGTCGTCGTGGACGTGGGTCGCTGCGCCATCGTCGTGGTCGACATGCAAAACGACTTCTGTCACCCCGATGGGTGGCTTGCCCGCAAGGGCGTCGACGTCACCCCGGCGCGAGCGCCGATCGCCGTTCTCTCACGCCTGCTGCCGGCGCTGCGCTCCAGTGACGTCCCCGTGCTGTGGCTCAACTGGGGAAACCGGCCGGACCGGGCGAACGTCCCGCCCGGCGTGGCACATGTCTACGACCCCGAGGGCCGGGGCGTGGGCCTCGGCCATCCGCTGCCGGGATCGGGGTCCCGCGTGCTCGAGCGCGGCAGCTGGTCGGCGCAGGTGGTTGACGAGCTCGCGCCGGACCCGGGCGACCTCCGGGTGGACAAGTACCGCATGAGCGGGTTCTTCGACACCGAGCTGGACAGCGTGCTGCGCAACCTCGACGTCACGACGTTGCTCTTTGCGGGCGTCAACGCCGACCAGTGCGTGCTCGCCACCCTCACCGACGCCGCGTGCCTCGGGTACGACTGCCTCTTCCTCACCGACTGCTGCGCCACGACCTCCCCGGCCTTCTGTTGGGAGGCCACGCTCTACAACGTGGCGCAGTGCTTCGGGTTCGTGACCAACGGCGAGGAGCTGCTCGCCCGCCTGTAGGGGGCAGGCTCCCTCTCGCCCGCAGGAGGTCGACATCGGCGGCCACCCACGGCGGCACCCCGGACGGGTTGCGCGGCCCTCCGCCGCGGCCATGTGCCAGGCTGAGCCTCCCGGAAGGCGGAGCCAAGGAGGTGGCGGATGGTCGAGCTGGCGATACGAGGCGGCACCATCGTGGACGGGACCGGTGCGCCGCCGCGGCCCGGTGACGTCGGCGTCGCCGGCGGCCGCATCGTCGAGATCGGCGACCGGGTGGTTGCACCGCGCGAGATCGATGCGTCGGGCCGGCTGGTGGCCCCCGGGTTCCTCGACATCCACACCCACTACGACCCCCAGGTGCTCTGGGACCAGGCCCTCACCCCTTCGAGCTGGCACGGAGTGACCGGGGTGGTCGCCGGCAACTGCGGCTACAGCATCGCCCCGACGAGGGCCGGCGGCGAGGGCACCCTGCTGCGGACGCTGGACAAGGTCGAGGACATGCGCCTGGCCACCCTCGAGGCCGGCATCACGTGGGACTTCGAGACCTATCCCGAGTACCTGGAGACCGTGCGGCGCCGGGGCACGCTGATCAACTTCGGGGGCTACGTCGGGCACACTCCCGTGCGCATCTACGTCATGGGCGACGACGCCTACGAACGGCCTGCCACCGAGGCCGAGATCGATCGCATGAAGGAGGTCGTAGCGGCATCGATCCTCGGTGGGGCGCTCGGCTTCTCGACCGATCGGGCGGGCTTCCACCTGGGCGACGGCGGGAGGCCGGTTCCCTCGATGGCCGCCACCCAGGAGGAGACGGAGGCGCTGATCGGGGTCACCGCCGAGCTCGGACAGGGCTCCGTGCACGTCGCCGCGGGGAACAACTACGCGTGGCTCTACGAGCTCCAGCCCCGGTTGGCCCGACCGGTCAACCGGTCGTCGATCCTCACCTACCCGCCCGAGGTCCGCCAGCCGCGCTCGCATCTGGAGAAGCTCCTCGAGCACGAGTCGGAACGCCGCCGGGGTGCCGACGTGTGGGTGCAGGTGTCCTGCCGACCGATCGAGCAGGAGATCCTCATGGTGGAGCCCACCTCCTTTTACGTGATGTCGTCCTTCTCGGACTTCGTCGCCGCCGACCGCGATGGGCGTCTCCGCCTCCTGGCCGACCCCGAGTGGCGTGCGAGGGTGGAGCGGGACCTCGACGACAACGGGCTGCTGCGCACCCGCTGGAGCGAGGCGATCCTGGTCGAATCTCCCGGCAGTCCGGACCTGGTCGGTCGCTCCGTCGGGGAGATCGCGGCGAGCCGGGGCGCGACGCCGTTTGGCACCCTCTGCCAGCTGGCGATCGCCGACGGGCTCCTGACCCGTGTCCGCATCACCTTCGCCAACGACGACGTCGACGGAGTGACCCGGCTGCTCAACGGGGAGGGCTGCATCCTCGGACTCTCCGACGCCGGTGCGCACGTCAGCCAGATCTGCGACGCGGTCCTGCCGACCGACTTCCTCGCCCACTGGGTCCGCGATCGCGAGGTCATGTCGGTCGAGCGCGGGATCCGCAAGCTGACCGGCGAGCTCGCCGACGTGCTCGAGCTCGACCGGGGCTACCTCCGTCCCGGAGCCCCCGCCGACATCGTGGTCCTCGACTACCAGCGCCTCTCGCCGGGCCCGATCCGGAGGGTTCGCGACTTCCCGGCCGGGGGCGAGCGCCTCATCGCCGATCGGCCCGAAGGGGTGGATTACATCCTGGTCAACGGCGTGCCGATCCGCTGGGAGGGGGCGTCGGACCCCTCCGGCCGAGAGGCGATGCCCGGCGCGATCCTGACCGTCGACCCCAAGGAGGCGTGATGGCGGACATCGTCGAGAAGCTCATGGGGCTCGGGAACCCCGGCGCGGAGGTGATGCTCCGGGACGACCCCGTTCCCGGACCGAGGATCCATCCCATCGTCTCCGTGGACGATCACGTCATCGAGCCTCCCGAGACCTTCCACGGCCGGCTCCCCGCCAAGTTCTCCGCCACGGAGCCGAGGATCGAGCGCGACGACGGCGTCGACTACTGGATCTTCGAGGGGGAGCGGGTGCCGCTGCTCGGGGTCGAGGGCTTCCAGAGCTGGGAGCCCGGCAAGGCCCACCTCGGACCCATCACGTTCGAGGAGTTTCGGCCCGGCGTGTGGCAGATCGACGAGCGGGTCAAGGACATGGACCGCAACGGGGTGATCGCCTCGCTCAACTTCCCCTCGGCCATCTTCGGGTTTGCCGGGCAACGGTTCATGCGGATGAAGGATCCCGAGCTCGGCCTCGCCTCGATGCGTGCCTACAACGACTGGATCATCGAGGAATGGGCCGGCCCCCACCCGGACCGGATCATCCCGTGCCAGCTCACCTGGCTGCCCGATCCGGAGGTCGCGGCTGCCGAGATCCGGCGCAACGCCCAACGGGGATTCAAGGCCGTGTCGTTCAGCGAGAACCCCGAGAAGCTCGGCCTTCCCTCCATCTACCGGGACGACTGGGACCCGTTCCTGGCGGCCTGCGAGGAGACCGGGACCGTCGTCAACCTCCATGTGGGCTCGTCGTCGGAGACGATGTTCCCGTCCACGGACTCCGACCTGTCGGTCTTGGGCGTCCTGTTCCCGGTCAATGCCTTTGCCTCGGCTGCGGACTGGCTCTTTGCCCGGGTCCCGGTCCGGTTTCCCGGCCTCAAGATCGTCCTGTCCGAAGGTGGCATCGGTTGGGTGCCGATGCTCCTCGATCGGCTGAGCTACATGGCCCGGGACACCGATCGCCGGGCGGACTTTGGTGGCATGACCCCGGTCGAGGTGTTCCGCCGGAACTTCTGGTTCGCCTCGTTCTCCGACGAGCGCACCCTCGCGCTCCGTGACGAGGTCGGGATGGATCGGATCATGTTCGAGACCGACTACCCGCATTCGGACTCGTCGTGGCCTCGTACCCAGGACATCGTCGCCGCGCAGCTGGACGGGGTGCCCAAGGACGAGGCGGATCGCATGACCTACCGCAACGCCGCCGACCTCTACCGGCATCCCGTGCCCCCCGAGCTGGCCCGCTCCTAGACGCTCAGCTCGTCTGCACGTCTCCCGGGGACTCCACGGCCGGGACGACCGGCCATTCCTTGCGCATCGAGAGGGGCGCCATCAAGCCACGGCGGACCAGCCGGGCGCGCACGGCCATGGCCAACGCCGCGCACCCGAGCACGAGGACGGCGAAGATCCGGAGCGTGGAGTTGAAGCCGTCCGACGCGGCACGGCCGTGCCGCTCCAGCCCGCCGATCAAGGCCGCGGCCGCGGCCACGCCCACGCCGCCCATGGTCACGAGCACCGAGAGGACGACCCCCGACGCCTCCCCTGCCCGCTCCGGCTTGACCAGCTCCTGGGTCGCCACGTTGGCGAAGGTCCACCCGGTCCCCAGGCCCAGGCCACAGAGGGCGAAGACGGTCACGTAGGCCCACCAGTCCACGACGAGCGAGAGCCCGATCATGGACCCGCCCGCGACCAGCGCGGCCCCGGCCATGATCGCCGCCGGCCTTGCCCTGGGCGCCAGTCGGGCCCCGAGCGGACCCGAGACGGCGACGGTGATGGAGGGCGCCAGGAAGACCGCGCCGGCGGCCAATGGGCTGAGCCCTCGGCTCTCTTGCAGGTAGAGCGACGTGACGAAGATCGTCGCGGCGTAGGCCATGTTGGATATGGCACCCATGCTCGTCACGAGGACGTAGGGCGGGTTGCGAAAGAGGCGCAGGTCGACCAGTGGGTGGGTCGACCGGTGCTCGCGCACGAAGAAGGTCGCGATCAAACCCGCGGCGCAGGCGAAGGTGACGATCGTCGCGGCCGAGAGCCAGCCCCACACCGAGCCTTGGTCGACCCCGATGCTGAATGCGGCGATCCCTCCGGCGATCAGCGCGCTGCCGAGGTAGTCGATCGTCGCCGGCGCGCCTGCCTCGCGACTGTCGGGCACGACCCGGAAGGCGAGGAGTAGTGAGGCCAGGGCGATCGGCGCCAGCAGCCAGAAGATCCATCGCCAGCCCGGGCCGCCGGACAAGCCGCCCCCCACGAAGGGGCCGAGGGCGGTGCCGACGCTCGCCAGCGCGAACAGGATGCCGAGAGCGCGAGCTCTCCGTTGTTCGGGATAGGCGTTCGACACCACCGCGATGCCGACCGGGAAGATGAGCGCCGCGCCCATCCCCTGGAGGATGCGAAAGGCGATGAGGCTCGCCAGATCAGTGGACAGCGCGGCGCCCACCGAGGTCGCGGCGAACAGCGAGATACCTGCGAGCAGGACGCGTCGCCGTCCGAACAGGTCGCCCAACCGCCCGCCCACGATGAAGAGCGAACCCAGGCTCAGCATGTAGGCGGAGATCGTCCACTGAGCCGCCTGCGTCGACGCGTCGAGGGAGTGAGCGATGTCCGGGAGGGCGATGTTGAGCGCGAAGAAGTCGAGCTGGATGCAAAAGAGGGCCAGCGACACGGCCACCAGGACTGCGCGACCCGGAACGGGTCCCGCAGGACCGTCCGCCGTCTCTGCGGGTGCCGTCATGACGGGCCGGCGAGTCTGTGGGCGAGCCGTTTCCGAAGCCCCGAGCGGACCGTGGGCCAGTCGCCCGAGGTGATGGCGTAGGTCGCGGAATCGCGCACCGTGCCGTCCGCGCCGGGTCGGTCCGAGCGCGCGCATCCCCTCGAAGGTCGCGCCCAACGCCTCGATCGCCCGGCGCGAGCGCTGGTTGCGCACGTCGGTGCACAGCTGGACACGTCGGACGCCCCAGGCCTCAAAGGCATGGGTGAGCATCAGCAGCTTGGCCTCGGCGTTGGCGCCGCTCTGCCAGACCGACGGCACGAGCCATGTCGCGCCGATCTCGACGGAGTCGGGGAGGCCGTCCGATCGGCGTTCGGGGTGGTCGGGCGGC
The DNA here is from genome assembly GCA_963773635.1 of uncultured Actinomycetes bacterium. Lineage (GTDB taxonomy): Bacteria > Actinomycetota > Acidimicrobiia > Acidimicrobiales > RAAP-2 > CAVZBW01. The sequence continues at coordinate 805,654 of CAVZBW010000002.1, read as the reverse complement.
CAACGCCACACGGCGGGCTCGAGGAAGCTCGTGGTGCCGACCACCCTGCCGTCGCGCTGGCGCACCACGACCAATGGGATGGCCTCGCCCCGGGACCGCCGGTCCGCGACCGTCTCGAGGTACTGCTCGAAGGAGGGGTGCGAGCGCGGCACGAACGCGAATTCGAGGGGCGGCATCTCCGACGCCGCCTCCCACAGGCCGGCGGTGTGCCGCGGGGCGAGGGGCTCGAGGTACACGAGGCGCCCTGCCAGCGCCCCCCGGAGGAGGACCGCCACGCCCGGCCCGCCCGGCCCGCCCGCTCCGGCCGCGCCGCCCGGCCCGCCCGGCTCCCCCGGCCCGAGGGGTGAGGCGTCCTCTCGCTCGAGCGCGCGGTACAGGAGCGCGAGATCCAGGCGGCGGTCGAACTTCTCCCCGACGGCGGGAAGGACGCCGGCCTCCCGGAAGCCGGCGCGGCGATGGAGCGCCAGCGACGGTGTGTTCGAGCCCTCGATCGCGGCGACGAGGACCCCCTTGCCGAGCCGGCGAGCGCGTTCGACGAGCTCGGTGAGCAGGAGGCGACCGATGCCGAGGCTGCGCCGCTCCCTCGCCACGTAGATCGACACCTCGGCGGTCGGGCGGTAACCGGGGAGCGGTCGGAAATCGCCGAGGCTGGCGAAACCCGCGACGCCCTCGCCCTCCCCTCGGCGGCGACGAGGACGGGGTAGCCCCGCTCGGCCTGGCGTGCCAGCCAGCCCCGGCGCTCCTCGAGCGTGACGGGTCGGTCGCGCCACACGGCCGTCGTGTGCGCGATCACGTCGTTGTAGATCTCGACGATCCCGGCGAGGTCCTCGTCCGTGGCGTCCCGGATCACCACGTCGTTCGGCCAGGTTCCGCGCCCAGGGGGCGCGCCTCGACGGTCACGGCGCGGAGGTGGCCCGGCCCACTTCCTGTACCAGCCATCCGTTGCCGTCCGGGTCGCCAAAGGCCAGGAAGGAGTTGTAGTCCCTCCGGTCGGGATCCGGGCCGGCTGCCTGCTGGCCGTCCTCGAAGTGGAAGACGTCGGTCACCTCCGCACCGCGCCCCGCGAGCTCGGCCCTGGCGGCGTCGATGTCGGGGACGGTCAGGTGCAGCCCCTGGACGGAGCCCGCGGCCCCGGGGTTTGCCATGAGGGCGATCGCGCAGGCCGAGCCGGGGGGGTTCAGTTGCACCACCCGGAAGTCCTCTCCGGCGCGATGGTCCACGATCAGGTCGAACCCGGCCCGCTCGAGGTAGAAGGCCTTGGCACGGTCCACGTCGGAGACGGGTACGACCACCAGCTCGAGCTTCCAGTCCATGATCGCAATTCCCTTCACGAGGCTCGTTCGTCCACGTCGTTGCGAGGGGGGACCTTCGAGCGTGCGAGATCTCATCGGCGGCCCCACGAGGACCGCCGGCGGACCGGCAACTGGCGGACCGGTGAATTATCGCCCCGCCGGTCGTCCACACCGACATGGATGGAACCGCGCCCTGGGCCCGGGTCGTGCTCGATTGGCCCGACCGAGTGTCGGTGACGTTGCTCCTCGAGGGGGACGATCGTCCGGATCTCGTCATGGTCGAGGGCCTGGCTCGTCTTGCGCTGACCGCCCGCCGCGGGGGGCCGCTTGCACCTCCACGACGTGTCGATGGCGCTCGCGGAGCTCCTCGAGCTGGCGGGGCTCTCGCGGGAGCTCGGCGTGTCGCCCGCGTCAGCGAGGGAGGTGATCCGGCAGGCCAAAGGTGGGAAAGACCCGCTCGGTGTCCAAGAAGGAGTGGATGCCACAGACGAGACCCCCTGAGACCTCGATGACCTGGAGGGCCCAGGGGAGATGGCCACCCTCGGGGTCGACGCGGTACTGGGCGTAGGCCGGGGTCCCGTTGGCGTTGACCGGGAGAAGGACCGAGCCTCGGCAGCCCGAGCCGGGCCCGAGCATCCAGCGGCCGATGTCCTCGGCACCCCGCAGCCACATGGCGTATGGCGGCATGGTCTGGATGGCGTCCTCGCGCAACAGGGACACGAGTCGCGCGACGTCGTAGCGCTCAAAGGCCTCGACGTACCGCCCGAGCAGCTCGCGCTGCTCGTCGTCCATGTCGCCGAGGGGCGGCCCGGTGTCCACCGACGCGAGAGTGGCCCGGGCGCGCTGCAGAGCGGAGTTGACGGCCGGGACGCTGGTGTCGAGCAGCTCCGCCACCTCGGAGGCCTGCCACCGCAGCACCTCGCAGAGGATCAGCGCCGCTCGCTGCCGGGCGGGCAGGTGCTGGAGGGCGGCGACGAAGGCCAGGCGGATGGCGTCCCGCTCGACCGCGACCTCCGCCGGATCCGCCTCGGGAGGCAGGACCCGGTCGTCGGCGATGGGCGAGATCCAGCTGCCCTCCGGGAGGACGCCCTCGAGAGACGACTCCACCGGCGGGCGCGAAGACCCGAGCTCCATAGGTCGGGCCCGGCGCTTCTGGCCCCGGAGGGCGTCGAGGCACACGTTGGTGGCGATCCGATAGAGCCAGGACCGCACGCTCGAGCGTCCCTCGAAGCTTCCGGCCGCTTTCCAGGCCCTGACCATGGTCTCCTGGACCGCGTCGTCGGCGTCAAAGCCCGAACCGAGCATGCGGTAGCAGTAGGCGGTCAGCTCCCGGCGATGGGTCTCGAGCTGGGTCGGGGAGAGGGCATCGGAGCTCAGGGCCACGCCCCTCGATGCTACGGCGGGTTCTGCCAGGCTTGTCGACACCGCGATAGGACGAGGGGGGCCGGCAGGACTCATCGGTCCGGCGGCCCCAGCCCGGGCCCACCGCTCCGGCCCCGTCGATCGCCTCAGCCCGCTGCGGGCGAGCGCTCCATGCTCTGGACGTCGAAGTAGATCGGCAGCAGGTACTTCACGTAGAAGGCATGCACCGTGAGGCCGGGGTAGACGAGGTCCTCGTAGCGCTTGATCTGCACGCGATCGTCCTTGTCGGCGTAGCGGTCGCAGGCGGCCAGCAGGTCGTCGACCTCCTCGCGGGTGTCCTGGAGCAGCCCGAGGTGGTCGTAGCCGGGGGAGGACATGGGCCGCTTGCTCTCGGCCAGGAGGATGAACTGGTCGGGGTCCGGCATGAGCAGGTGGCAGGTCTGCCCCACGACCTCGGTGTCGCTCGCCTTCCAGCCGAACACCGAGCAGTAGAAGGCGTCGATCTCCTCGCAGAATTCCTTGGTGAGCGTGCCCACGGGGAACGTGAGCTCCATGTGGTTGAACCGCATCGTTGGACCCTCCCCTGCGGTGGTGGCCGACCGCCCGGGCGCGGTCGGGTCGTCGACGTGCATCTTACGGCGCCGCCGGTCGTGGAGCCGGGCCGGCCCCGCGTGGCCGTGGGTCTCCCCCGGGCCCCTAGTCCGGCGGGAGGACTCCCCGGTAGGGGAGGCAGGGCAGGCCTCTGGCGCCGGTGCCGTCTATCCGAAAGACCCGGCCGGCGTCGGGCTGGCGCATCAGGGCAAGCTCGTCGAGGCCCTCGCGGGCCGTGGTGACGAAGAGCGAGGTGAGCCGTGGCCCACCAAAAGCGCACGAGGTCGGCCGTTCCACCGGGAGGGGCACGGTCGAGACGAGGGTCCCGTCCGGGGCGTAGTGGAGGATGGCGCCGCCCCCCCACAGCGCCACCCAGAGGTGCCCCTCGGCGTCCACCGTGAGGCCGTCGGGCGCCACGTCGGGCCCGGCGAAGTGCACCAGGGTCCGCCGGTCATGCAGCTCGCCGGTGACGTGGTCGAAGCCGAAGGCGAAGATGCTGCGTGTCCCGCTGTCGGCCAGGTACATGGTCGGCTCGTCCGGGCTCCAGCCGATGCCGTTGGAGATGGTGAGGCCGGTGAGGACGGTGGTGCAGGAGCCGTCCAGCTCGAGCCGGTACAGCGCGCCCGCCCCCGGCGACTCGTCGTAGGCCATGGTCCCGGCCCAGAACCTGCCGGCGGGATCGCAGGCGCCGTCGTTCATCCGCACGTCGCGGCGCCCGGCTTCGGGCTGTGCGAGCTCTCGCACCTCTCCGGCCTCGTTGACGTAGAGAAACCCGGTGCCCGCGGCCAGCACGTAACCGCCTCCGGCGGCCGGGGCAACGGCGCCGATGTGCCGATCGACGGCGATCGTCGCCACCTCCCGCAGAGCCTCGTCCTCGTCGAGCCGGCCGCGATGGAACTTGGCCCCGAGGATGTCGACCCAGAGGAGCTCGCCCCGCTCCTCGTGCCACCGCGGGCCCTCGCTCAGCACCCCCGGCGTCTCCGACCACGGTGCCACGCCTGGCGTGGCGGGGCTTACGGCTGTGCCTTCTCGCTCAGCTGTGCCTTCTCGCTCAGCTGTGCCCTCTCGCTCAGCCGGCCGTCCGACGGCGGCTCGAGGACCCTGCGGCTCGGGTTGCCGACCGGGCGTCGCGCCGAGAGGCGTCGAGCCTCGGCTGCGTAGGCGAAGAGGCCGACCGCCGCGATCGCCACCGGCCACATCGCCCAGACGCCGGCCACCGCCTGCGTCACGACGGCCGCGAACACCGCCATCGCCGCGAGCGCGGCAATGACCGGGCCCCGGACCCACCCCATCCCGTGGCGAACGCCCGGAGGAGAGGCAGGGGCCGCCTCGGTCGGAAGGTCGGCGAGGAGGTCGTCCAGCTCGCTGCGGTGGCGGGCACCAAGGGCTGCGCCGATCCGTTCTCTTCCCTCGTCGAGGGTGAGGCGACCCACCGCAACGGCATCGGAGAGGGTCTGGGCCGCGCGGTCGCGCTCGGCATCCGAAGCGCGCACGGGCGCGACCGCCGGCGTCTCGTGCCCCCGGTCGTCGTCTCCAGCGCTCCCGCTCGCCGAGGCCCCGTGTGCCGAGACCTGGGGCAGGGTCGCCGAGTCGGCCGGGGGGGAGAGGGTCGACGTCGCGTCGGACGCGTCCGCGGCGTCCGTCGACGGGGATCGCTTGGTCCACTGCTGGCAGCAGCGCACCCCCGCGGAGAAGAGCGCGAGGAGGGCGGGACCGGCAAAGAGGACGAAGAGCGACACCAGCTGGTGCCACTGGTGATCCGATGCGTCGTAGGGGCCGTATGGACCGTATGGGCCACCGCCCATCATTGCGATCATCGCCGCCACCTGGCCCTGTAGCACGCCCCGTCCGATGCCACTTCCGCCATGATACGCCTCGAGGGCCCGTCCGCCACCTCCGATCGGGCGTCCCCGGGGAGCGGCCGGTCATTCGACGCTGAGGGCGCCCAGGATGTCGAGCCGACCAGGGAGCACGTGCCGGGCGGGCCCGTGGGCGGAGACGATGACCCTTGGTCTCATCGTGGAAGTCCTCGATCCTCGGAGTCGGTGCTGCGGCGGCCTCGACGGCCCCTCGCCCGGCGGAACAGCCAGACGCCGCCCACGCACAGCATCAGCAACCAGACGCGTGGGGCGGGCACCGCGGACACGAGGGCGGCGAGCAACAGCGCGAGCGCCACGATGGCGACCAGCCGGGTCCGCGCCCCCCTCGCCGGAGCGTGCCGCGGCGAGTTGTCGGGGTGCGGAAGGTCGGCGAGCACCGCCCTCAGCTCGGTTCGCGTCTTGGCCTTGACGGTGCGATCCAACCGCGCATCGAATTCGGCGGCATCGAGGCGCCCGTCGGAAAAATGGCGAGACAGGAGCTCGGATACCTCCGACCGGTCGGCGTCGGAGACCCGGAGCGCTCCCTCGGGCACGTTTCTCGGAGGCGACCAGTCCGCGCCCCCGGGTCCAGCGTTGCCGTGCACGAGCCCTCCCGATTCAGTTGGACCGGTGCGGCCGCAGCAGGCTCTCTGCGACGGACACGTCGGAGCCCTCGTCCGGGATGAGGAGCCATCCGGCCAGGTACAGCGGCACGCCGAAGCCCCCGAGGACGCAGAGCGCCACCAGGAGGAGCCGGACCACCAGGACGTCGAGGCCCAGGTGCTCGGCCAGGCCGGCGGCCACGCCGGCGACCAAGCGGCCGTCCCTCGGGCGGCGGAGAGCGGGAGTCCCGAGGGCTGCGCCCGGGGTGTAGTGGGGTGGATCGGGATGTGTGGCGGTTTCCATGCCGACGATCGTGGGGGATCGGCGGGCGGCGCACCATCGGGAATGACCCCGACAGATCCCTGAGACCTCCCCCCAGGTCCCTGCGGTATCGGGGACATCCCGGATGCCGGATCGGATCCCGGAGCGCGATCATCGGGTCATCACCCAACCGATGACGCGCCCAGGATGGGAGACCCGCGACCCGACCCGAAGTCGTCGGGGTCGCCGCCGCTCCCGTGGACCGGTCCGCCGCAGCAGCGAGAACCGGATGATCGCGGGTGTCGCGGGCGGTCTGTCCCGGCGGACCCGGATCGACGCCACGATCATCCGGGTCGTGATCGTGCTGCTGGCCCTGGGCAGCGGCGTCGGGCTGGCCCTGTACATCCTGGCCTGGTTCCTCGTCCCGCTCGACACCGAGGGGCAGAGCATCGCCGCCCGGGCCACCTCCGACCGCCGGGGGATCGCGCTCGCCGTAGCCTTCCTCCCCGCGATGGTGGCTGTCCTCGTCGTGGCCTCGGCCCTGAGCATCGGCTACGTCACGTCGGTGTCCTGGGCCGTCTTCGTGGCGGGGGCCGGGCTCGTCCTGATCTACCGCAACGCGGAGGGGGCGGAGCGAGCGTGGCTGCGCCAGGTGGCCGAGCCGGCGTTGCACCTCGGACAGGGTGGGCGCCGCTCGCGTCGTGCCCTGATCCTTCGCGGGGTGGTGGGCGTCGCGCTGCTCGTGGTCGGGCTGGTCTTCCTCGTGCGCGGCCACACCCGCGTGACGGCCCTGGCTCCTCTTGCCGGCGCCGCGCTCGTGATCGGTGCCATCGTCGTGCTCTTTGGCCCCTGGTGGCTCCGGATCGGCCGGGATCTCGTGGCGGAGCGCCAGGCGCGCGTCCGGGCGGAGGAACGGTCCGAGATGGCGGCGCGTGTCCACGACTCGGTGCTCCAGACGCTCGCACTCATCCAGCGGTCGGCCGGCGACCCCCAGCGGGTCGGCCAGCTGGCACGTTCCCAGGAACGGGAGCTGCGATCGTGGTTGTTTGACGGCGTGCCGCCGGGCCCGCCCGGCAAGGAGCACCCGGGGAGCCTGGCCGCGACCATGGAGGCGTTGTCCCGACAGATCGAGTCGGTACACGACCTCGCGGTCGACAGTGTCACGGTGGGCGACTGCCCGCTCGACGACGACCTTCGAGCCCTTGTGGCGGCGGCCACGGAGGCCTCGACCAACGCCGCCAAATGGTCGGGGGCGAGGTCGATCTCCATCTTCACCGAGGTGGAGCCGCGACGGGTGTGGGTCTTCGTGAGGGACCGGGGATCGGGCTTCGACCCGGCCGCGGTACCGGGCGATCGCCGGGGGATCTCCGGGTCGATCCGGGAGAGGATGCGTCGCCAGGGAGGGGTGTCGATCATCCGGAGCGAACCGGGCCAGGGCACCGAGGTGGAGCTGGTGATGCCCCGCCGCCAGGGGCGTCCCTGAGATGGCCGGCGAGGCGCCCGACGGCAGGTCTGGTCGCGGGCCCGGCGGTCAGGCCCGGCCGCGCATCTTCATCGTCGACGACCACCATCTCTTCCGCGCCGGTGTGCGGGGAGAGCTCGGGGACGCCGTCGACGTGATCGGCGAAGCGGACGAGGTGGCCGCCGCGATCGCGCGAATCTCCGAGCGCCGCCCCGACGTGGTGCTCCTCGACGTCCACATGCCCGACGGTGGTGGGGAGGCGGTGATCCGGGGCGTCGCCGACCGCCATCCGGAGGTCAGGTTCCTCGCCCTCTCGGTCTCGGATGCCCCCGAGGACGTCATCGCGGTCGTCCGCGCCGGGGCCCGTGGCTACGTCACCAAGACCATCTCCACGCCGGAGCTCATCGACGCGGTCGAGCGTGTCGCCGGTGGGGACGCGGTCTTCTCGCCCCGCCTTGCGGGCTTCGTCCTGGACGCCTTCGCCTCCGAGGACCCCGGTCGTGCGCCGACCGTGGTCGACCCCGAGCTCGATCAGCTCACGCCGCGAGAGCGCGACGTGCTCCGGTTGATCGCCCGGGGGTTCACGTACAAGGAGATCGCGAGGGAGCTGGCCATCTCGGTGAAGACGGTCGAAAGCCATGTCTCCTCGGTGCTGCGCAAGCTGCAGCTGTCGACCCGCCACCAGTTGACCCGGTGGGCCACGGAGCGGCGGCTGGCCTGATCGACGGGCGCCGGGCCAGGGCAGGGACCGATCGAGCGGGTCCAGTTCTGCGAAGCTGTGTCGCAGTGGTAGGAACTCTGCAAGGGGGTGTGGATGTCCGAGCACAGCGACCCGCGTGAATCGGACCGCGTCGGCCCGGACCTGGGTGCGGTCTTCGACGCCCACGTGGCCGACGAGTTCGAGGCCAAGGACCTCGATGCCACCATGGCCACCATGGTCGAGGATCCCTACGTGACCCATGTCCCCACCCTCGCCGGAGGGGTCGGGGCGGAGGAGGTACGGCGTTTCTACGGCGCCCACTTCATCGGGACCTGGCCCGACGACGTGGACATCACCCGGGTGTCCCGCACGGTCGGCACCGACCGGGTGGTCGACGAGCTGATCATGAGCTTCACCCACGACCGGGTCATGGACACCTTCCTCCCCGGCCTGTCGCCGACCGGCCGGACGGTGCGCCTCCCGGTCGTGGTGGTGATGGGCTTCGAGGGCGACAAGGTCGCCTACGAGCACATCTACTGGGACCAGGCCTCCCTCCTCGTCCAGGTGGGTGCCCTGGACCCCGGAGGCCTGCCGGTCAGCGGAGTGGAGCAGGCGGACAAGCTGCTCGACAAGGACCGAGCGTGCAACGAGCTGATCGAGCGGGCGGCACGACGCGGGGGCGGCGCCTGAGGCCCTATGGCCCGCCGTGGCGGGTCGCGCAGGAGGGAAAGAGGCCCCGGTAGACGACGTCGACGTGGGTGACCAGGTAGCCCGCCCTTCGTCCAGGCGGGTTCCCTGGTGCGCGACGTCCTCGACGAGGCGGCCCGGGATCGCCTGGCGTCGAACGGACCGGCTACGGAGCCACGTCCGGGTCGGCCTCGCCGTCGGGGTAGGCGACCATCTCGACGATGCGGCCGGCGGCGTCGAACCTCATCACGTCGGTCGTCGTCAGCTTGATCTTGGTCTCGCCGAGGTCCACGTCCACCCGGAATTGAAAGGCGGCGTGGTCGGCCGCCACGGTGATGGGGCCGATGCGACGGGCCGAGACGGCGGGACCGAGGCTGCCGGCGTAGAAGGCCCGCAGGGCCTCCTTGCCCACCTTCGGCTCGGAGCCCACCGGATCCTCCACCACCGCCGTGTCTGCGTAGAGCGCCAAGATGGCCTCGACGTCGGCCCCGTCGACGGCCGAGACGTACCGGTCGCAGGCGGCGCAGATTTGGGATCGATCTGCCACGTTTACTCCCCATCCTCGCCGGTGAACGCCCCAAAGCTATCGGCACGGCGGATCGGACGGACGCGCCGTATGCTCGCCGGATGGCGCGTGTGATCCTGACCGGTGGGGTGATTCTGGACGGCGACGGTCCGGCGGTGAGCGGGAGGTCGGTCGTGGTCGAGGGGGGGCGGATCGCCGAGATCGTGACGGGGCCCGTCGCCGCCCTGCCCGACGACACCGTCGTCGACCTCCGGGGGCAGACGGTCATGCCGGGGATGGCGACGTGCCACTTTCACTCGACCTATCACGAGCTCGGCTCCACCTTGGCCCCCTACGGCGACGAGTTCCCCCCGAGCTACCAGGCGCTGATCTCCGAACGGAACCTGCAGACGGCTCTCCGATGGGGCTACACGAGCGTGATCGGCGCGGGCGCCGCGCACGAGGTCGAGCCGGGGGTCAAGCGGGCCATCGAGGACGGGCTGATCGTCGGACCGCGGTTTGTGCCGAGCGGCCGCGAGCTCTCCACCACCGGCCACGGCAACGACGGTTCGCCGTGGTACTGGGGGCTCCCGAGCACCGGGTCGGTGCATCTGTGCGACGGCGCCGACGGCTTCCGGCTCGGCGTGCGCGAGGAGATCAAGCGCGGCGCAGAGGTCATCAAGCTGTTCGTCACCGGGGGCCACGGGACGACCGCCCCCAAGGACCGGATGGAGATGACCCGCGACGAGCTGGCCGCGGCGATCGAGACCGCGCACTCCCGGGGCGCGCTGATCCGAGGCCACATCGTCAACAAGCCGGCGATCATGCTGGCCATCGAGCTGGGCATCGACATCGTCGACCATTGCGACGACATGGACGACGAGGTGATCGCCGCCCTCGTGGAGCGCGGGACCTTCGTCGTCCCGAGCCTGCACTTCCCCAAGGTGTTCCTCGAGCGGTTCGGCTCCGGCCTCGGGTTCTCCGCGGAGGCCATCCGAGCCGACCTCGATCGCATGTGCGAGATGTTGCCCAAGGCCGATGCGGCCGGTGTCCGGTTGCTGCTCGGCGACGACTACGGCGCCATCGGATTCGCCCACGGCACCTACGGGGGCGAGCTCGACCTCTACGTGAACGACGCCGGCCTGGCCCCGCTCGCGGTCATCCGCTGGGCCACCCGCAACGGGGCTGCGCTCATGGGCCGGTCGGACCAGCTGGGCTCCGTCGAGCCGGGCATGCTCGCCGACCTGCTGGTCGTGGCCGGCGACCCCTCGACCGACATCGGCGTCCTGTCGGCGGGTGAGCCCGTCGCCGTCCTGAAGGGTGGCGAGGTCGTCGCCGGGCGGCTTCCCGGACTCTGATCACCCCGCGGACGTGGGCGCCCGCGCCGTCGCAACGGTGCGCAGCCAGGCGGAGGAGATCGCAGCCGGGTGGTCCGTGCCCGGAGCACCCGAGTCGTGGGCGCTCACGGCCGCCATCTTCGGCACCCTGGCCGACGACGGGGAGCTCCTGGCCCTCGCCGCCGAGATTCCTGCCGAGCGCATGCCCGCGCTGCTTTTCTGCGCCGCGGCCGGCTACCTGATCGACGAGCACCAGCCGGCCGGGCTGGTGGGGTATTTCCCGGCTGCGGGCGAGCCGCAGCCGTCGCTCGACGCCGGGTTCGCGCCGGCATGGCGCGCCTTCTGTCTCGAGCACCGTGGGGAGTTGCTCGACCTGTGCGCCCGCCGCCACTACCAGATGAACGAGGTGGCCCGGTCGACACAGATGGCGCTCGCGCTCCAGTGGTTGGGTGGGGTGGTGCCGGCGACGGAGGTCGCGCTCGTCGACCTCGGGACCGGCGCCGGTCTGGGTCTGCACCTCGATCGGTACTGCCACCGGCTCGGCGACGACGGCCGGCTCGGCGACCCCGGCTCGCCGCTCGTGCTCGAGTGCAGGGTCGAGGGGCCACAGGGTCCGCCGGATCTTCGCGCCCTCCCCCGGATCGAGGAGCGGGTCGGCATCGATCTCGATCCCCTCGATCTCGCCGATGCGGAGGACCGCCGCTGGGCCCGCGCCTGCGTGCCCCCGGAGACGGATTCCCTGGCGCGCTTTGATCGGGCGGCTCGCCTCGTCGGCCCCCACCCGTGCCGGATGGTTCGCGGAGATGGCCTGGAGGCCTTGCCGGACATCCTCGACGCCGTGCCGAGCCACCTCTATCCGGTCGTGTGCGACGCCTACACGGCGGTGTTCTTCTCGGACCGGGAGCGTGCGCGACTCGGCGAGCTCCTCCGGCACCACTCGGCCGTCCGGGAGCTCGCGTGGATCTCGCTCGACCCCCTGGTGCCACTGGGGACCGAGGGTCGCCTCAGCGTCCAGGGGATCGGGGTTCCGCATGACCTCGTGACCGAGTACCGGGCGCGTGGGGTGTTCGCGCTCCTCGGGGTGGTCCGGTTTGCCGGCGGGCGCCGCCGGGGCGACCTCCTGGCCCGGGCCCACCCCTCCGGCACGACCATGACGTGGACGGAGCATCCCGGCTGACGCTGGAGCCGGGTGGTCCCCGGTATCGTCGCTCCACATGGGTGGCGTGCGCGTGACGGTCATCTCGGACACCCATCTGTCCGGCCGGGCCCCCGGATCCCTCGAGAATTGGGAGGCCGTCGCCGCCCACGTCGAGCGGGAACGGCCGGAGGCGGTGGTCCACGCCGGCGACCTCACCTTCGACGCCGCGAGCGACCCCGGTGAGCTGGTCGCCGGTCGGCGGATGCTCGATGGGCTCGGCGTCCCTTGGGTGGCCGTGCCCGGCAACCATGACGTGGGGGACAATCCGGGCACGTCGGGTCCCGCGGTCGCACCCGAGTGGCTCGAGCGTTGGGTGTCGGAGCTGGGCCCGGACCGCTGGTCGCTGGACCTCGGGCGCTGGACCCTGCTCGGGGTCGACGCACAGCTCTTCGGCTCGGGGCTCGCGGCCGAGGAGGACCAGTGGAGCTGGTTGGATCGAGAGGTCGCGGCGCTGCCCGGGGGGCGCCCCGTCGCCCTCGTGATCCATAAGCCGCTGTGGGCCGGGCCCAACGAGCTGGAGGCCAGCGGCCCCTCACGCTTCGCCCCGCCAGCGGCGCGCCGGCGGTTGGACGACGTGCTGCACGGCCGGCACGTGCCGTTGGTGGTGAGCGGGCACGTGCACCAGTACCGCGTGCTCTTGGACGATCGCCGGCTGCATGCCTGGGCGCCCACCGCCTGGGCCGTGCTCCCCGAGGAGGAGCAGCAGACGATCGGTCTCAAGCGGTGCGGGGTGCTCTCGATCGTCCTCGACGACGACGGTACCGCCGGGGTCGACCTGGTGGAGCCGGACGGGCTCGTCCAGTACGTGCTCGGCCGTGACATCGACGACCCGTACGACCACCTGTCGACCGGGTTGGGCATCCGTCGATGACCGAGGCCGACGTGGTGGTCGTGGGCGGCGGCGTCGTCGGGACCATGCACGCTCGTGAGGCGTGCCGCCGGGGCCTTCGTGTCACCCACCTCGAGGCGGACCAGGCACCACGCTCGGCCTCGGTGCGGAACCTCGGGCTGGTGTGGGTCAGCGTCCGGGCACCCGGTCCGGAGCTGACCCTCGCCCTGCGCTCCCGGGAGCTCTGGGAGGAGATAGGCAGCGAGGTCCCCGGTGCGGGGTTCCGGACCTGGGGCTCGTTGACCGTCGCCGCGGACGAGCACGAGCTGGCGCTGATGGCGGACGTCGCCTCGCTGCCCGACGCCGTGGACCGCGGGCTCGAGCTCCTCGACCGCGCCGGTGTGCGTGCGGCTTACCCCGAGCTTCGAGGCCCGATCGTCGGAGGGCTCCGATGCACCCGCGACGCCATCGTCGAGCCGCGCGAGGTCCTGCCGTCGGTGCGCGCCCGCCTGTCGGCCAAGCCCGGCTACCGGTGGTGCCCCGGCCGGCGAGTGGTCGGGGTCGCCGAGGGCGAGGTCACCGACCACCTCGGCCAGCGCCACCGGGGCTCGCTCGTGGTGCTGTGCCCCGGCGCGGCGCTCTCGGGGATCGGGCAAGATGTGGGACAGGTGTTGGCGGCCGCGCCGATGCGGCGTTGCCGGCTGCAGATGCTCCAGACCGAGCCGGCGCCCAGGGCGCTCAGCACGGCCGTCGCCGACGGCGACTCCATGCGCTACTACCCGCTCTACGACCGCCCCGCCCGGGGCCGGCTGCCGGAGGCCTCCCGCGAGCACGCGAGAGTGGGGGATGCAGTTGCTGATGGTCCAGCGCGCCGGTGGTGAGCTGACGATCGGCGACACCCACGAGTACGACGAGCCCTTCGACTTCGCGCTCGAGGAGTCCGTCCACGATCGGCTGCGGGCGCGGGCGGAGGCCATCTTGGGCTGGCCGCTCCCGCCGACCGCGAGGCGATGGTCCGGCGTGTACTCGGTTCCGACCGACGACGCCGTGTACTTCCGGGCCAACCCCGTGCCAGGAGTCGTGGTCGTGACGGGGACCGGAGGTCGCGGCATGACGCTGGCTCCCGCCATCGCGGAGGAGACGTTTGCATGATCGCCGGGTCCGCACCGCCTCCGGGCTACGCCGGGCGAGAAGCAGGAGTCCGGCTCGCGGTCCTCGACATGGCGGGCACGACCGTGTCCGACGACGGCGTGGTCCTGGCCGCATTTGCCGGCGCCCTGAGCGCGGTGGGCTGGTCCCCCGGCCGCATCGCCGACGAGGCGACCGACTACGTCGTCGCGTCGATGGGGCGGAGCAAGCAGGAGGTCTTCACCGAGCTGCTCGGTGGTGACACGGCGCGAGCACACGAGGCGACCGCGGCCTTCGAGGAGCACTACGAGCGCGCCGTCGCTGCGGGCCGGATCAGCGCGTTGCCGGGGTCCGAGGAGACGTTCGCCCGGCTCCGGGAGCATGGCATCCGGATCTGCCTCACCACCGGTTTCGCCCCCCGCACGAGGGACGCCATCATCCGCTCGCTCGGGTGGACTTCGACCGTCGACCTCGCGCTCTCTCCGGCCGACGCCGGACGAGGCCGGCCCTGGCCCGACATGGTGCTCACCGCCCTCATCCGCCTCGAGATCGACGACGTTCGCCACGTGGCGGTCGCCGGGGACACGGTCCACGACCTCCTGGCCGGTTGGCGGGCCGGTGCGAGCGTCGTCGCCGGTGTCCTGACGGGCGCCCACGACCGGGAGCTCCTGGCAACGGCCCCCCACACCCACCTGCTCGACTCGATCGCCGAGCTGCCGGAGATCGTGACCTGTCCCGGATAGGCGACGATCCCTTTGCCACCCCGCCGGAGGAACGGGACCCGATCCGACGGTTCCGGGGTCGGTTACCCGCCCCGGTGACGCTGTGGACCGCGACCGGGTCGTCCTCGGGCGACGTCGGCGTCACGGTCTCCTCTCTGCTGGCCGTGGAGGGGGAACCGCCCTGGGTCCTCGGGCTGATCGGGCCGCTGACCGACTTCCACGACGGTTTGCTCGAGAGCCGCCGATTCGTCGTGCACGTCCTCGTCGAGGGTGATCAGCACCTCGCCGATCTCTTCGCCGGTCGCTACCCGAGCCGGGACCCCTTCGAGGGACTGCGCGTGTGTCCCACGGAATGGGGGCCCGCCCTGGAGGACGTCAAGACCCGGGCCTCCTGCGAGGTCGACGAGGTGACCGAGATCGGCTATTCGGTTCTCGTGCGTGGGCGCGTGGCCCACCTGGAATTGGAGGCGGCCCACCTCCGACCGCTGGTTTTCCACCGGGGTGCCTATGTGGGGCTCGACGAGCGGGGATGGTGACCCACGACGGCGGACCGCTCCAGGGTCTCCCGTCGACCGTGACGGGCGAGGGCGCGGAAGATCGCGTCGCCGAGAGCGTGGCACGGGCCCTTGGCTCATGGGACCATGCCGTGTGCGCTTTCACGCCGAGCACCGGTTCAACGGGTCGCCGCAATCGGTGGCATCGATCCTCTCCGATCCCGACTTCTACGTCGAGCTCGAGCTTCCCGACCTGAGCCGGCCCGAGGTGCTGGCGATAACTGCGGATGGCGAGGGGACGTCGCTCCGGCTCCGCTACGAGTTTGAGGGTCGGTTGGACCCGGTGGCCAAGCGACTGCTCGGCGGTCGCACACTTGCCTGGATCCAGGAGATACACCTCGACCCGTCGGGGACCTCGGGAACTCTCGACTTCGGAGCGGAGGCGGACGCTCGCCGGCTACGCGGGAGCGCCACCTTCCTGCTCGAGGACCGGGAAGGCGAGACGGAGAGAAACTTGCACGGAGAGATCAAGGTCTCCGTGCCGGGGATCAGCGGGATGGCCGAGCGGCGCATCGTGCCGGGACTCCTCCGCCGGATGGACATCGAGGCCGAGGTACTCAACAAACGCCTGGTCGACGGCTGATGCGGGGTCGGGTGCCGGCTACGAGTTGAGGTCCCCGGCTACCTGCCGATACCCCGCCCCCAGGAGGTGAGCTGGCCGGCGGGAAAATAGGCGGCGCCGGCGATGTCCGCGACCCCCAGGTGGTGGCGATTCACGTCGACGGCCACGAAGTCGACCCTCGACCGTCGCTCAGCCGGTGCCCCCGGACCCCGTGCCGGAAGTGCCGCCCCCACCGGACCCGGTGCCCCCGGACCCGGTGCCCCCGGACCCGGTGCCCCCGGAGCCGGTGCCCCCGGAGCCGGTGCCACCGGAGCCGGTGCCGCCAGAGCCGGTGCCGCCGGAGCCGCCGCTCCCTGTCCCGCCCGAAGTCGAGGTAGTTCCCTGACCACCCGTGGTGCCCGAGACCCCGAGCCCGTTGAGGAGGGAACTGGCGGTGTTGGAGTCGGTCCCCGAGCTGGTCGACGAGGTCCCGCTCGAGTCGGCGGGTGCGGTGGTCGACCCGCTAGCCGAGGCTGCCGTCGTCGGCGGTGCCGAGCTGGTCGTGGCCGAGCTGGAAGAGCTGACCGTCGAGCTGCTTGGAGCGGTCGACGCGACGACGTTTCCCGACGAGCTCGGGGGGCTCGTCGTGGTGGTCGACGGGGTCGGGGCGGGCGACGTGGTCGTGGGCGCGATACCGGCCCTGGAGCTGCCCGACGTGGCCTGGGAGCGCTTCGCCGGTGAGCCGGTCGAGACTACCGATTGCGAACGGGCGGCGGTGGCCCCGGCTCGGTGGGGGGTCGACGATCCCGGGGAGAGGGCCATGGCCAGCGCGACGATCAGCTCGGCCGCAACCACCACTCCGAGCCCCAGCAGGAGCCATCGGCCCCATCGGAACCACCCCCCGTCTGCCGACGGGGGGTCCAGGAACCCCCCGTTGCCGCCCCCGGATTGACCGCCCCCGGGATTGGTGGATTGACCGTCCCCGAGGATGCTGGATTGACCGTCCCCGGGATTGGTGGGTGGGGTGTCATTGCGCTCTCCGCGGCGGCGAAACCGTGAAGAGCCTGCCCGGATGCTCGCTACGAGCCCGGTCACCGACTCGGCCGGGCTCACCAGGAATTTGGCGGGATCTGGCGGTGGGGCCTCGGGGATCCTCGATCCGCTCGGAGGACCGGCCGCGACCTTGGGTGTGCCCGTCGCTGGGCTCTCGGGAGTCCCAGGGCCTGCGGCCGACGGGCCGGCCGAGATCTCGGGTGTCCCCCCAGGTGGGCTGGCCGGTAGCGAGCTCGATGCGGGTTGCGTGCCCCCGGTGATCTCGCCCGCCCGCCTGGCCGCTCGGGCTATGGCATCCAGGGCTCGCTCCTCCGCCACCTCGGTCGGTGTGTTACGAGCGCCCGTGCGGTCCATCTCGAGTCCTTCAATCTGTCGCTCTCGCGACCCCGCTCTTTGAGTATCGGACGATGGCTCGGTCGATGCAATCCCCCACCAGGATCTCGACGCCGAATAAACTCTACCGCCCGGCTCGACAGTGATCCTACCTGGGCTTTTTGGTCATGCCGCGGGTGGTCTTCCGCGCCTACCGCAGAGGCCTGATCTCGTAGGCACACACGTGGGATCCGTCCAGGAGGTGCGCCACGCGCTCCACCCGAGCGTCCGGCAGCGCCTCACGGATGAATGCGAGCTCACTCGAGCAGGCCTGGCGAAACCCGGTCGCCACGGTGAGGATCGCGCAGTTGTGCTCGGTGATGCGCCAACCCCCGTCCTCGAGGCGCTCGACATCGGCAAGGTAACCGTCCTCGTCGAGGATCCGGGTGAGCTCTGCGACCTGCTCTTCCAGGGGGAGTATGCCGAGCCGCGCCCTGGCGCCGCTCAGGCGCCGCTGCCGGCGCCGGTCAAAGAGGCTCCGGACCTCCCTGCTCTCGGGTCCGCCCAGGTAGCCGAGGAGCTCGGTCGTGAGATCGCCGTAGCGCTTGGGGAAGAGCGCCTCGGCCGCCGGGGCCAGGACGTAGCGGTGAGTTGGCCGGCCCCGCCCGCTGCGTTGGGCCTCGTGGATCACGAGTCCGTCCTCGTGGAGCCGACCGAGCTGCTGGCGGACGGCGGGCACGCTGATCCCGAGTTGGCTGGCGAGGGTTTGAGCGCTCATCGTTCCGTTCCTCTTGATGGCGATGAGGATGGCCCGCCGCGTCGGTGGCACCGTGTCCAACGGCGGCTCCTCGTCCGTGCCGACGGTGTCGACCGCGTCGACCGGCGCCTGGCGTGCCGGACTCAAGGCAGAACCAGGTGGACGTCGCCGAACTCGTGCCACAGGTAGCCCTCCTCCAAGGCGCCGGCATAGCAACGCTCGAGCAGGGCTCGCCCGGCGACGGCCTCGAGCATCCAGAGGTGCGATGCCTCCGGCTCGTGCCATCCCGTGAGGAGCCCGTCCACCGAACGTACCTCCCTCTCGGGGGTCACGATCGTCTCGGTCCAGCCCGACCCTGCACTGACCGTCCCCTGGTCGTCGACGACGGTCTCGAGCGCTCGCACCACGGTGGTCCCGACGGCGATCACCGTTCCGCCGTGGCGCCGGGTGTCGTTGATCCGGTGGGCCGTGGCGGGCGTGACCCGGAAGTACTCGGGATAGGGGGGCTCCGACGCCTCGAGGGAGGCGACGCCCGTGTGCAGGATCAGCGGGGCCACTCCGATGCCCCGGGCGGCCAGCCGGGTGATGACATCGGGGGTAAACGGCCGTCCGGCGCTGGGCATCTCGGCCGATCCCGGCTCGGTGGCGTACACGTTCTGGTAGGCGGCGACCGGCCATTGGCCCTGTACGTACCCGTAGCGGATCGGCCGGCCATGAGCCGAGAGGTAGTCGTGAAGCGGATCGGGCAGCTCGAGGCTGCCGATCCAGAGCCGCACGCCGCCGGGGTGGCGCGCATAGGGGGCGAGGAGCGCAAGGCGACCTCCGGCCGGCAGGGAGAGCACCTCTCCGGTCGTGGCGTCGAGGCACGGCTGGGTGCCGCGGCGCAGCTCCACCGTCCAAAGGCCCGCGGGTAGGGCGGTCGACAGGTGCACGGCGACGGCCTCGCCCGAGCTCCACGTTGCGGTCACACTCGCCGCCAGGGTCCCCGACGTGTTGACCACAACCAGGTCGCCATCTCGCAGGAAGCGCGGGAGCTCCGAAAACGTGGCGTGCTCGATCGTGCCTTCGGTGCGTCGTGCGACCATCATGCGGACGGCGTCGCGGGTGAGACCCCGGGCCTCGGGTGGCTCCCCGGCCTCGAGAGTGGCCGGAAGATCGAAGCGGAGCGGTGATGAACCCGCGACGCGAACGAGCTCTTGGGTCACGGCGGTCATGGCGCGTCCACCGTCTCCGGTTGGTCCGAACCCGTGAGCTCGGCGGCTCGGTACCGCCCGCTCGGCCTGTCGCTCTCGACGAGGAGCACGAGCGCGGGTGCCACGGCGTCCGGAAGCGGACGGTCCGAGATGTCCTCCCCGGGATAGGCCTCTTGATGCATCGCCGTCCGCATGTCGCCGGGGTCTACCGTCCAGACCCGCAGGTCCGGGCGCTCGACGGCCAGGACCGCGCCCAGGTGGTCCAGCGCCGCCTTGGAAGAGCCGTAGCCGCCCCAGCCCTCGTAGGCCTCCACCGAGGCGTCGGAGGTGATGTTGAGGACGCGAGGCCTCGGGGCCTGGAGCAGCTCAGGCAGCGCCGCCTGGAGGAGCGCCAGGGGGGCGATCGTGTTGATCTCGAAGGTGCGGCGCAGCTCGTCGAGCGGGTATCCGGTCAAGGGGGGAAGCGGGCTGTGCCCGAGCACGCTGGCGTTGTTGACGACGAGGTCGACGCCGCCCAGGCTTTGCGCGGCGGCCACCAGGGCGCGTCGGTGCTCCGCCGACGCCACGTCGCCCGGAATGGCGACGATCTCGCCCAATGGCCGCAGGTGACCGCGGATCCGCTCCTCGCTCGCCCCCAGCTCGGCGGCGCCACGGGCGTCGATCACGAGGGACCAACCCCGTTCGGCCAACGCCCCGGCCAATGCCTCGCCCAGCCCTCTCGACGCACCGGTCACGATGGCGACTGCCATGGCTCGTTGCCTCCCGTCGGCGTCGTCTCGGCGCCCTCGCGGTCGCATGTGGGTGGTGACCCGAGTGCGGCCTCAGTACCTACCTCGAATAAAGGAAGACAATACTTCTTTTATTCCGGGAGGCGGCGGTGGTCTGGCTGCGCCTCAGTGCAGGTTGAGCACCAGGACCGGGCGCCCCGTGTCGTCTGTCTCGCTGTCGAGGATCCGATTGGCGACGAGGGGAGCCAGATGGCGATCGATGAACAGCTGCACTCCGCTCGGGGCGATGACGATCTCGTCACCGTCCTCGGCCACGTTGACGATGTGCAGCTTGATGGCCAGCTGACGGCGGTCCCCGTTCGCCCTCTCCGACGACTGTCTCGAGAGGCGCATGGCATTTCCCGGGTGGACCGCGGTGGCCATGATCGTCCACAGCGCATCGCCCGCTCGCTCGGTCACGACCAGCATGGCCCTCCTCGTCGATCCGGGGCCCAAGTGCTCAGTGCCTCTCCCTACGGTGAACCCCGGGCGCACGGCTGTCAACGAGAACCACGCATTGCCCGAAACCGTCCGTTAACATTCTGCGCGGAGCGGCTGTTCGGGGGCGTCGCTTGAGGGGAGAGGGAAGTCTCGGGCCAGACCGTCTCGCAGGCAGGCCGATCGTGGCCGGACTTCAAGGAGGGGACATGGCTGTACACGCGGAACCGAGGGGATACGGCTGGCGCACGTTTGCCGGAGTTCTCATCGTCTTGGTAGGGATCTTCAACTTCATCGACGGCATCGTCGCGATCGCCAACGCGCACTACCTGAACAGCCACCTGGTCTTTGGCAACCTCAACTCGTGGGGCTGGACCATCCTCATCCTCGGAGTGATCCAGTTCCTCGTCGGTCTGGCCATCATCGCGGGGCAGACCTGGGCGGCCTACGTCGGTATCTTCTTCGCCGTTCTCAACGCCATCGGCCAGCTGCTCTACCTTCCGTCGTACCCGCTGTGGTCGATCGTGATCATCGCCATCGACGTGATCGTGATCTACGGCCTCGCCATGTACGGCACGTCGCCGCAGGAGGCCTGACCGCCCACTCGCTCGGTCCGCAGTAAACCGGAGCGTCACGGGGCGTTCACCTCGCGTTACCCCAGGGTCGGCGGCCTCGCCGTTGAGCCGGCACGTAGGTATATTGCGGACCGAGCCAGAGGGAGACGAATGCCGGGAACGCCGACCGCAATGGACCTCGATGCGCTCTCGGTCAACACCATTCGAGGGCTCTGCATGGACGCGGTCCAGCGGGCCAACTCGGGGCACCCCGGCACGCCGATGGGTATCGCCCCCGTCGCCTACGCCCTCTGGCAGCGGGTGCTCCGCTTCGACCCCTCCGATCCCATCTGGCCCAATCGGGACCGCTTCGTCCTGTCCGAAGGTCACGCGTCGACCCTCCTGTGGTCACTGCTCCACCTGACGAAGGTGGAGGCGGTCGACGCGGATTACGAGGTCCTGGGCAGGCCGTCGGTCACCCTGGACGACCTCCGCACGTTCCGTCAACTCGATTCGCGTTGTCCCGGGCATCCCGAGTACCGCTGGACGAGCGGGGTCGAGGCCACGACCGGACCCCTCGGCCAGGGGGTGGCCATGTCCGTGGGGATGGCCATCGCCGGCCGGTGGCTGGCCTCCCGGTACAACCGCGAGAGCTACCCGCTCTTCGACTTCGACGTCTACGCCGTGGCCGGCGACGGCTGCATGATGGAGGGCATCTCGAGCGAGGCGGCCTCCCTCGCCGGTCACCTCGGCCTGTCCAAGCTGTGCTGGATCTACGACTCCAACCGGGTCACCATCGAGGGGCACACGGACATCACGTTCACCGAGGACGTCGCGGCTCGCTTCCTCGCCTACGGCTGGAACGTGACCACGGTCGCCGATGCCAACGATCTCGGCGCGGTGACGAGGGCGCTCGGGACCTTCCGGGCCGAGGAGGAGCGACCCACCCTCGTCCTCGTGCACAGCCACATCGGCTACGGGTCTCCCGTCGAGGACTCGCCCAAGGCACACGGGGAGCCCTTCGGCGTGGACGGGGTCCGGGCCACCAAGAGGTTCCTCGGCCTCCCCGAGGATCGGGACTTCTACGTCCCCGACGGCGTCTACGACTGGCTTGCCCAGGGCATCGGTGCCCGCGGGGCGTCCGCCAGGAAGGCGTGGGAATCGCTGATGGAGTCCTACCGGTTGGCTCACCCCGAGCTCGCCGACGAGATCGACCGGATGCAGCGGCGAGAGCTCCCCGACGGGTGGGAAGCGCACCTCAAGGCCTACCCGGCCGACGACAAGGGCGTCGCCTCACGGGAGTCGTCGGGCCAGGTGCTGAACGAGGTCGCCGAGGCCGTCCCGTGGGTCGTCGGCGGGTCCGCCGACCTCACGCCCTCGACCAAGACCCGGATCACGCTGGACGGGGCCGGCGACTTCCAGCCGGACGACCCCGCAGGCCGCAACCTGCACTTCGGGATCCGCGAGCACGCCTCCGCGGCCGTCTGTAACGGGATGTCGCTGGTCAAGGTCCGGCCCTATTGGTCGGGGTTCCTCATCTTCTCGGACTACGCACGGGGCGCCATCCGTCTCTCGGCCTTGATGGAGCTCCCGGTGATCCACGTCTTCACCCACGACTCCATCGGCGTGGGGGAGGACGGCCCGACCCACCAGCCCGTCGAGCAGCTGGCCTCGCTCCGGGCCACGCCGGGCCTGCTCGTCTTCCGGCCGTGCGATGCCAACGAGGTGGTCGAGACCTGGCGGGTGGTCATGGGGCTGCGCCGCGAGCCGGCGGTGCTGGTGCTGTCTCGACAGGCCCTGCCGACGCTCGACCGGTCGACCTTCGCGCCCGCCTCCGGCGTGGCGCGCGGCGGCTACGTGCTCGCGGACACGCCCGACGGCCCGCCGGACGTCATCCTGATCGCCACGGGCTCCGAGGTGTCCCTGGCGATCGCGGCCCGTGAGGAGCTCGCCGGCGAGGGCATCGGCGCCCGGGTGGTCTCCCTACCGTGCTGGGAGCTCTTCGATCGCCAACCGGCCGAATACCGCGACGGGGTCCTTCCCCCTTCCGTCCGGGCCCGGGTTGCGGTGGAGCAGGCGTCCACATTGGGCTGGGAGCGCTACGTGGGCAGCGACGGCGCCGTCATCGGCATGCACACCTTTGGTGCGTCGGCTCCGCTCAAGCAGCTGCTCAACAAGTTTGGGTTCACCCCCGACCGGGTGGTGGCGGTCGCCCGCGCGTGCGTGGAGGACCTGAGGGCGAGAGAGGGATGAGATGAGGGCGACGGAGCTGCTGCACGAACGCGGTCAGAGCCTCTGGCTGGACAACATCACCCGAGGGATGCTCGAGTCGGGCCAGATCCAGCGCTACGTGGACGACTACGCCGTGACCGGCCTCACGTCCAACCCGTCCATCTTCGACAAGGCGATCGGCTCGGGCGACTACGACCGCGCCATCGCGGAGCTCTCTCGAGCCGGGATGTCGGGGGAGGAGCTCTTCTTCGAGCTCGCCATCGAGGACCTCCGCCGTGCCGCCGACCTCTTCCGGCCTCTGCACGAGCGGACCGACGGGGTCGATGGATGGGTGTCGCTCGAGGTCTCCCCGCTGCTCGCCTACGACACGGCGGGCACGATCGAGGCGGCCAAGGAGCTCTGGGGCCGCGCCCAACGGGACAACCTCTTCATCAAGATCCCGGGGACCAAGGAGGGCCTGCCGGCGATCGAGGAGTGCATCGCATCGGGGGTGCCCATCAACGTGACCCTCCTGTTCTCGGCGGAGCAGTACCTGGCGGCGGCCGAGGCGTTTCTGCGGGGCGTGGAGCGTCGGGTGGAGGCGGGCCACGACCCCACGGTCGGCTCGGTGGCGTCGGTGTTCATGTCCCGGTGGGACACCGCCGTCAACGACACCGTGCCGGGCGAGCTCCGGGACCGCTTGGCGCTCGCAGTGGGGCAGCGGACCTACCGCGCCTACCGGGAGCTCACGTCCAGCGACCGCTTTCAGCGCCTGGCCAACTCCGGGGTGCGGGTCCAACGGCTCCTGTGGGCGAGCACCAGCACCAAGGATCCCGATGCCCCCGACACCCTCTACGTCCACGGCCTGGCCGCGCCGCTCACCGTGAACACGATGCCCAACGCCACCCTCGAGGCCTTCTACGACCACGGCGAGGTCGGGGATCCGATGCCCGCCGACGGTGGCGACGCCGACGAGTCCCTGAGCGCTTTCGCGGACGCCGGCGTCGACGTGGCGGCGCTCGCGGCCAAGCTCCAGTCCGACGGCGCCTCCTCGTTCGTCACGGCGTGGCAGGACCTGTTGGCCAGGATCGAGAGCCAGGCCAAAGCGGTCGCCTGATCGCGCCGTCCATCGCTGGTACACGAGATTCACCTGGAGGAGAGAGATCGTGGCCGACAATCTCCGTGACCGACTCGCCTGGAAGGGCCTGGAACAGCATCACGCCCAGTTGGCACCCCGGCATCTGCGCGAGCTCTTCGCCGAGGACCCCGGTCGCGGCGAGCGCCTGACGCTCGAGGCCGTCGGCCTCTACCTCGACTACTCCAAGAACCGGGTCACCGGCGAGACCCTGGCGCTCCTCGTCCGCCTCGCCGAGGAGTCGGGCCTCCGGGAGCACATCGACGCCATGTTCCGGGGGGATCGGATCAACCGGTCCGAGAACCGGTCGGTGCTCCACGTCGCCCTGCGCATGCCCAAGGGGGCCTCGCTCGTCGTCGACGGCGTGGACGTGGTGGCCGAGGTGCACGAGGTCCTCGACCGGATGGCGCGCTTCTCGGAGAGGATCCGATCGGGCGAGTGGCGGGGACATACGGGCAAGGCGATCCGCAACGTGGTCAACATCGGCATCGGGGGCTCGGACCTCGGACCGGTGATGGCGTACGAGGCGCTCCGCCACTACACGCGCCGGGACATGACGTTTCGGTTCGTCTCCAACGTCGACTCCACCGACTTCGTCGAGGCGACCCGGGACCTGTCGGCGGAGGAGACGCTCTTCATCGTCTCGTCCAAGACGTTCACGACGCTCGAGACCATGACCAACGCGCAGTCGGCCAGGGAGTGGGCGCTCGCCGCGCTGGGGGACGAGACGGCGATCGCGAAGCACTTCGTGGCCGTCTCGACCAACGCCAAGGCGGTGGCCGAGTTCGGCATCGACACCGACAACATGTTCGGCTTCTGGGAATGGGTCGGCGGCCGGTACTCGATGGACTCGGCCATCGGCCTCTCGACGATGCTCGCGATCGGTCCCGATCAGTTCCACGACATGCTCGCCGGCTTCCACGCCATGGACGAGCACTTCCGCACGGCGCCCTTCGACGCCAACCTGCCCGTGATCATGGGGCTGCTCGCGGTCTGGTACGGGGACTTCTTCGGTGCGCAGACCGCCGGAGTGATGCCCTACGAGCAGTACCTGAAGCGGTTCCCTGCGTACCTGCAGCAGCTGACGATGGAGTCCAACGGCAAGCACGTGACCCTCGACGGCCGCCCGGTCGACTACCAGACCGGCGCGGTCTACTGGGGAGAGCCCGGCACCAACGGCCAGCACAGCTTTTACCAGCTCATCCACCAGGGAACCAAGCTCATCCCCGTCGACCTCATCGGGTTCGCCAAGACGCTCAACCCCCTGCGGGACCACCACGACATCCTGTCCTCCAACGTCTTTGCCCAGGCGGAGGCCCTGGCCTTCGGCAAGACGGAGGACCAGGTGCGCGCCGAGGGCACGCCCGAGGCGGTCGTGCCGCACCGGGTCATGGAGGGCAACCGGCCCACCAACGTGATCCTGGCCGAGCTGCTCACCCCGCGCCTGCTGGGCACGCTCGTGGCCCTCTACGAGCACTCGGTGTTCACCCAGGGCACGATCTGGGCCATCGACTCCTTCGACCAGTGGGGGGTGGAGCTCGGAAAGGTCTTGGCCAAGCGGATCATCCCCGAGCTCGAAAGCGACGACGCGGCGCTCGATCACGACTCGTCGACCAACGCGCTGATCCGCCGCTACCGGGCGATGAAGCGGGCCTGACGAGAAGGGCGGGCGTGCTCGGCGGGCCCTCCGGCGAGCCGAGGGTCGCCGGGCCTGATAAGAGGTAGGGATCGGCGAGAGGAAGGGAGCGCGGCATGGCAACGGAAAAGCCGATGCAGCTCGGCATGATCGGACTCGGTCGCATGGGAGCCAACCTGGTGCGGCGGCTGATGGCCGACGGTCACCGCTGTGTCGTGTACGACGTCAGCCCCGACGCCGTCAAGGGGCTGGCGGGTGAGGGTGCCGACGGCACGACCTCGCTCAAGGACTTCGTGGCCAAGCTGGAAAAGCCTCGCGTGGCCTGGATCATGGTCCCCGCGGCCGTGGTCCAGTCGACCCTCGACCAGCTCGCCGAGCTCCTGGAGGAGGGGGACATCGTCATCGACGGCGGCAACTCCTACTACCGGGACGACATCACCCGCGCCAAGCAGGTGGCCGCCAAGGGACTCCACTACGTCGACATCGGGACGAGCGGCGGGGTCTTCGGCCTCGAACGGGGCTTCTGCCTCATGATCGGCGGAGAGAAGGAGACCGTCCGGCATCTCGACCCGCTGCTCAAGACGATCGCCCCCGGCTCCGACTGCGCACCTCCGACGCCCGGGCGGACCCGCACCGACGGGACCGCGCAGGACGGCTACCTGCACTGCGGACCCCACGGCGCGGGCCACTTCGTCAAGATGGTCCACAACGGGGTGGAGTACGGCCTGATGGCCGCCTACGCCGAGGGGCTCAACATCCTGGCGCACGCCGATGCGGGGTCCAAGACCCAGGAGGTGGACGCCGAGACGACGCCCCTGCGCGACCCCTGGGCCTACGAGTACGACATCGACATCGCCGAGGTGGCCGAGGTGTGGCGGCGAGGGTCGGTCGTCGCCTCGTGGCTCCTCGACCTGAGCGCCGATGCTTTGGCGCGCTCGCCGCACCTCGAGGAATTCGCGGGCCGGGTCTCGGACTCGGGTGAGGGCCGGTGGACGGTCCTCGCCGCCGTGGACACCGGGACGCCGGCGCCGGTCCTCTCGACGGCCCTCTACGACCGCTTCGTCTCCCGTGGCGAGGCAGACCTCGCCGACCGCCTCCTGTCGGCGATGCGCTCGGAGTTCGGCGGACACCAGGAAAAGAAGGGTTAGTCCCATCCATCACCGGCTGGAGACCCTTGCCGACCCCGAGGGGGTGGCGCAGGCCGGGGCGGAGCTCGTCGGCGAGAGGGCGAGGGCCGCCGTCGCCGCGCGTGGTGCCTTTACCTTCGCGGTGAGCGGCGGGCACACCCCGTGGGCCATGTTCTCCCACCTGGTCTCGCTCGACGTGCCCTGGAGCTCGGTCACCATCTACCAGGTCGACGAACGCATCGCGCCGGACGGAGACCCGGACCGCAACCTCACCCACCTGCGCCAGAGCCTGGGCGATGTTCCGGCACGCGTCGAGGCGATGCCGGTCGAGGACCCGGATCCGGAGGCCGGGGCGGCGCGCTACGGCGTCGTCCTTCCGGAGCGACTGGATCTCGTGCACCTCGGGCTCGGTCCCGACGGGCACACGGCGTCGCTCGTTCCCGACGACCCGGTACTCGACGTGACCGATCGCCTGGTGGCGCTCACCCGGGAGTACAACGGACGGCGCCGGATGACCCTCACCTACCCGGCGCTGGCGCGCGCCGCGGGGATCGTCTGGTTGGTCACCGGGGCCGACAAGCTCGACGCGATGGGCAAGCTGCTCGGCGGCGACCGCACGATACCGGCCGGACGGGTCGAGGCGGGCGACTCTCTGATCCTGGCCGACAGGGCTGCCGTTCCCGCCGACGCTCCGAGCTCGAGCTGACGGTGCCCGACCCCGCCACGCCCCCGGCTTCGATGCCCATCAAGATGATGGTCGCCGACGTCGACGGCACCCTGGTCACGCCCGACAAGGAGCTCACCGATGCGGCGATCGGCGCCGTCGCGAAATTGCACGAAGCGGGCATCGTCTTCGCGGTCACGAGTGGCCGACCGCCCCGGGGCATGTCCATGCTCATCGAGCCCCTCGCCATCACGACGCCGATCGCCGCCTTTAACGGGGGGCTCTTCGCCAAGCCGGACATGTCGGTCATCGAGCAGCGCCTCGTGCCCGACGACGTGACCGCTCAGGTCGTCGAGATGTTGCAGGCGGAGGGTCTCGACGTCTGGATCTATCGCGGCGCGGACTGGTTCGTGACCGATCGCGAGGCACCGCACGTGGCCAGGGAGGCCTGGACGGTGCACTTCGACCCCACCGTCGTGGGCGACCTGGCGACGGTCGCCCACGACGTCGCCAAGGTGGTGGGTGTGAGCGACGATCACGACCTCGTCTCCTCGGCCGCCGACCGCATACGGGAGCGCTTTGGGGACCACGTCTCGGCGGCTCCCTCGCAGCCGTACTACGTCGACGTGACGCACCCCGAGGCCAACAAGGGCAGTGTCGTGCGCTACCTGTCGGAGACCTTCGCCGTCCCGCTCGGACAGATCGCCACGATCGGCGACATGCCCAACGACGTCTTGATGTTCGCCCACGTCGGGCTGAGCATCGCGATGGGCAACGCCAGCCAGGAGGTGCAGCGGGCGGCGAGACGGGTCACCGCCTCCAACGAGGAGGAGGGATTCGCGAAGGCCGTCGAGCGGTTCGTCCTACCCGGCTAACCCCTCGGCGCGACGCCGCGCCGCGATCGCCGCGTCCAGGTTGGGGAAGGGCTGGGGCTGGATCTCCGTCCGAACCGACTCGGGCAGGCTCAGGTCGCCGCCGGTGTGGCCGACGCTGAACACCCGCTCGGGGCGGGCCCGACCGATCATCGAGCGGGCCCACCTGGCCAGGGTGAGGACCCGGTTGGCGTACCCGTTGAGAAAGGCGATGTGGACGAACATCCACACCACCCAGCCGGGGAGCCCGCTCAGGTGCAAGCCCCGGAAGCTCACGATCGCCCGGAAGCGCCCGACGGCCGCGGCGCTGCCGAGGTCCTTGTAGCGGAACGGCAGGCTCTCGGTCTTGCCGGCCAGCCTGCGGTGGATGGTGTTGGCGGCGTGCAGGCCGCCCTGCATGGCGACCTCGCAGACCCCGGGCAGGTCGTTGAGCGTCACCATGTCGCCGACGACGAACACCTCGGGGTGACCCGCCAGGGTGAGGTCGGGGAGCGCTGGGATCCTGCCGGTCCGGTCGACCTCGAGTCCCGGTCGCGTCGGCCAGCGCCTTGGCCAGGGGAGAGGCCTGCACCCCGGCCGCCCAGATGGTGGTGGCCGCGGTGATGTGCTCCTTGCCGTCGGGTCCCTCGACGTCGACCCCGAGGACGTCGACGTTTTGCACCCTCGTCCCCATCTTGAGCTCGACGCCCATGCCGGCCAGCTCCTTCGCGTGCCCGCCCGGAGAGCTGGTCGCCGAAGTTGGCGAGGGGAGCGCTGCCCCCGTCGAGCAGGAGGACGCGCACCTCGGAGGGGTCGATCCGCCGGAACTCTCCCTTCAAGCTGCGCACGGCGAGCTCCCGGACCTGGCCGGCCAGCTCGACGCCGGTCGGACCGGCGCCGACGACCACGATGGTCAGCCAGAACTCGCGTTGCTTGTCGAGCAGCGAGTTCTCCGCCATCTCGAAGGCCCCGTAGATGCGCCGCCGGAGCTCGAGCGCGTCGTCGAGGGTCTTCATCGCCGGGGCGATCCGCGCGTACTCGTCGTGACCGAAGTAGGTCTGTCCGGCCCCCGCCGCCACGATCAGGCTGTCGTAGGGGTACTCGCGGGTCTCACCCGGGATGGTGTTGGCATGGACGATTCGCTGCTCGAGGTCGAACCCCTCGACCTGTGCGAGCTCCACCCGCACGTTCTTGCGCTTGCGGAAGATGTGCCGCAGCACGGGGGCGATCTGTCCCGGAGAGAGGATGCCCGTGGCAACCTGGTAGAGGAGGGGTTGGAACAGGTGATGGTTCCGGCGGTCGACGAGGGTGATATCCACGCCACGGGTGCGTGACAAGAGCCTGACCGTAGCCAGGCCACCGAACCCTCCCCCGACGACCACCACCCGGTGCACGGCACGATCGCCCATGGCGGACCACCGTACTATTGGCGCTGTTTCCGGAGCACGACTCGAGCACATGGCGCTTTCCGCCGGGGACGGAGGAGGAGAGGGTGGCCGATCTGGAGAAGGCGGTGGCCGATGTGCTGGTGGTCTTCGGGATAACCGGGGACCTGGCCAAGAAGATGACGTTCCGTTCCTTGTACCGGCTCGAGCGACGGCGCATGCTCGCGTGCCCCGTCGTGGGCGTGGCACGCGACGACTGGTCCCGCGACCAACTGATCGACCATGCACGACAGGCGATCGAGGCCTCGGGAGAGCACGTCGACGGCCCCGTGTTCGACCGGCTGGCGCAGCGCCTCTCGTACGTCTCGGGCGACTACGCCGACGGCGCGACCTACGAGCGTGTGGCCAAGACGCTCGACGGCAAGCACCATCCGGTCTTCTATCTCGAGATCCCACCTTCGCTGTTCGGTCGGGTGGTCGAGGGCCTGGCGGCGGCCGGCCTCACCTCGCAGGCGCGAGTGGTGGTGGAGAAGCCCTTCGGGCACGACCTGGCGTCGGCCCGTGCCCTCAACGTGGAGCTCCGTCGGGTACTCGACGAGTGGCAGATCCTCCGGATCGACCACTTCTTGGGGAAGGAACCGGCGATGGACATCCTGTTCCTCCGGTTCGCCAACTCCATCTTCGAGCCGCTCTGGGACCGCCATCACGTGCAGTGCGTCCAACTGACGATGGCGGAAGACTTCGGGGTCGAGGACCGGGGCAGCTTCTACGACTCCGTGGGGGCGCTGCGTGACGTCGTCCAGAACCATCTTCTGCAGCTGGTCGGGCTGGTCGCCTCTGAGCCACCGGCGGTGGGGGACGCGGACGGCCTGCGCGACAAGCGGCTGGACGTCTTCAAGGCCATCCCGTCGATCGACCCCGCCCACTACGTCCGTGGGCAGTACGAGGGCTACCTGGACGTGCCCGGCGTGAAGCCCGACTCCCAGACGGAGACCTTCGCCTCCCTGCGCCTCGACATCAACAACTGGCGCTGGTCCGGCGTCCCCTTCTTCATCCGGGCCGGCAAGGCGTTGGAGACGCGCGCCACGGAGATCCGGATCGTCTTCCATCGGCCGCCCCGTCTGGCCTTCGCCCCGCAGTTCGCGTCCGGCTGCGACCAGCTCGTGCTCCGCATCGAGCCGGATCCCGGCGCCGACCTGATCGTCCACGCGAAGAAGCCGGGCGCGCAGACGACCCGAACGGTCGACCTCTCCCTCGTCTTCAAGGAGGAGCTGGGCGAGCTTCCCGAGCCCTACGAGCGGCTCCTCGGTGACGCCCTCGAGGGCAACGCCAGCCTCTTTACCCGGGAGGACAGCGTCGAGGAGACCTGGCGCATCGTGCAGCCCCTGCTCGACGACCCGCCCCCGGTAGAGACCTATCGGCCGGCCTCGTGGGGACCGGAGAGCGCCGATCGGGTGGTGGCGGGGTACCCGGGTTGGCAGGAGCCCTGGCTGGAGTCATGACCCGGCGGTCCCGGCCAGCGGCTGAGGCTGAGCCCGGGCGGCCGGACGACTCCAGGGAGCCGAGAGCGGGGCGAGGGGTGCTCGACCCCCGCCTGCTGCGCCACGCGGTGGGCAACCCGCCCGTTTCTGTCGCTCGCCGTCGCCCTCGGTGTCATCTCGACCGCGCTCGTCATCGCCCAGGCCTGGCTCCTGGCTGACGCCATCGCCCAGGCGTTTCGGGGCGGCAAGGACCTCGGACAGCTCGAGGGCCTCGTCGTGGCGCTCCTCCTCGTGGTCATCGGGCGCGCCGTGCTGTCCTGGGGGACCGAGGTGGCCGCCTTCCGGGCATCGGCCACGGTCAAGCAGCAGCTGCGCTCCGCCCTGCTCCAGCGGGTGGCCGATGGTGGGCCGGCGATCCGGGACCAGATCGGATCGGCGGATCTGGCCATCCTCGCCACCAGGGGGCTCGACGCCCTCGACGGATACTTTGGGCGCTACCTGCCCCAATTGGTGCTCGCGGTGTCGATGCCGGTGGCCATCGTGGCCGTGATGCTCGGGGCCGACTGGGTCTCGGCGGTCATCGTCGCGGTCACCGTTCCCCTCGTTCCGGTGTTCATGGCCTTGATCGGTCTCGTGACCCGGGATCGCACCGATCGCCAGCTGGTCGCGTTGCAGCGCCTGGGAGGGCACTTCCTCGACGTCGTCGCCGGCCTGCCGACGCTCAAGGTGTTCGGCCGGGCACGGGCCCAGGCGCTCGCCATCCGCGAGGTCAGCGATCGCTACCGGACGCGGACGATGGCCGCGTTGCGGCTGGCCTTTCTCTCGTCGCTCGTCCTCGAGCTGGTGGCCACCCTCTCGGTGGCGCTGGTGGCGGTGGCGATCGGGCTGCGACTCTCCGCCGGGCACCTCGACCTGCGGACCGCCCTCTTCGTGCTCGTCCTGGCGCCCGAGGCCTACCTCCCACTCCGCCAGTTGGGCGCGAGCTTCCACGAGAGCTCCGAGGGACTGAGTGCCGCCGCGCAGGCCTTCGAGGTCATCGACCGGCCTTCTCCACATCCTCGTTCGGGCGAGCCTGCACCCGATCCCTCCCGGGTGCCGCTCCAGATCGACGGGCTCTCGGTCGTCTATCCGGGGCGTCCCACTCCGGCCCTGAGCGGCGCCTCGTTGCGGATCGATCCCGGCGAGGTGGTCGCCCTCACCGGTCCGAGCGGCTGCGGGAAATCGACCCTGCTTGCCGCG
Organism: uncultured Actinomycetes bacterium; assembly: GCA_963773635.1. Taxonomy (GTDB): domain Bacteria; phylum Actinomycetota; class Acidimicrobiia; order Acidimicrobiales; family RAAP-2; genus CAVZBW01. Next base: position 773,220 of record CAVZBW010000002.1, on the reverse strand, counting down.
CTGCTCGGGCTGGTGGCCCCGGCGTCGGGCTCCATCCACGTAGGTGGACGAGACCTTGCCGGGGTGGACGCCGAGCAATGGCGGTCCAAGATCGCATGGATCCCGCAGCGCCCCCGCCTCTTTGCCGCCTCGATCGCCGACAATGTCCGGCTGGGTCGGCCCGAGGCAACGGCGGAGGAGCTCGGCGGCGCGCTCGAGGAGGCGGGGCTGGGCTCGGTCGTCGCACGGCTGCCCGAGGGACTGGAGACTCGGCTGGGCGACGGGGGCTTCGGGTTGTCGGCCGGCGAGCGGCGGCGGCTGGCCCTGGCCCGGGCGGTGCTGCGCGACGCGCCGCTGTTGCTCCTCGACGAGCCGACGGCCGACCTGGACGGGGAGACCGAGGACCTGGTGCTCTCGGCGCTTCGCCGGCTGTCCGAGAGCCGGACCGTGTTGATGGTTGCCCACCGGCCGGCACTTGTCGCAATCGCGGACCGCGTCGTACGCCTGGGCACGCTCCAGACGGCGTGAGGGGAAGATGAGCCAGGACGACTCCACAACGGAACCGGCTCCGGCCGACGAGCCCGCCGTGCTGGCCAACGAGCCCGCCGTGCTGGTCGAGCTCCCGCTGCGCCAGCTGGTCTCCATCGCCCGACCCGCCCTCGGCCGGCTCCTGCTGGCGGTCCTGCTGGGCGCGGTGGCGACCGTCTCGGCGGTGGCGCTCCTCGGGACTTCGGGTTGGCTGATCTCGCGATCGTCGCAGAGACCACCCGAGTCGGACCTGGCGCTGGCCATCGCGGGGGTACAGGTCTTCGCGCTGTCGCGGGCCTTCGCCCGCTACGGGGAACGCCTCGTCGGGCACGACGCGGCCCTCGAGGCGCTGGCCGCGCTGAGGGTCCGGGTCTATGAGCGGCTCGAGCGCCTTGCGCCGGCCGGGCTCCCCGCCTTCGGTCGCGCCGATCTCCTGGCGCGGATGGTGCACGACGTCGACAGCCTCCAGGACGTCGTGCTGCGCGTCGTCGAGCCATCCGCGGTGGCGGCCGTGGCCGCGGTCCCCGTCGTCGGACTGCTGTGGGTCCTGCTGCCGGGCGCCGGTGCGGCGTTGTTCGCGGCGCTGCTGCTGTGCGCCACGGTCGTCCCGTGGCTGTCGCGGTCTATGGCCCGCCGCTTCGAGGCACGGCAGGCGGACCTGCGGGGGGAGCTGACCGCGTCGGTCGTCGATCTCATCGAGGGCGGGGACGAGCTCACCGCGTTCGGTGCCAACGACCGCCAGCTGGCCCGGATCTCGGGGCTCGACGCCGAGCTCACCGCTGTCGCCCGGTCCGCCGCCCGCACGGCCGGGCTGGGCTCCTCGCTGACCACGCTGCTCATCGGCCTCGCGGTGGTGGGATCGCTGGCGTTGGGGATCCAGGCGGTCCGGGACCACCGGCTCGCCGGGGTGGTCCTTGCCACGGTGGTCCTCGTCCCGCTTGCCGCGCTCGACCTCGTGTCCGGTCTCCCCGTGGCGGCCCAGGTCCTCCAACGGACGAGAAACGCGGGGGCGAGAGTGTGGGCGGTGATGCGGGCACCCGACCCGGTAGCCGAGGCCGCCAGGCCCCTGCCCGTGCCGCCACCCCCCCATCGGCTACGGGCCCGGGGCGTGCGTGGTGGGTACCCGGACCGCGGCGATGTGCTGCATGGAGTGGACATCGACGTGGAGGCGGGACGGAGGGTGGCCGTGATCGGCCCGAGCGGAGCCGGCAAGTCCACCCTCGCCCTCGTCCTGCTGCGCCTCCTGTCCCGGACCGGCGGGACGGTCGAGCTCGACGGCGTCGACGTCGACGATCTCGCCGGGGACGACCTCCGACGGGTCGTCGGCATGGTGGCCCAGGACGCGCACGTCTTCGACACGACGGTCGCCGAGAACCTTCGCCTGGCGCGCCGCGACGCAACCGATCGAGACCTCCGGGACGTGTTGCGCGCTGTCGGCCTCCAAGCGTGGATCAGCGAGCTGCCCGAGGGTCTTGGCACGAGCGTGGGCGAGCACGGGCGGAAGCTGTCCGGGGGCCAGCGGCAGCGACTGGCGGTTGCCCGCGCGCTCCTCGCCGATTTCCCGATCCTCGTGCTCGACGAGCCGACCGAGCACCTCGACCCGGCGGCGGCCGACGCGCTCGAGGAGGACCTGGTCGATCTCACCCGACGGCGATCGACGGTGTACGTCACGCATCGGATGGCCGCACTGCCCTCGATGGACGAAGTGCTCGTGCTGGACGGTGGGCGCGTGGTCGAGCGTGGGACACACGCAGAGCTGGTGGAGGCCGACGGCTACTACACGCGGCTGTGGCGACGAGCCGAGCTGACCGGGGAGTGCGCGAGGGTGGAAGCTGCTTCCGAGCCCGTCGCCTGGTTAGGATCCACGGCGAGGGAGAGCGAGAGGGGTCCTGGTGAACACTGACCTGGCGCGCTGGCAGTTCGCCACGACCAGCATCTACCACTTCCTCTTCGTCCCCATCTCCATCGGGCTCGCCTTCCTCGTCGCGCTGCTCCAGACCGCCTGGCACCGCAACGGCAACAACGACTACCGGCGCCTCACCCGCTTCTTCGGAAGTCTCCTCATCATCAATGTGGCGGTGGGCGTCGTCACCGGGATCGTCCAGGAGTTCGAGTTCGGCATGAACTGGTCCGCCTGGGCCCGCTACGTCGGCAACGTCTTTGGCGGCCCACTGGCCATGGAGGGGTTGGCCGCCTTCTTCCTCGAGTCGACCTTCCTCGGCATCTGGATATTCGGCTGGGACCGACTGCCCAAGCGCGTCCACCTCGCCTGCATCTGGCTGGTGTCGGCCGGCACCATCCTGTCCGCCGCCTTCATCCTGGCTGCCAACTCGTGGATGCAACACCCGGTGGGCTACAAGATGGTGCACGGCCAGCCCGAGCTCGACAACATCTGGGCCCTCTTCACGAATCCGGTCTTCGCCTGGGGATTTCTGCACGTCGTGCTCGCCTCCCTCGTGACCGGGGCGCTGGTGATGCTCGCCGTCTCGGCCTGGCACATGCGCCGCAACCGCGAGGCCGACGTCTTCCGCCGCACGGCAACCGTCTCGCTCGTCGTCCTCCTGCCGGCGGTCATCCTGACCATGTTCGTCGGAAGCCAGCTGGGCGTCATCGAGGCCCAGTACCAGCCGATGAAGATCGCGGCGGCCGAGGCGCAATGGACCACCTGCCAACCGTGCTCCTTCTCGGCCTTCCAGATCGGCGGGGGCAACAACGACCAGACCCCGAGCCAGATCATCCTCATCCCCCACCTGCTGTCGCTGCTCGCGACCAACACCTGGAACGGCAAGGTCATCGGTCTCAACGAGCTGCAGGCGCAGTACGTCAAGAAGTACGGCCCCGGGTACTACGTCCCAGATGTCTTCATCCAGTACTGGTCGATGCGCGTGATGGCCTACCTGGCCTCGCTCATCCTCCTGCTGGCGCTCTGGGGGATCCTGCTCGTCCGCAGACGCTCACTGGACAGGTCCGCCTGGTGGTCCACGTGGTTCCTGCGGATCGCGCCGTGGGCCTTCCTCGCCGCCTTCGCCATGAACACGGCCGGTTGGTTGCTCACCGAGAGCGGGCGCCAGCCGTGGATCGTCCAGGGGCTGATGAAGACGGAGAACGGCGTCTCCCCGTCCGTGAGCTCCGCGGAGATCTGGATCAGCCTCATCGGCTTCCTCGGCATCTACGTGGTCCTGGCGGCGGTCGACGGCTTTCTCATGGTGCGCTACGGCCGACGTTCGCTGGAGCGTGCCGCCAGCGGGGGCGATTCGGACAAGGAGGACACCGATGTTGGTTCGCTGTCCTACTAGGCGGAGGGACCTGACGTTGGGGCCGGGAGGGGCGCCACGATGCTGACCAGCCTGTGGTTCCTGCTGATCGCCGTGCTCTGGGTGGGCTTCTTCGCCCTCGAGGGCTTCGACTTCGGGGTCGGGATGCTCCATGCGTGGATCGGTCGGGACACGGAGGAGCGCAACACTGTCCTGAGCACCATCGCGCCGGTGTGGGACGGCAACGAGGTGTGGCTCGTGGTGGCGGTGGCCGGCACGTTCGCCGCATTCCCCGGCTGGTACGCCACGCTCTACTCGAGCACCTACCTGCTGAGCTTCATCATCATCGCCGCCATCATCGCCCGAGGGGTAGCCATCGTCTTCGTCGAGCAGCGGCGGACCGGTCGTTGGCAGCGCTCGTGCCGGTGGGCGGTCACCCTGGGCAGCCTGGTGGCACCCTTCGTCATCGGACTCATCCTGGGGAATCTGCTCAACGGGCTTCCCATCAACGCCCACCACAACTACACGGGGAGCTTCTGGGACCTCTTCACCGCGTACGGCGTGTGGACCGGGGTCACCTTCGTGCTGCTGTGCCTCCTGCACGGCGCGACCTTCATCGGCCTGCGCACGACGGGGGAGGTCCGGGACCGTGCGAGGAGGTTTGGCAGCACTTTCGGTTGGCTCGCCGCGGCCTTTGTCGTGGGCTACGTGGTCTGGACCCAGGTGCTCACCAACCGCGGCGTCATCCCCAGCACGATCAACATCATCGGCATCGTGGCGGTGCTCGCGGCGGTTTGGCTGGCCAGCACCGAGCGCGACGGTTGGGCCTTCGGGTCGTCCGCGGTGACCATGATGGCGGTGGTCGGATCCCTCTTCATCTACCTTTACCCGCACGTGCTCGTGTCGACCACCAGCAAGGCCTACACGCTGACAGCGTCGAACACGGCTGCCGCCGACTACACGCTCCGGGTCATGACCATTGTCGCCGTGATCCTCCTGCCGGTCATCCTCGTGTACCAGGCCTGGACCTACTACGTGTTCCGTGGGCGCGTCACGGGGCGGCCGGTCTCGATGCCCACGGGCCCCTCGTCGACGGGCGGCCCGACCACGGGCCCCTCATCCACGGGCCCCTCGTCCACGGGCCCCTCATCCACGGGCTCCTCGTCGACGGGTGACCCGACCACAGGTTCGGCGGAGCCCACGGGGGCGGCCACGCCCACCTGAGCGGGCATCGGGCGGCCGGTCCGTCCGGCCTCGGGTCCCGGGCCCGGGTCAGTCGAAGACGGGTCGTTGGTCGCGGCTGCGCTTGAGTTCGAAGAAGCCCTCCGTGCCCGTCACCAGCCTGACCCCGTCCCACAGACGGCCGGCCGCCTCACCCTTGGGTGCCGGCGTCACCACGGGCCCGAAGATGGCGTGGCCCTCCACGTGGATCACCGGAGTGCCGACGTCGTCCCCGACGGGGTCCATCCCCTCTCGATGGGACTCGCGGACCAGCTCGTCGTACTCGGTGCTCCTCGCCGCCTCCGCCAGTCCCTCGGGCAGGCCGAGCTCCTTGAGCGCCTCTCCGACGAAGTCCTGGTCCCGGCGCCGCTCCAGATGGATCCGGTTGCCCATGGCGGTGTACAGGGGGAGCAGGATCTCGTTACCGCGTTCCTCCCGCGCCGCGATGCAGACCCGTACCGGTCCCCACGCCAGCTGCATCCGCTCCCGGTACTTCTCGGAGAGTCCCTCCCGGCTCTCGTTGAGGACGGCCAGCGACATCACATGCCAGCGCGCGTCGACCGGTCGCACCCGCTCGACCTCGAGCATCCACCGCGACGTGATCCAGGCCCAGGGGCACAGCGGGTCGAACCAGAAGTCCACCGGCAACCGGTCCTCGCCGTCGTTCGCCGCGGGACCGTTGGCTTCTGCGGGCATGAGGGTCTCCTCTCGTCGTCCGGCTCGTCCCAACCCCCTAGTGGGGTCAACTCGCTTCGGCCCGATCCTCTTCCCGCCGCCTTCGCTTCTCCCGTCTCCGCGGGACCTTGGCCGTAGTCCGGGAGGCCGTATCATGCCGCGACGCGAACAGAGGGGGTGGGTATGGCGGCAGACGGGTTCGTGCTCGTGCATGGTGGCTACCACGGGGCCTGGTGCTGGGAGCCCGTGCGGCCGCTCCTCTCCATGCCCTCGATCGCCGTGGACCTCCCCGGCCGCGGGGGGCGCCCCTCCGGCGGGAAGCCGGTGACCGTGGACGCCTGCGTCGAGGCGGTCCTGCAGGACGCCGACGCGGCTGGCATGTCACGCTTCGTGCTCGTCGGGCACTCGATGGGGGGCATCACCATCACCGAGACGGCCAACCGCCACCCCGACCGGATCGCTCACGTCGTCTACGTAGCGGCGCTCGTCCTGGAGCCCGGGAGCAACGTCTTTGACCTCTACTTCGGCGACGATGCCCCTCGTCCCGATGACGTGTCCGGCGTGATGCCGCTGCTCGACGAGGCGACGGCGCACCAGATGTTCAGCGCGGACCTCAGTCCCGAGGCCTTTGCCGACGTGCACCGCCAGTGCGTGCCCGAGGCGGTGGGCCTCTTTGCCGCCACCGTCTCGGGCTACGACTTCGGAGTGCCCGCAACCTACCTGCGGTGCCTCCGTGACGGCGCCGTCCCCGCGGAGGTCGCCGAGGAGATGATCAAGCGACTCGACCCGTCCCGTCTGGTCGATCTCGACTCGGACCACGACGTCATGCTGTCGCACCCGGGTCTTCTCGCCGACCACCTCAACGAGGTGGCCCGCGACGCCACCTAAGGCCGGCTCACTCCGCCCCGGGTTGGGGCGTCGCTTCGATAAAGTCGTTGATCACCGATGCCAGCCTCTCGCCACGCTGCTCCTGCACGAAGTGACCGGCGTCGCGGATCGTGACGTGTGCTTGACCTCGAGCACCGAGCACACGGCCCTGAAGGACCGTGTCCCACCCGCGTGAGGCCGGGTCGCCGTCGGTGTAGGCCGTGAGGAACGGGCGCGGGAACAGCTCGAGCGCCGCCATCGTGTTCCGCCCGATCTCGGCGCCGGGATCGTTGCGGGTCAGCGGGATGAGGGCCGACATCTGCCGCAGGCCCGCCTGGTACCTGGAGTCGGGGAAGGGCGCGTCGTAGGCGTCCTTGACGTCCTTGGGCAGCGGACCCGAGACCGCGTCGACGAAGAAGCTCGCCGAGAACTCCGGTACCCGGATGGAGAACAGGACGTAGTCGACCAGCGCCTCCTCGAGGACGACCCGTCCGTCCCCCAGTGCGTGGTTGGCCCACGTGAGTCTTCCCGCCAGTGTCGGCTCGGACGTGTGCAGGATCGTGTTGGACACCACCACGCGGGCAAATCGATCGGGCTCGCGCGCCAGGGCGCTCAGGCCGATCGGCCCACCCCAGTCCTGGGCGACGAGCGTGATTCCGGTGAGGTCGAGCGCCTGGAGGAGGGAGGACACCCACTGGATGTGGCGCTCCAAGGTGTAGTCCGTCCGCTCGATGGGCTTGTCCGAGCGTCCGTAGCCGACGAGGTCGGGAGCGATCACCCGGCGACCGGCGCCGGAGAGCACCGGAATCACCCGACGGTAGAGGTAGGACCATGTCGGCTGCCCGTGGAGGAGCAGCACGATCGGACCATCGGATGGGCCCTCGTCGACGTAGTGCATCCGCAGGGGCGGCACGCCCTCCGCCCGCACGACGGCGTAGTGGGGTGCGAAGGGGTAGCCGGGGAGGTCGTCGAAGCGCTCGTCGGGCGTCCGGATGACACCTGGAGGCGGCTCTGGCATGGGGATGGGCTCGACGTCGGAGGCTGCCGGCTCGCTTGCGGCGGCGGGCTCGCTTGTGCTGGCCGGCTCGCTTGCGGCGGCCGGCTCGCTTGTGCTGGCCGGCTCGCTTGCGGTGGCGGGCGTCGCGGCCGGCTGTGCCTCGGGCTCGGGTGCTCCTGAGCCTCCGGTGGCCGTCTCGCCGGTTGCTTGCCCTTTGCCGCTCTCGGCCGGCTCGGCTCCTGCCCCTGGTGTCGCCGCAGGATCCTGCGGCTGCTCCTCTTTGGGCGCTTTGGCGGCTCGACGCCGGTTCATGCGAGAACCGTACCCACGCGGCCCCCTCTTGTTCTCACGAGAGGGCCGCTTCCAGGGCGGCGAGGAGCTCTCCGGGCGCCTCCAGCATGGGGTAGTGCCCGACCCGGGCCAGCCGGCAAACCGTGGCGTCCGGGCGGGCGTCCGACAGTCTCTCAACCATCTCGACCACGGCGATGGGGTCCTCGGTCCCCCAGATGATCGTCAGGGGGGAGGGGTGACACTCGATCGACCCGGTGTAGCGATCCTGGAACGCTCGCCGGTCCTCGATGTAGCGGATGGTGCGGGGCAGCATGGCGTTGCCGCCTCGGTGACAGACGAGCGCAGCGTCGCCGGAGAGATCGGCTCGAGCTGCCGCAGATCCGGCGGCCATGGTCTCGGCGAGGCCCGCCCGCAGCAGGTTCTCGTCCGGAGGGGCCTCGGCCGGCCGGTCGGGCAGCGAGAGCAAGAGCTCCTGCCCGGCGGTCAGGTGTGCCATCTCGATGTAGATGCTGCCGTTGGTCAAGGCACGCCGCGTGATCTCGACCGGCCATTGGCCTTCGTGCTGGCGGGCGAGCAGCTCGCCCCCGACCGTGTCTCCCATGTCGTGGGTCAGGAGGGCCATGCGGCGCACGCCCGCCTGGTCGACGAACCCCTGCACGATGTCGGCCTCGAGGCCTATCGAATAGCGGACGTCGGGTTTCTCCGACAGTCCGTAGCCGAGCAGGTCGAGCAGCAGCACGCGGCGGTGGACGGCGAGGTCGTCCAGGATGTGGCGGTAGTCGTAGGAGCAGGTGGGGAACCCGTGCAGAATCAGGAGGGGCTCGGCGCGCTCCTCGCCCAGGGGACCGAGGTCGATCGTGAAGACCTCCCGACCCCCGACGCGGCGCAACTCGCCCCGGTCCGCCCAGGCTCGGACGGAGGGATCACGAGAGGCGAGGGAATCGGGAGGAAGTCGCGTGCGGGCACTGTAGCGAAGGAGCCTGGTTCCCGTCGGGGGACCGCTGCCGGGAAGCCGGTTACGATGGGCCGTGCCTCGCCAACCGGATTCCCCACGCTCGTGAACCTGCCCGACGGCCCGGGGGTCCTCGCCAGCCAGCACATCCTCGACGCCATCGACGAGCAGATCGTGCACGCCGGCGAATTCACCATCCCGCTCGAGAACGTCCAGCCCGCGAGCCTCGACCTCCGCCTGGACGAGGTCGCCTATCGCATCCAGTGCAGCTTCCTTCCCACGAGGGAATCGGTCGAGCGCAAGGTGAAGGAGCTGATCGTCGACGAGATCCCCCTCCACAACGAGGGGGTGGTCCTCGAGACCAACCGTCCCTACCTCATTCCCCTCAAGGAGCGCCTGGCGCTGCCCGAGGGCATGCGGGCCAAGGCCAACCCCAAGAGCTCGACGGGACGCCTGGACGTGTTCACACGGGTGATCACCGATGGCGGTCATCTGTTCGACGAGGTGGCGGACGGCTATCACGGCCGGCTCTATCTCGAGGTGGTGCCGCTCTCGTTCCCGATCCGGGTGCGTGAGGGACTCACTCTGAACCAGATCCGCTTCTCGATGGGGCGGGCGGAGCTCGACGACAGCGAGATCCGTCAGGTGCACCGGCAGGAGCCGCTGGTCTTTCGCCACGGTTCGTCGGTGCCAGATGCCGAATTGACGGTCGGTGACGGTCTGTTCCTGAGCCTCGACCTGCGGAGCGACGGCTCGCGAGCCGTCGGGTACCGGGCACGGGACAACGCCCCCCTGCTCGACATGACGAGGAGCGGGGCCACCGATCCCGGGCCCTACTGGGAGGTGGTCTACGGCGAGCTCGGCAACAAGGTCGTGCTGACGCCCGAGCGCTTCTACTTGCTCATGTCCGACGAGGCGGTCTCCATCCCCCCGGGGCTGGCGTGCGAGATGACCGCCTACGACCCGACCAGCGGCGAGCTCCGGACCCACTACGCGGGTTTCTTCGACCCTGGCTTCGGGTTCGATCCGGAACGCCGCTTCTTCGGCTCGCGGGCCGCGCTGGAGGTGCGGGCCCACGACGTCCCGTTCATGATCGAGCACGGACAACCCATCTGCAAGCTGACCTTCGAGCGCATGTTGGAGCCGCCGATCGCTCTCTACGGCCGCAGCATCCGTTCCTCGTATCAGGGACAGGACGACGCACTCGGCCGCCATTTCGGCAACCGGCCGGTGGAGCATCCACGGGGTGCCGGGCCCGTCTCCTCGTCGGGTGAGAGCCAGATGGAGCTGCCCATCTCCGGCGACTAATCGGATGCACGGGTATCCCCCCATCCGATAACTGTCGTACCCCCCTCGTAGTGTTGGGGACATGGCAATCGCCCTGGAGGAGCGCACAAGCGACCTCGACGAGCTGCTCGCCCTGCGGGCCTCGGTCTTGTCCTTGGCGCAGCGCTTCGACCCGACCGGTTTGCGCCCGGTGGAGCTGGCCGAGGGCCTCCGGGTCGCCACGGTCGCCCGCAACGCCTTGGGCACCATCGAGGCCCTGCTGGCCAAGGCCGTCAAGGACGGCTCCGCCTTCGAGCCCGGTCAGGACCGCTCGGCGGATTACTTCGTCTCCCGGACCCTCGGGACCTCGGTCAAGGACGCCCGGGACCTCCTCGAGACCGCCGAGGCCCTGCAGTCGCTCCCGGCCACCGAGGCCGCGGCGAGGCGGGGCGAGCTCTCCGGGGACCAGGCCCAGGCGGTGACCAAGGGGGCCAGCGCCGACCCCCGGGCCGAGGGCCGCCTGTTGGACACCGCCCGCCGGAGCTCCTTGGGCGAGCTCAAGGACGAGGCTCGAAAGATCCGCTTCGCCGCCGAACCCGATCCCGAGGCCCGCCGGAAGCGCATCTTCGGGCAGCGTTCCCTGCGCACCTACGCCGACGACGAGGGTGCCTTCCACCTACACCTCACCCACACCACCGAGACCGGGGCCAAGATCAAGGGCGCCCTCGATCCGTTGATCGAAGCCTGCTTCGAAGAGGCTCGACGCCAGGGACGAAGGGAGCGCCCCGAGGCCTACGGGGCCGATGCGTTGGTCCAGGCCCTCTGTGGGGACCGCGGCGAGCAACCCACGAGCGCCCAGCCCAAGTTCATCGTCCGGATCGACCACGCCGCACTGGTCCGCGGGAAGGTCGAGGGCGACGAGGTCTGCGTTAGGTGGTGGGGGTGGGCCCGGTCAGCGTCGGAGCCGTCAAGGAGCTGGCCTTGGAGGAAGATCCCTTCTGGACGGCCATCGTGACCAAGGGCCACGACGTGGTGAACGTGGCCCATCTCGGACGCCATCCCAACGCCTTCCAGCGCACCGCCCTCGAGTGGCTCCACCCCGGCTGTGCCGTCCGGGGTTGCCACCAGCAGGTGCGGATCGAATGGGACCACCGCCAGGACTGGAAGGACACCCACGAGACGGCGCTGCACAACCTCGACGGGCTCTGTCGCTACCACCACCGGATGAAGACCACCCGGGGCTGGATGCTGGTCGAGGGAAACGGCAAGCGGGACTTCGTGGCCCCGCAGGACCCGAGGCACCCCCGGCACCGCCGAACGGGGGCCGGGACAGAGGGCAACCGGGACGGGCCCGACGACACGGGGTAGGGGCGAGCGCGTGTTGCCCAACGCGACCGAAGAGCTGCAATCGAGCGTGCGCGCCGTCGCCAGGTACGAAGCTGCCGTCAGGATCTTGATCCGCTGTTGGTCGGAAAACCTCTCGCAAGGGAAGCTCACAGGCATGGCGTTCCCGCGAGTTGGGGTGCGCAGCACGGCGTTCCGAGCAAGTCTGCCGGGTCATGCGACCGAGCTCAGTCCGAAACTCTTCCAGGGCGCCGAGATCCTTGCGGTCAAGGGCGACGTGGTCCCGTTCTTCGCTGAGGGGAGCTCCGGGCCGTTCGATCTCGGGAACTTCCGTGGGACCGGGGGCGAAGCCGCTGTCACAACCCCCTGTCAACCTCTTGGCATGGCACGAGTGGAGGTTCTGACCCTCGATGGAGAGGTGACCGCCGTGGCCAAGAGGCCTGGCGAGTACTTCGCAGAGTGGCGGGCGGAGCTGGAGTTGGCCCGGGCGCGGCGCGAGGCGGACGGCCGCGGCGCCTGGACAACGGGTCCGGGTTCGCGTCGGCGGGCGCCCACCAGGTCATCTCGTCCGAAGCCGAGGCGCCGGCCAGCGGACTCGGCGAGGCCCGGGCGGCCAACGAGAACCTCGACGCCCGGGAGTCCCGCCCGACCGGCCCGAGCGACCAGACCGGCCAGGTCCGACGGTACGGCGAGCTCGGCCGTGCCAGCGCTCGTTCGAGCCTGGCGCGAGCTTTCAACCGCGAGCTGACCAGCCCGACCAACGGATCACCCGCACGGCCAGGACGGGCCCCGCCGGAGGCCGGTCGTGGTACTGCGGGTAGCGCGCGGCCAGCAGTCGACGCGCCACGTCGGCCTCGTCAGAGGCCGGGCCGACGACCCTCGCGAGGCCGTCGGCCCGTACCCACCACAGCTCGTCCCAGTCGTTCTCGTAGTGGTCGACCAGGAGGGCGACCGACGGGTTCTGCTCGACGTTGGCCAGCCGGCGCAGGGCCGTCGACCGCTTGGGCTTGTGGTCCACTGCGCTGTAGACGTGGTCCGCAGGGCCCGCCTCGGGCGCCGACAGCGCGAACACGATCGGCACGATATGGGGCTGCCCGACCCGGTCGGATGTGGCCAGCCGGGCAACCTCGGCTCCGGCGAAACGACTACGGGCCTCGCGGTCGTCCACGCCGGAGCCGATCCCCTACCGGGTCTGCGGCTTCCAGCCGGATGCCGGGTGGTTCCCGCCGGGGCTGCAGACGTAGCCCGAGGTGGGGGAGGGGCTGATCCGCTGGATCTTGCCGTTGTTGAGCTGCGCGAGGAGCCAGCAGCTCGGCGGGATGTTCTTGGCGGGGTTGCCGGGAGCGATGAGGTTGTTGCCCGAGAAATTGGTGACGTTGTTGAGTGCCGCCGCCAGGCTCGCACGAGTGGGGTTTTGACCTGCGGCCTTGAGCGCCTGCGCGAAGAGCTGCGCGGCCGTCCAGCCGTAGAGCGCGGAGACGGGCTCGGTGCTCGAGAACACATTGGCGTCGACCTTCTTCACCCACTTGTCGAAGGTGGCCACCGAGGGCGTCGACTTGGCGTCCTCGCCCTGGTACAGCGAGTACGGCTCGGCGAAGTACATGCCCTGGCCGGCGCTACCCGCCAGCTGCGGGAGGTTGGCGGCGTAGGCCGCGATCTCCACGTTGATCACCTTCAGGTTCTCCTGCTGGAGCTCCTTGGCCAGGGTGGCGGCCTGCTGCGTCGGCAGCTCCGACTCGTAGAGCATCTGCACGCCCTCGGACTTCATCTTGAGGACGTCGGGCAGGAAGCTGGTCGTTTCGGCGGTGATGCCGTGCGTGTACGTGATGTCGTAACCCAGCGACTTGAGCGTGGCGTTCACGTTGTTTTGGATGGCGATCTCCGACGAGGTGTCCGTGCCGTAGAGGATGCCGACGTGCTTGACCGCCTGAGGGTACTTGGACTTGAACCACTTGAGGGCGCCCTCGGGCCAGGCGTTAGAGGTGGCCGGGCTCGGGCTGTAGACGTGCGGGTTGTTGGACAGCTGGATGCTCAGGGGGTACGCGACATCGGGCACCTGGGTCTGGTTGATGATCGGCACCTGCGCCTGGTCGAGCAACGAGAACCCTCCCACGAGCGCAAAGTCGTTCTTGGCCATGTCCTGGGTCTCGGTCGCCACCTGGCTCGAGTTGAAGGCGCTGTCCTTGGCGTCGAGCATGAGCTTTCGGCCGTTGACCCCACCCTGGGAGTTGATGTAGTTGAAGTACGCCTGGGTGCCGTCCTCGGCCGACTTGAAGAGCCCGGGGAGCGGTGCGGTCAGGTCGTCCACCTGGCCCACGGTCACGGTGGTCGCCGTCACGCCCGGTGCGCTCGGTGAGTTGCTCGCGGCGCCGGCCGGGCCCGACAAGCCCAAGGCGGTCAACATCGACGCGCCACCGAGTCCGACGGCCGCGACGGCCGTCAGTGCCTTCTTGCCCAACATGCATTCCCCTTTCGTGGGTGATTGGTGGTGTTCTTGGATGTCCCGGGCTCTCGCCCTGGACCCGTCAGCGAGCGCCGGCCAGGACCGTGGCCGTGCCGGCGTTGCGAGGTCGGATGCCGAGGCGGGCGCCCTCGCCCGCTCGTCGGCCCTTCACTCGAAAGGCAGCTGGGGCGCCTCCGCGAGGGATGGGCGGTCGCCGCCCGTTGCCCGCCGCCGCCCCGTCCTTCCCCCTGGGCCCGGCGAGGGAGCCGGGTAGACCTGCTCGGGACGGAAGCTGCGGATCTTGCGGTCTCCGGTCCGGCCCCCGACCACCTCGATCGACTCGGCCCCGGTTCTCTCGTTGCGCACGTGGGCGCGGAACCACCACTGCGCACCGCGGATCTTGAGACCGGCGATGGCGATCGGGTCGCCGGCGCGCAGGCCGTTCCATCTGTCCGTGCGCCGGAGGTGTTCGGGCAACGACGCGATGGGTTCGACGATAGATGACGGTCTGGACGTCGACCCGCGTGCCCGGCCTGGGAATCGATCGCTTCCCACTGATCACGGCGAGCCGAGGGAGATGGATCGAGCGCCGGGCCGCCCCTCGTCCCGGTAAGGGTCCTGACCCGGCGCAGGATTCTCTCCGGCGGTGGCCAGCTCTCCGGCCAACGGGAGGGAACCGGGCGCCGTGCCGTTGAGCAGGCGTCGCTGCGGGAACAGGATCAGATAGCCGATCACCACCACTGCGGCGATGCCGAGCACGACGAAGACGTCCGACCCGAACGTGGCGTGGTACATGGCGAGCGCGATGTGCTTGTTGGATGCGGCGCCGAGAATGGTCGCCACGGCCACGACGCCGATGCAGAGCCGCCGGGTTCGGCCCTCGGCGACCGGGGCCAGTACCAGCAGGCCCCACGACAGGTACCAGGACCAGACCGTCGGCAGCAGCAGGGCCACGACGAGCAGGCTGATGCCGAGCGACTGCTGCATGCCGCGGCGCGGCGACGCCCACAGCTGCCGGATGGCGAAGACCGCCGCGACCAAGAACCCGAGGAAGCGGAAGACGGTCAGGAATCCGGCAAAGGACCAGGGCACACCGATGAGGTGGGCCGTGCCGGCCACCACGTGTGCCGCGAAGGCGACCGGCGTGACCCCCGTCTGCACCTGCGAGGCGGAGTTGACCGTCCGCACCCAATTGAGCCCGAAACCGGCGAACAGGGAGACGGCGAGCATGGTCGCCGCGGCGATGGCGCCGGCGAGCACCGTGCGGCGGAGCCGGGCCTGCCAGGTGGCGACGGGTCCGAGCCAGCACCAGCCGAGGAAGATGACGGCGAGGAAGGCCGGGGCCTTGACCGTCGCCGCGGCGGCACAGATGGCGATCCCGAGAACCCAGGACCGGCGGCGGGCCACCAGCAGCCCCACCAGGACCATGGCCACCATCACCAGGTCGTTGTGCGCGCCGCCGAGAAAGACGAGGATCGCCAGGGGGCTCGCCGCGCCGAACGCCACCACCTGGGCCCGGTCGCGGCCGAAGTCCCGGGCCAGCCCCGCCAGCGCGGCGATCGCCACGGCCAGCGCGCCGACGGCCACCAGCCGCAGGAGCACGAGTGTGAGCAGGATCTGGTGGTTGGCGATGGTCGCGAGGAAGCCATCGAGGCGCAGGATGAGCGGCCCGTACGGCGAGGGCGTGTTGGCCCAGGTGGGCCCGGCCATCGTGTTGAACGGGGTGCCTCCCAGCACGCCCGTCCCATAGACGTAGGGGTTGATGTGGCGGCTCACCAGCTCGGCCTGACCGGCGTAGCTGTAGACGTCGAGGCTAAACAGCGGGGGACCGATCACGACGGGGATCGACCAGACGGAGATCGTCTTGACCACGTCGCGTACGGGACGCCCTGGGTGCGCGGCCAGGAGCTGGAGGAACCGCAGCCACGCGGCGATGAACAGCACGATCCCCCCGTAGACGAGAACGAGGGAGATCCCTGACGGCGACTGTGAGCTGCCCACGGAGCCGAGGGGTCCGCCGGGCGCCCCAAAGAACCAATCCCCCGGGACGTCGCGCACGAATTGCGGTCCGCCGATGACGGCGCCGACCACCACGGAGGTGGTGGCGATGAGGCCGATGGTGATCGGGCCCCGAAAGACGTGTGACCAGCGGGCCGGCGGGAGCGTCAACGTTTCCGGGCGCGTCGACGATCCTGCGGCCGCTGCGACACCCCGAGGAGCAACCGACGCCACCATTTGTCGCGAAACTGTATTCCAATCGTAAAGCTTTTGCGCCGCGGGACCCGACAATTTCCTACCCGCTCACGCCGGGCGCCTGCCGGTCGGGAGGGAGCTCATCCGGGCCGGACGGCGCGCCGGAGCGCACCGTAGGCCGCCACGAGATCGTCCATCTGGTAGTGCGCCTGGAGGCCGCTCGGATTGGGCAGCGCCCACACCCGGGAGCGCCCCATCGCCTCGGGCTGCTCACCGATCCGGGCTCGGGGTCTCGAGAGGGCCGTTCGGTAGGCGCCGATGCCGACGAAGGCCACCGCCCTGGGAGCGAGCCGGCGCACCTTGCGGGTCAGGGACCGCCCCCCGGCCCTCAGCTCGTCGGCACCGAGCTCGCTTGCCCGGGCCGTGACCCTCGGTACCAGGTTGGTGATGCCCAGGCCGAATTCGAGCAGCCGGCGATCCTCCGTCGGATCGACGACGATCGGGGTGAAGCCGGCGCCGTGGAGCACCTTCCAAAACCGGTTTCCGGGATGCGCGAAGTGGTGTCCGACGGCGCCCGACCACAGGCCGGGGTTGATCCCGCAGAAGAGCACGTCGAGGTCGGCCGCGACGACATCGGGGATGCGCCGGTCGCGGGCGGTCTCGAGCTCGGCCGCCGTCGGACGGCGGCGCTTGGCGGGCGTGCTCGGCCGGGCCCGTTCCTCATCGGTCGCCATGGTGGCCGACGGTACCCTGGGGGCCGGCCGAGCTTCGGAGGTGGGCACGATGGACATTCGCAAGGAGCTGTACATCGGGGGCGAGTGGGTGGCTCCTGCGACGTCGGAGACCATCGACGTGGTCTCCCCGGCCACCGAGGAGGTGATCGGCAGCACCCCGGCCGGCTCCCCGGGCGACATCGACCGTGCCGTGGGCGCGGCCCGCCGCGCATTTGACGAGACCGACTGGCAGTGGCGGCCCGTCGAGGAGCGCTGCGAGATCGTGTCGCGACTCTCGGGCGCGTTGCAGGCCAAGGCCCAGGAGATCGCCGACGTGATCTCGTCCGAGAACGGCTCGCCCAAGCAGTGGTCGCTGTTCGGTCAGGTCTTCTCGGCGACGACCATCTTCGACGCCTACGCCACCAAGTGGGGGCCGTCGTTCAACTGGCTCGAGACCCGGGACGGGATGATGGGGACGCCGGTGCGGGTCCGGCGCGCACCCGTCGGCGTCGTGGCGGCGATCGTGCCCTGGAACGTCCCGCTCTTCATCGTGGCCCTCAAGCTCGCGCCCGCCCTCGTGGCGGGGTGCACGGTCGTGGTGAAGCCGGCACCGGAGACCCCCCTCGACAGCTACCCCCTGGCCGAGGCGATCGCCGAGGCGGGCGTGCCGGCCGGCGTGGTCAACATCGTGCCGGCGGGGCGGGAGACGGGCGACTACCTGATCCACCACCCCGGCATCGACAAGGTGTCCTTCACCGGGTCGACGGCGGTCGGCCAGCACATCGGCGAGGTTTGCGGCGCCCAGCTCAAGCGCTTCACCCTCGAGCTGGGCGGCAAGTCCGCGGCCATCGTCCTCGACGACGTCGACCTGACCGATGCCAACGTCACGGAGCTGATCTCGGGCGGACTCTCGAACAACGGTCAGATCTGCGCCGCCCAGAGCCGGATCCTTGCGCCGCGCAGCCGCTACGACGAGATCGTGGCGGCCCTCGGGTCCGCCGTGGGCGCCATGAGCGTCGGAGACCCGCTCGACGACTCGACGCAGGTCGGGCCCCTCGTCGCCGAGCGCCAGCGCACCCGGGTGGAGGGCTATCTCGAGGCCGGACGTGCAGAGGGGGCGAGGGTGGTGGTCGGCGGCGGCCGGCCCCAGCATCTCGACCGGGGCTGGTTCGTGGAGCCCACCGTTTTCGCGGACGTGGACAACTCGATGAGGATCGCGCGGGAGGAGATCTTTGGGCCGGTCCTCTCCGTCATCCCCTACGGGGACGAGGCCGAGGCGGTCCGCATCGCCAACGACAGCGACTACGGGCTCTCGGGGTCGGTGTGGACGTCGGACCCGGCGCACGGCGAGGAGGTCGCCTACCGCATGCGGACCGGCGTGGTGGCCATCAATTCGCAGTCCATCGTCGATCTCTACTCGCCCTTTGGCGGATTCAAGAAGTCGGGCATCGGGCGGGAGTGCGGTCCCGAGGGGCTGGCGCCGTACACCGAGTACCAGTCGGTGGTGCTGCCTGGCTGAGGACCTGCTCGTGAGGGCCCGGTCGTTCGGCGCCGTCGCCGAGCACTACGACCGGTACCGACCGGGCCCGCCGCGCGAGGCCGTCCGCTGGGTGCTCCCCGAGTCGGTGGGCAGAGCCCTCGACCTCGGGGCGGGCACCGGGGCATTGGCGCGGACGGTGCGCGAGCTGGGCGCACGGGTGCTCGCCGTCGAGCCGGATCCCCGCATGCTCGAGGTGTTGGTCGCCCGCTCGCCCGGCGTGTCCGCCGTCCGCGCCGTGGGGGAGGCGCTGCCCGTGGCCGATGCCCGTCTGGACGCGGTCGTCGTGTCCTCGGCCTGGCACTGGATGGACCCGGAGCGGGCCGTCCCCGAGGTGGCGAGGGTCCTGAGGACCGGCGGCACGTTTGGGGCGCTGTGGAACGGGCCGGATCGCGAGATCCCCTGGGTGGGCGAGCTCTTCCCCCGGACCGGGGGCGACGGGAGCGTGGATTCGCCGCGCCCCGAGGGCCCTCGCGCCCGCTACGTGATGAGGCTCACGCCCGGCGCCGCCTTTGGCACCCCCAGGGTGTGCGCCATCGCCTGGATGCGGCCGATGACGGCCGACGATCTCGTGGGTCTGGCCGGGACCTACAGCGGGGTGATCACGATGGAGCGCCGCGAGCGGGAGCGGTGGATGGCAACGGTCGCCCGTGCGGCGGCTCGCCTCACCGGCGACGGTGCTCGCGTGGTCGACCTGCCGATGCGTTGCCGCTGCTGGAGGGCTGTCAGGCGCTGAGGTCCCGGCGGGCGACGGGCCGTCGCGCCGCGGTCGCCCCGAAGCGCGGCCCCTCGAGGGCCCCCGGTTGCGGGATCGTCCCGGGATCACCCGGGGTGCACGCCTGGGGCCCGGTGCCCTGTCGGGCGGAGGTCCGGGTCGCGGCCGGCTCCGCGAGGGCCGGCGGATCGCGGAACCCGGGCCGCTTCAGGTCGAGGAAATCCGCGAGATCGTTGGCGTTGGCGTCGCGATAGCTGAGGGCGGGCAGGTTCCACTTGCGCTCGACCATGGCCAGGATCGAGGTGTGGTCGTAGATCACATGGGAGACGTGGTCCCGCTTGGCAAAGGGCGACACCACGACGGCGGGAACCCGGAACCCGTAGCGGGCAAAGCCCTCGTAGGAAGGTTCGCCACCCGGCGGCGTCGGCGCGATCGAGTCCGGTGGCAGTGCCGGCGGCGGTGGGACGTGGTCGTAATAGCCACCGTGCTCGTCGTAGGTCCACACGAGCAGGGTCTTGTGCCAGGCCGGCCCGTGCATCACCGCCCGGATGACCTCCGACGAGAAGCGCTCGCCCTCCGAGATGTTCTGGGGGTTCTCTTCGGACTGATGGTCGAAATCGGGATCGACGACGCTGAACCCCGGCAAGCTGCCGGCGGCGGCGTCCTCGAAGAAGCGCTCGATCGGCACGTTGTGCGGACCGAGCGCCGAGGCCTCCGACAGCCACACGAGGGAGCCCGGATTGCTCCCGGAGTGGTAGTAGTCCCGCCACTCGATGCCGTACCGGTCGAGCCGGTCGAAGATCGTCCCGTTGGGTGGGCTCTGTGCCAGCTGCGAGCCGTCGTCGTTGACCATGCCCGCGGAGGTCGCCGCCAGCAGGTACCGACGGTTGGGCAACGTCTGTCCGAGCACCGAGGAGAACCAGCGATCGGCGAGCGGGAAGGTCGAGGCCAGGGAGTAATAAAAGGGGAGGTCCGTGCCGTCCCAATAGCCCATCGCCACGGGCCCGCTGGGCGAAGTGGCGAAGCCGTCGTTGCGGCCGTCGGCGTACTGCTCGTGGGAGGCCAGCCAGTCCTGGGAGGGGTGGCCGTGCTGCTGGCAGTCGTTTTCCATGTGGTACGCCCGCAGGAACTGTCCCGGCACGCTCGTCGGGTTGGAGTTGGTCGGCCGGCCCTTGCGTCCGAGCGCGAACCCGTCGCCTCGCCGGAGCATGCCCAGGTAGTTGTCGTAGGAGTGGTTCTCCATCATGAGCACGACGAGGTGCTCGATCTCGGGGAGGGTGTCCGTCCCGGCCGGCAGGTGGGGGTAGGGGAGTGAGTCGGGATGCCGACGCACCACGGGCCGCGCCCAGCGGTAGGCGCCGGGCACCGCGGCGCTGGTGGTCGGGGTGCCAGCCGTCGATGCGCCGGCGAGGGAGGGCGCAGCTGCGGCCGTGGCCAGCGTGCCGGCGGCGGCCAGCCCTGCCTTGATCACGTCTCGGCGAGAGATCGTTGCCATCATGCTCCCGGGTCGGTGTCGGGCGATGCGGCGTTGCGGCGATGCGGCGATGCGGCGTTGCGGCGATGGGGCGATCGGCGGGTCGAGGTCGGTCGCAATGGGTTCGGCGCGGGCGTTGCCCGCAACGAGTCTGTCAGGCGAGGGCCCTCAGGAGAAGGCCCTCCAGGAGAGGTGTCTCAGGAGAACGGAGTGTGCGGGCGGTCGAGCCGCGTCCCGTCCACGACCAGGTCCACCCGCTCGTTGTACGGCGCCGCGAGGCCGGCGATCTTCTGGCTTTCGGGCAACGGGTACCGGTAGATCCACAGCAGGTCCTCGTGGCGCCGGTCGCCGATCTCCACGTCAAAGTAGGTGGCCGTTCCCTTGTAGGGGCATTGCGACTCGGAGTCCGAGGGCCGCAGCACGTCGGGGTCGTAGGCGGTCAGCGGAAGGTAGTAGCGGGCGGGCAGGCCGGTCTCGAAGAGCATCCGGGGTTGCGACGACTCGGCGATGCGCACCCCCTCCACCTCGACCACCACGTGGCGGGTGCTCGCGAGGATGTCGACCCGGTGGTACGGGTTGCGGGGGTGGACGTACACGGGCTCGTCCTCCTCGAGCCACTCGTCCAGGAGCCCCCATTCGAACCGCACCACGTCGCGCAGCTCGGGGATCGGCGAGTCCGGATAGCGCAGCGCGGCGCCGACGGCCTCGGCACCCTTGGTGCGGACGTCGAGGATCTCGGCTTCCCCCCGGCTCGGGGAGTGGGAGGCGAGGCCGGTGGTGACGAGCTCTGCCGTGACGTCGGCGGACGGGAAGTAGTACGTGGGGTAGTACGGCGCCTCCCAGACCATGAGGACGGAGTGCGAGTCCACGACGGGCTGGCCACCGAGGTAGGCGCGCACGCGCTTGGCGCACGGCTCCACCTTGACCCGACCCCTGCCATCGTGGGTGGTCTCGTCCGTCATCACGAGCCTTTGCCGTCGGGAAGGGCCGCCGGCGCCCCGACCTGAGCCTTGAGCTCCGCCAGTTCCTGGTCGATCTGCGAGCTGGAGCTCACCTGGTCGAGCTCCTTTTGGATGTCGTCGGTGCCTCCCCCGACGTCCTCCAGGACGCCGGACTCGAGCAGCTCGTCGAGGGCGCCCGAGCGGGCCTGCATCTGATCGATCTTGTCCTGGGCCCGCTGCAGGGAAGCGCCCGAGTCGCTCAGGGACTTGGAGATCCCCGACACGCTCTCGTTGACGGTCGTGACCGCACTGGCGGCCGTGTACTGCGCCTTGAGTGTCTCCTTTTGGGTGCGGAAGGTGTTCACCCGCTGCTGCAGCGTCTGCATCGTCTGGGTGAGCTTCCCCTCCTCATCGGTGAGCTGTTGGCGCTGGGGCTCCATCGCGTCGATCTGGGATTGGGCGGTTGCCTTGCGTGCCAGGGCCTCCTTGGCCAGGTCCTCTCGGCCCTGGGCGAGGGCCTCCTTGGCCTGGTCCTGCAGGTGGTCGACGGAGTGCTGGAGCTGGGTCTCCTGCAGCTCGATCCGTTTGCGCGACGCCGCGATGTCGACGAGGGCCCGCCGGACCTGGGTCAGCTGCTCGAGCATCTTCTCGTAGGAGAGGTCGAGCATCTCGTCCGGTTTCTCGGCCTTGTCGATTGCCTTGTTGGCCTTGGCCTCGATCACGTCGTGTGCACGCTGGAACAGCCCCATGGCGGACTCCTGTCGCTCGGGCCGGGCGTGGCTCAGGTCCCGGCGTCTCTCCTGGTCATCATGACCGACCAGGAGGTCGTTTTGCAGGGCGCTCGACCGGCGTCAGAGCCGCAGCGGCTTGATGGGCGCGGCGATCAGCGTCGGGTTGGACCGCCAGTCGACGCCCGCGACGTCGACGTAGAGCTCGATCTCGTTGCCGTCGGGATCCTCGATGTAGAGGCTGTGGGTCACGGTGTGGTCGGAGGCCCCGACGACGCGTGCCCCGGCGGCCTCCACTCGCCGGAGCATCTCCCGCAGCTCCTCGTCGCTGTCGCCGACCTTCAGACCGAAGTGGTACATGCCGATCCGGCGGCCTTCCGGGATGGGCTGCGCGTCCGCGCCGACCTCGATGAGCAGCAGCTCGTGGTGGGTGCGACCGCTCGAGAAGGCGGCGATCGCCACGGGGCGCTGGCCGTTCTCCGGCAGGATCTGGCGAAAGCCCAGCACATCCCGGTAGAAGTCGGCCGAACGGCCGATGTCTCGCACGTACAGCACCAGGTGGCCGAGCTCCTTGACTCCCATCGGACCCTCCGTCCTCGCAGGTGCACACCGGGCAGCGGACCCGCCCCACCTCGCAGAATTTCAACGCCGCAACCCCCCGCAAAATGCCCGAGGATCCCTGGCAGTCCGCCCGAGAGCCCCATCCGACGGGCGACCGCCCGGTCTCTTGCGATATGTATGCGTGGTGCCATACGTGCTGTTGACCCTCGCCCTCATCGGCGTGCCCTTCGTCGTCAACACCATCTGGCCCCCGCGCTGGCAGCCGCTCGCGGTGATCAGCTTCGGGGCGGGATGGTTGACGGGCGAGCTCGCCCTCCAGCACATCGTCTGGCAGGTCGCCCTGATCGCCGGCCTCTCGGCGGCCGGGGCGCTCTCCGGGTGGGCGGGCTGGCTCGGGCTCGGCATCGCCATCGCCGACTGGGTGGCCCTGGCGTGGGTGGCGCTGGTGGGCTACCGGGCCCAGCAGGTGGTGGCGGAGGCGTTGCGCGCCACGCCGGCGGCCCGGTACGGATCGCTGCTCAGCTACGACACGCTCGGCTCCGACGAGGGGACCTCCTGGCGCGAGCGCCCGCGCTGGTTCCGCTGGTGGCGGGTCGCGCTCGGGGTGCCGTTCGGTGGCCGGACGATCAAGCGCGTAAGGAACATCGACTACTGGGGCGACGGCCGCTACCGCCACCGCCTCGACATCCGCTGGGTGGGCGACCGGCCGCCGGAGAACGCGCCGGTCCTCATCCAGATCCACGGTGGGGCCTGGATCATGGGCGACAAGCGCGAGCAGGGCTTCCCGCTGATGCACGAGCTGGCCTCCAGGGGCTGGATCTGCGTCGCCATCAACTACCGGCTGGGCCCGAAGGGCACGTGGCCCGACCACATCATCGACTGCAAGAGAGCCATCGCTTGGGTGCGCGAGCACATTGCCGAGTACGGGGGGGACCCCTCATGGATCGTGATCACCGGCGGGTCCGCGGGCGGGCACCTGAGCGCCCTTGCGGCGCTCACCGCTAACGACCCTCGCTGGCAGCCCGGCTTCGAGGACACCGACACGTCGGTCGCCGCCTGCATCCCCTTTTACGGCGTCTACGACATGACCGGGCCGGTCGACGGTCCCCGGAGCTACGGCCACAACCTGGTGCGGCTGCTCGAGCGCATGGTGGTCAAGGCCGACCTCGACTCCCACCGGGAGCTCTACGAGGAGGCCTCGCCGATCTACCGCCGCCACAACGAGGCGCCACCGTTCTTCGTTTTTCACGGGACCAACGACACCCTGGTACCGGTGGAGAATGCCCGCCGGTTCGTCGCCGCGCTGCGGGAGGCCTCGGACGCCCCGGTGCTCTACGCCGAGCTGCCGCTGGCCCAGCACGCCTTCGACGTCCTCGTGTCGCCGAGGTGCTGGATGGCGATCGCCGGTGCCGTGGCCTTTCTCGAGAGCCTCAGGCGGTCTCCTCGGCCAGCCTGACCTCGACCAACGCCGGCTCGCCCACGACCAGCTCGAGCCGATCGATGGTCCCGGCCTCGACCAGGT
Source organism: uncultured Actinomycetes bacterium (assembly GCA_963773635.1). Lineage (GTDB taxonomy): Bacteria > Actinomycetota > Acidimicrobiia > Acidimicrobiales > RAAP-2 > CAVZBW01. The sequence goes on along the minus strand of CAVZBW010000002.1, from coordinate 749,019 downwards.
CGTTGCTCGCCAGCTCGAGGGCGTCGAGCCGGTCCCTGGTGTCGAGGACCTTCACGGAGCGCACCCGGGCGCGCATGGACTGCTTGGCGGTCGTCTTGGCCCGCCGGACCTCGCCCAGCACCCCGACGGCCATGTCGAGCGCCAGGTCGAGCTCGCCGGCCGGCCGGCCGTCTGCGGCCCCCCGCGACCCGTTCGCCGCGATCCCGGCCGTGCCCAGCTCCTCGATCGTCGGCCAGGGGCCCCGGTGCACGGAACCCTCCTGCCACCACGACCACACCTCCTCGGTGACGAAGGGCAGGAAGGGGGCGAGCAGCCGGAGCTGGACCGACAGCGCGCCGGCGAGGGCGGCGCGCGCCGAACGGGCCGGCGCGCTCGGCGCTCTCCGCGTAGGCCCGGCTCTTGACCAGCTCGAGGTAGTCGTCGCAGAAGGACCAGAAGAACGCCTCGGTGCGCTCGAGGGCCCGGGTGTAGTCGTAGGCGTCGAGGCTCGCCGTGGCATCGCCGACCACACCGGCGAGCCGGCCCGAGCATGTGCCGCGGTCGACGGGCTCGGTGACGGCATCGGGACCCGGCGCGCCGGATTCCTCTCCGACGCGGCCGAGCACGAACTTGGAGGCGTTGAGGACCTTGATGGCGAGCCGGCGCCCCACCTTCATCTGGCCCTCGTCGACCGCGGTGTCCACCCCGGGCCGGCCGCTGGCCGCCCAGTAGCGCACGGCGTCGGCGCCGTGGCGCTCGAGCAGGGGCAGGGGGGTGACCACGTTGCCCTTGGACTTGGACATCTTCTTGCGGTCGGGATCGAGCACCCAGCCGGAGATGGCGGCGTCGGCCCAGGGCAGGCTGCCGTGCTCGAGCTCGGCCCGGACGATGGTGGTGAAGAGCCAGGTCCGGATGATCTCGTGGGCCTGGGGTCGCAGGTCCATCGGGAACACCCGGGCGAAGAGGTCGGGGTCGTCCTCCCACCCTCCGGCGATCTGCGGGGTGAGCGACGAGGTGGCCCAGGTGTCCATGACGTCGGGGTCGCCGACGAATCCCCCCGGCCTCGCCCCGTTGCCCGGCCTCGTACCCGGGCGGGACGTCGGTCGACGGGTCGACCGGCAGGCGGCTTCGCCGGGGACGATCGGGTGCGTCGTAGTCGACGTCGCCACCCGCTCCGACCGGGTACCACACCGGGAATGGGGACGCCGAAGAACCGCTGGCGGCTGATGTTCCAGTCGCCGTTCAGGCCCTCCACCCACGCCCGGTAGCGGTGCCGCATGTACGCGGGTGCCAGCGCAGCTCCTCGCCCCGGGCGAGCAGGCGCTCGCGGAGGGGCAGCGTCGCGACGAACCACTGGCGGCGAGGTCACGATCTCGAGGGGTCGGTCGCCGCGCTCGTAGAACTTGACCGGATGGACGATCGGCCGGGGCTCGCCCACCAGGGCCCCCGCTCGGCCAGCAGCTCCACGATGCGGCGGCCGGGCCTGCTGGATGCGGCGTCCGGCGAGCTCGTCGTAGGCCACGGTCGCGGCGCCCGGGTCCTCGGACTCCCATCCGTCGGCTCGCCCCAGCGGCACCGGCAGGAGGCGTCCGTCGCGCCCGACGATCGGTCCGGGTGGGCAGGGACAGCTCGCGCCACCACATGACGTCGGTGATGTCGCCGAAGGTGCAGATCATGGCGATGCCCGAGCCCTTGTCGGGATCCGCGAGCGGATGCGCCAGCACCGGGACCCGGGCACCGAAGAGCGGGGTGACGACCTCGGTGCCGAAGAGCGACCGGTAGCGCTCGTCGTCGGGGTGGGCCACCAGCGCCACGCAGGCGGCCAGCAGCTCCGGCCGGGTGGTCTCGATCTCGACGGCCGGCGCAGCGCCCGCCGGGGGACTCACCCGGGGGAAGCGCAGCCGGTGGTAGGCGCCGGCAGCTCCCGGTCCTCCAGCTCGGCCTGGGAGACCGCGGTCTGGAAGTCCACGTCCCACAGGGTGGGCGCCCGTGACTGGTAGACCTGTCCCGCGGCCAGGCGCCGCAGGAAGCCGCGCTGGGAGACCCGGCGGGAGCGCTCGTCGATGGTGGTGTAGTGCAGGTCCCAGTCGACCGACAGCCCGAGCGTGCGCCACAGGTCCTCGAAGACCTTCTCGTCCTCCTCGGTCAGCCGGTAGCACAGCTCGACGAAGTTGGGCCGCGAGATGGGCTGGGGCTCGTCGCGGGGGCGCTCCGGCGGCGTGAAGTCGGGTACGTAGGGGAGCCTGGGGTCGCAACGCACGCCGTAGTAGTTCTGGACGCGGCGCTCGGTGGGCAGGCCGTTGTCGTCCCAGCCCATGGGATAGAAGACGGCCATCGCCCCGCATCCGCCGGAATCGGGCGACGGCGTCGGTGTGGGTGTAGGAGAAGACGTGCCCGATGTGGAGCGAGCCCGACACGGTCGGGGGCGGGGTGTCGATGGCGATAGACGCGAGCTCGCTCGGTGCGACCGGTCGAAGCGGTAGGTGCCGGCCTCGTCCCACCGCGCCGACCACTGCCTCGAGGCCCTCGAGGCCGGCTTTCGGGGATGCCGACGGGCCTGCTGTCCGGGGATCCGTCACGTGCGTCATGATCGGGTTACCGTACCCTGCGTGCTGAGCCTGCACGACACCGCCACCGGAGCTGTCCGCCCGCTCGACCTGCGCCGCCCCGGCGAGGTCTCGATGTACGTGTGCGGTCCCACCGTCTACGACCTGCCCCACCTCGGGTCACGGCCGATTCGCCCTGGTCTTCGACGTCCTGCGCCGGTACCTCGATCTTCGTCGGGCCTCGAGGTCCACTACGTGTCCAACATCACCGACATCGACGACAAGATCATCGACCGGGCCCGCCGAGGAGGGCCGCACCGAGGCCGAGGTGGCCGTCGCCGTACGAGGCAGCAGTGGTGGGAGCGATGGACGCCCTCGGGGTCCTGCGCCCCGACGAGGCGCCGCACGCCACGGGCTGGTCGAGCGCATGGTCGAGCTGGTCGACCAGCTGGTGCGCCGGGGCGTCGCCTACGAGACGGCCGACGGGGTCTACCTCTCGGTGGCCGACGTGCCGACCTACGGCCTCCTGGCCCACCAGGGCCTCGACTCGCTGCGGGCCGGGGCACGGGTGGAGGCCAACGAGGAGAAGCGCTCCCCGCTCGACTTCGTGCTGTGGAAGAAGGCCCAGCCCGGGCGAGCCGACCTGGGAGTCGCCCTGGGGGCACGGGCCGGCCGGGTTGGCACACCGAGTGCGTGGTGATGTCCCTCGACCTGCTGGGCGACGGCTTCGACCTCCACGGCGGCGGCGATGGACCTCGTCTTTCCCCACCACGAGAACGAGCGGGCCCAGGCGGTGGCGCTCGGCCGCGAGTTCGCCCGGCACTGGGTGCACAACGGCTGGGTCACGGTCGAGGGCGAGAAGATGTCGAAGTCGCTCGGCAACTTCACCTCGCTCGACCGACCTGCTTGGCCGACCACGACGCCCGTGCCTACCGGCTCCTCGTCCTGCGGTCCCACTACCGCTCGCCGATCGAGGTGACCCCCGAGACCGTGGGCCAGGCCGAGGAGGGCCTGGCCCGCCTCGATTCGCTCGCCCGCCGCTTCCGGTTGGCCGATCCGATGGCGCACGGTCCCGTGGTCAGCCACCGGAGGCGCGAGGTCTCCTCGATCGCCGACCCGGAGGTCACGGTCGCCTTCGAGGCGTTTGCCGCCCATATGGACGACGACCTCGACACCCCCGCCGCGCTCGCCGGCATCTTCGAGCTGGTGCGGGAGGCCAACTGGCTCGGCGATCAGGGGAACGAGGGCCGGTCCTACGAGGTCGCGGAGACGGCGGCGCTGCTGTGCGGGGCGCTCGGGCTCCGCCTCCGGCCGGGCGACGAGGAACTCGACGAGGAGACCGCCCGACTGGCTCGGGAGCGCGACGCGGCCCGCGCCGAGCGCAACTGGGAGGAGGCGGACCGCATCCGCGATCTGCTCCGCGCCCGGGGCTGGACCGTGGAGGACGGGGCGCAGGGGACCGTGGTCCGGCGCTGATCGCCCCTGCCCGGCCGACCGCCCCTGCCGACCGACGCTCGGCCCGACCAACCGATCCGGTTCGCCGCGCATTGTTACAACACGGTGCGAACTCTTACACCAAGTTGAACGCCATCGGGAGCCCGGATGAATTCTCTCGGGACGGGGTGTGAACTTCCTCTCAGATGCGCCGTGATCCGCTACGGGACCTGTTGAACGATCACGGCCGACTGATAGCGTGCGCTGGCACGGGGGCGCCCACTGCGTCATCCGGGAAAGAGCTGCTCCGGACTTCCGGACGGCGCAGGTCAGTACAAGAAGCAAGAAGGGAGTTGCCACCGTGGCATCAGGGACGGTGAAGTGGTTCAACCCTGAGAAGGGTTACGGCTTCATCTCGCAGCCGGACGGTGGGGCCGATGTGTTCGTGCACCACACCGCCATCCAGATGAACGGCTACCGCCTCCTGGAAGAGGGACAGAGCGTGGAGTTCGAGGTCGAGCAGGGCCCCAAGGGTCTCATGGCCCGCGAGGTCCGTCCGGCGATGGCGTGACATGACTCCTTAGGGCGTCGGCGGACCGGTGTGGAGCCGGCCCGCCCGACCTTCCGGATCCGGCGGTCCTCAGAGATCGCCTGGCAATCCTTCGAGATGCATCCTCCGAGAGATCCTCTCTCCGAGACGCGTCCTGCGAAATCCATTGTGGGCGCGCTTGGGGCGCTGAGGTCTGGTGGCACGCGGCCTCCATCCGGTTACTATGAAGTAACGAGCGGGTTACTTTGAAGTAACTTGTGGATGTTGGGCAGGCACCGGACGGCCCGGTGCAAGGCCCCGTGGGCTCGGACGGCTCCGGGCCAGACGAGGAGGTTGTGCCAGATGACCGAGTTCTCGCTCGAGCTCAACGAGGACCAGATCCAGATCCAAAAGTGGGTCCACGACTTCGCCGAGAACGTGATGCGACCGGTGGCCCACGAGTGGGACGAGCGTGAGGAGACGCCCTGGCCGGTCATCGAGGAGGCGGCCCGCGTCGGGATCTACTCCGTCGACTTCATCACCAATTGCTTCGCCGATCCTGCGGGCCTGCAATTCTCCATCGTCAGCGAGGAGATGGGCTGGGGGGATGCTGGCATAGCCCTGGCAATTTTCGGTTCCACGCTGGCCGCGACGGCGATCTTCGCCAACGGCACGCCCGAGCAGGTCGCCGAGTGGGTCCCCCAGTGCTACGGGACGCCCGACGACATCAAGCTGGCCGCCTTCGGCGTCTCGGAGCCGGACGCCGGCTCGGACGTCTCGTCCCTCAAGACCCGGGCCGTCTACGACGAGGCCAAGGACGAGTGGGTCCTCAACGGGACCAAGAGCTGGATCACCAATGGCGGCCTCGCCAACACGCACGTGATCGTGGCGTCCGTCGACCCGACCCTCGGGGGTCGCGGCCACGCGAGCTTTGTCATCCCCGAGGGCACCAAGGGGATCCGGCAGGGGCAGAAGTACAAGAAGATGGGCATCCGCGCCTCGCACACCGCCGAGGTGGTGCTCGAGGACTGCCGCATCCCGGGGCGCAACGTGCTCGGCGGCATGGAGCGGCTCAACGAGCGGTTGGCCCGGGCTCGCTCCGGCACGCACACCAAGACGCAGGCGGCCATGGCCACCTTCGAGATCACCCGCCCGCCGGTCGGGGCCCAGGCGGTGGGGATCGCCCGGGCGGCCTACGAGTACGCGCTCGACTACGCCCGAGAGCGCCGGCAGTTCGGTCGGGCCATCATCGAGAACCAGGGCATCGCGTTCAAGCTCGCCGATATGAGGACGCGCATCGACGCCTCCCGGCTCCTCGTCTGGCGGGCCGCATGGATGGCCACCAACGGCAAGCCGTTCGAGGCCGGCGAGGGCTCGATGTCCAAGCTGTACGCCGGGGAGACGGCCGTGTGGGTGACCGAGCAGGCGATCCAGATCCTGGGCGGCTTCGGCTACATGCGCGAGAGCCCCGTGGAGCGCTGGCACCGGGACTCCAAGATCTACACGATCTTCGAGGGCACCTCCGAGATCCAGCGCCTCGTCATCGCCCGGGCGATCTCCGGGCTCCGTATCGACTGAGTCCGCCGGCGACCGAGACCGCCGGGGGTCGACTCGGCGGATACGGCTGAGCCCGCCCTGCGGGCGCGGTCCGCCAACCACTGCCCGAACAACCGTCACGCCGCGCGATCCGGTCGACGCCCCATCGGATCCCGTCTCGTATTGTCGGGCGCTCATGAAGCATGGAGCGCCCCTCGAGCCGCCTGGACGCGTTCTCGGGGCGCGGCTCGGTGGCCACCGTCGCGCCGCCGCGTCGCAGCCGTGACGGTCAGCGCCCCGGTCGCGCCGCCGGTCCGGCGTGCCCACCGGTGGCGGGCGTTGCTCTTCGCCCCGTCGGAGGGCCCGACACGGCGCCGGGGGTCCGACGCCGTCCGCCTGGTCGTGGCCGCGCTGACCGTCCTGATGTGCGAGCTGGTCGTGCGCACCAACAGCCACGCGGAGATCTCGATCGAGCAATTTCTCCATCCGCCGCCCAGCGGCGTCCAGTGGCTGGTGACGCTGGTCTGGTACGCCGGATCTCTCGGCATGATCGCCGTGCTGGTGCTGTTCGGCCTGCTGTTCGGCAAGCGGGCGCTCGCCCGGGACACCGCCCTGGCGGGCCTGGCGGCGTGGGGGGTCTGCGGGCTCCTGGCGCTGGCTGCGGGAGTGACCGGTGGACGTCCGGAAGACCCCTTGCTCGTCGGGATCAACCAGGGCTTTCCCCTCGCCCGGATCGCCGCCACCATCGCCGTCGCGACCGCCGCCCGCCCCTATCTGAGCCGGGGGCTCCAGCGTCTGCTCTACCTGGTGATCGCGCTCGTGTCTCTCGCGACGGTGGTCAACGGCGCCGGACTTCCGATCAACGTGATCGCCAGCCTGGCGGTCGGTTGGGGGGTGACGGCCGCGCTGCGGCTGATCTTCGGATCGCCGCTCGGTCTCCCCTCGGCAGAGGAGGTTGGTTCGGCCCTGGCCGAGCTCGGTTTGGTCGTGACCGACGTGGAGCCGGCCTCGCGGCAGGTTTGGGGCGTCGCCCGCTACCGGTGCCGTGGCCAGGACGGGCGACGTCTGGACGTGTCGATCTACGGCCGGGACGCGGCCGACGCCCAGGTGCTGGCCAAGCTCTGGCGGTCCCTCTTCTACCGGGACTCGGGTGCCACGCTCGCCCTGACCCGGATCCAGCAGGTGGAGCACGAGGCCTACCTGACCCTCCTCGCCGGCCGGGCAGGGGTCCGGGTGGCCGACGTGGTGGCCGCCGCGACCGCCGGCGCAAGCCGGGACGCCGTGCTCGCGACGCTGCCGCCTCCCGGGACGCGCCTTGCCGACGCCGACCCCTCGATCGTGAGCGACCGGGCCATCGGCGAGGTCCTCCGGGAGTTGCTGCGACTCCGCGAGGCGCGTATCGCCCACGGTGCGCTCAACCCCCGCACCATCGTGGTCGATGCCTCGGGGCCGTGCGGGTTCGTGGACTTCCGGAGGGCGTCGTCGAGCGCGCCGGCCGACCGGCTGGACCGCGACACGGCGTGCGTGCTCGCCACCCTCGCCTCAGCCGCGGGAGCCGAGCGGGTGGTCGAGGCCGCCCGGAGGGTGCTGCCCACGGACGTCCTGGTGGCCTCGCTGCCGCACCTCCAGTCGGCGGCGCTCGACTCGGAGCTCTCGCGCAGCCTGCACGCGGCCCGGGCGCTCCTGCGCGAGCTGCGCACCATGGCGGCCGAGGCGGCCGGCGTGGAGCCGCCCAAACTGGCGGAGCCCCGGCGGATCGGATGGGCCTCGACGATCTTCGCGGTCGGGACCCTCATCGGCGGCTGGGCGCTGATCGGCGTCCTGGTCAACGTCGGCAACTCCTTCGACACGATCATCGGGGCCCGGTGGGGATGGGTGATCTGCGTCTTCCTCCTCTCCCAGGCGGTCTATCTCGCCACCGCGCTGGCCACGATCGGATCCGTCACCGAGGCGCTGGTGTTCTCCCGCGTCGTGCTGCTCGAGGTCGGCAACAGCTTCACTGCGCTCGCCGTGGGCACGGTGGGGGTCCTCGCGGCGAGGGTGCGGTTCTTCCAGACGCAGGGGCTGCCGGCGGCCGAGGCCGTCAGCTCCGGGGTCCTGGAGAGCACCGCCAGCTGGATCGTGAAGGGCGCCCTCTTCCTCATCGCCTTGCCGATCGGCTGGGGGTCCTTGCACCTCGAAGAGCACCCGACCGAGGGCAAGGCCGGGGTCGTCTGGCTGATCGTCGTGGTGGTCCTTGCCGCCGCCCTGGGCGTCGGGCTGGTCCTGCTCGTTCCCCGCCTGCGGCGCCTGGCCCGGGACAAGCTCCGGCCCAAGCTGGCCGACGTCCTCGCCAACCTGCGCCAGCTGGCCGTGCGGCCGCTCAAGGTCGTGGAGGTGATCGGCGGCTGCCTCGCCGCCCAGCTGCTGGTGGCCCTGGCGCTCGGCGCGTCCCTGCACGCCTTTGGCGAGCACCTCTCCCTCGCCACCATCCTGATCGTCCTCACGCTCGCCTCGATGATCGGCGGCGTCTCGCCCGTCCCCGGCGGCATGGGCGTGGTCGAGGCGGGCATGATCCTGGGCCTCACGTCGGCCGGGATACCCCAGAGCGAGGCCGTGGCGGCGGTCTTCGTCCAGCGCCTCTTCACCGCCTACCTGCCCCCGATCTGGGGGTGGTTCGTCCTCGCATGGATGCGTCGAAAGGAGTACCTCTAGTGGCCACCCCGGTCGAGGTGCTGGTCGTGTGCACCGGCAATGCGGCGCGCTCGGTCATGGCCGGATTCATGCTGGAGCAGCAGGCACTCGATGCCGGGGTCGCCCTCCGGCTCACGACTGCCGGCACCCATGCCATCGAGGGGCTGCCCGTGAGCTGGCGCACGAGCGAGGCGGTCGCCCAGGTGGAGGCCCTGCGAGGGGCCGCAGGTCTGCGCGGGCACCGCAGCCGCCAGGTGGAGGCCGAGCACCTCGACAGGGCGGACCTCGTGATCGGCATGGAGGCCGACCACGTGCGGTGGGTGCGCCGCTTCCGCCCGCAGGTGGCGGGGGTTACGGCCACCTTGAAGCGGCTGTGCCGCGACCTTCAACCGGGTACCGAGCCGCTCGACCGACGTTTGCGCGCGCTACGTCTCGCCGACGTGGAGCTCGAGGCGTGGGAGGACGTGGACGACCCGGCCGGCCACGATCTCGACGTCTACGTGGCTCGGGCGCACGAGATCTGGGAGCTCTCCGCGGACCTCGTGGCCCGGCTCTGACGCCCGCCGGGGGCTCGCCGCCACTGGCGGGGTGTGCTCAGTCGGTGTGCACCGATCGCAGGCCCGCCCAGGCGAGGTCGGCCATGCGAGCCGCCAGGCGACGGGCCTGCTCCTCCACCTCCTCCTTGGACTCCAGCCCCTTTTGCTCCTCGCGACCCCGCATCCAGTGCCGGCAGGCGCCCTCGGCCATTCCGACGAGCGCGTAGGCCAGGTCCCGGCGGTGGTCCGCCTCGAGACCCGCCGCGATCAGCGGCTCGATGGCCTCGGCGAGGGCGTCTTCGACCCGGAGAAGGGCGGCGGCCACGTTGGGGTCCTCGGCCCCCTCTCGGTCGAAGAGCAGTTGGAACGCCGGCTCGTTCGACACCACCTGGTTGAAGTACGCCGCGAAGCCCAGCTCGACCAGCTGGCGCGGCCCGAGCGCCGTCACCGTGGCCTGCCGGATGACGTTGAGCAGCCCGCCCGTGACCGAGTCCACGAGCTCGAAGTACAGGGCCCGCTTGGAGCGGAAGTGCTGGTACACGAGGGGCTTGGTGACCCCGGCCGACTCGGCGATGTCGTCCATCGTCGTGGCCCGATACCCCCGCTCCCCAAACTGACGGAGGGCCACCTCGAGCAGCTGCTCTCGCCGCTGCCCCGCCGAGAGCCTTCGGGCCGGGCCGGTGGAGACGCCGTTGCCCGGTGGCTCCCCAGCCCCCGGTGTCTCCCCGACGCCTCCTTCCTCGGAGCCCTCGTCGGTACGGTCATCCAGCGGAACTGCGCCCTCCATGGGCCTGAGGCTACCTACCGGAGCGGGGGCTCAGCCGAGTAGGTCGTCCAGGACCGGGGCGAGGCGCCCCGGGAGGTCACGGAGGGAGAAGTGCCGCCGGGCCACGGCCAGGTTGTGGTCGAGGAGCGACTCGTCGGGATCGTCCAGCCACCGGGCGAGGCGGCCCGGTCGTCCCAGCGTGAACCAGCGGAAGCCAAACTCGACCAGCTCGCGAGCCACGGGGTAGGGCCCGACGGCGAGGGGCCGGCGCAAGACCGCGGACTCGACGGTCGGGTTGCCAAAGCCCTCCCAGGTCGAGGGTAGGACCACCACGTCGGAGGCGGCATAGAGGTCGGGGACCGAGGTCGGCCGGCCGGGGTCCTCCGGCCCGGCGCCACGCAGCACCGGGCAGCGCGCCCCGGAGAGGATCCGTCCGAGTTGGGGACCAAATCCGTCCTCGGCTGGTCCGAGGAGCCAGAAGGTGCCTCCGAGCCGCTCGGCGAGCGCCAGGCCGCCGGGCACGTTCTTGCGGTAGAGGGCCCTGGTGGGCTGGAGGAACAGGCGGGTGCCCGCGTCTTGGCCGAGGCGGTGGCGGGTGGCCTCCCGGTCCCCGGGAGCGGCCTCGGTGTCGAAGGCGTTGCGGATCGTCACCGCGGGGATCCCGCGCTCGGCCAGCTGGAGCCGGCTCAGCTCGTTGATGACGACGTGGCGCCAGCCCGGGTCGTCCGGCGGCGCCGGGTGGTGACGCAGGTGGGGACGCTGCCAGGGGAGATCGTGGTGGTGGAGGAGGGCCGGCCTGCCGCGGCAGGCGCCGGCGACCGCAGCCCCGGCGGCGGGGTTGAGTGGCAGCGAGCACAGGTTCTCGACGACCACCAGGTCCGCCCCGGCCAGGGCGTCCTCCACCTCCCCGGGTCGGGGCGGATCTTGGGCGTCGATGGCCAACCCGGGCACGAGCCGGTCGACCGCGCCGACGCCGGCGACGCTCCGGACCAGCCAACCGAGCTCGCCCAGCGCCCACGACCACTTGGCGGCCTCGACGGAGACGCCGTCTCCGCCCCCGAGGCGGTAGGAGACGATCGCTGCGGTCGGCACCCATGGGAATGTACGCGGCCAGCGGTGCGGTACCGTTGCCATGGTGAAACGTGCGTTGATCACCGGCATCACCGGGCAGGACGGCTCCTACCTGGCCGAGTTCCTGCTCGAGCAGGGCTACGAGGTGGTCGGGATGGTCCGTCGCTCGAGCACGGTCAACTTCGAGCGCATCGCCCACCTCCAGGACGACGTCACGCTCGTGGCGGGGGACCTCCTCGACGAGGCCTCCCTGATCGCCGTCCTGCGGGAGCACCGGCCGACGGAGGTCTACAACCTGGCCGCCCAGTCGTTCGTCCAGACGTCGTGGAGCCAGCCGGTGCTCACCGGGGAGACCACCGCCCTCGGCGTGACCCGGCTGCTCGACGCCATCCGGATCGTGGACCCGGAGATCCGCTTCTACCAGGCGAGCTCGTCGGAGATGTTCGGCAAGGTGCACGAGGTCCCCCAGCGCGAGACCACGCCCTTCTACCCCCGCAGCCCCTACGGGGTGGCCAAGGTCTACGGCCACTGGATCACGGTCAACTACCGGGAGAGCTACGGCCTGCACGCCTCCTCGGGGATGCTCTTCAACCACGAGTCTCCCCGCCGCGGTCTCGAGTTCGTGACGCGCAAGGTGACCCACGGCGTGGCCCGGATCGCGCTGTGGCCTGCAGGAGAAGCTGCCGCTCGGCAACCTCGACGCGCAGCGCGACTGGGGCTTCGCCGGCGACTACGTCCGGGCGATGTGGCTCATGCTCCAGCAGGACGCGCCCGACGACTACGTCGTGGCGACCGGGGAGACCCATTCGGTGCGGGAGTTCTGCGAGCTCGCCTTCGCCGCGGCCGGCCTCGACTGGGAGCAGTACGTGGTCGTGGACCCGAGGTTCCTGCGCCCCGCCGAGGTGGACCTGCTCGTCGGCGACGCCACCAAGGCGCGCGAGCGCCTCGGCTGGGAGCGCGAGGTCGACTTCCCCCAGCTGGTCCAGATGATGGTCGAAGCCGACCTGGCCCTGGTGCGGCAGCAGATGCGCTGAGGCCCCCGGTGGCCGCCAGCCATCACCGCCTCCCCTCTCGGCATCCTGGTGGCCTTCGGCGCCGGGATGCTCTCGTTCCTGTCGCCCTGCGTCCTGCCCCTGGTCCCGGGCTACGTCTCGATGGTGTCGGGGCTCTCGGCGGCCGAGCTCGAGACGGCCCGCGACCATCGAAGGCGTCGCTGCGGCCGCTGCTGCGAGGCATCGGGCTCTTCGTCGCGGGTTTCACCCTCGTCTTCACCGCCCTCGGCGCCGCCGCGTCGGGTCTGGGGCACCTGCTCGGCACCGACAAGCAGGTCCTGACCACGCGGCCGGGGCCGTCGTCGTGGTCTTCGGAGTGGTGCTCGTGGTCGGCGCCCTGCCGGCCACGGTGTGGACCCGGGCCGGGTCGCTCGTGACCGCCGGGGCCGGTCGGCTGGTCCAGGAGCGGCGGTTCCCGGTCCGACCCTCGGCGCTCGGGGTCTGGGCCGCCCCGGTGATGGGCATGGCCTTCGCCTTTGCGTGGACCCCGTGCATCGGGCCCGTCCTCGGAGCGGTGCTGGGGCTGGCGGCGACGCGGCTCGACCCTGGCCGGTGGCGTCGTCCTGCTGATCGCCTACTCGCTCGGCCTCGGCGTCCCCTTCCTGCTCACCGGGCTGGCCTTCGGCCGGCTCACCTCTCTCTACGGCCGGGCCCGCCGCAGCTGTGGCTCGTCCACCTGATCGGTGGCGCGGTGCTGGTGGCCTTCGGCGTCCTCCTGGTCACCGACCAGCTGGACTGGATGGCGTCCGAAGTCTCGAACGTCATGCGCGACGTCGGCCTCGGCCGGCTGACCACGAGCTGAGGCGTCCGGCTCCCTGCTTGGACCCTCCGGGGTGGACCCTCGTAGCATGTCGCAGAAGGCCATGGCCCCCGCTGTCCACCTCCGTTCCGCCGTCGCGTCGCCGGCCGGTTCCCCGCCCTTTCCGGCGTCGATCTGACCCTCGATCCGGGCGAAGTCGTCTCCCTGGTCGGACCCAACGGCGCGGGCAAGACGAGCGTGCTGCGGGCCTGCGCCGGCCTGCTCCCGGTGACCTCGGGCACCATCGAGGTCCTCGGCCTCGACCTGCGCGACGACCCCTCCGCCGCCCGCCGGCAGCTGGGCTTCCTCGGCCACGCGGTGCCCCTCTACGACGAGCTGACCGCCGCAGAGAACGTGCGCTTCGCGGTGCGCGCCGCGGGGTCGCCGACCGACCGGGTGGACGCCGCCCTCGAGCGCCTCGGCCTCGTCGGACGCCTGCGCCGCACGGCCGTCGGCCGCCTCTCGGCCGGTCAGCGTCGCCGGGTGGCCCTCGCCGTCCTCGTCGCCCGCCGGCCGCCGCTGTGGCTGCTCGACGAACCCCACGCCGGCCTCGACGCCGAGGGGCGCCGGGTCCTCGACGCCCTCGTCGGTGAGGCGGCGGACGACGGTGCCGCGGTCCTCCTCGCCTCCCACGAGCCCGAGGTCGCGGTCCCGATGGCCGACCGGGTGGTGTCGATGGCCGGGGGCCGTGTGGTGGACGAGCGGCCCGGCGGGCGCGGGCGAGCCCTGAGCGTCGTCGACGACCCGGCCCCGGCCGAGGTGCCCGTGGGGAGGGGCCATGTGGCGTGACGCCCTGCTCGTGGCGGGCAAGGACCTGCGCATCGAGCTGCGCTCCCGGGTGGCGCTCTGGCAGCTGCTGCCCTTCGCGGTGCTCGTCGCTCATGCTGTTCGCCTTCGCTCTCGGGCCCGGACCCGTGGTGCTGCGCAAGGCGGCGCCCGGACTGTTCTGGCTGGCGGTGCTCTTCTGCACCGTGCTCGCGACCCAGCGCAGCTTCGCCATCGAGTCCGGCGAGGGGACGCGCGACGGCCTGCGGCTCTCGGGCATCGACCCTGCCGGCGTGTTCCTCGGCAAGGCCGCCGCGGTCGGGCTCCAGCTGGTCGTGCTCCAGGTGGTGCTGTGGGCCGGGATCGCCCTGCTCTTCGACGTCCGGGTGCAGGCGGCCTGGCTGGCCGTCGTGGCGTCGCTGCTCGCCACGGTGGGCCTGGCGTCGGCAGGCATGCTCTACGGGGCCCTGTCCGCCGGGCTGCGGGTGCGGGAGACGCTGCTCCCGCTGCTCGTGCTCCCGATCGTGGCGCCGGTGCTGCTGGCCGGGTCGAGGGCGTGGAGCGCGGCGGCGGCCGGCTCCGTCGCCACCGGCGTCTCGTGGCTGCGGCTCCTCGGCCCCTTCGCCGCCGTCTACCTGGTCGTCGGCATCGTCCTCTACGGGCCCTTGCAGGAGGCCGGATGACGTCCGAGGCTCCGGCCGTGAAGCCCGCGCCGAGATGGGTCCGCCCGGTCGGGGTCCTCGGCCTCGTCACCGCTGCGCTCACCGTGTGGCTGGGGCTCTGGGTGACGCCGCCCGACAAGGTCCAGGGCAACCTCGTCCGCCTCGTCTACCTGCACCCGCCGCTGGCCTGGGTGGCGCTCTACCTGGCCTTCGGGCTGGCGGCGCTCTCGAGCCTCCTCTACCTCTGGCGGCGCACCCGATCGCTGTTCTGGGACCGGCTGGCCGCCGCCTCGGTCGAGGTGGGCGTCGTCTTCAACGCGCTCACGCTCGTCACGGGGTCGATCTGGGGTCGCCCCACGTGGGGGGTCTGGTGGACCTGGGACGCCCGGCTCACCACCACGGCTCTGCTGCTCGTGCTCTTCCTCGGGTACATGGCGCTCCGCCGGGTGCCGGCCGAGCCGGGTGTCAGGGCCAAGCGCTGCGCCGTCGCGGCGCTGGTCGCCTTCGTGGACGTGCCCATCGTCCACTTCTCGGTGGTGTGGTGGCAGACCCTGCACCAGGGGGCGACGGTGCTCAACGCCGATCTCTCGCCCACCATCCACGGTTCGATGGCCTGGACCCTGTTGCTCGGGTTCGTCGCCTTCACCCTCGTCTTCGTCTGGATGGTGGCGGTCCGCTACCGGGTCGAGCTGCTCAGGGACGAGATCGGCGAGCAGGACTACGAGATCTCCCTGGCCGAGCGTCAGGCCGAGGGTGCCGGGGAGCCGTCGGGGCCGGTGCCCGACCCGCTCGTCCAAGCGGCCGCGCCGACGCTCGCGGTCGAGGACGGCTCGGTGCCCGCGTCCACGACGGGGGTGCCCAGGTGAGCTACGTCGACGCCGGCTACGCCATCGGGCTCACCACGCTGGCGGTCTACGCCGTCTCGCTGATGTTGCGACGGCGCCGGCTCGAGCGTGCCGTGGAACGGCTCGGCGCGACCGCCGAGGGAGCCGATCGGGTTGCGGCGGGCCGCGACGAGAGCGCGGCGAGATGACCACCGGGACGAGCCATTCCTCCTCGGGGGCCACGGAGGCGGCCTCCTCCGGCGCCCAACCCGCCCCGGGGACCCCTGTCCCTGCGACGCAGCCGGCGGGGGTCACGGCGGCGCGGCGCCGGTCCCGCTCGCGAACCCGGCTCCGGCTCGGCTGGCCGGCATCGTCCTCGCCGCGGCGCTCGTCTTCCTCCTCGTCGAGGGCCTCGGGAGCTCGCTGAACTACTTCGACACGGTCGACCAGGCGCTCGCGCACCGGGCCAGCCTGGGCACGTCCACCTTCCGCCTGGAGGGCGTCGTGGTCCCCGGGTCCGTGCGGCGCACCGAGCTCGGGGCGGACTTCGCCGTGTCGGGGTCCAAGGGGCAGGTGCAGGTGCACAACACCGGCAGCCCCCCGCAGCTCTTTCAGCCGAACATCCCGGTCGTCGTGGTCGGGCACTTCTCGTCCGACCGCTCGGATCTCTTCGTCTCGGACCAGATCATGGTCAAGCACTCGTCCAACTACATCGCCCAGCACCCGGGCCGGGTGCAGGCGCCCAATGGCTCGGTCCGCTGACGCCGACCCTGCCTCGGACGTGATCCTGCCTTGAACGCGGCCCTCGGGCACCTGGGCGTCTGGCTGGGCTTCGCGGCCTCGCTCGCGGGCCTGGCCGTCGCCGCGTTCGGGCTCCTCGGCGGCCCGCGGGCTGCGGACGGCACGAGGGCCCGGCCCGCCGTCGGCCTGCTCGACGCCCGGCCCTACGCGCCGGTCGCCCTCCTGGGCGCGGTGGTCGCGGTGATCGCGATGGAGCACGCGCTCATCACCCACGACTTCTGCATCGCCTACGTGGCCGACAACAACACCCGGGCGACGCCGCTGCTCTACTCGATCACGGGCCTGTGGTCGGCGCTGGCCGGGTCGATCCTGCTGTGGGGCCTGATGCTGGCCGTCTTCGGCGTCGCCCTGGTGTGGCGCTTCCGCCGGCGGGCGGCCGACCTCGTCGTCCGGTGGGCCACTCTCGTGATCTTCGCCGTGGCCGCCTTCTTCTTCGGCCTCATGGTCGGGCCCTCCGATCCCTTCCAGACGGTGCCGGGCAACGCGCCCCTCACCGGGGCCGGACCCAACGCGCTGCTGCAGGACAACCCGCTCGTGGCGATCCACCCCCCGCTCCTCTACCTCGGGTTCGTCGGGTTCACCGTGCCGTTCGCCTTCGCCGTCGGCATGCTCGTCACCGGTCGGGTGGGCGAGGGGTGGCACTACGAGACCCGCCGCTGGACCCTGTTCGCCTGGACGCTGCTCTCGGTCGGGATCGTCCTCGGCGCCTGGTGGTCCTACCAGGTGCTCGGTTGGGGAGGGTTCTGGGGCTGGGACCCGGTCGAGAACGCGGCGCTCCTGCCGTGGCTGTGCGGGACCGCCTATCTGCATTCGGTCCTCGTCCAAGAACGCCGCGGGCTGCTGCGGGTGTGGAACCTGTCCCTCTCGATCGCCACCTTCGCCCTCACCATCCTCGGGACCTTCCTGACCCGTTCGGGGGTCATCCAGTCGGTCCACGCGTTCAGCGAGTCCGACCTCGGCCCGCTGCTCATCGGCTTCTTCATCGCGGTGGTCGTCGTGGGCTTCGGGCTCATCGCATGGCGGGGCGACCGGCTCCGCTCCCCGGGGGGCATCGATGCGCCGCTCGGCCGGGAGGGTGCGTTCGTCCTCAACAACCTCCTTTTCGTCGGCTTCGCCTTCGTCGTCCTCCTCGGCACGCTCTTCCCCCTCCTGTACCAGGCGCTCGAAAACCAGACGGTGACCGTCGGGGCCCCGTACTTCAACGTGGTGGCCGTGCCGGTGGGCCTGGCGCTGCTCCTCCTCATGGCGGTCGCCCCCGCCCTCCCCTGGCGCAAGGTCGACGCCGGGGTGCTCTGGCACCGGCTGGTGGTGCCCGCCTGGGTGGGCGTGCTCACCGTCGTGTGCTGCGTGATCGCCGGGGTCCGGGGCGTGGGGCCCCTCCTCGCGTTCGGCCTGGGCGGGTTCGCCGCGGCGTCCGCCGTCCGGTCGCTCGTGCTCTCCGTGCGCACGGCCGTCCGCCACGGCGACGGCGCCTGGCGGGGCCTCGTCGGGCGGGCCAACGGCGGGATGGTGGTCCACCTCGGGGTGGTGGTGATGGCGGTCGGGATCACCGCGGCGTCCTCGTTCACCCAGCGCGGCGAGGTGGCACTGGCCAAGGGCCAGTCGGCGGTGTTCGACGGCCGGACCGTCACCTACCAGGGAATGCGCACCGTCTCCACCCCCGCTCGCCAGGCGAGCGAGGCCGTCGTCCTGGTGGACGGCGGAGGGCCGTTCCTGCCGGCGACGAGCCAGTACGGCGGTCCGGCGTCGGAGGTGGTGGGCACCCCGGCCATCGACTCGAGCTTCACCGGCGACGTCTACCTGACCCTCGACCAGGCCGGAACGACGGGAGCCTCGGGCGGGGAGGCGGTGCCCGGCCTGCGCCCCGGCCAGGTCGCCATCGGCGTGGTCGTCGAGCCGCTCGTGGCGTGGATCTGGGTGGGCGGGCTGATCGTGGGCATCGGGGGGGTGCTGGCACTCGTGCCGGGACGCCGACGCAAGCCCACCGACCCGGTGTCGGCCCCGGCCGGATCGCGGCGAGCCGACAGGGGGACGGCCGGCGATGCCGACGGTGATGCCGACGCCCATGGCGAACCAGGCGGGAACGTTCGACGGGGTGTGGCCGGCGACGGACAGCGGCAGGGTGGGGCACCGGTCCATGTGCCCGAGAGGATCGGGTCGTGAGCGGGACGGCCGAAACGGGCCAGACGGACATCGGCGCGAAAAGATCGCGACGACCCCGGCGCATGGTCCGCTGGGCCGCCCTGGTCGCCGGCATCGCGCTCGCCGCCGTCGCCATTTTCGTGGCGACGCGGCCCTCGAGCCAGGCCACCGCGGTGCAGTCGCCGCTGCTCGGCCAGCGTGCCCCCGGCTTCTCGGAGACCTCCTTCTCAGGGCACGACGTGAACCTCTCGGACTACCGGGGGCGCTACGTGCTGGTCAACTTCTTTGCCAGCTGGTGCCCACCGTGCCAGGAGGAGGAGCCCAACCTCGTCAAGTTCGCCTTCCAGCAGGGCAACGATCCCAACGGCACGGCCGTGGTGAGTGTGGTGTTTGACGATCCCAACGCCTCGGCTCGCCAGTTCGTCGACAGCTGGGGGGCGACCTGGCCGACGATCCCGGATCCTGGCGGGCTCATCGCCTCGGCCTACGGGGTGACCGCGCCCCCCACCACCTTCCTCATCTCCCCGGACGGCGTGGTCGTCGGCGAGGAGACCGGGCCGGTGACGGTGGCCCAGCTCGACCAGCTGCTCTCGGTGACGCGTCATCATGTCGGCTGACGTCGCCGTGAGCTCCGGCGCCCGGCCGGCACGCGCTCGGGGCCTGGTGGCGCGCCACCGGGGGCCCCGATGGCTCGGACCGCTGCTCCTTCTCGCCGTGCTCGGGGTGGCGCTCCTCATCGGGAGCGGAGTCCTGGACTCGACGCCCGCCACACCCGGCCAGCGTGCCCACGCCCTCGACACGCAGATCCGCTGCCCGAGCTGCGTGGACGTCTCGGTGGCGGACTCGTCTGCGGCGACCGCCGTCTCGCTTCGCCAGCAGATCCTCCAATGGGTCCGGCAGGGATGGAGCGACCAGGAGATCAAGAACGCCCTGGTCGCCCGCTACGGCCTGAGCATCCTGCTCGAGCCCCCGACGAGCGGCCTGGCGGCCGTGGTGTGGATCGTCCCGGCGATCGGTGGGGCGGCGGCGATCGCGGTGGTCGGCACCGTCTTTTGGCGCCGCTCGCGGGATCTGCGCGCGCTCCAGCGCGCCACGCCGGGGAGCGACCGGGACGTCGACCGGGAAACGGCTGACGGAGCAGGAGCGGCGAAATCCGGCGGGTTGGCACGCTGATGGCCAACGACACGGTGACGAACCGGGATCGGCGCTGGCGCCTCGAGGACGAGAGGGATTTCCTCGTTCGCTCCCTTCGCGATGCCGACGCCGAGCACGACGCGGGCGACCTGAACGAGGCGGACTACGAGGCGCTTCGCCGCCGCGACGCCGACCGGCTGGCCGCCGTCGAGGCCGCCCTGGAGGGCCTTGACGCCAAGAGCGCGGACGCCAAGAGCGCGGACGCCAACGAGCCGAGCGCGGACGCCAAGACCCCGCAGGCCGAGGCCGGGTCTGATCGCGCACAGGACGAAGAGGTCGCGGACGAGGAGGCCGCCGGCGCGTCCCGGGCCGAGCCCTCCGGGCATCGTTCGTCCCAAAGGACGCGCCGGAGGCGTCGCAACCTGCTCGGGGTCGTCGGGGTGCTGGCCATCGCCGCTGCGCTCGTCGTCCTCGTGGTGGCGCTCGTGTCCCCGAGGTTGCCCGGCGAGGCGTCGTCGGGCAGCGTCAACCTGAGCCCGAGCCAGGAGGTGGAGCGCCAGCTGGAGCAGGCGGCGGCGCTGGTCGACCAGGGCAAGCTCGCCTCCGCTGCTCACTGTGTACCAGCTCGTGCTGCGCGAGGAGCCCCATCAGCCCCAGGCCCTGGCCGAGAGCGGATGGATCGAGTACGAGGCCGGGGTGACGACGGGCTCGTCGTCGCTGATCGCCAAGGGGCGCACGTCGGTCGAGGCGGCGGTCCGGGCCCAGCCTGACGGCTACGCCGGCCATCTCTATCTCGGGACCATCGATCTGCAGCAGGACCACGACCCGGCGGCTGCGGTCCGCCAGTTCCAGCTCTTCCTCTCCGAGGATCCGCCGGCGTCGCTCATCCGCCAGGCCGCCACGTTCCTCCGCCAGGCCTACACCGAGGACGGCCAGCCGGTGCCCTCCCAGGTGCCCGCCGCCTCGCCGACGACGACCGTGCCTCCGCACCGGGTCCACCGGGTCCACCGGGTCCACCGGGTCCTCCGGAGGAGGCTGAGGACCCGGATCCGCCGGGGCTCAGGCCCTCAGCCGCCGAAGGTCGGAAACGACACCCGCGAAGGCCTCGACGAAGGCGTCGACATCGGCATCCGTGGTCGACCAACCGACCGAGGGACGCAAGGAGTGGCTGGCGTCGACACCCATGGCCTGGAGCACGGGAGAGGGCTCGAGCGACTCGGACGAGCAGGCCGACCCGGAGTGGACGGCAATGCCACGCCGGTCGAGTCCGAGCACGATGGGCTCGGCCTCCACCCCCTCGACTCCAAGGCAGACCAGGTGGGGGAGCCGGTCCCCGGGGACCGGTGCACCCACGAGGCGGACGCCGTCGACGCTGAGGGCGGCCTCGACGATGGCGTCTGTCTGCTGGCGTGACCGGAGGAGCTCCGATCCGAGGAAGGCACCGTCCCCGGCGGACAGCGCAGCCGCCGCCGCACCGAAGCCCACGATGCCCGGGACGTTCTCCATGCCCGCTCGCCGGGCGCGCTCCTGCTGGCCGCCCACGAGGAGAGGCTCGATCCGGACGCCCCGGCGCACCACGAGGGCCCCGACCCCCGGGGGCCCGCCGAGCTTGTGGGCGCTGATCGAGACCAGGTCGGCGTCGAGCTCGCCGAGGCGAAGGGGGAGGTGACCGCAGGCGGCGGCGGCGTCCACGTGCACCGGGACGCCCGCAGCGCGCGCCCGCTCGACGATCGGGCCGACGGGCTGGATCGTGCCGACCTCGTGGTTGGCCCACTGGCAGTGGACCAGGGCGGGCGGACCACCGCCGAGAGTCTCGGAGAGCGCCCGCTCGACGCCGTCGGGATCGATTCGGCCGGTGGCGTCGACCGGGAGCTCGCTCACCGGTGCGAGCCTCGTCGAGGCGTCGCGCACGGCGGAGTGCTCCACCCCCGCGCACAGCACCCGGGCTCCGGGGCGGGCCCGCGTCGCTCCCCAGACGGCCGCGTTGATCGCCTCAGTGGCGCCGGAGGTGAAGACCACCTGCCGGGGCCGCACGCCGGCGAGCGCCGCAACCTGCTCTCGGGCGTGTTCGACCAGTGCTCGCACCTGCTCGGCCTCGTGGTGCACCCGGCCGGGGTCCGCCGCGGGGACGGCCGCCCACTCCCTCAGGGCCTCGAGCACCTCGGGGCGGGGAGGAGACGTCGACGCGTGGTCGAGGTAGTGCCGGGCCACCGTCCCGGGTGGTCAGGCCGAGGCGGCGCAGGTGTCGTCGCCGCGGGCCCGCGAGGAGAGCAGGACCGGGATGGACCGGCTCGACCCGTCGCCGCACAGTCCCGAGAGCAGCCCCTTGACCATGCCCCGGTCGACCGCGCAGAGCACCGGGTGGGCCGTGGCGGCGTCGCCAAACGGGCAGTGCTCTGCGACGACGGCGGTCGTCGATCCATGGTCCTCGGCGTGGGCGGCGAAGCCGTGCGCGGTCAGCGTCTCGGCGATGGCGTGCATGGCGGCCCGCACGGACCGCTGGCCCTCGCGCGGGCCCATCCGCTCGGCGAGCGAGCGGCCGTACTCCTCGCCGACCTTCGCGGCCATGCGCTCCGCGTCCTCGGGACCGAGGAGCTCGAGGGCCTCGCGCAGCAAGCGTACGAGGAGCTCGTCACGCCTGGTCAGCAGCCCGATCGTGGGGTCGTCGCCGACGGCCCGGAAGCGCTTGGAGGGACGACCCGCCCCCCGGCTGTGCCGGGCGACCTCGACCTCGAGGTAGCCGCCGGAGACCAGCCGGTCGAGGTGGTGCCGCGCCACGTTGGGATGGAGGGAGAACTGCTCCGCCACCTCGGAGGCGGTCGCTCCCGGTTGGGAGCGGACGTGCAGGTAGATGTCTCGGCGGGTCGGGTCCCCAAAGACCGTGACCATCGCGGAGATGGCCGCCGAGAACCCGCCGTCGCCTTGGACCGGATCGGCGTCCTGACCGGGTGCGCCGTCAGTCAGCGACGGGCGGTCCTCCCCGGCGTCCGGCAGAACACCGACGTCTGGCCCTGTCCGCACGATCACTATTCTAACCAGGGACGTTGCTTTTCGGCCGTCCTCGGGTCGTGGCCTGGCGACTCGTCGCAACCAGCGAGACCAGCGACACCGACGACCAAGGGAGAACATGGGAGCCGACAGCACAGCAGTCGAGTCCGCCGTAGGCGCGGTGGTGGACTCCGAGCTGGACCTGCCACTCGGGAGGCTCGGCATGGTCCGTGAGGTGAGGGTCCGCCGGCGGCGGGTCGGCGTCTCGCTGGCAGTCCCCCTCGGGGGATGGCCCGCGACCGACGAGCTGGCCGCCCGGGTGAGGGCGGCCGCCGAGGGCGTGCCCGGCGTGGACGAGGCCTCCGTCGAGATCGCGATCATGGACGACGACGAGCGTGCCGCCCTCCGATCCGAGCTCCGTTCGGTCATGGAGGGGACGTCGGACGGCGCGGGCGAATCGGCCTCCGCCGGTGAGCCCCCGGGCCCGACGGGCGGCGATGCGCACGCGGGACACTCGCATGGCGGGCACTCGCACGGTGCGCCGGCGGAGTCGCCCGTGCCGGCGCTCCTGCGTCCGGGCGCGCCCACCCGGGTGGTGGGGATCTCGTCGGGCAAGGGCGGGGTCGGCAAGTCCTCGGTCACCGTGAACCTCGCCCTCGCCCTGGCGGCCGCGGGGAAGCGCGTAGGAGTGCTCGACGCCGACGTCTACGGGTTCTCCGTCCCGGGGATGATCGGCGCCGAGCGAGAGCCGATCATTCTCGGCGACCTCGTCGTCCCGACGCTCGCCCACGGCGTTCGTTGCCTCTCGATGGGATTCTTCGTGCCCGACGACCAGCCGGTGATCTGGCGCGGGCCCATGCTGCACAAGGCCATCCAGCAGCTGCTCTTCGACGCCTACTGGGGGGAGCCCGACTTCCTCCTCATCGACATGCCGCCCGGCACCGGCGACGTGACGCTGTCCCTCGCCGAGGTCGCCCCGCGAGCCGAGGTGGTGGTCGTCACGACCCCCCAGCCCGCCGCCCAGCGGGTGGCCCAACGCTCCGCCTTCGCCGCCCGAAAGCTCAAGCTCCCGGTGCGCGGCGTCATCGAGAACATGAGCTGGTTCACGGGGGACGACGGGGCCCGCTACGAGATCTTTGGGAGGGGTGGCGGGCAGGCGCTGGCTGCGGACCTCGGTGTGCCCCTGCTGGGCCAGGTGCCGCTCGTGCCGGAGCTGCGCGAGGGCGGGGACACCGGCAAGCCGATCGTGGCGCTCGATCCGGAGGCGGAGGCGTCGAGGGCCTTCGTCGCTCTTGCTGCACGGCTCGTCTCGATGGGCCCGGGCCGGGTGTACCGCCGCGAGCTCACCGTCCGAGGCTGAGCACCGAGGCCGGCCGCATCGAGGCCGGGCGCTCGTCGCCAGACCGGCGCTTCGTCAGCCGGCGATGCCCCTCGGGAGCTTGTCCCGGTCCCAACCGAGCACGTCGACGGCCTTGCGGAAGGCGAACCGATCCGTCATCCCGGCGACATAGGTCACGGCGGCGCGGACCGCCTCGGGGCTGCCCCCGCCGAGGTCGCCGGTCTCCTCCGTCCAGGGCAGGTCGGCGGGCCGGTCCGCATAGTGGTGCACGAGGGAGCGGAGCACTGCGATGACCGCCGCGCCCTGGGCGAGCGATTCATCGCGGAGGTAGATGTAGCGGTAGTTGGCGGCCCGGAAGTCGGCCAGCGCGCCCGCCGTCTCCGCGTCCATGCCGACCCGCCCGATCGAGAGGGTCGTGGTCGCGAGGGCGTGGATGAAGGTGCCCAGCTGCTGCGCCCGACGCTCGCCGCAGCGCTCCCGCACGGAGGGGGGGAGCAGGTGTGGCCGCACGACGCCGGCGTGGATGGCGTCCTCCCAGTCGTGGCAGACGTACGCGATCCGATCGGCCCAGCTCACCACCTCGCCCTCCGGTGTCGAGGGGGCGGGGCGGGACCAGCTGTGGTTGCGGATGCCGTCGAGCGTCTCGGCGCACAGGTTGAGCGGCTCCAGCGACACGTCGGCCCCCCAAGGGGCATGGTCGAAGCCGCCGGGTAGCAACGGGTCGAGCGCGTCCTCGCTGGCGTGCCCCCCGGGGCCGTGACCGCAGTCGTGTCCGAGGGCGATGGCCTCGGTCAGCGCGACGTTGAGCCCGCAGGCCGCCGCCACACCGGTGGCCACCTGCGCCACCTCGAGGGCGTGCGTCAACCGGGTGCGTTGGTGGTCCTCGGGGAAGACGAAGACCTGGGTCTTACCGGCCAGGCGCCGAAAGGCCGTCGAGTGCAGCACTCGGTCGCGGTCCCGCTCGAAGCAGGTACGCCATTCGTCGGGCTCCTCCGGGCGTCGCCGCCGCCCGGATCCGGCGGCGCGAGTGGCCCCGGGGACCAGGGCTGCATCGTCGATCTCCTCGCGCGCCCGACGGTCGTGAAGGGCGAGGGGGCCGGGCATCGGACGGTCCGCCACGTCCTGTTCGTCGGGACCGATGGAGGCTCGGGAATCGGCGTGGGCGAATCGGACGCCAGCCCCGGCGAACCCGCCCATGGTGGCAGCCCAGCGGCGGGCCCGATCGCTGGGGGCCGGTTGCCCGTGGCGAGATCGGGGTCGAGTGCCCATGGCTCCAGTGTGCCGCAGGGAAGCGACG
Source organism: uncultured Actinomycetes bacterium (assembly GCA_963773635.1). Lineage (GTDB taxonomy): Bacteria > Actinomycetota > Acidimicrobiia > Acidimicrobiales > RAAP-2 > CAVZBW01. Next base: position 724,146 of record CAVZBW010000002.1, on the reverse strand, counting down.
GAAGCGGCGACGTGACGGCATCAAAGGCCCTGGTTGGTAACGTCGGGTCACCAGCGGGTCGGGCTTGTGGCGGAGGCGGAGCCTCCCCGGAGGTGGACGCCCGGTCGGACGCTGCCAGGATGGCAGTTCAGAGAGGAGCAGCACAGGGTGGACGTGCGCATCGGGATCGTCCAGACCGCCAGGGAGATCGAGGTCGAGATGGCGGACGACACGGACCGCGACAAGGTGATCGCCGACATCGAGAAGACCCTCAAGAACCCCGAGGGAGTCTTGTGGCTCACCGACCGGCGCGGCCGTCGGGTGGCCGTTCCGGTCCTGAAGGTCGCCTTCGTCGAGGTCGGCGCACCCAGCGGGGAGCGCAGGGTGGGGTTCGGCGCCCTTTGAGGCGGTGCCGCATCGCCGTGAGCCCGCACCCGACGACCCCCCTCGCGATGAACCGGTAGTGGCGGCACCAGTGGCCGGTCTCCTCGACCTGGACCTCGTGTTCGTCACGGGCAAGGGCGGCGTGGGTAAGACCACGGTCGCGGCTGCCCTGGCCCTCCTGGCTTCGCAGCAGGGCCAACGGGTCCTGGTCTGCGAGGTGGATCCCACCGGTGAGCTGGCGTCCTTCTTTGAGGCGCCGCCCACCGACTTCAAAGAACGCGAGGTCACGTCCGGCGTCTTTGCCATGTCCATGGACACGGAGGCGTCGCTTCGCGAGTACCTCAAGCTGCACCTGCGAGTCCCGGTCATCGGAAGGATCGGGCCGCTGGCCAAGGCCTTCGACTTCGTGGCCACGGCCGCGCCGGGCGTCCGGGAGATCCTCACCGTAGGTAAGCTCACCTACGAGGTCCGGGAGCGCCATTACGACCTCGTAGTCGTCGACGGACCGGCGACCGGGCACGTCATCGGGCAACTGGCGGCGCCGCAGGCCATCAACGAGCTCGTCAAGGTGGGGCTCATCCGTTCGCAGACCGACTGGATGCTCGACATCCTCTCCGACCCCCGTCGCACGGGGCTGCTGGCGGTCGCCACGCCCGAGGAGATGCCCGTCACCGAGACGATCGAGCTGGTCCGGCGGGTCCGCGAGGAGACGACCGTGCAGCTCTCCGCGGTGGCCGTGAACCGGGTGCTGCCCGAGCTCTTCGGGCGGAACGAAGAGGAGGTGTTCGAGGAGCTGCGCCGCCCCGAGAACGCCGCCATCCTCTCCGAGGGTGCCGGCGGCGATGTCGAGCCTGTGCTCGAGGGGGCCCGCCTGGCCGTGACCATGCGACGGACTCGTACGGAGCACCTGGAGCGTCTCCGCGGCGGCATCGGCCCGGGCGTGCCGATCATCCTGCTGCCATACCTCTTCAGTCGCTTCCACGGCCTGCGGACCACTCGGCAGATGGCCGAGCACCTGGGCGAGGAGCTGGGCTTCTGACACTTCCCATGTCAACCTCAGACCGGATTTTGAAGGAAGGCACTGGCCGCTTGGTGGAGAGTCGCGTCGTAAGGGAGCCCGTCCTGCCAGCAGCGCCAGATGACGCGGACCCATGCCGCGGGCCAGCACGCGGACAGCGTGGGGGTGGTCACAGCCCCGTTCCATGGCCTTGGCGTACACGCTGGCGGCCCAGGGGGACGCGTGCCGGGAGTTGTCGGCGAAGGTCGTGAGGGCCTTGCGGAGCCGCTTGTTGCAAGCCCACCGGAAGCTCACGTCTCGATGTTTGCCCGAGGCGTGGGTCACGGGGCAAAGGCCGCCAAGCATGGCCACCTGATCGGGGTGGGCGTAGGCTTCGCGACAGTCGCCCCACTCGGCGAGCATCTGGGCTGCGTTGATCTGACCGGACCGTGGCAGGGATGTGAAGACCTTCGCGTCCGGGTGCTCACCGAGGTGGGCGACGACCGATCGCTCAAGATCCTTGATCGAGGCGTTGAGCGAGCGGGCCACTCGCACCAAGGCCCGCGTGCCGGCCGCACGGGCCTCGGCCTCGACGCCACTGAGGCCCTCCGGCGAGCCACGCAGGCGAGCCAGGAGCTCGGCCGGGGAACGGTGCCCGCTGTAGTGGGCCTTCTTCAAGAAGGCGGACAGGTGGGCCTCGGAGAGGCGCCGTGCCGATGCAGGGGTCGGGTAGCGCTCGAGGAAGGCCAGGGCGATCTCCGAGGTGACATCGGCAAAAATCACCGCTGCTCCGGGCCAATAGGCCTCCAGGGAGGCCCGCAGCTGGTTGCCCAGGGCAACGCGTTGGTCGACGAGCTCCCCACGAGTCCGCACCGCCGCTCGCAGCGCCCGGGTCTGGGGCTGGAGCGGCTCCAGACACCGCAGACGGTGCCCGTCGGTGCGGGCCACGTCGGCGATGACGTAGGCGTCGCCTCTGTCGGACTTGGCTCCACCGACCGCGTAGCGCCGGCGAAAGTCCTTCATGGCGAAGGTCGGAACGAGCACGATGGGATAGCCGGCCTCGAGGATGCGGTCGACCAGGCGACCCTCGGGTCGCTCGATCCCGACCAGCACCTCGGCACGGCGGCCGAGGCGTCTCAGGCGGCGAACGAGAGCCTCCAAACCCTCCTCGGTGTGGAGGACCGTCGCTGGGTCCCTTACCCTCCCGGCGTCATCGACGACGCACAGGTCGTGCGACTGGGCCGCCCAGTCGATGCCGACGAACATTGCAACCTCCTTTGGTCTCAGGGATCACCCGGTGACGAGAGCACGTGGCGGGTCATTACTGACTGGCGCTCGAGGCGCGTCTTCCCATTGCCGCTCTGCGCTCCCGGAGACCGGCGGAGGTGGCGGTATCAGAATGGCCCTCCAAGGGCGATGACCCGTGGCCTTCCCTCCGCCGGTCACCGGGATGCAGAAAGGATCGGTCGTCGCGGTCTCGCAGTGGTGGATCGTGGATCAGAAGAGAGGGTGGACCAGTAATGGCCCGCTCCGGTTCGCTGGACGGGTTGCTGGCTTCCCGCGAGATCGTCATCGTCTGCGGGCCGGGGGGCGTGGGCAAGACGACGACGGCGGCGTCTGCGGCCGCCATGGCGGCGTGCCATTACGGCGGCCGGGTGCTCGTGGTGACGGTCGACCCGGCGCGTCGCCTGGCCGACGCCCTCGGGATCTCCGGCATAGGCAACACGGAGCGCCGGATCCCCGACGAGGTCTTCGCCCAGGCCGGCGTCAAGCCCCGAGGGGAGCTCTGGGCGGCCATGCTCGACACCAAGGAGTCCTGGGACTCGCTCGTGCGCCTCCACGCCCCCGACGCGGCGACGCGCCAGCAGATCCTGGCCAACCCCCTGTACCGCAACATCTCCGGCCGGTTCGTGCAGAGCCACGACTACATCGCCATGGAGCGCCTCTACGAGCTGCACTCGACCGGCAGCTACGACCTCATCGTCGTGGACACCCCCCCGAGCCACAACGCCCTCGACTTTCTCGACGCTCCCCAGCGGATGGCCGACTTCTTCTCGAGCCGCCTGCTGCGCTGGCTGATCGTGCCCTACCGGTCCCGGTTGATGAACGCCGCCTCCAAGCCCTTCTACCAGGTCGCCGACCGCATCCTCGGCACCCAGTTCCTCGGGGACATCTCGGAGTTCTTCGTCCTGTTCCAGACGATGTACGAGGGATTCGTCGAGCGTGCCGAGGCCGTCACCCGCCTGCTCTCCGATCGGCGCACCACGTTCATGGTGGTGTCCACGCTCGAGGCCATACCCGTGCGCGAGGCGGAGTTCTTTGCCGACGAGCTCGTGGCCCGCCGCCTCCACCTCGGAGCCATCGTCGTCAACAAGGTCCTGCCCAGCTACTTCCGGTCCCGGAACGCCGGCCGAGTCGCGGAGCACATGGGGGAGCTCTCCGCGCAGCTGGCCGCCAAGTTGCCCACCGATCCGCAGCTCACCGAGCGGGTCCTGCGGGAGGTATCGGAGAGCTTCGCGAACTTCGCGGTCGTGGCCCGTCGCGAGGCCAAGCAGCAGGCCGAGCTCGCGATCGCCCCGGAGGTGGTGGCGTCGGTGCCCTTCTTCGACCACGACGTGACCGACATGCGAGGCCTCCTCGACCTCGGTGGGCGCATCTGGCACTGAGCGTGTCGCGGGCGTGCTGCCGACCACCTTGGGGGTGTAATGCTGTCGGTGTCGTGCTCGACTACCACCTCCACCTCTGGCCCCACACCCAGCGGGAGACTCCGCTCAGCCTCGAGCAGCTCGGCTCCTACTGCGAGGCGGCGCAGGCCGCAGGTGTCGCGGAGATCGCCGTGACGGAGCATCTCTTCCGGTTCCGGCAGGCGGACAGTCTGCTGGGGGGCTTCTGGGAACAGGATGAGCCGGATCCCGCCCTGCGCCACTCGGCGGCCGAGTACTGGCGCTTCCACGCCCGCGCCGACCTCGACGACTACGTCGGGTGCGTGCTCGAGGCCAAGGCGGCGGGGCTCCCGGTCGTGCTCGGCCTCGAGGTCGACCACTACCGGGGTCGCATGGACAAGGTGGCTGCGCTCCTCTCCGGCTACCCGTTCGACGTCCTGCTCGGCTCCGTCCACTGGATCGGAGGATGGTTGTTCGACCACCTCGGGGATCCGGCGGCGATCCACGAGTGGACGGCGCGCCGCGTCGACAGCTGCTGGGACGCCTACACCGCCAACCTCGAGGAGCTGGCCGCCAGCGGGGCCTGCGACGTGCTCGCGCACCCGGACCTCATCAAGTTGACGGGGCGGGTACCCGACGCTCCCGACGAGTGGTGGGACCGGATCGCCGAGGCCGCGTCGGGCTCCGGCATGGCGGCCGAGGTCTCGTCCGCAGGCTGGACCAAGCCGATCGGGGAGCAGTACCCGGCGATCCCGCTCCTCCGGCGCTTCGTAAGAAGAGGTGTGCCGCTCACGACCGCATCCGACGCCCACGGGCTGAGCCGGGTGGCCGATCGTGCGTCCGACCTGCGCCTCCTCCTACGGGACGTTGGGGTGGACACCCTGCAGGGCTACCGGGGGCGCCGGCCCCATCCGGTGCCCGTCGGCGCGGGGCGGACCGAGGAGCCCGCTTCCGCGCGGCCTGGCCGCAGCGGCGGTCCCGCCTGATGGCAACCCCTGCCAGCGAGCTGGCCTCCCTCCATGCCGAGCTCTCGCCCGCCGAGCTCGGTCACCTGCAGCGCCTGCTCGGCTCATGGGGCGTTCTCGCAGACCTCTCGTTCTCCGACCTCCTCCTGCTCGTGCCGTGCCGACCGGGGACGGTCGCCGCGGGTTCGCGTCGCCGTGGGGCCCCGCGGGCGCCGGGCGCGCCGAGCCTCCGCGTGGCGCAGGGTCCCACCGGGCTCGGCGGGCCGGGCGCCTCCTACGGCGACCGCGGACAGCACATGCTCGTGCTCGGCCAGATGCGTCCGAACAACCGGCCCACGCTGCTCGAGGACGACCTGGTTGGCACGACGGTGCCCGAGTCCGAGTGGATCGTCCCCGTGCAGACCCTGCTCCTCGGCGACATCCGGCGAGGGACCGTGAACCTCTCGGTGACCACCCAGCTGGTCGACCTGGAGAGCATCCCGGTGCGGTTCCGCCAGCGGGTGGTGGCCGTGCTCGTGCGCCTCTCGCCCACCGCGAGCCTGCCGGCCAGCCTCTACGAGCGGACCTACCTCCGGGTCTTTGCACGGCTGGCCACGATGGTGGCCGAGTCCGAGTTCCCCTTCCCCGGCGAGGACGTGGGCACGGAGGAGACGCCGCGTGTGGGCGACGGCTTCGTGTTGGTCGACGCGCAGAGCAGGGTCGAGTTTGCCTCGCCCAACGCCATCAACGCCTTTCACCGCATGGGCGTGTTCGCCGACCCCGAGGGGGAGACGTTCACTGCGCTGGGCGTCGAGGAATCGGCCATCGAATGGGCGCTCGCCACGGGTCGGCCGGTGGTGGAGGAGGTGGAGCGGCGCCCCGACGTGATGGTGCTGGTGCACTGCATCCCCCTGCTCGCTCGGGGGACGGTCACGGGAGCGGTGATCCTGCTGCGTGACGTGACCGACGTCCGCCGGCTCGACCGGCTGCTGCTCTCCAAGGATGCCGCCATCCGCGAGGTCCACCACCGCGTCAAGAACAACCTCCAGACCATCTCGTCCCTGCTGAGCCTCCAGGCGCGCCGGGCCAAGCGTGGAGGAGGACGAGAGGAGCTGAGAGAGGCCGAACGCCGGGTGCGCTCCATCGCCGTCGTCCACGAGATCCTCTCCCGAGAGCCGGCGGACCAGGTCCCCTTCGACGAGATCGTCGAAGCCCTGGTGCAGATGGCGGAGGACTCCGTGGTGGGGCTCCCCATCGAGATCACGGTGTCGGGCGACCTCGGTGCCGTCCCGGCCGAGGTGGCCACCCCCCTCTCGGTCACGCTCGCCGAGCTCCTGCAAAACGCCGTAGAGCATGCGTTCGAGCCGGAGGCCACGGCGAGCGGTGAGCTCGAGGCCAGGTCCGGCGCCACCGGGGGTCAGCCCAACGGCCGGCCCGCTGGCGGGGCAACCAAGGGGCACGTGCGGATCGTGCTCGGGGTCGCGGCCGGCGACCTGTGCGTCGAGGTCATCGACGACGGTCGTGGGCTTCCGGACGAATTCGACCTGGAGAAGCGGACCAGCCTGGGGCTCTCGATCGTCCGCGACCTGGTGCAGAGCCAGCTGGGCGGTTCGATCTCCATGGAGAGCCTCCCACCGGAGTCCGGCGGCGGGACCCGGGCGAGGATCCGGGTTCCGAGCCAGGGCGTCGATCTCACGGGTTGACCCGCGGGACCTCGTAGTCGTCGATGATCGCCTGGACGGGCGCGAGGCTGACCAGATCGTCCCGAAACACGCGGAGCAGCGTGGCTCGGTCGAGGCGGACCAGCTCGGTCGGCCGCTCGGTGGTGACCGTCGCCTGGCGGATCCCCGAGCGAAAGACGCCGACCTCGCCAAAGGACTCCCCGGCCCGGTAGGTCGCGGCGGGTTCGCCGTCGACGGTGGCGACGGCCGTCCCGTCCTTGACGACGTACAGGGCGTCGGCCGGGTCTCCGGCGGCCACGACGACCTCTCCCGTCGGGTAGCTCACGAGGCCCGCCGAGCGGGTCAGCTCGTCGAGGTCGGCGGGCGAGAGCGCGACGAGCTGGCGTTGGCGCGCCAGCAGGCCGCGAACCTCGGCCACTCGGCACAGGTCGCTCACCGCCTCCCGGAACGCCCGGTCGAACGCCGGGCCGGGGCCCGCCGGACCCGAGTCCTCGACGAGGGTGCCGTAGACGGTGTCGGCGAAGGTGCAGAACGTGAACTTGCCCCACCCGTCGGCCAGCCTCGAGGTCACCAGGGCGTCGCAGAGCATCCCTCCCTGGCAGTAGAGGGGGAACGGATGGCCCGACATGTTCGAGAGGATGATGTCGGGGTTGTCGTAGCGGCCGAGCTCGCTGCGTTGCCAGGCCGCGGGCAGGGCCCAGCGGATCCTCCCGAGGTCGGCGAGGGCCCGCCCCTGGTCCTCGTGCTTGACCCGGCCGGAGTCGGCCTGGGCGCCCCGCAGGGTCGCCAGGGGGTCGAGCCCGCACGGGACGCGGACGAGCGAGTGGTCGACCCTGTTCGTGATCGTCGTGTCGCCGGATCCCCGCGAGCTCACCGGCACGCGGGCCCAGAGGACGGGCGCCGCGGGCTCCACCGTCGGCCAGGCGGTGGCGATGGCCGAGAGGAGGAGCTCGTTGATGGTGGCCCCGAGCGAGCGGGAGGCCAGCCGGAGCTCGAGGAGGGGGAATCGGTACACGTGCAGGCGGGAGGCTCGCCGGTTGGCCCAGCTGTCGTGGCGGTCCCGGCGGCTCGCCGGCGGCGGCGGCACGTCCTCCAGGTACGCGGCGACTCGGGCGATCGCCGCCGTCGCCTGGTCGGCACCGGCGGCACGGATGACCCGGCGGACACGTTGCAGTCGTGCCGGCACGGTGGCGAGCCGGTCCCCGACGGCCTCCCGGACGGCTCGTATCGCCGAGCGTGGCGCACGGGGGGGCCATCGTTCGACGTCCGGATCGACCTCCGGGATCTCGGGTGTGAAACCAAAGGCCATCAGCACGAAGCCGGCGATACCGGAGATCCCGTCGGCGGCCGCGTGGTGGTAGCTGCCGACCAACCCGAACGAGCCGTCGTCAAAGGACTCGATGACCTGGAGCCGCCACAGGGAGCGCGCCGGGTCGAGGGGGCGGCACATCTCGTCGTTGAGCAGCCGGCCCGCCTGGGCGACGGGGATGGGTGAGGTGATGGGAAAGACCGAGAAGTGGTTGCGGACGTCAAAGTCGGGGTCGTCCTCCCAGTAGGGCCGCCCGAGACCGCCGGGGACCCGCCGGATCCTCTGGCGGCAGTTGCGCAGCGCAGGGGGAGCGTCGCGCCTGGTGATCTGGTGGCCGGCGTAGTCGATGATCTCGTCGGGGGTGGGCACCGAGCCGTCCGCCCGGGGCCGGAAGCGTATGAGCCCGCCGGTCAGGAACTGCGGGTCCTTGCCGAGGAGGTCCGTGTCGGCACGGCTCAGCCGCTGGACCCGCACGATGGGATCCTCCGACGTCACGGCGCGCCGACCACGTCGTCGTACTCCTCGATGACCGCCTCGACGGGCACGGCGTTGAGCGGGTCCTTGCCGACGACTGCGAGCAACGCGACGCCGTCGATCCGTAGCAGGTCGGTTCGCCGCTCGGCGGTGACGGTGGCCCTCCGGACGCCGCCACCGAAGACGCCGGCCTCCCCAAAGGACTCGCCCGGCCGATACGAGACCGGCGTCGCACCACGCGGCTCGGCCCGAACGAGACCGCTCCTCACGATGTAGAGGGCATCCGCCGGCTCGCCTTCGGACACGATGACCGTTCCGCTGTCGCATGTGACGGTCGTCGCCGAGCGGGTCAGCTCGTCGATGTCGGCGGGGGAGAGCGCGACGAGTTGACGCTGCCTCGCGACGAGGCTGCGGGCCTCGCCCAGCCGGCACAGCTCCTCGATGCCGGACCGGAACGTCTGGTCGAACCTCTCGCCGGGCCCGCCCACGCCCGAGTCCTCGATCAGCGTTCCGTGCACCGTGTCGCCGAACGTGCAGAAGGTCAGCTTTCCCCAGCCGTAGGCGAGTGGCGAGGTGAGCAGCGCCTGGCGTAGCTCGCCCCCTTGGCAGTAGGGCTGGAAGGGAAACGCCGGCAGGTTCGACAAGACGATGTCCGGGTCGTCGTAGCGTCCGAGATGGGTCCGTTGCCAGGAGCCGGGCATCCAGGACCGGATGCGAACGAGGTCCGACAGTGCCCGGCTCTGGCGCTCGCGCTTGACCCGGGCCGACTCGGCCTGCGCGGTCCGCAGGGTCTTGAGGGCGTCGGCTCCTCGAGGGATCTGCAACACGACGTAGCCGAGCGCGTTCGTGATCTCCCTTTCGCTCGAGTCGCCCAGGCGGACCGGCACGCACACCCAGACGCCGCGTGAGCCCGGGTCGACGGCCGGCCATGCGGTGGCCACGGCGGCGAGAAGGAGCTCGTTGACGGTAGCTCCGAGGGCGCGCGAGGCGAGGCGGAGGTCGAGAAGGGAGTAGCGGTGTGTGTGGACGCGGCTGGTGCGCCGGCTGACCAGGGTGTCCTTCCGGTCGCGGGGCCTGGCCGGCGGAGGGGGCCGCGCGTGCAGGTACGAGGCGAGACCGGCGACGTGTCCCGAGAGGGCCCGCACGCGGTTCCGCATCCCGCCCCGGCTCGATGCCCGAACCATCCGCGCTGCGGCGTCCCCCGCCGAGGCGGCACGATCCGCGAGAGCCTCGCCGATCGCGCGGAGCGGGGAGGTCGGACGCGCCGGCGCCCACGGATCGGCCACGGGTGGCGGATCGACCACCTCTGGCGTCAACCCGAGGGTCATGAGCGCGAATGCCGCGGCCCCGATGAACCCGTCGGCCATCGTGTGGTCGTAGGTCGCAAGGAGGCCAAAGGTCCCGTCATCGATCGCTTCGACGATCTCGACTCGCCACGGTGGCCGATCGGGATCGAGGGGGCGGGCCAGCGCGTCGACCATCAGCTGCCCCACCTCCTCGAGCGGGAAGGGAAGGCCGGCCGCATGCGCCGAGAAGTGGTTGCGGATGTCGAAGTCGGGGTCCTCCTCCAGGTACGGGAGCCCCAGGGCGCCGGGGACGTGCCGCACCCTCAGCCGAGACGACCGCACCGATTCCGGCGCGTCGGGGCTCAGGAGCACGCCGTTCGCATGGGCGATGATCTCCTCGAGGTCGGGCACCGAGCCGTCCGGTCGCTGCGCGAACCGAAACCAGCCGACGGCCAGGTACGGGGCGTCCCCGGTGAGGTACGACGCGTCGATACGGCTGAGGCGCCTGCGGCGGCTCATCTGGTCCGAGCCTCACCCCCGACGTCGCCCGTGACGGTCATCCGGCCCCGAGGTACTCGTCGATCGTCGACTGGAGCGGTGCTGCGTCGAGCGGGTCCTTGCCGAAGACCGAGAGCAATGCGCCGCCGTCGATCCGGAGGAGCTCGGTCCGCTGCTCGGCGACGACGGTAGCCCGTCGGACCCCGCCGCGAAAGACGCCGACCTCTCCGAAGGACTCGCCCACGCGGTAGAACGCGGGCCCTGCGGCCCCGGCGCCGTCCCCGCCCTCGCCCACGGACCGACCGTTTCCCGCTGGTCCGACGACGGCCCGTGCGAGGCCGCTCGCAACGACGTAGAAGGCATCCGCCGGCTCCCCGACCGACACGATCGGGTCCCGTTGATCGACGGTCACCGTCGTGGCGCCGAGCGTCAACTGGTCGAGGTGGCGCGGGGCCAGTGCAACGAGCTGACGTTGCCGGGCCAGCAGGCTACGAATCCTGGCGAGCCGGCCGAGCTCCGTGACGGTGTCGCAAAAGGCCTCGAGAAACGCCGCGCCCGGTCCTTCTGGTCCGGAGCCCTCGATGAGCGTCCCGTTGACGGTATCCGAGAACGTGCAGATGGTCAGCTTTCCCCATCCGGCGACGAGGGTCGACGTGCCCACGCCATAGAGGAGCGGGGCACCCTGGCAATACAACGGGAACGGGACGCCCGGCATGTTGGAGAGGACCACGTCGGGATCGTCGAAGCGCCCGAGACGATCCCGCAGCCAGGAGGCGGGCAGTAGCGATCGCACCCGTACGAGGTCCTCCAGGGCCCTGCTCTGATCCTCGCGCTTGACGCGGGCGGACTCGGCCTGTGCCGCGCGCAGCGTCGAGAGCGGATCGAGTCTCGAGGGGATGCCGGTGAGCGCGAAGCCGACCTTGTTCGTGAGCGACGTGTCCCCCGCCTCGCGCCGGTCGACCGGGAGCCGCACCCAGACGCAGGAAGCCTCCGGCTCCACGACCGGCCAGGCGCAGGCGATGCCGGCGAGGAACAACTCGTTGATGGTGGCACCCAGCGCTCGGGTGGTGAGGCGGAGGTCGAGGAGAGAGAACTCGAGCTCGTGCGCTCGATCTCGCGTACCTTCCGCGGGCATATGTCTCCGGAACCGAGTGCCGACGGGGGGCGGGGGCGAGTGGTGGAGGTACGTGGTGACGCGCGCCACGCCGCCCGCCACGCTCTCGATGCTGAGCCGCCGGACGGCGCGCCGGGCTCCTCGCCAGCCCGTTCGCAATGACGCCACTCGACAGGCCACCCCGTCCGCTACGGCCTCGTACTGCGAGTGCGGCGCCTCCGGCGCCCACGCGTCGCGGTTGGTTTCCGGCACCGGGAGGTCCGGCGTCAATCCGAGGGTCATGGCGACGATCGCGCCCATCGCGGCGGTGCCGTCGGCCACGGCATGGTGGTACGTGCAGAGAAGGCCAAACGTGCCGTCCGTGAACGATTCGACGATCTGGATGCGCCAGAGCGGTCGCTCGGGGTCCAACGGAACGCCGAGCGCTTCCACCAAAAGCTCGCCGACGGAGTCGGCCGATATCGGAGCCGATGCCGGATAGACCGAGATGTGGTTGCGGACGTCAAACTCGGGATCGTCCTCCCGGTAGGGACGGGCCAGGTCGGCGGGGACACGGCGGATCCTTTGGCGGCACGCCCTCATTGCTCCGTCCGGCTGGCGCCGGAGGATCAGGTCACCCGCGTGCGTGATGATCTCCTCGGCCGTCGGCACCGAGCCGTCGAGGCGAGGGCGGCACCGAAGAAGGCCCGACATGATCGATGGCGGATTGAGGTGAAACTCCTGGGCGTCAACACGGCTCAGGTGGTCGAGGCGACGCATGCTCACCGCACGCTACTTCGCGCGACCCTCCCGGCCGCAGGCCGGACACGTGGTCTGGCGCGGCCAGGCAGCGCCGCGAAGGCTTCATCGCCCAGGGCGTCGACCGATAGGTGCCGATAGGCTCTCGCCGGTGGGCGGGGAGGGAGACCCACCGGAGTCGGCACGGCGAGGGGCAGACGGGGCGAAGTCGCCCGTGGGAGAAGGTCACGAGGGCTCGCTCGCGCTCTTCCTCGGGACTTTTCGCAACCCTCGGCTCCGCAACATCGTGCTCGCCTACGGCACAGCCATCTCGGGGGGGACGGCCTTTGTCTCGCTCCTCCTGGTCCTCACCTACCAGCGGATCGGGCCGGCCGGACCCGGACTGGTCATCCTCGTACGCAGCGTCGTCGGCGCGCTCGCGTCGCCGGGAGTCGCCGCGCTCTCCGAGCGGTGGCGGAGGGAACGGGTCCTGGCGCTCGGTTACGGAGTGCGCGCCATGGCGGGCCTCGCCGGCGTGGCGGTCTTTGCCGGGCACGGCCCGGCGGCGTTCCTTTACGCCGCCGCCGCCCTCGAAGGCGCGGGTGCCGCCGCTCCGTACTCCATTCAATACGCCATCCTGCCGTGGCTCGCCGACTCTCCCGCGCAGCTCGTGGCCGCCAATGCGCTGAGCTCCATGCAAGAGGTCGGCGGGATCGTCGTCGGCGGCGTCTTGGACGTGATCCTCCTCAAGTGGTCGGGCCCGAGCGCCATCTTCGTGGCCGTGACCGTGCTGTGGGCCGGTGGCGCGCTGCTCGTCCTCAGCGTCCGCGGCGTCAACACCAAGCTCCAGTCCGGAGCGGAGGCCCCGGGCCCGGCCTCCTTCCTGCGCCGGCTCCTCGCCGGGGTGGACTACTTGCGGGGGGCCAGGGGACCGCGCGATGTCGTCCTGGCGTTCGCCTTGCCCGTCCTGCTGGCGGGCATGGCCCAGGCCTTTGCGAGCAGCCTCTCCTCCAGCCTGCTGCACCTCGGACCGAGCGGTACGCCCCTCCTCGTCTCCGCCGTCGGGGTAGGAGGGCTGATCGGCGGCGTCTTCAGCCTGTCCTTCGCCCACCGCCAGCGGCTCACGCCCTACCTCGCGGCCGGTCTCTTCCTCTCCGCGATCGGGCCCGTCGTCGTCGCCGGCGCCCCTTACCTCGTTGTCACCCTCCTGGTCCTTGCCGGGTTCGGCGTGGGCATCGCCATGCAGACGGTCGCCTCCCACTCGTTGCTGCAGCGGACCGTCCCGACCGCATCACTCGGCGCGGTGGTCGGGGTGACCGGGTTGATGAACTTCGCCGCGACGGGACTGAGCGGCATCGTTGCGGCCGGCCTGGACGTGTGGCTCGGCATCCGCGTCACGCTGCTGTTCACCGGGATCCTGGCCCTTGCGGCGACGGGACTGGTTATCCTGCGCCTCCCCGAGGTCGACCGCACGGACCTCGCGGGAGCCGAGCAGCGCAAGGTCATCGAGATGCCCGAGCTCTTCCGCCCCCTTCCGGTCGCGGTGCGGTCCCACCTCGCACGAGAGCTCGTCCCGCTCGCCGTCGCCTCCGGGGAGCCCGTGATCCGACAGGGCGAGCGGGGGGACGACTTCTTCATCGTGGAGTCCGGCTCCTTCGACGTCCTCACCGACGGACGGTCCGTAGGGTCGCTTGGCGAGGGCGACACCTTTGGAGAGATCGCCCTGCTGTTCGACTCGCCCCGTACGGCGACCGTCCGCGCCGAGGAGGACAGCAGGGTGTGGCGGCTCGACCGGGAGTCGTTCCTCGCCGCGTTGACCGGGAACCCCGAGTGCGAGGCCCTCGCCCGGGCCGTCGCCGCCGAGCGCTCCCCGACGATCGAACCGGAGAACTGAGCCTCAGCGCCGCTTGGGGCGGGTGGCCCGACTGAGCGGCTTCTGGATGACCGACGAGCGACGGGCCGTCAGGATGCGGCTCGGCGACGGGCCGCCAGCCACGCACGACGAAGCTTGCGGCGCTCCTCTTCGGAGGTTCCGCCCCAGACGCCGGACTCCTGGTTGGTGGCGAGGGCGAAGTCGAGGCAGGGCTCCTGGGCCTCGCACGAGCGGCAGACCCGCTTGGCCGCCTCTATCTGGTCGAGGGCGGGCCCCGTCGTGCCGACGGGGAAGAAGAGATCGGGCTCGGTGTCCTTACACGCAGCGACCCGACGCCAGTCACCCGCGTCCCAGTCGACCGTCCGGTTCCACATGAGCGCCATGTCACTCCTCCGAAGCACTTGTGAATATTTTCACATGGTTCGGCCCTCGAAAGTGGCCGTCACGGAAAAACCAAGCGAAGCCACGATATCGGCGAACGACCCTCTGTGCAAGGAGCTCTTCTCTTCTGATCGGGGTCCTTGGACGCCGTGACGTGGGACGTTAGGCTGCACAGGAAGCCTGATGTACCCCTCCTATCGGTGGTCCGAGGGGAGCGAGATGCACGTCGGCAGCACCCGATGACCGCGGTCTGGGCCCATCGCGGGGTCTGTGGGCCGGCCATCGAGAACACCATCGAGGCCTTTTCCTCCGCCCGGCGGCTCGGGGCCCACGCCGTCGAGCTCGATGTGCGCCGCAGTGCCGAGGGCGACCTGGTCGTCCACCATGACCCGGTTGTCGAGGGTGTGGGGCCCGTCGCGGAGCTGTCGCTCATGCGGCTCCCGGCCTACGTGCCGACCCTGGCCCAGGCGCTCACGGCGTGCCGGGGGCTTTCGGTCAACGTCGAGATCAAGAATTTTCGCTGGGAGCCCGGCTACGAGGCAGACCATGCGATCGCCCGGGACACCGTGCGGGTGATCGACGAGGCGGGCCACGATGGGAGCGTCGTGGTGTCCTCGTTTTGCGACCGCACGATCGACGCCGTGCGTTCCTGCGCCCCGCACCTGCCGGTGGGCTGGCTGCTTGGGCCGTTGGCCCCGCACGAATCGGTCATCCCGGAGGCCGCCCACCGCGGCTACCAGGCGGTTCATCCCTATTTCGTCGGCGTCGACCGGGGGACGGTGCACACCGCCCGAGACCTCGGACTCTCGGTCCACGTGTGGACCGTCCGGGGTGCCTCCGATCTCTGCCGGATGGCCGACCTCGGCGTCGATGCGGTGATCACCGACGAGGTCGCCGTGGCGATGGACCTGGTCCGCAGGTCCGGGCGGGCCCCGACGGAGGGCGCGGTGGGCTCTTCCGATCCGCGGCGCGAGTACCCGGAATGGCGGGACGTCGCCTCGTCGTCAAGAATGGCCCGGCTATGAACGTCGTCGTCTGCGTAAAACAGATCCCCGATCCGGCCGCTCCGTCGTCCCTGGATCCCAATACCCACACCCTCGACCGGAGCGGCAAGCTCATCCTCGACGACTCCGACTCCTACGGCGTCGAGATGGGGCTGCAGCTGGTGGACGCCGCCGGTGGAGGCGACGTGATCCTGCTGTCGATGGTGCCCAACGGCGAGACCTCCGGCCTGCGGACCGCCCTGGCCATGGGCGCGGCCAAGGCCGTCTTGGTGAGCGACGAGGCCCTCGCCGGGACCGACGCGCTGGGCACGGCCAAGGTACTGGCGGCCGCCATCCGGCGGGTGGAGCCCGACCTGGTGCTCACGGCGACCGAGTCGACCGATGGCTACACCGGCACGACGCCGGTACAGGTCGCCGAGCTCCTCGGGATGCCCTCGGTCACCTTCGCCAAGAAGGTGGCGGTCGAGGGCTCGACCGTCAAGGTCGACCGTCAGACCGAAGCCGGTTACGACGAGGTCGAGAGCCCGCTCCCGGCCGTCGTGACGGTGACCGCAGGGGTCGTCGAGCCCCGCTACCCGTCGTTTAAGGGCATCATGGCCGCCAAGTCCAAGCCCATCGAGACCCTGAGCGTCGGCGACCTCGGCATCGACGCCTCCGAGGTGGGCTCCGGCGGCTCCCGCCAGGAGATCGTCGACGTGCGCAAGGCCGAAGAGCGGGGCGGGGGCGAGATCGTCGAGGACGACGGCGACGGGTTCCGGCGCATCATCTCCTTTCTCGAAGAAGCCAAGGTCATCTGAGGAGCACGAGGACCATGTCGATCGAAAAAATCTGGGTTCTCGCCGAACCGACCAGCTCGGGGCCGGTGCCCGTCTCGCTCGAGCTCCTGACCGCGGCGCGCGGGCTCGCGGGCACGGTCGAGGCCGTGTCCTGGGGCGCCGACACCGCCTCCCTCGCCGGCACCGTCGGGGAGTACGGGGCAACGACCGTCTACGACGTGGGTGACCTCGGGGACGCGCTGCCCGGCGCACCCGTCGCCGGCGCCATCGCGTCGCTGGTGGAGTCGGGCAATCGCCCGGACGCGATCTTCATCCCCGCCACCTACGACGGCCGGGACGTGGCCGGGCGCCTGTCTGCCAAGCTCGACCTTCCGGTGCTCACGAACGTGGTGGGGATCGGCGACGACGGGGGACTTCGGACCGAGCACGCCATCTTCGGCGGGGAGCAGCTCGTGACCGCCCGGTTCACGGGCGGGACCCCGGGCATCTACGTCGTCCGGGCCAAGTCCTTCGCCGCTGAGCCGTCGGGCGGGGCTCCGGCCAACGTGGTCGCGGCTCCCGTGCCCGACCTCGGCGCGACCAACGCCGCCAGGATCGGTGCCCGCCACGTCGAGGAGCGCAGCGGACCGAGCCTGGACGAGGCGGCCGTGGTGGTGTCGGGCGGCCGGGGCCTCGGCGGGGCCGAGCATTACGAGCTCATCGAGAAGCTGGCCAAGCTGCTCAACGGGGCGGCGGGGGCCAGCCGTGCCATCGTCGACGCCGGTTGGGTGCCCTACTCGCACCAGGTCGGGCAGACGGGCAAGACGGTCAAGCCGAACATCTACCTGGCCATGGGGATCTCGGGTGCCACCCAGCATCTGGTCGGCATGAAGGGTTCCAAGAACATCATCGCGGTCAACAAGGACCCTGACGCCCCGATCTTCTCGGTGGCCGACCTCGGGATCGTGGGGGACCTGCACAAGGTGCTGCCGGCCCTGATCGAGGCGCTCCAGTCCCGCAGCTGACGAGGTTCGTCCGTCCTCAGACCATGGGCCAGGGGTAGGGCGGCCAGCCCCCCCGGTCCACCGGCTGGGGGAAGCACTTGGCCCGGAGCAGCCGGCTCGCCCGGCGGCGCAGGGCTGCGTCCTCGGCCGGATCGAGGAGCGAGACGAGGTCCCCCGGTAGCTCGCGGCAGGCCCGCCGCACGTCCTCGAGAAGGGATCCGGGGACCTGCTCGCCCGCGTAGTCCCAGATCACCGTCCGGAGCTTGGGCTCTTCGTGAAAGCACAGGCCGTGGTCGATGGCCCACACCCTCCCCGAGGAGAGGATCACGTGCCCGCTCTTGCGATCGGCGTTGTTGGCCAGCACGTCCAGCACGGCGATCTGCTGGAGGACCCGTTGACGCCCCGGCTCCTCGCGCAGGGTGAAGTAGTGGGACTCGCCGTCGTCCTCCCGGTAGTGCTGGACCGAACCCGGCCCAAAGGGCCCCTCCTGGCGCTGGACCGTGACGGGCACGATGGGCCAGCCGAGTGCCCGGGCGAGGTGGTAGGCGGCAACCTCCCGCCGGTCGAGGCCCGGGGAGAAGTCCCAGAGAGGTCGCTCACCCCGCCGCGGCTTGTAGACGGCCGGGACCTCGACGCCGTCCGCGGTGCACGTGACGAGCAGGGTGGCGTTGGAGCTCCCGGCAAACCGCCCCACCACCTCCATCTCGCCGCGCACGAGGACCTCGGTCACGTCCTCCGGTGCACCTTGGGGCGCCCGGCTCGATGGCGATCCGGCTTGCGCCACGGTCGTCTCAGGTCACCGGCGGCCGGTGGCCGTTGGTTCTCGGGCAGTTGTGGCCCGAGGGGTCGAGCGGCAGCCCGCACAGCGGGCAGGCTGGACGGCCGGCCTCGATCAGGCCCGTGGCCCTCACGGCGAACCGCCCGGCCTGCTCGGGCGTGACCGCGACGCGAGCCACCGTGGGGTCCTCGCCCTCCTCCACCAGCTCTTCGAGCACGACCATCACCCGGTTGAGGTCCTCGTCGTAGGAGACGCCGATCGTCCCGCAGATCCAGTCGAAGTCCGCGACCTCCTCCAGGTCGAGGTCGTCGGCGAGCGTCTCGGGGCTCCCGAGCTCCCGCACGATCCGGGCGAGGTAGCTGGCGAGAACGGCCACCTGCTGCTTCTCGATCTTGACGGTCAGGAGCCGGGGGCCCTGTCGGCATTGCAGCAGGAACAGCCGCTGGCCGACCGGTCCCTCGGTCCCGATGGTGAACCGCTCCGGGGCGGGCAGGTCGAGCTCGTCAGCCATCGGTGGCCCTGTCGCTCATGAGGGGACCAGCTCCCCGAGCGAGGCGGTGGAGTTGACGCTGAGCACCACGGGCCCCTGGGACCCGAAGCCGAGCGCGGTCACCGAGCAGGGGGAGATCACCAGGCGCTGGAACAGGTCGAGGGGCACGCCCGCCGCAGAGGCCACGATCGCCTTGATCGGGTCGGCGTGCGAGACGGCGACGATCGTCTCCCCCGGGTGCCGCTCGACAAGCTCGAGCGTCGCCTGGTAGGCGCGCACCGAGATGTCGGCGAAGGATTCGCCGCCGGGAAAGCGAAACCCGCTCGGCCACCCTCGCACCTGAGCCCATTCCTTGGTGCGGGCCAGCTGGCGCAGGGACTTGCCGGACCAAGTGCCGATGTCGCACTCCAAGAGCCCGTTGAAATTGCGCACCCGCAGGCCGAGGCGTCGCGCGATCGGTGCGGCGGTCTCCCGGGTCCGCTCGAGGGGAGACGCGTAGACCGCGGTGGGTGGTCGACCCAGCTCGCCGATGCGCTCGGCGACCCGCTCGGCCTGTGCCCGGCCCTGCTCGGAGAGCTGGAGGCCGGGCAACCGTCCGGGGAGCAACTTGCCGGTCGTCGGGGTGGTGCCGTGCCGGACGAGGAGCACCAGGGTGCCACCAACAGCCGCGCGGCCGCCCCTTCCGGCACGCGGGCTCGCTCGTCGGAGGTTGGCCACGACGTGTCATCGTAGGCTCTCGCCATGTCCGCCCCCGCGACAGAGCTGGCACGATCGGGGTTGGACGCTCTGGCAGCCGAGGTCGAGTCGTGCCGGCGTTGCCCGCGCCTCGTGGCCTGGCGGCAAGAGGTGGCGGAGCACCCCCGGCGGGGCGCCCGCACCGAGGACTACTGGGCGCGGCCCGTGCCGGGCTGCGGCGATGCTCGAGCGGGCGTTGTGGTGGTCGGGCTGGCGCCGGCGGCCCACGGTGCCAACCGCACGGGCCGGATGTTCACCGGCGACCGCTCGGGCGACTGGCTGTACCGTGCCCTGTGGCGAGCGGGTTTCGCCAACCGTCCCGTGAGCGAGGCCCGCGGCGACGGACTGACGCTGCAGGGCGTGTGGATCACCGCCTCCGCCCGGTGCGCCCCCCCGGCCAACAAGCCGACGCCCGAGGAGCTGCGACAATTGCCGTCCGTTCCTCGCCCGCGAGCTCGAGCTGCTGCGCGACGCGCGTGTCCTGGTCGCGCTGGGTCAGGTTCGCGTTGCGGACGGTCGCCACCGTGCTCGACGTCCGGCCCCGGCCGCGCTTCGCCCACCTGGTGGAGCACGAGTTGAACGACGGGCGCCGGCTGCTGTCCTCGTACCACCCGAGCCAGCAGAACACCTTCACGGGCATGCTCACCGAGGAGATGTTCGACGCCGTGTTCGAGCGCGCCCGCTCGCTCCTGGGGCCCGAGCGCCCCGGGGCTCGATGACCGTGGCTAGACCTTCGCAGGAAGGCGTCCGGGCATGGGCACCGCGGTCGCCGGCCACCGCCGACGGCTGATGCGGCTTAGCCGGCTCATCAGGACGAGCGCCCCCGGGTCGTCGTCGATCGGGCGAGTCTCCACCACCCCCGGCCTCCAGGAGTTTGGAAAAGATGTCGCGACCGTGCTCGGTCCGGATGAAGGTGAGCGTCCAGTCGTTGAAGGCGCCGATGCCACCGGTCGAGATGTCGGCGTGCTCGGCGGCGAAGTCGGGGCACGTGTTGCACCCCTCCCGGGTGAAGGCGTGCGCCTCCTTGAGGGGGATCTCGTGGTAGCTGCCGTCGCGCATCCAGACCTGGAAGACGCCCTTGATGTTCATCTTGGCGATGTGCTCGCGGGCGAGGCCGTAGCGCGGCCTCGAAGAGCTCGGGGAAGATCGCGTCGTCGAAGGTCTTGGAGCACAGGAGGCCGATCGAGAGGGCGAAGCGCCGTGCCACCTTGCCCGCCTTGCGGGCCGCCATCACCGGTGGCGCCGACGCCTGGCAGCCCATGCCGACGAGGGCGATCCGCTCGGCACCGCCCTCGAGCGCCTCGGCATAGGCGAGGGGGTTGGCCGAGTACGTGTAGCGCGATCCGGCGGTGTCGAGCACGTCCTGGCGCGTCCGGGCCACCGCGGGGACCGCCTTCCAGGTCGTGCCGTCGCCCTCGAGCGCCGAGACCAGGGCGGCGTCGATGAGGTCGTGCTCGAGGGCCCAGATGAGAAGGGCCGAGACGAGCCCGCCGTCCTGCCCGGTGCTGTTGAGCTCGGGGTCGGTGGCGCGTGCCAGCACGATCTCCTCCGAGATGCCGGCCACCTCGTGGATCTCGCGCTCCCGACCGAAGAGATAGGTGTCGCCTCGGGCTCCCAGCGGCGAAACCGGGGGCACGCCCGGGTACACAGCGTGCAGCCCTTGACCCCGTGGGTGCAGTCCGCCGCCCCACCCTCCTCGGCGACGTGGAACGGCTTGTAACGGCCCTCGGTGTCGTCGTAGCCGAGGACGTCGTAGGGGCAGGCGATGACGCAGGCGCTGCAGCCCGTGCACAGTCCCGAGGTGACGACCTCGTGGAACAGGTGGGCCCAGTGGGGTTTCTCGGGAGGCACGCTCGACACCCTATCCAGCGCCGGCGCACCTGATCGTCGTGCCCGAGCTGCCCGAGGTCGAGACCTACCGCACCCTGGCCGCCGCCGCCGTGGGGCGCAAGGTCGTCCGCGTCGACGTGGCCGATCCCCTCTGTCTCGGGGCGGGGACCACGGCCGGGCTCCTGACCGAGCGCCTTGTCGGCGCGGAGCTCACCGGGGCTCGACGCCGCGGAAAGCTGCTGCTGATCGACGGCCGCTCGGGATCTGACGAGCCCACCTTGGGCGTGCGCTTCGGGATGACCGGCCTCTTGATGCTCGACGGCGCAGGGGCGGTCGACCGCCTGCTCTACACGGCCCCCGAGCCCTCGCCCCGCTGGGTCCGCTTCCGCCTCGAGACCACCGGCGGGGGAGGGCTCGCGTTGCAGGATCCTCGACGGTTCGGCCGGATCATCCTCGACCCCGACGAGGAGGCGTTGGGGCCGGACGCCCTGACGGTGGAAGCCTCCCAGCTGCGGGTGGCCCTTGCGGCCAGGCGGGGAGGCGGGCCGGCGTTGAAGGCCCGCCTGCTCGACCAGTCACGTCTGGCCGGCCTCGGCAACCTGGCGGTCGACGAGATCCTCTGGAGGGTGGGCCTGTCTCCGCTGCGCCCGTGCGCCGGGCTCGGCGCTCGAGAGCAGGCGCGCCTGCACCGCGGCATCCGGTCGACCCTCCGGCTGCTGATCCGCCGGGGCGGTTCCCACCTCGGAGACCTGATGCCCGAACGGCGACCGGCGGGGCGCTGTCCGCGGGACCACGCGGCCCTGGCTCGGGGCCGGATAGGCGGTCGCTCCACCTGGTGGTGTCCCCTCCACCAGGTGTGAGGAGGCCGCGGGAGGGGGCCTCAGGTCTCGAGCTCTGCGAGGACCTTTGCCGCGTGGCCGTCGGCACGGACGTTGTACCAGGCTCGGGTGACCTTGCCGTCCCGGCCGACGATGAAGGTGGAGCGGATCACCCCGACGGTCTTCTTGCCGTACATGGTCTTCTCGCCCCACGCCCCGTAGGACTCCATGACGGCGTGTTCGGCGTCGGAGAGGAGGGGAAACTTCAGCCCGTACTTCTCTCGGAATCGCTGATGCTTGGCCTGCCCGTCGGGGGAGATCCCCACCACGTTGACCTTGGCTCGGGCAAAGGCCTGCAGGTTGTCATTGAACTGGCACGCTTCCTTGGTGCACCCTGGGGTGTCGTCGGCCGGGTAGAAGTAGACGACCGCGGGACCCTTGGCCGTCAGCTCGGGTAGCGACTTGGGCTTGCCGTCCTGATCGGGCAGTGTGAACGCGGGTGCCGTGTCACCCTTTTCGAGCCTGGCCAACGCCATCTCCTTCCGATTCGGCGATCCGGCCCATCACCTAAGCACACCGCCGCCCCCTCACGCCCGGCGTTGCGCGATGCCGAGTCCCCGGAGGGCCTCGACCCTCCAAGCGTTCCGGCTCTCCGTGGGCGGGTCCGCGAGCTCGACGGCGTCGGCGAACCAGCGCGCCGCGTCGTCAGGGGCCAGCGATTCGAGCGCCAACCGACCGGCGCGCAGGGCGGTCTCGATCGCCCGGTCGACCTGCGCGGGCGTGACGATGGCGCGGAAGCGGTGATGGGCGATCTCCCCCGCGCGCTGCCGCCGCTCGTCATCTCCGAGCTCCTCCAGCGCATCCCCGACCTTGCGGTGGAGCCGGGCCCGCTCCAGGCTCGGCAGCTCCCTGTAGAGGGTGTCACGCACGAGCGCGTGCTGGAAACGGAAGCGCGAGGGGTTCCCCGCGACCCGCTGGACGAAAAACGCACGGACCGCACGAGCCAGCTGGTCGTCCACGTCCTCGGCCGCGGTGTCGGCAGTCCTCGCCAGGAGGTTCCGGTCGAACTCCAGCCCCATGACCGCGGCGGCCGAGAGGAGCTTCCTGGCCGGCTCGCCCAGGCGGGACACCCGGGTACCCACGATCTCCTGCACGCTGTTGGGCAGCGAAAGCTCGTCGAAGTGCTCGCTCTTCTCCCAACGCCCGCTCGGGCTCTGGAAGACGATGCCGGTCTCGCACAGGTTGCGCGCCACCTCAGTCACGAAGAACGGATTGCCCCGCGTCGCGCGGTAGACCGCGTGGGCCAGGCGCACCCCTCTCAGGTCGTGCCCCGCCCTGGCCTCGAAGTAGGCGATGAGGTCGTCGTCGCCCCAGCCCTTCAGGTCCATGCGCGTCACCCGCTGTTCCTGGCGCAGCACCTTGATGGTCTCGGTCAGGGGATGGGTCAGCGAGAGGTCCGTGGCCCGGTAGGTGGCGAGGATGAGGAGCCGGCTCCGATCGGTGTGCCGGGCCAGGTGGGTGAGGAGCCGCAGGCTGGACTCGTCGGCCAGGTGGAGGTCGTCCATCACGAGCACGACGGGCTGCGAGGCTCCAGCCAGCTCGAGGAGTGCCACGACCGCCGAGTAGAGCCGATCGCGCTCGGATTCGCCGGCACCCTCGTCCCGAATCGATCCGCTCCCGATCGCGACATCGCGTCCGTCGCGTCGGTCGGTCGCGTCGGTCGCCGTCGAGGATGGGCACGAGCGGGACCAGGTCGGTCCGGTGGGCCTCGGAGAGGGCGGCGATGACCTGGCCGGAGGCTTCTGCCAGATAGTCGCCGAGTGCTTCCACAAAGGGCAGGTAGGGGATGCCGCGATCGATGTCGCCGCGCCCGTACAGCACGGCCGCTCCCTCCGCCCGCCGCGCCGCCTCTGCGGCGAGGGTGGACTTGCCCTGGCCGGCCTCGCCGGAGACGAGGAGGATCTCGCGGCCCTCTCCCAGGGCGACGCGCTTGTACATCTGCTCGAGGCGGGCGAGCTGCAGGCTGCGTCCGACCACTCTCGTCGGCAACGAGAGGGCCAGGCGCTCGGGCAGGGCGACGCACGATCCCGGGGCTCCCTCGGTCGTGTCGCCGGCGAGCTGTTCCCAACCGACCTCGTGGATGTCGGTGGGTGCCGGGAGGCCCTGGAGTTGCACCCTGCCCAGGGGGGCGAAGAGGTGGGGCGGGCGGCTGCCGGGGGTCTCGCGGACCGCCTCCGCCGCCAGGATCTGTCCTCGGAGGGCCATCGCACAGAGCCCGGCCGCCTCCACGAACGGGCTACCGCCATACCCGTCGCTCCGCGACTGCGCCCGGCCAGTGCTCACCCCGACGCGCAGCCCGATCGAGTGGGGCCCGAGGCAGTTGCCCGGATCGACGCCCTGCTCCATGGCCACCGCCTGTTGCATGGCGACGGCGCAGGCCAAGGCCGGGGGCGGCGAGGGGAACACCACGACCACCCCGTGGTCGAGGCTCATGACCTCGGCACCACCGTTCGAGGCGATGGCCTGGCGGAGGAGCAAGAGGTGGGCCCGGCGCACCTCCTCGGCGATCTCGCCGGAGATGGGGGATTGGCTCGCCGTCGTCGTCCCGATGCAGCCCACCATGTCGGTACAGAGCACGGTGACGTTGTTGGCCCGGGCCATTGTGACGACTCTCCTCGTGATCGGGGTCAACGGGTCTTCGAGGGTCAACGGGTTTCGGCGAGCCGACGCACGCCCCTGGTGGTCACGAGAGGTCCGCCCCCGCGTCCTGGGCGACCAGGCCTCCCTGCCGCTCTCAACCCGGGCCGACCCCGCCAGAACGTGAATTCGGCGGCGCCACCTGCGGGACGCTCACCCTCGGGACCAGATCCGCACCCGACCTGCACCCGAACTGCACCCGAGCATCCTAAGCTGACCAAACCGATGTGTAAATACTCAAGAGTTGATTTTACGTATCTTTCGCGACGATTTAGTGACTGGTAGGTAATCGCCCGAGGGCGGGCTGGAGGGCGTGTCCGTTCGCCCCTCATCGTCGCTGCGACCTCGCAGGTCGGAGCGACACGCCGACCCCTGAGGTCCTGCCGGTATCTACAGCAAGGCCGTCAATACCTGTCCGTCGGGTGTCACGAGAACCACCCGCACACGGGGTGGCCGCCCGCAGAGGCCCTGGTCAGAGACGGCCGGGGGCCGTGGGGAGCCGTGGACCTCGGGCGGCGGCGGGTGGCTGTGCCAGCAGGCGTGGCGAGACGGGGCCCGAGGGTCGCCGCTCAGGGCCGCCGGGTCCGTCGGGTTCTGACGAACCAAGGTCGCTCGATTCACGACGGAGCCGACCCAATCGATCTCTCCCGCCGAGACCGGGCAGAGGGACCTCAGCAACATGAGCCAAATGGAAAACCTCATTTGGACATCAAAATTCTTCCATGGACCCGGCCGTCCCCCCAGGCCGGACGCCGCTCCTCGACCCTGCGATCCCTGCAGGCATACAACCATATGCGAGCGTCGGACACCGGGGGCGTGTCCTGCCGGGCCGGACTCCGGGACTCACGCTCGACGGGTGCGCCGGTCGGCTCCGATGTCGCCCCCGGTTGGGGAACCTAAAGGGGCTGGCCCTTTCCGCTTGTTGGGCGGTGCTGGCTGGTAGCCTATGGATGTCGGGCCGCTCGCCCGGCCGTCGGGACCGTGTCGGATGCATCAAATCCCCGATGGCCCGTGCCTGCTGGGACAGCCCCACCGGGTCAACGCGGAGGGCGGTCCGCGAGCCACGAGAAAGAGGACATGACCGTCGACATCCTGGCCGGCGACGACGCCGGCGTGGCTGGCGGGGATGTGAGCGCCCCCGCCGGCGATGTGTACGAGACCGCCCAGACCTTCGAATCCCTGGGCGTGGGTCTCGAGCTCGCAAAGACCCTGGCCAACCAGGGCATTACCACCGCCTTCCCGATCCAAGCGATGACCATTGCCGATGCGCTGTCGGGTCGGGACGTGTCGGGGAAGGCCAAGACCGGGTCCGGCAAGACACTGGCCTTCGGGCTCCCCCTCCTGCAGAGAACGGCAGCCCAGGTGGAGGCGGCCGGGCCCGTCCATTCGGGTGGCCCCGCCCCGGTGCGCGGCCTGGTCCTGGTCCCCACGAGGGAGCTCGCGCTCCAGGTGCACCAGGTGCTGGCGCCGCTGGCCAAGGCCGTCAACCTGCGCAGCGTGGCCGTCTACGGCGGGTCGGACATGGATCGCCAGATCAAGGCCCTCCGCCACGGGGCCGACGTGGTCATCGCCACGCCGGGCCGGCTGATCGATCTGGGGGAGCGGGGCTTTGTCTCCGTCGCAGACGTCGAGACGGTGGTCCTGGACGAGGCCGATCGGATGGCCGACATGGGTTTCATGCCCCAGGTCGAGTGGGTCCTCCGCCGGGTGGAGCGCCCCCATCAGACCCTCCTCTTCTCCGCCACCCTGGACGGGGCCGTCGACCGGCTCATCCACCGCTACCAGCGGGATCCCGTGCGTCACGAGGTCGCTTCCCCCCAGACCACCGTGGCCGCCATGCTCCACCGATTCCTCCAGGTCCACCAGATGGACAAGGTCAAGGTGGCGGCGACCATCGCGCGCAGCTACGACAAGACGCTCGTCTTCGTCCGGACGAAGCGAGGCGCCGATCGCCTCGTCGAGAACCTCCGCAAGGAGGGGGTCAAGGCGGCGGCGATCCACGGCGATCTTCGGCAGAACCACCGGGAGAGAGCCCTTTCCCAGTTCACCGACGACCGGCTTCCGGTGCTCGTGGCCACCGACGTGGCGGCCCGGGGGCTGGACATCGAGGGCGTGGATGTGGTGATCCACTACGACCCTCCGGAGGACCACAAGGCCTACCTGCACCGATCGGGCCGGACGGCCAGGGCCGGTCAGGAAGGGATCGTGGTCACCCTGACCCTTTGGAACCAGGTGCTCGAGGTCGAGGCGCTGCAACGGCACGTCGGGATGCGCGAGCCCATCGTCGAGGTGTTCTCCAACGACCCGCGGCTGGCCGACCTCGCGGCCTGGCAACCCACCCTCGCCGAGGGCGTCCTCTAGCCGGCCACCGGGGTTTCGGTCCCGTGAGCGAGCTCGGCACGGGCGCCCGTGTTTGGGCGCCCGGTGACGGGGTCAGCCGGGTGCTGGTCGTGACGGCCCACCCCGACGACGTGGACTTCGGGGCGGCGGGCACCGTCGCCACCCTCACCGATGCGGGTATCGAGGTGTCCTACTGCATCGTCACCAACGGTGATGCCGGCGAGGCGGACCCCGGGATCTCCCGCCAGGATCTACCCGTCCTGCGCCAAAAGGAGCAGAGGGAGGCGGCGGCGCAGGTCGGCGTGTCCGACGTGACCTTTCTCGGGCATGCAGACGGCCACGTCAAGGCTGACCATGCGTTGCGCCGGGACATCAGCCGGGTGATCCGCCGCGTACGCCCTCAACGGGTGATCACCCAGTCGCCGGAGAGGGTCTGGGATCGCATCTTCGCCAGCCATCCCGACCATCTGGCGGTGGGGGAGGCCGCAGTGTGCGCGGTCTACCCCGACGCTCGGAGCGCGTTCATCCATCCGGAGCTGAGCGACGAGGAGGGCTTGGAGCCCCACGTCGTGCCCGAGCTGTGGCTCATGGCCGGCCCCGAGTCCAACCTCTTTGTCGACACCACCGCGGCGTTCCCTCGCAAGGTCGAAGCCCTGCGATCCCACCGGAGCCAGATCGCCGACCCCGCTGCCATCGAGGATCGCCTGCGCAGCTGGGGTACGTCGGTGGCCCGGGCCGCCGGACTGCCCGAGGGCTCGACCGCCGAGGGCTTTCGGGCCGTCGTGACCGGCTAGGCGCCGCGCACGCCTAGCTCGCCAGCTGCCGCAGGACGTAGCGAAGGATCCCCCCGTGGCGGAAGTACTCGGCCTCCATGGGGGTGTCGATCCGTACGCGCACCGGCACCTCGACGGACACACCGTCGTCGCGGCGGGCCACCACCGTCAGCTCCTTGGGCACCTCGCCGCGGTTGAGCGCCTCGAGGCCGGCGATGGTGAAGCGCTCCTCGCCGGTCAGCCCCAGCGACTCGACCGACTCGCCGGCCGGGAATTGCAGCGGCAGGACGCCCATGCCGACCAGGTTGGAGCGGTGGATGCGCTCGAAGCTCTCCGCCAGCACGGCACGCACCCCGAGGAGCAGCGTGCCCTTGGCCGCCCAGTCACGGCTGGACCCGGTGCCGTACTCCTTGCCGGCCAGCACGACGAGCGGGGTGCCCTCCTCGGCGTAGCGGATCGCGGCGTCGTAGATCGTCATCTGCTCCCCGTCGGGCAGATGTCGCGTGATCCCGCCCTCCGTCCCGGGGGCGAGGCGGTTGCGCAGCCGGATGTTGGCGAACGTCCCCCGCATCATGACCTCGTGGTTGCCGCGCCGCGCGCCGTAGGAGTTGAAGTCGCCCCGCGCCACGCCGTGCTCCGTCAGGTAGCGACCGGCCGGTGTGTCGGGACCGATGGACCCCGCCGGCGAGATGTGGTCGGTGGTCACCGAGTCGCCCAGCACCGCCAGCGCGCGGGCGTCGTGAACGTCGCTGACCGGGTCCGGGACGAGCGACATCCCGGCGAAGAAGGGCGGCGCGAGCACGTAGGTGGACCCGTCCTGCCACGCAAAGGTCCGGCCTCCGGCGACCGAGATCTGCTGCCAGTGCTCGTCGCCCTCGAAGACCGAGGCGTAGCGCTCGCGGAACATTTCCGACCCGAGCGCCTCCCGGACGGTCGCGGCCACCTCGGTCGACGAGGGCCACACGTCGGCCAGGAAGACCGGCGAGCCGTCGGATCCTGTTCCGAGGGGCTGGGTGGCGAGGTCGATGTCGACGGTGCCGGTGAGGGCGAAGGCCACCACCAGCGGGGGTGACGCCAGGTAGTTCATCCGGACGTCGGCGTGGATGCGCCCTTCGAAGTTCCGGTTCCCCGAGAGGACCGCTGCCGCGGAGAGGTCGGCGGCTCGGATCTCCTCGGAGACCCCGGGAAGCAGGGGGCCGGAGTTGCCGATGCACGTCGTGCATCCGAATCCGACCAGGTAGAAGCCGAGCTTCTCGAGGGGCTCGAGCAGCCCGGCGCGCTCCAGGTAGTCCACGACCACCCGGGATCCCGGCGCGAGCGAGGTCTTGACCCAGGGCTTGGCCGTGAGGCCTCGCTCCACCGCGCGGCGGGCCACCAGCCCGGCGCCGACGAGGACCTGGGGGTTCGACGTGTTGGTGCAGCTCGTGATCGCCGCGATGACCACGTCGCCGTCACCGAGCGGGCGACCGCCCGCGGACGGGGCGGGGGCCCGGCGCGGCTCGTGGCCGAGGGCCTCGCGGAATGCCCGCCCGCTCTCGACCAGGGGCACGCGGTCCTGGGGGCGCGACGGGCCGGCCAGGCTGGGCTCGACGGTCGAGAGGTCGAGCTCGCACCCTCTCGGAGAAGACGGGCTCGTCCCCGCCCGGCTCGTGCCAGAGTCCCTGCTCCTTGGCGTAGGCCTCGACCAGGGCGACGTGGTCGTCGGGACGCCCCGTGAAGCGCAGGTAGTCCAGGGTGGCCTGGTCGATCGGGAACATGGTGCAGGTGGCCCCGTACTCGGGGGACATGTTGCCGATGGTGGCGCGATTCTCGACCGGGATGGTGGCGAGGCCGGGACCGAAGCACTCGACGAACTTGCCCACGACGCCGTGCCGCCGGAGCAGCTGGGTGATGGTGAGCACGAGGTCGGTGGCGGTGGTTCCCTCGGGCAGCTCTCCGGAGAGGCGCAGCCCCACCACCGGGGGCAGCAGCATGGAGAGGGGCTGACCGAGCATGGCGGCCTCGGCCTCGATGCCCCCGACGCCCCACCCGAGCACCCCGAGCCCGTTGACCATCGTCGTGTGGGAATCGGTGCCCACCAGGGTGTCGCAGTAGGCCCGCCCGTCCGGTGTCGGGAAGACCACGCGGGACAGGTACTCGAGGTTGACCTGATGACAGATGCCGGTGCCCGGCGGCACGGCCCGGAAGCCCTCGAAGCTCTGCTGGGCCCAGCGCAGCAACTGGTAGCGCTCCGACGTTCCGCTCGTACTCGACGGCGACGTTGTCCTCGAAAGCCCGGGCGTCACCCCAGCGCTCGGGCACCACGGAGTGGTCGATGACCAGCTCGACGGGGACCAGCGGGTTGATGCCGCGCCGGATCCCCACCCAGCGCCGCAAGGGCGGTGCGCATGGCGGCCAGGTCCACGACGGCCGGCACGCCGGTGAAGTCCTGCATGAGCACCCGCTCGGGGGTCAGGGCGATCTCGCGTGTCTCGCTCCCCGCCGCGCCGTGGCGCTCCGGCTGCCGTCCCCACGCGGCGACCGCCTGGACGTCGTCCGCGGTGACCTGTTGCCCGTCTTCGTGGCGCAAGAGGTTCTCGAGTAGGACCTTGACGCTGTAGGGGAGTCGAGCGATGTCGTGGGTGGTCGTCAGGGCGTCGGCCCGTATGCGCCAGATCTGGTACGCCTTGCCCCCCACGTCGAGCGTCGCCTTGGCGCCGAAGGAGTCCGGTGACGTGGTGGGTGCGGCTCGGGGCATACCTCCTTTCTATCCGGCATACGTGACCCTCGTGACGTGGGGGAGCGCGGAGCCGGGGAGAGTCGTGGTGAGGGCCGAGGTTCCGGGGATGCGAGACTGGGCCATGGCCAGCGCGAGACGGATTCTGGAGGAACGACTGCGCGCCGCCTTCGATCGGGTCGTGCCCGGCGCCGACCCCGTATTGCGGGAATCCGATCGGGCCGACTACCAGGCCAACGGTGCACTGGCCCTGGCCAAGAAGCTCGGGCGGCCCCCCCGGGAGGTCGCCGAGCAGGTGGTGTCCGAGGCGGACCTCCACGAAGTGTGCTCGAACGTCGAGGTGAGCGGGCCCGGGTTCGTCAACCTCACCCTGGCGCCCGCCTTCCTGGCCGCCCGAGTGGCGGAGACCCTCGAGGACCCCCGCCTCGGGGTCGAGCCCGCTCCACGGAGGCGGGTGGTCTTGGACTACTCGGCCCCCAACGTGGCGAAGGAGATGCACGTCGGCCACCTTCGGACCACGGTCATCGGCGACGCGCTCTGCCGGCTCCTCGAGTTCGTGGGCCACGACGTCGCCCGGGAGAACCACATCGGGGATTGGGGCACGCCCTTCGGCATGCTCATCGAGCATCTGATCGACCTCGGCGAGGACGAGGCCATCCAGGAGCTGTCCCTCGGGGACCTCGGCGACTTCTACCGGGCGGCGCGCACCGCGTTCGACGCAGACGAGGCGTTTCGCGAGCGCAGCCGCCGCCGCGTCGTCCTCCTCCAGGGAGGCGAGCCCGAGACCCTCCGACTCTGGCGGGTCCTCGTGGCGGAGAGCGTCCGTCACTTCGACGGCGTGTACGAGCGCCTGGGCGTGCTCCTCACCGACGAGGACGTGGTGGGCGAGAGCTTCTACAACGACATGCTCCCCGAGGTCGTCGATGAGCTCGCCGCCAAGGGTCTGCTGGTCGAGAACGACGGTGCCCAGTGCGTCTACCCGCCCGGCTTCGAGAACCGGAACGGCGATCCGCTGCCGCTCATCGTGCAGAAGTCCGACGGGGGCTTCGGCTACGCCGCCACCGACCTGGCTGCCCTACGCGACCGGGTTCGCCGGCTCGGCGCCACGCTGATCCTCTACGTGGTCGGAGCCCCCCAGGCCCAGCACTTCGAGATGGTCTTCGCCGTCGCCGAGATGGCCGGTTGGCTCCCTCCGGGGACCGAGGCGGTGCACGTCTCCTTCGGCAACGTCCTCGGCCCCGACCACAAGCTCTTGCGGACCCGGGCCGGCGATTCGGTGCGCCTCGCCGATCTCCTCGCCGAGGCCGAGGCCCGGGGCGCGGCGGCGGTCGCCTCCCGGGACGCCGAGCTGGATCCCGCCCTGGCCGCCCATCTCGGCCACCAGGTTGGCATCGGTGCGGTCAAGTACGCGGACCTCTCGACGGAACGCCACCGCGACTACGTCTTCGACTGGGACCGCCTGCTCTCCTTCGAGGGCAACACCGGCCCCTATCTCCAGTACGCGCACGCCCGGATCTGCTCCATCTTTCGTCGGGCCGCCGAGGAGGGAATCCCCATTTCCAACGCAGGACCGCGTCCCACCCTCGACGAGCCCGAGGAACGGCTGCTGGCCCTGGCGCTCACCGAGCTGGGCCAGACGATAGAGGGCTCCGTCGCCACCTACAGCCCGAGCAAGCTCTGCGCCTATCTCTACGACGTGGCCAGCGCGTTCACCACCTTTTACGAGCGCTGTCCCGTGCTCCGGGCGCCCGACGAGCCCACCCGGGCGAGCCGCCTCCTGTTGTGCCGGCTCACCGAGCGCGTCCTCGCCACCGGACTGGGCCTCCTCGGGATCGCCGCACCCGACCGCATGTAGGGTCCGCGCCGACCGAGTCCGCGCTGGCCCGCGACCCCCGGGGCGCACCGCCCGAGGTCGACGATCAATTGCCAACGGGCGCCCCAGTGGTCCCCCTTGCCGTGTTGGTGTAATCCCAGCCTGCCGCCGCGTGGACAGGGCCCGATCGACCCGGGGCGTATCTTCCGTTAACGTAAAGATCGCATTTAAAGGTCCACCGAGCGGAAGGAGCAGCGCCCATGGCGTCGAGGGTCGAGGGAGGTCGCACCGGCGACGCCACCGGCCTCGTCGCAGCCCCGACCCTGGCCTCGGGGCACCCCCACCCCGACCGGTACAAGTGGATCGCACTCTCCAACACCACCCTCGGTGTGCTGATGGCGACCATCGACGCGTCGATCATGCTGATCGCCCTGCCGAACATCTTCCGTGGCCTCGGCGTCGACCCGCTCCTGCCGGGGAACAGCGCCTACCTGCTGTGGATGATCCTGAGCTTCCTCGTCGTCACGAGCGTGCTGGTGGTGAGCTTCGGACGCCTCGGCGACATGTACGGGCGGGTCAAGATGTACAACCTGGGCTTCGCCGTCTACACGGTGTTCTCGCTCTTTCTCACCGTGACCTGGCTGTCGGGCACCGCGGGGGCCCTCTACATCATCATCATGCGGGTCTTCCAGGGCGTGGGGGCGGCGCTCCTCATCGCCAACTCCTCCGCCATCCTGACCGACGCCTTCCCGCCCGATCAGCGCGGCATGGCCCTCGGCATCAACCAGGTGGCGGGCATCAGCGGCACCTTCATCGGCCTGGTGCTCGGGGGAATCCTGGCCCCCATCAACTGGCGGCTGATCTTCCTCGTGTCGGTGCCGGTGGGGCTCTTCGCCACCATCTGGGCCTACATGAAGCTGCGGGATACCTCCGAGCGGCATCAGGGTCGGATCGACTGGGCCGGCAACATCACGTTCGCCCTCGGCCTCATCGGCGTCATGGTCGGCATCACGTACGGCATCCAGCCCTACGGGGGTCACGTGATGGGTTGGACCAGGCCCTTCGTGCTCGGGTCGCTCGGCGGTGGCTTGGCCCTGCTGGTGGCCTTCTGCTTCATCGAGTCCAAGGTGAAGGACCCCATGTTCCGGCTGAACCTCTTTCGGATCCGGGCCTTCACCGCGGGCAGCATCTCGACCCTTCTCGCCTCGGTGGGTCGAGGGGGCCTGATGTTCATCCTCATCATCTGGCTCCAGGGCATCTGGCTCCCCCTCCACGGGTACTCGTTCACCGCGACCCCGCTGTGGGCGGGCATCTACATGCTGCCCCTGACCGCGGGCTTTCTCATTGCCGGCCCCACGAGCGGCTTCCTCTCGGACCGATTCGGTCCGCGGCCGTTCTCCACGGGAGGGATGCTCGCCGCGGCAGCCTCCTTCGCCCTGTTGGAGCTCCTGCCGATCAACTTTCCCTACTGGGCCTTTGCCGTCCTGCTGCTCATGAACGGCCTGGCCATGGGGGCGTTTGCCGCACCCAACCGGGCGGGTGTCATGAACAGCCTGCCGCCCAACCGCCGCGGGGTGGGCTCCGGCATGAACTCCACCTTCCAAAACGCGGCGCAGGTGCTCTCGATCGGGATCTTCTTCACGCTCATGATCCTCGGCCTCGCCACCTCGCTGCACGAGGCCCTCTACCACGGCCTGGTCGAGCACGGTGTGCCGCAGGCCGCCGCGTCACAGGCGAGCAACCTCCCACCGGTCTCGACGCTCTTTTCCGCCTTCCTCGGCTACAACCCCGTCGAGCACCTGATCGGCCCCCACGTGCTCGCGCAGGTGAGCGCGTCGCAGCGGGCCGTGCTCGACGGAAGGACGTTCTTCCCCTCGCTCATCTCCGGGGCCTTTGCCGACGGGCTCCACGTCGCCTTCGACTTCGCGATCGTCGCCTGCCTCGTCGCCGCGTGGGCGTCGTGGTTGCGGGGCGGCAAGTACGTCTACACCGAGTCCCACACCGAGCGCGCCCCCTCCCCCCACGACTCGAACGGCTCCCCAGGGGCGGTGGCGACGAACCCCGTGGCGGCGAACCCCGTGGCGGCGAACCCGGTGGCGGCGATGCCGGCGCTCGCGAAGCCGGCGCCCGCCGATCCAGCGCCGGCCGACGCTGCCGTCGGCGCCACGGCCGACGCCAACCTCTCCCCGTAGGTCGGTCCGGAGCCACCGCGGTCGCCGCGGCCACCGTAGAGTCAGCCCGTGACTGAGCCCTCGGAGGCCCGGCGATCCCGGGCCCACGCGGTGCACGAGTTCGTCGTCGGGCCCGCGTTGCGGGTCCGGGACCTGGCCAAGGAGAAGATCACACCGGTCGAGGGGCTCTCCGCACTCTCGCTCGACGCCCTGACCTCCGTCGCCTACGGCCCCCAGGCCATCCTCTTCGTCCTGGCCACCGCCGGTCTGGGCGCCCTCCACCTGGTGCTGCCCATCACGATCGCCATCGTGGTGCTGCTCGCCATCCTGGTCGTCTCGTACCAGCAGGTGATCGACGCCTACCCCGGGGGAGGGGGGGCCTACGCCGTCTCCCGGGCCAACCTGGGCGTGCGCTTCAGCCAATTCGCCGCCGCGGCCCTCGTCGTCGACTACGTGTTGACGGTCGCCGTGTCGATCTCGGCCGGCGTGGCCTCGCTGGTGTCCGCCTTCCCGTCGCTGTCCTCCGCCACCGTGCCCATCTGCCTCGGCATCCTGGCGCTCATCACGGTCCTCAACCTGCGCGGGCTGGGCGACAGCGCGCGGGCCTTCCTCCTCCCGACGCTCCTGTTCATCGTGGGCCTCCTGGCCGTGATCGCGGTGGGGCTGATCCACCCCTTGGCGGAGGGGGTGCCGCAGCCCGGCCATTCCCTCGTGCCGGCGCACGCCGTCGAGGCGGTCGGGATCCTGCTCGTGCTCAAGGCCTTCTCCGCGGGGTGCAGCGCGCTCACGGGCGTGGAGGCGATCGCCAACGGCGTGCCGCAGTTCAAGGAGCCCCGGGTCACCCGGGCCAAGCGGACCGAGCGGCTCCTCGGCGCCATCCTCGGGGCGATGCTGATCGGCTTGGCCGTGCTGGCCAACCGGTTCCACGTCCAGCCCAACAGCTCCCAGACCGTCCTGAGCGTGATCATCGGCACGGCGATCGGGCGCAACTGGGCGTACTACGTGATGTCCATCACGATCACCATCGTCCTTGCGCTGGCGGCGAACACCTCGTTTGGCGGGCTGCCGATCCTCGGGAGCCTCCTCGCCCGGGACAACTACGTGCCCCATGCGTTCGCGCTCCGGGACGACCGGCTCACCTTCGGCACCGGGATCTGGGTGCTGTCCATACTCGCGGCGCTGCTGCTCATCGCGGTGAACGGCGACACCAACACCTTGATCCCGCTGTTCGCCATCGGCGTCTTCATCGGCTTCACGCTGGCCCAGATCGGCCTCGTGGTGCACTGGTTCCGGCTCCGGTCGCCGGGGTGGCGAGGCCGGGCTGCGATCAACGGCACCGGCGCCGTCGTGAGCGGCGCATCGGCCATCATCTTCCTGGCCACGAAGTTCACCGAGGGCGCGTGGATCGTCGTCCTCGTCGTGCCCCTGTTCATCTTCTTGTTCCGGCGGGTGGAGTCCTACTACCGGGACATGGACCAGCAACTGGCCATCGGCGAGATACCGCCTCCCCCGGAGATCCGGCGCACCACCGTGGTCGTTCCGGTCGTCTCGGTGTCCCGCCTGTCCGCCCTGGCCATCTCCGAGGCGCTCTCCATCGGGCAAGAGGTGATCGCGGTGCACGTGGTCTTCGACGACGAGGACGTCGAGGAGGACGTCGACGCGTTGGAGCGGGCGTGGATCCAGTGGAACCCCGGGGCCCGCCTCGAGATCCTGCACACCGAGTACGCTTCGGTCGTCGAGCCGATCGTCTCCTTCATCGAGGCGCAGCGCGAGGAGTCCTGCCAGCTGGTCGTGCTCATTCCGGTGGTGCATCCGGCGGAGGTTCGTTACCGCGTGCTGCACAATCACTTCGACTTGGCGTTGAGCGCCGTGCTGCGTCGGCGCGACGACCTCGTCGTGGCACGGGTCGCATTCAGGATGAGGAAGCGTTGAACTCGAGGGGGCTCCCATGCAACTGAACGTCCATGTCGTGGCCTTCGACTTTCCCGACGGTCCCGACTCGATCGGACCGACGATGGTCCGGGTGGGCGAGATCGCCGACGCAGTCGGCGTGTCGACGCTGTCGCTGATGGACCACTACTTCCAGATCGGTGCGGTGGGCCCACCCGAGCGGGCCATGCTCGAGGGCTACACCACGCTCGGCTACCTGGCCGCCCGCACCAGCCGCGTCCACCTCGGTTTGCTCGTCACGGGAGTCACCTATCGGCATCCGGGCCTCCTGGCCAAGATCGTGACCACCCTCGACGTGCTCTCCGGAGGGAGGGCCGAGCTCGGGATCGGCGCCGCCTGGTTCGAGGGGGAGCATCGCGGGCTGGGCGTCCCCTTTCCCCCGCTCGCCGAGCGCTTCGAGCGATTGGAGGAGGCGCTCCAGATCTGCCTCCAGATGTGGGACCCGACGAGCAACGGGGCGTTCGCGGGGCGCCACTACCAGCTGGAGGAGACCCTCTGTTCCCCGGGCCCGCTCAGCCGGCCCCATCCTCCGATACTCATCGGGGGGAGCGGGGAGCGAAAGACCCTCCGGCTGGTCGCCCGCTACGCGGATGCCTGCAACCTGATGGCGTCCGACCCCACCGAGGTGGCGCGCAAGCTGGACGTGTTGGCGCGCCACTGCGACGAGGTGGGTCGCGACTACGGGGCCATCCGCAAGACGATCCTCTACCTTGGTGAGCCGCTGTTCACGGCGGACGTCGACGGCTTCCTGCGCGACATCGCCCCGTTCGTCGAGCTCGGGGTGGACGCGGTGGCCGTTTCGCCCATCGCCGAGCGGCCCGAGGTGTGGATCGAGGACTTCTGTGGTCGAGCGGTCGAGGGTCTCCGCCAGATGGGCTGAGACAGCCGATCGGGTCGGGCTCAGACGAGGATGCGCTCCTCGGGCGCGCGGACGCCGATGACCGCCATCGTGCGACCGAGCCCCAGAAACAGCCCGCAGCAGATGGTGAGGTCGGCCAGCTCGTCGTCGCTGAAGGCACCACGCATCCGGGACCAGAAGGCGTCGTCCATCGCCAGGTGGTCGAGCGCGTAGCGCTCGCCAAACTCGGCCGCCAGCCTCTCCCGCTCGCTCAGCGCGGTGCTCTCGCGCCAGTTGGTCACCTCCGCGTAGAACCCCTCGTCGATACCGGCCTCGGCGCCATCTCTGGTCCGAGTGTCCTGGCACACCGCGCAGTGGTTGATGAGGGCGATGACCCATCGTGCCGCCTCACGCTCGCGAAGCGGGAGCTTGCTGTTGCCGTAGACGGCAGTGGAGAACGCGCCCATCCCGGCCGCCATATCGGGTCGGAGCATGGCCCAGTCCATGTGCTCGCCGAGGCCACGGTCGGGAAATTCGATTCGTGCCATGGAAAGAACGTACCCCTGCAAGCTGTCGCCGCGCCGGCAACCCGGGGCGAGGGCCGGTGACCGGCCCCGGTCAGGGTTGCGGCAAGGTCAAAGGGCGGGGCTACCAGGTGGGCACCAGTCCGCCGTCGATGGTGATGTCCGCTCCGGTGACGTTCGCGGTTCGTTGGCTGGCGAGCAGCAGGACCAGGTCGGCGACCTCTGTGGGACGGGAGAAGCGACCGGTGACGGAGCTGTGCGCGGCCTCGTCGATGACGGTGTCGGTGCTGGCGCCGGTGGCTCGGGCGACGGTGTCCGCGACCCCCCCGGACCCGAGCCACAGGTCGGTGGCGACGGGTCCGGGGCTGATGGTATTGACTCTGATGCCTTGTGGCCCAAGCTCCTTGGAGAGGGCCTTCGAGAAGCTCGCCAAGCCGGCCTTGGCCGCGCTGTAGTCGATGACGGCGGGGTCGGAGAGCTTCGAGTTGACGGAGCAGACGTTGACGATGGAGCCCTGCCGCGGCTCGGAGCATGGTCGGGACCGCGGCTCGTGTGGTGCGGACGGCGGCGAGGAGGTTCAGCTCAAGGGTCGCGTGCCATTCGTCGTCGGTGACGGACAGGAATCCACCGGTACGGGCCGGTGCGCTCCCCACGTTGTTGACGAGGATGTCGATGGTGGCCCCGGCGGCCTCGATGAGACGCTGCGGCCCGTCGGGCGTCGCGAGGTCGACCTCGATGGCCCGGAGCGGGCCGGTTGCGGCAAGCGCCTCCAGTTGGGGGCCGGCGGTGCGAGCGGCCGCTATGACTGACGCACCCTCCCGGAGGAGCGCGCGGGCGACCTCGAGGCCGATTCCCCTGCTGGCTCCGGTGACGACCGACGTCTTGCCGTGAAGTCCGAGATCCATCGTAATCTCCTTCCGATACCTGGCGGGCTCCGGTCGGCTACAGGCCCCTCTGTTCGAGCCAGGTGAGGCATGCTTTGGCAACCTCGGGCCACCCGCTGTCGATGGTGAGGGAGTGGCCCCGGTCGGGGAACTCCACGAGATCGGTCTCGGCCGGGGAGTGGCGGTACTGCTTGAGGGTGGACTTGGTGATGGCCTCGGGGACGGTGTGGTCCTGACCGCCCATGATCAAGAGCAACGGCCCGCGGGTGGCATTGGCGGTGTCGACCTTGGCCGGCGAGTGGAGGCTGAAGTTGGCCGCCGCCGCCTCAAAGAGCGGCTTGCCGGGAGCAGGGATGGCCCAGCGCTCGTAGAGCTGGTTGGACTCGTCCTCGTCGACGGCGTTGCCGAAGCTGTAGCGGAATTGATCTGCGGTCAGCGATACGGCGCGATGCTTGTTGGCCGGGTTCTTGAACACCGGCAGGGTCGATCGCAGTGCCGAGAGGGGGAGGGGCAGCACACCCTTGATCTGTGCGGCGTCGATGGCGATGGCCGCAGCGCCGTAGCCGAGACCGAGGAGCTTCTCCGCGATCATGCCCCCAAAGGAGTGCCCGACGACGATGGGCGGAGCGTCGAGCGAATCGATCACGCCCTGAAAGTGACCGGTTACGTTGTCGATCCCCTTGTCGGCCACACCGTCGGCATCGGCTCGGGTGGCCTCGACGGTGTCGTGGTCTCCGGGCCAGCCGGGGGCCAGAGTCGTGTACCCGGCGGCCTCGAACTGCTCTTGCCACGGCCGCCAGGCGCTGCCGTGTAGCCACAGGCCGTGGATGAAGACGACGGGGTTGGACTTCATGTCGTTGGTCTCCTTGTTCTGGTGCAAAAGATCGTGGCCAATGATTCTCTCGGCCGGGGCGTTCGGTGCCTTCCGTCAATTGACTGTCGATGTTGCTGCGTGTCTGGGCGGCGCCCAGGAGGGCCGTTCCGCGAGCTGTTTGCAGGCAGGCGAGGAGGTCGGTCCTGCATCGTGGTCGCACGCATCGGTCAAGTGGGTACCGGGAAGTGTCGTCGCTACGGGGGTCTTGTTTGTCACCAACACTCGCTCGCACCGGCCACCGTTTGCATCCCGCGAATGGTGACGTGCTGCCGGCCGCCAGTCTGGCATCCTGGCGGGGCGGATGTGAACGCAGCGACCCCGCAGGCATCGCCCCAGAGCTGCCCGAGATATCAGAGCTGCCCGAGAGAGAAGCGCGTGCCCTGGTCGTCGGCGCAGGTCGCCGAGATCCCGTAGGGCTGCCGTTCGGGCTCGCTCGCACGGCCACCCGCCTCGCGGGTCCGACGCACCGCAGCCTCGACGTCGTCGACCCGGTACATGGGCACGGTCGTCGCTGCCGCGTGACCGCCCGAGAGGCCGATCATCGGGTTCACCTCGTCGACCTGCCAACCGTCGGCGACCCGCCCCGAGGAGAACCGCCATCCGAGAACGGATCCATAGAAGGCGCGGGCGGCACCGGAGTCGACGACTTCCATCGTGACGTAGGCCAAGTCACCCTCGTGCCTGCCGGTCCGGGCCCCGTCCGACAGGTGGCGGGGTGCGGTGGCGACGCCTCCGGGCACTTCGACCAGCGCAAAGCGCGTGCCCTGATCGTCGGTGCATCCCGAGATGCGACCGTAGGGCTCGGGGTGCGGCTCCTCTGCCGTCCCGCCGGCCGCCCGGACACGCCGGACCGCCGCGTCCACGTCGTCCACGGCCATGCAGAGGAAGAGGGTGCCCTCGGGGATCCCGCCAAACAGCCCGTGGGAGAGCGACAAGCCCTCCACCTGGAGGCTCTCGGGCCCGCTGCCAGGCCCGTAGCGCCAACCGAGGACCGTCGAGTAGAAGGCGGCGGCGCGCCCGACGTCCCCGACCCACAGCGAGACGTAACCGAGGTCCCCGTGGTGGAGCGGGGGCCTCGACAACGGTCCCGAGACCATCCATCGATGCCCGTAGGGATCGCGCAGCACGCCGTTGCGGCCGTATTCGAAGTCGGCGGCGGGGCGCTCGAGGCGCGCGCCGTGACGGACGGCGTTCTCCAGAACGGCGTCGACGTCGGCGACCTCGAGATGGAGGGTGACCGACACCCCCTGGCCGGGAGGCGGTGCGGCCACGTCGATCTCCGGGTGCTCCTCGGAGAGCATCAGGCGAGCGGTCCCGATCTCGAGCTCGGCGTGTCCGATGCGCCCGTCGCGCATGACGATCGGTTGGTCCACGAGCCGTGCGCCAAAGGCCTGTCCGTACCAGGCGATGGCGTCCACCGCCCCGGACACCGCGAGATACGGGACGATGACGGCCGAGGCGCCGACGGCGGGATCGGACATGGTGCTCCCCCTTTCACCGGGTGTGGCGGGTTGTCGATCTCCGTCGCCGGCACGTCCATCCCTTGGCGCCTCCCCCTGCTGCAGGGCGCGCTCCAGGCGTGACCGCAGCCCGGCGGCGAAGGCGGGGTCGGGGTCGACGGGGGCCGCCGGGATCCGGAGCGAGGCGAAGGGATCAGGCATCAACCCTCCTCCTCGTCGC
Source organism: uncultured Actinomycetes bacterium (assembly GCA_963773635.1). Taxonomy (GTDB): domain Bacteria; phylum Actinomycetota; class Acidimicrobiia; order Acidimicrobiales; family RAAP-2; genus CAVZBW01. The sequence continues at coordinate 683,171 of CAVZBW010000002.1, read as the reverse complement.
AGTAGGTCCGGCGGAAGGCCAGCCGGGCGCGGACCAAGAGCGCCTCGGTGGCGTGGACGGTGCGACCGAGCACGGCCGCCACGTCGGAAACGGGGAGGTCGTCCAGGTAGCGCAGCGTCAGTGCGGCCCGATGTTGGGGGGCAAGCTCGGCGAGGGTCTCTTGCGCCCGCACCGCCTCGAGCTGCGCGTCCCAGGGGTCCGCGCTGTCCGGGGTCGTGTCCGCCAGCGCCTGGAGTCGTCGCTGGTCTCGGGCCTCGCGCCGCCAGTGGTCGACCAACTTGTGTCGTGCCACGCCGATGACCCACGCGATGCTCATGGGCGGCGGGTCCTCGCGGCGGACGGCATCCACTGCGGCCAGGAAGGTCTCTGCGGTGAGGTCCTCCGCGAGCGCCCTCGCGCCGCAGCGGGCCCAGAGGTAGCCGTACACGTGAGGCAGGGCATCGTCATAGAAGTCGAGAAACCGGGCGGGAGACCCCTCGGTCATGGCCCGGTCGCCGCTCACACCCTTATCGTCGCTCGGGACGGCGTTTCTCCGACACCCGACTCGATGAATCCTCGCTGCCAGGGACTCTGGAGGCTGCCCGTCACTGCGTGGCCATCGCCGACTTGGACGTTACGCTCGGGCCGATGCCGGCCGGCTACTCGGGAACCCCCCTGGTGCGAAAGATCGGGGTCAAGCCGGGACACCGGGTCGCCCTGATCGGCGTGCCCGACGGTTGGGCCATCGAGGGGCTCCCCGAGGACGTCAAGGTGGCACGGCGCACCCCGCCACGGGCGGTCGACATCGTCGTGGCGTTCTTCCGCGACCTCGCTTCCCTGCACAAGGCGGTTCCCACCCTCAGCCGCAAGATCGTGCCCGACGGTGCGCTGTGGGTCGCGTGGCCGCGCCGGGCCGGTGGGCACGTCAGCGACATCACCGACAACGACGTGCGTGGCGCCGTCCTCCCGCTGGGCCTGGTCGACGTCAAGGTCGCGGCCCTGGACGAGGACTGGTCCGGGCTGAAGGTGGTCTGGCGCAAGGAGCTCCGGGCCGGGCTCGGCTGAGACCGGCCGCCGCCCGGGCGGCTGCCCTGGCCGCGGGCGACGAAGTCGTGGGGCAAGAACCGGCGCCGAGGCCCCTCAGCGGCCGAAGCGCTTGCTGACCGCCATCCGCCGGGCCTCGATGATCGCCGCACGCTCCTCCGGGGAGACCCGGTGCGAGTCGCCCGGGAGCGCCTTGTCGATCTGGTCGAACGGCACGACCTTGGTGGTCGGGACCGGGGCGGTCTCGGTCCGGACGCAGCGGAGAATGACCGGACCCGATCCGTGTCCGGCCGTGTCCAGCCAGTTGGCGACTCCCGGGTCACGATGGGCGATCACGGCCCGGAGGATGCCGTCGGGGTCGACGACCGCCTGATGACCGTTGAGGCTGCTCTGGTGTCGCCCGTAGTCGATGGTCTCCCACCAGGGATTCCCCAGCGAGAAGCTCCAGTAGACACCCTGGGGCGGGGTGACCTCGATCAGCAGTGCCTCGTCCGGGCCGAGCTGCCACGAACCGATGACCGGACGGTTCTCTGCCGCGGCGCCCATGGCGGTGCCGTCGAGGGGAGGGAGGAACGTGTTGGGCTCGTCCGGCCGCGAGAATTTGGAGAAAGAAGTCGAGGTTGGCCACGACGAAGTCGCCCAGGGCGATCAGCTGGCGGGCGATCACCGCCCTCGGATCGTCCTGGCGTGGCCTCTTGGGGGGCCGGGCATCCGAGATGCGTTCCAGCGAGAGCGACGAGGCGACCTCGCGGTCCCAGTCGTAGAAGAAGTGCCGGATGACGAGCTGGGTGGCGTTGTCGGCGATGGGCAGCCAGTTGCCCTCGTGGGGCTCTGCGGAGAGGACCATGTCGACCTCCCCGTTGGGGCCCAGGTCGAGCTCGTCCAGGAGGACGTTGGCGGTCGAGGCCATTCCGGCCATGGACTGGAGACCGACGTACCGTGCCGTGCCTCGCGATCCAAAGAGGCGGTAGCTCTCCCCGCCGCGCAGCGAGCTGCCCGTGTAGATGCAGTCGGGGCACTCCATCCCCCACTTGTAGATGGCATCCACGCCCGACGGCTTGATCGCCAGGACCGGGTTGGTGTCCACCCGCAGCGCCTGGTCGACGCCGATCCCGAGCAGCACGAGGAGGTGTCGGATTCCCGAGGCCATGTCGACCGGGTTGCGCGACGCGTCATTGGCCAGGACGGTCTTCGATGCCTCCCCCAGTCGCTCGAGCAGGTGGGCCCACGCCTTGCCCGACTCGAGGTCCTCGGCGGTGGCCTCCCCGGCCCGGGCCGCCTCCCCTACGACGAAGGGCATCCAATCGGGGTTTACGAACGACCCGGCCATCCTTACCTCCATCTCCTCGTTGCTGTCACGTCCCTGTCATGCGCCTGCGCGCCGTCATGCGCCTGCGCGCCGTCGTGCGCCTGCGCGCCGTCGTGCGCCTGCGCGCCGTCGTGCGCCTGCGCGCCCGCTCCGATGGCTTGCAGGCAGAACCGGACCACCCGGTCCCTCGTCTCTCGACGTCGGAGGGGGAAGCCCGACCATTGGCGCCGGACGACGCCCCAGACGACGTCGTGGATCGAGCGGGCATCCGGACCGGGATCCACCCCGGGCATGAGGCCTCTGCTCCTCCCCGCCTCGAGCTGCGCGACGAGCGGGGCGAGCATCAGGTCGTAGGCCAGCTCGAGCTCCGCCGGCGTCTCTCGTCTTCGCAGCTGGGCCTGCATCGAGAGATCCTGCAGATTGGCCGAGACCCGGCGATCGAAGGCGAGATCCAGACGTCCGTCGATCCACGCCACGACGGCCGACACCGGGTCGCTGGCGGCGGCCATCCGACGTGCCAGCCGGTCGGCCTCCCGGGCGGCCGCCTGGGTGAACACGGCGACAACCAGCTGGTCCTTCGAGGCAAAGTGCCGGTAGAAGGCCCGGGTTCCCAGGTTGGCCCGTGCGAGGACCTCCCGCACCGTCACGCCGGCGGCCCCTCTTTCTCGGAGCACCGCTCGTGCCGTGTCGACGAGGAGCTCCGCCTCCGCAGCGCCCGCGGTCTGCGGCCGCTGGCCGCGCGTCGTGTGGTTTGGCGCATGGCCACCGCGCCTCCCCGCCGAGACGGGCGGCTCAGAGCCGCGGATCGAAGCGGGCCATGTACGGGGCGAATCGCTCACGGACCTGGTCGGGCTCGAGCCCGAAGTCGGAGAGGGAGTAGCTGTGGTGGCCGTGCGAGCCGGGCTCGTGGCCACCGGCCCAGGCCGACACGGCGTGGCGAGAGGCGTCGGAGAACTCGATGCCGATCCGATCGTACGCGGCCGCAAGGGCGGAGACGGGGTCGGTCTGCAGATCGGCCAGGGCGACGTCCGCGAACCGGTCGTCGCCGACGCGGTCGCGGAAGTCCATGGCGCGATGCACCGCCTCCCACCACCGATCCAGTTGCTCCGCCCCCAGCTCCATTGAGTCGTCCCGATCGCTGCTCCAGCTCCGTGTGTAGTGGATCAGGCTGCACACCGAGCCGAGCACTTTGGCCGGGTCCCGGTGGCTCCAGAGGAACCTCGCCCCGGGGTACGCCTCGAGCAGCGCGTCCATGGCGAACATGTGGACGGGGGTCTTGAGGTGCCAGAGCCGAGGGGGGCACTGCCACTGCAGCAGGCGGAGCACCCTGCGGTGGTATTGGTAGGTGGATCGCATGTCGCAATTCGTGACCCACGCCATGTAGGAGGGGACCCGTGCGGAGCCGTCGAAGTGCACGGCACGAAAGCTCATCCCGAGCAGGTCCTGGCACTCCGTAGCGGTCGTCGCCTCCTGGTGGTAGAGCGTCTTCATCAACGGGAACATCTCGTTGACCATCGCGAGGCCGGCCTCGGTGGCGGCGATCCTCGGATCCGTGTGCTCGGTGGCGCTGGTCGGAGGCGGCACCGGGCTGGAGGACTCCCAGAGTCGCAGCGAGCGGAATTGTGGGTCGGCGGCCACGAGCTGGCTGAGGGCGGTAGTCCCCGTCCGCGGCAGGCCGATCACGAAGACGGGGCCCTCCACCTCCTGGGCCTCGATCTCGGGATGCTGGCGATACGTGTCCTCGACGCCGAGGCGCGCCGAGAGGAGCATGCCGAGACGCGCCTGCTGCATGAGCTCGCCGGTGGGGGTGAGGTCGCCCTCTCGGTTCATGGAGTCGACCAGGCGCTCGAGCCCCTCCCGGAAGTCTCCCGGGCCAAACTCACCCAGGCCGGTCTGTGCGACGGCCCCGTCCACCAACTCGTCTGCGTCGAGCCCCATCGCCCCCAAGCTCCAGTCGCCCGTAAACAACGTTTTCGTTGCGGCCGCACACATTGTTCGCCCCATGAGGGGCCCCGTCAAGCCCGCCGCCGGCGCACCGCCGTCGCTACGCTGGTCGAATCGTCAGATGCCGACGGGCCACCGAGTGTCAATTGTGAACCGCCATCAAACGAGCACCGCCCGCCGGCCCCCGCCGGGGGAGCGCCCGCAGGGTTCCGCGCCGCGGCCACCGCCGCGATGGCGGGTCTGGCTTCTGCCGATCGGCATCCTGATCACCTTCCTGCTCCTGCTTGTGCCGACAATGGCGAGCAAGCCGACCAAGAACTTCACCTACAGCAGCTTCGTGTCGGCCGTGGATGCAAATCAGGTCAAGACGGCCTCCGTCGACCCGAACGGCTCGGTGACCGGTACCCTCACCAGCGGTGAGAATTACACCACCCAGATCCCGACCGCGCTCAACACCTCCGGTCTGACATCGACCCTGCAGGACCACAAGGTCGACGTCACCGGGGTCGGACCGTCGTCGGACGCCTGGGCCGTCGCACTCTCCTTCCTGCCGCTGCTGCTCTTCATCGGGCTCTTCATCTGGGTGGGTTTCGCCGCCCGCCGCCGGTTGTCGGGCGGCATCATGGGGATCGGGGCCTCCAAGGCCAAGGTGTACGACGAGGACCGCCCGTCCACGCGGTTCGCCGATGTGGCGGGCTACGAAGGTGCCAAACGAGAGGTCACCGAGGTCGTCGAATTCCTCAAGAACCCCGACAAGTTCGCGCGCGCCGGTGCGGTCGGGCCCCGGGGTCTGCTCATGGTCGGCCCTCCTGGGACGGGCAAGACCCTGATGGCCCGGGCCATGGCCGGTGAAGCCGAGGTGCCGTTCCTGGCCTTGACCGGCTCGAGCTTCGTGGAGCTCTTCGTCGGGGTGGGGGCGTCACGCGTGAGGGACCTCTTCGCGGACGCCCGAAAGCGAGCCCCCTCGATCATCTTCATCGACGAGATCGACGCCATCGGCCAACGACGAGGCGGATCGTTCGTGGCCAACGACGAGCGGGAGCAGACCCTCAACCAGCTCCTGGCCGAGATGGACGGCTTCGACCCGAGCGCCGGCGTGGTGGTGGTCGGGGCGACCAACCGGCCGGAGGTCCTCGACCCGGCGTTGCTGCGCCCCGGCCGATTCGACCGTCAGGTCGAGATACCGCTTCCCCGCCAGGCGGAGCGCAAGGCCATCTTGGAGGTGCACGTCAAGGGCAAGCATCTGGCCGCCGACGTGGACCTCGGCGTCGTGGCCCGAGGGACGCCAGGATTCTCCGGCGCCGATCTGGCCAACTTGGTCAACGAGGCGGCGATCGTCGCCGTGCGCCATGACCGGGATGTCATCACGTCCACCGACCTGGACGAAGCCCGCGATCGAATCATCCTGGGTAGTCGAGAGGCGGCCAACGCGCTGCTCCCAGAAGAGAAGCACTCGGTCGCCGTCCACGAGGCCGGACACGCCCTGGTCGCGCTCTTCTCCCCTCATGCCGATCCGGTGGCCAAGGTGACCATCCTCCCGGCCGGGATGGCCCTCGGAGTCACCGAGCAGCTACCCGACGACGAGCGCCACCTCTACCGTGAGAGCTACCTCTACGACTCGCTCGCCGTACGGCTCGGGGGACGGGCTTCGGAGCTGCTGGTGCTCGGAGAGGCATCCTCCGGGGCGGCCAACGACCTGCAGGGTGCCACCGAGCTGGCTATTCGGATGGTCCGTGACTGGGGCCTCTCGAGCCGCGTCGGCCCGGTCGGCTACGGCCAGGACGGTCCCGGCTACCTGGGAGTGGGCCAGGGGCAGTCGAAGGAGTATTCCGAGGGCACCCAGCAGGTGATCGACGAGGAGGTCAGCCGGCTGCTCCGGGAGGCGGAGGAGCGAGCGAGGACGCTGCTGAGCGATCACCGGACCGCCTTGGACGCCACCGTCGAGCGTCTCATGGAGCGCGAGACGATAAGTGGCGACGACCTCGCGGACGTGGTGCGCCGGGTCGACGACACCAAGCCTCCGGCGCACGTTCCCGATGGAGAGATGCCTTCTCTATGACTGGGTAAAGGCCGCAGGGTCGCTCGTCGCTCCGGTCAGGGACACCGGAACACTGGGGCACGGTGGCTGCGGCGGGGCGCAGGACCTCAGGCGGTGAACCTGGCCGAGGCGCCCGCGCTCACGTCGACGACGGAGCCGGTGATGTGGGTGGAGTGGGGACCGACCAGGAAGAGGATCGCCTGGCTGACCTCCTCGGCCTCGAGCAGCGCCAGTGGCTGCACGTGAAAGGCCCTGAGCACCTGCTCCGCGTCCTCCCGGGTGGGGTGCTCGAGATCGGGACGGACCTGCCCGAAGAGGGCGTCGTTCAGGACCATGGGCGTCGCGATGTTGCCCGGCGCCACCGCGTTGACGGTGATGCCGAACGGCGCGAGGTCGTTGGCCGCCGCCTTGACGAGTCCGATGAGCCCCCACTTGGACGCGACGTAGGCGACCATGCCGGGAACGGCGCTCCGGCCCAGCATGGACGACGTGGCCACGATCCGCCCGTAGCCCTGCTCCCGCATTGCGGGGGCCACGGCGCGAATGCTGTGGAGCGCGCCGGTCAGGTTGGCGCCGATCACGTCGTCCCAGAGCTCGTCGTCGATCTCGTGAACACCCCCGGCGCCGCTCACTCCGGCGTTGGCGATGAGGATGTCCACCCGACCAAAGTGGTCGATCGCCTGCGACACCGCAGACTCGACCTGTTCGGTCACCGCCACGTCGGCACGGATCCCGAGGGCCCGACGGCCGGTCTTCTCGACGAGGGCCACGGACTCCGCGAGGTCGTCCTCGGTCGCCATGGGGTACGGGATCGAGCCGTAGTCGGCGCAACGATCGCAGACGACGATGTCGGCTCCCTCGCCTGCAAGGATCAGCGCGTGGGACCTTCCCTGCCCTCGGGCACCTCCGGTGATCACTGCCACTTGCCCGTCCAACTGGCCCATCGTGCCTCCCTTTCGTCGACCACCTCGGTGCGGAAGCGCACCGTTGCCCACCCGCCGAGGCGAGCGCCCTCGCCGCCTCCCTCGGGACACTATCGACGCCACGGGCCGCCGGCCGAGCGCTCCTGCGACCATGGGTGTCTCGCCCGGGGATCCGCTACCGTTGGGCTGCGAGGATCGGAGGGTGGCGTGAGCGACGAGACCCCTGCGGCGAACCAGACAAAGATTGCGGCGCTCCTGCACGAAGCGGCAGAGACTCATCACCTGGTGTACCGGATCACCGACGGCGACGACAGCGACTGGGCCTCGTGGTACGCGGACTGGCTGACCAGGCTCTCCGAGCTGCCGGAGCTCCTCGGGAAGGCTCCGGTCCGCAGCGAGCTCGTCTACCTCCTGGTCCAGCTGGACAAGGACTTCGTCGCCGACGACCCCAAGGAATCGTGGGAGGACTACTACGCCTCCCGGATCCTGAAGCACTTCGCCTGAGTCGGCCGCAGCGGCCGCCCCGGAGAGCGTGTGACTCCCGAGCCGTCAGGAAGAACGGGGTGTGGGAATGAGGCCGCAGTACGGACACCTGACGACGGGTTGCGGCCAACCCGTCAGGGAATGACCGCACCAATAGCAATTCATCCCCATCTCCGCCTGGTACCACTCCGGGCTTCCCGGTCCTGGACGACGTACTGCCGTGGAGGGATCAAGGTCTCCGGTTCGTGACGCTTGATATCGCTCGTAGCGTGCCCAGGCATCCTTGACGGCCTGGGCCATGGATTCTGCCGAAGGCAGCTGGACCGGGTCAGCGGTGCCCACGGGGTCAGCGGGCGGTTCTCGGTCGGTGGCCATACCCTCTTCGGACTCGGGAGGCAACCGTCCTGCAGCGGCCTCCCGCCAGAGTGCGGCAACCCTCGGATCGATCGGCCCCTGCTCTGGCATCCCTCAACCCTCCATCCGAATTGTGGGCGCTACCAGGATATGACCCAAGCGTCCACGGGGCGCCGCTGTTTGGGACCGCCGGAAGGGGGCACAATTTCCATGGAGGACGCCATGAACGTATCCACCGTCGGCAACAGCGGTCAGATCGTGGTCGCCGGCGCGGGCTACGCGGGGCTGCACGTCGCCCTGCGCCTGACGGGCAAGCTGCGCAACAACCCGGAGGTGCAGATAACCCTGGTCGACCGGCACGACTACCACCAGGTGCTCACCGAGCTGCCCCGGGTCGCCGGCGGCACCCGCGCCGCCGACGCGGTCCGCATCCCGTTCCAGGACATGCTGGACAAGCGGGTCCGATTCGTCGAGACCGAGATCACTGGTTTCGATCTGGCGGACCGGCGGTTGCTCACCGGAGCCGGGCCGATCGGCTGGACGTGGCTGGTGCTGGCCCTCGGCAGCAGGCCCAACGACTTCGCGATCCCGGGCCTCGCCCAACGCGCGCTGTCCCTGTACTCGGCCAGCGACGCCGAGCGGGTGTGGGCGGCGGCGAACAAGGCGCTCATGACCGCCGCGGCCGTCACCGACCCCGAGGAGCAGCGCCGGCTCGCGACGATGGTGGTCGGCGGCGGCGGCGCCACCGGAGTCGAGCTGGCGGGCGAGCTGGCCGAGATGCTGCCCGAGGTGGCCAGAGGCCACGGCCTGCCGCCCGACCGGCCTGCCGTGCTGCTGGTCGAGGCGGGCCCCACCATCCTTGCCGGCTCCTCACCGCAGCTGGTCGACAAGGCCACCAAGCTCCTTTCCGACCTCGGGGTCCAGGTCCGCACCGACGCGACCATCGCCGCCGCGACCGAGGAGGGCTTCCGGCTCGAGGACGGCGAGCTGGTGGAGGGTGGCGTGTTCGTCTGGGCTGGTGGGTTGAAGGCACCCCAACTGGTTTCCGATTCGGGGCTGCCTACTGGCCACAATGGCCGCGTCAAGGTCGACCAGCACCTGCGTGTGCTGGACCATCCGGAGATCTACGTCGCTGGCGATCTTGCTTCAGTGACCGATCCGCGCAGCGGGCACGTGCTGCCACCGCTGGCGCAGGTGGCGCTGGAGGAAGGAGAGACCGTGGCTCGCAACCTGGAGGCGGAGCTGAAGGGCAGACGGCTGGAGGCCTTCACCTTCCACGACAAGGGGTTCGTCGTCTCGGTTGGGACCCGCCGCGGGGTCGCCGACGTCGCCGGCATCACCAGCGGCGGGCGGCTCGCTCACCTCCTCAAAGACGCCATCGAGTGGGAGTACCGCCAGTCCGTCAAGCACCTGCGCGGCTGGGATCCAGTAGCCCGGTGACTGCCGCCCATCACCTGCGCGAAGCTGCCAACGTGGGAATAGGCAGCGCGAGATCGAGCGACGAGGGGGGCGGATGACAACCACCGAGAATCGCTATCTGATGGACAACTATGCGCCTGTGGCCGACGAGCTGACGGTTCGTGAGCTGCCGGTCACCGGGTCGCTGCCTGACGCACTGTGTGGTCGCTATCTTCGCAACGGACCGAATCCACTCTCCCCACCGGAGCCTTCGACATACCACTGGTTCACCGGCGAAGGCATGGTGCACGGAATTCGGTTGCGCGACGGCCGAGCCGAGTGGTACCGGAACCGATGGGTACGTTCGGCCGAGGTGGCTCGAGCATTGGGTGAGCCGGTGCGCCCGGGTCCGGTACATGCGGACATGGACTTCGCCTCGAACACCAACGTGATCGGGCACGCAGGACGGACCTTTGCCATCGTGGAGGCGGGAGCACGCCCCTACGAGCTCACCTACGACCTGGACACTGTCGGCCCATCTGATTTCGGCGGCACGTTGCCCGGCGGATACACGGCCCACCCCAAGCGCGATCCGGCGAGCGGCGAGCTCCATGCCGTGTCCTACTTCTGGGGATGGGGCGAAACCGTGCAGTACACGGTGGTCGACGCCGGTGGCCTGGTGCGCAAGGTCGTCGACGTCGAAGTGGGAGGCCCCGCGAGCATCCACGACATGTCGCTCACGGAGCGATTCGCCGTCATCTATGACCTTCCCGTGGTCTTCAATGTCGAGGCAGCCATGTCGGGAGCGCGCTTCCCGTACCGGTGGGATCCGGACTACCGGGCACGCATCGGGCTGCTCGAGCGCGCCGGAGGGGCGGAGAACATTTCGTGGTTCGACGTGGAGCCGTGTTACGTCTTTCACGCCATGAACGCCTACGACGAAGGCAACCTCGTTGTGCTCGACGTGATCCGTCACGCGCGGATGTTCGACACCCACCCTCTCGGTCCCGACGAAGGCCCGCCCACCCTTGAGCGCTGGAGCGTGGATCTGGCGGCGGGCAAAGTGGTCGAAGAGCGTCTCGACGACCGCGGCCAGGAGTTCCCCCGCGTCGACGAGCGGGTCGTCAGTCGCCGGCACCGCTATGGCTATGCCGGCGCCTTCTTGGAGAGCGAGAGCGCGCTGGTGAAGCACGACCTGGACCGCCGCACGAGCGAGGTGAGGCCTCTCCGGTCCGCGGGCGGAGCTTCCGAGGCGGTGTTCGTGCCGTCGAGCCCTGATGCCGCCGAGGACGATGGGTGGATCCTCTCCCTCGTCTACGACGCCGACGCTGATACGAGCGACCTCCTTGTGCTCAACGCCGCCGACTTCACCGGGGAACCCCAGGCGGTCGTTCACTTGCCCCAGCGTGTTCCTTTCGGTTTCCACGGGAACTGGGTTCCAGACGACGCTTGATCAGGGCCGATTACCGTCCGTAGTAGACCGGAACCGCCGAGTCACCGGTCCACAGCCGCAGCAAACCCGCTCCGTATCCTGCAGTCTCCCGGCGGTGAGCTCACGGCAAGTTGGGCCCCGGGAGGTTTCCCAATGCTCCGCAGAGGTCTTCTGGATTATCTTTGCGGCTCGAGGACGGGGGTGGGCGATGGAAGTTGCCGAGCGCGAGAGCCAAGTGCGGAGCTTCGTCGACGAGGTCTGGAATGGCCGAAACTACGAGGCGGCCGCCGATCTCTACGGCGAGAAATTCGCAAATACGTTTGGGGACGGGCCCTCGGCCAGAATCGAGCCGATTCGCCGCTATCACGAGGCGTTTCCGGATCTCCACCTGGACGTCGAGGAGCTGATCGTGGCCGACGACACGGTCGTCCTGAGGGCCACATTCCGTGGCACCGACACGGGAGGATACGTCGGTCGGGCCCCTACGGGACGGGCCGTCGAGGAATGGGTGGTTCTCATCATGCACTTCGAGGACGACAAGGTCGTCAGGGAATGGATCGGAGCCGACAAGCTCGGCTTGTTCATTCAGCTCGGAGTCCTACAAGACCCGTGGCCCAACTAGACAGCCCGTTTGCACGAGAAGGAGGTCGAGTCATGCATGCCATCGTCATCCACGCCAACATTCACGACCAAGCCGAGGCGAAGCGTGGTCTCGAGCAAGAGGTGATCCCAATGATGAAGGGAGCGCCCGGGTTCGTGGGCGCATTTTTCGTAGCCCTTGACGACACTCATGGGGTGTCGATCGAGGTGTTCGAAACCGAGGAGCAGGCAAGAGCTGTGGCCCCGCCGGAGGGTGCAGAGGCGCCCGGCGTGACGCTGGACACGCTCCAGTTCGGTCCGGTTATCGGGGCGGCCTGAGCGCTGCCGACTGTCCCCGAATCTGTATCACATTGGCGCCCCCGGCAGTGCCTGAGTTCATGACATCGAGGACCTTATTCGCTCGGGCATGTGTCAAGACATAGAGGACCACCTACCAGGGGGGGTCCTCAATGGACATGGGCCGGTTTCTGATCGAGACGCATCTGCGGACGGGGCGGTCCATCAAGGAGCTGGCCAAGGCCCACGGGGTGAGCCCGAGTTGGCTCTTCGCGTTCCTGCACCGTACCGCCACCGAAGGCGATGCAGGCCTCGAGCCTCGATCCCGGCGGCCCAAGCGGTGCCCGACCCGCATTGCCGATCGCTACGAGGACGAGATCGTGGCCCTGCGCAAGGAACTTCTCGACGACGGGCTCGACGCCGGAGCCGAGACCATCCACTTCCACCTGGGTCAGCGGCATCTCCAGGTGCCCTCGGTCTCGACGATCTGGCGGGTGCTCAAGGCCCGGGGGTTCGTCACTCCCGAGCCCCACAAACGACCGAAGAGCTCGCTACAAGCGTTTCGTCGCCGACCTCCCCAACGAGTGCTGGCAGGCCGACATCACCCATGTGGAGTTCGAGCATGGCGAGGTCTTCGAGGTGCTCAACATCATCGACGACCACTCGAGGCTGTGCGTGGCCTCGAGGGCCATGGTGACGGTGAGAGCGCCCGACGTCGTCCGGGTCCTGCACAAAGCGGCCGAGACCTGGGGTTATCCGGCCGCCGTCCTCACCGACAACGGGCTCGTCTTCACCGCGCAGCGCCGTTACGGACTGGCCGGGGTCATCGAGCAAGAGCTGTTCTCCCTCGGCATCGCGGCCAAGCACTCGCGGCCCTACCACCCCCAGACCTGCGGGAAGGTCGAGCGCTTCCACCAGACCATGAAGAAGTTCGTGGCCGCCCAGGAGGGGCTCACGACGAAGAAACAGCTCCAGCGGCAGCTGGATCGCTTCGTCGTCTACTACAACGAGGAGCGGCCGCATCGGGGCCTCGGCGGCGCACACGGCCCAGGTGTACGACGACCGGGAGAAGGCCCGTCCGAAGGTGCCGCTCGTGGCCATCGGTGAGCGGCGCGTCCGCTTGGACAAGGTGGACAAGACGGGCGCCGTCACGCTTCGCCACCAGGGCCGGCTTCACCACATCGGCATCGGGCGGCCTACAAGGGCTGGCGCGTCGCCATGCTCCTCGACGGCCGCGACATCGAGATCGTGGGCCTTGACGGCTCACCGCTTCGCCGCCTCGGCTCGACCCGACCAAGGACTACCAAGCCATGGCTTGACCAGGCTCAATGGCGGTCTACGATGTCTCGCGACATCAAGGTCCTCGATGTCTCGCGACATCACAGTGGCGCCCCCGGCAGGACTCGAACCTGCGCTCCCGGCTCCGGAGGCCGGTGCTCTATCCACTGAGCTACGAGGGCTGGTAGGCGTGCCGCCCCTTTGTCGGATCCCGGCAAGGCCTGAATCCGGAGTCGCCGGCCAGCCCCGCCACTCTAGTTCGAGCCGGGCGATCTCCAACTTGTAGTACACATCGAGTGGAATTGGGGCTCGCCGGGCCGGGAGGCCTGCGCTCGCCCATGACCAGCACCGAGAGATCCATGCCGTCCGAACCCCGACCCTCCCAAATCCCGCCGAGCGGGTTGCCGGGCCAGTCCGCGCGCGAGTCCGATCCCCCGGTCGGCGAGCCAGATCCGGCGGGACCGCTCCAAAGGCACCTCTTGCCCGTCACGGCCGAGATCGGCTCTGACGGACGGCTCTCGATCGGCGACGTCGATGTGTTGGCCCTGGCGCAAGAGCACGGCACGCCACTCTTTGTCTACGACGAGGAGCACCTGCGCCGGCGCTGCCGGGAGGCGGTGGCGGCCTGGGGCGACGGTGTGGCCTACGCGACCAAGGCCTTCCTCTGCCTCGCCATGGCGAGGCTGGCCTACGAGGAGGGCATGTGGCTCGACGTCTCGACCGGTGGTGAGCTCCACGCCGCCCTGGTTGCCGGGGTTCCCGCGGACAGGCTGGTTCTCCACGGGAACAACAAGTCCGAGGCCGAGCTCACCCTCGCCATCGAGGTGGGGATCGGGCGACTCGTCGTCGACTCCTTTGACGAGCTCGATCGTCTAGAGCGCATCCTGGCCGCCCACCCCGCGGCGACGGGTGGCCGTCAACCGGTCCGTGTGCTCGTCCGGGTCACCCCTGGCATCGAGGCCCACACCCACGAGTTCGTCCGCACGGGGCAGGAGGACACCAAGTTCGGGTTCTCGCTCGCCTCGGGTGCCGCGGCCGATGCGGTGCGGCGGGCCGGCCGGATCCGAGGCGCAGAGCTCGTGGGCCTCCACGCGCACATCGGCAGCCAGATCTTCGAAGTTTCTTCATTGGCCCGGGCGGCAGAGGTCCTCGGGGAGCTCTTCGTTCCGATGGGTCTCTCCGAGCTGTGCGTGGGGGGCGGCCTCGGCGTGGCCTATGTCAACGGGGAGCACGCCCCGTCGCTCACCGAGTGGGCGGCCGCCGCGCACAAGGCCTGCGCCCAGGCCGGGGTCCCTCCCGACGTCAGGATCACCGCCGAGCCCGGGCGCTCCATCGCCGCGTCGGCGGCGATCACCCTCTACACGGTCGGGACCATCAAGGAGCTTCCCGGGATCCGTACCTACGTGGCGGTGGACGGGGGCATGAGCGACAACCCCCGCCCCGTCCTCTACGGCAGCGGCTACGAGGCCTTCCTGCCCCGAGAGGCCGAGGCGGAGCGCCCGCTGGCCGCTCGCGTCGTCGGTAAGCACTGCGAGACCGGCGACGTCGTCGTCTCCGACGGCCGCCTGCCGGCCGACGTGCGCGTCGGGGACGTGCTGGCGACCCCGGTCACCGGTGCCTATGGCTATTCGATGGCGTCCAATTACAACAAGGTGCCGCGGCCGCCCGTCGTGTTCGTGCGCCACGGGGAGGCCCGGGTGGTGGTCCGCGGCGAGACCCTGGACGACCTGGTACGCCTGGACGCCTGAGCGGCGCTCTCGGAGGGTGGCGGTCACAGCGCCCCCCGGAGCGCACGGTACCTTTGTCTCGTGACATCCGCGCCGTCCGAGCAGGCTCCCGTCCGAGTGGCGGTCCTCGGGTGTGGAAACGTCGGCGCGGCCCTCGTGGACGTGTTGTTGCGGCGGGGTCGGGAGATCGCCAACCGCACCGGCGTGCAGCTGGAGCTGGCCGGGGTGGCCGTCGCCGACCCGCAAAAGACGAGGCCGGTCGACATCGCCCCGGACCTGATCACCTCGGACGCCTCCTCGCTGGTCGGGCGTTCCGACGTGGACGTGGTCGTCGAGGTCATCGGCGGCCTGACTCCCGCCCGGGCCCTGGTCGAGCAGGCTCTCCGAGCCAAGCGACCCGTGGTGACGGCAAACAAGGCGCTGCTCGCCGTGCACGGTGGGGAGCTGGCGGACATCGCGAGCGCCAACGGCGTCGACCTGCTCTACGAGGCGGCGGTGGCCGGCGGGATCCCGCTCATCCGGCTCCTTCGCGAGTCCCTGGCCGGCGAGCGGATCGTCCGGGTCATCGGCATCGTCAACGGGACGACCAACTTCATCTTGACCCGCATGGTCGAGGACGCCACGAGCTATGAGGATGCCCTCGCCGAGGCGCAGCGGTTGGGCTTCGCCGAGCGTGATCCGACGGCCGACGTGGAGGGTGAGGATGCGGCGGCCAAGGCGGCCATCCTCGCCGGGCTGGCATTTGGTGCGGACGTGGCAATGGACGACGTCTACCGGGAGGGCATCACCGGCCTCGACAAGATCGACATCGACGCCGCCCGGCAGCTCGGCTACGTCGTCAAGCTGCTGGCGGTCGTCGAGCTCGAGCCCGACGGCGCAATCTCGGTCCGGGTGCACCCGGCCATGATCCCGGCGACTCACCCGCTGGCGTCGGTCCGCGACGCCTTCAACGCGGTGTTTGTCGAGGGCGAGTCGTCGGGAGAGCTGATGCTCTACGGCCGGGGCGCCGGAGGCGATCCGACGGCGAGCGCCGTCCTGGGCGACCTGATCGACGCCGCCCGCAACCTCCAGCGTGGCACCGCAGCGCCGTCGCCCCGGATCGTGCCTGTGGCGGTCCGGCCGATCGAGGATCTTCGCTGCCCTTATTACCTCAGCCTCGAGGCCTTCGACCGCCCCGGCGTACTGGCGGCGGTGGCGGCCGTGTTTGGTGCGCACGGCGTGTCGATCCGGTCCATGGAGCAGGTCGGTCTGGGCGACGAGGCCAGGCTCATGTTCCTCACCCACGAGGCTCGGGAGGGTGATGTGCGTGCCACCCTTGCCGAGCTGGAACGGTTGGACGAGGTGGACAGAGTGGGCGGGATGCTCCGGGTGATGGCCTCCAGCACCAGTCCGTCCGGCGACGCTTGAGGACGGAGGCTCGGGTGCGAGGCTGGCGAGGGGTGATGGAGGAGTACCGGGTCCATCTCCCGATCGGCCCCGACACCCCGGTCGTCACTCTCCTCGAGGGAGGCACTCCTCTGCTTTCCGCTCCCCGGCTCTCCGAGCGGGTCCGGGCCAGGGTGTGGCTCAAGGTGGAGGGGGCCAACCCCACCGGCTCGTTCAAGGACCGCGGGATGACGATGGCCATCTCCAAGGCGGTCGAGGAGGGAGCCAAGGCGGTGGTCTGCGCCTCCACCGGCAACACGTCCGCCTCGGCGGCCGCATACGCCGCCCGGGCGGGGCTCCAGTGTGCCGTCGTGATCCCCGAGGGCCACATCGCCCTGGGCAAGCTGGCCCAGGCGTTGATCCACGGCGCCACGGTGCTGCAGGTGCAGGGCAACTTCGATCAAGCGCTCGGCATCGTCCGGGAGCTGCCCACCCGCGCGCCCGTGACCGTGGTCAACTCGGTGAACCCCCACCGGATCGAGGGTCAAAAGACCGGTGCGTTCGAGATCGTCGACGTCCTCGGCGACGCGCCGGACGTCCATTGCATCCCCGTCGGCAACGCCGGGAATATCACCGCCTATTGGCGCGGTTACTGTGAATATCGCAGCGCCGGGAGATCTTCGCGGCTGCCGAGGATGATGGGCTTCCAGGCCGAGGGAGCGGCGCCCATCGTGCTCGGCCATCCGGTCGAGGAGCCCGAGACGGTGGCCACGGCGATCCGCATCGGCAACCCGGCGAGCTGGTACTCGGCGACCGCCGCGGCCAGCGAGTCGGGAGGTGGCATCTCGGCCGTCTCCGACGAGGAGATCCTGGAGGCCTACCGCTTCTTGGCGGAGGAGGAGTCCGTCTTCTGCGAGGCGGCCTCGGCGGCCTCGGTGGCCGGCCTGATGCGGGTCGGAGTGCCCGAGGGTTCGCAGGTCGTATGCGTGCTCACGGGGCACGGGCTCAAGGACCCCGATCTTGCGATCAGCCAGATCTCCGTGCCGACCGTGGTGCAGCCGGAGCTGGACGCAGTGTTGGGCGAGCTCTCGATTTGACGGATCGACCGCAAATGACCGGTCTCGCCGGCCTCGGAATAAGGGCCACCGGTGATGTGTTGCTGCGATATGAACCACCGGCTAGGATAGGTGAGTCCCACCGGCTTCCGTGAGACTGACGGCGCCGGACCGGTTTCCCGGACGACCACGCCAGTGCCCCGGCCGGTGGCGACGGGGGTGGAGTCTCTCGAAAGCTCCTCAACCCCCGGACTTCACACGCTTGCTCCGTGGGTCGATGGACCGCAACCACGGCAAGCCCTAACTCATGATGAGGAGGCCGATGACTGCGGAACAGCAGCTCGAGCGATCGGTACTCGAAGGCAAGGAGCGCGACGAGCTTCGCGCCATTGCTCAGGCCATGTCTCTCGAGACGCCGTCGCGGGCCCGCAAAGCCGACATCATCGATCGGATCCTTGACGCGGCCGGAGTGCTCTCGAGCGGATCGGCTGCCAACGGCGACGAGCCCAACGGGACCGCCAACGGTGCGGGGGTGCCGGGCCGGGCTCGGACCGCTACCCGGAGGACCCGGACCCCGACCAAGGACGTCGAGGGGGACAGCTCGACCGACGCGGCGTCGGGGCAGGTCACGGGCGAGGTGCCCGCGACCGGATCGTCCGAGACGGGGAGCCCCGCAGGCGCGACCCACGCCGACGGCTCGGCCGACAACGGCTCGACCGGATCGACGGACGCACCGTCAGGTGCGGGTGCCGGGGGCGGCGCGGCCGGGACATCCCCTGGGGACTCCGCCGGTGGCCCGGCCGGAGCGGCGGGATCGGCCGCTTCCGGCGAGGGTCGGAGCGACGGCGGCGACGGTGGCGACGGGGACTCCGAGGGTGCCGACGGACGCCAGGGTTGGTCCGGTCAGGGTCGCGGGTCCGGCGGCGCGGGCTCGTCGCGTCAGCAGGATCGCCAGCAGGATCGCCAGCAGGGACGCCACCCGCAGCAGCAACAACAGCTCGTCGACGCCGGCAACCGGCGTGGCCGCCGGCGCCGTGGTCGCGAGCGCGGCGGTGAGCGCGAACTGCAGGGCGGGGCGGCTCCCGAGAGCTATCAAGGCGAGCTCGTCGAGGTGCGGGGGCTGCTCGATCTTCGGGAGGAGGGCTACGGCTTCCTCCGCTGCGACGGCTACCTGCCCTCCAGCAAGGACGTGTACGTCTCGATCAGCCAGGCCCGCCGGTTCTCGCTGCGCAAGGGCGACTACGTCGAGGGTGCCTGCCGCCCGGCAAGCAACAACGAGAAGTACCCGGCCCTCCTCCGCATCGACCGGGTCTCCGGCCTCGAGCCGGAGGAGGCCAAGGACCGGCCGAGGTTCGAGACCCTCACGCCGCTGTTCCCGGACGAGAGGCTGCATCTCGAACGCCCCGGCGAGAAGGAGAACGTCACGGCGCGGATCGTGGATCTCCTCTCGCCCATCGGCAAGGGCCAGCGTGGCCTCATCGTCTCGCCCCCCAAGGCGGGCAAGACCACCGTGATGAAGCAGATCGCCCACTCCATCGAGGCCAACAATCCCGATGTGCACCTGATGGTGCTACTCGTCGACGAGCGGCCCGAAGAGGTGACCGACATGCGCCGCTCGGTCAAGGGAGAGGTGATCGCGTCGACGTTCGACCGTCCCTCCGACGAGCACACCTCGGTCACGGAGCTGGCGATCGAGCGTGCCAAGCGGCTGGTCGAGGGTGGACAGGACGTCGTGATCATCCTCGACGGCATCACCCGGCTCGCCCGGGCCTACAACCTGGCCCAGCCGGCCACCGGGCGCATCATGTCGGGCGGCGTCGATTCCGGAGCGCTGTACCCGCCCAAGAAGTTCTTTGGGGCAGCCCGCAACATCGAGGAGGGCGGATCTCTCACCATCCTGGCGACGGCCCTCGTGGAGACCGGGTCCAAGATGGACGAGGTGATCTTCGAGGAGTTCAAGGGCACCGGCAACATGGAGCTGCGCCTCGACCGGCGTCTCGCCGAGCGGCGTCTCTACCCGGCGATCGACGTCAACGCCAGCTCCACCAGGCACGAGGAGCTCCTCTTTGATCGTGGCCAGCTCCAGCAGGTCTGGAAATTGCGTCGGGTCCTCAATGCACTGGCGGCGGAGGGCAATGCGGCGCCCGGCCTGGAGTTGTTGATGGACCGCATCCGGACGACCAAGAGCAACGACGAGTTCCTCGCCGAGATCGCCAAGGGTCCCGCAGCACCGACCTGACCCGGGCGAGACCGCACGCCAGGGACCCCCAGGGGTCCGAGGGAACCGCTGACGAGAACCAAGAAACGGAGAGCGCCATGAAGTCCGACATCCATCCCCAGTACGTCGAAGCGACCGTGCGGTGCTCGTGCGGCAACACGTTCACCACGCGCTCTACCAAGTCCGACCTGCACGTCGAGCTCTGCAACGAGTGCCATCCGTTCTTCACCGGCAAGCAAAAGCTGGTGGACTCGGGAGGCCGCGTCGAGCGCTTCCAGCGGCGTTACGGCGAGACCCGCAAGCGGACGCGCTCTTCCCGCTGATCCCCGGCTGATCTGGAGGAGGCTGGTCCGCCACGCCTGAGATCGCGCTGGGCGATCGTCTGACCGCCCTCGAATCCGAGTACGAGGCCACCCTCGCCGCGCTCGCCGACCCGGCAACCCTGGCCGATCCGTCCCGGCTGCGGGACGTGTCGCGCCGCCAAAAGGAGCTGGCCGGGATCGTCGAGACCTGGCGCAAGATCGTGGAGGCCCGCGACGACCTCAAAGTGGCGCAGGAGTTGCACGCCGAGGCGACCGGAGAGGACCGCGAGTTTGCCAACCAGGAGGTCGAGCGGGCCGAGGCGGCCGTGGCCGATCTCGAGCAGGAGCTGCGGGGCCTCCTGCTACCGCGCGACGCCAACGCAGGGCGGAACGTGATCATGGAGATCCGCGGCGCCGAGGGCGGGGAGGAGGCCAACCTCTTCGCCCGTGACCTCTACCAGATGTACCTGCGCTATGCCGCACAAAGGGGGTGGGGTGTCGAGACGCTCTCGCAGAGCGCATCCGACCGCGACGGGCTCAACGAGGTGACCTTCCTGGTCAAGGGAAAGGACGCCTGGCAGCGCCTCGAGCACGAGGCCGGCCCGCACCGCGTCCAGCGGGTGCCCGTGACCGAGTCGAAAGGCCGCGTGCACACCTCGTCGGCCACGGTCACCGTCCTGCCGGAGGCCGACGAGGTCGACGTGCAGATCGACCCCGGCGACCTCAAAATCGACGTCTACCGGTCGACCGGACCGGGTGGCCAGTCGGTCAACACGACGGACTCCGCGGTCCGGATCACCCACCTGCCGACCGGGATCGTCGTGGCCATGCAGGACGAGAAGAGCCAGACGCAAAACCGGGCCAAGGCCATGGCCGTGCTGCGTGCCCGGCTGCTCAAGGCCGAACAGGACCGCCGGGACTCGGAGCTGGCCGCCCAGCGCCGCAGCCAGGTCGGCGGCGGGGGACGCTCGGAGAAGGTGCGCACCTACAACTTCAAGGAGAACCGGGTCACCGATCACCGCATCGACCTGACGCTGTACAAGCTCGACCGCGTCCTGGCCGGCGACCTCGACGATCTGGTCGACGCGCTCTGCGCGGACAAGCGGGCACGACAGCTCGCCGAGGCGGGTATGCCGGGGTCGCCCGAGTCGCCGTGATGCACGTGGCCGAGCTGCGCGCCGAGGTGGCACGTGAGCTCGGATCTCCTCGGGAGGCCGCCTGGTTGCTCGAGGACGTCCTCGGATCCCGATCCGTCTCCCTCGAGGGGGACCGACCCGTGGCTGACGCGGAGCGTGCCCTGGTGGGGCGCCTGCTCGCCCGCCGGCGGGCCGGCGAGCCCCTGCAGTACGTGCTCGGACACTGGCCTTTTCGACGCCTCGAGCTGGTCGTCGACGGCCGGGCCCTCATTCCGCGCCCGGAGACCGAGCAGCTCGTCGATCTCGCGCTGGCAGAGATCGTGCCACTACTGGGTGGACGACCGGGCCCGAGGGTGGTCGACCTCGGAACGGGCACCGGCGCGATCGCCCTGGCCCTGTACGACGAGCTCGCCGACCGCGCCCCGGGCCTGGAGGTCTGGGCGGTGGACGACAGCCCCGGCGCGCTCGAGCTGGCCGGCGAGAACCTCGCTCGCCTGGAGCGACCCGGGAGCTCGGCATCCGCAAGCGGGGCCCTCCACCTGCGTCTCGGTTCGTGGTGGGAGGGGCTGGCGCCCGAGCTGGCCGGGACGATCGATCTCGTCGTGTCCAACCCCCCGTACGTGTCGGAGGAGGAATGGTCAACGCTCGATCCCGAGGTGCGTTGCCACGAGCCGCGCCATGCGCTGGTGGCCGGAGACGACTCTTCCGGGCGCCCCGGCATGGCTGCGCTGGTGGAAGTGCTGGCGGGGGCGAAGCGCTGGCTGGCGCGGCCCGGCGCGATCGTGGTGGAGCTCGCGCCGAGCCAGGCGGAGGCGGCGCGCGCCGTGGCTCTCGGTGCCGGCCTCGACGAGGCGGAGGTTCGCCGGGACCTGTCGGGTCGCGAGCGTTTCGTCGTCGCGCGGAAGCGGGCGTGAGCGGGGAGATCGACCGAGCGGCGGCGATCCTCGCCGCGGGTGGCGTTGTCGGTGTGCCCACCGACACCGTCTACGGTCTCGCGGCTCGGCTCGACCGCCCCACGGCCGTCGCCGCCGTCTTCGAGCTGAAGGGCCGGCCCGAGGGCCTGGCCCTGCCCGTGCTCGTGGCGGGGGAGGGCCAGCTCGACGAGGTGGTTGCGGAGTGGCCGCACGCCGCCCGTGTGCTGGCCCAGCGGTTCTGGCCCGGTCCGCTCACCCTCGTGGTGCATGCCCTGCGGGGGATCGGCACACTCGTCGGTGGTGACGGGACGACGGTCGGGGTTCGCCACCCCCGGCACCCGGTGATGGAGACGCTGCTGGATTCGAGCGGACCGCTGGCCGTGACCAGCGCCAACCGGCACGGTCGGCCCCCCTGTACGACGGCCGCGGAGGTGAAACGAGTGTTCGGCGTCCCACCCGGCGCCGGCGACGCGGAGCAGCAGTCCGCGACTCTCGCCGGGCCCCGCCTGGCGGAGGTCGTAGACGGCGGCCGGTGCGACGGCGAGCCCTCGACCGTGGTCGACCTCGTGACCGTGCCCCCCCGCTGCCTGCCGCGCCGGCGCGCTGGCGTTCTCGGCCGTCCTCGCGGCCCTGGACGGCAAGTCCGCCTGAGTACACTCGGGGAGTGGGTCAAACCTCCCAGCCAGATCCTGTCGCCCCGGGGGCGGGAAGCCCGTTTGGCTCCTGGCTCGCCGAGGATCCCGAGGTCGCCAGGCTGCTGGAGGCGGAGGCACGGCGGCAGACGACGACGCTGCAGCTGATCGCCTCCGAAAACTTCACCTCGCCCGCCGTGCTCGCCGCCACCGGCTCCCTGCTCACCAACAAGTACTCCGAGGGGTACCCGGGTCGGCGGTACTACGGCGGCAACCAGATCATCGACGAGGTGGAGGACCTGGCTCGCCGCCGGGCCACCGCGCTCTTCGGTGCCGACCATGCGAACGTGCAGCCGCACGCCGGCGCGAGCGCCAACCTCGCCGTGTACCACGCGCTGCTCGAGCCCGGCGACACCGTCCTCGCCATGCGCCTCGACCACGGCGGGCACCTGACGCACGGCTCGCCGGCCTCGGTGACGAGCAAGATCTGGCGGTTCGTCTCCTACGGCGTCACGCCGGCCAGCGGCGATCCCACTCGGCCCGGCGAGGTGATCGACATGGACCAGGTTGCCGAGATCGCTCGAACGGAACGGCCCGCGCTGATCGTGGCCGGCTCCACCGCGTATCCCCGCACGATCGACCCCGTCCCGTTCAAGCAGATCGCCGACGAGATCGGGGCCCGCTTCATGTTCGACGCGGCGCACCCGGCGGGGCTCATCGCCGGCGGTGTGCACCCCAACCCCG
Organism: uncultured Actinomycetes bacterium; assembly: GCA_963773635.1. Lineage (GTDB taxonomy): Bacteria > Actinomycetota > Acidimicrobiia > Acidimicrobiales > RAAP-2 > CAVZBW01. Next base: position 660,020 of record CAVZBW010000002.1, on the reverse strand, counting down.
TCGGGGTGGCCGACGTGGTGACCTTCACGACGCACAAGACGCTGCGTGGCCCGAGGGGAGGGGCCATCCTCTCGGACGAGGAGTACGCCAAGCGGATCGACCAGGCGGTCTTTCCCGCCCTGCAGGGAGGCCCGCTCGAGCACGTCGTCGCCGCCAAGGCGGTGGCCTTCGCCGAGGCGAGCCGTCCGGAATTCCGGCGCTACGCGGCCCAGGTCGTGACCAACGCCCGTGCGCTGGGCGAGGCCCTGGCCGAGCAGGGTTTCCGCCTCGTCTCGGGGGGCACGGACAACCACCTCCTGCTCGTCGACCTTCGGACCTTCGACGCCGAGCTGACGGGCAAGACTGCGCAGGAGGTGCTCGATCGCACGGGCATCACCTGCAACCGCAACACCATCCCCGACGACCCCCGCTCACCGTTCGTCACCTCCGGCCTGCGGCTCGGATCGGCCGCCGAGACCACCGCCGGCATGGGCGCGGCGGAGATGGTGACGGTGGCCAACCTGATCAGCAAGGCGCTGCGCCATCGGGACGACGGGTCGGCGCTGGACTCGGTGCGCGGCGAGGTGGGCGAGCTGTGCGCCGCCTTCCCGCCGTACCCCGCGTCCCTCACCGGTGGGCCCGCCGCCACGCCGCCGGCCGGGTCGGTCGTCGGCGCCCCGGGCGAGGTGCCCGCCGCGGACGGCGGCGTGGATGGCCCCGAGACCCGAGCCGCGGTGGCCGGAGCGGTGGGCTCCGGCTGATCGGCCGGGAGCGGGCGGGAGACGAGAGGACCCGTGCCGCCCATTGGCTGGTACGTGCTGGTGCTGGTGGCCGCAGGCGCGGTCACCGCCGCGGTCACCTGGCCGGCTCGCGCCCTCTCGCTGCGCGTGGGCTACGTCGACTGGCCCACCGATCGCAAGATGCACACCCGCGCCGTCCCCTACGGCGGCGGTGCCGCCATGCTCCTGGGCTTCCTCGCCGCGATGGTGGTGGCGGCCTCCATCCCGGCACTGAGCAACCTCTTCGTCAGCTCGTCGGAGCCGCTGGGCGTGGTGCTGGCGGGTGCGGCGATCTTCGGCATCGGGCTGATCGACGACGTCAAGGAGATGTCGCCGCCGGCCAAGGTCGCCGGTCAGGTTCTCGCGGCGAGCATTCTCTACTTCCTCGGCGTCACGATGTACCAGTTCAAGATCCCCTTTGCCGCCTTTGTGGTTCTCAACCCCGGGGTCACCCCACTGATCACGGCGCTGTGGGTCATCGCCATCACCAACGCCATCAACTTCATCGACGGGCTCGACGGGCTCGCCGCAGGCGTGGTCGCCATCGCCGGCGGTGCCATCGCCGTCTACGGGCTGCGCCTGATGGAGCTCGGGACCCTCCCCGCGGACAACATCGGGCCCCTCATCGCCTGCATCGCCTGCGGCGTCTGCCTGGGCTTCCTCCCGTTCAACTTCCCGCCGGCCAAGATCTTCATGGGTGACGCCGGGGCGCTGTTCCTCGGGCTGTTGATGTCCGCCTGCACCATGGTCATCGGGGGGAGGACCCCGCCCACGAGCGGCGTGACCTATTTCTTTTTCGCCCCCCTGCTGATCCCCCTCCTGATCCTCGGGGTGCCCCTCCTCGACATGGCCTTCGCCTTCCTCCGGCGGACCGCCCAGCGCAGACCCTTTGACCACCCCGACAAGGACCACATCCACCACCGGCTGATCCGGCTGGGCCACGGTCCGAGGCGGTCGGTCGTCATCCTGTGGGCGTGGACGGCCCTCCTGTCGGGGTTCGTGCTCTTCCCCCTGTTCTTTCACCAGGTCAACGCCATCATTCCCTTTGGCGCGGCGGCCCTGGCCATCGCCCTCTACACGTTCTTCCATCCCGGGATCCGCCAGCAGGAGGCCGAGGCGGACGAAGCCGGCGAGACGACGACCAGGGCCGGCGCGGCCAAGACGACGGGGGCCGGCCGGCGGGGGGGAACGGCCGAGGCGGTCGGAGGGGGGGAAGCCCCGGCCATGGACGGTCGGGGCACCCCCGGGGCGAAACGGCGACCGGCGCCGACCACGGCATGCAGCCCGGTAACCCGCCGTTTTGCCGCAGGGCAAGCGCTGGTGCGATGATGTCGGCCGTGTTAATGGCCCCCGCCACCAGGACCTGGCAGCGGCGCGGCCGTTGTGGCGTGAGGCCGAGGTATTCCCTTGCAGGAGTCCCTCCTCTCACCTGACGCGTCGCGACCTCGGCATGCCGGGCGTTCCACCGGAGACAGGCTCACCGGAGGGAGGGCCGCCGCATTCTCCGGTTTCCGGCCCCCGGTTGTTCGACCTGCTCGTGGTGGGCACGGCGTGCGCGTTGTGCATCATCGTGGCCGGGGGGATCGGCTACCTCCTCGATTCGTGGTGGCACACGCTTCCCTGGCTGACGTTTGCCGGCCTGGCCTTTGGCATCGTCTCCGCGGTGCTGCTGGCCGTTGCCCGGCTCCGGCCCTATATGCAGGACCATTCCAAGACCGGTCCGTAGGCGAGAAGTAGAAAGGCGCAAGCAGGCAGTGTTCGAGGCCTTCTCGTTGCCCGACGTGACCAAGGTCGGGCGGCGCACCGTGTTGAGCGCTCTGGTGGTCGCCGTGGTGGCCCTCGGAGTGAGCCTCTTGGTCAACTACCCGTTGGTCGGCGTCGGTGCCTGCATCGGCCTCGGCCTCGGCATCCTCAATTTTCGCCTGATCACCGCCTCGGTGGTCCGGGTGGGCAAGCGGGCCGACGAGAACAAGCGCCGACCCCTTGCCATGAACACGCTCAGCCGGCTGGCCGTGATCTCGGTGATCACGATCGGCCTGCTGTTCTTGAACTACGGGCTCGGCTTTGGGGTCCTGGGCGGTCTGGCCGTGTTCCAGATGCTCCTCCTCGGCAACGTCACCCGCTCGATGTGGAATTCCGCCCGACAGGCAGCCGCCACCCCGGGGGACGACGAGGCGGGGACTCCGCAGCACGTGATCGACGGCACCGCCCGGCCGAGAGGGGATGACTGACCCCATGCTCTTCGGCTTCCACCTCGTGCCGCTGCTCGGCACCGACATCACGGTCGGCGACCACTATCAGGTCAAGCTCGGCCCGCTGACCATCAACCTCGACACGGTCTGGGCCACGCTCGTGGCCGGGGCCATCGTCTGCGCCATGGCGATCTACCTCCGGCGGCGGTCCACCAACGGTGTCCCGAGCAAGTTCCAGATGGTCTGGGAGCTCGGAAACGAGGCCGTGACCCGCCAGATCGAGGGCTCCGTCGGCGAGCGCGGCCTCTCGGTCGTGCCGCTCGCCCTCACGCTGTTCGTCTTCATCCTCGTGTGCAACGCCTTCGAGCTGTTCGGCATCGGGGCCCACTACGAGTGGCTCGGGGCGCCGACGGGCGACATCAACCTGACGCTGGCGCTCGCCCTATTCGTCATCGTCCTGGTCCACATCACCTGGATCCGCTACTGGGGGATCAAGGCCTACGCGGGCCACTACCTGTTCCACCCGTTTCCGGTCTGGTTGCTGCCCTTCAACCTGTTCATCAACGTGATCGAGGAGATCGCCCGCCCGATCACCCTGGCCCTCCGACTCTTTGGCAACCTCCTCGCCGGCACGCTGATGCTCACGCTCATCGCGGCGCTCGGAGTGTGGGAGCTCGGACACATCCCGATCGGCAACATCTTGGTCATCATCCTCAACCCGCTGTGGAAGATTTTTGACGTTTTCCTGATCGGGCCCATCCAGGCCTTCATCTTCGCCCTGCTCACCATCCTCTACTTCGACACTGCGATGAGCCCGCCCGAGGAGGCGCACTGATTGCGGGCGCAACCGGCCTGATGACCACCTCAAGCAGACATCCAGCAGCGACAGCAACACAGCCAGACAGCTACACAGACAAAGGAGAAAGCAGCAATGGCCACTGCAGGAACTAGTGCAAGCGCCACCGCCCTGGCGGGCGCCATGATCGGTGGTGGCCTGCTCATGGGCGGCGGCGCCGTCGGAGCGGCCATTGGCGACGGCCTCGCCGGTAGCCAGACCATCGCCGGCGTGGCTCGCCAGCCGGAGGCCCAGGGACGCCTCTTCACCATCATGTTCCTGACGGTCGGCCTGGTGGAGGCCATGTACTTCATCAACCTGGCGTTCACCGCGCTCTTCGTCTTCTCCCTGTACAAGAAGGCGTGAGCCGCCCGCACGCGAGTGGCATGAGCGGCCCACGAGCCAACGACGACCGGCGGCTCCAGGGCAGCTCCACAACGACACGGAGGCCCCGACGGACATGATCGCGTCGAGCAATTTCCTCATCCCCAACGGCACGTTCATCATCGAGCTGATCTGCTTCGTGATCATCCTGGCGGTGGTCGCCAGGGTGGGGCTGCCGCGCTTGAACGTCGTCCTCGACGAACGGCGCGAGCGGATTCGCCGCGAGCTCGAGGCCGCGCAGCAGGCCCAGAGCGACGCCGAGGCGGCCGACGTGGAGCGCCGGGCGGTCCTCGAAGAGGCGCGCCGGCAAGCTCGGGAGCTGGTGGCCCAGGCCAACCGCACCGCGGAACAGGTCCGCGGCGAGGCGCATGCCCGCGGCGAGGAGGAGTACGAGCGGCTGGTCGCCGCTGCCGAGTCGGAGATCGAGCTGGCTCGCCAGCGAGCCGTCGCCGAGGCCACCGAGCACCTCGGAGAGATGGTCATCGGAGTGGTCGAGGCCATCATCGGCCGAGAGGTGGACCCGCAGGCGCATCGCGACCTGATCGACGAGGCCATTGCCGCCGTGGTCTCCGAGGCCGACTCGGCGGGTGGGACCGGAGAGCGCAGCGGAGCCGGCAGCCGATCGTGAACTCGAGCATCGAGGGGTATCTGGACGCGCTGTTGGAGGGTGCGAGCGACGACGAGGTCCGCACCATGGCCGAGCAGACCGCCGCCGTCGCCGGCCTGGTGCTGGGGAACCGCCAGCTGCGTTCGGCCCTCACCGACACGGCGATCACGCCCCGCGCCCGGCGGGCGGTCACCGACGATCTCCTGCAGCAAAGGGTCTCCGGCCTCACGCGCCGTGTGGTCGGGTACGCGGTCTTCGCAGCTCCCGCTCCGGAGGTGGTCGAGACCCTCTCCTGGGTGGCCGTGGAGGTGTCCCGCGCCGCCTCCGGGCCCCGCGGCGAGCCGTCACTCCTCGGGCGAGCCGCCTCGCGGCGGCGCATCGGTGGCTATGCGACGGCCCTCGACGAGGAGCTGTCGCCGCACGACCTCGAGGAGATGGAGGACGCGCTCTTCCGCTTCGCGAGGACGGTCGAGGCCACGGCACCCCTCCGCAACGCCCTCACGAATCCCGATCTCCCGAGCAGCGTCCGCCGTCAGGTGGTGGGCGACCTCGTCGCGGAGAAGGTGGCGCCCGCCACCGTCCGCCTGATCGAGTACGTGGTCAGTGCCGGTCGACCTCGAGACATCGTCGGTACGCTGGACTGGCTAGTGGACCAGACCGCGGCCGCCCGGGGCTGGCGGGTCGCCAGGATCAAGGCCGCCCGCGACATCGACCAGGCCCAGCAAGAGCGGCTCTCCGAGTCCCTGGGCCGGATGGCGGGGGCGCCCGTCGATCTCGAGGTGACCATCGACCCCGAGCTCATTGGCGGCGCCGTCGTGCAGATCGGTGACCTCCAGGTCGACGCCAGCGCCCGTGGCCGGCTCGAGCGGCTCCGGGAGCACCTCCAGCCCGGAGGATGGGAGGAATCGAGAGTTGGAGCACCGCACCGGGGTGCGAGAGCCGAGCCAGACGGCTCGGGACCAGAGGGAGCACGAGGATGACTGAGCTGACCATCGACGCATCGGAGATCACCGCCGCCCTCCAGCGCCACGTCGAGGAGTACACGCCCGCCGTCGGGGCCGAGCAGATCGGTCGGGTGATGGAGGTGGGTGACGGCATCGCCCGGGTCTCCGGTCTGCCCAAGGCGGCCGTCAACGAGCTCCTCGAGTTTGAGGACGGGACCCTCGGCCTGGCGCTCAACCTCGACGAGGAGAGCATCGGCGCCGTCGTCCTGGGCGACGTCGACCACCTCGACGAGGAGCAGGTGGTCCGGGCCACGGGTCGGATCCTGTCCGTACCTGTGGGCGACGCCCTCCTGGGGCGGGTGGTCAACGCACTCGGCGAGCCCATCGACGGCAAGGGTCCGATCGCGACCGAGGAGCGTCGGCGCCTGGAGGTGCAGGCCCCGGGGATCGTCAGCCGCCAACCGGTGAGCGAGCCCCTCCAGACCGGCATCAAGGCCATCGACGCGATGACGCCGATCGGTCGCGGCCAGCGCGAGCTGCTGATCGGCGACCGCAAGACCGGCAAGACGACCGTGGCCATCGACACCGTGATCAACCAGCGCGGCCAGGGCGTCAAGTGCATCTACGTGGCCATCGGCCAGAAGGGCTCCTCCATCGCTCAGACGGTGAGCGTGCTCGAGGCGCACCAGGCGCTCGAGTACACCGTGGTGGTGGTGGCCTCGGCGGGCGATCCGGCACCCTTTAAGTACCTCGCCCCCTACTCGGGGTGCGCCATGGGGCAGCACTGGATGGAAAACGGCGACGCCGCCCTCATCATCTACGACGACCTCTCCAAGCAGGCCGAGGCGTACCGGCAGATCGCCCTCCTGCTGCGTCGGCCGCCCGGCCGCGAGGCCTACCCCGGGGACGTGTTCTACCTGCACAGCCGGCTCCTCGAGCGCGCCGCCAAGCTCTCCGACGCCAAGGGCGGCGGATCGCTGACGGCGCTGCCCATCATCGAGACCAAGGCCGGGGACATCTCCGCCTACATCCCGACCAACGTGATCTCCATCACCGACGGGCAGGTGTTCTTGGAGTCGGACCTCTTCTATGCGGGGGTCCGACCCGCCATCAACGTGGGCAACTCGGTGAGCCGTGTCGGCGGGAGCGCCCAGGTCAAGGCCATGAAGCAGGTCTCCGGGACGCTCAAGATCGATCTGGCGCAGTTCCGCGAGCTCGAGGCCTTCGCCACGTTCGGCTCGGAGCTCGACAAGGTGTCCCAGGCACAACTCGACCGCGGCTACCGCCTGACGGAGCTCCTCAAGCAGCCGCCGCAGTCTCCGGTGCCGGTCGAGGAGCAGGTGCTCGTGATCTACGCGGGGACCAACGGATGGACCGACACCGTCCCGGTCTCCGAGGTGCGCCGCTTCGAGCACGAGATGCGCGAGTACTTCCGCGCCAACCACCCGGAGATCCTCCAGGCCATCCGCTCGACCGGCAATCTGCCGGAGACCGCCGCCATCGACAAGGCACTGCAGGCCTTCCTCGACGGGTTCGACGCCGGCTCGGCCGACTGAGTGGGCTGATCGATGGCGGGAGGTCAGGAACGGGCGCTGCGGAGGCGGATCCGCACGGTCCAGTCGACCAAGAAGATCACCCGGGCGATGGAGCTCATCGCCGCGTCGCAGATCGTCCGGGCCCAGTCTCGGATCGCGACCAACCGGCCGTTCCGGGAGGGCATGGCTCGGATCGTCGTCGAGGCGGCGCTCGGCGACCCCGAGGCCGCCGCCAAGCTGCTCGGGTCGCCCCAGTCCCCCCGGTCCGTCGCCGTCCTCGCCGTCGTGTCCGACCGGGGTCTCTGCGGGCCCTACAACTCCTCCACCCTGCGGACGACCGAACGGCTGGTCCAGGACCTCCGGTCCCGCGAGGCCGAGCCTCGGATCTTCGTCGTCGGGCGACGGGGGCCGCCCTACCTGCGCTTCCGAGGGATCGAGGTGGAGCAGGCCTTCACCGGCTTCACCGATCGCCCCACCTTTGCGGACGCCAGGAGGGTATCGGCCGCGGTCTCCGCACCCTTTGTGCGCGGAGAGGTGGACCAGCTGCTGATGGTGTCCACTCGCTTTATCTCTGCCGGCATCCAGCGGGTGCAGACCGAGCAGCTGCTGCCGATCCCGGACCCGACGGCGCTGCCGGAGGAGCCCGACGGTGACGAGAGGTCCAAGCCCGTCTACGCCGGGCCGCCCGTTCCGGCCATCCCGGAGCGGGCGGGCTACACGGAGTTCGAGCCGGACGTCGAGACGTTGCTCGCGAGCCTCGGGCCGCGCGCCGTCGAGTCCGAGATCTTCTCCGCCCTCCTCGAGGGCGCGGCAGCGTTTTTCACGGCTCAGCAGCGGGCCATGGCGTCGGCCACGGAGAATGCCGAGGACCTCATCACCACCCTGACCAGGGTTATGAACCGGGCGCGCCAGGACGCCATCACCACGGAGATCATGGAGATCGTCGGCGGGGCAGAGGCGCTCCGCCAATCGAAGGGAGCTTGAGGCAATGACCATCACCGCACCCGAGCGTTCCGACGGCTCGGCCAAACTCGAGGACGGTCGCGTCGTCGCGATCGCGGGTCCGGTCGTGGACGTCGAGTTTCCACCTCACGCCCTGCCCGAGATCAACACCGCCCTCGAGCTCTACCTCGACCTCGAGGGCCAGAAGGTCACCGTGGTGGCCGAGGTGGCCCAGCAGATCAGTGGCGGCAGGGTGCGCTGCATCTGCATGCGACCCACCGACGGCCTCGAGCGGGGCGCGCCGGTGCGCAACACCGGTCATGGCATGACGGTGCCGGTCGGCAACGTCGTGCTCGGCCACGTCTTCAACGTCCTGGGCGAGCCCCTCGACACGGACGACATCGGGGAGGTGGCGGAGCGCTGGGAGATCCACCGCCCGGCCCCGGACTTCGACACCCTGGAGCCCCGTTCGATCATGTTCGAGACCGGGATCAAGGTCATCGACCTGCTCGAGCCCTACGTGCAGGGCGGCAAGATCGGGTTGTTCGGCGGTGCCGGTGTGGGCAAGACGGTGCTCATCCAGGAGATGATCCACCGGGTGGCCACCCAGCACGGGGGTGTCTCGGTCTTTGCGGGCGTCGGCGAGCGCACCCGTGAGGGCACGGACCTGTGGCTCGAGATGCAGGAGTCGGGCGTCATCGAGAAGGCGGCCCTCGTCTACGGGCAGATGGACGAGCCGCCCGGTGTGCGCCTGCGGGTCGGGCTGGCCGCCCTCACGATGGCCGAGTACTTCCGGGACGTGCAGAACCAGGACGTGCTGCTCTTCGTCGACAACATCTTCCGCTTCGTGCAGGCCGGCTCCGAGGTGTCGACGCTGCTCGGCCGGATGCCTTCTGCGGTCGGTTACCAGCCCACCTTGGCGGACGAGATGGGCGAGCTCCAGGAGCGGATCACGTCGACACGGGGCAGGTCCATCACCTCGCTGCAGGCGGTCTACGTGCCCGCGGACGACTACACCGACCCGGCCCCCTTTACGACCTTCACCCACCTGGACGCCACGACGGAGCTGTCGCGGCAGATCGCCGCGCTCGGCATCTATCCGGCGGTCGACCCCCTCGCGTCCACCTCCAACATCCTCTCCCCCGAGGTCGTCGGGGATCGCCACTACAACGTCGCACGGCGGGTGCAGGAGGTGCTGCAGCGCTACCGCGAGCTCCAGGACATCATCGCCATCCTCGGCCTCGACGAGCTGTCGGAGGAGGACCGGGTGGCGGTCAACCGGGCGCGCAAGATCCAGCGCTTCTTGTCCCAGCCCTTCTTCGTCGCGGAGGTCTTCACGGGCGTCCCCGGCGTGTTCGTCCCCGTGGACGAGACCGTCGAGTCCTTTGAGGCCCTGGTGGATGGCGAGCTCGATGACCTGCCCGAGCAGGCCTTCTTGAACGTCGGCGGCGTCGAGGCGGTTCGGGAGAAGGCGCACGGCCTCGAGCAGGGCGCCTGATGGCGGATCCGGCAATGACCGTCGAGGTGGTGACGCCCGAGCAGTCGCTGTTCTCCGGGCCGGCGCAGGCCGTCGTCCTCCGCAGCTCCGACGGCGACCTCACCATCCTCCCCGGGCACACCCCGCTCGTGACCGACGTGGTCGCGGGTCCCGTGCGAGTGGAACAGCCCGAGGGCGAGCCCGTGCGCCTGGCCGTTCACGGCGGCTACCTGCAGGTGGAGACGGGGGCGAGCGCGGCGGCCGCCGAAGCAGCCGGTGAGTCCATGCGGGTGGCACAGCTCCGTGAGGCGCGGCCTGGCGCGGTCGGCGGCACGGACACGCCGCGAGAGACTCCGCCGGAGGTGGCCGATCGAGGCACCACCGTGCGCCTGCTCGCCGGCGTCGCCGAGCGGGCCGAGGACATCGACGCCGAGCGGGCCGAGAGGGCCCGGGCGGAGGCCGAGGCCCGGGTGACCGAGCTGGAGGCGGTGGCGGGGCGCAGCGAGGCGCCGCGACCGACCGAGGATTCGGATGCTCAGCCGGCGGCACCGGACGTCGAGCTGACCGAGGCCCAGGGTGCCCTGGAGCGGGCCGAGGTCCGGCTCAAGGTCGCACGGGGCGAGGACGCCAGCTCCAGCTGAAAGGCCCCTCCTGCCGGGCCAGAGCCGCTCGACCGAGGAGGGTGGCGCTCGTTAGGACCTTCGCGCTCAGCCGAGGTTGCCCGAGGTTCCGGGCACCACCGGGTTCACCGTGATCGGCGCGCAGCCGGGAAAGCCCTGGCTCGACCCCGAGCCACCGGTGCTCGCCGCAACGGTCACCGAGTGCGTCTCGGCGGGCGGCGTCACGAGGAAGGACGGGTAGCTCGCGCAACTGGTCGCCGTGCCGCTCGGCACGTCGCTGCCCTCGACCACGGCGGAGGCCGTCTGCCCGGCGCCGAGGGTCACGACGGGCGGAGTGGTGCTCCCGTTGTGCAGGCCTCCGAGCATGCCGCTCGGGACACGCTGTGCCTGGGCGACCTGCTGGCCCTGGGCATTGAGCGCGGCGACGCCCGGGTAGCCGTTGAGCGTGCACGCGCTCGACCCGGCGTTGACAAACCCGATGATCGCGCTCACGTTGCCGGCTGCCGCATCGCCCCCGATGGTCGAGACGTGCAGCTGCGCCGTCGTGCACCGGCTCGCCGTGCCCGAGCCGCCGGTGGTCGTCGTGGTGCTCCGTGACGTGGTCGTCGTGGCCCGGGACGTGGAGGTGGTCGACGCCGAGGTGGTCGACGTCGACGCGGGCGTCGTGGTGGGCGTGGTCGTGGTGGACGTGGTGCCGCTCGTCGACGGGCCCGAGCTGCACGAGGCGGCCAGGGCGGCCATGCCGGCCAGGGCCAGGCCCGCGCCGGCGCGGACCCGGCAGCCGGTGTGCCTCACCCGAACTCGATCGAGCTGTACTCGGCGAGCTTGTCGAGGGAGTGCACGGCTTCGATCCGGCGGCGCGTGCCCGACCGGGAGCGCATCACGAGCGACTGGGTGGTGGCGCCCTCGTCGTGGTAGCGCACGCCGCGGAGCAGCTCGCCGTCGGTCACGCCCGTCGCGGCGAAGAAGCAGTTGTCGCCGCGGATCAGGTCGTCCGTGGTGAGCACCGAGTCGAGGTCGTAGCCCGCCTGGTGGGCGGCCAGCCGCTCGTCCTCGTCCCTCGGCCACAGGCGGCCCTGGATCTCCCCGCCGAGGGCCTTCAAGGCGGCGGCCGCGAGGACGCCCTCCGGCGTGCCACCCACCCCGAAGAGGATGTCGACCCCGGAATCCGGCCAGCCGGTGGCGATGGCGCCCGCCACGTCGCCGTCCGTGATCAGCCGGATGCGGGCACCGGTCGAACGCACCTCCTGGATGAGGTCCGCGTGGCGGGGACGATCGAGGATCACGGCCGTGAGATCACGTGGGCGGTGGCCGAGGGCCTTGGCGAGCGTCTCGAGGTTCTCGCTCGGGGGTCGGGTGATGTCCACCAGGCCCCGCCCGCGGGGGCCCACGGCCAGCTTCTCCATGTACACGCACGGACCGGGGTTGAACATCGTGCCGCGCTCGGAGACGGCGATGACCGCGAGTGCGCCGCCACGACCGAGTGACGTGGGCGTCGTGCCGTCGATGGGGTCCACGGCGATGTCGGTCTCCGGCGGCGAGCCGTCACCGATGTGCTCGCCGTTGTAGAGCATCGGCGCGTTGTCCTTCTCCCCCTCGCCGATCACCACGATGCCGTCCATGGAGACCGTCGAGAGCACCACCCGCATGGCGTTGACGGCGGCATTGTCCGCCCCCTCCTTGTCGCCGCGGCCCATCCAACGGCTGGCGGCCATGGCGGCCGCCTCGGTCACCCGCACGAGCTCCATGGCAAGGTTCCGATCGGGGGCCTGTCGCGAGGTCACGCCGGACGAAGATACCGGTTGGGAGACCTACTCCGGGGCGGCCCGCCGAGTGCTCTCCGCTCAGGCTCCCCGAGGGGGTATCGCCGGGCCGCCATACTGGTGCCCGTGGACCGCTTCCTGGTGAGACCCAACGGCCCCCTGCACGGAACCATTCGGGCAGGTGGTGCCAAGAACTCGGTCCTCAAGCTGATGGCGGCCTGCCTGCTCGCCGAGGGCCGCCACGTGTTGCACAACGTGCCGGGCATCTCCGACGTCGACCACATGGCCGAGCTGCTCGAGGCGCTGGGGGCGCGAGTGGTTCGCCACGACGATGCCCTGGTGATCGACAGCCCCGCTCCCGGCGACCTCGTTCCCGAGGCCCCATACGAGCTGGTCGAGCGCATGCGAGCCTCCTTCGTGGTGCTCGGACCCCTGCTGGCGCGCTGTGGCCACGCCCGGGTCTCGGTACCCGGCGGCGACGACTTCGGCGATCGGCCGATCAATTTCCACCTCAACGGCCTCGAGGCCTTTGGCGTCACCTTCGAGACGCAGCACGGCTTCGTCGAGGGGCGGGTTGCCGCCGGCACGCCGGCGGATCGCCTGATTGGCCAGCGCGTCGTGCTCGAGTACCCGAGCCACACCGCCACCGACAACTTGATGATGGCCGCGGTGCTGGCCAAGGGCACCACGGTCATCGAGAACGCGGCCCGGGAGCCCGAGGTCTGCGACCTGGCGGCCTGCCTCAACTCCATGGGCGCCCTCGTCCGGGGCGCGGGGACCTCTCGCATCGAGATCGAGGGTGTGGAGGAGCTCTCGCCGGCCGATCACCGCGTCATCCCCGACCGCGTCGTGGCCGCCACCTACCTCGCGGCGGTCGGCCTGGCCGGCGGCGAGGTCGTCGTCGAGGACGCCCGGCCCGACCACATGGACATGCTCCTGCGCAAGCTCTCCGAGATGGGCCCGGTCATCGAGCAGACGCCCGACGGCCTGCGCATCGCCTTCTCCGGCCGCCTGACCTCGGCGGACGTCGCCACGCTGCCCTATCCGGGCGTCGCCACCGACTACAAGCCGTTGCTGGTCACCATGCTTGCCGTGGCCGACGGCGTGGGCATCGTGACCGAGAACCTCTTCGCCGGGCGGTTCCGCTACGTCGAGGAGCTCCGCCGCATGGGGGCCGACATCCGCACCGAGGGTCATCACGCCGTGGTGCGGGGCACGCCGAGGCTGTCCGGGGCGCCCGTGCGGGCTTCGGACCTGAGAGCCGGGGCCGCCCTCGTGCTCGCCGGGCTGGTCGCCGAGGGCGAGACCGAGGTCTCCGGGGCGCACCACGTCGACCGGGGCTACCCGGCGCTCGACGCGGGACTGCGCTCGCTCGGGGCCCAGGTGACGAGGATTTGAGCAACGGCCGCCAGCAGCTGCGGGGCACCGCCCCCGAGGTACTGCTGACGGAGGCTCGCAACGGTGACCGGCTCGCGTTGGCCCGGCTGATCTCCATCATCGAGCGGGGCCGGGAACCGATGCGGTTGGTGACCCGGTCGGCATACCGGAGCACCGCTCCCTACACGATCGGCCTGACCGGCGCCCCCGGATCGGGCAAGTCGACCCTCACGAGCACCGTCGTCGGCCGCGCCCGCAGGGGGTGGCCGACGGAGGGTTGCGGTGGCCAGGTCGCCATCGACGAGGTGGCGGTGCTGGCGATCGACCCCTCGTCGCCGTTCACCGGCGGCGCCATCCTGGGCGACCGCGTCCGCATGCAGGAGCACGCGACCGACCCGACCGTCTACGTCCGCTCGATGGCCAACCGGGGCCATCTCGGGGGATTGGCGCTGGCCGTGCCCGACACGGTAAGGGTGCTGGGGGCGGTGGGCTTTCCCTTGGTGATCGTGGAGACGGTCGGGGTGGGCCAGGTGGAGGTGGAAGTGGCTGGAGCGGTCGACACGACGGTCGTGACCGTCAATCCCGGATGGGGCGACGCGGTACAGGCGAACAAGGCCGGGCTCCTCGAGATCGCCGACGTCTTCGCGATCAACAAGGCCGATCGGCCCGGGGTCCGCGAGACCAGGCGGGACCTGGAGCAGATGCTCGACCTGTCGGTGAGCGGTCCCTGGCGCCCGCCGATCGTCGAGACGGTGGCCACGAAGGGCGACGGGGTGGACGACCTGTGGCTCGCGGTCGGCCTGCATCGCCGGTTCCTCGGCGACAGCGGTCTGCTCGAGGAGCGCCGGGCGACCCGCCTCGAGGAAACGGTCCGGGGCGTGCTCGCCGCCACCCTGGCGCGGCGCCTCGACGAGCTGCTCGCCGGGCCCGAAGCCTCCGACGTGCGCCGCGAGCTGCTCGAGGGGGGTCTCGATCCCTACGATGCCGCCGATGAGCTGCTGGACCGCCTGGAGGACTTGAACCGCTGATGGCCCAGGCCCCCTTCCCCCCGGACGGCCGACCCTTCGACCCGTCGGTCCACTGGTACCGCCGGGCGGTCTTCTACGAGGTGTACCTCCAGGGCTTCTACGACGCCAACAACGACGGTTCGGGCGATCTCGCCGGCCTGCGGCAGAAGCTCGACTACCTCGAGTGGCTGGGGGTCGACTGCCTGTGGCTCCTGCCCTTCTATCCCTCGCCCCTTCGTGACGGCGGGTACGACATCAGCGACTTCTTCAACGTGCACCCGGGCTACGGGACGTTGGGTGACCTCGTCGGGCTCCTCGAGGACGCGCACGGGCGAGGCATCCGGGTCATCGGGGACCTGGTGATGAACCACACGAGCGATCAGCACCCCTGGTTCATCGAGTCGCGATCGAGCAAGGACAACCCCCGGGCCGATTGGTACGTCTGGAACGACGACGATCAACGTTGGCCCGAGGCCCGTGTCGTGTTCCACGACGTCGAGCGGTCCAACTGGACGTGGGACGACACCCGCCAGCAGTACTACTGGCATCGCTTCTACTCCCACCAGCCGGATCTCAACTACGAAAACCCCGAGGTGTGCGAGGCCATGCTCGAGGTGGTGCGCTTCTGGCTGGACCTCGGGTTTGACGGATTCCGGCTCGACGCCGTGCCCTATCTGTTCCAACGGGACGGCACGGCGGGAGAGCACCTGCCCGAGACCCACGCCTTTATCAAGCGCATTCGCAAGGAGATGGACGCCGGGTACCCGGGCCGGATTCTGCTGGCCGAGGCCAACGGGTGGCCATCGGACGTGGCCGACTACTTCGGCGACGGCGACGAGTGCCACCTGTGCTTCCACTTCCCGCTCATGCCCCGGCTGTTCGCCGCGGTGCGCCAGGAACAGCGGTACCCGGTCACCGAGATCCTGGCGCAGACCCCCGACGTGCCCGACGGGTGCCAGTGGGCCATCTTCCTGCGCAACCACGACGAGCTCACGCTCGAGAAGGTGAGCGACGAGGAGCGCGACTATCTCTTCACCGAGTACGCCAAGGACCCCCGCATGAAGCGTCACATGGGGATCGGGCGTCGCCTGGCGCCGCTGCTCGACGGCGACCGGCGCCTGGCCGAGCTCCTCTACGCCCTCCTGCTGTCGATGCCCGGAAGCCCGGTCATCTACTACGGCGACGAGCTCCTCATGGGCGACAACATCTACCTCGGCGACCGAGACTCGGTCCGCACGCCGATGCAGTGGACCCCCGACCGCAACGCCGGCTTCTCGCGTGGCGACTTCGCGCAGCTCTACCTTCCGCCGCTCATGGACCCCGTCTACGGCTACCAGTCGGTGAACGTCGAGTCCCAGGAGCGCAACCCGGGCTCGTTCCTCCATTGGCTCCAACGGTTGCTGAGCCAGCGGCGCAGCCTCCCCGTGCTCGGGGTCGGGCAGTTTGACGTCATCAGCTGTCCCAACCCCTCGATCCTGGCCTACGTCCGCTGGGGCGACGTGGTCGAGGCGCGCGGCGGCCGAGACCAATGGGGTGGCTGGCCCGGCGCCGGCGAGGAGCCCGAGGGCCGCTGGTGGGGCGAGTGGGGCGACCGGATGGGGGCTGACGGGTCGGGCAAATCGGACGGGACCCTGTCGGACCCGCAGGGCGGCCCGGCCCGGAGGCATCTCCACGGAGAGGAGCGGATCCCCCAGGCCGTGCTCTGCGTGCACAACCTCAGCCGGTTCGCCCAGCCCGCCGAGCTGCAGCTGTCCGGCTGGAGCGGGCACACCCCCCTCGAGCTGCTGGGCAGGGTGCCGTTCCCGCCCATCGGCGAGGAGCCCTACACGCTCACTCTCGGACCGTACGGCTACCTCTGGTTCGATCTCGTGGCCGAGGACCACGCGAGCGGGAGCGCCGAATGGAGCACGGACGAGAGCGGCGCCCCCCTTGCCGCCGACCGCCCGCCCGCCCCCGCCCCCCAGGCCGGCGGGGTCTAGGACCGGTGAGCGGGGTGGTCCTCGAAGAGCGGCGCCCCGAGATGCGTGGGCCACTCGCGCGCCTGGGCGCTGCGTCATCGGCATGCGGAGCCCGAGATTGCCCGGGTGCCGCCGCTCGGCGACGTGGAGGTCACCGGCATCGAGCCGTTGCGCCTCGGCGAGACGGAGCTCTGGGGAGTGTCCGCCACGATCGACGACCGACCGGCCCACGCCGTCGTCGGCCTCTGCGCCCTGGAGGCGCCACTCCAGGCGCTGCGCAGCGGCGACGACCCGGTGCTCGGGTTCCTGGACGACGGACCCCGGGACGTGGTCCTGGTCGACGCGCTGGCCGAGCTCCACCTGGCCATCATGACGGTCGAGACGATCGTCGGCGTCCAGGCCGGGTTCCGTCACGCGGTCGTGGTGGCCGACGGGGACGAGGGCATCGAGGTCTCCTTCGACGAGCGCTGGAGTCTCACCGCGTTCCCCTGGCCCTACGAAGGCAGCCATCCGGGCGTGTCCCTCCTGACCGCGCTCGACGAGGCCGGCTTCAACCACCTGCCGGCGCCGGTGGCCATCTGGCGACGGGGCGGGCGCGACCTCGGGATCGTCCAGGAGGTCATCGTCGGCAGCGCCCCGGGAGAAGCCGTCGCCCTCACCTCTCTGCGCGACCTCTACGCATCCGGCCTCTCGCCGGAGCAGGCGGGAGGCGACTTCGCCCCCGAGGCCGAGGCACTCGGCACGATGGCGGCGAGGATGCATCTGGCGCTCGCCGGGGCGTTTGGGTGGGAGGACGGCGAGATCGACCTGGTGGGCGACGGTGCCGTGTCCGCCGGGCCCCCCAGATCGCTCGTCGCGCCCATCTTGCGGACCCACGGCGACTTTTGTCTCCATCGGACGGCCCGATCGGATCAGGGCTGGGTCTTGCAGGACACGATGCCCGGCGGTTGCGACCCTCGCACCGGGACACCGGTGCTGCGCACGCCGCTGGCCGATGTGGGCGACATGGTGCGTTCGTTCCATGACCTCGCGCAGGAGGCGGCGCAGGTCCGGGACCCGACCGGTCGCCTCGGTGCCACAGCCCTCGGCGAGGCGTGGGAGCGTCGTAACGCGGCGGCCTTCCTCGCGCGGGTACCGTGACACCCCGGGTATCGAGGAGCTGTTGCCTGCGGACCGCTCCGTCATCGACCAGCTGGTGGCGCAGTTGAGCCGGGAGCGGGGACCCGGCCGGCCCGCACACTGACGACCGTCCGGAGGGACCATGCGCATCGGGGTGCTGACTGGTGGGGGCGACTGCCCTGGGCTCAACGCGGCGATCCGCGCCGTGGTGCACACCGCGGCGCAAGAGGGCGACGAGGTCGTCGGATTCCGTGATGGTTGGCGCGGCGTCATCGAGGACGACGCCTTCCCGATCGATCCCGACCGTTGCCGAGACATCCACATCCTCGGGGGCACCATCCTCGGCACGTCGCGGACCAACCCGTCGGCCATCGACGGCGGGCACCGAGCGCGCCCTGGCCACCCTCTCTCGCCGGTCGGTGGACGCGTTGGTCGCGATCGGCGGGGAGGACACCCTCGGCGCGGCGCACCGGCTCGCACAGCTCGGCGCCCCGGCGGTGGGTGTCCCCAAGACCATCGACAACGACCTCTCGGCGACCGAGGTGACGTTTGGCTTCGACACTGCGGTCCAGATCGCCACGGAGGCGATCGATCGACTCCGGACCACCGCGGAGTCGCATCACCGGGTCATCGTCTGCGAGGTGATGGGCCGGCACGTCGGTTGGATCGCCGCCCACGCGGGGATCGCCGGGGGCGCCGCCGAGATCCTCGTGCCCGAGATCCCCTTCGACCTCGACCGGCTCTGCGACCGCCTCCGACAGCGGCATCGGCGCGGCCAGTTCTCGTCGATCGTGGTGGTCGCAGAGGGCGCCGTTCCTCTCGACGGCCCCGACGGCTCGTCCGCAGACTCGGCCGGGTCCTCCCCGCAGCTCGACCAGTTTGGTCACGTCCGCCTCGGCGGCATCGGCGCGTGGCTGGCGGAGCGAGATCGAGCAGCGGACCGGCTACGAGGCCCGCTTCACCACCCTCGGCCACATCCAGCGGGGTGGGACGCCGACGGCCTTGGACCGGGTGCTCGCCACCCGCTTTGGGGTCGCGGCGGTCCGGGCCCTCCGCGAGGGGCGGTTCGACTCCATGGTCGCCCTCCAGGCCGGCGAGATCGTGCGTGGTTCCCCTGGCCGACGCCGTCTCGGCGCCCAAGACCCTGGACCTCCGGTTGCTCGACGAGGTGGCGGCACCCTTTTTGGGCTAGCCGAGGCGGCGCCGGCTCCCCGGCCCCGCCGGAGCCGGTCGGGTCAGCCGGTCAGGACGCCCACGCGCAACGCCTCGGCGGCGTGCTCGGGGGCGACGATGTTGATGGCCACCCCGGTGCCCATCTCGAAGCCGGCCCGAGTCGTGGCCTTGGGGAAGATGTGGACGTGCCAGTGATAGGGCTCCCCGGCCCGGTACGGCGCGGAGTGGAAGACGAGGTTGTAGGCGACGTCCCCGATGCATTCGCGCAGGTTGCCGAGCACGGTGCGCACGGCGCGCCCGACGGCCACGAGGTCCTCGGTGCTCGCACGGTGGAGGTGGGGGCCGTGGTGGCGGGGGATGACGAGCATCTCGTAGGGGGAGGCGCTCCAAAACGGACAGACCACGACCACCTGCTCGTCCGCCAGGATCGACGCGTACGCCGGAGGCGATCTCGGCGTCCATCGTCGTGCACAGCAGGCACCCTCCGGCGAAGCGCACGAAGCGGGCGTGCTCCTCGGCGATCTCGCGCGGCACGAAGCACATGCCGAGCAGCTGGGCGTGCGGGTGCTCGATCGACGCGCCCGCCTCCCGGCCCGAGTTGACGATGGCCTGGCTGTAGCGGAGGTGGGGCATCTGGGAGTGCTCGTCGATGCGGTCGCGGATGGCGGCCATCACCAGGCCGGTCTGCTCCTCGGTGAGCACCGACCAGGAGGCCGCGTGGTCCGGCGAGAGGACCAGCACCTCGTGGATGCCGCCGGCCGTGGCCTGAGTGAAGACCGGGCCACGGTTGGTGACGACGAAGGGGATGTCTCCGGAGAACGCCGGGTAGGCGTTGGGCACCACCCGGACGAGCCAACTGCCGCTCGGTCCGTAGGTCTCGAGGGCCGGTGGGGACTCCTCCTCGTTGCCCGGGCAAAACGGGCAGGGGCGGCTGGTGTCTTCCTGCACCTGCTCGGATCGTTCCATGAACGCCGCGGGGCGCTGCGCTCGTCCTGTGCTGACGACGACCCACCGTCCGGAGAGCGGATCGAGCCGAAGTTGGTTGCTCTGCTCGCTGGTGGGCTCAATGGTGGTCATCAATTGCCCGTGACCTCTTCCTCCCCCCTCAGGGGACTGCTGTCACCACGGTATCGCTCCGGGGACACGCTCACGCGTCACGGCGCACCTGCTCAGGGCCGATAGGTACGCGTCGAACGCCGATCGTCTCCCGGTCGGACGCTCGTCGCGCCCCCGTCGCCTTGGGGCCGGCTCCGGTGTGCGGTCCAAACGGCATTCGCGAGAGGATGGTCCGGTGCTCGGCCAGCCGCTCGTATCGACGGCGGCGATCTCGCACACCGGCCAGCCGACCGGCGCCGGCTTCGATCTGCTCCTGCTGTTCCACGGCGCCTGCGCCCTCGTCGGGATCGGCACGGTGGTGGTGAGCGGCACCCAGGCGTGGCGGCTCGGCGCGCTGCCGGCCTCCTCGGAGACGCCGGTGTCGCTCCGTCGGTATTACACGCCAGGGTTCAACTGGGCGGCCCGGGTCCTCTACGGCGTGCCGGTCTTCGGGTTCGCGCTGCTCGGGGCCTCCAAGGGCGCCTACGGGCTCGGACAGGGCTGGGTGACGGTCGGGCTGACGCTGTGGGTGGTGGTGATCGGGCTCGGCGAGGGTCTCCTCTGGCCGCTCGAGCGCCGCCTGCAGGAAGCGGTGTCCCGAGGCGGCGGGGAGAAGGGCGCCGCCCCTGCATCCACCTGTCGTTCGGCGTGGCTGACCGCCTCGGCCATGCTGCTCCTGCTGGTGGTGGCCATGGCCATCATGTTCGCCCGTCCCTAGACCGCGGGAGCGGGGCCCTCGCCACCGGGCGCCGCCGTGGCCGAGCGCAGGAGCGCCCTGGCGCCGGCGAGATCGCCCGCCGCCACGAGCTCGGGGAACTCCCCGTCGAGGATGGCCCTCCAGTCGACGCCCTCGGTCGAGCGCCCCTCCGCCCGAACCGCCCTCCGGGCCTCCTCGAGCAGGTCGGCCATCGCCGCCACGTCGGGCCCGACCTCCCGTGCCAGCCTGCGTCGGAGCCACGCGGCGAGGGCCGGGCTGGCGCCGCCCGTCGAGACGGCGACCGTGACGGGCCCCTGGCGATGGACCGAGGGGAGCAGGAAGCTGCAGGCCTCGGCGTCGTCGGCACTGTTGACCCAGACGCCCGCCGCCCGGGCGTCTCGAGCCACCGCCCGGTCCACCTCGGGGATCCCGGTGGCGGTCACCACCAAGCGGAATTGCCCCGCCTCGCCGTCTCGGTACGGGCGGCGCTCAACCGTGACCGTTCCCGACCCGTCCCGGGGGGCCTGGGCCCGGCGATCGATGGCCGGGACGGTCTGCGGCGCGACGACGGTGACCCGGGCGCCGCAGGTGACGAGGCTCTCGACCTTGCGGGCCGCCACCTCCCCCCCGCCCACCACGAGGCATGCTTGACCCTCGACGACCAGGCTCACCGCGTAGCCGGGGGACCGAACCACGGCGACAGTCTCGCAGCCGTCGGTCCTCGGAGATGCCCTCGGGAATACCCAAAAAACTTGATCCGTTAGGTCATGTATGCTCGACGCACGCTCGCGGTTTGAGATCCGGTCCGGCGATCGTGGCATCCGGCGTGGCAGCGATGACGACACGGCGCGGGCCAGGACTGCGGCTCCCAAGGAAAGCACAGGTGACCACGCCATGATCGAAGCGGTGATTGAGGAGGTGCAACCGGTGGCGGTCGACGCCGAGCTGAGCGAGCTCAACGCTGGCTTCGAGTGGTCCCCTCCGACCGAGGTCATCGCCTGGGCCGTGGAGCGATTCGGTGGTCGTCTCTCCCTGGCCTCGTCCTTCCAGGACCTCGTCGTCGTGGACCTGGCCATGCAGGTCGATCCGACGATCGAGGTGGTCTTCCTGGACACGGGCGCCCACTTTCCCGAGACCCTCGCCTTCGTGGACGAGATGCGCCAGCGTCTGGGGATCAACCTGACCGTGCTACGCCCGGGCCCCGAGGCCGAGGCGTGGCCGTGTGGGTCGGCGCGGTGCTGCGAGTACCGCAAGGTGGCACCCCTCCGGGCGCACCTGGCCGACCGCGACGCCTGGATGACCGGCCTGCGGCGTGCGGAGGCGCCGACGAGGGCGACGGCCCCGATCGTCTCCTTCGACCCCGGCTTCGGGGTGGTCAAGGTCAATCCGTTGGCCACGTGGACGGACGAGGACGTCGCCGGCTACGTCCGCGACCATGACCTGCCGGTCCACCCGCTCAAGCCCCGGGGATACCTGTCGATCGGGTGCGAGCCGACGACCCGGCCCGTATCGGTGGGCCAGCACTCACGCGCCGGTCGTTGGGCCGGCATGGACAAGACCGAGTGCGGCCTGCATGGCTGAGCAGTCCCGCCGCCGAGCTCACTGATGCCCCGCAACCGCGACACCCCTTACGGTGTCGAGATCCGGGGACCCGAGCGCGGCATCCCCTTCGTGCGACCCTATCGCCGGGTGGGAGCGCTGAGCGAGCAGGAGCTGTGGAAGCTCGAGCGCCATCCCCTCGACGTGGCCGACGCCGTCATCCAGCGCTACTCGGTCGAGGGTCCCTCCGCCATCGCGGCCGTGCCCGGGGAGGTGGAGCGGCTCAAGTGGGTCGGCCTCTACCCCCAGCGCCAGGGGGGCGATGCCTTCATGATGCGGATCAAGGTGCCCGGCGGCCACCTCACGGCCGCCCAGGCCCAGGAGATCGGCGCGGTGGCCGAGGCCTTTGCCGAGGGGCCGGACGACAGCCCGGTCTTCGGCAACCGCTACGCCGACCTCACGACCCGCCAGGACGTGCAGCTCCACTGGCTGCGGATCGAGGACATCCCGAGGATCTGGCAGCGCTTCTCGGACGTGGGGTTGACGACGATCCAGGCCTGCGGCGACTCGGCGCGCAACGTCACGTGCTGCCCGGTGGCCGGTGTCGACGCGGACGAGGCGTTCGACGCACTGCCCGTGGCCAGGGAGATCTCCGACTTCTTCACCGGGAACCGCGAGTACGCCAACCTCCCGCGCAAGTTCAAGATCGCCGTCACCGGATGCCTCGAGGACTGCGCCCGGATCGAGATCAACGACATCGGCCTGTGGCCGGCCCGCGCCGACGACGGGGCCGTCGGCTTCAACGTGCTGGTCGGGGGAGGCCTGTCGGACGGGGAGCGGATGGCGAGCGACATCGACGCCTTTGTTGCTCCCGATCAGGCGCTCGAGCTGACCAAGGCCATCGCGCGGGTCTACGCAGAGCTCGGCAACCGGGAGAACCGGGGTCTGGCGCGGATGCGCTACCTCGTCCAAGAGCTCGGCCCCGAGGGCTTCCGGGCCGAGGTGGCGCAGCGGCTCCGCTTCGAGCTGGCGCCGGCCGGGCAGGACCTGACCCGGCGCTTCCGGGGCGACCACGTCGGGGTGCACCCGGAGCGCCGACCGGGCCTGATGTACGTCGGCTGCTGCGTGCCCGTCGGCCGCATGCGCGGTCGCGAGCTCAGCGAGGCCGGTCGACTGGCGGAGACCTACGGGGACGGCACGCTGCGCATCGGGACGGACCAGAACCTGGTCTTGACGGGCGTGCCCGAGTCCCGGGTGGACGACCTCATGGCCGAGCCCCTCCTGGAGCGCTATTCGCCCGAGCCGGGGCCCTTTACCCGGGGCGTCATGGCCTGCACCGGCTCGGAGTTCTGTCGCTTCGCCGTGATCGAGACCAAGGAGCGGGCCGTCCGCTGGGCCGCCGCCCTCGACGCGGCGGTGGCTGGAGAGGGCGGCGACGCCCCGGGCCGCGACCGAGTGGGGCCACTGCCGGCGGGACGCGACGACCGGGGAGTCATCCGGCTCCACGTTTCGGGCTGCTCGGCCTCCTGCGCCCAGCCCCAGATCGCCGACATCGGGTTTAGGGGCGAGGTCGCCCATCGCGACCAGTACCTGAGCGAGGCCGTCGACATCGGGGTGGGCGGCTCGCTCGGCCCGGACGCGGCCTTTATCGACTGGGTGGCCGGGCGCCTGCCCGTCGACGAGGTGCCGGCGGCGCTGGCCCGGGTGCTCGAGCGCTACCAGGGCGAGCGGCGCCCGGACGAGCCCTTTTACTCGTGGGCGCGGCGCACCCCGGGCGACGAGGTGCGCCGGACGCTCGAGGGCCCGGTCGCAGGCGCCCGCAACGAGGGCCCACCGGACGCTGCGGACGAAGGGGCCGCGGCCGGCCGGGCGGACCTGGCTTCGGCCCATGCGGTTCGCTCGCGGGGCACGCCCGGGGGCACGCCATGAGGGGCTACGCCATCCGCGAGGAGATGAACGGGGTCGCGGAGGCTCCGGGAAAGACGTGGTTTTGGGAGCTCGAGGCCGCCGTCATCGAGGCCGAGCGCTGCATCCAGTGCGGCACGTGCGTGGCGGTATGCCCCTCCAATTCGATCGGGGTCCACGAGGACACCCAGCTCCCCGAGTTGGTCAAGATGTGCACGGGCTGCTCCCTGTGTTGGGACTTCTGCCCGCGCGGCGGCCTGCGGTACGAGGCGCTGTGGCCGCCGTCGACACCGGTGGCCGATGGCCGCGACGGCTCGAGGTCAGAGGCTTCGGTTCCGAGCCCCGCCTCCAACGGATCGAGCCCGGCCGCGAAGGACGATTCCGCCGCCGGGGCTGAGGGCTCCAGTGCGCCGCCGCTCGGTTCGACCGTCAAGGCCGACGCCGGCGACACCTACTGGAAGATCACCGGGGGCCCGCCCGGAGACGGCCTCGGCGCGGTCCTGGACCGCTACGCGATGCGGGCCTCGCTCAAGGCGGACGACGTGCAGGACGGCGGGGTGGTCACGGCGCTGCTGGTCGCGTTGCTCAATGCCGGGGAGATCGACGGGGCGCTGGTTTCTCGGCCGAGCGACGATCCCGACGAGCCGTGGAAGGGCGTGGCGCACATCGCCACCACCCCGGCGGAGATCGTGGCGGCCGCCGGCAGCTTCTACAACCAGACGATGGCGCTCGCCGAGCTCGACCTCAGCCGCTACCGGCTCCCGGCGAAGCCGCGCCTCGCGGTCGTCGGGACGCCCTGCGAGATCCAGGGCATCCGAGCCATGCAGTCGCGACGCTGGCCGACCGGGGCCCACCGCATCGACGCGGTCGTGCTGACCATCGCCTTGCTGTGCACCAAGAGCTTCGACTACGAGGGCCTCGTCCGCCGGGAGCTCATGGAGCGCCGCCGAGTGGACATGGACCGGGTGAGCAAGATCGACGTGATCCGGGGCAAGATGATCGTGGAGTACCGCGACGGCCAGACGGCGGTCGACGAGCCGGTGCGGCGCTTCCACGGCGTGGCCCTCAAGGGTTGCGACGAGTGCGCGGACTTTCTGGGGCGGAGCGCAGACATCTCGGTCGGGAGCGTGGGGTCGATGGACGGCTGGACGAGCGTGCTCGTGCGAACCGAGCGCGGCAGGCTGGCGCTGGAGCGCGCCCGGGGCAAGCTCGACTTTCGCGAGCTCGACGATCCCGACGCCCTGCTCCGACTCGATGCCCTCGACAAGCGCACCGCCGCCAAGGCCCTGCGTCGGGAGCTCGATCCCGAGGCCCCGATGTTCATCGACTTCGAGGAGCACCTGAGGTCCTACGACGGATCCGATCGGCGAGCCGTGGCGATTCGGCGATGACCCCGACGTCGACGCGCGCGGGCCGCGCACCGGCGCCGACCGCCCCACGGGTCGGTCCTGCCGGTGTCGTGAGGCCGTCGTTGCACCTCCCCGAGGAGCCCCGGACCCTGCGCGCCGCGTGGTGGGACGAGGTCGCGGGCGGCCGTCCGTGGGACGACCTCATCGAGGGGGAGGACGGACCTGCCGGATGGCTGTGGACGCGCTGGCAGGTCCTGCGTGCTGCGGGGCTCGAGGAAAAGGAGCTCCGGGGGATCGTCGTCGCCTACCGGAGAGAGCTGTGGCTGTGGCTCGTCGGGGAGCGGACCTGGCGCCAGACGTGCTCCGGGCTGATCGGCCGGGTGCAACGTCGGCTCACCCTGGCGGAGCGAGCCGCGACGGAGGCGGCGCCGTCCGTCGATCCCTCCCTCCCCGGGGGCGGCGGTTCCCGGTCCGATCGCTGAGCTCAGCGCCCCGGTGCCGCCGTCGGAGGGCGAGCAACCGGCCGCCGTCTGCGTGTCGGGCGTCGCGGTGGTCCGCGAGGGTCGGCCCCTGCTCGAGGACATCGCTTGGCACGTGGGGCGCGGTGAACGCTGGGTGGTTCTCGGACCCAACGGTTGCGGGAAGACGACCCTGCTCCAGGTGGTCGGCGCCCGGCTCTGGCCGACCCGCGGCGTCGTCGACATCCTGGGGGAGCGACTGGGCCGGGTGGACATGCGAGCACTCCGGGCCCGGGTGGCGCTCGTGAGTGCCTCGGTCGTTCGCCAGCTGCGGCCCGAGCTCACCGCTCGAGAGGTCGTGGTCACCGGCAAGACGGGCTCCCTCGTGCCCTGGTGGGACCGGTTCGACGACGACGACTGGGCGCACGCCGACCGCCTGCTCGACGACGCCGGGGTCGGGGGGCGCGAGGAATCGGCGACCGGCCCCTTGGCGTGCTCTCCGAGGGTGAGCGCCAGCACGTGCTGCTGTCCCGGGCCTTGATGGGAAGGCCCGAGCTCGTCCTCATGGACGAGCCGGCGGCCGGGCTCGATCTCGGTGCCCGGGAGCGGCTGGTGGTGCGGCTGGCGCGCCTCATGGCGGATCCCGAGGTCCCTCCGCTCGTGCTCGTCACCCATCATCTCGAGGAGATCCCGCCGGGAGCGACGCACTGCCTGCTCCTGCGGGCGGGGAGGATGGTGGCGGCCGGGCCCATTGCGGAGGTGCTCGATGGCGATAAGGTGTCGGCTTGCTTCGGCGTCTCTGTGCAGGTGGGCTGCGAGGAGGGACGCTGGTGGAGCCGCGCCGAGACGGGTTGAGTCCCGGTTGCATCCGATGGGTACGTACCCCTCGTGAGCTGGCCCAACGCGCAGCTATCGACGAGTCGTGTGAAGGATGCGTGACCGTTGTGGCGCTGACCTGGAATAACCGACGCATTTGCTCTGAGCCGAGAAGGACGCTAAGAAATGGGCCCCGAGAGGGAGGTGCGACCGTATGTCGGCGTCGTGCCACCCAGACCATCCACCAATTCGAGCGGGCCCTTTATTAGGGTCCCCCGCAATATAGGAAGGTAGGTCTAGGGGGAGTGACGCCGGTGGTCCTACTTTTGCTCGTGGTGCTATGGGTCGCGGTCCTAGCTCCGGGCTTCGTAAAGAGACGGCGTGAGCGCCGCTCGACGACCTCAATCGACTCGTTCCATCACCAACTGCATCTCTTGGAGCGCACCGGTCCAAAGATCGTGTCTCCGGCCTTTCGTCTGGAGACCGCGGGTGCGTCAGCCGCAACCGTGGCCGCACATCCCACCAACTCGCGCGTTCCGGCCATCACCAGCCGGCCCGGCCGACCCAAGCTGGTCCTCGTCGGCCGCGGCGATGCGGGCGACGCCCAAGAGGAGGTCGCCGCCAGTGGCGACTTCTTCGGGGACCAGGACCCGCGCCAGTCGGCGGATCTGTCGGAGTGGTCGGGGCAGCCGCCTTCGTCTCCTCGTCCGCTGACCGACGCCTACCAGCGTCGGCAGACGCTGAAGCGTCGTCGTGACGTCTTTTTGGGCCTCGTGGGCACGTTCCTGCTGACGGCGGTGCTCGGGGTGATGCCCTCTCTCCACGCCCTGTGGGCCCTCACGGCCATCTCCGGCCTGGCGCTGGTGGGCTTTGTCCTGCTGATGCAGCACGCCCGTCGTACGGCGTTGGAGCGGCGGGACGTGCAGATGAGTCGCTCCGTGATGATGCCCCGTCCCACACCCGTGGACGGTGACACCGCCGTGTTGGCCCGCTATCGGGAGCAGTCGAGCATGCCCCGGCCCAATCCGTACGCGGCACCACGCTGGGCGGCCGCCGGTCGCTGACGGCACGTCGGCAACGGCGGGGCCACGTCCCGCCTGCCATGACCTGTCCTGCCATTTGAGGGTCGCGAGCCCCTCGATCCCAGCCTGCGAGGGGCCTCGTCGGCGCCTTGTAATGTGTAGGGCGCCCCGGGGGTGTAGCTCAGCTGGTAGAGCGCTACGTTCGCAACGTAGAAGTCGGCGGTTCGAGTCCGCTCACCTCCACGCCTTCTGACAAGGTGGTCCGCTTGCCTCCACCCCCCTTGAAGGGAGCGCCGCCCGTGGCTCGTGCCCGCTGCGCGCCCGATCTGGTGACAGCCCAGCCGGCGTCCAGATGTGCGGCGACCGCCCGATCCGCTGCTTCTGGGACGTGGGGCGTAGAGCCCCATTGACAGGCGCGACGAGACCGAGCCGGGCTTGGATGACGCGTGGGTGTTCGCCATGCTCGACCATGAGGCTGGCGGCTACGTGGCGGAGGCCATGGAAGGTGAGCGCAGGGTCGAGGCACGCCTTCTCTAGCGCGGGCTTGAACGTCCGCGCCTCGAACGATCGCCGGAGGGGACCGCCCTGAGCGCCGGTGAAGACGAGATCGTCCGGTCCTGTGCCTGGCCGGTGGTTCGAGATGTGCCGGGCCAGCTCATCGATCAGGAAGGCGGGGACGCTCATAGTCCGCCTCGACGAGCCCAGCCTTGGTCTCCGCTATGCGGAACTTCCCCTCCACCTCGGCGATCGTGCGCCGGACGGTAAGCGTACGGCGCAGGAAGTCGACGTCACCGACTCGAAGGCCGATGGCCTCCGACCAGCGCAGGCCGAGCACCCCGGCCACCAGAATGACGGCCCTATCGTTGTCGGCCACGGCCACGGCCACGGCCACGGCCACGGCCACGGCCACGGCCACGGCAAGAGCTGCGCCAGCTCCTCCAGTCGCAAGGTAGCTCGGTCTATTGCCGGCCCGTTGCTGACACGGAGTGCCAAGGTGTGTTGCTCTGCCTTGGCATCAGTAACGGGTCGCATTGGTGGCTTGCGGTGGGGTGGCTGTCACTGAATCTTCATTTTCGAGGAATTGGTCACGTGGTGGGTTCGGTGCTCATCTGCCGTTGCGGAGGTTCGTACCCTGTCGGGCATTGCCTGCACGAGGAATGCCCGTTCCCCGCGGTGGTATTCGCGTTCGCGATCAGATGGCGACCAGCGGACAGATGACGCCGCGTGCGCCGCAAGGGAGGTTGACACTCTCGCCCGCGGAGGCGACACTGGGCGTGGCGCGGACGTAACGCCATTCGGCGTGAATCGATGTTCGGCGGGGGGTGGCTCCTCAGGTTGGCTCTGGAGACTCGGTGGCGACTCTGCGTGCCAGGTGCACAGCCTCGCCTCGTCTGATCCACGTGGGCGAGATCACGATCAACGCGGGCTGACCGAACCGCGGCCAGCCTTATCGGAGGTGGGCTTCAGCGTTCGCGCAGTCCCCCGCAGAAGGGGAGAGTGAGATGGCGACGGATGCGAAGCCGACGCCGATCGAGGTGGACTCCGAGCGCCTTGGCGGCTACAAGCCTGAGCTGAAGCGGACGCTGGGCTCCTTTCAGATGTTCGCGATCTCGTTCGCGTTCATCTCGGTGGCGGTCGGCGTCTTTGGGTTATATGGCGTGGTGCTGCAGACGGGGGGCCCGGTCGCTATCTGGCTTTGGGTCCTCGTGGGATTCGGGCAGGCCCTGGTGGCGCTGGTGTACGCACAGTTCGCGGCCCGCATCCCGCTCAGCGGTTCCTCCTATCAATGGGGCTCGCGGCTGGCCAACCCGAAGATCGGTTTCGTGTTCGGCTGGCTGACTGTCTGTTACCTGGCGATCGCCGTGGTGGCGGTCGACAATGCGCTGGCGAAGACCGCATTCATGCCCCTCTTCAACATGCAGCCGAACGAGCGTACGGCGCGCCTGATCACGCTCGTGGTGTTGCTCATCCAGGTCGTGCTCGTGGTGGCCTCGACGCGCCTCGCCAGCATGGCGAACTCGAGCGCGGTAGCGATCGAGTTGGCGATCGTCGTTGTGTTGTCGATTGCCCTGGTGATCGCCGTGGTTGTCACGGGCCACGGCGGAGAGGGGAACCTCGTCTCCCGCGGTGCCGCCCTGAAATCCGACTATTTCGCCGTCGGCGGCGGGCTGATGACTGCCATGGTCCTGGGCCTCGCTACGCTCACCGGCTTCGACTCGGCGGCGAACCTGGCTGAGGAGGCGAATGACCCCTATCGCAGCGTCCCCCGCGCCATCGTGGGATCGGTGGTAGCGGCCGCGGTGCTGGGACTGCTGTTCCTGATCACGCTCACCATCGCCATTCGCTCTATCCCGCAAATCACCGAGAGCGATTCGCCGGTGGCGGCGATCATTCGCGATCATTTCGGTTTGGGGACGGAGAGGATATTCCTTGTCGCCATCAGCCTCGCCTTCTTCGGCGCCGGGATTGCGGTCATGACCGCCTGCTCGCGGCTCGTCTTCGCCATGTCGCGCGACGCACGCTTCCCCGCCCACCGACTGATGCGGCAGGTAAATCCGCGCACGCATACGCCGATCCCGGCGACGCTCTTGATATTCGTCGTGGGGGTGGTCCTGATGGTGGCGCTGCCGGGGTCCGCCCTGCTCAAGCTGATCATTGCGTCAACGATCCTCCCAACGGTCATCTATGGGGGGACAATTGTCCTCTACCTGGTCGTGCGCAAACGACTCGCTCGTCGGGAGGGCGCGTTCAACCTGGGGCGGTTCGAACTGCCGGTGGCCATCTGCGCGCTGTTGTGGGTGGTATGCGCCCTGATCGTGCTCACGGTGCCCAGGGAGGCGGTCGTCCCAGACCTGATTGTGGTCGGCTTGGTCGTAGCCGGTGGACTGTTCTTGCTCGGCCTGATCAAGTTCCGCCGCCAGGACCTCGAGACCGAGCCCGGAGACGTCAGCGTCCTCGAGGCCTCACCATGAGAGAAGCTCATTTCGTGCCTGCCGCGTGGCCGTAGCATCGGGCATTAGCGGCAAATCATGGCGCCGGTGGTCATGAGTCGAACGACGAAACCTTGCTCCTCTATCTGCGACTTTGCTGAATGCGCCTTGTCAGCCGTGTCGTGCGATTCGGCGTGAGGGGACGTTCCAACGTAGAAGTCGGCGGTTCGAGTCCGCCCACCTCCACCAAAGCGGTTATTGCCACGGCTGATCTGTCCCGGATCAGTGACGGCTGACCTGTTAGCCAGTAACGGGTGACCTGTGACGTAGTAACGGCTGATCCTTGACACCCGGCCCCCACCGGTCTGCGCTGCTCCCAGCGGCAAGGAGGTGGGCCGAGTGCTCGCGGAGCTCAGCAAAGTGGAACAACGCATGACGCAGTCCTGGCCGTCATCCGAGATGGCCTGACCGTCAGCGAGGCGGCGATCGCCTATGCGGTGAGCCGCCAGACCATCTATCGATGGATGCGGCGCTATGAAGAGGGCGGGTTGGCCGCCCTGGCCGAACGCTCGCATCGGCCCCAGTCCTGCCCGCGTCGGCAGCGGGCTGACGGGACCCCCAAAGCGGAACCACCCGCTATGAGCATGCAGGTTGGTGTTGATTGAGCCACTGCCGCTTGAACTCGACGGGGGTGAGCCCGCCGAGCGACGAGTGGGGTCGATAGGTGTTGTACTCGATCCGCCACGCCTCCACAACGACGCGTGCTTCGCGCAGGGTCGCGAACTCCTCGACGTTCAGAAGCTCGTCGCGGCTCCGGCTGTTGAAGGACTCGACGAAGGGGTTCTCCCAGGGGCTCCCCGGCTCGATGTAGACCGTCTGGGTACTCGTGAATCGGCACCAGTCCCGCAGTGCCCACGCGATCAGTTCTGGCCCGTTGTCCATGCGCAGGTGCGTCGGTGCGCCGTGGACCGCCACGAGGCGCTCGAGGACGTTGACCAGGTGATCGGCGGTGATGGAGCGATCGACCTCCATGGCCAAGGACTCGCGGGTGAACTCGTCGACGATGTTGGCGAGCTTCAGCCGCCGATAGTCGGCGGTCTCGTCGAACTGGAAATCGATGGCCCAGACGTGGTTCGGGCAGTTCGCCCGTAGCCGCTCGGGCGAGTCGAGGCGGACCCGGCGGCGTTTGGTGCAGCGCTCGGGCCTGCGCAGGCCTTCTTTGCGCCACAGCCGTTGGGTACGCTTCTTGTTCACCGTCCAGCCCTCGCGACGAATCAGCTGGTGGGCCATCTTCCAGCCCCAGCGGGGATGGGCGCGCGCAATCGCACGTAGGCGCCGACAGAGCCTCTGCTCCTCGGTGGTTGCTCGACGAGGTGCACGTCGTTGCGTGGTGCGGGGCTGGTCGACCACCCCACACGCCCGGCGCTGTGAGACCCCGAAGCGCTCGGTCAGGGCCACGACGGCCCGCCGGCGGCGCTCCGGGGTCATCAGAAATTTCCTTTGGCCAACTCCTTCAGCATGTCAATGTCGAGGGCCTGGTCGGCCACCAGCTTCTTCAGCCGCTGGTTCTCGATCTCGAGCTCCTTGAGGCGCTTCATGTCCTCGCCCTTCATCCCGGCGTACTGGTTCCGCCAGCGGTTCCAGGTCGCCTCGGAGATCTCGAGCGTGCGCAACACCTCGGTCAGGTCAGCACCTTCGTTCAAGAGTCGCTCGCCTTCGCGGACCTTGCGCAGGGCCTGTTCGGGGCTGTGCCGGTGACGCTTCATCGCTGTGGTCATCCTCCCACTCTCGGGTCGGGATGCTCACAGCGGGTGGATCCGGATCAAGGGGCCCCGCCAGAGGAGCCGGACACCGTGGGGCGGTTCATCGAGCAAAGCCTCAATGACCTCGGGTAACCGCCTTCCGCCCCGCGCCGTAAGCTGCATTGGTCGGACAGCTACCTTGTGCGTCGGATCGGCGAAACCGATTCACAGCGTTGTGCTATGTGCGGCCTGCCCCCGTTCTCCGACGACCTTCTCTTCGTTGTACCTTCGGTGTTGTTCGAGAATGCGCTCATGGGTGGCTCCGCCATTCGGCACCTGAGGGTGATGGTGTCGGCACAGGATGTACGGCGTTCCATCCAGGGGATGATGGCCGATCCGCCAGCAACCCTTGGTATGGCAATTCACTTTTCGGACTCCGGTGTACACACCCACTCCAACCGCACTGATGAGCGTTGCTTCTCCAAGGTCAGAGCCGAAACCAGACCAGAAGTTGTAGAACTCGTCGGGCCCGCCATGGACTATCCCGGTGTGGAGCGCCACCCAGTGCCGAAGAGCTCCAAAGAGCGCAATTAACATTGCAACCACGATGACAACGAGGACCACGACGAGAACAAAGATGAGCCGGTTGCCGCTACTGCTAGGCGCGATCTCGGCAGGTCCCACGTTCGCAGGATTCTCAGTTGACGGTCTTGACGTTGGACTCGAAGCTGTTGTCTGGGCCGGAGGCGGTGTGGCAGTGGATGGATCTGTCACGGTGCCTCCAATGTTCGAACGGACCAAGACATCGAGCTCGACGCAAAGCTCCCTTGGAGAAGGATATCGTCGCAGCATGGTGAGGAGACGAGCCTTGGGGCGTCACAACGGCTGTATGTCGCAGAGGCCAAAAGCCTCTCGGGAACGGGCCTAGGACCTCTCGTTCAAGCTGGCTCCGAGCTGGAGGAGCTTGCGCACTTCGTTGTGACAGGATGGCCCCGGGCCCGGGGCGTATTCGGGAGTGCCTGATCCCCTGTCGTGCGATGATTCGGCTCAGCACGTCAGGTGAGCTCGATAATGGGGATTGGTCGCATTGGAGCGCACGCGAAAGAAGGGGTGACGGTGCAAAGCACCAAGCGAGCCCTTGCTGCTGTGGTGATGACGGGCGTGCTGTTCGGAGTTGGCGGGGCGGTGAGCGGCGACGGCAGCGCCCAGCGACCAGCCGTCTCAGATGACGATCGAGGGCACGCTTCCACCCGGGACGAGTACTGGACGGTTCGCCTCTTGTGTCGATGATGGGTACGTCGAGAGGGGCGCCAATCAGACCGTTCCGCGCCTCAAGGTGATCGCATACCCGACCGTCTCCGTCGGCCCCATCGTTGCGTGGGGCACCCTTCCCAATGCCTTCGGCTCGCGGGCGGTGACATCCATGAGCTTCTTGATCCACAACTTCGACACTTCCAGGGATCAAAGGTGGGAGGTCACCTGGTATTGCACGCCCGACAAGAGCAAGGCATGGCTCGTTTTCGGGTGATCGCAAACTGAGCGAAACGTGCCTGCCCGATTGCGGGTTTGGGACGACGTCCGGTGGGAGCGGGTTCAGCTCACTCCGACCCATCGTCAGGAAAGTAACGAGCATATTCACCGAAGGGAACCTGGCCGGTGGGGCTGGACAAGATGGCGTTGGCAACGGTGGGAGGGATTGGTGCCCACTTCGCGGGCATGTAGGCCGCCAGCGACGGGTTCAACAAGTAGAGCAGGAGGAAGTTCACCAGCCAGATCGAAGGGGCCATCGACATCCCAACGGTCGAGGTCACACCACCCGCGGTGTTCGTAACCAACTGAGCAACCCCTGATATTTGCTGTGATCTATTGCCGAAGACGGCCTCCAGCGTGTACGCCGACTTATACAGCGCGATCAGGGATGCCTCGGCGCCGTTGGCCCTGCACCACGCGCCGAGATAACCACCGGGAGCGATGATCGAGTTGGCCTTCCTCGTCGGGGCGTCGGTATTGGCCAGACTTTCGAGAGATCCGCTCGTGTTCACGAAGAGCCCGTAGCTGGCGAGGACCGACGGCGTGACGTGGCCGTCGACGTTGGAGTAGAGCGGACGGCCTGTCGTGTTGGTAAAGATCCGGACGCTGGCGTCGACCAACTTTGCCGCGGCCAGATCGCCCCCGACTCCTTGGCCGGAAATGAACTCCACGTACTGCCGCTGGGTGAAGGTGTCTGCCTTGCTCAGTCCCAAACGAGCGGCGATCGCATCCGCCACGCGTTGCCCAATCGGCTGATTGAGTTGACCTGAGCCCCTGATCTCGGTGGGTGCCAGGTGCTCGTATTGCGGCGTCCCAGAGAAGGGTTGGGTGAACCCCGTGTTCGACACCTCCGGGGTGACCGCCCCCGCCGCTCCGTAGCCGGTGGCCTGGATCGTTCCCAGGGAGAACAGGGAGGCTCCCGCGAGTGCCATTGCCGCGGTAACCCTGGATCGACGGCTGGTCGGTCCAGTCCGCCTAGCGGATGTGCAGATGCGCTGCATTGCCTTTCCTCCCATGAACGCCCGAGACCGGCCTGGCAGTTTGGCCACGTGCCGGTACTCCGTGACCGCCGGGCAGTCCCACTATTACAGAGCGCTCAACTCGATGTTGACCGAGTCGATGCGATGGCGCTACCCGAACCGCTGGCGAAGTGGAACGGGTTCGATGAATGGAAAAGGGACTGAACGACTGCGATCAGAAGTACGCCGTGTCGCCGGAAGATCGGACCAGCAACTACAGCTATCTATCATCACTTCCCAAGTCGGGCCGAGATCATCAGGGCGGCCGTCGTCCTCGTCTTCGAAGAGGCTGAACGGAAGTTCCTGGAGGCCCTACCAGATCCGTTTGCTGACGGCATTGGACCGGTCGACGTCTTGATCCAAAGTGGACTGGCAACCCGTCGGGCGTTCGACCAGCACTTCCGCATTGCCCCGTTCATGGCGGCGACGCCTCAACCAAGCTCTTTTCTCTCGAGGACGCTCGCCCTCATGACCCTTGTATTCGAGGGGCTGGGTCTTGAGAGTGAGGAAGCCGCCGGGGGCTTCCACACCTACTGCTCCTTTGTGTTCGGCGCCGTCATCGTCGCCGCGACGAGACGGATCACGGACGAACAACTCGGAGGCGCAGAGGGTGGCAGAAGGACTGACCTCGGCGGAGATGATCTGGTTATGGGTCAGCAAAGTGAACTGACGCTTCGGGCGTTGAGCAGCATACCCACCCTCTCGGTCACCGATCCCGAGCGTGACGAAGAGCTGCTCGTCGAGGGGTTGCGAAGGCTCATAACCAGCTTCACCCTGAACGCGAAACACAGGTCGAGCTCGAAAAGCATCCGGTAGGCGTGGACGAGCCCGCTCAGGCGGACTGGTCTTTCGTGTTGGCCGGGGATCACGTCGCCGCCCTCTTCCTGCAGGGCACGTCCGGGGAACGGGTCGCGGGCGACGGGCGCGTCCATCGAGGTGATAGCCCTCATATGTCGTCGGCTCCCTTGAACCGGTTCCTCGCCCGCCATTGTTCCTCTGCGGTGGCCATCGGGTCCGTGGTCGTCGGCAAGGGCGGCAGCACGCCCAGTCGACGCAGCCGGGTCCGGAATCGAAGGTGGGTGCGCAAGGCCCAGGCGACCTCTTGCGAACGGCGTCGCCATGGACCGTACGCTCGGCTGAGGTCGTCGCCGGACCGAATGCGCGACAACCAATACGCCTGCTCGTGATGGGGACGCTCGCGATAGACACCCTGCCTCGACGCGGCAGGGAGCTTGACGCTCGTGAGCTCGGCTTGCCTCCGGGGGGGTCCGCAGTACTGGCTCATCCGCTGCCAGAGATCGCCCTCGGGATCGAGGGACCCGGTCAGAGGCGGTGGACGCCATCCCCCCACGGCTTGGACGAGAGCAAGGTCATGCATCACCGTTGTCGGCGGGATCCACTCACCCGGTGAATAGCTCCACCCGACCGGCGGCCAGCGCATAGGTCGTCGGTCCGGCGCCACCATCAGCATGGACGCGAAGGCGACCCGCGCTCCCTCGTCCATCGCCTTCACGAGGACGCGCAGATGGCTCGGAAGCCACAGGTCGTCATGGCCGAGATAGGCGATCAGCTCCCCCCCAGCTCTGCGAAGGCCCTCGTTGTTTGGCCCCGATTGGTGCCCAGTCCTCGGCGCCACCTCATGCCAATGCACCCTGCGATCGGCGATGGACTCCACGACGCGACGCGAATCGTCGGTGCAGCCGTCCCCGATCACGAGGAGCTCGAAATCGGCGAAACTTTGCTCGAGGACGCTGCCGATCGAATAGGGGAGAACGGTCGCCCAGTTGTACGTGGCCATGATGACCGTCACCCGTGGCATGTGGAACCCTCGCTGCGCCGGGCGGCAGCGATCATCACCAGCGGAAAGGGACTACCCGTTTGGCCTCCGACGAGGGGTACGGCAGATCGAGAGCGTCGGGTTCGTCGTAGTCGTACTGGCTCGACGGCATATTGATGATGAAGGCCTCGTCGGTCCCTATGTTCTTCCAGCCGTGGTAGAGATGCGGAGGGATCACGAGCAGGCCGGGGTTACGGTCACTCACGCGGAACTCGTTTATGCCGCCACAGGTGGCCGACCCTTCACGGCCGTCGTAGACGACGATCGACACCAATCCCTTCACGACGAAGAGGCGGTCGGTGGACCTTTGGTGCAGTCCCCAAGCGCGGATCCGATCCGGCAGAGTGGTGGTGACGTGAACCTGCACGAGAGGCAGGTCGATCTCGGGCCAACTGGCGCGGGCTACTTCGGAAACGACCCCGTCCTCGTGGGGCACCGGTCTTACGGGACGGAAGCGTACGCCGTCGATCGGATCTTGCCGAAGTTGGCCCACAGCGTCGACGGCGGAGTGTTTCGCGACGAGCTGCTCGATACCCGCCACACGCGCCGGTTCCGCCCGATTGTCCACCCGAACCCTCCTGGTCACGACGCCGAAAGCCTACGCTTTGGTCGGACCAGCGGGTCGGCTGGGAGATGGCGCGACCTTGGACGAGGTCGGTCGCAAATCACAGCGAGACGCTCGGCCGAGGAGAGACGGCCGCCGAAATCGACGACCGCTCAGGCACTGAGGCTCGTGATCGGTTCGAATATCCGACCTCTCTCCCGTGGGGTGGCCTGCGATGCGAAGGTCCGCAACTTCTCGAGTGCCTGCGGCAGTGCCGTGAAGAAGCGATCTTGCAACGCCTGGAGGGCTTCTTGGTCAGCGTTCTCGGACAAGCCGCTCAGGAGGTTCAGACGGGAACCTTCGAGCCAAGCCTGCAGCTCCGGCGCCGCGGCCCAGCCCATCTCCGTCCTGATGCCGGCCAGGACCGCTCGGAGATAGTCGAAGGGAGTATGCGGCATCGACGTCGGCGGGCAGAGGTCGTTCTTCTCCCGGGTCGTCCTGTTGCTGGATTCGAGGAATCCCAGCAAGGCCCCCGACAGGGTCAGGCCTACCCGCGTCACGAGCTGGGGGGTGACCGTCTCGTCCGTGAAGATCGGCTTGGGGGGATTGTCACTCAATCCGGGGGCTGCACAATGCACGTGCAGGTGGTCAGGAGTGGTCGGGATCTCTCCGCGCTCCAGGACCACCGTGTCGGGTTCGATCCCCTCG
Source organism: uncultured Actinomycetes bacterium (assembly GCA_963773635.1). Taxonomy (GTDB): domain Bacteria; phylum Actinomycetota; class Acidimicrobiia; order Acidimicrobiales; family RAAP-2; genus CAVZBW01. The sequence goes on along the minus strand of CAVZBW010000002.1, from coordinate 622,138 downwards.
ACGTGCCCCAGCCGGACGACCTTGCGTACTCGCATGAGCTGCTCCAGCTCACGTCGGCTCACCGTTGCGCCCTTCATCATGGTCGGGACGACGGCCGGGTCGGTGCGGAGCATCAGCCCCTGTGCCTCCAGCCGCTCGTAGGCCTCCTGGACCGACTCGGACGCGACCATTGACTCGAGTTGGAGGACCACTCCCAGAAAGGTCCGCGGCTGACCTGGGTGGAAGAATTCCCGGTTCAGAAGCCAGGTGTCCTGTGGACGAATCCAAGTGACGTCTTCCGGATCGGTTCCTCGGTCGAGAAGCCAGCAGATGGCATCCAGGGCGGTCTTGCCCGCTCCGAGAATGACGAACCCGGTGGGAGCCTTCTCGACTTTCGCCAGCTCGCCAACCGGGATCACTCGGACGCCCTCGGCAATTTCGAACGGAGCGGGGTGGGTGGCTGGCACCTGGGAGGCCATGTAGGTCGCGTCGACCAGGCGGCTTCGGACCGTCACCTCCGACTCCTGGCCGGTCACCCGTGAGCGAAAGCGCCGGCCGCCCAGGTAATCGGACATCGGGAAGAACCGGACTCGCCCAGAGGCGACGAAGCGATGGCGCATGATCTCGTCGAAGTAACCGCAGATCTCCGAGCCGCTGGCTCGCTCAGACCCGTCCTCGTTCGCCTCGCGATCGGCCGAGTCGCGACCGAGCGGGGTCGAACTGACGCCGTAGAACCTTGAGGGCTGGTGGAGTTGCACGAAGGGGTAGGAGTCCAGCCAATGGCCGCCGGGCCCGTGGCGGTGGTCGACCATGACGACCTCGGCGTCACCGTGGCCGATCAATGAATCGACGAACGCCATTCCCAGCGCACCGGCGCCGATCACCAGATAATCGGTCTCGAGCTGTGCTCTCCCGCCCATCCAGGCCCGAGGCTAGTGCCCGCGTCAGCCAACGTTTGCCCGGATTCGGTTGTCACACCAGCCGAGCAAAGTGCGCATGTGCCCCGCCACCGCTCAGCCGATGGACCGCCCGTCGTCTACCGCACCGCTCGGATCGCCTTGCGTCTCACCCCCGCCCAGAGCCGGCGCTGCTTCGGGCTGCTACGGGGCGGGGGCGACGTCTGGGCCGCCCTGATCGAGCTGAACTCGCGGCGATTTCGGCGGAGGGCCAAGCCCCTTCTCGGCTACCAAGAACTGTGCCGGGAAGTGGCCGGGGTGCCCGTGGGCGAGCTCTCGGTTCCGGCGCTGCGTTCGGTCCTGCGCCGCTACGCCGATGCCTGCATGGAAACGGCCAAGCGAAAACGCCGTGGCGAGCGGTCCCGTTACCCGAGACGTCGCCGACACCTGGTGCCGCTGCGCTACTACCAGGGGACCTTTGCGCTCGAGGACCGCCGGGTACGCCTGTCGATGGCCCGCGGGGCTCCCGAGCTGTGGCTGCGCCTGGCCCGGCCCTTCCCCTACCCCGCCGATCAGGTCCGCTCGGTCACCTTGCTCTGCGACGCCGGACGCCTGGTCCTCGACCTCACGGCCGAGGTGCCGGTGACGCCGTGCTCCGGTACCGAGGTGGCCGGGGTGGACCCCGGGATCATCCACCCCTTCGCCGTGGCCGGCTCGACCCATGCCCTGCTCGTCTCGGGCCGGGCCATCCGGGCCGAAGAACGCCTGCATCTGGCCGATACCAAGGCCCGCCAGCGAAAGATGGCCCGGAAAGCCCCGCGACACGCTCAGAAGGGGTCTCGGCGTTGGCGAAAGCTGCGAGCCACGAAGCGGCGAGCCGAGGCTCGCCACCGTCGCCGGGTCCGCCAGGCCCACCACGAGGCGGCCCGGGCCGTGGTCACCTGGGCGAAGGGCCACGACGTGGGCACCCTGGTCGTGGGCGATCCCCAGGGGATCGCCAAGAAGAATGCCGGGCGCCTCCAGAACCGCCGGGTGGCCCACACCTGGCGCCGCACCCATCTCCTCCAGGCCCTCTCCGACAAGGCCACCGTGGCCGGGCTCCGGATCGTGCGGATCGACGAGCGGGGGACCTCGTCGACCTGCCCCGAGTGCCACCGGCGCACCCCCAAGCCCCAGGGTCGGGTCTTTGGTTGTCCCCACTGTGGGCACCGAGGTCATCGAGACCTCGTCGGTGCCCGGAACATCGCCGCTCGAGGCGGCGGCACCACGAGGGCACCGGTCCTCGTCCTGCACCGTCGAGCCGGCACCGTGCCGGCCCGGCGTGATCGGCGTCGTCAGCTCATGGACGAACATCGATCCTGCCCGGCACCGGGCCGCTCTCTTTCATCGGAGGGAGTCGCTCGTCGGAGGTCTTCTACGCAGGTGGAGGGCCTGGCCTCTGGCCACCGGCGAGGATCGGACAGCGTGGCACACGTTGCCTGAAGGGGCACTAGTGCTCGATTGTCACCCTGTCTCCCTGGTCCGAGTGCCTGGGTTTGATGTGGCAGGTTCGGGGTATGACCCGTGGAAGGTGCGGCATTGGGGGTCCGGAGGATGCCTCCTCCGGAGAGGACGGATCATCATGAGTGTCGTCGTCATAGGCGGAACCGGACTCATCGGCTCCAAGGTTGTTGTCGACCTCAAAGACCAGGGGCACGACGCTGTCGCGGCCTCACCGAACTCAGGTGTGAACACGCTTACCGGTGAGGGACTCGCGGAGGCCCTCAAGGGTGCAGCCGTCGTCGTCGATGTGTCCAACTCTCCAACATTCGAGGATACGGCGGTACTCGAGTTCTTCGAGACGTCGACCCGTCACATCCTCGACGAGGCGGCAATTGCCGGCGTGGGTCACCTCGTAGTGCTGTCAATCGTCGGGTGCGATCGTCTTCCTGACAGCGGCTACATGAAAGCGAAGACCGCGCAGGAGAAGCTCGTTAGGGCGTCTTCCATCCCGTATTCGATCGTCCATGCGACACAGTTCTTCGAATTCATCATGGGCATCGCCGACGATGCGACCGACGATGGGACGGTCCGGTTGCCATCGGTCCTGTTCCAGCCCATCGCCGCGGACGACGTCGCCGCGACCGTGAGCGAGGTCGCCCTCGGGGGACCGATGATGGGCATCGTCGACGTCGCCGGTCCCGAGCGGTTCCGATTCGACGAGCTTGTACGGCGGGCGCTGGCCGCACGCGGAGATCCGCGCACCGTCGTCTCGGACCCGGGCGCTCGCTACTTCGGGACCAAGCTCGACGAGCGGTCCCTCGTGCCCGGTCAGGGCGCGCGGCTCGGCCCGACCCACTACGAGGACTGGCTGGTCGGATCCACGAGCCGGACGTCGTAGAGATATTCCGGCGAGGAGCGCGCGACGTGCGTCGCGAGTTCACGCACGCCGGGGTGTTGACGGGTACGGCGCGGGACGCCGTCCCCGGACAGGGCGGCTTCAGACGGGGATGGCCGCAGCCGAATCCGCTGAGCCCCCTCGTGGTGCGTCGCCGAAATGGCTGGGCAATCTGTCGCCGCGAAGGGAAGTGATGGTGCACCGATGCGCCAGAGCGCACCATCGTGGGGTGTGCTAGCCATAGGTGCTGGGCTTCCGCGCAGGCACCCCGATGAAGGGACGGTAAACCCGTGTTTGTGACAGTCATCCACCGAATTCACGACCCCGAAGGCTTTCAGGCCGCCGAGGCCAAGGCACTCGAAGCTGGGCTTCCTTCCCACGTCGCCCTGCCAATCCATGCGGCTACCAACGATCACGGACTCGGTATCTGCATCTGGGAAGGCGAATCGGTCGACGCTGTGCGCGAGGTGGTTGAAGGCGCGGTCGGACCATGGGCGAACAACGAGTACTACGAGATGCACGTGGACGGACTTACGCCGCAGCTCGGAAAGTAACTGGCCCATCGCGGCGAACTGCCTGGCACAAGAACGGCCTTGTCAAGGGCCGTAGACCGAGCGTGCTTTGGTGCCTACGTCTCCCTCGACGGCGCGGGGCCTGCCTCGGACGTGGTCGAGGTTGCCGAGACAGTGTCACCGGCCTGGCGAAGCACTTTGTTGAGGAGCCGCTCCGAGAAGCCAAAGGCGACCGCAATCGCCGACGGCAGGATATGCGTCGGATTGTCCCAGATGCCACGGAAGCTTCCGCTCAGCACGTGGATACTTGGCAAGGCAAGAGCATTGACCACGAGGACTCCAACCCATCCAGCTATCGCGCCGGCGACGATGCTCAGGTAGAGCGCACCGGACGACACTCCGTAGTCGTCACTCGGGGTCCGGGACTGGACGCGAGCCAGTCGGCTGATAAAGGCACCGAGAGCGCCAAACAGGAAAAGGGATGGTCGATGGGCGGCCACGTCGGCGACGACAATCAGGGAGAGGCCGAGGACGGCAAGCCACACGGATTGCGTTTGCCGGCTCGCCAGGGTTTCGAACTTCTTGTCGCGCTGGCCAACGATGACGCGAAGGGCCTCCTGCAAGAGCCCACAGAGCTCGTCGCGAGAGGCCGGCTCGGGCCGGCGCATTCGTCGGAGTTGCCAGCCCTTGGCCTGGAAAGTCGGGCGGTCGCGGGACTGGAGGTGGTGGCTGGGCGGGTCAAGCACGGAGGTGATTTGCTTCTCCAACGCCCGCGCGACCGCGGCCGCCGGATCACGCGGGGCAAAGGCCTGGAGTTCGGCGCCGGCACTACGCAGACGGCTCTCCAGCTCCGCACGGGTGGCCAGCTGCCAGGATTGGGCCTCGATCGCATGGGCCTCACGCCAGGTGCTGAGAACCTTCGTGACGGAGATGGGTCTGAGCCGTCGCGTGAACCAGTTGGCGCCTTTCGGCCGCACCTCGCGCTCTGCCTGCTCGACCCGTGCGTCGATGGTCGCAACGCCGCTGTCGAAAGCGGCCCGGGCGTCGGGATCGGTCGGTCTTGGGTGTCCTGCGCCACCCTTGAGGGTCCTCAGGTACTCGAGCAGAAGGTTGCGGCTCGGCCGAGCGCTCAGATAGCGATCAAAGGCCACAAGGGCAGCGAAGTAGAGGAAGAGCAGCACTCCTCCACCGACTTCCAGCCAGTTGGTACCGGCCTCGGCTGCCGTCATCACGAGGCAATTCTATTGTATGGGGGACTGAGACTTCACGCTTTTGTCGTGGCCCGAACGGGCAAAAGGATGTCCCGAGCCTGATCGACGAGGTCCCGGGCCTGACGGACCGTGTCCTCGAACCCGTCGAGGGAAGTCCATAGTTGATGACCGGGCACGTGGCGGCGGACGACGGGGATCACGAACGGGAGGTGCTTTCCATCCGGGATCCTGGGCCAGCGGATGGTCCCTTCGCACATCACGTTGTCCGACAAACCGAAGTCCTCGACCAGTTGGCCCGCACCGGCCACCCCGGCCATCTCCACGCGCTGACGATAGTCATCGGCGAGGTTGCTGTAGCCGAAGGCCGGCTTGCCGAGCGCGTACATGTAGCCCAACTCGACGGCTGTGCCGACGTCCAGGCTGACACCCCGGAACGGGGTCATGTTGGCGATCACCAAGTCACTCTCGTCCAGCATTCCAAGACAGATCTCGAATATCTGCCGAGCGACTTGCAGCGGATCGCTGATGCCCTCGTCGGGCAGGCGGTCGAGCGGGAAGATCGCCCCGAAGCCGTAGTTCCTGCAGATCTCCTTCTTGCGGCGTCCGATGTCCAGAGCCTCTGGCAAGAACACCTCGGGACCGGCAAGGTAGGCCGTCAGTGAGCTCTCGACGCCGGGGTCGCGATCGCCTCATGCGTCCAGTGTGGCATGAGCTTGTTTGAGCGCCTGTCTGGGGCCGTGCGATGTCGACCACGGCATGGCTGCCCCGCGTTTGCCCCGTGAGGTCAGGTACGCTGAAGGATTCTCCGCCCTCCAAACCGCGGACCACAAGGCTCTGCGGCGGGCCCGAGCGAGGTGAGGAATTCATGGTGATGCCTCGAGCACAGCGGCGGCGCATTATCGGTCGCACGAGGTCCCGTCCCGCGGGCCGGCGTGGTGGGGTCCTGGCTGCACTCGTGGTGGCCGTCACCACCTTGAGCGGTGCGTCCTTGCTGCAGCCCCTGACGGCCGGCGCCTCGCTCCCCAAGGACGCCAATCCCAACGGGATCCTCACGTACGGCATCGACCTGAACAGCGAGTTCGACAACACCTTCAATCCCGAGCAATCCCTCAACCCCTGCGGGTTCGCCGTCCTCTCGAACATCTACGCCTCGGGCCTGGGCATCACCAACTCGGCCTTTATCCCGACCGTCATCCAGAGCTGGTCGACGACACCCAACACGGTGACCCTCCACATCCGGCCAGGTATCACGTTCTCCAACGGTGACCCGGTCGACGCCAACGCCATCAAGGCGAGCCTGCTGTACAGCCGGCAGAGCCCCCTGCTGACCACGTTGACCGCGATCTCGACGATCGATGTGGTGAATCCCCTCACCCTCACGCTCAACCTCTCCAACCCGATTCCCGGAGACGTCGTCCAGGCGATGTACCACTCGGACGGCACCATCTACGACCCGAGCACCATCAGCACGGACGCCACGAAGCCGGTCGGGGCGGGGCCATTCGTCTTGAAGAGCTACGACGAGGGTTCCTCCATCAAGCTGGTGGCCAACCCCAAGTACTGGAACAAGGGCCAGTACCTGCTCGGCGGAGTCAATTTCGTCCAGGCCTCCAACGGTCCGCAGCTCATCGAGGCGCTCGAATCCGGCGCCATCGACATGACGACGCTCGAGCCCAACGAGGTGGCGGCGATCAGGGCCCAGCCCAACCTTGCGGCGGTTGTCGGCAAGTCCTACGACTACGTCGACCTGCAGATGCGGCAGAACGCCCCTCCCTTCAACAACGAAAAGGTGCGCGCCGCGTTGCAGTACGCGGTCGACCGCAACGCCCTCAACCGTGTGGTGGACGACGGCCTCGGCGAGCCCGCCTACCAACCATTCCCGTCATGGTCCCCTGGCTACAACCATGCGGTGGGGAACAAGTACACGTATCAGCCGGCCAAGGCCAAGGCCATGCTCAAGGCCGCCGGCTATCCCAAGGGGATCTCGTTCACGCTCGTCGTGCCGAGCGATGATCCCTCGTTCGCCCAGGCCTCACAGGTCATCCAGCAGCAGGCGCAGGCCGCCGGGTTCACCGTGAAGCTCCAACAGGTCGACCCTGCCGACCTGTTGGAGAACGTCTACATCAAGGGCGAGGGCGATGCGGTCCTCACCCAGCAGCTCTCGAACGGGCCCGACCTGGCCAACAACTTCGAGAACGAGTTCCTGCCGATCGGGTTTCTGACCCAGCACTTCGGGACCGCCAATCCACTGCTCGCCCCGTACATCAAGCAGGCCCTCCAGTACGTGACCGCTCAACAGCAGGGTCCGTACATGCAGAAGGCGGGCGCCCTCGCCATGGCCATCGGCGCCGAGGTCCCGCTGGTCTTCCAACCCTCGCTGGTCGGTTACAACAAGAACGTCGTCGGTGGCACCGTCCAGGCCCCGCTGGGCCAGTGTCACACCAATCTGGCCGGCATCTACATCAAGAAGTAGCCAGCGTCGGCCCTGATGCCGGCCTGACGGCGGGTTCGTGTCGCTCGCGAAGTCGGCGCGAACCTGCATGAAGGGGAGGTCGCGGGTCGGGGACCTCCGGTTGTCGTAGGCCGACACAAATGAGACGATTCACGGAGAAGGCCCGACGCGTGGATGCGAAGTTGGGCCGAATACGCAGGGTGACAGGCACGTCCACGTAGAGGATCCGCCGATGACAACGACGCCCCAAGTCAGATTCCGCACCGTCGACGGGGTCCGGATCCGGTATGCAGATAGCGGTGGCTCGCACAAACCGGCGGTCGTCCTCACCAGTCCCTGGCCCGAAAGCGTGTACGCCTTCGCGCCGATGTGGACCACACTTGCCGAACACGCCCGCCTCTTCGCCGTTGACCTGCCGGGCTTTGGCGCATCCGAGTACCGAGAGGATCTGTCCTCTCCGCGGGCGATGGGCAACTTCCTAGCCCAGGTCATTGCCGAAGCGAACCTGGGCACGCCTCACATCGTCGGACCCGACGTGGGAACTTCGGCCGCCCTCTTTGCGGCGGCGGATCACCCAGAGCAGATCGCCAGCGTGATCGTGGGCGCGGGCGGGGCTGCGGTCCCGATACAGCTCGGTGAGCCACTTGCGTCGTGGGTACTCGACCCCGACCTCGAGAAGTACCGCAAGATGGACCCGCGCGCCATCGTTGGCGCGACGCTGAACACGATTGCGGGCGGGATTCCAGACGACATTCGCGCAGACTATGTGGCCTGCTACGACGGCGACCGCTTCGTCGAGTCGATGCGCTATGCGCGCAGCTATCCCCAGGAGCTGCCGGTGCTTGCCGAGTTGCTGCCCCAGATCGCCAGACCGGTCACCATCATCAATGGCCGCCACGACCGCGTTGTCCCGCCGGTTAACGGCGAGTTTCTCGATGAGCGCTTGCCCTCGAGCCACCTGACGGTCGTCGATACCGGCCACTTCGCCTGGGAGGAGGCGCCGAGGGAGTACGCGTCAATCATCCTCGACTCGATCACGGGCGACCGCCGATGACATGGTCCGAGCCGCGGAGGGTCGCGATCATCACCGGGGCTTCGCAGGGCATCGGCGCCGGGCTGGTGAGTGGGTTTCGGGAGTCCGGTTACGCCGTCGTTGGCACTGCGCGCTCGATCGGCTCTGTCAACGAACCCGACTACATCACCGTGGAAGGTGACATCTCGAAACCCGAGACTGCCGACCGCGTGGTCGATCAGGCACTGGCCCGCTTCGGGCGCGTCGACAGCCTCGTCAACGACGCCGGGATCTTCATCGGTAAGCCTTTCACCGAGTACACGGCCGACGACTATGCCGCCATGACTGCGGTGAACCTGGCCGGATTCTTCTACATGACCCAACGTGCCATCGGGCAGATGGTCCTTCAGGGCAACGGCCATGTCGTCAACATCAGCACCAGCCTTGTCGACCATGCACGAAGTGACTCACCGTCGGCGCTCGCCTCCCTCACCAAGGGGGGTCTGGCCGCCGTGGTTCGTTCCCTTGCCATCGAGTATGCGTCACGCGGTGTCCGCGTCAATGCGGTCGCGCTGGGCGTGATCAGGACCCCTATGCACGACCCGGCGTCCTATGCGGAACCGGCGTCCCTTCACCCGCTTGGCCGGGTGGGTGAGGTCGACGACGTTGTCCGGGGGGTCTTGTATCTCGAGCGTGCCACCTTCGTCACCGGCGAGGTTCTGCACATCGACGGCGGTAGGGCCGCCGGGCACTGAGCGAGCTCCGACGCGACGATGTGATCGCCGAGGCTGCGCAATATCCTCCTCAGGCCGATCGCCGTTGACGTCGAGCGCCCCCACCGCTACGGTCGTCGCTGGCCCGTTGCGGCCGGGGGGGGGACCATGGCTGATCGTCTGCGTCCAAGATCGAAGGGGCCATACTTTCGGGCGGCTGCCGGTGCCGTGCTCTTCGGCTGCCTTGCAGCCGGTCCAGCTCTCGACGGTTCGGGAGTGGCCGGCGCTGCCGAGACGACCGCGCAGGCCAGTTCGCCGTCGCTCATCGGGCAGCCCATAGTCGTGACGAGCCTGAAAAATTCGGGAGTGGGCTCTCTGCGAGCAGCCATTGCTCGTGTCAATCTCAGCTTTCCGGGATCCTCGCAGACTATTGACTTTGCCGTTCACGGTGTGATCACCCTTGCCCGATCGCTGCCACCCATCCGGCGCACGGTATCGATCGACGGAGGCTCGGCACCCACCTACACGGCTGGTGGTGCGCCGGTGGTCGAGATCGACTGCAACGGCTACGGCGGGATCATTTTCGCCCCGGGCTCCGATGGCTCCCAGCTCCTTGGTCTGGCTATCGACAACGCTGGGGGCAACGGAGTGGTACTCGACGCCGGCTCCGTCACTGTCAACAACGACTATGTGGGCCTTGATCTCACCGGGGCCCCGTTTGGCAATCACGGCGTGGGCATCTACGTGTCCGGGACCTCGTCCAAGGACTCGATCGGCCTCAACCCCTCGGGCGACTCCGGTGTCGTCGGGAATGTTGTTTCTGCAAATGCGGGGAGTGGCATCACGCTCAACGGCTCGTCCGCCGACACCATTGCCGCAAACCGCATCGGTACCGATCCGACGGGCACCGCTGCTGCCGGCAACGGGGGGGACGGAATCTCGCTCGCCGGCCTGGCCAACGACAACGAGATCGGTGGCACGGAGTACGTCGACAATGCTACGGGCCAGGCGAACAACCCCACCGGCAGCAAGGGTCAGGTGCCGGCGGTCTTTGTCGTACCTCCGCTTGGAAACCTGATCTCGGGCAATGGTGGTGACGGCGTGTCCATCACCGCCGGCTCACAGCGCAACAGCCTGAACGGGAACTTCGTCGGCACCACCGCCGACGGCGACGGACCGCTGGCCAACGCCGGCGATGGCGTCTCCATCGTGCACTCGGACGGAAACAGCCTGACCGGATGCAAGTTCGTCAACGATCCGTTTGTCTACTACAACGTCCTGAGCGCAAACGGCGCCAACGGCCTCCACGTCACGGACTCGAACCACACGACGGTACAAGGAAACTTCTTTGGGATCGGTGCGGACAACACGACGGTCCTGGCGAACCGCCTCGACGGGATCCTCGTAGATGGATCGTCAACCGACGTCATGGTGGGTGGCGTGATCCCACTCGGAAACGTCTCCGCGGGCAATGGCACCAATGGCATCGAGGTGAGCGGAACGGTCAGCGGGTTCACCACGTTCAACACCTTCGGCGGATTGTTGGCCTTCAAGGGCGCCGCTCCGAATGGCAACGATGGGCTGCTCATCACCTCAACGGGCGGTAACAACCTCGCCCGGACCAATGTCTTTTCTGGGAACGCCCGAAACGGCATCGAAATCGCCGGCGATGCCTCGGGCGTCACCGTCGACCCGGACATCCTCGGACTCACGACCAACGGCCAATCACCCTTGCCCAACGGCGGGGATGGTCTCCTGCTCGACGGCACCGCCCACGGCAACACCATCGGCGGATCCCTGCCTTCGGTGATTCCTCAGAACATCCTCTCGGCCAACCGGGGCTACGGGCTGGCGATCACGGCGAGCGCCCACGACAATCAGGTCTTCAACACCTACATAGGGACCGCCGCCTCTGGTCTCACGGGTCAGCCCAACCAGCTTGGTGGCGTCCTGGTGGCGGACTCCGCCACGCACAACACGATCGGGAGCCCTTCTGCGAATCCGGCGAATCTCATCAGCGGAAACAGCGGCCCCGGCGTACGACTGACCTCGCAGACCCGATTGAATCTGGTCATCCACAATTACATCGGCCTCGGCAGGACGGGCGGACACCTGCCAAACAGCGGTCCCCCCATTGTGAACAGCGGGATCTTGAACATCATCCTGGGCAACACCACCTATCCGTAGGGCGGCGGCCGGTTGCCCTCGAGCCCCCGGGTGGCTGGGCCTGACGGCCTTGCACCCGGTCGCCTAGGGTCCGAGGAAGTCCCCTTGCGAGGAGTCGCCCTATGCCCGATGGACCCATCCTCGGTGGAGTGGTGCTGTTCGTCCGCGACCTCGACAGGTCGTCGGCCTTCTACCAAGGCCTGCTGGGCTTGGAGGAAACCCTCCGGGAGTCCGAGGCGGCGCTGTTGGAGAGCAACTCGGGCTCCCACGTCTACCTCCGGACGATGCCTCAGGCCGTCCGGGCCTCGGCGAGCGTCGGTATCCAGTATGCGATCTGGGCGGTGGACGCCCGGGATCAGTTCTCCCGAGCCGAGCGGTGGCTGCTGGATCGCGATGCGCTCATCGCCCGGCATGAATACGAAGGCCGGATCGCCGTGGAGGGTCGGGACCCTGACGACCTTCCCGTCATGGTGGGCTACCCGAGCTGGCGCGATGTCCACCCGACAGAGATCTTCGGCAGGATCTTTCACTTCTGAGGGCTCGACCCGTCATCGAAGGCTGGGAAATCCCTCGAAGGTGTCCGGATGGGGCCCGACCCGTCCGGCCTCGCCCTTGTCCAGAGCATTGATCGAGTCGATCTCTTCGTCTGACAGCTCGAAGTCGAACACGTTGAAGTTGTCGCGCATCCGATCGCGGTGCGAGGACTTTGGGATCGTGACGTAGCCCCGCTGGATGTGCCAACGCAGCACGATCTGGGCGCATGACTTTGCTCGATCGCCGGCGATCCCGGTGATCACCTTGTCCTCGAGGACCTGCCCATGACCGAGTGGACTCCAGGCCTCGACCGCGATGCCATGACCCTCCGTGGCGGCGCGCGCCGCTTCGTTGGCGAAGTACGGATGCAGCTCGATCTGGTTGACCGCCGGCGCGACACCCGTCTCCGCGATGATGCGGTCGAGATGAGCCGGTTGGAAGTTGGAAACGCCGGCGCTGCGCAGTCGTCCGTCCGTCACGAGCTCGGTAAGGGCCCGCCAGGTCGAAACGTAGTCCCCGTCATAGAGGGTGGGGAGCGGCCAGTGGATCAGGAAGAGGTCGAGGCGTTGGAGCCCGAGCTTTTCGAGGGTCTCATCGTACGAGCGCCGCACATCGTCCGGGCGATGATGGGGATTGGCGAGCTTGCTCGTGACGTACAGCTCCTGGCGGGGAATGCCGGAGGCGGCTATTGCCTCGCCGACGCCGCGCTCGTTGGCGTACGCCTGTGCGGTGTCGAGGAGTCGGTAGCCGGCTTGGAGGGCCAGCCCGACGACCTCGGCCGTCTTCGTGGTGTTTGCCCTCGTGGGCTCGCGGTCGGGGGGCACGTTGAGGGTGCCGAAACCGAGTTGGGGGATCGTCGTGCCGTCGTTGAGGCGGACCTCTGGTGTCATGGGCCGAGCTTACGAACGGGGCGCTGACCGAGGATCAACGGCCGGCCCGGTCGGCCGCGGTCCATAATGAGCTCACGGCCATGGCCGGAGTCGATGCTGGAGGTGCTACACGTGAGGAAGCTCGCCATCCTCCGCGAAAGCGAGGTGGTGGCTCGGGAGACGTATCCGACACCCTTGGAGGTGTCGGGGCTGACCTGGAGCAAGTTGATGAGCCCCCCCGACTACGCCGTCTGGCTCTGTCTCGCCGAGCTCGAGCCCGGGGCCCGCATGACCTGGCCGGCCGACCACGGCGACGAGGCGATCTACCTGCAATCCGGCTCTCTCGCCGTGTCGGGCCACGCCTGTTTGCCGCGGGGAGCGGTCATCGTGGAGGCGGACGTGCCGGCCACCGTCGTCGCCGGCGAGCGATCGCTCATCGCGCATTGGGGGTCCTGGGACACCCGTCGGCGACCGGACGACAACGCAACGGCAAAGGCCGGTGGCCGGGTCCATCTCGTTGGGCCGGACGGGACCTTCGCCTCGGGCGACCCCGACCAGGTCGAGGTGCGCGGGTTCGCGGACGGGTCGTGCGAGACCTGCAAGATTGCCCTTTTCGAGGTGACCCGGAACCGGGCCAGGTCGGGCCGGCCACACAGCCACGGGGCCGACGAGATCATCCTGGTGACGAGCGGCTCCATCCGGCTGGGCTCCGTGGAGCTTCGTGCGGGTGCGAGCCTCTGTATCCCCGGTGGCACTCGCTACGCCGAGGGCTCGGGTCCGGAGGGGGCGGTGTTTCTCAACTACCGCCGCCAAGCGACCGATCGCACCGACTTCGCTCCGGGCTCGGCGCCGGTCACCACGGCCGAGACCTTGGGCAGGGGACCCGAGACGCGACGGACCGACGACGTCGTGCACCTCGACGGCGCAGGCCTCGGGGTGTGACGTGATCGCCGACGAGATCCCGGTGGTGGACACCGACAGCCACCTCACCGAACCCTCCGATCTGTGGTTGTCCCGGCTGCCGACCGCCTGGCGCGACATCGCCCCTCAAGTGCACTACGTGCCCGAGCGGGGTGAGGAGTACTGGTTCATAGGAGGACGACCGAGTCACCCCGCATGGACCCAATCCCGGGCCAGATGGGGATTTCCCCCACCCTCGCACCCCCGAGTATTCGCGGAGGTCGACCCTTCGACCTACGACCCGGACGCTCGCTCCCGGGCGCTGGACGACGCGGGCATCGCCTTGCAGGTGCTCTATCCCAACATCGTCGCCTTCCAGCTGCAACCCCTCCTGGCCACGCAGGACCTCTCCTTCGCCACGGCGTGTGTCCAGGCCTACAACGACTACGTCGGCGACTTTGCTCGATCGGCCCCTGGTCGGTTCATCCCGATCATGGCCCTGCCGTTTTGGGACTTGGAGAGATCGCTCGCCGAGTTGGACCGAGGCATCGAACGCGGGCACCGAGGCATCGTCTTTGCCAACCGGCCCGAGATGCTCACTCCCCATCCACTGATCGATCCCCACTGGGATCCTCTGTGGGCCAAGGCCCAGGAGGCGGGCCTCTCCATCAACTTCCACGTCGGGTTTGGGGAGGGGTTCGCCACCAAGCCGCTCACCCAGGGATCGAGCAGCGAATCACGGGCCGGGGACGCCGGCTCGCCCGACCCTCCTCCGCCGAGCGACCTCCCGCCGGATGGATCCTCCCGGCAGCTGCAGGAGCTGGGCGACGAGGGGATCGCGGACTACCGGCTGGGCTTGGTGCGAATCGGAACGCCGATGATGCTCAGCAACTCCAACGCCTTCCTCGATCTCATCCTGACCGGCATATGTGAGCGGTTTCCACACCTCCGCTTCGTATCGGTCGAGAGCGGGTGGGGCTACGTGCCCTTCATGCTGGCGAGCGCCGACTGGAATTGGTCCACGTGCGGCGCTGCCGACTCGTGGCCCCACCGCCTTCTGCCGAGCGAGTATTTCCGACGACAATGCTTCGCGACGTTTTGGCACGAGTCGGACACGGTCACGCGCACGGTGGACCTGTATGCCGACAACGTGATGTTCGAGACGGACTTTCCCCACACCGTGGCGCTGATGCCGGGGAGCGGTCCGCAGCTGATGTCGGCCAGGGAGACGATTGAGGCCAACCTGGCCGACCTCCCGTCGCCCGTGCTGCGGAAGATCCTGTCCGACAACGCACGGCGCGTCTACCTGCCGGAGCACAACGGGAGCCTCTGAGATCCATGACCCGGGCGGCCGGGAACCAAATCGTCGAGGCGGGTTCCTAAGGGTTTCTCAGCGCCGGCAAGAGGCGCTTTTCCTCGCGTTGGGCCTCCAGGATCCCCTTGAGCAGCGAGAGCGCGTCGGGGGCGGAGGCAACCTGGTTGGCCCTCTCCTCCGGATCGGTCGTCAGGTTGTGGAGTTCGAACACGGGTGGGGCCGCCTCGCCAACAAACGGGTTCTTTGGCACCCCGTGCGCTTCGTTCCAGTCGTCCAAACGCTCGTAGTAGTGATTGAGCTTCCAGAGTTGACCCGCTTCCCCTTCCCCCGTGGGCAGGGTGGCGATGACCGACTCGACGCACGAAGGGTAGGGCACCGGTTCGTACGCCTTGCCGCTGAACATGTTCAACTCGCTCAAGCCCCGGGAGACGTCGTCTTCCGTCATGAAGTACAAAGGGGATTCGACATCCTCCGGTCGCCGCGAGCCGGTGATGACGCCACTGAGGTCTCGCCCGGGAAGGTCGTGGGTCTCTGAGTGGTGCGCCGCGACACCGTCCTTGGCCTCTTGGGGATCGATGCCGCAGAGTCCCATGAGGGTCGGAATGAGGTCGACATGACTCGTGGGGACATCGATCCCGCCGGAGACGACGTCGACACCGGGGCCCTTCACCACGAGCGGCACCCGAATCGCCTCATCGTAGGCGTTGTACCACTTCTGCATGAGTCCGCCGTGCGCGCCCACCAGGTCGCCGTGGTCCGAGGTGAGCAGGACCACGGTGTCCTCGGCCATCCCCGACTCCTCCAGAGCGGCGAGCACCCTCCCGATGGCTCGGTCAACCATCTTCAAGAGGTAGTAGTAGAGCCGACGGTAGGAGGTGTCGGCCTCTTGTTCGTAGATCATCTGTTGCCAGACGGAAATGAACGCTGCCTGGCAGTCCGGCCGATCACTGAGGGAGTCCGACTGAGACGGTGCCGCAGGGATGTCGGGAACGGAGTCGTCCGGCAAGGGGAGTCCCAGGATCTGCTCCCAGGCAAACCCGTTGAAGGCGATGTCGTGGGGGTTCACGAAGGAGGCGACGGCGAGCCAGGGACCGTTGCTGCGTTCTCTGGAAAGCTCGGCGAACAGCTCGACGACCTGCTCTGCGAACACGCCGTCCCGGATCGATCCCGCATCCGCCTTGTTCGCTCCATGGGGTTCGCGCCCGATCCATCCGGAAAAGCCATAGGGATCGAGGCGGTCGGCTCTCCGGTAGGCATCGACGCCCTTCGAGATGGGGACGCCGTTCTCATCCGAGGCCATGAGACCCTCGTGGGTGCCCGGGATCAGGAGATCGGCATGGGAGACGTGCCACTTGCCCCGGTAGTGGGTCTCGTATCCGCCCGCTCTCAACCAATCTCCGAGGGTGGGTACCCCATCGGGGTCCAGCCAGTTCATCGCCGGGTCGGTGTTTTGCTTGGCGGCGCCGTCGGTCTGCGAGGCTCCGTGGAGCGACGGGTACTGACCGGTGAACAGGGTGGCCCTGCTCGGAAGGCAGGCCGTGGATCCGGCGTAATGACGGTGGAACTGGAGGCCACTCTCGATCAACGATCGTCGTGCCGGAAGCTCATCGTGCCGGAACTTCTCGACGGCGGCAGTTTCGTACGGCGGAGGGTAACGCTCCTCGTCCGTCATGATCACCAGGACGTTTGGGCGATCCATGAGGTGTTCCTTTCCCTCGTCAACCTGCCAGGGATCCTCGGACGAGCAGGTGAGGTCGACTGTGTTGATCGGGGCATTGCTTATCGCAAATGAGTCTTGGACGTGCCGACCGGAGGCCCGGCTTGGTCACGACCCGAGGAGGTCGGAGGCCAGCATCGAGGCCAGGTGCTCCCCGATCATGATGGCGGTCAGGTTGGTGTTCGCACGCGGCACCTCGGGCGTGATCGAGAGGTCGATGACGCGGAGCCCGTCGATGCCGTGCACCCGGCCCCGCGGATCGACCACCCCACCCGATTCCGGCGAACCGATGGAGCAGGTGCACGAGGCATGGGCGGAGCCGTCGACGGTCGAGAGGATCCAGGCGTCGATCTCTCTCGTCGACGCCCCCACGAGCTGTGAGAGCGGCGTCCCGTCGGCGCCACTCGGCTCGCTGCCCCGCAGGGCTCGAAATGCCGGATGACCGAGCATCTCGGTGGACCAGACGATGGCGTGGCGCAGGCGTCCACGGTCGAGTCGATCCTCGGCCAGGTTCATCTCGATGTGGGGATCGGTTGTCGGGTCGAGCGAGCGGATCTCGACGACCCCGCGTCCATTGGTCTGGTTGACCCAGGTGCCCAGCGAGGCCACGCCCGGCATCGCGGGCGAGGGTTGGTAGACGATGGCCATCATGTCGTCCTCCAGCGCGCCGGGCTCGCCGCTCGAGAAGCGCACGACGGCATTGGTGTGGCGCCCGTTCGCCCCGCCGCGGAGGCGCTCCTCCACGGCGAAGCTGAAGACGACGCTGGGGTGCTCCTGGAACGTCGTGC
Organism: uncultured Actinomycetes bacterium; assembly: GCA_963773635.1. Classification (GTDB taxonomy): domain Bacteria; phylum Actinomycetota; class Acidimicrobiia; order Acidimicrobiales; family RAAP-2; genus CAVZBW01. The sequence goes on along the minus strand of CAVZBW010000002.1, from coordinate 604,697 downwards.
CGACGGGGAGGTCGCACCTCACCTCGACACCCAATGTCGCGAGATGGCTTGCCGGCCCTATCCCGGACCGCTGCAGGATGGCCGGTGTATGTACGGCGCCCGCCGACACGACGACCTCGTTGGCCCACAGTGAGCGCCACTCTCCCTCGAGACGCACGCGGACGCCGACGGCCCGGGATCCCCGCAGGAGGACCTTGTCGACCAGTGCGTCTCCGAGAACGGTGAGGTTCTCGCGGCCACGGGCGGGTTCGAGGTAACCCTCGTTGGTGCCGATCCGAACCCCGTCGCGGGCGTTGTAGGGAAAGATGGAGACGCCGGTGGCGCCCGGCTGATTGCAGTCCGGCGTCCAGGGGTTGCCGAGCGCCAGGGCGGCGTCCCGGAAGGCCACGTCGAGTTGGCCCCACTGTTCCAGGGGGCCCCGAGCGATCGGAATCGGCCCGGTGTTGCCGTGATAGGGCAGCGTTCCCAGGTCGAGGTCGTCTTCGAGCCGCCGAAACGACCCGAGGACCTGGCCTGGCGCCCATCCGACGGCCCCACGGGCCACCCATCGGTCGAAGTCGTGAAGGGGCGGGCGAATGGCGGCCTGGCCGTTGACCGAGGAGCTGCCGCCGACCCCTCTCCCACGCACGTACGGGGCGGTCTCGCGCCCCGACGAGCGCCGGGCCGCCAGCTCGGTCCACTGGTACTGGGGGAAACGATCGCGGTCGAGGATCCCGGTCCAGTGACCGCTCTGCATCTCCGGCGGGGCGTCGACGGCGCGATAGTCGGGACCCGCCTCCAGCAGGGCCACGTTGAGCGCGCCGTCCTCCGTCAGCCTCGAGGCGACCACGGCGCCAGCCGATCCGGCTCCCGCCACGATCACGTCGAAATGCGTCTGCTCGCTCATGGCGCCCCCAGCCTTTCACCACGCCGTGGGCGTGACGGCGCGCCGGTCATGAGCCGATGCGCACGACCACGCGGCCCGTCGTGCGGCGTTGCGCGAGGTCGGTCAGCGCGGCAGGGACGTCGTCGAATGGCACGCACCGCTCCACCGCCGGCCGGTACTTGCCCGCCTCCAGGAGCTCGATGAGCGCGGCGTGGGTCTCGTCGTGGATGCTGCGCATCCGGTCACGTGGATAGCTGCCGAGCGTCGCGCCGACGAGGGTGTAGTTGTACATGTAGAAGTGAGGGTCGTGCGGGATCAGGCTCCCGGCATGCCCGCACAGGACGTGCCGGCCGTCCGGTGCGAGCAGGCTCCTCGCGGCGGCGCCCATCTCGCCCTGTACCGGGTCGAGGATGGCATCGACACCACCCCCATGAGTGCGTGCGCGCACTGCCTCCACGAAGTCGCCGGCCGTGTGGTCGACGCCCTCGGCACCCAGCTGCTCACAGAAGGCGACCTTGTCCGGGCCGCCGACGACGGCGATGACCCGTGCACCCTGCGCGACGCAGAGTTGGACGATCGCCGAGCCGAGCCCCCCCGCCGCGCCGAGCACCACGACCGTTTCTCCGGCGCGGACCTGCCCGCGGCGGATGGCAGCGTGGTAGCCGGTGTGCGCCGGGATCAGAAAGCCCGCTCCCTCCTCGTCGCTCAGGCCGGCGGGGACCTCGACGATCTGGGAGATCCCGACGGACGTCTCGGCCAGGCTGCCCCACGGCTGCATCGTGATGGCCGCCACTCGCCTGCCGAGCAGTTGCCGGCGTCCTGGCGATGCCTCGATCACCGTGCCGACGCCCTCCTGGCCGATGGTGTAGGGCCGCTCCACCCACACCGGATACGTCCCGCGTGCCGTCGTGACGTCGGGCAACGCCAGCGCCGCCACCTTCATGTCGAGCAGGACCCAGTCGGCGAACGGCTCGCGGCCCTCCGAGAGCGGCACCCATCCCGCGAGGTCCATCGACATCCCGGCGAGCGCCGTGGCGGTGGGGCGCTCGATCTCCTCGCGGACCACGACGTCGGCCGGTTCACCCACGCCGTGGACTCGCCATGCCTGCATGTGCGCCTCCCCAAAGTGCCGGTTGACGGCTGTCGAGAGCCGGCTATCGGTACCGTAGCCGTGCCGTCCTCGTCAGCCCCGAGGAGGAACCGGGTCGATTGGGAGCCCGACCAGTCCGGTAGGCCGTCCTGGCAGGGTGGAACCGTCCGCGAGGATCTCGAGGGTGACGACCCTCGCGACCGCCATGGACTCCGACATCGGTCGTATCTTCGCCGACCCCGCCGCATACGCCGACCCGGTCGCCTGGCATGCCGCTGCGGCTCGGCTGCGGCGGGAGATGCCCATATCCAAGGTCCGGTTGCCCGACTACCCGGATTTTTGGGCCATCACGAAGCATGCCGACGTGATGGAGATCGAACGCAACGCCGAGATCTTCACGAACGAACCGGTGCCCGCGCTCACGACCCGCAAGGATCTGAAGCGCAACGCATCCCAAGCGACTCCCGTCAAGAGCCTCGTGCAGATGGACGGCGACGAGCACAAGGCCCATCGCCAACTCGTCAACGATTGGTTCAAGCCCGGCAACGTCAAGCGCATGGCTGGTCGCGTGGAGGAACTTGCCCGGCAGTACGTCGACGACATGGCGGCGCGGGGCGGGCGATGCGACTTCGCCAAGGACATCGCCATGCACTACCCGCTCGAGGTGATCCTGTCGATCCTGGGATTGCCCGAGGACGACTACGACAAGATGCTCAAGCTCACCCAGGAGCTCTTCGGCGCCGAGGATCCCGATATCGGGCGCGCCGGCGAGGATCATTCGATCCTGGAGGTGATGCTCGACTTCGTGGCCTACTTCACGGAGCTCGCCAACGATCGCCGCGCACACCCGACGGGTGATCTCGCCAGCGTCATCGCCAATGCCGAGCTCGGTGGTGAGCCAATACCCGACATGGACGTGTTCGGCTTCTATCTGATCATCGCGACGGCCGGGCACGACACGACCTCCAACTCGATCGCCGGCGGACTGCTCGCCCTGATGGAGCATCGTGACCAACTCGATCTGCTCCAGGCGAAGCCAGAGCTGATCGATGGCGCAGCCGACGAGCTGATCCGTTATGTCTCGCCCGTCAAGCACTTCGTACGCACGTGCCGAGCGCCCTTTGCGCTGCGGGGCGTCACCTTCGAGCCTGGAGACCTCACCTTGCTCTCGTACGCGTCCGCCAACCGCGACGACGAGGTATTCGAGGACCCGTTTCGCCTCGACGTGACCCGGCTCAACGCCTCGAGTCACCTCGCGTTCGGCTTCGGCCGTCACTTCTGCCTCGGGGCACACCTCGCCCGCATGGAGATTCGGGCCATCTTCCGCGAGCTGCTCGGGCGGCTCGAAGCGATCGAGCTCGCGGACGAACCGACGTTCGTCCGGTCCCGGCTCGTGAGCGGCCCGAAGACCTTGCCGGTCCGCTACCGGCTCCGGTAGGAGGAGCGCGGGCTACCTATCCCGGGCCCGCTACTTGAAGAACCGAAGCAGCTCGGCATTGACCTCGTCGGCGTGCGTCCAGCACAGGCCGTGGCTGGCGCCCTCGATCACGACGAACTCGCTACCGGCGATGCCCTCGTGGGTACGGGGACCGCACGCCTCGATCGGGAGGACCCGGTCCTCGTAGTGGATCTCGATGGGGGCCGAGTTTTCGGTGCCGACGGTGACGGATGGCATGGCAGTGTCCCTTCGCTATTGGGGGCGGGCCCCGATCGCCTGCCTGGTTTGCGACCCGAACCCGCCGGCTTCTTCGACCCTCCCAGCATGTCCTTCGGAAGGGGGATCCGCATCACGCGCCACGCGTAGTCTCGATATGGCGCCCATCGAGGTCCGTAGGATTGGGGCGTGCTTCGGCTCCTGCTCGACACATCGGTCTGGATCAATATTGCCAAGAGCCGGAGCGGACAAAGGCGGGTAGTCCCGCTGCGCACTCTGCACCTGCAGGGCAAGCTGGAGCTTCTCGTCCCGTCCGTCGTGATCGAGGAGTTTGAGCGCAATCGCCCCCGAGCCGAGCAAGGGGTGACGACCGCCGTCTTGGACCGGCTCCGTCAAGTCGCGAATGGACCTGCATGAAAATGGGGGGGACAAACGATCGTCCTGGCTCGACGAGTTGCCGCACCAGCTCCCCATGGTCAGCGCCGCCACCTTGCAGAACTTCTCCGACGTCAGCGATCTGTTGCGCAAGGGCACCCGGCTGGAGCCGTCGCAAGACGAGTTCGAGGCCGTGGTCCAGCGCGGTCTGGCGAAGCGGGCGCCGTTCCATCACAAGACCAACGCCTCGGCCGACGCGCTGATCATCGAGCTCTACGGAGCGGCCTTCCGTGATCCGGAGCACCAGGACGACGTCCATTGTTTTGCCACCTCGAACCATCTGGACTTCTCGGCGTCCGAGGGGGATCGTCGCGAGCCGCACCCGGACCTGGCCGAGCTTTTTGCCGACCCGCGCTCCGAGTACGCCTGCGGCATCGAAGCGCTCGAGGATGTCCTGGTCCGGCACCTTGGTACGGACTTCACGTACGAGACCGAGGAGACAGAGGTCCTGTGCGAGGAGCCGAGGACCTTGGTCGAGATCCTGGCGGCCGAGCGCGAGCTGGTCGATCGAGTTCGGTGCGGAGGAGGCCCCTCGGACGAATGGGGCTCCGGGTTCCTCAACGGCAGGCTCTCGGCCCTGCGCTGGGTCCTCGGGAGCGAGTGGGATCTCTTCGACAACTGATGGCCAAGAACCGATTGACCCAGTCCGAGCGCCGGTGGTTGACCGGGTTCTCCGCGGTCGTTGTCGTTCTCGCCAGCCTCTATCTGGTCTTTGCCTTTGCTCGGTCCTCGAGCGTCGTCGTCACTCAGCCGGGCGTCGAGCATCCTCCCTCGTCGCGCATCGATCTCTACGTCTACTCATTGAACGTGGACCCGGAGAACAACAATCTCCACGTCGAGCTCTTTCCGGTGCCCCGAGGTGCCGTCGGGAGCGCGCTGGGCCTGACGGGGCGAGCGTCCGAGACCTTCCAGCTGTTCGTCGACGGGGCGGAGCCGCCCGAGCGGACCATCGAGGCGGGGAGCGTCATCGAGCGCTCCGACGCCACCATCGGGGTCAGCGACGTGACCCCCATCGTGAATTTCCCCTTCGACTCCTACGGTGGCTTGATCGAGGCGTCCGCCAAGCTGAAGGAGCCGTCCGCAACGGGATCGTCCAACATTCCCGTGATCGTTCACCCCGAGCCCCCAGGGGTCGCCGGCTACAACATGCTCTTCAGTTCCCCCCCAGGGTTCTCAGCCCCGGCCGCGCTGGCCAGTGGTCATTGGCGGACGACGCTCAACGTGACCCGAGACGACGACGTCCGGCTGATCACCATCCTCGTCGGGGCCATCCTCGTCTGCTCCGCCCTGGCACTGCTGATGGTCTGCACGGCCATCATGAGCGGTCGGCGCAAGGTCAGCACGGACATGCTGGCGTGGATGGCCATCTTTCCCTTTGCCCTGATCACCATCCGTGGCGTGATTCCGGGAGCGCCGCCCGTCGGGGTCAACTTCGATGTGGTCGCGTACTATTGGCCGGTTTCCGTCGCTTTTTTGACCTTGATTGCGACGGTGGTCCGTTGGTTGGCAACCCGCGGAGCCGAGTAAGAGGCTCTTTCCTCCGGAACCAGCCTTCCGGAACCCTCCCTCCGGGACGCTTGGCCGTGATCCCCCAGGGAACGGTATGGACAACTGGGCGATCGTCACGTACCCTCCGCATATAGAAGGTCCGATCCGCGGGGGGACCATTGGCCGCGACAGAGAGCGTCACCATTCTCTTCACGGACCTGTCGGGTTCCACCGAGGTGGGCTGTGCCTCCCCCCTCGAGGCGGCAGATGACCTGCGCACAGCTCACTTCGCGACCCTGAGACGGGTCATCGCCGAATGCGACGGCACCGAGGTCAAGAGCGTAGGCGGTGGGTTCATGGTGGCCTTCTCGGCATCCTCGACCGCGGTCTCCTGTGCGGTGGCGATGCAGCAACTGGTGGAGGCCGAGAACCGGCAGACAGCTCACGACCTGAGGCTCCGCATCGGCATCAGCGGTGGCGAGGCGACGCGCGAAGGAGACGACTACTTCGGCGATCCTGTCGTCGAGGCCGCCCGCCTCTGTGCCAGGGCCCAGGACGGCCAGATCCTGGCGGCGCAGTTCGTCCAGGTCATGGCCGGCCGTCGCAGCCCGCACGTCTTCCGGCCGCTGGGGGGGCTCGAGCTCAAGGGCCTGCGCGAGCCACTCGAGACCGTGGAGATCGGCTGGGAGCCGTCGGCGGATGTCGGCGGGACGGGCGCCGACGGCTCAGTCCCCATGCCCCGTCGCCTCCTCCTGCAGCCGATGACGGGTGCGGTGATCGGTCGCCATCTGCAATTGGACGTCCTACAAGAGGCGTACAAGAGGGTCTCGGGCCTCCAGGGTCGCGAGGTGGTCCTCGTTGGAGGGGAACCCGGGCAGGGCAAGACCACCTTGGCCGCGGAGGCGGCTCGACGCGCCCACGCCGACGGCGCCATCGTGTTGCTCGGCCGCTGTGACGACGAGCTCGGCGTCCCGTACGCACCCTTCTCCGAGGCCCTCGACCACTACGTCTCCCACGCGCCCGACCGGGTGCTCGTCGAGCACGTCGCCGCGCACGGCTCCGAGCTGGCACGCCTGAGCAAGTCCCTCAGATCTCGGATCGAGGGGCTGCCCAAGCCACGGGAGACGGACCGCGAAACCGACCGCTACCTGCTTTACGCAGCGGCCTTCTCCCTGTTCGCTTCGGCCCTCGAGAACCGTCCCGTCGTGCTGGTGCTCGACGACCTCCAATGGGCCGACGCCGCCAGCCTCCAGCTGCTCCGGCACCTGGTCAAGGAGTCCGAGGCGCTCCCGCTGCTCGTCGTCGGCACGTACCGGGACACCGAGTTGTCACCGGCCCACCCTTTGACCGAGGCGCTGGGGGCACTCAGCCGCGAGCCGGGCATGAGCCGAGTGAGGCTCCGTGGCCTGGACGACGACGAGGTGGTCCAGTACCTGGAGGCGGCGGCGGGGCACGATCTGGCCGAGATCGACCTCCAGCTGGCTCATACCGTCTACGGCGAGACGGACGGCAACCCGTTCTACATGAGCGAGATGCTGCGCCACCTCCTGGAGACCGGCGCGATCGGGCGAGACGAGGCCGGGCATTGGGCGGTCGGGGACCTCTCCGGGATGACCCTTCCCAACAGCGTCCGGGAGGTGATCGCCACCCGAGTGGGCCGACTCCCCGGCCAGGCCGCCGGCGCCCTGTCCACGGCCGCGGTCATCGGGAGGGACTTCGATCTCGAGACCCTGAGCCGGGTCACCCAGCGCGACGAGGACGAGCTCCTCGACCTGTTGGACGCGGCCACCAGCGTGGCGCTCGTGCGGGAGATGCCCGAGACCGCGGGGCGCTACAGCTTCTCGCATGCCCTCGTGCAGCACACCTTGTACCAGGAGCTGGGTGCCACCCGTCGCGCTCGGACACACCGTCTGGTCGCCGAGGCACTCGAGGACCTCTGTGGGGACCACCCCGAGCGGAGGGCGGGGGAGCTCGCGCACCACTGGTCGCATGCCACCCGGCTGGTCGACGGTGAGAAGGCCATCCGGTACTCCCGTCAGGCTGGCCAGAGCGCCCTGGCCGCCCTGGCCCCAACCGACGCCGTCCGCTACTTCGAGCAGGCCCTCAACCTGCTCGACCATTCCGCTCCCGAGGAGCCCTCGCTGGCCTTGGACCTCCAACTCGAGCTGGGGATCGCCCAGCGCCAGGCGGGCCTTTCCGCCTACCGGGAGACCCTGCTCGAGGTCGCCCACCGCTCCCGCGGTGACGGCGATCGGGCACGGCTGGTGCGGGCGGCCCTGGCCAACAGCCGTGGGTTCTTCAGCGCCCTGGGAGCCATCGACGCCGAGAGGGTTGCGGTCCTCGAGGCCGCCCTCCAAGCTGCGCCGCCCGGCGACAGCGCCGATCGTGCCGTCTTGCTCGCCGCACTCTGCTGCGAGCTCGCGTACTCGGCCCCGGCGCTCCAGCGTCGTCTGGACCTGGCGAGCGAGGCAATGGCCATGGCCGAACGAGTCGGGGACGCGACGACGCGCATCCAGACCCTGGCCCTGGTCGACGTCGCGATCCAGATCCCTGCGCTCAACGCCCGGCGAGTGGAGGAGACCGCCGAGGGCCTCCGGATGGCACAACAGCTGGGGGACCCGGCGCAGGTCTTCCTGCTGGCGACGGTGGCGGACAAGCAGGCGATGCAAGCCGGGCAATTCGAGCAGGCGCACCGTTGCCTGCAGAACATGCGAGAGGCCAGCGAGCGGCTCCACCAGCCCACCATGATGTGGACCGCCGCCTATCGCGAGGCCTCCTACGCCCTGGCGGAGGGAGAGCCGGGCAGGGCCGAGGAGTTCGCCGACGCCGCCCTCCGGCTGGGTACCGAGAGCGGCCAACCCGATGCCCTCTCGATCTACGGGACCCAGCTCATGGTGATCCGTCACCAGCAGGGTCGGATGGGGGAGCTGGTCTCCCTCGCGGAACACGTCGTCTCCACCAATCCGGACATGCCCGTGTACCGCGGCGCCCTGGCGCTCGCTCACCTCGAGGCGGGAAACGAGGTGGAAGCCCGCCGCATCCACGACAACGCCGCGGCCGGCGGCTTCGAGCTTCCCGTCGATCCCGTCTGGATCGACGGCATCATGGTCCACGCCTGGACCGCAATACAGCTCCGAGCCTCGGATCACGCCGAGCGCCTGTTCGAGCTCCTGGCACCCCACCGCGACCAGATTCCCTTTGACGGCGTGGCCGTCTTCGCGCCGGCCGCCACTTTCCTCGGGGCCTTGGCGTGGCTCGGTGGCCGCATCGGAGAGGCGGAGAAGCTCTACGCGCAGGGTCTCGCCTTGGCCCAAAGGGGTGGGATGAAGTTCGCCCAGGCCCAGACCCAGCTGCTATGGGGGCGGATGATCGCCTCGGACCCGGGGCCGACCGGCCCGGCGCGGGCCCGACCGATGCTGCAGAGCGCGCACGACCTCGCCGTCGCGCACTCCTATGGCGCCATCCAACGCGAGTCCGCCGCCTTGCTCGAGGCCGTATAGAGCGAGGTCCATCGGCCTCAACTCGACGATCACGTGCGCCAGACGCGCAAGCCTTGGCGTGCCAGGTGGATGGGAATGACCTCGAAGTGTGGATCCGCCTCCCGCAGCGCGCACAACAGGTCGCGTTTGGCTCCTGGCTCGGGTCCGCACAGGAGCGTGACGCTGCCACCCTCGCCGCCCGCACCGTTGACCTTCCACCCCCACGCGCCGTTGGCCGCTGCGACCCCGATGGCCGTACGCGCCGCCGCACCGACGAGCCCCGCGTGCAAACGGTCCTGGACCTCGGTGTTCTCGGTCATCGCGCGACCCAGCCGGCCCAGATCGAAGGCTTGCAGCGCGTCCCTGGCCCGTTGGGCGGCGTCCCGGAGCTCCTCCAGCTGCGGGCAGTTCTCGCCCCGGTGCACGAGGTCCTCGATCACGCGCTGGTGCATCTCCGACGACACGTGTCCACCACCGAGAAACACGAGCACGAGCCGTCGCTCGAGCTCCCACCAGGAGGCGTCGGGCAGCGAGATCGGTGTCACCGTCGCGTGGGGGTAACGGGGCATCTCGATGTAGTTGACGCCGCCGTAGGCCGCGCACAGCTGGTCCTGGACGCCCGACTGCAGCCCCAGCCGGTCCACCTCGATCCGGTGGGCGGCGACAGCAACCTCGTGGGGCGACAGGCGACCCGGCGTGAGGTGGTCGAGGGCGCCGATCAGCGCGACCGCGGTCGCCGCCGACGTGCCGGTGGACGAGCCGGCCGGCATCTCCGAGCTGACCCGGATGTCCAGGGAGATGCCGTCGGGCAGCTCGATGTCGTCGACGACCGCCTCGAGGAGCGCATGTCGACCGGGGAGGGCACCGGGCTCGAACCCGTACCGCTCGTCGTAGTTCGCGACGTCGAGCACGATCCGGTCGGGTAGCGCGCCGATCGGGTGCACCTCGACACGCACCTCGACGCACGGCGACACCCCGATGTTGCAGACCTTGCCGTGCCCGGCGAACCACGTGTCCGTCCATCCGCCGTTGTCGCAGATGCGGATGGGGGCGGCGGCGTTGACGATGCCAAGTGGGGCGGGGGAGTCGTCCGTCATCCGGCCCATCTTGGCGCCCGTGACGGCGAGGCGCCTCGGCTCCCGGTCGGGCATGATCGACCTCCGTGGAGTGTGTCATCGTCTCGCATACGCACTGGGACCGGGAGTGGTATCGGACCTTTCAGGCCTTCCGGGCGCGGCTCGTGGACACGGTGGACAGGGTGCTCGAGCTGATCGACGCCGACCCGGGCTGGAGCTTCGTGCTCGACGGCCAGACCATCGTGGTCGAGGACTACCTGGCGATCCGGCCCGGGCAGGCCGAGAGGCTGGCGGCCGCCTGCCGCTCCGGTCGCCTCGCGATCGGGCCGTGGTACGTGCAGCCGGACTCCCTGCTTCCCGGCGGCGAGACGCATGTGAGAAATCTCCTCGAGGGGCGCCGGGTCGGCGAGCAGTTCGGACCGGTCTCCCGGGTCGCCTACACGCCGGACTCCTTTGGCCATCCCTCGCAGTTTCCCCAGATCTTTGCCGGCTTCGGGCTCGACGGGTTCGTCTATTGGCGGGGCAACGGGGACGAGCTGGACGGCCTACCCCCCGTCTATCGGTGGGTGGCTCCCGACGGTACGGGCGTGGTGGCATGCCATCTTCCCCAGGGGTACTTTGCCGCCGCGTATCTGCCGGCCGACGTCACCGTCGCTGCCCGTCGCCTCTGTCGGGAGGGGGAGGCGATGATCTCGGCCGGTGCGAAGCAGTTGTTGTTCCTCAACGGCATCGACCACGCGATGCCGGACGCGCACACCGGCGCGGTGGCCCGTGCGCTCGAGGAGGAGACGGGATGGGCCGTTGCCCGGGGGCGGCTCGAGGACTACACCTCCGTGGCCATCCGTTCGGTGCGCGACCAGGACCGCTTTGTCGGCGAGCTCGTCGGTGGACGCATGACCAACCTGCTTCCCGGCGTGTGGTCGTCTCGGCTCGGGCTGAAGCTGGCCAATCGCGCCGCCGAGACGGCACTGGTCGGCTGGGCGGAGCCGTGGGCGGCGTTGGGTCGCCTGCTCGGGCTGCCCGACGAGCGCCCGGCGTTGCGCGTCGCGTGGCGGGCACTCCTGGCCAACCAGGCTCACGACTCGATCGGCGGGTGTTCCCAGGATCGCGTCCACCGGCAGATGTGGGCCCGCTTCGACGAGGCGGAGGAGCTCGCCGACGAGACCACCGCGCGGGTCCTGTCCCGGTTGGCGGGTATGGGCCCGGAGCGCACGTTGGCGTGGACCGACGAGCTGGACGTGGGCGTCTTCAACCCCTCCCCGCACCCCCGGACCGACGTCGTACGGTTCGCGCTGGACGGCCACCCCTTTTCCCGGGTGACCGAAGACGGTCTCGGCGTCCACCCCCTCTCGTTGGCCAGCCTGGCGGGCGGCGGGATGACCGTCGACGGCGCGCCGGCACGGGTCGTGGTCGACGAGGCACCCGAGAGGGTCCGGGTCGTGCCCGAGCAGCAACCCTGGACGGTCGAGTGGGTGGCGGAGGGGGTCCCGGCGTTTGGCTGGCGTCGCTACCGGTTGGCGAGGGGCGATGCGGCGCCGGACGAGGAGGACGACGGGCGGGTGATCGGCGTGGCCGGCCTTCGGGTCACCGCCGGTGACGACGGCACGTTGACGGTCGAGTGCGGCGACCGGTGCTACGAGGGCCTGGGCTGCCTCGAGGACCAGGGCGACCGCGGCGACACGTACGACTTCGATCCGGTCGAGGGGCCGGTCCGGCTGGCATCGGTCGCCGTCGTCCGTCGCCGCCACCGCACGGGCATCGAGGAGCTCGACATCTCGAGGACCTTCGAGGTCCCGGCTTCGCTGGCGCCCGACCGCCGAGGTCGCTCCGCGGTGACGGTGCCCCTGCCCGTGCGCCTGCGTGCCCGGGTGGCCCCCGGGCTCCGGCGGGTCGACCTCGAGCTCACGGTGGACAACACCGCCGAGGACCACCGTCTCCGGCTCGGGTTCCCCACCGGGGCGTCCGGCTCGGGCGCCCGGGCGGCCACGACCTTCGACGTCGCCGATCGACCGCCTCGCCCTGCGCCGTCGACCCGGTGGTTCCAGCCGCCACCGAGCACCTTCCCCCAGCAGGGCTGGGTCACCAACAACGGGCTGACCGTCGCGGCACCGGGCCTGCCGGAAGCAGAGGTCAGCACGGATGGGACCATCCTCGTCACGGTGGTGCGGGCGGTCGGATGGCTCTCGAGGATGGACTTGATGAGCCGGCCCGAGCCGGCCGGTCCCGGCCTGAAGACGCCGGAGGCACAATGCCGGGGCCCGATCGTGGCGCGACTCGCTCTCACCTTCGGCCCGGCGCCGCAGGTCGAGGCCTGGGATGCCGAGCTCGGTCTGCGGGCGGTGCCGGCGGGGCCCGACCCGCTACTGGAGGACAGCCAGGGCCTGCTTGCCCTCGAAGCGGACGCCGCCGTCCTGTCGGCGCTCAAGCCGGCGGAGGACGGGGACGGGCTCGTGGCCCGGGTGCTCAACCCCACCGATGCTCCAGACGAGGTGGCGTTGCGCTGGGGCCTCCCGATCGCGGAGGCCTTAGCGGTCCGGCTCGACGAGCGTCTGGAGGAGCAAGACCGGGCCCCGATCCGGGGGATCGAGCCCAATGCCGTGCAACTGGTGGTGCTGCCGCACGCCCTTCGGTCCGTGCGCGTCCGCCCGGCCTGACCGCGACCGGAGTCGCAGCGGCCCGTCCCGGCGGCGCACGATGCTGGGTTACCCGGTCCCCGCGGTCGGGCTGGAGGAAGCGGCGACCTCGGCCCTCCAGGGCCCGAGGTCGAGCTTGGGGTAGCGCAGCGCTGCGGTGCGAAGCAGGTCTGCGGTCCAGATCGGGTGTCCGGGGGGCGGGAACCCGAAGAGCTCGAGTTGCCGAGGAGTCGAACCCTCGACGAAGGTGGTCCACTCGGGACCCGTCGAGCGGGATTGCTGCTGGTCGTAGCCGATCCAGTCCTGTCCGGCGTGCTTGAAGGCCAGCGCGACGAGGAAGCGCGCTGAGGGGGAGGAGTCAAACTCCACGGCGCGGTGGAAGACGTCCGACCGATAGGCCAGGTACGAGCCACGCACTCCGGGGGCCGCCCGTTCGAGTCCGTAGAGCCCGTCGCCCTCCATGCCGGGCAGGATCACGCCGTAGGGGGATTCGATGTCGGCGCTGTGGCGCACCGAGACCAGATGCGTCGGGTTGTCCGTCTCATGGACGTCGGAGAGGTAGAGGAACCCTTCGAGGTTCCACCACGGCGAGGCAGAGCCGGCGGGTAGCCACGAGTGATTGCGGTCCGTGTGCATCGGCTGCTCGTAGTTGGTGATCCCGGAGTACTTGGCGCTCGCGTGGGCCTGGTACAGCCGAAGGTCGGTGCTCCCGAGCGCGCGCTCCGCGAAGTCGACGATCGAGGGGTGGACGCAGAGGCGATTGAGGACGCCGGTGCCGGCAAAGGGGAACGCCGCCATCCACCGGTGCTGGTCCGGCCGGAACCCGGGCCCCTCGTCGGGCCAGACGAAGAGCTCCTTGGGCTTCGCGGGGTGACCGATCCGGCGCTCGGTCACGCCTTGTGGGTCCCGGTGGTAGTCCTCGGGGCTCGGGAACACCTCGCGGAGGTCGTCCGAGGCGGCATCGATCTCGTCTGTGCCTATCAGGCCGTCCAGCACCACCCAGCCCTCTTCGCGCCAGATGGCGATCTCCCTCTCGGTGGCCCTTCGTGACGTCACGACCCCTCCTCGGTCTGCCTTCACCTGACGACCGTAACGGCAACGGCGGGGTTCTTTCGACTACGCGCCGGTCCGCGGAGAGACTTCGACGGAGGACCCGGAAGATGCCCGGGGCCTCCTCGCCGTGATGACGAGGAAGGCGAGGAGGTAAACCCCGCTCGCCGTCGCGAGGATGCCGAAGCTTGGCGGCACCGCGGGTGCCGCGTACGCCACCCCGAGGCCCACCCATGTCGAGAGCACGGCCACCGCGGCGGAGAGCCACAACGCGACAAAGGGATTGCTCGTGAGCCGGTGACTCCTTATGGCCGACCGCCACACTATCATGAAAATGGTTCTCATTACAAGTCGTATCTGCTGACACGTCGGTTCTCGTGACCACTTGGATCGCGGGCCGGCTTCGGACTCCGCGAGCGGGTCTCCGGGGAGTGCCCCTCGGGACCGGGCTCGCCTACGGTGGTGCGCCATGACCCCTGTCGATCGCCGGGACGTCGCAGAGGACGTCGCCGACCTCCACGAGGTCGTGGCGATCCGGATGGCGGCGGCCGACCAGCGCTACACGAGGGCGCGGCGGTCGCTGGTCGAGGCGCTCTTCTCGGCCCGCCGTCCGCTCACGGTCCCCGAGATCCTGGCCGCGGAGCCCCGCCTGCCTCAGAGCAGCGTCTACCGCAACGTCACCGCTCTGATGGAGTTGGGCATCGCCCGTCGCGTCGAGAGCAGCGACGACCACGGACGCTTCGAGCTCGAGGAGGAGTTCACCGGTCACCACCACCACCTGGTGTGCCGGCACTGCGGTCAGGTCAACGACCTGCGCACCTCGGCCCGGCTCGAACGGGCTTTCAAGGAAGCCGCCCAGTCGGCGGCCAGCGAGTGGAGCTTCGCGGTGAGCGAACACCGCGTGGACTTCGTCGGCACCTGCGCCGATTGCCGGGATCGGTGATCGGCGGGGGTCCGACCCGCACCACCGACGTGGTGCTCGTCGGTGCCGGCCACAACTCGTTGGTGGCCGGCCATTCTGCTGGCCCGCGACGGCTGCTCCGTCGTGGTGTTGGAGCGCGGCCGGGACGTCTGCGGGGCGGCCGTGTCGGCGCAACCCTTCGCCGGGGTGGACGTGAGCATCTCGCGATACGCCTACCTCCTCTCGCTGTTCCCCACGGAGCTGATCTCGGATCTCGGACTGCGCATCGAGCTCCGACGCCGGCGCGTCGCATCGTGCACTCCGCGTGGGGGATCGGCGCTGGTCGTCGATGCCCGAGATCCGGGCGCCACGCGCCGCTCCTTCCGATCCATGGGGCTGGCCGGCGACTGGGTGGCCTGGCTCGATTGGCAGGCGCTGGTCGGTCGAATCGCCTCGGTGGTCGCACCGACCCTCATGGATCCGCTCCGTCCGGCGGACGATTTTCGCGCCACCCTCGGAGAAGAGGCTTGGGCGATCTTGACCGGCCGCCCGCTCGGCGAGACGTTGAGCTCGGCATTCGAGAGCGACCTGCTCCGGGGGGTGGTGCTCACCGACGGCCTGATCGGCACGTTTGCTCACTCCCGGGAGGGGACGCTCCGGCAGAACCGGTGCTTCCTGTACCACGTGGTGGGGAACGGGACCGGCGACTGGTTGGTCCCGGTGGGAGGGATGGGCACGCTGAGCCGTTCGCTGCTCCACCTCGCCCGGCAGGCTGGCGTCGACGTTCGGACGGAGGCCCCGGTCGTGTCCATCGAGGCGGACGGTCGGACCGCTGAGGTGGTGACCGACGGGGGCGACCGGTACCGAGCCTCTGTGGTCCTCTGTGGTGCGGCACCCTCCGTGCTGAGCCACCTGCTCGGAGATGACGACCAGGAGTCCAGGCCGGAGGGTGCCCAGGTCAAGATCAACATGGTCTTGCAGCGACTTCCCCGGCTCGCCGCGGACGTCGAGCCGCGCACCGCCTTCGCGGGCACCCTGCACGTCAACGAGTCGATGACCCAGCTCGACGCCGCCTGGGCGCAGGCGACTGCGGGGGCGCTGCCGACGCCGGTGCCCTGCGAGCTCTACTCTCACTCGCTGAGCGACGACTCGATCATGGCGGCCGAGCTGCGCGCACGGGGCGTGCAGACGGTGAGCCTCTTTGCCCTGCAGGCGCCGACCCGCCTGTTCTCCGACTCCTCGCTCGGGTCCGGCGCCGTGACTCCGGATCTCGCCCGGCAAGCTTGCCTCGCCTCGCTCGAGTCTGTGCTCGGCGAACCGCTCTCGGACTGCCTCCTGTCCGATGCCGAAGGAAGGCCCTGCATCGAGATCCACACCCCGATCGACCTGGAGCGGGAGCTGGCGCTCCCGGGTGGCAACATCTTCCACGGAGACCTCCGCTGGCCCTGGGCCGAAGAGGATCGGGAGGTGGGACGCTGGGGAGTGGAGACCGGAGTACGCAACGTCTTCCTGTGTGGGTCGGGCTCTCGGCGCGGCGGCGCGGTCAGCGGACTGGGTGGGCACCATGCGGCCATGGCCACGCGGGCGCTGCTGGCGCGAGCGCGATGAGTCGGGGACGCGTCCCATGATCGGCGACGCCGTCGATCGGGCCGTGCAGGCGGCACCGCTGATCGACCATCATGCCCACAGCGTGGTCGGGGACCTCGCCGGTCGCGCCGCATTCGAGGCGCTTCTCTCCGAATCGAGCCAGCCGCCACCTCCGGGATGCAGCAACTTCGATTCGTTCCTGGGGATCGCCCTGTTGCGCACCTGCGGGCCGCTCTTGGACCTCGCGCCGTCGACCGATCCTGACGAGTACGTCGCCCGACGCCGGGAGCTCGGGGGCACGGAGGTCAACCGGCGGCTCCTGCGAGCGGCGCAGCTGTCCAGCCTGTTGGTCGATCTGGGATATCGATCCGACGAGCTCGTCGACTTGGGCCAGCTCTCGGCGTTGGCGCGAGCCCGGGCGGGTCGCATCGTGCGCTTGGAGCAGGTCGCGGAGGACGTGGCCGCCCAGGGCGCCGATGCCGAGACGTTTGCCGACGCCTTTGCGGAGCGGCTGGCTCTCGAGCTCTCCGGACCGGACGCCGCCGTCGGCTGTAAGTCCGTGCTGGCCTACCGCTACGGGCTCGACGTCGAGCCCACCGAGCCTCGCCGGGAGGAGGTCGTGCGGGCGGCGCGGGATTGGCTCACGGCGCCCCGGGAGGCGGGCGACCTCCGGATCACCGATCCCGTGCTGCTGCGCCACCTCGTGTGGGCCGGGTTGCACGCCGGCGTCCCGCTGCAGTTGCACACCGGCTACGGGGACGGCGACCTCGACCTTGCCCGGTCCGATCCGGCGCTCCTGACGGACCTGATCCGCCTGGCGTCGCCCCTCGGGACGCCGATCGTCCTATTGCACTGCTACCCGTACCACCGCCAGGCGGCGTACCTCGCCGGCGTCTACCCGCACGTCTATTTCGATGTCGGGCTCGCTCTCAACTATGTGGGCCATCGGGCGGCGACCGTGCTGGCCGAGGCGCTCGAGTGTGCACCGATCCACAAGATGCTGTACTCCTCGGACGCCTTCGGGCTGGCCGAGCTCCATGTGCTGGCCGCAGCCCGCTTCCGCGAGGCGCTGGCCGAGGTGCTCGATCCGCTGTGCTCGCGGGAGGCCCGGAGTGAGCACGACGTGGCCCGTCTCGCCACCATGATCTGCTCGGGCAACGCCCGGCGGATCTACGGCCTGCCCTGAGAATGCCACCCCACGGGTTGGTCGCCGCCGGACACCCGCGGTCAGGATCGAAGGACGAGGCCGTCGAGCAGGAGCCGCAGACCCTCCTCGAAGCGCCGGTCGTCGAGCTCGGTGTCGGCGGCCGCTCCGGCAACCACCTCGTCGATGGATTGGCTGGTCGCTTCCGCGACGCGGGGGGCGTCCGTGGGGCGGTGCTCGAAGCTCGAGAACCCGGCGCCCTCTTCGCGCTCTCGGGACATCCTCCGGGCCGAGGCGAAGATCACCGAGCCGTAGACGTAGTTCCCGTAGATGTACGCGGCGAAGCCGGCGCGCTCGCCGACGAGTCCCATCGACTCGAAGATGGCACCCACGATGGCGAGCACTCCGGAGAGCCGCGGCGTCGACGCCGGAGAGCTGACCAGGTAGGGAGCGATCCGGAAGTGGCGGGCAAAGGCACGACGCATGGCGACCCCACTCCGGACCAGCACCTCTACGGGATCGAGGCCAAGGGGATCGCCCTGGCCGAGCACCTCCTCGACGATCTCGTCGAACACCAGCCCGAGTGCGGCGGCGATCACGTCCGCCTCCGACGGGAAGTGCTTGTAGACGGCCCCAGGCGCCACGCCCAACATCTGCCCCAGGCGCCGCATGGAGAACGGCTCCTTGCTCGTGTCGAAGTGGTGCAGCGCCGCCCTTGCGATCTCGTCCTTCGAGAGATGGGTGGCCCGTCCCTTGGCCAGCCTGGACATGGGGGTCGGTGGGCCTCCGCCCGCTCGCCTATCCGGGGCCCATGTCAGCCGGCCGCCGCGGGCCGGCCGCCAAAAGGGCAGACCCACGTCCTCGCTCGCCTCGAGGAGAACCACCTCGAGGGGCATCCCGATCTCCAGCTCGTCGATGTCGCACCCGATGACGTTGGACATCATCCGCACGCCCTCTTCCAGCTCGACGATCCCGACGGCATAGGGAACCGAGCGCGGCAAACGCCTCCGAGCGATTTTGGCGTATGACCGTGAAGGTGTGCAGGACCCCCCGGCCCGATGCCTCTACCCACTCCGTCTCTCCGGCGCACGTCGTGCAGAGAGCTCTTGGATAGAACTGGAACGTCGCGCACGTCGTGCACCGCTGCAAGACGAGTCGACCCTCGGCGGCACTCTTCCAATAGGGGGCGTTCGTGTGGTCCGGGTCGGGCAGCGCGCGCTTGGAGATCGTCGCCCTCACGGATTGGACGGCCGCATCGAGGTCCCGCTGGTCGTCGGTCATGACGGTCCCTCCCTGCCAAGGACGACCGTGCCCATGCACGACAGCATGCCGCCCGACCCACAGGCTACGGCCAGCTCGCAGTCGGGGACCTGGGAGTCGCCCCCCTCGCCGCGCAACTGCCGGACCGCCTCGTTGATCAAGAAGATGCCGCGCATTCCCGGGTGGCACGCGGAGAGTCCGCCCCCGTCGGTGTTCATCGGGTGCTTGCCGCCGCGTCGAAGGGCACCGGTCTCGACGAACGCGCCGCCCTCGCCCTTCTTGCAAAAGCCCATGTCCTCGAGCAGGAGGAGCACGGTGATGGTGAAGCTGTCGTAGATCTGGATCGTGTCGATGTCCTCGGGGCGCACGCCGGCCTGGCCAAAGGCCTCCGGAGCGCACTGGGCCGCCGAGGTGGTCGTGAAGTCCGGCATCTGGCTGATCGTCCAGTGCGTCTGGGCGCCGGCCGCGCCCAGGACGTACACCGGGGGCTTGCGCAGGTCCCGGGCGCGCTCGGCCGTCGTCATGATGAAGGCGCCGCCGCCGTCGGAGATGACACAGCAGTCGAGCTTGTGGAGGGGATCCGCGATCATGCGGGACGAGAGGACGTCCTCCACGGTGATCGGGTCGCGGTACTGAGCCTTCGGGTTGAGGCCGGCGTACTCCCGCACGCCGACCGCGATCTCCGCCAGCTGTTCGGACGTCGTCCCGTACTCGTGCATGTGGCGCCGGGCGGCCATGGCATAGGCGCCGGCCAGCACGTTTCCCCACGAGGACTCGAAGCCCGTGGGTCCCTTGACCCGGGTCGCGCCACCGGAGAAGGTGCTCGTGCCCAGCATTCGGCCCATCCTCGAGAGCAGGTCCGAGCCGTAGGTGACGAGCACGACGTCGCACATCCCCTCCCGGATCGCGGCGGCGGCATGCTGGACGTAGAACTCGAACGTCGAGCCTCCGACCATCGTTCCGTCGATCCACCGGTGGCGGATCGCCAGGTACTCGGCCATGTTGGCCGCGTCGTCGACCGAGGCGAACCCCGTTCCCGGCGTCATGTAGCCGTCGATGGCGGGCTTCTCGAGCCCGCAGTCCTCGAGGGCTCGTCGGGTGGCCAGGGCGTGGTGCTGCATGCCGTCGAACTCCGGCACGACCGGGTACTCGCTCCATCCGACGCCGACGATCACCGGATCACGAGCTGCCATCGAACCCCCTCTTTCTCGACGTGCGACAACGTTCTCGCAAACGGAACCTCCGCCGCGACCACCACGTGGCCGACGGGCGGCTTGGGAGCACCCTATTCCGAAGGGAGGCCCGTGTGGCTCCTACGGCCCGACCGAGGCGACCATCGCGTCGCCTCGGGGACGCCGACGGCCCATCAACTAGAAGACGACGACGCCCCGGACGTTGGTGCCGTTGCGCATGTCCTCGTAGCCCTGGTTCACATCCTCCAGCGAGTAGGTGTTGGTGACGAGCTCGTCGAGGAGCAGCTTGCCCTCCATGTAGAGGTCGAGGATGCGGGGAATGTCGCGGCGGGGGTTGGCATTGCCGAAGATGCACCCGACGAGCTCCTTGCGCATCATCGCCAGCATGAAGAGGTCGAGCTTGACGTCGGTCTGGGACATCGGCGCTACCGACGTGACGACGGCCCGCCCGGCCTTCTTGACCAGGTTCAGCAGCGGCGTGATGAGCTCGCCGTAGGCGACGCCGACGGTGAGGATCGCCTTGTCGGCCATGGCGCCTCGCGTGAGCTCGCCGACGAGCGCCTGGGCCTCCTCCATCGACGAGGCGGTGTGGGTCGCCCCAAACACGGAGGCGATCTCCCGCTTCGAGGCGAGCGGATCGACGGCCACGATCTTGTCCGCGCCGGCGAGGCGGGCTCCCTGCAGCGCGTTGGCACCGATGCCGCCGATCCCGACCACCACGACGGTCTCGCCGGAACGGACGTCCGCGGCATAGACCGCAGAGCCCCATCCGGTGGTCACGCCGCACCCCACGAGCGCAGCGCGCTCGAGCGGGATGTGGGGCTCGATCTTGACGCAGCTGGTCTCGCTCACCACGGTCAGGGGCTCGAAGGTGCCGGTGCAGGTCATGATGCCGAGATCGGTCCCGTCGGCGGCGTGGTGGCGGGCGGTGAAGTCCGTGATCTGCCGGCCTGCGAGCAAGAACGCACCCAGATCGCACAGGTGCTGCTGTCCGATGGCACACGACGGGCACCGTCCGCACGCCGGGATGAAGCTCAAGACGACGTGGTCACCCGGCGCCAGCTGGGTCACGCCGGGGCCGACCTCGACGACCTCGCCGGCGCCCTCGTGACCGCCGATGACCGGGAACTGCTGCAGCCCGAGGAGCTCCGCGATCGCCGGATCCATGACCATGTCGCCGGTGACGAGATGCTCGTCGGAGTGGCACAGGCCCGAGGCCGCCAGCTTGACGAGAACCTCCCCGGCTCTTGGGGGATCGAGCGTGATGTCCTCCACGCTCCACTTGGTCTGCGGCTCCCACAGGATGGCGGCTCTGCTCTGCATGCTGGACTCTCTTCAGGTGACAACAGGGACAGCCGAGCTTACCGGCCGGCCCCCGCGGCCAGCGGCCGCCTAGAGTTGTTCGCGACCAATCGAGGAGGTCCATGATGTCGGTCACCACCCCCGTACGAGCGGCCACGTCTCGTCCCCGGCCGGACATCTACGACCCGGATCTCTACGTCGAGGGGCCCATCCACGAGATCTTCGCCGAGCTCCGCAGGACCGAGCCGGTCTACTGGCAGGACATGCCGGGTGAGCCCGGCTTTTGGGCGGTCCTCAAGCACGCCGACCTCGTGCACGTGGCGCGAAACCCGAAGCTCTTCTCGGCCGAGGAGGGGGGTGTCGTCCTCGAGAACCAGGCCCCGGAGCGGCTCGAGCAGAGCCGCAACATGCTCCTCATGATGGACCCGCCTCGGCACACGGCCTACCGCAGGCCTCTCGTCGACAGCTTCAAGGCGAGGGTCATCGGGCGGATGGAGGAGCGCATCCGCACCATCTGCCGCGAGATCCTGGACGAAGCGGCGCATCGGCGCGACGTCGAGTTCGTCCACGAGGTGGCGGGGTTGCTCCCGAGCCAGGTCGTCGGCGAGCTCGTGGGTATCCCCCGGGAGGACTGGGCGCAGATCCGGGTGTGGGCGGAGCAGAGCACGAGTAGCCAGGATCCCGACCTGGCCGGACCCGATGCCTACTCGCAGACCGGAATGGTGGACATGGCGCTCTATGCGATCCAGTTTGCCGCCCGCCGGCGCACCGAGCCGCCACAGGAGGACCTCGCCTCGCTCATCCTCGCCGGCAACTTCGGCGACGGGCCGATGTCGGACGTGGAATTCGGAAGCTTCTTCGTCCAGCTGGTGACGGCGGGCAACGACACGACCAAGACGATGCTGTCGTCGGGGCTCCACGCCCTCCTCTCCCACCCCGACCAGCTCGAAGCGTTGCGAGGGGACCGCAACCTCTTGCCGGGTGCGGTCGAGGAGATCCTCCGTTGGGCCAACCCCTTGCACTACTTCCGTCGCACCGCGACGAAGGACACCGAGTTGCGAGGGGTGCCCGTCTCTGCCGGTGACAAGGTGGCGATGTGGTACACGTCGGCCAATCGTGACGAGGAGGTGTTCGAGGACGCCGAGCGATTCGACATCCGCCGGCATCCCAACCCCCATCTCTCCTTCGGCACGGCACAGCATTTCTGCCTCGGCGTGCACCTGGCGCGCCTCGAGGGCCGAGTCTTCCTCGACGAGCTTCTCTCGACGTTCCGGAGCATCGAGCTCACCGGCGAGCCCCGTCGCGTGCGCTCCAACCTCAACAACGCTCTCAAGACCCTGCCGGTTCGGCTGGCACGCTGAATCCTCTCGGGCGTCGGCTTGAGGTCCAAGGGATCGGCGCGTCGGTGTAGCGCGCGCCGGCTATTGACCCCCTGCAGGTTGCACGAGATAATCAGCGACGGCGGGAGCGCCCGATCGAAGTTGGGTCGTGCTCGGGAACTTGCACCCGGGTGACGTTTTGGTGACAAACCCGAATTTCGGTCGAGTCGCCTCGTGCTGACGGAGAGGAACCATGGCCGCCACCCGCGGAGGTGGAGGAGCGTCTGGAGCGACTCGTCTGCGGGGGTTCTCGCGCGGCGCGTTTCTGGGGACGCTCGCAATAGCGATCGTCGGATCGTCGATCCCCGTCCTGGCGGAAGGCGCCGCAGCTGCCCCATCCCAGAGCTCGGTCTCGTCCACGACCACCTCTTCGGCTCCCTCGGGTTCGACCACGTCGACATCCACGCCCACGACGTCGCCCACGTCCACGACGTCGCCCACGTCCACGACGTTGCCTCCGGCGACGACCACCTCACCCCCGACGACGTCCACCTCACCCCCGACGACGTCGACGAGCGCACCTGCCGCCCCTGCACCGGCGTCCACCGGCCCCGCCGCCCCCTCGGCGCTCCCTCCTGCGAGCTCGAGCGTGAGTCTCAACGTGGAGGTGGTCCTCGGCGCCGACGGCGTCACGGCCAGCGCCGCCGCGAACGGCCCGACCGACCTGCAGGCGCAGGTCCAGGGCAACCGAGCGCCGGGTGCGGACGCGGTGACCAGGCCCGGTACCCAGATCGGCAAGCTCAACATCGTCGACGGGTTGACCTCGGGCGTGAGCGTCGTGCAGGTACTCGCCGACCTCGATCGCCTTTCTTTGGCCGGCTCCCTCGGATTCAACTGGAGCCTCGTCTCCGCCCCTCCGGGCTCGAAGGCGGCGCTCGGGGGGGCCGACCAGGCGCAAGCCTCCCTCACGCCCGACGTGGCGGGCACCTACGACCTCTCGCTCACCGTCGGGTACCGGCCGTCCACCGCCAACGGGCCCACGGTCACGACCCCCGTGACCGTCACGGCGCGCCCCGACGACCCGCCGATAGGGGTGCCCATCCAGACGCTCGCGAAGGACCCCGCGGGCCTCATCTGGATCGACGGCCAACCGGTACCCAACACCAAATACAGTTCCGGCAAGTTCGTAGTTGCGGTGCTCAATCGGGCGACCAGGGAGCTGGTGCTCTCGCAGACACTGCCGAGAGACCTCGCAGGCGCGAGGCAACTGCTCAACATCGCGAACCAGTACACGGGGAGCCTCGGCTACCTGATGATCGTGAGCGTCCCCTTGGGCGTCGCCGACATGAACGTGCGGAACGTCCTCGCGCAGGTCACGAAGAACCTTGGTCACGAGGTTACGGCCAGCGAGGAGCGCAGCGGCCAACTGCCCCGGTTCTCCATCATCGGCGTGCCGGGCGGTGCGGCCAACTCTGCGTGGATGTCGACCCTCCAGGGAACTCTTGACCAACGACCGGATCCTCAACAAGGCAACATCGTCGGCGACCTGCAGGTCAATCCCGCCACCAACCTCTACGGCTTCGTCAACCCCGAGTACCCCGCCATCAACACGGTGGCGCCAGGTTCGGGCGGCCTGACGAACGTCATCCAGGTCAACGGACGGAGCTATTCGGCGACGCTCAACGAACCCACCGCGACCGGCGGCGTGCACCTGCTGTTCCTCGAGCCCTACACCCTGCAGCCGATCAAGAGCTTCTCCAACAACGAGGCCTGGGTGACCAACTTCGGCCAAGGGGTGGCCGCCGAGCAGGAGCGCCAGTCATGGATCATCAGCGTCATCAAGGTCAACGCCCTCGAGACGGCGGCGAACCGCGCGCCACCGATCGTCATCGTCCAAAGCATCGGCAACGTGAAACCGCTGATCACCGGGCTCGGGGCGAGCATCGCCAAGGTGGGGGGCAACGCCGCCCTGTTCAACGCGCTAGCGGACAATCCGGGCGGCTACGCGCTCATCGGCCGCGGGCTCTACGCGACGGCCCCGGCAAACGCGACTGCTGCGGCGGGAGCCGAGTCGAGCACCGTGGTCGGCCAGTCGGGACAGCTGACCGGTGTCTTCTCGCGGACGAGAACCTGGGATTTCGCGCCCTTGATCTCCTCGTCTCCCGATGCTCTCGGAGCGCTCGACACGAGCCTCATGTCCGTCGCCTACCAGGCGCCAACGCCCTTTCCCGCTTTCACGGGCGGTGAGGCGGCGGCCGAGACCTACATCGGCGAGCAGCTCCGGTTCTGCGCACCCGGTGCACCCAGTTGCGACGTGCGGCGCGCCTACTATGAGCGATACCGCTCCGACTGGCACCAAAAGGCTCTCGACCTCGCCCGCTTGACCTATCCGGGAGATCAGGCCTTCACGGCCGCGGAGTTCAACGCCGTCAAGGACCAGCTGAGCACCGAGATCTCGGATCTCAACCACGTCCAGACCTACCTGGCCGCGCTGCAAGCGCCCTTCAACAAGTCGGCCACCCGTTCCTACGTGGACCTGCAGGCGATCGGCCAGAAGATCCTGGCCGACGTCGGCCGGCCGGAGGGACAGACCGACTCCAGGGGTTGGCAGATCTTCGGGGCGATCGTGGGCTTCTCCAAGCTGTACTTCGACGTGACCGGAGGGAGGTCTCTCAAGCTCTTCCTCGACGGGGTAGGGGCCGCCATCAGCCTTGTCTCCGCCTTGTCTCGGACCGACGGGGCACCCACGATCGAAGGGGTCATCCACGCAAGGACCACGGAGCTGGCCTCGGCCATCCTCGACCGCTTCGACAACGCGGAGCGAGCGCTCACCCAGGTGGGGCTGTTGATCGTGAGCGACTACGGCAAGCTCACCGCCGCAGCCTCGAGGGTGGACTCGGACTGGGCGGTGCCGAGCGACCTGGGAGTGGCGGCGGACGCCATCCGGACGGCCAGCCAGCAGTTCTTCTACGAGAGCCTGCTGCCGATCGCGTATCCGTACTTGCTGCAGGTCAGCCAGGCTCCGCCCGCGGGACCGGACAACGCCCGCAAGGTGTCGTGCTGGTACGACGGCTACTGGAAGGACCCCTTCACCGACCAACCCGACAGTGCCCAGGACCGGCAGATCGTTGGGTTCAACGCCGACGGCTCACCGATCAAGCCCGTCGTCCTCATCCGCCGGGGGCCGTTCACCAAGACGGGCGGCGGCCCCCACATCGTGCTCGGCCATGCGCCGGATGCCAGCATCACGGACCCGTTGTTCGTCCCGGCAAGTCCCGGGTCGCCTGGCATCGGGCTCAACAAGTTGCAATTCTTCTCGTCCACTTACTGGCCAAATCGCACCACGGTGCACGTCGGGCACTTCACGCCGTTCTACTGCGGCTTGGCCTAGCGGCCCCGGACGAACATGACCATCCTGGTCACCTTCGTCACCAGGCACGGCTCGACAGGTGAGGTCGCCGGTGCCATCGCCCAACGATTTCGCTTACTCGGGTGGGAGACCGAGCTGACGCCGCTCGGCGACAAGCCGTCGCCCGCCGGCCGGCAGCTTGTCGTGGTCGGAGCACCCATCTACAGCGGGCGATGGTCGAGCCGGGCACGGCGCTACCTCAAGCGAAACCGCACCGCGTTCGAGTCCGTCCCGGTGGCGATTTTCGGGATGGGCCCTCGTGAGACCACCGACGACGCCTTTGCCCGCTCTCGCGGTCAGCTGGATAGGACGCTGGGCAAGATCGGTTGGCTCGCTCCAGTGCGCACGGAAGTCTTTGGCGGGGTCGACCCGCCCAACAAGAGCCCTCGACGCGACGCGCGGGACTGGGACGCGATCGCCGCCTGGTGCGACGCCCTGTCCCGAATGGTCGGCGACGAGGCCCACGGGGACGAGGGCGACGGCGACCAGGGCGACCACCGACGGGAGTAACCTGCCCCGACGTGCGGGGCGAGACTGGAGCGCTCGCGAAGGTTTTCCGATGTCGTATCTAGACCGGCCGTCCCTCACGACGATCGCCGACGAGGAAGGGACCGACAAGGGGACGCTCGGACCCGTCGACGCGTGGCCGGGTCACAACTACACGGACGTCTACGAGGCGTACCTGGAGGGGGCGCGTGACCGGCCGATCACCCTCCTGGAGATCGGCCTGGGGGTGACCGGGCGCCGATGGAGGTCCGCCATCGCGCAGGGCCGCAATCAGGGTGGCGGCGCCTCCATGCGCATGTGGTACCGCTATTTCGATCGGGCAAGGATCCTCGGGGTCGACGTCAACCCCGCTCCCCATCTCGACAACGATCGGATCCGCACCGGGATGGCCGACCAGGGTCGGCCCGGGCAGCTGCTCGCCTTCCTCGACGACGCGGGGGTGGAGTTGGTCGATGTGATCGTCGACGACGGCAGCCATCGTCCCGATCACCAACAGATCGCGTTGTCCACGTTGTTCCCGCGTCTGGCCCCGGGTGGCCTCTACTTCATCGAGGACCTCTTGGACAATGGTCTGGGGGACGGCAAGCGGGGGCGTCAGGCGAGCCGCAAGGTCCTGAGCACCCGTCGCCTGCTCCGCACCTTCGCCCGCACCGGAGACTTCCCCGAACCCCACGCCTTGCGGGACCCCGAGCGGCTGGCGAGAGCCGTCGGGACCGTCTCGTTCCACTGTCCCGAGGTGATCGTCGAGCAGATCCGCCAACCACGCCGGCTCGTGCGTCGGAGCGATCCTCGACCACGTTTCGTCGCCGGCAAGGAGCAACTCTGTGTGGTTCGCAAGGTGGGCCCGTCCTGGTAATGCCCGGGGTCGGCGTGTGCCTCACTTCTTCTTGTCGGGTCCCGTCCGGGAGACCGCACCGATGGCCGGCGCCAGGGTCAGCCACAGGCCGATGGTGACGACCATGGAGGTCGGGTAGCCGAATGGGCGGATGCCGACGTCCTGGAACACGATGCCGGCAAAGATCATGAGCAGCCAGGCGCTCACGAAGAACAGCGGGCCAGCCGATATCAGCTTGACGAAATTGCTCAAGGGTCCTCCGTTCGTTCTCTTTGTCTCCTCAGAGAATGGTGCACACGACCGCTTCCTCGGATGGTGAAGGTCCGGTTCGGTCCAGACCAGGGCCGAAGGTCACCCCGGGGGGGATTCGTCGTGCCGCGGTGCCGGGCGAGCGCCGACCCGCTGTGGGCGATACGTTGCGCATGGTCACGGGTTCCGGCGAGCGTGTGTCGATGCACCGGGCCGAGCACCCGACCAGAGGGGTCGGGTGGAGGGGAGAGACATGGCATTCGGGATCATCCATCACTTCCCCGGGGGCACCCGGGACAACTACGAGGCCTCGATTGCCGCCGTGCACCCGAGCGCCACCGAATTGCCCGAGGGCCAGATCTTCCACGCGGCGGGCCCTTCGCCGGGAGGTTGGACGATCGTCGCCGTCCACGAGTCCAAGGAGAGCTGGGAGCGGTTCCGGGACGGCATCCTGATGCCGCGGATGCAAGAGGGCATTCCGGGGGGGTTTCCCGCGCCCCCCGAGGAGACGGAGATCGACGTGTACAAGGTGCTGCCGTAGCACCGGCCGGATTGGGCCGGGTCGCGTGATGGGGCAACCGCCGGACGCCCGCCGGGCGCACGGGCGTTCGTTGCGTGCGTCGGTTCCGAGGTCGCCACACGGGGACTGGGATCCGCCGGCCGGTCGCTCCGATCCCCTGGAGATCCTCGAGGCTCAGGCGGCGACGCGCGTCCGTGAGCTCGGACCTATCCGCTACCGGCGGATGTCGGAGTCGCCCTTCGCCTTCTTCCGCGGTGGCGCAGCGGTGATGTCCTTGGACCTGTCGACCACGCCCACCTCGGGCATCCACGTTCAGGCCTGCGGCGACGCCCATGTCAACAACTTCGGGTTCTTTGGCAGCCCGGAGCGCAACCTCGTCTTTGACATCAACGATTTCGACGAGACGCTCCCGGGTCCGTGGGAATGGGACGTCAAGCGGCTCTGCACCAGCCTCTACATCGTGGCTCGCCAGCGAAGGTGGTCGGCCGAAGACGGCGAGGCCCTCGTCGGCGCCGCGGCGCGGACCTATCGCCAACGGATCGCCGACTACTCGTCCTGGCACACGCTCGATCTCTTCTACGAGCGGACGGAGATCAAGAGGGTCATCCAGCACTTCCCTCTGAAGCACCGAGCGGTCGTCCATCGCGACGTCAAGCGTGCTCGGCGCAAGGACCACCTGAGAGCGGTGGCCAAGCTCACCCGCCTCGTCGATGGGAAGCGCGGGTTCGTCGAGGATCCTCCCCTCATCGTGCACCTGGATGCCACCGACCACGACCTGGACGAGGCCGAGGGCCTGATCGAGAGCTACCGATCCTCCCTCTCCGACGACCGCCGGTCCTTCTTCGACCGGTACCGGCTGGTCGACGTCGCGCGCAAGGTCGTGGGGGTCGGGAGCGTCGGCACCCGATGCTGGATCGCGCTCATGTCCGGCCCCGACGACCCCGACGCCGACTTCGTCGTGCTGCAGGCCAAGGAGGCGCAGCCCTCCGTCCTCGAGCCCTACGCGGGCGAGTCCACCCAGGGCCATCACGGGAAGCGGGTGGTCGTGGGACAGCGCCGGATCCAGGCCGCGAGCGACATCTTCCTCGGGTGGGCCGAGGGCCCCCGGACCGGTCGCAACTACTACGTCCGTCAATTGTGGGACTACAAGGGACAAGGCGACCCGATGACCATGAGCAGGACCAACCTGCTCCACTACGGAGAGCTGTGCGCGTGGATCCTTGCCCGGTCCCACGCTCGTACCGGCGACGCCATGGCGATCTCGGCGTACCTCGGCAAGGCCACGACCTTCGACCGCGCCATCGCCGCCTTTGCCGGCCGCTACGCGCGCACCAACGAGGCCGACCACTCGGCGCTCGTCCAGGCCATCGAAACCGGCCGGATCAAGGCTGCACCCTGACGGGCCGTCACGGCCCGACGCGCAGGTTAGGACCCCGGGGGACCCACCAGCTCGATGTGGATGCCGTCCGGATCGGTGAGCACGAGGGAGGGCTTGCCGAGCTCGTCGACCACCCCCGGATGCTCGATGCCCAGCTCCGTGAGGTGGGACGCCCATGCGGCGAGGGCCCGACCGTCGGGTACCGCGAAGGCGAGATGGTCCAGGCGATCCGGCCTGCCCGCCGGCATCCCCGACGGACCGTCGGCGGTCAGCACCACCACCGCCCGGCTCTGGCGGTGGCGCAGGGCCACGTAGGCACCGTCGTCTGCCGCGGTCAAACGCTCGAGGCCCAGCGCATCCGTGTACCAACGCTCGGAGGCGGCGACGTCGGACACGAGCAGCTGCACGTGCGAAAAGCCGGTGACTGGCGACTCGGGATTCATCGGTCCTCCTCGGTCGTGCTCGGCTCGAGCGGGCGGACGGGTACGCCGATGGCAGGGTGCTCGGCCCCGCCGTCGACCTCGAACACCTTGCCCGTCACCCACGACGCGGCGTCCGATACCAGGTACAGGACGGCGCAGGCGATGTCCTCGGGCTCTCCCGGTCGGTGCATCGGGGTCCCCTCGAGATACCGGCGGTAGAGCGTCTCGTCCGTGAGCACGATGTCGAGCGAACGAGTGGCGACGCCCCCGACGTCGATGGCGTTGACGCGGACCCGTGGCGCCAGCTCCGGAGCGATGTTGCGGGTCATCCGGTCGAGCGCGGCCTTGGCTGCGCCGTAGGCGACGAAGCTCGTCTGGGTCATGCTCGCCGAACGCGACGAGATGTTGACCACCGCCCCACTGCCCGAGCTGTCGACCATGGCGCGGGCCGCGAGCTTGGTCAGGGCGAAGGCCGCCGTGACGTTGAACGAAAAGGCGGCCTCGAGGGAGCGTTCGGAGGTCTCCATCGCCGGACGGGGCATGGAGCCCCCGGCGTTGTTGACGAGGATGTCGAGGTGGCCAAACTCGTCCATCGTTCTCGCCACCAACCGCTGCCGGGCCTCGCCGTCGGTCACGTCGGTGGGCACGGGCAAGGCCCGGCGGCCGAGGGCGACGATCTGCTCGGCCACCGCGTCGAGGTCCGCCGCCGTGCGCGCCGCCAGCACGACGTCCGCGCCGGCCTCGGCGAGGCCGAGGGCGATGCCTCGCCCGATGCCCAGCCCCGCGCCGGTGACGATGGCCACCCGGTCGGCGACGGAGAACCGATCGAGGATCACGGCGCCCCCCGGTGCAGGCTCGGCGCGGCACGGCCCGCGACGAGCGGCAGGTCGAGGTAGGTCCGCAGCCCGGGCTCGGCCCGGCAGACGTAGGGCACGGCGTTGACGCAGTGCATGGCCGTCGTGACGACGCCGGGGTTTCGGCGGAGACCCTCCTCGATGCTGTGGGGGTGCAGCCCCTTGAACGTCACGAAGACACCAGGGTCTCCCGTGACCTCGACCTCGAACCGCACTCCCTGTGGGCCGAATTCCCAGGGCGGGTCGAGATGATCCTCACCCATGAGCCAGTTGACGGCGGCGGTGACGACCGGCTGCCCGTCGACCAGACCCTCCCAGCGGAAACGCTGGGCCGCGACCTTGCCGGGGCCGATCGGGCCGATGGGAGAGTCCACCGGAGCGGTGGCCACCGCCATCTCGTGGGTCGTACGGAGCTGCGGATCGAGCCGTAGGCCGAGCTCGTGGGCCACCATCCACACCGACTGCCGGAAGCCGGCGCCGAGCGCGTCGGCCATGATGCTGCCGCGAGCCTCCTCCGGGGTGGTGCCAAAGAGCATCCAGTCGCGGACCACGTCAGGGGCGCCGTAGGTGCGGATGTCGGAGAACTCCTCGGCACGCACGTGGGTCACGGAGCCGACCAGGGCGGAGAGCATGAGCGGGAACCGCTCGGTGATACCGCCCGGGTGGATGCCGGTGCCGTGGAGCGTCACCCCGGCGCGTCGGCAAACTCCGTCGACGCGATCCCGCTCGTCCCCGGGCGGGAAGAACCAGCCGAGCGGCGTCACGACGTTCTTGCCCGACTCGAGCAGGCGGTCCACCGTCGACGAGTCGGCCATGAACGGGCTGTAGATGACGCAGTCGGCGTCGGTGGCGAGCAGAGCCTCGACGTCGGACGTCGCGGTGACGCCCAATGCCTCGCGCCCGATCAACGCGCCCACGTCCCGCCCGACCTTGTCGGGCGTATGGACCCAACATCCGACGAGCTCGAGCTCGGGGTGCTCGAGGACGCCCTCGATGGCTGCCCGGCCGACCCCTCCGGTCGCCCACTGGATCACGCGATAGGTCATTCCCCGCCTCCTCTCAGTCCCCCGGGTCAGTTCCCCGGGGCCGGTCCGACGAGGTCTGGCAGTTCCGAGGGGAGCAGGTTGTCCTCGGCCGCGCCGTCGACCTCGAGGAGCTTCCCGGTGATCCACGACGCCGCCGGCGAGGCCAGGAAGAGGACGGCCTCGGCGATGTCCCCCGGCGTGCCGTTCCGTCGCATGGGGGTCCGGCGCCGCATCTCGTCCCGGAGTCGTGGGTCGAGCTGTTCGAGGTACCAGGCGAGCGCGTCGGTCTCGACCGCCCCGGGGAGCACGGCGTTGACCCGGATCCTCGGCGCCAGCTCGGCGGCCATGAGGCGTGTCAGCTGGGACAGGGCCGCCTTGGTCAGGCTGTGGGTCAGGCCCCCGCGCACCGCATGGCGGCCCGCCACCGAGCTGACGTTGACGATGGCCGACCCCTCGCGGCCCAGAAGGTGGGGCACGGCGAGCCGGCTGAGCTCGAAGGGCACCGACACGTTGAAGTGGAACGACTTCTCGAGCGACCGGACGGTCGTGTCGAGCATGGGCCTGGAGACCGAACCCCCGGCGTTGTTCACCACCACGTCGAGTGAGCCGAGGTCCGTCGCCGCCCGCTCGACGATCTCGGCGAGGAGGTCGAGGTCGTTGACGTCCCCGGCCACGGGGATGCACCGGCGACCGCGGGCGCGAACCTCCTCGGCCACGGCCTCGACGTCAGCCGCGGTCCGGGCGACAAGCACGGAGTCGGCGCCGGCCTCGGCCAGGGTCAGTGCCACCGCGGCACCGATTCCCTTGCCTGCGCCGGTCACGATCGCGACCCGGCCGGGCAGCCCGAACCGGTCCTGGGGCACTGCGCCTCCCCTCCCTGAGCCACCAGCTCCGCCGCGGCCCGGGCGAGCCCGAAGCACCGATGTCGGCTCGGGCCGGACTGTAGAGCTGACGGCGCGTCAGCGTCAACCGGCCCGTCGCCCCGCCCCAGGTCAGGGTGTGGGCTGCCGGGCACCGGCAGCGGCGCCGGGTTGGCCGGGCGCGTCGGGCCGCCAGCGCCTAACGTTTCGTGAACGATTCAGCTGGTCACGGGTAGGAGAGTCATCACATGAAGACCAAAGCCGCGATCGTGCGCGAGGCGCCGGGCAAGTGGGAGGTCGCCGAGGTCGACCTCGACGGGCCCCGCCAGGGGGAGCTGCTCGTCCGGATGGAGGCCTCGGGTCTCTGCCATTCCGACGACCACCTGACGACCGGCGACCTGCTCGTCGGCGTGTACCCGATGGCCGGTGGGCACGAGGGCGCCGGTGTCGTCGAAGAGGTGGGACCGAATACGCCGGGATGGAAGGTGGGCGATCGGGTGGTGACGTCCTTCCTCCCCGGCTGCGGCCGGTGCCGATTTTGCGCCTCGGGCATGCAGAACCTGTGCGATGCCGGCGCTACCACCCTCTCGGGCACGAGGGAGGACGGGTCCCACCGGATGAGCATCGACGGTCAGGGTGTGGGCCAGATGGCCGGTCTGGCGACCTTCAGCCAGTGGTCGACGATCTCGGTGCTCTCCGCCGTCCATTGCCCCGACGACGTTCCGTTGGATGTCGCCTGCTTGACCGGGTGTGGCGTAGGGACGGGGTGGGGCTCGGCGGTCAACTCGGCCGAGGTGCGGCCCGGCGACGTCGTCATCGTGATGGGCGTCGGTGGGATCGGCATCAACGCCGTGCAGGGCGCCAGCCACGCGGGGGCCTCGGTGATCGTTGCCGTCGATCCGGTCGAGCTCAAGCGCACGACGGCACTCAAGCTCGGAGCGACCCATGCCGCGCAGACCATGGCCGAGGCGAGGGAGCTCGTCGCGCCCCTCACCAACGGTCAGGGCGCCGACTCGTGCATCGTGTGTGTCGGCGTCACCAACGGTGGTCACATCGCGGAGGGCCTCGAGGCCGTCCGCAAGGGAGGTACCTGTGTGGCCACGGGCATCGGCAACCTGCTCGAGACGGGGATCCCGGTGTCGCCGACCCTCCTGACGCTCTACCAGAAGCGGATCCAGGGTTCGCTGTTCGGCGCCTCCAACCCGAGCAAGGACATCCTGTTGATGCTCGAGCTGTACCGACAGGGCCGTCTTCGCCTGGACGAGCTGGTATCCCAGACCTACAGCCTCGATCAGATCAACGAGGGTTACGCCGACATGCACGCCGGGCGCAACATCCGCGGCGTGATCCTGCACCAGCACTGAGCCGCCGGACCCACCGATCCTCAGGGAAGGAGATCCGTCGTGGAGATCGACCGCGAGGCGACGCTCAAGACGTTGAACGAGATCGTCGAGCTCGAGCTGGCCGGGGTGGTGCGATTCACCCAGTACTCCTTGATGGTCTTTGGCCATGCCCGGATCCCCATCACGAATTGGATGCGTGAGCAGGCACAGCAGTCCCTGGCGCATGCGATCCAGGCCGGAGAGGAGGTCACCGCCCTCGGTGGCGCCGTCTCTCTCGGGATCGGCGAGCTCGTCGGTACCCACCACCCCACGGTGGACGACATACTCCAGGAGATGCTCGTGCAGGAGCGTCGCGGGATCGAGCTCTACCGCCGACTGCTGACGCTGGCGGAGGGCCGGAGCGTCTCACTCGAGGAGCTCGCCCGCCAGATGATCCGCAACGAGGAGCTCGACGTCGCGGAGATCGAGAAGATGCTGCGCAAGCGGGGCGACGCCTAGCGCTTCAGCATCGTAGAGGCCAGGTGACGACCGTGGCCCTGGCCAAGCGCCAAGGCGAACCACAGCCCGGCCGGAGGCGATGCGCCTACCTCTCGATCGAAGTCCCGCTGCGCGAGTGGCACGCTATGACCGTGATCACGAGCAGCCACGCCATCATCTATGCGGACGACGCCGAACGGGCCCGGCAGTTCTTGAGAGACGTGCTGGGCCTCCCGTGGGTCGACGCTCACGGCGGGTGGCTCATCTTCAAGCTCCCACCAGCAGAGCTCGGGGTCCATCCCGCCGGCACGGTAGACGCGCCCGGCAGCGGACCGCCGAGCGGGCACCACGAGCTGTACCTGATGTGCGACGACATCGAGTCCACGGTCGCCGATCTCTCGGTCAAGGGGGCGGAGTTTGCCGGGCCCATCGAGGACCAGGGCTTTGGTCGAGTCGCCCGGCTCTGCCTTCCCGGTGCCGGGACCGTTGGCCTCTATCAGCCCCGGCACGCCACGGCCTTCGACCTCGACGGATGACCGGGGAAGCCCCGGGAGTCAGCCCGGCTCCGGGCCGGGTACGCCACGTTCTGTGGGTGGACCCGGCCGCTCCTGATGTCCGTGCCCGGCCACGAGGTCGGGCGCCCGGGACCGCCTGAGGGGTTCGAAAGGTCCGTCCGCGTGCGCGCTTACCGGCTCGGTGACGAAGCACACGTGATCGCCGCCCTCGTCGAGCAGTGCCGTCCGGCGCGCCACCATGCGGTTCACGCACGCCGGCAACATCGGCACCCCGCCCGGTCCCTCGCCCACGCGGAGCCCTGCGAACTTGTCCACGTCGTCGCCGGTGAGCGAGCCGAACCGCATCGCGAGGTCGAGGTCGGCGGTCGTGAGGAAGTGGACCCCGAGGTGGGTGGAGCGCAGGGCCACCCGGTACGTGAAGTTGGCCTTGGAGAGCCAGAGGCAATAGCGCTCGGGCTGGATGCTGGACTGCGAATGGAAGCCGACGAGGCATCCGGCCCTTTCCCGCCCGTCGGCGGCCGTGACCACGATCAGGGCGGCGTCGAGCGACTCCATGATCCCACCGAAGGCGTCACTCCCCATCCTCACCCCTCTCGTAGCGGAGAAAGACGGTGTCCCCGTCGCGCAGGACGTGCCGCAAGGAGAACTGCGTGACGGCCGCGCCGGGTGGTGCGACCGAGACCGGGAGGGGGTCGCCACCCATCAGGGGGGCGATGGTCAGGCAGAGCTCGTCGAGCCGGCGCGCCGCGACCAGCTCGCCCAACCACCGGGGTCCCCCCTCGCACAGCACGATGCGGTAGCCGCGCTCGGACAACGCGGCGAGGGCCCGCCCGGGGTCCACCCGCTCCCTCCCGGCAACGACGACGTCGGCCACCTGGTGCGCCGCTTGGAGGCGCCCGGGGTCGGCGGCCTCGCAGGTGACCACCAACGTGCGGCTCTCGGGGGGCGCCGCCGCGAAGGCCCTGGCGCTCCAGTCGAGGTCCAGCGAACGGGTCACCACGGCGAGCGGTGGGGTCGCGGCCCGCCCTGCGGTGCGCCTGGCCGACTTGCGGTCCTCGGGCAGCCGCACCGGTCCGTAGTCCTCCCGGCGCACCGTCTCGGCCCCGACGAGGACGACGTCGGCGAGCGAGCGGATCAGGGTGAACAGCCTGGCGTCCGGCGGGGTCGAGAGCTCGGCGACCCTACCTCCGACGGCGGCGGAGCCGTCCAGACCCCCCACCATGTGTGCCATCACCCAACAGTCGTGCCCCCTCGGGGTGCGGTCGACGTCGGCGTACGGCGCGAGGGGATCGGCGAGCACGGAGCCGGCCTGCAGTACCTCCACGGGCTCATTGTTGCCCACCCCTCGACGACCCGACGGTGAGGACGGTCTTGCCCGGCCCATGCCGGGAGGAGCCGCTCTCGTAGGCCCGGCGACCCTCGGACAGGGGATAGGTCTGGGCCACGATCGGGTGGAGCTGACCCTCGTCGACGAGCGCGGCGAGCCGTGCCAGCTGATGCCGCTCCGGCCGGACGACGAAGAAGGACGCGGCGATGTCTCGATCGCCGGCCAGCCGCTCGGAGGGAGGCTGGCTCAAAGTCACCAGACGTCCGCCGGGCCGCACTGCCGAGTACCAGTCCTCGGGGGTGGCACCCCCGACCAAGTCCAGCAGGACGTCGCACGGACCCACGGCCTGCGGAGGGTCGCCCAACGCGTACTCGACCACACGCTCTGCGCCGAGACCCGTGAGGAGTTGGGCGTCGTCGGCCCCCGCGACGGCCGTGACGTCCGCACCGAGCTGGGCTGCGAGCTGGACGGCGAACACGCCTACACCCCCGGCCGCGCCTCGCACGACCAGGCGCTCTCCCGGGTCGAGGTGGGCCTGGTCGTAGATGGCCTGCCAGGCCGTCAGAGCCGCCAGCGGAAGCGAGGCCGATTCCACGTGGCCGACGCTCGCCGGGCGGCGCGCCAGATCGTCGATGGGAACGGACACGTATTCGGCTGCCGCCCCGTCGCGATCGAACCGCACCAGCGCGAAGACCTCGTCGCCCACCCCGAGTCCCGACGGATCGAGGCCTGGACGCGTGAGGGCCGCCACCCGCCCCGAGACCTCGTGGGACGGGATGGTGGGGGTGCGGTCCCTCCCGTCGGCGGTGAGCCACGTCGCGTCCCATCCCAACTCGGTGAAGGTGATACCTGCGGCGTGCACCTCGACGAGGGCCTCGTCGGGCCCGGGCTCCGGTCTCGGCGCCTGCTCGTAGACCAGTCGCTCGGGACCGCCGCGCACGTGCGCCCGAAGGGCCATCATGGTGTCCACCGCGCACCCTCCCTTTGCCTCGGTGGACCGCCCTCATCCGCCGCGGTTCGAAGCTCTCGGGTCCTCGGACAGGCTAGGACGGCCGGGGCCGGAGGGCTTCCGTCAACGGACTGCACGTCCGGCTACCGTGTCCCCGGCGATCGACGCAAAGGGGGACTTGGCATGCAGGCACTGCTGTACGGGGTGAGGCCCGAGGAGTGGGTGCCTCCCGACCCCTCCAACCGCTTGCAGGCCGGCCTGTCACGGGTCCCGATGCGGCTGGTCGACCGCGAGGAGCCCCAACCTCAGCGCAGCGACTGGGTCGTGGCCAAGACCCGCCTCACGGGCATCTGCGGCTCCGACGCCAAACAGGTCTTTAGCGACTTCGGAGAGAACCTGGGTGACAGCGCCCTGTCGGGTCTCTTCACCGCCCCGACGGTCCTTGGTCACGAGGTGGTGGCCCAGGTGAGCGAGCTGGGTCCCGCAGCCCGGGGGCTCGAGATCG
This sequence comes from uncultured Actinomycetes bacterium, assembly GCA_963773635.1. Taxonomy (GTDB): domain Bacteria; phylum Actinomycetota; class Acidimicrobiia; order Acidimicrobiales; family RAAP-2; genus CAVZBW01. Next base: position 567,046 of record CAVZBW010000002.1, on the reverse strand, counting down.
GGCAACGGGTCGTGCTCAACCCCTGGCTCTCGTGCGGGCCCCGAGGCTTCGACCCCCCGTGTCCGTCGTGCAGCGCCGGCGACTACAGCCTGTGCTGGCACTTCAAGGACGGCCCCATCGCGGCCGGCATCCACACGGGCACGTCCCGGGACGCGCCCGGCGGGTTTGCCGAGTACCTGCCGGCGCATGACTCGATGTTCATACCCGTGCCGGACGAGATCCCCGACGAGGTCGCCGTCCTGGCCGATCCCTTCACGGTCTCGCTCCACTCGGTGACCCGGCACCCGCCGCCGCCCGGGGGTCGTGCCCTCGTCTACGGAGCGGGGGCTCTGGGTACGACCGCCACGGCGATCCTCCGCTCGTTGTTCCCCGATGTGTCCGTGCTCGTGGTGGCCCGGTTCCCGGCGCAGGCGGCCATCGCGCGCCGGCTGGGGGCCGACGTCATCGATTCGAGCCCGGTCGAGGCACTGATCGAGGGGGCGGCGGAGTGGTCCGGTGGCGTCCTGCAGCCCACACCCCAGGGCCTCCCGATGGCTCATCCCGGCGGGATCGACGTCGTCTACGACACGATCGGCTCGACCGAGAGCTCGGAGGTGGGGGTACGACTCCTTCGCGCCCGGGGCACTCTCGTCAAGAGCGGCGTCAACGCCCCCGAGCGGTGGGAGTGGTCGCCCCTCTACTTCAAGGAGATCTCCTGGGTGGGCTCCAACGCCTTTGGCGTGGAGGAGGTGGACGGCATCCGGATGCACGGGATCGGCCACTACCTGAGGCTCGTGGGCCAGGGACGGATCGACCTGACGGGGATGCTCACGCACACGTTCCGCCTCGAACAATGGAGGGACGCCTTTGTCAGCCTGGCCACCCAGGGCGAGAGCAACGCCGTGAAGGTCGCCTTCGACTTCCGGTAGCCACCCGAACCGGGGCCGAGGCCGGCCCCGGTTCGAGCTACCTAGTGCCGCGACCGTCAACGTTTGCGGGGTTTGACTACCGAGACGGACCGGTCGGGCGAGCAGCGACCGGCGTCGGTTCGGACAGGCCGCGGTTCGAGGAGCCGGGGCCGGAACGACCACTCTGGGCTCCTCGCCGTGGGGACGCGGCACGGTCAATGACCTAGGGTTGAGCGACCAAGGAGAGCAACTCCGTGCCAACAGCGGAAGGAGCGTCCAACCGCTCACCAGGTTCTCCGCTGCCTTCGCTTGAGAGCCTGGTTGCCGCCGCTCAGTGCACCGAGCGGGTCCCGGGCATCGCCGTTGCCGTTGTCGTCGATTCTCGACTGGTTGCCACGGCGGCGGCGGGGCAGGCGAGCCTGCATCCGGCCGTCTCGGCCGACCCAATGATGACTTGTTGCTGGTTCTCGATGACCAAGGTCGCGACCGCCACCGCTGCGATGATCCTGGTCGACGAGGGCCGCCTTGATCTCGATGCACCGGTTGGCCGATATCTGGGCGACATCTGGCCACCGGACTTCGCCGCCGCTCGAGTCCGGCACTTGCTCAGTCACTCCAGCGGACTCTCCAACCCGCTCCCGCTTCGCTGGGTGCATTTGGCCGGATCCCCGCGACCGGATCAACATGCCTTTCTCTCTCGGCTGCTTGCCCATCAGCGGAAGCCGAAGTTTGAGCCCGGGACCCGCGCCGCCTATACGAACGTCGGGTTTCTCGCACTCGGCGAGGTGATCGCCGCTGTTGTGGATGAACCGTACGTGACGTGGATGAGCGCGAACGTGCTCCGACGGCTGGGCATGGAGGGCACGGCATTCAGTTGGACCGATGTTGGGGGCCGACCGGCGGCGACCGGCTACGTTCGATTGGCAGCGCCTCTTACCCCGTTCTTGCGGCGGTTCCTGCCCCGCGGGGTCGTCGGTGACCGCGCCAACGGGTACTTGGCGCTGAATCCATTCGAGGTGGACGGTGCCGCCTTCGGCGGCCTGATCGGCCCGGTGACCGACGCCGCACGGCTCGCCGCACTGCACCTCGGCGGCGGAACGCTCGATGGCGTGTCGGTGCTGTCCGCCGATGCAGTTGCTGAGATGGCCCGAATCACAACGCCGGGGAAGCCTTATGACCATGGTCTGGGCTGGTTCCGTCACCACTCGGCCGGCGATCCCAACCATATCGAACACCTGGGAGGCGGCGCAGGGTTCTGGAATGTGATCCGCCTCTACCCGGAGCGAGGGATTGGCGTCGTCATCATGAGCAACACCACTCGCCGATGGGGCCTCGAAGCGCTCTCCGACCGCATCGTCGAGATCCCATGGTCGAGCTTGGGTGAGCCCTAAGCGCCCTATCTGGTGCGGACCGGTTCCCGCAGCCTGTCTTCCCTTATAGCTCGGCGTCTCGCGTCCGGCATTATCGGTTGAAACCGGGCAATCGTTGCCGGTCGCGGCACTAGCTGGCCGAACCGTTGCTCGCAGGACTGGGCGCGGTCGTCGCGCCCTTGAGGGCGCTCACGAGCATCTCTGCGCCACCGACCAGCCCCGCCGCCTCGTAGGGGACCACGAGCTTGGAGCTGGCCGAGGAGGCGACGTCCTGCAACGCCCTGAGCTGGAGGACGGCGAGAGTGTTGGGGTTGATGGTCGCCTGGTCGATGGCGGACAGCGCCGCGGCCTCGCCTTCGCCCCGCAAGAGTCGGGCCTTCTTCTCGCCCTCGGCCCGCAGCTCGAGGGCGCTCCGCTGAGCCTCCGCGGCCAGGATGACCGCCTGCTTCCCACCTTCCGCCTCGAGCACCGCCGCCTGCTTGCTGCCCTGCGCGCTGTTGATGGCGGCCTGCTGGTCACCCTCCGACTTCAAGATGACGGCCCGCTTGTGCTGCTCCGCCTCTTTCTGCTCCGACATCGCCTGCAGGACGTTGGCGGGCGGCGTGATGTCGAGGATCTCGATGCGGTTGAGGCGGACGCCCCATTTGAGCGTGGCGTCGGCCATGTGGTCTTGCATCCGCGAGTTGATCGTCTCCCTCTCCGAGAGCGACTGGTCGAGGGAGAGCTCGCCAAACACGGCACGGAGGGCAGTCAGCGAGAGCTGGTCGACGGCCAGCTGAAAGTCGTTGATCTCGAAGAGGGCCGCCTTCACGTCGATGACCTGGCAGAAGATCGTCGCACTGACCCACAGCGACACGTTGTCCTTGGTGATCACCGCCTGCTTGTCACCGGTCTGCGGGAACTCCCTCATGTCCACCTTGTCCATGGTGTCGATCAGGGGCGCCATGACGTGGAACCCCGGTTGGCGGACCGCCTTGAACTCACCGAGCCGCTTGACCACCCCCACGCTTCCCTGCTGGACGATCTTGATGGACCGCTTGAGGACGACGAGCACGATCAAGAGCACGATGACCGCCACGACGGCGATGACTGCAGCGGCCGCGCCGCTGGCGCTGGCGAACATGGCTGACCTCTTTCGGTTACGGCGTGTCCGTGGGGTAGACGATCAGTAGCCCGCGTTCGACTCCTGCTACCACCACGTTGGTGCCTGGTTTGATCTCTTCGTTGGGGTCGAGGGGAATGGCCATCCACTCTTCGCCGCGTGCGCGGACCCGACCAGGACGGTGAGGGTCCCTGACCGTCTTTGTGACGAGGGCGGTCTCGCCGACCATCCCCTGGACCCCGCTCAACATCGCCCTCCTCCCCATGAAGAGGCTGCGCCGGTGCGTGGCCGTGCCGCCTTCTGGCGGACGGCCACGATCGGCTGCATCGTCATCGACTATAGGGCGCCCGGCCCGCCGTCAGGGCGCCGCGAGGGGCGGTCCTCCGATCCCACTGCCTGGGGGTTTCACCTCGGGAATGGGCACCCCCGCTGCACGGAGCGCGCCGCAACCGGGGAGCACCACGGCGATGCCGGGCAGGAGCCGTCCCGTCAGGCGGTCCCGTTGGGCGGATCCGGCGTGGGAGCTTGGCTCGCGGCCCTTACCTCGGAGGTGGCGGGTGGGTCCGGGGCCAGGGGTCCTCCCGGAACGGCGACGACCCACACGTGCATCATCGGCTCCGTGGTGTGGTTGGTGCCGGAGGCACACGCTCCCGCGGCGTCGTTTCCGACCACGTGTCCGGCAGAGAAGCAGAGATCGGTGTGGATGTGCCATTGCGTGAGACATCCGCCCGGCTGTGGCGGCTTGTCGGTCGCGTCCCGAGGGGACATCAGGTACATCGCCGCCGAGAGCACGGCTCCGTGGCCGGTGTTGACATAGACGAGAGCGGGGACGGCAACGGGGTCGAGCGGGTTGCCGCCACGTCGGTAGGTGGACGGGTTGATGTAGTGGACCACCCGCCGGCCGGTCGGCGTGACCGGCACGTAGCCGGCGGCCCGGGCGGCGGCGAGGCTGCGGTAGGGCGCGACGGCCGCCACCGTTTGATCGACCAGGTCGACGGCGGCGCGCTGCTGACCGACGGTGGGTTGGGCATGGCAATTGGGCTCGGCCATCTTCATGCCCGGAGCCATGTCCGCCATGTCGTCCGGCCACACGAGCGGTCCCGCCGGCGACGTCGTCGTCAGTGCCAGGGGCGCCGGAGCCACCGCGCCGGACGCCGCCGCGGTGGCTCCGGCCAGCGCGCTCGTCCCGAGTAGAGCCGAGAGTGCCGTCGGCACGGCGGCGACGGCCACCCAGCGCTGGCGGGACCGTGAGGTCCTGAGGGAGCGGGGCATCGTGGCCACCACGACGATCGCTGCGGCCAGCTCCACCGTCGTCGTCGCGAGCCCGACCAAGTCCACGGTCTCCCAGCCCGTCAAGAGGTACAGGGCGTAGCCGGCCGCGGTGCCGGCAAGCATCGTCGCGGCCACCCAGCGCCAGTGGCGACGGCCGGCCACCGTCCACCAGAGGGCGACGCCGAATCCGACCGTGTCGACGACGAAGAGGACGGCCGTGACCCGCTCGTCCGCCCAGTGCGTGGGCACGATTGCGGCGTGCACCGCGGCGCCGACCGACGCCCCCAGTGCCGCCGCCTTGGCCGCGAACGGCAGCGACTCGTAGCGACGGGTCAGGGTTTGCGCCCACCCCACGTCGTGGCTGGCGAGCACCTTCGCGAGCCATCCGCCGAGCGATACGGCAAGTACCACGGCGAGGAGGGCCACCAGGCCAGGGAGGTGCTCGCCCGGTACCGACAAGGCTCCGCCGCCGGAGCCGGTCATCTGCATGGTCAGCATCGTCGGCACGTGGGTCCCGCCTCCTCTCCGTCGATGTCGAATCGGCGGAGTCTCTCGATCACCTTGGACCGTAGGGAAGCGTCGTGACCCACCGTTAGGCGTTGATGAGGGGATCGTTAGTGCCCGGGCATCTCGCACTCGCGGCGGTCGGGCACAACGGCGAGACTGGATGTCGTGGATCTCGACGGGGTCGCAGGCGAGCTCTACGGGCTCTCGCCGGGCGAGTTCGTCGCGGCGAGAGAGGCGCGGGCACGGCAGGCTCGCGAAGCCGGCCAGGGACCCCTCGCCCGGGAGGTGAAGAGGCTCCGCAAGCCGTCGGCGAGCGCGTGGCTGGCCAACCTCCTGGTGCGTCGACAGAGCGAGGAGATCGAGGAGCTCTTGGCGCTGGCGGGCGCGCTCCGGGACGCGCAGGCGCAGCTCGCCGAGGCCGAGTTGCGCCGACTCGCCGAACGTCGCAGGGTGCTCGTGAGTCGGCTCGTCCGTGAGGCGCGGCACCTGGCCGCCGAGGCCGGCCACCCGGCCAGCGGGGCGGCGCTCCGGGATCTCGAGGACACGCTGGCGGCCGCGCTGGCGGATCCGGCCGCCGCGGAGGCCGTCGGTTCCGGCCGGCTCACCACCTCGCTCCGGTACTCCGGGTTCGGACCCGTCGACGTCGAGGCCGCGGTGGGCGGATCCGGCGCAGCACCGTCACCCCGGAGTGAGGCGCCACCGGCCCGGAGGGGGGCACCCCGCCCCGAGGAGGGCTCCGGTCGCAGTGGCCGAGGCCGGGGATCGCGCGAGGACCGGGATGCTGTGCTTGACGCTCGGCGTGCCGCCTCCGAAGCGGCGAGGCGTGCGGACGAGCGGCGGGTCGAGGTGGCGGAGGCCCAGCAAGACGTGGCGCGCGTCCGGCAGGAGATCGCTGCGGCTCAGGACCGCCTGTCCAGGTTGCGAGAGGAGGAGCGCCGCTCGGCGGAGCGGGCACGCTCCGCCGAGCGGGCTCGGGTTGCCGCGGAAAAGGAGGAGCATGCGGCCGGCCTCCGGTTACGGCGTGCCGAGGGCACGACCGAGGGCACGGCCGAGGTCGGGGCGAAGGATGACGCCGAGGGGGCGACGTCGGGCCGCTGACGAGCGGCTTTGCGATCAGCCGGTACCTGACGTGATAGTCATGGTAGAGGTCCTGGGGTGCCAAGACGCGCCCTGGTGGGACGTGATCGCGATCGGCAGGAGGAGAAGAGATGGCCACCGGGAATGCGACGATCGATCAGGCGGGTGGTCGTTACACGATCATCACGGCCGACAGCCACGCTGGGGGGAGCCACGCCGCGTACCGCGAGTATCTCGATCCCCAGTACCGGGACGAATTCGACGAATGGCGGGGCCGGTACAAAAACCCGTTCAAGGACCTCGGTGACACCCGTCGCTACCGCAACTGGGACAACGAGATGCGCAACAGCCAGCAGCTGGAGGACGGCGTGGTCGGGGAGGTCATCTTTCCCAACACGGTCCCCCCGTTCTTCCCGAGCTTCGTGCTGTTCGCCCCCCCGCCGGGCCCGGAGGACTACGAGAAGCGACTGGCCGGCGTCCGGGCGCACAACCGCTGGCTGGTCGACTTCTGCGCGGAGTTCCCCGAGCGCCGGGCGGGGATCGGCCAGATCTTCTTCAACGACATCGACGACGCGATCGAGGACATCCACTGGATCAAGGAGCACGGGCTGAGGGGAGGCGTCCTGATCCCCAACGTGCCGCCGGACGTCAAGTGGGTGCGGCCGATCTACGACCCGGAGTACGACCGCTTGTGGGCCGTGCTCCAGGACCTGGAGATGCCGGTCAACGTCCACGGTGGGACCGGGGTGCCCGACTACGGCAGGTACCCGTTCGCCATGCTGCTCTACATCGCCGAGGCCGGCTTCTACTCCCAGCGACCCCTGGTGCAGTCCATCCTGGGCGGCGTGTTTGAGCGCTTCCCGCGCCTCAAGTTCGTGATCACCGAGACCGGGTGCTCGTGGGTACCGCCGCTGCTCCGGCAGCTCGATGCCACGATCGACCGGATCAACAAGACGGGACAGACGGGCGAGATCCGCTACGGCAAGGAGGAGAAGCTCAACAAGTTGGCGAGCGAGTACTTCGCCCAAAACGTGTGGATGGGCGTCAGCCAGCCCGGTCCCGCGGACGTGGCGGCACGGGAGATCATCGGCATCGATCGCTTCATGTGGGGTTCGGACTATCCGCACGACGAGGGCACGCACCCGTTTACCCGTGAGCACCTGCGGCAGGTGTTCGCGGGAGTCGGACCGGACGAGATGCAAAAGATCCTCGGGGAGACCTGCGCGGAGCTCTACGGCTTCGACCTCCAGAAGCTGGCTCCGCTGGCCGCCCAGTACGGGCCGACGGTCGAGGAGCTCGCGCAGCCCCTGGAGGCCCTTCCGGACAACCCCAACGAGGCACTCCTGCGAGGCGCCGGCGTCGGTTGACGACCGGCGCCGGGTGCCCCGGCTCGGCCGCGCCCGCTAGCTCAGCCAGAGCTGCGTCGGCCACGTGATGCCGCTCTCCAGCCCGAGGATGTGCTGCCCGGCCGGGCCGATCGGGTTGTCGAAGTTCTGGACCTTCGGCGCGGCCACGACGGCCCACACGGCCCTTCCGAGCCACAGGTAGGGGAGGTCCTGGGCGAAATACTCGCCGATCTGCTGGTACGCCTTGGCCCTCACGGACTGGTCGGTGGTCTGCCGGCCCGTCTCGAGCGCGGCCTGGATCCGAGGGTCGTCGTTGCGAGCGAGATTGAGCGAGAGGCCGTTCTTGTTGACGGTCTGGGCGCTCCAAAAGACGTAGTTGAGGTCCGGCTGGACCTGCCCAAACTGTCGCCAGGTGGTCGCTTGGTACTTGCCGGAGACGACGTTGCTGATGAGCTCGTTCTGCTCGTAGGTGGCGAGCTGCACGTTCATGCCGGTGTTGCTCCACTGCTGCTGGAGGTAGGTGGCAGTGCGCTGCACCTCGGGGTCTGGCGTGAGGCTCAGCGTGAAGGCGAGCGGCTTGCCGCTCTGCTTTTGGTACTCCTTGACCAGCTTGCGCGCTCCGGAGGGGTCGTAGGCGGGGTAGCTGGTCTTGCGGTAGTAGGGCGTGCCGGGGATGAAAGGACTGTTGATCGGCGTGTTGACACCCTCCGTGAGGATCCGTGACACCGCCTGCTGCGAGAAGGACTTGGCCATGGCCAGGCGCACGATCCCCTGGTCCATCGGCGGTTGCAAGACGTTGAGCTGGATGAGATTGACCTGCGGCTCTCCCACCACCGGGCCGTTGTCGTCGGCGTAGGACCACTGGCGGTTGCCGCGGTACTGGACGATGATCTGCGGGGTCACCGTGACCATCATGTCGATCGTGCCGGCCTGGAGGGCATCGGACCGAGCGACGTCGTCGACGATGGGCTTGTAGGTGATCTGCTGGAGGTAGGGATAGCCCTGGCGCCAGTACGAGGGGTTGCGGGTGGCGACGAAGCGCTGGTTCTGCTGCCACTGCTGGTAGACGAACGGACCCGTCCCCACGGGATGGTTCGTCCCGTTCGGATTCTTGAGCATGGAGGGGGCCGCCACGTAACCGGTCTGTCCCGTGAGCTGGTAGGGGAAGGTCACCCAGGGCTTGGTCATGTCCAAGCGGACGGAGAGCGGCCCGGTCTGGGACACGGCGCTGACCAGCTGGGCAAACACCGGCCCGACGAGCGCCGAGGTCATCTGCTTCTGCAGGTTGGTGAGGAGGGCGGCACCGTCGCAGGGCGTGCCGTCGTGAAAGGTCACGTTCGGCCGCAACGTGATGGTCCACGAGGTGTACTCGGCGTTGGGCGTCACGGATTGCGCGAGATACGGGACCCATCCACCCGACGTGGTCGCGGCGACCAACGGGTCCATGACGGTCCTGGCGTAGGTGTAGCCGGTCTCGTCCCACTCGGCCGTCGTGGGATCGAATCCCTGAGCCTCCGAGTCCGTCCCGTAGACGATGGAGCCACCACGCTTGGGTGTTGCCGTGGAGACACCGTTTCGACCCGGACCGTTGGTCGCCGCCCATGCCGAGGCGGGATCGAGCGCTCCATCCGCCATCCCTGCGGCCGCCAGGCCGGCCATTCCGGCGCCGACGAGAAAGGCCCGACGGCTCACGCGATCTGTCATACGTCGACCCCCCGGTGACATTTGCAGCGTGTCGATGCGACCCCTGAGCGGAGCCTGGGGACAGACAGTAGTGCTGCGTCTTGTGACGGCGTCGGCGCCTGGGCCGGACGTGCCTGACCCAAGGTGGCGACCGGGCCGGGCTCGGACTTCTCCGACCGCCCGAGCCCGGCCCAGCACCGGGTCAGGCTTGCGCCGGAGCCACGAACTGCATCTCCAGCTCGACCTTGACCCGCTGGCCGAGGCCTACCTTGTCGATGCCGAGCGGCATGTTGAAGTCCACGCCGAAGTCGTCGCGATTGATCTCCGTCGTCGCCGAGAACCCTGCGTGGGTGCTGCCGTCTGCGGGGAAGACCTCGACTCCATTGAATTCGACGTCGAGGACGACGGATCGGGTGATCCCGTTGATGGTGAGGTCCCCGGTCATCTCGTACTCGCCGTCGCCCCTGGGGCGCACTGCGCTGGACCGGAACGTCATCTGGGGGTGTTGCTCGGCCGAAAAGAAGTCGGTGCTCCTCAGGTGCGCGTCCCGGTCGGGTTGGTTGGTGTCGACCGAGGCCATCTCGATCGTCGCCTCCACCGAGGTGTCCTCGATCCGCTGGCCCACACGGAGGCTCGCGGTGAAGCGGTCGAAGCGACCCCGGACGTTGCTCAGCCCGAGGTGGCGGATGCGGAAGTGCACGCCCGAGTGGTTGGGGTCGAGCGTCCAGTGGCCCGTGGCCAGGACGAGGTCGGTGGATGTCGTCTGGGTCGTCATTGGGGCGTTCCTCCTGGTACCTTAGTACCTATCTTGGGTATAGTTCCTTTACTATACCCAGACATCGTAGAGAACCGGCCGTGAGCTGGGAAGACGGCACATTCGAGGAACTAAGTACCGTGGGGATCCACAAAGTTCTCTGGAGGGAACCATGAGCGACGAGGCGGAACACCGCGCACCCGAGCCGGAGAATTGTCAGGCCCGCGAGGTCCTCGATCGAGTGGGGGACAAGTGGACGATGTACGTCGTCCGAGTCCTCGGCGGCGGGGTCAAGCGGTTTAGCGAGCTCCGCAGGGAGATCCCGGCGATCACGCCGAGAATGCTGACGGTGACCTTGCGCACGCTGGAGCGTGACGGCCTCGTGTCGCGGACCGTGTACCCGGTCATCCCGCCCCGAGTGGAGTATCGGCTCACTCACATGGGCGGGACGTTGCTCGAGACGGTCAGCGCCCTCGTCGAGTGGGCCAACGCCCACCTGCCCGAGATCCACGCGGCGCGGGAGGTCTACGACCGCGCCAATGGAGCCGGGGCGAAGTCCGGGACGAGCTGACGCCGCCGTCTGTGCCCTTTCCTCCGGCGGCCGGGGCCGAACCCGCTCGCTCGAGAACGGTCTCGCGGCTATACAGGCGACCATGCCGAGCTTCACACGCCGTGAGATGGAGGAGGCGTTCTCCCGGTACCAGGAGGTGGCCGCCCGGGCGGCTTCCTCCGGGAACTGGCGCCCCTGGGCCGACCTGTTCACGGAGGACGCCACCTACATCGAGCACCACTTTGGGGAGTTCCAGGGGCGCGAGGCCATCTTCCAGTGGATCAGCCAGACCATGGCCACGCCCCCCAACGACTCGATGACGTCCTTTCCTATCGCCTGGTACGTGATCGACGAGGCGCGTGGCTGGGTCGTCTGCGCGATCGACAACGTCATGGAGGACCCCGGCGACGGAAGCGACCACCGGGCGGTCAACTGGACCCTGCTCAAGTACGCGGGTGACGACCGGTGGAGCTACGAGGAGGACATCTACAACCCGATGGAGTTCGGGTCGATGCTGCAGGGCTGGTCCGCAGCGAAGGGCGTCTCCTGAGGCTCGATCACCGCTACGAGCTGGCCGTCCGCTGGACGGGCGACCGCGGGTACGGGACGGCGGCGTACGACGCCTACGACCGCAGCTACGAGGCATCCGCACCGGGCAAGCCGCTCCTTCTCGGGTCGGCCGACCCTCACTTTCGAGGCGACGCCCATCGCTACAATCCCGAGGAGCTCCTCGTCGCCGCACTCAGCGGATGCCACCTCCTCTCGTACCTGCACCTCTGCGCAGACGCCGGCGTGACGGTGGTCGGGTACGAGGACCGTCCCGAGGGCCGGATGACGATCGGCCCCGGCGGGGTCGGCCGGTTCCGCGAGGTGATGTTGCGACCGCTCGTGACGGTCCTCGAGCCGGCGACCACCGGGGCCGCGCTGGCGCTCCATCCGGAGGCTCATCATCGCTGCTACATCGCGAGCTCGGTGAATTTCCCCGTCCGCTGCGAGGCCGAGGTCGCCCTCTCGAAGCGATAGCCGCGACGAGATGGGTACCCACCCGGGCTCCCCGCGGCGGTCGTCGTCCCCGGTGGTGGGTGGCACAATCAGGAGATGGCCGACGCGGCGGGCCGGTGGAGCTCCTGGGTGTCGGTGGTCGCGACCGATCGCTTGCGCCTGGGCGCCATCCGTCGCGACGAGCTCGCGCATGCCGCCCGGGTGTCGGTGGCCGCCATGCTCTCGTGGTGGCTCGCGGTGCAGGCGGGCTTCTCGAGCGCGCCCTACCTGGCGAGCCTGTCTTGCCTGATGTACATGCAACCGTCGGTCTACGAGTCGTTGGCACGTGCCATACAGCGCATGGTGGCCGTCGTGCTCGGGGTGGGCCTGGCCGTCGCCTTGTTCACCGCGGCCGGGGTCAACGCCCTGGTCGTGGGGCTCGTCATTTTCGTCGGGCTCCTCGCGGCGACGGCCATGCGTCTGGGTCCCGGAGGGACGATCCAGATCGCCCTGAGCGGACTCCTGGTGCTGGCCGTCACGTCGGTGGATCCGGGATACCCGGGCCAACGAATACTCGAGACGATGCTCGGGGTAGGGGTCGGTCTCGTGGTCATGCTCCTGACCTCCCCCCCGGCGGTGTCCCCGGCAGAGCGTGCCGCCGCCGCCGTGGTGAGCCAGGCGAGCCTGGTGTTGCGCACGCTCGCAGAGGTCCTGGAGCACGGCTGGTCGCGCAGATCGGCCGACTCGGTCACCGTGGGCGCGCAGGCCCTGAGGGACCTGGCGGATGATGCCCGGGTCAAGGTCGAGCGGGCGACGGAGAGCCTCCGCTTCAACCCGCGTGCCCGATCGGCTCGTCCCTCGCTCGAGCGGGCCCGGATCAAGGTGGAGAGCCTGCATCCGGTGAGTCGGCGGGCGGTGACCACGGTCAACGTCATGAACGAGGCCGCCGAGGACACGGCGGCGATGCCCAACCTGTCCCGCCTCCTCGCCGAGTCGGCTCAGCTGATCGAGGCCTTCGGTGCGTGGTGCGACGCCCCGACCGATCCTGAGGCGTGCCGACGGCTCCAGCAGGACCTGGTGGCGGCCGACGCGGCATGGTCGAGCGCGGCAGCGGTGGTGGAGCGGAGGTGGAGAGAGCGGCCCGAGCGGTGGCTCGGGTTCGGAATGGTTCTGCCGTTGTGCAGCCTCGTGACGGCCGAGGTCCGTCGGGGACTCGAGTCGGGGGCGCCCTCCGTGCGGCGTCGATGAGCCCGGCCGCGGACTTACGTCAGCCGCGCCCTACGCACGGCAGCGCAGGGGGCGGCCGCCGTTGAGCGTCACCATGTCGGCGAAGGCCGCCGCGTAGTCGATGGCGTTGCTCTGCCGTCCTGCACGGAGCTCCGCGTAGGCGCGATGGAGGTTGCCGGCCAACCGCTCGGATTCCTGGAGGTCGGCGAACTCGCCCAGATCCAGCTCCTTGGCCGCTTCGAGAGGTGACAGGCCGGCCGCGAAGGTCTGTTCGGCCGAGAGCTGCACCCAGCGGAGGTAGCGACCGCACGTCTCGACCGCTTCGATCCCACAGGGCGGTCCGTGGCCCGGAACGAGGATCTCGGGCTCGAGCTCCATGATGCAGTCGAGCGCCTCGATCGAACCCGCCACCGAGCCCATCAGCACGAAGGGCGTGCAGTGGTTGACGACGAGGTCGCCGGTGAACAGAACCCGGTGTTGGGGAATCCAGGCGAGCACGTCGTTGGAGGTATGGGCGACCGAGGTGGGGTGGCACAGCTCGATCCGGAGGTCGTCGACGTGGACGACGAGCTTCTCGGCGAAGGTGACAAAGGGTGGGCAGAGCTCGAGCTCGCCCCACTCCACGGGCTCGAACATGCCGCTCGGACGGAAGATGCCGGTGCGCAGCATCTCCTCCCGACAGGTCTCGTGTCCGATCACGACCGCCCCGGGCAGCAGGTAGTTGCCGTTGGTGTGGTCCCCGTGGTGGTGGGTGCTGATCAGCGTGCGTGGGAGGTCACCGGTCACCGAGCGGATTGCCTCGAGCAACGCTCGGGTGCGTCGTTCCGTGGAGCACGTGTCGATGGCGACGACGCCGCTCTGCCGTCCGGCCCGGAGGAAGCCGGTGTTGTTGATGAACCAGCTGCCGTCGGGTTGGACGTACGCGAACACGCCGTCGGCCACCTCCTCCACCCTCGGTGGCGGGAGCTCTGGATGGTCGTGCAGGGCGGTCGACACGGTGGCCTAGTCGGGCTCGGCCTCGTGGCCCGGTCGGCGCAGGCCGAAGTAGGCCTCCGACGGTGCCAACTCGCCGAGTATCACCCGATGGATCATGCTGCAGATCGGCAGCTCCACCCCGTGTCGGGCGCCGAGCTCGAGGGCGAGGTCTGCGGTGTTCACGCCCTCGGCGACCATTTGCATCTCGGAGAGGATCTCATCGAGGGGGCGGCCCCGGCCCAGTTGCTCGCCCACGGCGCGATTGCGGCTGTGGGGGCTCATGCACGTGGCGATCAGATCGCCCATCCCGGCCAGCCCGGCCAACGTCATCGCCTGGGCGCCCATGGCCATCGCCAAGCGGCTCAGCTCCGCGAGCCCCCGAGAGATCACGGCGGCCCGGGTGTTGTCCCCCACGTCGAGGCCCTGTCCGATGCCCGCCGCGATGGCGACCACGTTCTTGAGCGCCCCGCCGATCTCGCAACCGACGACGTCGTCGTTGACGTAGACACGAAAGAGGCCCCGAGTCAGGTGCCCCTGCAGGGCGCTCGCCACGGCCAGGTCCTCGGTGGCGAGGACAGACGCCGCGGCCTTTCCGTGAAGGATCTCCCGGGCGATGTTGGGTCCGGTGAGCACCGCGGCGGGGTGGCCGGGCAAGACTTCCTTCACCACCTCGCTCATCCGCATGAGGGTGCCCCGCTCGAGTCCCTTCGCCAGGCTGACCACCGGGACCCAGGGACGGATGTAGGGAAGGGTCTGCTCGAGGATCGCACGGAAACCCGTGCTCGGAACGCCGACGATCAGGATGTCGGCGTCGGCGACGGCCTCCTCCATGTCGCTCGTGGCCCGCAGCTCTCGGGGAAGGGTGAATTCGGTGAGGTAGGCGCGGTTGACGTGCTCGGTGTTGATGGTCTTCGCGACGTCGGGGCTACGGGCCCACAGCGTCGTCGGATGCTTGGGCGCCACGAGGGCGGCCACGGTGGTCCCCCAGGACCCCGCACCGATGACGGCGGACTTGACCGGCCTCATCTCTGTATCGCTAGCACGAAATGCGCCCGGTGGCTCGACCCTGGGTGGACTCCCGGGGTCACCGGTTGACCGTGGCTTTCGCCCCGAGCCAGTCGGCAACGACGCCGGCCACTTCGTCGTCGCGGCGGCGCAGCCCGTGGTCTCCCTTCTCCAGCCAATGATGGGTGACCGGTCCCGGGATCTCGCGGCGTCGCGGCCTCGAGCTCCGCGGGCGTCGCAAAGGCGTCCTTGGTCCCCGAGACGAAGAGCGCGGGGACGCCGAGGCGGCCGAAGTGCTCGGTCCGCAGGCGTTCGGGCTTCCCCGGCGGATGCAGCGGATAGCTGACGAGAACCAGGCCTGCGGAGGGGAGCCCGTCGGCGACCACCATGGAGCAGATCCGGCCGCCCATCGACCGTCCCCCGAGGACGAGGCGGCTCGTGTCGGTCCCGAGGTCGCTGGCCAGCGATTCGGCCGCCTCCACCACGGCGGCCATGAGGACCGGGGGGCGATCGGGAGCGCGACGGCCGGCCAGCCGGTAGGGGAAGTCGATGCGTCTCGAGACGATCCCGAGTGGGGCGACGGCCTCCTCGATCGCCACCAGGGCCGGCTGGTTGCGGTCGGCGCCGGCTCCCGGCGTGAGGACCAGCCCGAGCACCGATCGGTCACTGCGCCTGCCGTTCACGCCGACCCTCCCGGTCCGGGCTCCGTGCTCGACCCGTCTCGTCCAGCAGATCCTTCGATATTCTAACTATGTGACCCTCGAATCGCTGGAGACACGGAGTCCGAAGACCCAAGACCCCCCGCCGGGGGCGGCAGTAAAGCAGGTCACCGCGTGGCGTACGGCGGCCTGGCTCTCCCGCCAGGTCGAGCTGGCGGTGGCGACCGTGGATCTCACGCTGCCCCAGTATCGAGTGCTGGCCTTCCTCTCGGAGGGATCCTCGGTCTCGTCGGCCCTGGCCCAGCGCCTGGCCGTGCGGCCACCCAGCGTGACGGCGGTGATCGACGGCATGGTGGCCCGCGGCCTGGTGCAGCGGCGCAACGTCGAGGACGACCGCCGATGCGTGCGGTTGGCGCTGACCGCCGAGGGAGTGCGGCTCCTCGACGCCGCCGAGCGGGCCGTCGACGAGCGGATGACCGCCCTGCTCGAACATCTGGATGACCCGGCCAAGGTCCAACGCGCCCTCGACGGGCTCGACGTCTGGCGTGAGGCCCTCGTGGCCCGGGCCAACGCGCTGGCGCGGCGATGACCGGTCCTTTCGCCCCGGTCGGGGTGACGCCGCTCTACAAGGCGCCCAAGGCGACGATCCATCCCGACCGGGAACGGTCGTGGCTGCGCCGGGCGCTGCCCATCATGCGGGCGCACCAGGGAATATTCCTGACTGCGCTGGTCCTGTCCTTCGTCGGCCTGGTGCTGCAGGTGCAGATCCCCCAGCTGCTCAACCACGCCATCACCAACTCGATCCAAAAACACACGGTCCCGATCCACGTCTACGTGTGGTGGATCGTCGGCCTCGGTCTGGTGGCCGGCGTGTCGGGCTACATCTCCAGGCTCTGCACGTTCAAGACGGCGTACACGTTCGAGTTCGATCTCCGCAACATCATCTACGAGCACCTGAGCCGGATGTCCTTCCCCTTCTACGACCAGGTCCAGTCGGGCCAGCTGATCTCCCGGGCCAACTCCGACATCCGCTCGGTCCAGATGTACATGACCTTCGCGCCGATGATCCTGGTCCAGTGCAGCATCGCCCTCGTCGCCTTTGGCTACATGCTGTCGATCGACGTCCCCTTGGCCCTCGTGGCCATGGTGACGATGCCCTTCGTGTACATCGTCGGGGTCCGGATGCGGCGGTCGATGTTCCCCGTCTCATGGCTCATCCAGTCGCGGCTGGCCGAGGTGGCGACCGTCGTGGACGAGAACGTCAACGGCGTGCGGGTCGTCAAGTCCTTCGCCGCCGAGCAGCAGCAGCTGCGATCGCTCTCGTCCGCGGCCGACCGGCTGCAGTGGGCCTACATCAGGGACGCCGACCTCCGCGCCCGCTGGACGCCCTCGCTCCAGAACCTCCCCCAGGTGGGCCTGGCCCTCGTCCTGCTCTTCGGCGGGTACATGGTCATCTACGGGCATCTCTCTGTGGGCGCGATCGTCGCCTTCAACGCCTACCTCCTGATGTTGCAGGCGCCCTTCATGATGCTCGGGATGCTGCTCATGATGGGCCAGCGCGCTGCCGCGTCGGCGGGCCGCATCTACGAGATCCTCGACGAGAAGCCGACGATCGTCGACCGCCCCTCCGCGGTCGACCTGGTCGACTGCCGGGGCGACGTCAGGCTGGAGTCGGTGGACTTCGCCTACAGCGAGTCCGGGCCACTCGTGCTGTCCGATCTCGACCTGCACCTGCCACCAGGGGAGACCGTCGCCCTCGTGGGTCGGACGGGGAGCGGCAAGTCCACGCTCGCCCGGCTGCTGGCGCGCTTCTACGACGTCTCCGAAGGGGCCGTACGGGTGGACGGCCACGACGTGCGCGACCTGACCCTGGGCAGCCTGCGGGCCAACGTCGGCATCGTCTTGGACGAGCCCTTCCTCTTCTCCGAGAGCATCCGGGACAACATCGCCTACGGCCGCCCCGACGCCGATCCCGCGGAGATCCAGGCGGCCGCGCAGGCGGCCGGTGCCGACGGGTTCATCCGGGACCTGCCCGAGGGCTACGACACCGTCGTGGGCGAGCGTGGCTACACCCTTTCGGGCGGTCAACGCCAGCGGATCGCCATCGCGCGGACGCTGCTCGTGAACCCCCCGATCCTGGTGCTGGACGACGCCACGTCGGCCATCGACGTCAAGGTCGAGCAGGAGATCCATGGGGCGCTGCTCGAGCTCATGAAGGGGAGGACGACCCTGGTCATCGCCCACCGCCTCTCCACCATCAGCCTCGCCGACCGGGTGGTGCTGCTGGAGGGTGGCCGGATCGTCGCCGACGGGACCCACGGCCAGCTGCTCGCCAACGTCCCCCTCTACGGCGAGGTCCTGGCGCAGGGGGAGGAGATCGACGAGCTCGCCGAGGAGACCGAGCTCGACGGCGCCGCGGTCGCCGGGTCGAACGGCGCCGGAGTCGCAGTCTCGAACGGTGCCGGAGTCACGCAGCCGAACGGCGCCGGAGTCGCGGTCTCGAACGGCGCCGGAGGCGCGCCGTCGAACGGCGCCGGAGGCGCGCCGTCGAACGGCACCGATGGAGCGGGCCTTGTGTCCGGGACGACGCGAGAGGGGGATCGCTAGATGGCCTGGGGTGGTGCCTTCGGGCCCCCGATGGGCGGCGGCGGGCGTCCCGGCGCGCCCGGGGCGGGGCTCCCCTTCGGCGGGATACCGAGCGAGATGCAGCAGGGCGTCGACGAGCTGCTGCGGGATGAGCCGGATCACCCCGAATCGGGCGCGGTCTTCACGCACCATCCGACCGAGCGGGAGCGGCGGCGACTCACCCTGTGGGGGCTGCTGACCGAGCATCCGCTCCTGCTCGTCGTGGCGGGCGTCCTGGTGACGATCGTCAGCGTGGCCCAGCAGGCGGGGCCCAAGCTGACGGAGTGGGCCATCAACGACGGGATGACGCCCCCTCACACTGACTTCCTCGTCGTGGTGGCGGCAGCCGCCCTCTACCTGGTGTCGGTGGGGATCACGGCGCTGGCCCAGCGAGGCCAGGTCCAAGTGACCGGCCGCCTGGCGGCGCGGCGTGATGAACGATCTCCGCGTCAAGGTCTTCACCCACCTCCAGCGCCTGTCGCTCGAGTTCTTCACCGTGGAAAAGGCCGGCGTGCTCATGAGCCGGATGACGAGCGACATCGAAAACCTCCAGCAGCTCCTCCAGGACGGCCTCGCCCAATTCGCCATCCAGGCGCTGACGATGGTGGTGATCACGATCATCCTCTTCACCACCAACGTGCAGCTGGCGCTGATCACGGTCGTCCTCATCGTGCCGGTGCTCACGATCCTTTCGCTGTGGTTCCGTCGAGCGTCCGAGCGCGGCTACGACCGAGTGCGCGACGGGATCGCCCTCGTGCTCGCGGACCTCTCCGAGAGCCTGCAAGGTGTGCGCATCGTCACGGCGCACAACCGCCAGCGACACAACGTCCTGCGGCACCGCAACATCGTCGGCCGTTACCGGGACGCCAACGACTACACGGCACAGATCAACGCAGTGTACGGCCCGAGCACGCAGTTGCTCGGTTTCCTCGGACAGGCGGTGTTGCTCGGCGTCGGGGGCAGCATGGTGCTCGACCACACCCTGACCCTCGGTGCCCTGGTCGCGTTCTTCCTCTATCTCAACCGGTTCCTGCAGCCCATCCAGCTGCTGGTGCAGCAGTACAACACGTACCAGCAGGGCCAGTCCTCGATCGCCAAGCTCCGGACGCTCCTCGAGACCGAGCCGACCGTCATCGAGCCGGCGCATCCGCTCGAGCTCCCCCCGATCTCCGGCGGGATCGCCCTCGAGGACGTGTCCTTCGGGTACCAACCGGGCGTGGAGGTGCTGCACGATGTCGAGCTCCAGATCGCCCCGGGGGAGACCGTCTCGTTTGTGGGGCCAACCGGAGCGGGCAAGTCGACCATCGCCAAGTTGGTGACCCGCTTCTACGATCCGACCGCCGGCCGTGTCCTCATCGACGGGTACGACTTGAAGGAGGTGTCGCTGGACTCCCTGCGCCGGCAGCTGGGGGTGGTGCCCCAGGAACCGTTCCTCTTCGCCGGGACGATCCGGGACAACATCGCCTTCGCCCGTCCGGATGCCAGCGACGAGGAGATCGAGGAGGCGGTGACCAGGGTGGGTCTGGGGGATCTCGTGGAGCGACTCCCCGACGGGGTGGACACGATCGTCCACGAGCGTGGGCAGTCCCTGAGCTCCGGTGAGCGGCAGCTCATCGCCCTCGCCCGGGCCTTCGTTGCTCGCCCCCGCGTGCTCGTCCTCGACGAGGCCACGTCCAACCTGGACCTGGCCTCCGAGACCAAGATCGAGGCCGCGTTGGACGTCCTGCTCCAGGACCGGACCGCCATCCTGATCGCCCACCGTCTCTCGACCGCCATGCGGGCCGACCGCATCGTGGTGGTCGAGGATGGTCGGGTCGCCGAGGTGGGGACCCACGAGGAGCTGGTGGCCGCCGGGGGCGTCTACGCGGAGATGTACGAGACCTGGATGCGTCACGGGGGCGCGGCTCGCAGCTCGGCCGCCGGCTGAAGCCTGCCGGCGGGTCCGCAGCCCGACCCGGGTTCCCCGCCCCTCGCCGGGAACGTCAACCCCGCGCGTGCACCTCGGCGTCCCACCTTCCGGTCACCTCGAGCTGCGAGAGCACGCTGCCCGCCCGGAGCAGCCAGGAGATCATGTCCCCCTCGGGACACGTGAGCGGGGCCTCCACGACCAGCCCCCGGCGAGGGTGGTCCTGTACGGTCCGCCAGCCCGCGGCCACGTTCACGCCGCGGTCGGCCAGACGTCCGACGGCGTGGGTCCCGGTGCTGTGCTGCACCCCGAGCGCAAAGGGGCGAGGTCCCTTGCGCGTGAGCGGGCCCACGACCCACGAGCACAGGGGGATCTCGAATCTCCGGTCGGAGAGCAGCGCGGCGAACATCCCGACGGGCTCGGTCTCCCGCGTTTCGCGGACCTCGGGTCGCATGGTGATCCAGCCGGCGTGCGCCGCCGCCAGGTCGGTCGCACGTCGCACGAGCGCCGCGGGGTCCTCCTGGGCGAAGCGGACGTGCTCCACCGTGAAGCGGGGTCGGTCGCTGCGGCGCAGAGGGGTCACGAGGACCGAAGGTAGCGGTTGAGTGTCCGCCCGCCGACCCGGGCGACCATCGGTCCCGGGAGGGAAGGGGCGACGCGGTTACTGTGCGGGACCAGTGAGGCGGGAGCCGACGGGCCGGCGTGCGGGGTTGGGCGGGTCGGGCCGATGGGGGTCCGGCCCGAGGCCGCGCTGCGGCCGAGAGGCCTGATGAGCGAGGGTACCGAGGCCGCGCCCGGCGCCCGGCGCCGGCGGCGCCGCACCCCGCGGCCCCGGCCCCCCGGACGCCCGGATCGGCGGCGCCGGCCGACCTCCTGGCGGTCGTGCGGACCCCTGGCTACCTGCGCATCCTCCTCGTGGCCGCCGTCATCGGGGCCCCCATCTCCGCCCTGGCCTATGGATTCGTCGTGCTCTTCGAGCATCTCCAGGTCTGGCTCTTCGAGAGCCTGCCCAAGACCGCAGGATTCTCCCAGCCCCCCCGGTGGTGGCCGGTGCCGCTGATGCTGGTCGGCGGAGCCGTCGTCGGCCTGGTCATCCGGTTCCTTCCCGGGCGGGGAGGTCATGAGCCGGTCGAGGGGCTCTCGGCCTCGCCCGCCGCGCCCTCCACCCTGCCCGGCGCCCTCACCGCCGCGCTGGCGACACTGAGCTTCGGGCTGGTGCTCGGGCCGGAGGCTCCCCTCCTCGCCCTCGGGGGAGGGCTGGGGGCGTTCGTGGCCCAGCGGGCGCTCCGCGGCTCCAACCCCATGACGCCGACGATCCTCGGCGCCTCGGGCGCCCTGGCGGCGCTCGGGACGGTCCTCGGGTCCCCGCTGACCGCGGCCTTCTTCCTCATGGAGGCCATCGGCCTCGGCGGAGAGCTCCTCACCCTCATCGTCCTGCCGGGGTTGCTGGCGGCGGGCGTGGGGGCGCTCATCTTCATCGGCCTCGGGACGTGGACCGGGCTCGGCTCGGTGGGGCTCGGCATCCCCAACCTCCCGCCCTTTGCCCGGCCGACCCTGGCCGACATCGGCTGGTGCATCGTGATCGGGGTGGGGGCCTCGCTGCTCGTATGGCTCATCCGGATCGTCGCCATCGGCCTGAACCGACTGTCCAAGCCGCGTCCGGTCCTCGCCACCCCATTGGCCGGCCTCGCCGTGGCCGGCATCGTCGTGGCGTACGCCTACGCCAGCGGCCGTCCCGAGAACACGATCCTGTACTCGGGACAGAGCTTCATCGGTCCGCTGGTCGGCTCTGCCGGCACCTGGGCGGTGAGCACGCTCGTGATCCTCTTGATCTTCAAGTCCCTCGCCTACGCGGTGTCGCTCAGCAGCTTCCGCGGCGGGCCGATCTTCCCTGCCCTCCTCCTGGGAGCGGTGATCGGCGTGGCCACCTCGCACCTGCCGGGCTTCGATCTCGTGCCGGGAGTCGCCGCGGGCATGGGTGCGATGACCGCTGCCATGCTCCGCCTCCCGGTCGCCGCCGTCCTCCTGCCCGTGCTGCTGCTCGCCCGAGACGCGCTGGCCGCCACGCCGGTGGTCATCGTGGCGGTGGTCGTGGCCTTCGTCATCACCCAGTTCCTCCCCGAGCCCGACCGGGTTGTGGGGGGGCAGGGGCGGGGGACGGACGGCCCGACGCCCGGCGACGAGCCGGCCCCGAGCGCCGCTCCGGCCTCCTCCTAGCTCGGGCGTGCGGCCCGAGGGGCCGCAGTGCAAGGATCGCCCCATGAGCCCAGCGCCGATGCCGACACCCGATCCCCCGGCCGGGGATCGTGTCGTCCAAGAGCACCGCCAATACGTGTTCACCTCCTGGTCCGCCCAGGACAACGTCCACCCCCTCCCCCTCGCGGGAGCCGAGGGGTCCTACGTCTGGGACTACGCGGGCAAGCGCTACCTCGACCTTTCGTCGCAGCTGGTCAACGCGAACATCGGCTACGGGCACCCGGCGGTGGTGGCCGCCATCGCGGAACAGGCGGAGCGGCTGTGCACCGTGGCCCCGCAGCATGCCAACGCCGAGCGGGGGACGGCGGCCCGCATGATCGCAGAGCTCGCGCCCGGCGAGGGCAACCGGGTCTTCTTCACCAATGCGGGCACCGAGGCGGTCGAGCACGCCGTCCGGATGGCCCGCGTCCATACGGGCCGTCTCAAGGTGCTGGCGGCCTATCGCTCCTACCACGGTGCGACCTCCCTCTCGATCCAGCTCACCGGCGACGCCCGCCGTTGGCCGAGCGACCAGGGCAACGAGGCGGTCGTGCACTTCTTCGGGCCCTTCCTCTACCGATCACCCTTCGGGTCGGCGGACGAGGCCGAGGAGTCGGCGCGGGCGCTCCAGCATCTCGAGGCGGTCATCGAGATGGAAGGGCCGGCCACCATCGCCGCGCTGATCCTCGAGACCGTCCCCGGGAACCCCGGCATCCTGCCGCCGCCGCCCGGCTACCTGGCGGGGGTCCGGGCGCTGTGCGACCGCTACGGCATCGTCTACATCGCCGACGAGGTGATGTGCGGGTTCGGCCGGATCGGGGAGTGGATCGCCGCCGACCACTGGGGCGTGGCGCCCGACCTCATCACCTTTGCCAAGGGGGTCAACTCGGGGTACGTGCCGCTGGGCGGGGTCGTGCTCTCCGAGCCGATCGCCGCCACCTTTGCCGAGCGGCCGTACCCGGGGGGCCTCACGTACTCCGGGCACCCCCTTGCCTGCGCCGCGGCCGTGGCGGCCATGACCGCCATGCGGGACGAGGGGATCGTGACCCACGCCGCGGACATTGGCAAGCGGCTCCTCGGCCCGGGCCTGCTCGAGCTCGCGGCACGCCACCCGTCCGTCGGAGAGGCGCGGGGCTTGGGCGTGTTTTGGGCGCTGGAGCTGGTGAGAGACCGCCGCACCAAAGAGCCGTTGGCGCCCTACGGAGGGAGCAGCGAGGCCATGGCCGCCTTCGCCTCGGCCTGCCTCGAGGGGGGCGTCCTCCCCCTCACGGTCCACAACCGCCTGCACGTCGTGCCTCCGTGCACGATCTCGGACCAGGAGGTGGCGGAGGCCATAGAGATCCTCGACCGGGCGCTGGACGTGGCCGACCGCTATGCCATGGGCTGAACGCGTCGACGCGACGAGCACCGGGCCCGGTCGTCACGAGGCGATTGCCCCCCTCCGCGGGCGCTCGCCCGGAGAGGCGCGATGAGCAAGATCATCCTCATGATGTCGGTGTCGCTCGACGGCTACTTCGAGGGGCCGATCGGGATCCCTCGAGCACCCCACCGATGGTCGAGTTTGCGGGCATCTGGCGGGAGATGCCCAAAGTGGTGTACTCGCGGACGCTCGAGCATGCGGATTGGAACGCGAGCGTGGTCGGCGACGTCGAGGTCCAAGAGGTCCAAGAGCTCAAGCGGAGATTCCGTGGCGATCTCGTGGTCGGTGGGGCCATCCTCGCCGGTTCCTTCATGCGCCACGACCTGATCGACGAGTACCGGATCTACGTCCACCCGATCGTGCTCGGAAAGGGGCGTCGCCTCTTCGATCCGCCGGAGGGGACGACAAGGCTGCGCCTGGCCGAGGCCCGCACCTTCGGCAACGGGGTCGTGCTGCTTCGCTACCGGAGGTTCGACGAGCACGAGGCGGGCGGACCGGGGACGTCGTCCTGACGTTGTGGTCGGGAGCTCGGCGGTGCTGGGCTCCAACGCCGCCTCCTGACGCCAGCGGGAGCAGCAGACGCCATCGGCCCCGCGCTGGCTCGAGGAGCGATCTCAGAGGGTCCCGTGCCAGCGCGGGGAGCGATGGGTCTTTGCAGGCAACCTACGTCAGACGTGATCTCCTCGTCCAGGAGCGCAGGTCAGAGGGCTGAGGTGTCTCCGCCTGCGCACCCCGTCGGCGAGCTGGTGGAGGACGCCCTCCGTGGTGGGCCAGTCCATGCAGGCGTCGGTGATGCTCTGTCCGTAGGTGAGCACGCCGGCCCGCCCGAGCTCGAGATCCTGGCGCCCCTCCACCAAAAAGCTCTCGAGCAGCACGCCCACGACCCCGCGGTCGCCGGCGGCACAGCGAAGGGTGACCTCCCGAGCGACGGTCGACTGGCGGCGGTGGTCCTTGCCGCTGTTGCCGTGGCTGGCGTCGACCACCACCCTCTGAGGGAGGCCGGCGGACGACAGGCGCTCGAGTACGTCGGACACCGAGGCCGCGTCGTAGTTCGGTCCCCCGCTGCCACCCCGGAGGACGACGTGCGCGTCGGGGTTGCCGGTCGTGGCGAAGATCGCGGCGATCCCGTCGTCGGTCACGCCGGTAAAGACGTGTCGGGCCCCGGCGGCGCGTACGGCATCGACCGCCACCTGGACGTTGCCGTCGGTCGAGTTCTTGACGCCGACCGGCATCGACAGCCCGCTCACGAGCTGCCGATGGACCTGGCTCTCGGTGGTGCGTGCGCCGATGGCACCCCAACTCACGGCGTCCGCCAGGTACTGGGGAATGATGGGGTCGAGAAACTCGCAGCCCACGGGCAACCCGAGGTCCAGCAGGTCGACGAGGAGCCGCCGCGCCGTGCGCAGGCCCTCGTTGACCTCGAAGCTTCCGTCGAGGCGCGGATCGTTGATCAGGCCCTTCCAGCCCAGGGTGGTGCGGGGCTTCTCGAAGTACACGCGCATGACGATGCACAGCGCGTCCCGCACCACCTCGGCCGTCCTCCGGAGGCTCGCCGCGTACTCCATGGCGGCCGCCGGGTCGTGCACCGAGCAAGGCCCCACCACGACGAGCAGCCGATCATCTTGGCGGTCCAGGATGCCCGACACCTCGGCGCGGCTCCGCAGGACGGCACCCGCGGCGCTCTCGCCGAGCGGCACCTCCTGGCGCAGCAGGGCCGGGGAGATCACCGGTCTCACCCAGTCGATGCGGCGATCGCGGAGCGCATCTTCGGGCCGTTCGATTCGGGGTGCCAATGCCATCGGAATTCCTTTCGGCAAACCGCACCCGCCCGATGCCGAGCCGGTTTGCCCTGTCTAGGGCGACAAAAAAAGCAGAGGCGGTCGCCTCTGCTTCTTGCCGGCTCGGAGCTGCGGAGGTCAGCGCAACGTGACGCTGCCGTGCCCAGCCCGGGCCGGCATCACAAACCACGTATAGCGCTGCATCCTCGGAGATTATCAGGTCGCGGCCATCGGCCGCCCGAGAGGCAGTGGACAGTCAGTTTGAACGTCCGCTGATCGGTGGCCAATCGGCTGGCCACCAGTCTCCCTGTGGGTCGGTGGTTTGCCCGACCTCGATGATGTAGCCATCGGGATCTCGGATGTAGCAACGGATCTCATACGCGTGCTGTTTTGGCGGTGTAAGGAACTGAGCCCCTCGGGCGCTCCATTCGGCGTACGCGGCTTGGATGTCTTCGACCCGGATATTGAGGAAACTGCTGACCCGGTCGGGGTCGCTTGGCGTCTCAAGGGTGACCGTGGGCTTGTCGTCGGTGGGGCCACCGCCGGTGTTGATGATGATCCAGGTGTTAGCGAGTGCGATGTTGGTGGGCACTGGGCCGAAGACCACCGTGCCGCCGAGTACCTCGGTGTAGAACCGAGCGGAGCGCTCAACGTCATCGGAGACGATGAAGTGGGTGACGACCATCCGCTGTGCGAGCTGCCTGGGTTCGGCCATTGGGCGCCTCCACTCATCACGACGGGGTCAGAAGCCCCCAGTCAACCAGCGTGGGAGTTGCCGATCCAGCAGCCCAGCGACGCGGTCTAGGTCCTCGGGTCCGAGAGGCCGAGCCGCTCGGTCACCCCATGGTCCCTGCCGGCCGTGTACCCGCCATCCACGGCCAACGCGTGGCCGGTCACGAACGAGGCGTCGTCGGACAGCAAGAACGCGGCCGTCGCGGCGATCTCCTCCGGGCGCCCCTGGCGGCGCAGCTTGTGCTCGTGCTCGATCTCTGCAAGCACCGTCTCCATCCCGGGCATGCCGAACACGGACTCGAGCATGGGCGTCTTGATGAATCCGGGACAGATCGAGTTGACACGGATGCCCCGCCCCCCGTAGTCGATGGCCATGTTCTTGGTGAGGAGGATCACCCCTCCCTTGGAGGCGCAGTACACGCTGCCTCCGGCGGTGCCCTCCAGTCCCTCGATGCTCGCAATGGTGACCACCGAGCCGCGACGGCCGTCCTCGGCCGGCTGGTCCAGCATGCGGCCGATCACGTGCTTGGCGACCAGGAAGGTGCCGGTCAAGTTCACGGAGAGCACCCGGTGCCACTCCTGGGCGTCCAGCATGTGCACGGGGCCGGCACCCGCCACCCCGGCCGCCGTCACCACTCCGTCGACTCGACCGAAGCGCTGGACGGTCGCCGCCACGAGCCGCTCGACCGCCGCCTCGTCGGTGACGTCGGTCTCGAGGAACTCCCACCGTGCGCTCGCCGTGACCCCGGCGGGCTGTGCCACGTCGGCGCCCATCACTTGGGCCCCCTCCTCGAGCAATCGCTCGGCCGTCGCCCGCCCGATCCCCGATGCCGCACCCGTGATGATGACGGTCTTGTCCCGGAGTCCCCGCACTGTGTGCCCCCTGTTGTCAAGAATTGAACACGATGATAGAAGTTGTTCAGATGTCCAGCCAGACCCTCGCAGAGGCGAACGGCCGGGGGACCGCCCGGCGGGCCAACGAGGAGCGGATCCTCGACGCCGCCGAGCGTTGCATGTCCCGTTTCGGTCTGCACCGGTTCTCGATGGCCGACGTGGCCGCCCATTCGGGCCTGTCGCGGGGCTCGATCTACCTGTACTTCAAGGACCGTCCCTCGCTGGTCGACGCCGCCCTGGCCCGCATGGCCACGCGGTTCGTCTCGAGCAGCGAGCCCGCCGTGCGCCGCCGCCGCAGCCTGGCGGACCAGGTCGCGGAGGCGGCCGTGTTCATCCGGGAGCACCTCGGCGACCGGCCCCTCGCGCTCCGCCCCCCGGGCGACCAGGAAAGCCTGATCGCCACCCTCATGACGGCGCAGACGGGGCGCCTGGTGGAGGAGTGGGTCGACTTCTGGTCACCCTTTCTCGAGGCCGCCGAGCGGCGCGGCGAGATCCGGGCGGTCGATCGTCGCCAGGCGGGCGAGTGGATCGTCCGGCTGATGCTCTCCTTCGCGGTGATGCCCTCGGTGAGCTTCGACACGGACGATCCCTCTGCGGTGCGCCGGTTCGTCCGCGACTACGTGGTCCGAGGCCTGGCACCGCCGCCGCGGACGCGACACGAGCAACAGACAGACCAGGAGACGGGCCGACAGGCAGCCCGACAGGCAACCCGACCGGCAGTCCGACAGAAAGGTACCGACGGATGAAATTCGCCCTGTTCTACGAGATCCCCGTGGCCAAGCCGTGGGGGCCCGACAGCGAGCTGCGCGCCTACCAGGACACCCTCGAGCAGGCCATCGCCGGCGACCGGCTCGGGTGGGACGCCTTTTGGACGGTCGAGCACCACTTCTTGCAGGAGTACTCACATTGCTCGAATCCCGAGGTCCTCTACGGGGCGATCGCCTCCCGGACCGAGAGAATCCGGCTCGGGTACGGCGTCCGGCTCATGCCCAAGCCGTACAACCACCCCGTGCGCACCGCAGAGTCGGTGGCCGTCCTCGACCTTCTGTCCAACGGCCGGGTGGACATGGGCAGCGGGCGGTCGGCCACCCGGATCGAGCTCGAGGGATTTGGCATCGATCCTGCGGAGTCCCGTCCCATGTGGCAGGAGGCGCTCGGCCACGTCATCGGCTGCTGGACCAACGAGGAGTACGAGTTCGAGGGGCGTTACTGGCAGATGCCCCGGCGGCGGGTGCAGCCCAAGCCCCTACAGAAGCCCCACCCACCGGTGTGGGGTGCGACGACCAGCGACGACGGGCATCGCCAGATGGGCGAGCTCGGCATCGGCCTCTGCTCGTTCGCCGTCGGGCTGCCTCCCGACGAGGTCCGGCGCAAGATCGACATCTACCGGGAGGGCATCAAGGTTTGCTCCGAACCGATGGGCGCCTTCCTCAACAACCAGGCCGCCACGTTCACGATGGCCCTCTGCACGACCGGCGGCAGAGACCGAGCCATGGAGCTCGCCCGGGAGTCCTTTGAGTGGTACCCCAAGGTGGGGGCGCGCCAGATCGCCGCGCTGAGCGACTGGATGGACGAGCGCAAGGAGGGCCTCGGGACCTACGTGTACGCCGCCGACATGAAGAAGAGCGACTCGGAGGGCACGCTGGATCTGCTCAGCCTCGAGTACCTCATGGAGGCCAACGCCTGCGTGCTCGGTTCCCCGGAGGAATGCCTCGAGATGTGCAGGGCGTACGAGGCGGCCGGCGTCGACCTGCTCCTGTGTCTCGTCAACCCGTACCGCATCCCCCACGAGGCGGTGATGGAGACCATCGAGCTGATGGGCACCAAGGTCATCCCGCACTTCCGGGAGGGCTGAGCGACTCCGGTCCCGGTCGGTCGGCCGGCCAGGCCGTCAGGGGACGAGCGCCACCCTTCCGACCATCTTGCGATCGAGGAACGCCCGGAGCACGGCGGGCGCCCGATCGAGGGGCTGTCGCGCCGGCACCGGCGGGCGGAGGCGGCCTGCGACGACCATCGCGACGAGCTCCTCGAGAAGCCGACGCTGCTCCGCCGGATGAGCGAAGGCCCACGTGCCCCAGTCCACGCCGACGACGGAGCGGTTGCGGAGCAGCACCTGGTTGAGGGGGAGTCGCGGGATGTCGCCCGAGGCGAAGCCGATCACCAGGTAGCGGCCGCCCTCTCGCAGGGTGCGCAGCGCCGGCTCGGCGAGGTCGCCGCCCACGGGATCGAAGACCACGTCCGCCCCCGCCCCGCCCGTGAGCTCGCGCGCCCGCTCCTTGAGCGGCTCCTTGCCGGGATCGATCGTCGATTCGGCCCCGGCCAGCTCCGCGGCGGCCCGCTTCTCGGGGGTCGAGCCGGTGGCGACCACGCGAGCGCCGAGGGCCGAGGCGAGATTGATCGCCGCCATGCCGACCCCGCCGCCACCTCCGAGCACGAGCACCCTCTCCCCGGGCCGCAGGTCGGCGCGCTCGCACAGTGCGAAGCGTGCCGTGGAGTAGGCCTGGGTCAGGGTCGCCGCCACGGAGATGTCCAGCTCCTCAGGCACCGTGACGGCCGACGACGCGGCGATCGCGACCCGCTCGGCCCATGCCCCAAACCCACTCAGCGCGACCACCCGGCGTCCGGGGGTCGGCGTGTCCACGCCCGGCCCCAGCCGCTCCACGACGCCCACCAGCTCGCCGCCCGGCACGTACGGCACGTCGGGCCGGATCTGGTACCGACCCTGCACGATGAGCCCGTCGACGTAGTTCACGCCCGCCGCCAGGACCCGCAGCAGCACCTGTCCCGGGGCGGGCTCGGGCTCCGAGACGTCCTCGACCCTGAGCCCCTCGACGTCCCCGAGGGCGTGACACACCACCGCTCGCACGGCACGGGACTCTAACGGAGAGGCCATGCCACACTCTTGCGATGGGACGACTCCAGGGAAAGGTCGCCGTCATCACGGGCGCGGCGAGCGGGATCGGGCGCGCCATGGCGGTGCGCTTTGCGGACGAGGGCGCCACCGTGGTCGTCGCCGACATCGACGAGTCCGCCGGTGGCGAGGTGGCACGAGCGGTCGACGGGCACTCCTTCGGGTGCGACGTGACCGATCCGGCGCAGGTGGATTCCCTCTACACGAAAATCGCAGCCACCGTGGGAGGAGTCGACGTCTGCTGCCACAATGCCGGCATCTCTCCGCCGGAGGACGGGTCGATCTTGGAGACCGATCCCGGCGCGTGGGAGCGGGTGCAGCGAGGCAATCTCACGTCCGTCTACCTCTGCTGCCGTGCCGCCATCCCTCACCTCCTGCGCCGCGGGGGAGGTTCGATCATCAACACCGCCTCCTTCGTGGCCGAGATGGGCTCGGCCACCAGCCAGATCTCCTACACGGCGTCCAAGGGCGGGGTCCTCGCCCTCTCGAGGGAGCTCGGCGTGCAGTTCGCCCGCCAGGGGATCCGTGTCAACGCCCTGTGCCCCGGCCCGGTCAACACCCCGCTGTTGCGCGAGCTCTTCGCCAAGGACCCGCAGCGAGCCGCCCGGAGGTTGGTCCACGTGCCGATGGGCAGGTTCGCCGAGCCCGAGGAGATCGCGGCCGCCGCGGCCTTCCTCGCCTCGGACGACGCGTCCTTCGTGACGGCCAGCGCCTTCTTGGTCGACGGTGGGATCCACGCCGCCTACGTCACCCCGGAGTAGCCGGGCCCTGGGGATGAACTGGGGACGAACTCCGGGTGAACTGGGGATGGCGGGGCAGGGGGGTGGGGATCGTTGCACAACTCGTGTGGACAACGTCTGGATTTTCCGAACTCCTCTTGACCGGCTCGACCCCGAGGTACAGGCTGCCGTCAACCGGTTGTCTCAACCCCGGGCGGTGACCCCAAGGGCGGCCGAGAGGCTGGCCATGGGAGCCTCGGCAGGGAGCCCCAGGGCAACCTGCCGGTCTCGTCGGTAGGACCGAAAGGCCTGCGGCGGGGCGACGCTTCGGTGCCGGGCCGTGTCCCGGGGTGAGGACGACCGGAGGAGATGGCGGGTGTGGCGGGCGGGTTCCTTCCCTGGAGCGGCCGGCTCGTCAACTGGGCGGAGGCTGTCCGACACGGCCTTCGGCCCGGAACACCAGTCGTCCCCTGGCGTGGTCCCGAGGAGCGCGGCGGCTTCGGCCGGTCGGCTACTCGGGGCTGCGTCGCGTCCCGGTCCCGGGCTCCGGTGACTCGCCGGTGACGGTCGGGAACACGAGCGCCGGCCCCGTGGGATGCCGACGGTCCACGCCACAGGGGTCGATCTCGTCGGCGCACCGCTCGCATTCGAGCTCGAACGTGGTGTGGGCGATCTCGAACGGGGCCTCCACGGCGGCGCGCACGTGCTTGCCGACCTCCTGCGCCTGCTCGAGGGTCGGGTGGCCGGTCAGCACGACGTGCGCCGACAGGGCCCGGTACTCGCTCGAGAGGCTCCAGACATGGAGGTCGTGGACGTCGTCCACGCCGAGCACCTCGGTGATGGCGTGTTGCAGGGTCGGGAGGTCGACGTCGGCCGGGGTCGACTCGAGGAGAACCTCGGCGCTCTCCTTGAGGAGGCGCACCGCCTCGGCGACGATCAGCACGGCCACGACGAGGGACGCCGCCGGGTCGAGGCGGTCCCAGGCGTTGGACCCGCTGAGCAGGATCACGGCCCCGGCGACGAGCACGACGAGCGAGGACAGCGCGTCGGCGGCCATGTGGACCATGGCCGAGCGCATGTTGAGGTCCCGTCTACGTTCGTGCAGCACGAGTGCGGCGAGAAGGTTGGCCGCGATGGCCGCGGCGGCCACGGGCACGACGATGCTGCCGTCCACCGCGACGGGATGGATGAGCCTGCGGACGGCTTCGACGACGATGATCACGGTCACCGCAGCGAGCGAGGCGGCGTTGACGAGAGCGGCCAGGATGGTGCCGCGGAAGTTCCCAAACGAGCGGGTCGGCGTCCTCGGCCGGAGGGCCCAGCGGACCGCCAGGAGCGAGAGGACGACGCTCGCCGCGTCGGTCAGGTTGTGTCCCGCGTCGGACAGGAGGCCGGTCGAGTGGGCCGCCAGCCCGGCGACGACCTGACCGATGACGAGGACGAAATTGATGACCAGGGCGATGACGAGTCGCCGGGTCCTCGACATGCCCGAGGCCTCAGCCCGCGGTGGACCGACCGGTCGAGGGGCTCGAGGCGCCCTCCCAGGGCGATGCGGCGCGCTCACCGTTGGCCACCTGCCGGGTGAGCTCGGCCTGCACGAGTCCGAGGTCTCCGGGATGGGTGACCCCGATGCAACGGGACTCGGTCTGGAGGACCGCAAAGGGCGCGCCGTTGGCGCCGGCCGGGCCGCGGCCCTCGACGATCTCCTCGACCATCTCGGGCAGGAGCACCTCGCGATCCTCGTCGACATCCGCCGCCGCCGCCATGGTGGCCTCGAGGGTCTTGCGCATCCCTGGGGCGAATCCCCAGAGGTTCACCGAGACGAGCTCGTCGGCGTCGATGCGGGAGGGCTCCAACCCATCGTCGGAGACGAAGCCGCCGGATCCGTCGGGGTGGACCTGGCGCCGCTCGTGGATCGACGCAAGCCATCCGTCGCGGGTGTGGCAGAGGGCTCGCGTCACGGGGGCGTCGGAGACGACCGAATTCTTCAGCCGGAACCCGACCAGGGCGTTGTCGTCGGCGGCGGTCACCAGGTGTTCGGCGAGCGTGGCGAGGGCCGAGACCCCGTAGATGTCGTCGGCGTTGGCCACGGCGAAGGGCGCACCCTCGATCAGGTGGTCGGCGGCGGCGAGCACCGCGTGGACGGTGCCGAGGGGGCGCTCCTGCACCGCGAACCGGACATCGAGGCCCGAGGGCCAGGCCCGCTCCACCCGGTAGCGGATCGAAGGCCCCGTATCGGGGTTCACGACCAGGACCACCGTGTCGAATCCCCCGGCCAGGGCGTCGCCGACTGCGAAGTCGAGCACCGCCTCGCCGTTGGGCCCGACCGGGGCCAGGGGCTTGCAACCTCCGTAGCGCCGTGCCCGACCACCTGCGAGCACGACGAGCGTCAAGCCATCTCGGCCGGCCAGGCTCACGACGGGCCCCCGACCCCTTTGGCGTCCCTGGCCCTCATGGTCCAAAGCGTAGGACGGCACGGAGCGTGATCCGTCATTGCCCCCAGCGGAGGACGGCGCTCGCCCAGGTCATGCCCCCTCCGAATCCGGTCAGGAGGAGGCGGTCACCCTCGTGGACCCGCCCTTGGTCGATCGCGTGCACCAAAGCCAGGGGAATAGAGGCTGCCGAGGTGTTGCCGTAGCGATCGATCACCACCGAGGCGCGCGCCTCGGGAATGCCGAGACGCTGGCAGGCGGCCTGGATGATGCGGAGGTTGGCTTGATGGGGGACGACGAGTGCGATGTCGTCCATCTCGAGACCGGCGTCGCGAACGGCCTGCTCCGCCGAGTCGACGACCAGCCGGACGGCCCGGCGAAAGACCTCCTTGCCGTCCATGTAGAGCCACCCCCCGTGGTCGCATTTGAGAAGATGCCGGAGCGATCCGTCGGCGTCGGCGTTCCAGCTGAGGAGACTGCCGGGCCCGTCGGTGGCCTCGAGCAGCACGGCCCCCGCACCGTCGCCGACGAGGACCGAGACCGAGCGGTCGTTCCAGTCGACGATCTTGCTCAGGCAGTCGGCCCCGATGAGGAGCACCCGGCGCGCCCCCGTCGCGATCAGCCCGCTCGCAGTGATGAGCCCGTAGACGAATCCCGAGCAGGCGGAGTTGAGATCGAAAGCACCCCCGCCGATGCCAAGCTCGTCCTGCACGGTGGCCGAGGTGGCGGGGACCAGGGCGTCGGGCGTGGTCGTGGCGAGCAGCACGAAGTCCACGTCGCCCGGATCGACCCCCGCTTGCTCGAGCGCCGCCTGGCCCGCCTCGATCGCCAGCACCGACGTCGAGCCGCCGACCCGGCGCTCCCTGATCCCCGTCCTCTCCATGATCCACTCGTCGCTCGTGTCGAGGGTCTGCGCGAGGTCCTGGTTGGTGAGGACCTTCTCGGGCACCGACATGCCCCAACCGGTGACGACGAAGCCGGGCACGGATCAGGCGCCGGCCACGGCGTGCACGCCGACAAAGGCCGCGTCGCCCTCGATGACCCCGCCCGTGTTGACCGCCACGCCCAGTCGGGCGCCCGGGACCTGACGGGCTCCGGCCCTGCCCCCGACCTGGACCGCCAGCTCGATGATCTGCGCCAGCCCGGTCGCCGCCAAGGGGTGTCCCCGGGCGACGAGACCCCCGCTCGGGTTGACCGTGATCCCCTGGCCGCTGAGGCAGGTGCGACCGGACAGCGTCGCCGGACCGGCCTCGCCGGGGGCGAAGAACCCGAGCGACTCGAGGGCGTAGAGCTCCTCGGCGCTCGTGGCGTCGTGCAGCTCGATGAGGTCGAAGTCCTCGGGACCGATCCCGAAGCTGTCCCACGCCTCGCCCGCCACCTCGTCGAGCCGGTCGTGGTAGTCGAGCTGTCCGTATCCGGAACGGGCCACGGAGCCGATGATACGGGCGCCCCTGTCGCCGGTCGGAACCGCCGGCCCGCCGAGGACCAGTGCGGCCGCCCCATCGGTAAAGGAGCTGCACATCGGACGCGTGAGGACGCCCGCCACCGGGGGCGCCGAGAGCACCTCTCGGAGGGTTACCTCCTTGTGCACCTGAGCCAGCGGGTTGAGCGAGGCGTGCCGCCGGGCCTTGACGGCGGCGGCGGCAATCTGCTCGACGGTCGTGCCCCGCTCCTCCATGTGCTGGCGCGCCCAGCGGGCGTTGAGGCCCATGAGGATGCTGCCCCCGGGATTGTCGGCGACGTCTGTCCGGCCGTGCATGTCCGCCCGGTAGTCCCGCGGCAGGCCGTCTTCGATGCCCGCCAGGGTCGCCGCGCGATCTCCCGTCCACATCTTCTCCACGCCAACGACGAGCACGGGTCGGTCGTGGGCGATGGCGGCCAGCACGCCCAGATGGACCGCGGAGGAGCCCCCGGCGCAGGAGTTGTCGATGTTGATCGTCCCGGCATTGGACAGGCCCGCCTTGCGCAGCCAGCTCTGCCCCCGGATGCAGCCCTGGTCGCAGAGCCTGCCACCGAGCGCATTGCTCACGAGGACGAGGCCGATGGACTCGACGGGCACCTCGGCGTCACGTAGGGCCTCGGCGACGGCCTGCTCGGCCATCTGCTCCGGCGTGAGATCTCGCCGGCTCAGATCCGTCATTCCGACGCCGAGGATGGACACTGGCTGCATGGTCATCCGCCTACTCCCGCAATCTGTGGCTGGCCAATCTCCTGCTGACAACGCGACCTGGGGCCCGGCTCGAGGCCGTCCGGGCGCCTCGGGGGGCGGAGGGCCTCGAGCACGGCCTCGAGGTGAGGCAGCGGATCGTCGGCCGCCACCATGACCGCCACGTGCTGGGCCCCCACCTCGAAGTACTCCCGGATCTCGGTGGCACACCGCTCGGCGCTCCCGGCGAGCAGGTGGCGAGCGAAGGCCTTGGGAGGGAGCCGGTAGAGGCTGGACAGCCAGGCGCACCCTTGCTCCCGGGCGGCACGTGTGCGGGAGACCGCGCCCGCCCCGTCCGCGGTGCGCAGAAAGACCACCACGGCGGGGAGCACGGCGTCGGCGGGCCGTCCGTAGGCCTCCGCCAGTTCTCGCAGCTGAGCCAGGCGTGCCCGGTAGGCCCCGGTGTCGAGGAACATGGGGATCCAGCCGTCACCGTCACGGGCGGCCCGTCGCATCGCGGCGGTGCTCGAGCCGCCCACCCAGATGGGCACGGGATCGGAGGCGGGTAGCTGGCGGTACCCGGGACTGGCGCTCCCGACGGGCCCGGCAGCGGTCGCCCAGGCGAGGCGGAGCTTCCGGAGGGCGGCGTCCATCGCGAGACCCCTGGTGGCGAAATCGACGCCTGCTGCCTCGTACTCGCCGGGATGGCTCCCGACTCCCACGCCCAGGACGAAGCGGCCGCCGGAGAGGATCTGTAACGACGAGGCCTGCTTCGCCACCACGGGGGCTCGCCGCAACGGCAGCTGCAGGACGCAGGAGCCGACCGGGACCCGTCTGGTGGCGGTCGCCGCCACCGTCACGGCCGTGAGGCACTCCATGGCCGGACCGGACCAGTACAGGTGGTCGCAGGCCCACAGTGCCCCGGCGCCAAGAGCCTCGGCCGCACGGGCGGTGGCGGCGACGTCGGGTAGCAGCCTGGTCGCACCACCACCGGTAGTACCATAGGTAGTACCTTTGTTACGGGAAGTTTTCCCTTGTGGGAAGGTAGGCAGGATCAACCCGAGGGGTCCCCATGCACCTGCGGGTCGCACCGCCGCCATTCGGAGATCCTAAACCAGCGTCGTGGGCGAGCGCACACCGGTGCGAATCGGTCGTACCACTGGTGCTACCAGGAGGGTATCTGAAGATCTCACGAGGTATTGGCCGAGCCCCGGTCCCCGGGGCAGGCGTGACCAAAAGCGGCGAGCGTCGGTACGCTCGTAGGGGATGACCTCCCCATCCGTTGGTCCTCCGGCCACGGAGCCGTCCGCTCTCGTCGGGCCCTCGCCGGCCGGCGCCCCCGTCCGTGCGCCCGTCGTCGACCTGCGCAGCGACACGGTGACCCGCCCCACCCCCGCAATGCGGCGCGCCATGGCGGAGGCCGAGGTCGGAGACGACGGCTACGGGGAGGACCCCACCGTCAACGAGCTCGAGGAGCGCTATGCCGAGCGCGTCGGCAAGGATGCGGCGGTCTTCGTCCCGTCGGGCACGATGGCCAACCAACTGGCCCTCCGAGTGCTCGGCCGGCGGGGCGAGCTCGTCGTCGCCGGTCGCCGCCAGCACGTGGTCGCCTACGAGGCCGGGGCGAGCGGGGTCAATGCCAGTGTCCAGCTGTACCCCCTCGACGACCCCGGGGGCATGCTGAGCCCAGAGACCCTCAGGGACCTGGTAGATGCGAGCCTCTACCACCAGCCCCCCGTGTGCCTGGTCTGCGTGGAGAACACCCACATGGCGGCGTGCGGCGCGGCGTGGTCCCCCGAGGACCTCTCAGCCCTGCGGGCTGCGGCGCCGGAGGTCCCGATGCACATGGACGGCGCCAGGCTCTTCAATGCAGAGGTCGCCACGGGCGTCTCGGCCGAGGAGATGGCCCGGCCTGCGACGACGGTCATGAGCTGCCTGTCCAAGGGCCTCTGCGCCCCGGTCGGGTCGCTGCTCGCCGGACCGAGGGACGTCATCTCCGAGGCCAGGCTGGAGCGAAAGCGCCTGGGCGGGGCGATGCGCCAGGCCGGGGTCCTCGCAGCAGCGGGTCTGGTCGCCCTCGGGAGCATGGTCGAGCGCCTGGCCGAGGACCACCGGCGGGCCGCCCGGCTCCGTGACGGGATCGAGCAACGCTGGCCGGAGGGAGCACCCGCGCGCCGAGCGGTGCGTACCAACATCGTCACCTTCCGCCACCCGGATCCCGCCCTCCTCCTCAAGCATCTCGGGGCGCAGGGGATACTCGCAGGGTCCATCGCTCCCGGGGTGGTGCGGCTGGTGACCCATCACGATGTCGACGACGCGGGCATCGACCGGGCTCTGTCGGCGTTTCGCTCGGCTCCGGTGTGAGCGTGCCCCGAGGGCCCGACCCGCGGCCCGCCCCGGCGAGCTCCGATGAGCTGGGCAGCGACGGGCACGACCTCATCGATCTTCTGTCCCTCGAGCCGCATCCCGAGGGAGGGTGGTTCCGGCGCACGTGGAGGGCCGAGAGCGCTCCGGGGCAGCGGTCGAGCGGGAGCGCCATCTACTACCTGCTCCGCCGTGGGGAGCGCTCCCTCCAGCACCGCATCGATGCGACCGAGATCTGGCACCACTACCTCGGAGATCCGCTCGAGCTGGTGATCGACCCCGGATCGGCGGCGGAGCGGCGTCACGTGCTGGGGCCGGATCTGCACGACGGGCAGACTCCTCAGGTGATCGTGCCCCCCGGTGCCTGGCAGCGTGCGACCCCGCTCGGCGTGTTCGCGTTGGTGGGGTGCACCGTCTCGCCCGCGTTCACCTACGACGGGTTCGAGCTGTACCGCGAGGACGGACAGGAGGGCGTGAGGCCATGAAGGTGCGTATCGGCATCGGCGCGGGGACCTCCACCGGCCCGGAGGAATTGGCGGTCCTGGCCGACGACCTCGACGAGCTCGGATTCGACTCCATCTGGTTGCCCGAGATCCTGACGGGAGCGACGGTGGATCCCCTCGTCGGTCTCGCCTGGCTCGGAGGGCGGAGCCCGGGGCTCAAGCTCGGGACGACCATGCTCCTACCGGGGCGCAACCTGCTCCGCCTCGCCAAGGCGGTCGCCTCGCTCGACGCGTTGAGCGGGGGCCGGTGCCTGGTCACCATGGTTCCCGGCATCGCGCAGGGTGCCGAGCGGGAGGCGGTCGGCCCGCCGCCCGGGCAGCGGGGTGCGCTGATGGACGAGGCCATGCCCGTGCTCCGGAAGCTCTGGGCCGGAGAGCGGGTGACCTACCGGGGCGCCCTCGGCCATCTGGAGGACGTCGCGCTCTCGCCCGTGCCGGTCCAGGACCCCTTCGATGTCTGGTCGGGTGGCCAGACCCGGGCGGCGCTCGTGCGTTGCGGGCGGCTCTTTGACGGCTGGCTCCCCGCATTCTGCACTCCCGCGGAGGCGGCCGAGGGTCGCCAGGTGGTGGACCAGGCCGCCGACGAGGCGGGTCGCAGCATCAGTCCCGAGCACTTCGGCGTGAGCGTGCTCTATCGGCGATCCGATCCCCGGGGGGCGTCGGCGGAGCTCTTGCGCACCCGGCTCCGGGGCCGGGAGCTCGACGACGTCGTGCCTGCCGGCCTGCCGGCCCTACGGGCCCTACTCGAGGACTTCGTCGCCCTCGGCTTCTCCAAATTCGTAGTACGCCCCCTGGAGCCCCCCGGGCGGTGGCGGGGCGAGCTCGAGGACCTGGCCGCGGCCGTCGCCGACCTGCAGAGCTGACCTGGGCCCGGGCACCCTCCCCGAAGCCTTTCGCCACAGGAGGGCGAGCACGACCGTGAGCAGGGTGGCCGCCACCGCACAGGACAGGAAGGGAACCCAGAGGGCCACTCCGAACAGCGCTCCTCCGACCGTCGCCGACACCCCGGTGGCCGCGGTCTCGCTGCTCGCGAACAGGCCCTGGGCGTGGCCCGAGCGCCGGGCAGGGACCGACTCGGTGAGCATCGACTGCACGCTCGGATAGGTCACCGCCGCGCTGACGGCCTCGATCACGGCCAGGCCGAGCATGAACCCGACGATGTGCAGCCACGGATAGATGGCGAGGAAGGCCGCCCACGACCCCAGGCCGGCCACCGCCACGACGCGGCGATCGAAGTGGTCCGCCAGCCACCCGGCCGGCCGGGACATGGCCACGAACGGCGCGGCGAAGAGGGTCCATGACAGGCCGATCTGCCAGTTGGCGGCACCCCGGTCGCGCAGCAGCAGCGTCCAGCAGCTCTCGTACACGCCCCCGGTCAGGCCGATGACCGCAGCGGCGACGAGGGCGCCGAGGAACGCCCGGTTGTGCCAGGGGGAGAGCGAGGGCTCCTCCCGGCCGCCATCCCCGGTCCCGTCGGCCTCGTGGGTGACGGGGTGCCCACCGTGGGCGGTCGCCTCGCCCCCCGCGTGGTCGAGGCGGAGGCCGCAGTCACCCGGCCGTGGTAGCGGAGGACCGGAACAATGCCGAGTAGCGAGGTGGCCGCGGCCGTGATGAACACCCAGTTCATGTGCACCGCCCCCACGAGGCTCCCGAGCATGGGGCCGACGGCCAGTCCCGCGATCAACGCGCCGTAGACCCGCCCAAATGCCGCCCCCCGGGACCGCAGGGGCACCGACGCCCCGACCATGGCCAGCGCCGCGACCTCCGCCGCCCCGGCGCCGACGCCCTGCAGGGCGCGCAGGGGAATCGTCGCACCGTTGCCCCAGGGGAGGAGGAAGCCCGCGCTCGCCACCGCGCACACGAGGAGCCCGGCGATGAGCACCTGGAGGCGGCCGACACGATCGGCGAGGCGCCCCGCCGGGTACTGGGAGAGGACGCCGGCAATGAAGAATGCCCCCATGACGGCACCGATCAGGGCGTCGGACCCCCCGCGCTGGCGGAGATAGACGGGCAACAGGGGGAGGATGGCCCCCGCTCCGGCCCACAGCAGAAAGACGCTCAGCGAGAGGGCCAGGATCAGCCGACGGGTAGCCGTCGCCGCCTCGGCATCCGGCGCCGTCCCCGTTTCGTCGGCGTGAGGCGGGACGCTGCTCACGCCGCCGACGGTACTTGGCCCGTGGGTCGGGCCTCGACCCCGACACAGGCGCTACCGTCGCTGCGATGGACCTCGACCTCGCGGGCAAGGCGGTGCTGGTGACAGGCGGTTCGGACGGTCTGGGTCGGGCGGTGTGCCGATCCCTCGTGTCCGAGGGCGCATCGGTGGCCCTCTGCGCCCGCAACGTCGAGCGGCTCGAGGCCACGGCTCGGGACCTGCGCGCCTCGGGCGGCAACGTGTTGGACGTACCGGCCGACGTGACCCGGCTCGACGATCTGCGCCGCTTCGTCGACGAGGCGATGGAACGCTTCGGCCGGATCGACGGGCTGGTCAACAACGCGGGGCGCAGCAGCGCCAAGCTTCTCGCCAATTCCGAGGACGGCGACTTCTACGAGGACATGGACCTGAAGCTCCACTCGGCCGTGCGGCTGACCCGCCTCGCCCTCCACGAACTGCGCAGGACCCGAGGGTCGGTGGTCAACGTCCTGGCCATCTCCGCCAAGACGCCGGGCGCCGGATCGACCCCCACCTCCGTGTCGCGCGCGGCCGGCCTCGCGCTGTCCAAGGCACTCTCGAAGGAGCTCGGACCCTCCGGCATCCGGGTGAACGCCGTGCTGGTGGGCTACATCGAGAGCGCTCAGTGGGAGCGACGTGCGGCGGCCACCGGCGTCTCGCCGGAGGAGCTCTACGCGCAGATCGCGAGGGACGCCGACATCCCCCTCGGGCGGGTCGGGGCCGCTCAGGAGTTTGCCGACCTGGTGGTCTACCTCCTCTCGTCGAGGGCGAGTTACGTGACGGGCGCAGGGGTGAACGTCGACGGCGGCGTCTGCGGCGTCGTCTGAAAACATGCGCTTCGGTACAGTGAACCCGGCGTCACGTGGAGTCCGGCGCCGCAGGGACACCGGGCGACGAGGACCGCGATCCAGGGGGCGACCCGCATGAGCGACACGCAGATCACGATCGTCGGCGGTGGCAGCTACCAGTGGTCCCCGGAGCTGCTGGCGGACCTGCTGTCCACCCCCTCGATGGCCGGATGCCACATCGTCCTCGAGGACATCGACCCGGCGCCGCTCGGCGCGATGCGGGCCCTGGGGGAGCGCATCAGCGACGCCCTGGGCGCCAAGGCCACCTTCGAGACGACGACCGATCAGCGCCGCGCCCTCGACGGTGCGGACTTCGTCGTCGTCACGATCTCGACGGGCGGCTTCGAGTCCATGCGCGTGGATCTCGAGACTCCGGCCCGTTACGGGATCCGCCAGTCGGTGGGGGACACCGTCGGGCCCGGCGGCATCAACCGATCGCTGCGCAACGTCCCGGTGCTGGTCGGCATCGCGCGCGACATGGCAGACGTCTGCCCGGACGCCTGGTTGCTCAACATCACCAATCCCATGAGCTGTCTCACCCGCGCCGTCTGCCGGGAGACGGCGATCAAGACGGTCGGTCTCTGCCACGAGGTTGGCAACTTCTGTCTCGATCTGGCGATCGCGCTGGGCAAGCCGGCGGAGGCCGTCCGGCCCACCGTCATGGGGGTCAACCACTTCCCGGTGCTGACCGACCTGGAGATCGACGGTGGCAGCGGCTGGGAGGTCCTCCGCGAGATCGTCGAGTCCAACGGTGGCCTGCGGGCGTTGGCGCCCGGACCCGAGCGCGCAGAGGCGGAACCCTTCTCCACGCTCGATTTCGGGCGGCGCCACTTTCTCAAGCTGTCGCTCTTCGACCGATGGGGGCTCCTGCCCGCCGCGGGCGACCGGCACATCGCGGAGTTCCTCCCGTTCATCCTCACGGAGGAGTCGGGGTGGGGCGAGGACTGGGGGATCGAGCTCACGTCGATCGCCCGGCGCGAGGAGCACCAGCGCGAGTACGTGGCCCACGTCGACGCCATGCTCTCCGGCGACGACCAGCTTGTCACCTGGCAGTCCGGCGAGCTGCCGGCGCCCGTCATCGACTCGCTCGTGACCGGTAGCCCGAGGGAGCTGCCGGTCAACGTCCCCAACGCCGGGCAATGCCCCGGATTGCCCCCCGACGTCGTCGTCGAATGCATCGGTGTGGTCGACGACCAGGGGATCCGGGGCCGGGACGTCGCACGTGCCACGCCGCCGCTCAACGAGCTGGTCCGACGCCACGTGGAGGTGCAGGAATTGACCGTCGAGGCTGCCTTGGCGGGGGACCGGGTGGCGACCGGCGAGGCCTTCGCCCTCGATCCGCTCGCGGGGCGCATCGACCTCGGGCGGCAGGACGAGATGATCGGGGAGCTCCTCGAGGGAACGGCCCGGTGGCTCCCACAGTTCGCGTGACGACGTGAGGGGCCTCGAGCCCACCGCTCCACGCGGCCCGACGTCAGAGGGGAAGGTGCCATGAAGCTCGGGTTTGTCGGTCTCGGGGCGATGGGTCTACCCATGACCCGACACCTGGTCGGCGCCCGGCACGACGTGGTGGTCGCCTCACGGAGCCGCGGACCGGTGGAGGCCGCGGTCGACGCCGGGGCGGTCGAGGCCTCGGGCCCGCTCGAGGTGGCCGAGGCGAGCGACCTGGTCTTTCTCTGCGTGCCCAACTCCCCCGACGTGGTCCAGGTGGTGGGCGACATGCTGCCGGCGCTGGGCCCGCGACACCTGGTCGTGGACTGCTCGACCATCGACCCCGACGTGGAACGGGCGCAGCACCGACGGGTGGGGGAGGTGGGCGCCCGCTATCTCGACGCGCCGCTCTCGGGCGGCACGGCCGGAGCCGCCCGGGGCACCCTCACGCTCATGGTCGGGGGCGAGGAGGCCGACCTCGACGCGGCGCGGCCGGCCATGGAGCCCTTCGCGGGGTTGATCGTCCACGTCGGGGGGCCCGGCATGGGCCAGGTGGTCAAGCTCTGCAACAATCTCATCTACGCGGCCCAGATGCTCGCCACCGCCGAGGCGACCGCGCTGGCCACGCGTTCGGGAGCGGACCCGGCCAAGCTCCACGAGGTCCTGACCCACGCCACCGGCGACTGCGTGGCCGTGCGCACGAGGCTTCCGGTGCCCGGGGTGGTCCCCGACAGCCCCGCCTCCAACGGGTGGCAACCGGGCTTCATGACGGATCTCATGGCCAAGGATCTCGACCTGGCGCTCGCCTACGGCGCATCGGCCGGCGTGCCGCTCGTCTCGACCGCCGCCTCGCGGCAGGCGCTCGCCGCCGCATCCACCGCCGGCTACGGCCGGGAGGACTTCTCGTCCTTGGCCAAGGTGCTCTTCCGGCTGGCGGGGATCGACCCGCCCGGAGCGGGCTGACCGCGCCATGTCGTCCGGCAAGGGACCGCTGCCGCGTCCCGGCGCTCATCCTGGCCGCGGACCACCGAGCCCGGGGAGTCGTCACCATCGAGCCCTATCACGAGCTGTGCGCGGCGCTCGGCAAGGCGCTGGTGCACTGCGACGGCCTGCTTGCCTCGGTGCAGCCTCTCGAGGACCTGCGGGCGTCCGGGTCGGCGGGCCCGGGTCATCGTTGCTATCTGTCCCTCAACCGTACGGGTCTCGCAGGCTCGGTCTTCGAGCTGGACGATCGGCTCGTCACCACCGTGCGTCGCGCCGCCGAGTCGGGGCTCGACGGGGTCAAGCACATGACCCGGATCGACCTCTCGTCCCCGTTGACGTCCGAGGCGCTCGAGCTGCTCGGCAAGGTGCTCGAGGAGGCCCGGAGGGCCGGCCTCGAGGCCATGGTCGAGGCGGTGTCGTGGCGAGACGGAGCCATGTCGCGTCGACTCGACGACGTCGTCCTCGCCGCGGTCGTCGCCCACGACATGGGGGCTCCGTTGCTCAAGGTCCCGGTTCCCGAGGCACGACCCGGCCGGGACAGGGTCTCGGCGGTCGGGCGGGTCGTGGCGAGCGTCGGTGCTCCCGTCCTCTTCCTCGGCGGACCTCGTCGCGCCGAGGGCCGAGAGGGCCTCCTCGCCGAGGCCCTCGACGTCATGCGCGGCGGGGCAGGGGGCTTGGCGATCGGCCGGTCCATCTACCAAGACCCGGACCCCGGGGGGACGGCGCAGGCGATCGCCGAGATCGTGCACGCCGCCTCCCCCTGATCGATCCCGCGTAGGCGACGCGATCCCGTGATCCTCACGGTCGATCTCGGAACCACCCACACCA
The DNA here is from genome assembly GCA_963773635.1 of uncultured Actinomycetes bacterium. Taxonomy (GTDB): domain Bacteria; phylum Actinomycetota; class Acidimicrobiia; order Acidimicrobiales; family RAAP-2; genus CAVZBW01. The sequence continues at coordinate 522,725 of CAVZBW010000002.1, read as the reverse complement.
AGGTGGGGCTGTGGGACGTCGACGGGTTGCGGGGCTTCGGCCGCTGCGCCGTCGCCGTCTCGCACCCAGGGCCGGGGCGATCGGAGCAGGACCCCGAGGGCTGGTGGACATCCCTACGGGCGGCCGCCGCCGAGGCCCGGGGTGGGCGGGGCGGCCCGCACGGCCGCCGATGGCCCGTCGAGGCGATCGGGTTCGCCGCGGCCCGGCAGACCTTCGTCCCGGTCAGCGCCGAGGGGAGCGCCCTCGGGCCGGCGCTCGTCTGGTCGGACGCCCGCGCCGGCGAGGAGGCCCGGGTGCTGGCCGGGTCGCTCGGGGGTGCAGAGGCGGCCCACCAGCTCACGGGCGCGGTCCTGGACGCACGGTCCGTGGCCGCCAAGGTCGCATGGCTCTCCTCGCACGAGCCGGGCCGCCTCGCGGCGGCGAGGTGGATCCTGGCGCCCCGCGATCTCGTGGTCGGGCGGCTGACCGGCTCGGTGGTCACCGATCCCACTCTGGCGTCGGCGAGCGGCCTCTACGCGGCCGCCGGCCGGCCCGTGAGCGAGCTCGCCGGATCCGCTGCGGCGCTCCTGCCCCCCGTGGTGGCCTCCGATGCGGTGGCCGGCCCGCTCCTCCCCGCGGCCGCCGGCGAGCTCGACCTGTCGGCGGGCATACCCGTGGTGGTGGGCGCGGGCGATCGCGCCTGCGAGGTGCTCGGAAGCGGGGCCGGCGCGGCGCGGCCGATGGTGTCGTGGGGGACGACCGCGAACGCCTCCCTCCCCGTGCCGGTCCGGCCGGGAACGGTGCCGGAGGGCCTGAGCGTCACGAGGGGGGCCTTGGAGGGCTGGATCCTCGAGGCCGGACTGGCCGCCGCGGGGTCGCTGCTCGAGTGGCTCGCCGCCCTCACGGGTCGGTCGCCGGCCCAGCTCGCCGATCTGGCGGCCGCCAGTCCTCCGGGGGCCCGGGGCCTCTGGATGACCCCCTGGATGGGAGGCGCCCGGGCACCATGGTGGCGGGACGAGGCGAGGGCCGCCCTGGTCGGCCTGTCGCCGGCACACCACGCCGGCGACCTGGCGCGGGCGGCCATCGAGGGTGTCGCGTGGGACGTCCGCCGGAGCCTCGAGCTTCTCGGCGGCGAGCGCGGTCTCGACGCCGGTGGCGAGATCGCGCTCGCCGCCGGCGGCGATCTCCACCCGTGGGTGGAGATCCTCACGGGGATCACCGGGCGGTCCGGCGTGCGGCGCCGCTCCGGGCTGGCCGCGCTCGCCGGAGCCGCCGTCATCACGTGGCGAGCCGTCGGGCGCGCGGTGTCCATCGATGACGTCGATCCGGTGGTGGACCGGGTGCGCCCCGACCCGGCGGTCGCCGCGGCCTACGGCGGTCTCGCCGGCGAAGCCGATCGGACCGCCCGCAGCCTGGTCGAGCTGCCGGGTCGCTGTCCCTGACTGCGGCGTCACGGATACTCTCTCGCTATGGGGGAGCCGTTGGTATTCGACTTCGCGGTCCCCGACGAGCTGCTCAAGGAGAGCATCGCCAGGCGTCCGGTGCACGAGCAGGTGGCCGACGCGGTGATGATGCCGGGCACCGGGGAGGGTCGACCGCCGGCCCTGGCCTCGATCCTGCGGCAGTCCGGCACCGCTCCGCTCGTCCTGCTCACCGTCGCCGCGCTCATCCCCGGCACCATCAACAACGGCATCGCCCTCATCGGCAACAACCTCGAGCATTCGTTCCACATCCACGATGCCGCCCTCGGCGCCGTGACGTTCGTGGCGTCGGTGGCCCAGCTGCTCTGGGCCGTGCCCCTGGCGCTGCTCGCCGACCGGGGCAGCCGCCGCAACGTTGCCGCCGTCGCCCTCATCATCTTCTCCGTGGCCACCCCCTTCATGGGGCTCTCGCCCAACGTGTGGTGGTTCGTCTTCCTCTACCTGATCGCCTCGGTCGGCTACGGCGTCAACAACACCGTGCACAACTCGTACCTGTCCGACGCCTATCCGACGGAGGGACGGGGCCGGGTCTTTAGCTGGCACAACATCTCCGACCCCCTCTCCCAGACCATCGGGATCCTGGCCTTCGGGCTCATCGTGTCCGCCACCAACGACTGGCGCTGGGGGCTCCTGGTGGGCCTGGCGGGCATCCCGATCGGCCTCTCGCTCTTCACCCTGCGCGAGCCCGACAAGGGGCAAAACGAGTCGAGCCACATCTTGAAGGCCTCGGGCATGGACCTGCAGACCCAACAGGGACAGGCGCCCCGGGTGCTGCTCGGCTCGGCCGTCACCCGGCTCCTGCGGATCCGTTCGCTCTACTACGAGCTGGTGGCCGTGGCCATCCTCGGCTTCGCCGGCACCGCGGCCCCGCTCTTCGGCAACCTGTACTTCGTCCGCAAGTGGGGTCTCGACGTCGCCACCCGCACCGAGATCTACTCGATCATCGGTCTCGCCGCCTTCCTCGGGCTGCCTTGCGCCTACGTCCTCGGCGACCGCTACTTCCGCCGGGCCCCGCAGCGACCGCTCGTGATCGCCGGGATCGCCATCACCGCCTACGGCGGACTGTATGTCGGCTCGCTGTTCATGCCCAACGTGCCCGCCGTCGTGGCCCTCCAGTTCCTGGCCAACGCTGCGGTGTCGCCGATCGCCATCTGCATCTTCCTCACCCTGGCGGCGACTGCGCCTCCCGAGATGCGAACGATCTGCTTTGCCATGTTCGGCGTGTACTCGCTCGTGTTCGGCGGCTTCGCGGGGGCGGTCGTCCTCGGCGCGATCAGCGAGTCGATCGGGGGCGCCAACGGCGTGATCGTGGCGCTGAGCCTCATCGCCCCGGTGTGCGCGATCGGCGGCATCCTGCTGGCGGTCGGCTCGCGCTACGTGAAACGCGACATCACCCTCGTGATCGAGGGCGTGCTCGAACGCTACGCCGAGGGGCAGCGGCGCCAGGCGGGCGGGGAGATCCCGGCCCTCCAGGTCCACGATCTCGACTTCTTCTACGGTTCCAACCAGGTGCTGTCGGACATCAGCTTCGAGGTGGCCGAGGGTGAGGTGGTGGCCCTCCTCGGCACGAACGGCGCCGGGAAGTCGACGCTGCTGCGCGTCGTCGCGGGCCTCGAGCACCCTCACCGGGGGGTGATCCGGCTCTTCGGCGCCAACAGCACCTATCTCGAGCCGGAGCAGATCACGGACCAAGGAGTGGCGCTGCTCGTCGGCGGCAAGATGACCTTTCCCGGCCTGACGGTTCGGGAGAACCTGCGGATCGGAGAGTTCACCTTCCGCAAGGACCGGCGGCGGGCGCGCGAGGCACTGCAACAGGCCGTGGAGATCTTCCCCGAGCTCACCGACCGCCTGGATCAGCCGGCCGGCAGCCTGTCCGGCGGTGAGCAACAGATGCTCGCACTCGCACGGATGATGATGACGCGCCCGAGGCTGCTCATGATCGACGAGCTGGCCCTCGGTCTCGCTCCGATGACGGTGGACCGGTTGATGGCCATCGTCCGTAACGTCAACGCTGCGGGCGCCACCGTCGTCCTGGTCGAGCAGAGCGTGAACCGCGCCATGAGCCTGGCCCGGCGCGCCATCTTCCTCGAGCGGGGCCGGGTCCGCTACGACGGACCGACGGCGGACCTGCTCGAGCGTTCGGACCTCCTCCGTCCCGTGTTCCTCGGTCAGGCCGGCTCCGGCCTCGGGTGATCGGCGGGGTCTGACGTGTCGATCCCGGGCTTCATCCTCCTGCAGGGGGTCATCACGGGACTGAGCTACGGCCTGCTCGCCCTCGGACTGGTCCTCATCTACCGCACCAACCGGGTGCTCAACTTCGCACAGGGTCAGCTGGGCGTGCTGGCGGCCGTGTTCCTGGTGAAGCTGCACGTCGATTTCAAGTTCAACTACGTCTTCGCCCTCTTGATGGCGCTCGGCCTGGCCGCGTTCGTCGGCGGGCTGTCCGAGCTCCTCCTCCGTCGCCTGTTCCAGCGGCCCCGGGTGCTCGTGATGGTGGCCACCATCGGCCTGAGCCAGGTGCTGCTCGCGCTCGCGGCCCTGCCCTTCATCCGCCCCCACAACCTGGCGGCCCCGTTCCCCGTGCCGATCCACCTCAGCTTCACGATCGACGGCTACATCTTCACGTCCGGCGAGGTGCTCACCTTGATCGTGGCTCCGATCGTGGCCCTCGCGCTCGCCGCGTTCGTCAAGCTGTCGCCATGGGGTCTCGCCATGCGGGCCATGTCGGAGAACGCCGACTCGGCGCGCCTGTCCGGTGTCTGGGTCCGCAGGGCGTCGACGCTGGCCTGGATCCTCGCCGGCGTGCTCTCGGCCTTTACCGCCATCTTGAACGCACCTGGCCAGACCAGCTCGTTGACCGAGGTGCTCAGCCCCGAGCTCCTGGTCCTGGCCCTGACCGCCGCCCTCGTGGGGGCCATGGTCAACCTGACGGTCGCCTTCGTGGCCGGGATCGCGGTCGGCGTCATCGACGAGATCCTGGTGTGGAACTTCCAGAGCACCGCCACCCAACAGCTCATCCTCTTTGCCCTGCTCCTGGCCGTCCTGATCGTCCGGGTGGGCGGTCTTCGAAAGGGCGCACGCGAGGGGTCGCGGTCGACGTGGCTCGAGGGCTCGGCCACCATCCGTCACTCCGTCGACGTGCTGCGCACCCGGGTGGGCGCCACCGGTGCCTGGGGGGTGGCGGTGGTCGCGGCCTTCCTGCCCTTTGTGGTCGGCACGGGCAACAGCCTGTTGATGTCGCAGATCTGCATCTTCGCGGTGATCGCGCTGTCCCTCACGATCCTCACCGGCTGGGCGGGGCAGGTGTCGCTCGGGCAGTTTGCCCTGGTGGCCGTCGGATCCGTGATGGCGGCGCATCTCGGGGGCTCGGTCCCCCTGGTGCTGCTGCTGCCCTTCGCCGGGATCGTGACCGCCGTCGTGGCGGTGATCGTGGGGCTGCCGGCGCTGCGCATGCCGGGGCTCTACCTCGCCGTCACGACGCTGGGCTTTGCCATCTTGATGCAGCAGACCGTGCTCAACACGCCCTGCTGGACGGTCCCCGGGATCGGCAAGCGGCTGTGCACGGGGCTCCCGGACCCCTTGTCGACCCTGGTCGCCCGGCCGAGCTTCCTCGGGATCAACCTCGGGTCCGAGCAGAGCTTCGCCTGGTTCTCCCTGGGCGTGTTGATCGTCTCGATCGTCGTGGTGCGCACGTGGCGGGACCGGGGTCTGGCCCGGCGGCTCGTGGCCGTGCGGGACAACGAGGTCGGTGCCGCGGCCATGGGGATCCCCGTCGTGCGCACCAAGATCCTGGCGTTCGCGCTGTCGGGATTCATGGCCGGCTACGCGGGGGTGTGCTACGCCTTCGCCCTCCAGCGCTTCGACATCACCGGCTTCGATCCGACCTTCTCCTTCCTCGTCGTCTCGATGGTGGTGATCGGGGGACTGGGCTCGATCCCTGGAGCCGTGCTCGGCGCGCTCTACCTCGAGGGACTGCCTGCGATCTTCGGGCCTTCCAGCACGATCGAGTTCCTGACGAGCGGAGTCGGGCTGCTCGCCTTCATCCTCTACCTGCCGGGAGGTCTCGCCCAGGTCCTCGAGCAGCTGGGGGACCTCGTCACGAGCGGTGTCCGCTACTGGGGGGGCAAGATCCGCTCCGGGGGGGCCAGCCGGCGCGGGTCCGGCGAGCTGCCGCTCGAGGGCGTCACCGGGGTCGGTGCCCCGCTCGGGGATCCCTTGTCATGAGTACGGGGTCATGAGTCCGGGCTCCGCTCCCGCCCTCCTGGAGGTCGACGGGCTCCACGTGCACTTTGGCGGCGTCAAGGCGGTCCAGGGCGTCTCGCTTCGGGCGGAGCCGGGGTCCATCGTCGGGCTCATCGGGCCCAACGGGTCGGGGAAGACGACCCTGCTCGACGCCATCTCCGGCCTGGTGGCGCCGCAGGAGGGCTCGGTCAGGGTCGACGGCCGGGAGCTCGTCGAGTACCTGCCGGAGGAGCGCCAGTCGGTAGGGGTGATCCGGTCGTTCCAGGACTGCAGGCTGTTTCCGGAGCTCGCCGTGCTCGACGCCCTCTTGCTCTGTGAGGATGCCCGCCGTCCGACGAGCGTGATCTCCTCCACGCTGCACCTCCCCTGGGCGCGCCGAGCCGAGCGCGCCAAGCGCGAGGCGGTCGGCCGGGTCATCGAGGCCTTCGGCCTCGAGCGGTTCCGCCATCACCGGATCGCGCAACTCTCCACGGGGACGCGCCGAGTGGTCGATCTGGCGTCCATCGTCCTGGCCGAACCCCGATTGCTGCTGCTCGACGAGCCCACCGCGGGGATCGCCCAGCGCGAGGCGGAGGCGTTTGTGCCGCTGCTGCGCCGCCTACGCGAGGTGGCGGACACCACCATCGTCCTCGTCGAGCACGACGTGCCGCTCGTTTTCCAACTGTGTTCCACGGTGGTGGTGCTCGAGCTCGGCTCGGTCGTCGCCGAGGGACCGCCCGACAGGGTCCGAGAGGATCCTCGGGCCCTGGCCGCCTATCTCGGCGCGAGTGAGGAGGCCCTGGCCGTCTCGGGGCCACACCACCGGGAGCAAGCCCGATCCGAACCGGACGGAGGGGGGACACCGTGACCCATGGCCGATGGCATTGGCGCTGGAATCCGCTGGCCGCGATCCCGCGAGGATGGCGCCGCTTGCGGCGCCGCCCCGTCGCGATGCAGGTGCGCACGCTCGGCACCGTCGCCGCGGTGATCGGCGGCACGCTCGTGTGGGCCGCGCTCTCGCCGGGCTCGCCGACGGCGAGCGGTCAAGGGTCGGGTGGGACGGGCGGCTCCTCCAACCCCGCCGCGGTCCTCGACAGCGCCAGCACGAGCACCCGGGGCATCGTGGGCGACAAGATCAACGTCGTCTTTCCCGTCGTCGCCCTCTCCAGCCTGGCCAGCAAGGAAGGTTTCGCCACCGACATCGAGTACAGCCAGCAGGCCCAGACCATCCATGTCTACGTCAACCAGATCAACAAGAGCGGCGGCATCCACGGCCGCAAGATCAACCCCATCATCAGCTACTTCGACCCGACCAACGAGACGGAGATGCGAGCCCTCTGCAAGAACTGGACGCAGGGGTCCCCGGCGGCCTTCGCCGTCGTCGACGGCCTCGGTACGTGGGAGGGCGTCAACCAGCTGTGCATCACCCAGGAGGGGCACACGCCGATGATCGGGGAGTGGTCGACGGTGACCTCGTGGACCAAGCAGGGCGCCCCCTACCTCTGGTGGACGGGTGTCGACCAGTCCGAGCTGATGCAGGCCCTCGTCAACTGGGGTCTCTCTTCGGGCCAGCTGGCCGGCAAGAAGGTCGGGATCATCGCCGGCGACGACCCGAGCGACCAGGCCGCGCTCAAGCAGGCGTTGCTGCCCGACCTGGAACGAGCGGGTGTGACCAACCCGATCACCGCCACGATCGTGGCGGACCCCAACGAGACCTCGCAGACCAACACCGAGGCGCCGCTCGTCGTGCAGCGGATGAAGTCGGCCGGAGTCCAATCGCTCATCCCGCTCATCCCGTTCAACGTCTTCTTTCCGGTGCTGGCCGCCCAGTCCGACCAGCAGTACTACCCGCGTCTGCTGCTGAGCGACTACGGGTCGTCCGTCGCGAGCCGCGCTCGGGCTCATCCCGGTGCCCTACGAGCAGGTGCTCGACGGGCAGGAGGGCGTGACGACGCTGACACTCGGGGGCATCGACGAGCCCGCCGCACCCAGCCAGGGCGGCTACATTCCCGGGGCCCGGAGCTGCTACGAGACGTGGGTCAAGGCCTATCCCAAGCCGAACCCCGGGCAATCCAACAACTACATCGACAGCCAGGGCCCGATCATGTCGTGGTGCCAGGCGATCCGCCTCTTCGCCCTGGCCGCCGAGAAGGCCGGTCCCCAGCTCAACCGCCGCACGTTCGTCAAGGCCATGGCCACCATTAGGAACTTCCCCGGGGCCTTGAGCCCCGATCTGACCTACGGCCCCAACAAGTACTACGGACCGTCGCAGTACCGGGTGGTCAAGCTCCACAACAACGTGCCGCCCTCGTCCCAGTGCTACGTGTACTCGAGCGGCAAGACCCAGGGCACCTGCTGGGTGGTCACGCAGAACTGGCAGCCGCTCCCGCAGGGCTGAGCCCCAGGGGACCGAACCGGGGCGGGGTCAGCTGCGGCGGGGCTGGGCCGGTCCGAAGGGCACGTCGCCCCGGATCGTGACCCGATGGGCGAAGCGGCGCTCGGAGCCGTAGTCGTCGAGCGCGTAGTGCAGCGTCGCCCGGTTGTCCCAAAAGGCCAGGGACCCCGGTTCCCAGTGGAAGCGGCAGGTGTACTCCGGCTTCTCGCAGTGCCGGTACAGCATCTCGAGGACCGAGGCGCTCTCGATCTCGGAGAGGCCGAGGATGGTCTGCGTGAAGTGGCGGTTGACGAAGAGGCCGTGGCGTCCCGTCTCCGGGTGGGTCCGCACCACCGGGTGCACCGCGGGCAGCAACTTGTCATGGTGGACACCGTCCCACTCGAACCCGTGCCGAGCGTCTACGTCGGCGGCGAACCACGGGTCGAAGTGCACCGCGATCAACTGGTCGCAGAGCGCCCGCACGGGGGCGGACAGGCCGTCGTAGGCGTCCTGGAGGCTGCACCACATCGTGTCGCCACCGACGGGCGGGCACTCGAGCATGTGGAGCATCGACCCGAAGGGCGGGTTCTGCACGAAGGTCACGTCGGTATGCCACCAGGCCGCACGGTCCTCCCGGCTGTCGATCGCCAGGACCTGGGGGCTGTCCTCGATCGCCGGCAGCACCGGGTGAGCCTCGGTGACCTCGCCGAACCGCCCGGCAAAGGCGGCCTGCGCCTGCGGGTCCAGGCTCTGGTCCCGGAAGAAGACGACGTGGTGCTGGTTGAGCGCCGCACGGATGGCCGCGATCGTCGCCGGATCGAGTGACCCCGAGAGCTCCACTCCGCCGATCTCGGCGCCGATCAGTGGGGACAGCGGGCGCACCTCGAGAGCGGAATCCACTTTCACTGGCCCAGTGTGGCCCCCGAGGCCTCGGCGCTCAACTCGCTCTCGATCCGTCTCCACCCACCGGGGGCTCGCCGCGGCGTCGACGGCGCCGCGGCGCAGGTGCCACGATCGGTCGATGATCGACGCACCTGCCCGCAATTACTCGCCCTGGTACGCGTGGATGGTCCGCCTCATGACCACCGAGGTGCCCGACACGCTGACGGCGGAGCAGCTCGCGGGCTGGCCGCAGTGGCGGGAACGCTGCTCCGGGCGGCTGGAGCGCCTGCTCGGGCGCCTTCCCGAGCCCGTCGAACCCCGGCTCGAGACCATCGACAGCGTCCCCTGCGGCCCCTACCGCAGGGACAAGGTGGTATTCGATTCCGAGGCGGCGATGTCGGTGCCGGCCTACCTCCTCGTGCCCGAGAGCCGGGAGGTGCCGGGGGACGCGGTGCTGGCGATCCACGGGCACGGCCCGGGCAAGGACCACGCCTGCGGGCTGGTCGAGACCGAGACGCCCAGCGGCGACTACGCGCACCAGCTGGCACTGCGCGGTCATGTGGTGCTCGCGCCGGACCTGCGCTGCTTCGGCGAGCGGGCAGACTGGAACCCACCGGACCACTACGCGTGCGACACCAACCTGGTGCACGCCGTCATGGACGGGTGGAGCCCCCTCACGCAGAACCTCTGGGACATGATGCGCTGCCTCGACGTGCTGGAGGGACATCCCCTCGTGGACCGCCGCCGGATCGGGGTCTGCGGGCATTCCTACGGAGGCACGATGGCGCTGTTCCTGGCCGCCTTGGATGGTCGGGTCGCCGCCGCCGCGGTGAGTGGCTACCTCTCGTCGTGGAGCGCCTCACACCGGGTCCCTTGGAACATGTGCGGGTCCCAGGTGCTGCCGGGCATGCTCGGCCAGCTCGAGCACGTCGACGTGGCGGCGCTCGTGGCGCCACGACCGCTCCTCGCCGTGACCGGGACAGAGGACCTGATCTTTCCGCAGGCCGCCGCAGAGGAGACGATGGCGACCCTCCGCCTGCTCTACGAGCACCTCGGAGTGGCGGACCGGCTCGTCCACGACGTCTTTGAGGGTGACCACCGCTGGCACGGCGACGTGGCCTACCCGTTTTTGGACCGCTGGCTCAACCAACCGCAACCCGGCGGGGGCTCGACCGACCGTTGAGCCCGGCTCGGGCGGCCGGATCGCCGACCGTCGCGGTGTCGAGGAGGAAGTCGACGACCGCCTCGTGGGTCTGATGAGGGCGCTCGATCTGGGGCACGTGCCCGCAGTCGAGCTCCAGGTGCCGGGCCGTCGGCAAGGCATCGCTCACGTGCCGGGCAAAGGCCTTGGGCACGAGCCGGTCCCGATGGCCCCACACGAAGAGCGCGTCGGCCTCGAGCCCGCGAAGGCGGGACCAGAACCCGCGCTTGCCGTGGGGCTCCTCCAGATAGATGTGGCGGGCCGCCGCGTAGAAGGCGACCCGCCCGCCCGGATGGAAGTAGGCACGCAGAAACTCGTCCACACCGACCGCCACCCAGCCCCGGCTCGCCCCCGGGACGAGGCGGGGCACGATGGCCCGGAAGACGGGCCGAGGGGCCGGCTGTACCAGGGCCAGCTCAGGCCGGGCCAGCCGGACGAGTGGCACCCAGGTGCGGTCCCGGAGCCACGCCAGCGAGGGGCACAGGAGGACCAGCCGGTCGACGCGGTCGGGGTGCGAGAGCCCGACCTCGAGCGCGACGCGACCGCCGAGGCTGTTGCCGATCAGGTGGGCCCGGTCGATCTCCAGCGCGTCGAGCAGGTCGACGACGGAGTCCGCGAAGAACCGGGCGTCGTAGCTCGCGCCGATCGGCTTGTCGGAGTCCCCAAAGCCGGGAAGGTCGACCGCGACGACGCGGAACCTCTCGCCGAGCGCGACCACGGTCGGCAGGAAGGACACCTTGGTGCCGCCGAGCCCGTGGATGGTCACGATGGCCGGCCCGCTGCCGCACTCCACGGTCGACAGACGGGCGCGCCGGGTGCGGACCGTGCGGAACCGCAGCCGGTCGGGCGAGCCCCGCCCGCGGGTGGCGGCGAGGAATCCGATACCAACCTGCAAATTGTGGCGGACCAAGAGGGTGCCGGCGAGGTAGGCCTCCACGCCGTCGCCGCACTCCGAGGCCATGGATTGCCACGTCGCGGAGTCGCCGGACAGCGTTGCATCGCTGGCACCAGACGGGGGCGCAAGTCTCGCCGTGCCCGCCTCCACGACGACGTCCCACGTCTCTCCGCCGGCCACGCGCAGACGGACTCGTGCCTTCCCCTCGTGGGGCTCGAACACCTCCCGGTCGTACCGGGCGGCGAGCCTCTCGATCCAGGTCAATGGCGTAGACAGCAGGAATTCCCTCCCCCCCTCGAGCCGTGCCCCCCGGCAAGCCGCCGTCCTGGCAATCTTATCGGAGAGCCAGGAGAAAGGCGGGGGACCATGAAGGAGCTCGTGAGCCACCGGATGCTGTTGCCGGCCTTCGAGCAGAACGCCAGGAGGATGGCGATCCACGACGGCGACTACCACGCGACCTACGAGGAGCACGGCGAGCGTGTGCTCCGGCTGTGCGACGCGCTGCGCCGGGAGCTCGGAGTCCGTCGCGGTGCCCGCTTCGCGGTGATGGCCGCCAACGGCCACCAGTTCCTCGAGCTGTACCACGCCGGATTCTTGGGAGCAGGGATCGTCAACCCGCTCAATCTCCGTCTGGCCGGCAAGGAGCTGCAATTCATCCTCGCCGACTCGGGGACGGAGGTGGTCTTCGTCGACGGGCTCTTCGCCGAGCATCTCGAGCGCAGCATCGCCGAGGTGCGCGAGGACCTGCCCCTCCGCAGGGTCGTCCTGATCGGTGAGGGCGACGCCCCACACGACCTGCGTTACGAGGACCTCCTTTCTGCTGCGGTGCCGACCGTGCCCGATGAGCCCGAGGAGGACGAACCGGTCGTGTTGATGTACACGGGCGGGACGACCGGGCTCGCCAAAGGGGCCCTGCTCAGCCAGCGGGCGGAGCTGCTCAACCTGTACCACATCGCCATGGCCCTCGGGTTCGACGCATCACGTATCTATCTGCACCAGACCCCCATGTTCCACGCGGCGTCGATGGCCGCCGTGCTCGGCATCCCCGGCGTGGGCGGGACGTCGGTCTTCCTGCCCCTCTACGACCCGGCCGGCGCCATGGAGCTGATCGAGCGCTACCGGGTGAACTGGACGACGATGGTGCCCACCATGATCGCCATGCTCCTCGACCACCCGGGCTTCCGGCCGGAGCGGCTGGCGCCCCTCAGGGATCTCGTCTACGGGGCCTCACCCATGCCGGCGGCCCTTCTCGACCGGATCCGCACGACGCTGCCGGATGTGCGGCTCTGGCAGGGCTACGGGATGACCGAGTGCTCCTCGGTGCTCACGATCATGACCGATGTGGACCACCAACGTGATGGCCATGTGCTGCGTTCGGCGGGGCGGCCCGTCATCGGCGTCAACCTACGGATCCGGGGCGACGACGGCGCCGCGCTCGGGCCCGGAGAGCGGGGGGAGGTCTGCGCCCGAGGTGGCAACCTCATGATCGAGTACTGGAACCGTCCGGCCAACACGGAGGCGGCTTTCGAGGGGGGCTGGTACCACACCGGGGACGAGGGCTACCTCGACGAGGACGGCTACCTGTACCTCGTGGACCGGGTCAAGGACATGATCGTGACGGGCGGGGAGAACGTGTACTCGATCGAGGTCGAGAACGCCATCTCGACGCACCCGGCCGTCGCCGAGGTGGCCGTCATCGGGATCCCGGATCCGGTCTGGGGCGAGCAGGTCCATGCGATCGTGGTCCCCCGGGAGGGAGCGCTCGTCTCCGCAGAGGAGATCCAGGAGCACGCCCGTGGGACCATCGCCGGCTACAAGGTGCCCAAGTCCGTGGAGTTCAGGACCGAGCCCCTCCCACTGTCCGGGGCGATGAAGCCCCTCAAGCGGGAGTTGCGCCGGCCGTACTGGGAGGAGGCCCGGTGACCGACCGGCTCAGCGCTCTCGACGCAGAGTTCCTGCACCTCGACGACGGCGTCGCCCACCTCCACATCGCCGGGATGTCGGTCTTCGACGGCCCGCCGGTGCAGGCCGACGAGCTTGTGGCGCTCCTCGAGTCGCGTCTCCACCTGCTCCCCCGATACCGCCAGAGGGTGCGTCCGGTGCCGCTCGAGCTGGGACGCCCGATCTGGGCCGACGATCCGCACTTCCGCCTCGACTACCACGTCCGTCAGACCGGGCTACCCGCCCCGGGGGACGATATGGCGCTGTGCCGGCTCATGGGCAGGCTGATGTCCCAACCGCTCGACCGCCGGCGGCCCCTGTGGGAGACGTGGCTGGTGGAGGGGCTGCCGGACTCGAGATGGGCGCTCGTCTACAAGGTCCACCACTGCATGGTCGACGGCATCGCGGGGGTGGAGCTGTTGACCGCCACCCTCGACACCGAGCCTGCCGTCGAGCTGACCCCTCCACAGCCTTGGGCACCACGGCCCGAGCCCTCGGCCGCCGCCAAGACCCTCGGGGCGTGGACGGGACTCGCGGGCGACGTAGCGAGCGGCGCCGGGCAGCTTCCGTCCCTCGTGGCGCACCCCATGGGCACCCTGCAGCGAGTGGGGGACACGGCGGCCGGGGTCCTGCGCATGGGGCGCCACCTCGCACCCACCCCCCGGCTCTCGATCGAGGGGACGATCGGACCGCATCGCACCTGGGCCCATTGCGGCGTTTCCCTGGCGGCGGTCAAGGCGATCCGCAGGACGTTTGGCGGCACCATCAACGACGTGGTGCTCGCCGCGGTCAGCGCCGGCTATCGCGAGCTGCTCGTGCGTCATGGCGACGATCCCGACCGGGCCGTCGTCCGCTCGCTCGTTCCCGTGTCCGTGCGCGAGGGGGGTGACGCCGGCGCGTCGGGCAACCGGGTCTCGGCGTTGCTGCTCGAGCTGCCCGTCCACCTCGGCTCTCCGCTGGAGCGCCTCGAGGCCGTCCGCCGGCAGATGACCGAGCTGAAGGGGTCCCACATGGCGGAGGCCGGCGACACCGTCTCCCGGGCCGCCGACCTGGCGCCGCCGATGCTCCTCGGCACGGTGAGCCGCCTGGCCATGCGGGCGGAGCACCAGGTGGCGCAGCGCTCGGTCAACACGGTCACGACCAACGTGCCCGGACCTCAGTTCCCCCTGTACTGCCTCGGTCGCGAGATGGTCGACTACCGGCCGTTCGTGCCGATCACCCACGGCTTTCGGGTCGGCACGGCCATCATCTCGTACAACGGCCGTCTCGCGTTTGGCGTGACCGGCGACTACGACACCACTCCCGACGTGGACGTGGTCGCCGAGGGGATCGCATCGGACCTCGGCGAGCTGGACGAGCTGGCCTCCCCTGGCCGCTGACGTGGGCAACGCCTCCGGCCCCGCACGCGTCGGCCGTCTCGCGGCGGGCGCCGGCCAATGGCTCTCGGCGCGGGCCGGCCCGTTGGGCCGGGTCGGACCCGTCGACGCGGCCAGGGTGCTCGTAGGGACCGGGCTGGCACGCCCCGTGCGGCCCGATGTCGTGGCCCGAGCCGGCTTGGCGCTGCTCCGCGACGGACCGAGCGCGGCCGCGGCCTTTGGCATCGGCGCGGCCCGCTTCGGCTCCGCCCCCGCCCTCGTCGACGAACGGGGCATCCTCGACTTCTCCGCGCTGAGCTCGAGGACGCAGGCACTCGCCGCGGCTCTCGCAGGGCGCGGCGTCGGTCCCCACGACCGTGTCGCGCTGCTGTGTCGCAACCACCGCGGCCTGGTCGAGGCCATGGCCGCCCTTTCGGGCCTCGGGTCCGACATCCTGTTCATGAACACGTCGTGGGCCGGACCCCAGCTCTCCCACGTGCTCGCAGCGGAGGGCGCGACGGGGATCGTCTACGACGAGGAATTCGGCGATTCGGTCGCTGCGGCCCTCAAGGGGACTGACCTGCCTCGTTTCGTGGCCTGGCACTCCACCCCGACGCCCTGGCCGACCCTCGACGACCTTATCGCCGGCGGGACGCAGCGGGTCTTCCGGCTGGCCCCACGTCGGTTGAGCCGCTTTGTCGTCCTCACCTCGGGCACGACCGGAGCGCCCCGCGGGGCGGCGAGGGGGGTGTCGAGGGAGCTCGACGCCGTGGTCGGCCTGCTGGCGCGCATCCCGTTCCGCCTCCGCGACGTCACGTTGATCTCCTCCCCCCTCTTCCATGCCTGGGGGCTCGGGACCGTGGGGATCGGCATCGGGCTGTCGGCCACCCTCGTACTGGAGCGACGCTTCGACCCCGAGTCCGTGCTGGCGGCGATCGAGCGCCACCGGGTGCGGGTCCTCGTGGTCGTGCCCGTGATGCTCCAGAGAATCCTCGAGCTGCCGATCGAGACGCGGCGCGGCTACGACACCTCCTCGCTCGAGGTGGTCGCGTCCAGCGGCTCCGCGCTCCGCGGGGACCTCGCGCTCCGGTTCATGGACGCCTTTGGCGACATCGTCTACAACGTCTACGGCTCGACCGAGGCGGCCTGGGCGTCGATAGCCACTCCTGGGGATCTGCGCGCGGCCCCCGGCACCGCCGGGCTGCCGCCGATCGGGACCGAGCTCAGGATCGTCGACGAGCTGGGCCTCCCGGTTGAGCGAGGCCGGAGCGGTCGCATCCTGGTGCGCAACCGGATGCTGCTCGATCGGTACACCAGCGGAGACCATTACCCGGTGATGGACGGGCGGGCCGCCACCGGTGATCTCGGACACCTCGACCAGCTCGGTCGCCTCTTTGTCGACGGTCGGGAGGACGACATGATCGTGTCCGGAGGAGAGAACGTCTACCCGCAGGAGGTCGAGGATCTCCTTGCCGGCCATCCCGCAATCGTCGAGGCGGCCGTGGTGGGCGTGCCCGATCCCGAGTTCGGCCAACGCCTCCGGGCCCTGGTCGTCCGGCGTCCCGGGAGGGAACTGTCCGCCGCCGAGGTGAGGGCCTTCGTCCGCGAGCGCCTCGCCCGGTTCAAGGTTCCCCGCGACGTCGAGTTCGTCGACGCGCTCCCGAGGAACGAGACGGGCAAGGTCATCCACCGTCTGCCTCCCGCTACGAGGAGGCCGCCTCCTCCCCGGGCCCCGAGCTCGCGCCGCCGTCCGACCACACGTCGTCCAGGAACGACCCCATGATCGCCGCCAGCCGCTGTGGCCTCATCCGGAGCTCCAACGGCGACCGAGTGTGCACGAGTTGGGCGTTCGGGAGCTGTGCGGCGAGGCTCTCGGCGTCCGTCAAGGGATGCAAGAGCCCGTAGCGGTGGCCGAGGATGAGGGCGGGAGCCCGTATCGACCTGCGCTCGTCGTAGGTCGGGGCGATCGGGCCGGCCATCAGCCCGCGCAGCATGGCCTCGACGGCGTCGGGGTCGGTCGACACGGCGTTGAGGAGGCTGTCGAGTGGCCCGAGCCCGGTGCGGGGGGCGCGTCGCATCGTGTCGGCCGTCAGGCGCAGGACGGGGTGTGCGCCGCGGAGGGCGACGAGGCATCCGAGGAGGAGCCCGCCGGTCGGCGGTACCGCCGATTCGAGCACGGGCATCTCGAGGATCAATCCCCGGACCCGCTCCGGCGACTGGACCGTGGCGAACAGGCTCGTGTTCGCACCGAGCGAGGGCCCACCGATCACCGCCTCGTCGAGGCCCAGGACGTCGAGGAGGGCGAGCAGCTGCCGGGCATAGAGATCCATCCGGTAACGGACCTGGTTGCGAGGCTTGCTGCTGTGCCCGTGGCCGAGCAGGTCCAGCAGGACCACCCGATGGCCCTCGCGGGCCAGCTCCTCTGCCATTCTCCGGTTGATGCCGGCATCGAAGAGGAGGGCGTTCATGTAGACGAGGGTGCGCGACCCTTGGCCGTGGACCTCGTAGCTCAGGCGGCAACCCTCGTGCTCGAAGCTGTCGATCAGGTGCGTCATGTCCCCCGTCCCGAAGTGGACCGTCTCGAAGTAGTCCCAAAGCAGACCGTCCCGGGACGGTCCCGGCGCCTAGCCGCCGTCGCCGGACCGCACGATCAGCACCGAGCAGTGCGCATGGGCGGCGCACTGCTGGCTCACCGATCCGAGGAGAAGGCCGTCGAAACCCCCGATCCCCGTGCTGCCGACCACGAGCAGGTTGGCACCCTCGGCCACATCCACGAGCACCTTGGCGGCATGGCCCTCCACAACCTTGCTCTCGACCTCGAGAGAGGCCGCATCGGGCCCGATGACGTCGTCGACGACATCCTTCAGCGCCTTACGGGCCACGTCCGTCGGCCCGGCCGGCGGTGGCAGCGATTGGATCCACGCATACTCGTCGGACACGTGCCAGGCGTGCACGACCTCAAGCTTTCCCCCTGTGAGCAGGGCATACTTCTTGGCAAAGCGCAATGCGCCCTTGGACTCCTCCGAAGCGTCGACGCCCACCACGATCCGCTCCCGGTCGGTCCGCGCTCGCTCTTGCATTCCTGACCTCCAATTTGCTCGCGCCCGCACCCCCGTGGGTCGAACGCCCCAATGTTTGGCCGTTTTCGGGAAAGGGGCAAGGGCCGAAGGTCACTACCTCCGGGGGGTCAGCCGAGGGAGAGCTCGCCCGCGGACTCCGGGTCGAGATGCATCGTCACGTGCCCCCGCGTGCGCAGTACCGAGGCCGGACAGGCCGTGGACACGGGACCTTCGATCGCCGACTTGACCGGAGCCGCCTTGCGGCGCTCGGGCACGACCGCCAGGACGCGGGCCGCCGAGAGGAGCGCCGGGATGGTCACGGTCAGGGCGAGGGTCGGGACGTCCGGCAGCTGGGCGAAGTGGCCCTCGCCGACCTGTTGGCGTCGGCAGGCGACGTCCAGCTCCACGACCTTCACCCGCATGGGGTCGTGGAAGTCGGCCGTCGGTGGGTCGTTGAACGCCAGGTGGCCGTTCTCCCCCACCCCCAGGCAGCACAGGTCGAGCGGCATCCGCCGCAGGAGCTCGGCGTAGCGGTCGCACTCGGTCGCCGGCTCGGCCAGCCCGTCGAGGTAGTGGGCGGTGCCCGGGTGGGCCCGATTCGCGATCCTCTCCCGGATCCACCGCTGGAAGCTGGCGGGGTGGTCCGGCCCCATGCCGACGTACTCGTCCATGTGGAAGATCGTCGTCTTCGACCAAGGGACGCCCTCGAGCTCGACCAGCCGTTGGACCAGCGCGAGCTGGGAGTTGCCGGTGGCGAACATGGCATGGGCCCGCCCGCGCTCGGCGACGGCGTGGCGCAGGGCGTCGGCGGCCTCCCGCGCCGCCTCATCGGCCAGGGCGGAGGCATCGCGGTGGACGACGACGGTCATGGCTCCCACCCCGAACCGCTTCGCCCCCGTGGTCTCGCTCTCGCCCATGGCGGGACAGACGGTAGCGTCAGCGAGACCGCGAAGTGATCGCCAGAGAGGGGGCCAAGTGATCGAGACGGTGAGGGGGCCGGTGGCTCCGTCGGACCTGGGCGTGACGTTGATGCACGAGCACGTGTTCGTGCGCTCTCCGGAGGTGGCGGCGAACTGGCCGACCGGATGGGATCGCGACGCACGGGTCGCCGATGCCGTGAGGCGCCTCCGGCAGCTCGCTGACGCCGGAGTCGGGACGATCGTGGACCTGACCGTCGTCGGCCTGGGGCGAGACATCGAGCTCGTGCAGGAGGTCGCTGCACAGGTGGACCTGCACATCGTCGTGGCTACCGGCCTCTACACCTACAACGACCTGCCGCACTACTTCGACCTCCGGACGGCGGCGATGCAGCCGACGCATGTCGATGCGCTCGACGAGTTCTTTCTCCACGACATCGAGGAGGGGATCGCGGGGAGCGGAGTGCGCCCCGGCATCCTCAAGTGCGCCACGGACGAGGCCGGCCTCACGCCGGGTGTCGAGCGAGTCCTCCGGGCCGTCGCCCGGGTGCATCGAAGGACGGGCCTTCCCATCTCGACCCACACCCACTCGATGTCGCGTCGGGGTCTGGACCAGCAACGCGTGTTCGCCGAGGAGGGGGTCGATCTCGAGCGGGTGGTGGTGGGCCACTCCGGCGACTCCACCGACCTCGACTACCTGGAGGAGCTGGCGGCGGCGGGCTCGACCCTCGGAATGGACCGGTTCGGGGTGGACGCCTACTGCCCGACGTCGCAGCGGGTGGACACGGTGGCGGCCCTCTGTGGTCGCGGGTGGACGGGCCGGATGGTCCTGTCGCACGATGCGGCCTGCCACATCGACTGGTTCGACGACGAGATGCTCGCCACCCGCCAGCCGAATTGGCACTATCTCCACATCAGCCGCGAGGTCCTCCCGTTGATGCTCGAGAGGGGGATCACCCAGGAGCAGATCGACACCATGATGGTCGGCAACCCGCGCCGGATCCTCGAGCACGGGCCGGGCTACTGAGGCGAGCGTCGGGGCCGATCGGGTCAGACGGTAGCGTGGTCCGGCCGGCGAACTGGGAGGTTGGACGTGGCCGACGCAGACATCATCGAGACCATCAACCGCCTCGCCCACGAGGAGCATCAGCTCGAAAACGCCTCGCGGACCGAACCGCTGGAGGCCGAGGAACAGGCGCGCCTCGACGCGTTGGCCGTCTCCTTGGACCAGTGCTACGACCTCCTGCGGCAGAGGCGGGCGAGGAGGGCCGCCGGGCTGGATCCCGACGAGGCGAGGACCCGGAATCCCGACGTGGTGGAGCACTACCAGCAATAGCGCAAGAGTGGGTGCGGTCTCAGCCCTCCTTGACCACCGCATACCAGATCCGGTCCGCCGCGGCGTTGATCCGGTCGCCCATCCGCACGCATCGCCGGTAGAGCTCTCGACGCCCCATCACCTCCCGGAGGTCGTCGACCTCCAAGAGGTCGGACATCGCCCGACGGTAGACCCGCTCGATCCTGCGCTGGGTCTTGATCGCGACGTCGGCGCCTTCCGTTGCGCCCTGTGAGTCCCCGAGCTTGCCGATGGCGGTCACCAGGGCGTTGACGCCCTCCAGGGCGAGGTGGGCCATCTCGCTGATCGGGGGATCGGGGGCCATGGCCAGCACCTCGGCCTCGCGGACGAGGTTCTTGGCCGCGTTGATGATCTCGTCGAGCCGCTGGGACAGGTCAAAGGCGTTCTCGGGACTGACCTCGCTGACAAAGGCCGCCTGCACCTCTCGCTGCACCGCCTTGCGTGCGTCGTCGGCGCGGTGCTCGAGCTCCCGGACCTCGGCGGTTCCGGGCTGCCCGTCCGCCCACCTCTGGAAGGCCTCCATCCCCTCGATCGTCACGCGGCCCTGGGCGACGAGGAGCCCCACGACGTTGGAGCGACCGGGGAGGAACCAGCGCCGCAAGGGCCTCACGCGGCCCTCCAGACCGGCAGGGCGGCGGCCGCCAGCAGGGCGCTCACGGGCAGCGTGAGCAGCCACGAGATCCCGATCGCCTCCACCACCGTCCAGCGGACGTGGTGCCAGCGGCTCCCCGCGCCGACCCCCACCACCGAGGGTGCCACCACGTCGGTCGTGCTGACCGGGGCTCCCGCGAGCGATGCGGCGACGACGATCAGGGTCGACGAGCCCTGGCTCACCAGCCCGTCGAGCGCCGTGATCGGGTAGATGCGCCGGCCGAGCGTTCTCACCACCCGCCAGCCACCGAGGGCGGTGCCGATCGTGAGCGCGGCTGCGGCCACGAGCGCCACCCAGAAGGGGACCCCAAAGACCCGTAGCTTGCCGCCGGCCACCAACGCCAGGGCCATCACCCCCATCGTCTTTTGCGCATCGTTGGATCCGTGTGCGAACGCGAGCGCGGCAGAGGTCACCCATTCGCCGCGACGCACCGGTTTGGCGGCGGAGGCGCGTGCGTGGCGCAGCTCGCGGCGCCCGAGCCGCACGAGGCCCGCGGCGAGCGGGAACGCGACGGCGGTCGAGATCGCCAGCCACACGAGGACTCCGATGACGCCGACGGGGCGGAAGCCGTCGAAGCCGCCCCAGTTGACTGCCCCGGCCCCGGCCTCGGCAAAGGCGGCACCGGCCAACGCGCCCACCAGGCAGTGCCCGGAGCTGCACGGGAACCCCCACCAGAGCGTGACCAGATTCCAGATGAGCGCCCCGGTCAGGGCGGCGCCCACCACGACGAGCAGCCGCTCGTTGGGCAGGTCGACGATCCCGGCCACCGTCGTGGCCACGGCCACCCCCACGGTCAGGGCGCCGACGACGTGGAACACGGCCGCCAGCGTGACGGCCGATCCCGGTCGCAACGCCCTGGTGACCACCGGTGCGGCGATGGCGTTGCCGGCATCGTGAACCCCGTTGACGAGGCCGAACGCTACCGCGAGGACCTCGACCACGATGAGCATGAACCCCTATCCAAGCCCGTGGCGGATCGTCGTGCGAGGACCGGTTTCGTCGGCTGCCGTCACCACGACCCGCCGCAGCACCCGGGTAGGGACCTTTGACCCTGAAGACGGAGACGTGGCGAGGGGAACACTTGAGCAGTCAAACAGGGGGTGAGCGTGCCAGGGCAGCAATCCGGGGCCGAGGTGTCCGACCTTGGGGACCGGGCGCGGGAGGCGAGCGTCCACATGGAGGCCGAGTCCGGCTCCGCACGGAACCTCGTCGTCGTGGGTGTCGACGGCTCGGACCACGCGACCGAGGCCCTGAGGTGGGCAGTCGGACAGGCCGGCACCCTCGGGTCGGCGCTCGAGGTGTGCTCGTTCTGGCACGTTCCTCAAGTCTCCAGCCACGTTGCCGCATACGACTACCACCAGCTGGCCGATGCGGCGCGAGAGGCGCTGGACAAGGCGCTCTCCCTGGCCGGAGAGCTCGACGCGACGATCGAGACCCACGGGGTGACCGAGCGGAAGGCCCCTGGGCCAGGGCTCGTCAAGGAAAGTGCCGGCGCCCGCCTCCTCGTCCTCGGCTCCCGGGGGCTCGGTGGCTTCCGGGGACTGCTCCTCGGTTCCGTCGGTCGATACTGCGCCGAGCACGCACGATGCCCCGTGTTGATCGTCCGCCCCCGTCCGCACCACGATGGAACCCGCCACGGCAAACGTCGTCACGATGCACAGCCACAGGGAGGGCAGGTTCTCGGATGACCATTGGGATCTTCATTCTCGACGACCACGAGCTGGTACGCAGCGGTCTGCGGACCGCCTTCGAACTGGTCGAGGACATCGACGTCGTCGGCGAGGCCTCGACGGCCGAAGAGGCGCTGCGGCGGATACCCGCGACCCACCCCGACGTGGCCATCTTGGACATGCGCCTGCCCGACGGCAACGGGATCGAGGTGTGTAGGGAGATCCGGTCGCAGACCCCCGAGATCGCCTGCATCATCCTCACGTCGTACGCCGACGAGGAGGCCATGTTGAGCGCCGTCATTGCGGGTGCCTCCGGCTACCTGTTGAAGGAGATCCGGTCCACCGACCTCGTCGGTGACGTGCGCAAGGTGGCCGCCGGCGGATCCCTCCTCGACGCCAAGCTCACCCAGAGGGTCATCGATCGGATGCGCGAGGGGACCGAGGAGGATCCACTGCTCGCCCAGCTCACGGCACAGGAGCGAAAGGTGCTGGACCTCATCGCCGAGGGGAGGACCAATCGGCAGATCGCCGACACGCTGTACCTGGCCGAGAAGACGGTAAAGAACTACGTGACCAACATCTTGATGAAGATGGGAGTCGAGCGCCGGACCGAGGCCGCCGTCTACGCGACCCGGATCCGGGAGCGCCGGGGAAGCGCCCCGCGCTAGTGCTCTCGACTGTCGCGAGTCCTCACCGGCAAGAACGATAGGGGTATCCAATTGGACGCGGAATCAACGATCGTGGTCGGAGTCGACGGGTCCACGGCGTCGGCTCGGGCACTCGGATGGGCAGCCGACCGCGCGCGCCTCGCGGGCGCCGGGCTCCAGGTCGTTATGGCGTGGCGGTCCAGCGATGCGGAGGAGTGGCCGGCGCAGCGGCGCGAAGTCGGAGACGAGGGGCTCGAGAGCCGGATCATGCTGCGGAGCATGCTGGCCCAAGTGCTGGGGGAGTCACCCGACGTCGCAGTCTCTTCGAAGGCCATCGAGGGTCCGGCCTCCAGGGTGCTGCTCGACGAGGCTGCCGGCGCGTCCTTGCTCGTGCTTGGCGACCGTGGCATCGGCGGTTTTGCCGGCCTACGCCTCGGCTCGGTCGGGCTCCAATGCGCCATGGAGGCGCCCTGCACGGTGATCATCGTGCGGGACGGCCACGGCGAGAGCTGGGGCACGCACCGCCCTCCCACGCCCCTCGACGCGACCGCGACCTCGTAGTCCCCGACGGCTTGCTGCCGGGCGGTGGGTTCACCGAAATCAGGGGACGATCGTGGTGCCTCGCTCGCCGCTCACCAGCTCGGCGCAGTCATCCAGCCTGCCGATGGCCGCCCGCCGGCCCGTGCGCTCGACGAACTGGCAGGCGGCCCGCACCTTGGGTCCCATCGATCCCGCGGGGAATTCCAGCGCTCGCAGCTCCGCCACCGTCGCGCACTCGAGTGGCTTGGCCTCGGGCGACCCGAAGTTGAGCTGGACCGCCTCGACGTCGGTGAGCAGGAGCAGCATGTCGGCGCCGACCTCCTCGGCGATCAGGGCAGACGTGGCGTCCTTGTCCACCACCGCCTCCACCCCGTGCAGCTGACCGTAGGAGTCGGTGACCACCGGCACGCCGCCTCCGCCGCCGCACACCACCATGACGTCGTGGTCGGCTAAGCGCCGGATCAGCGGCATCTCCATGACGCCGACGGGATCCGGGGATGCCACGACGCGCCGCCACGTCGAACCGTCGCGGCTCATCGTCCAACCTCGCTCGCTCGTCATCTGCGCCGCGGTGCGTTCGTCAAACCCGGGTCCGACGAACTTCGACGGCGTCAGGAAGGCGGGATCGTCGGGTCGCACCAAGGTTTGGCACACGAGGCCGGCCACCAGACGGTCCTGAGTGGCGTTCTCCAACGCCTGGACGAGCCAGTAGCCGATCATGCCCTGCGTCTGGGCAACGAGGACGTCAAAGGGGTAGGGGCGGGAGAGCGCAGGGTCACGCTCGCTCTCGGCGGCCAGCAACCCCACCTGGGGACCATTGCCGTGCGTGAGCACCACCTGATGATCGAGGAGAACCGAACGCATGCCCCGTATCGCCTGGTGGACATGGCTCTGTTGGATGTCCGCCTCTGCCCGCTCGCCGCGCCGTATCAGCGCGTTCCCGCCCAGGGCGGCCAAGATTCGCAGTCGGTGATCGGCCATCGTCCTCTCCGGGACGGAGGTTACCGGGCCTACGCGGCCCGCTCTTGCGAGCTCGCACCCTTTCGGTAGCCCCTCGCCGCCAAGAGCTCCTCGCGCGTCAGCGTGATGTCGTCGAGGAGGTAGGGGCTGACCGAGTGTGCGGGACGGCTGTCGACCGGATTGAGGCGCTCGGCCCGGTCCCTACGCGGCGCGCCTCCCGGGGGCCGACGGCCGGAATCTTCGTTCGCTGCTTTGGCTCCCATCGCGCTGCGGGCCATGTCGGCCTCCTGTCTTTCGCCGATGCTTGCTTCGTGCCGATAGCCAAACCGAGAAGGGGGGTCCGCGATCAGGGGAAGTGGTCCCGTTCGCGGGGGACCTTGGTCCTTGTTTCGCGCCACCGACGGGACGTTTGGCCCTGCTCGCGCCTATCCCGTCTGGGCACACTGCAACCATCTCGGAAGGGACGGAGTGATCGCCAGCGACAGGAGAGGCGGTTGGCGCCGATGGCGGAGTGGCAGGGCAACGACAACGAATCGGGCGCCGAGGCGGAAGAGGAGCGGCGCGTGGTCGTCGGGGTCGACGGCTCGGCGCCGAGCCTCTGGGCACTCGAGTGGGCCGGTCGAGAGGCGGCGCACCTCGGGGCCGTGCTCGACATCTGGGTCCTTTGGATGCCCCCCGTTCCCCTTGGGACCATGGCCCCGATCGGGGGCGGGGACTACGCCATGGCCGCCACGCTCATGGCCGACGAGGCCGTGCAGTATGCACGGGAGCGCTGGCTGGACACCGTGGTCGAGAGTCACGTGACGGAGGCCTCACCGGCTCCGGCGCTGGTCGAGGCGAGTCGCGATGCGTCGCTGCTGGTGGTGGGCTCCCGAGGGGTGGGGGGTTTCCGGGGCCTCCTCCTCGGCTCGGTCAGCCAGTACTGTGCCCAGCACGCCCACTGCGCGGTCATGGTCGTCCGGCGCCGGACGGAGCGAGACGGATGGTGACGGCGGCCGTACGCGAGCAAGAGGCCGGGCCGCTCCCGGCGGAACGTACCGCGGCCCGGGTGGTCGTCGGGGTCGACGGGTCCTCCTCGTCCGTACGGGCCCTCGCCTGGGCGGCGGGCGAAGCCGAGCAGAGGCATTCCCTTCTGCAGGTGGTGAGCGCATGGCACCCGGTCTCGTCGGCATACCAGGGCACCTCGGACCTCGCGACCATCCGGGGCCGGCGGCGCGTCCTCGGAGAGCTGATCGTGGAACTGCTCGGCACAAGGCCCGGGATCGACGTCGTGGTGGACGTCGTGCGGGGCTCGCCGGCCCCGGTCCTGCTCGAGGCCGCGGAGGAATCGGCGCTCCTCGTGTTGGGGCACCGGGGTCGGGGCGGCTTCGAGGGGCTACGGCTCGGCTCCGTCGGCCTGCACTGCGTCATGCACGCCTCCTGCCCGGTGGCGATCGTCAAGGAGGAGGAGCAGGAGCGGTCCTAAGGGTTGCTCCGCGCCGTTGTCCCTCGACGGGAGCGGCATTACAGTGGCCAAATCGCCCCTCGAGACGGCCACGCGATGGAGAACGAGCACAACGAGGGCATCAATAGGGACTCTGCTGCTGCTTCGGAACCGCTGCCGGAGCTGCTGGATCTGGCACTGGACGTCCTGCCTGACGCCGCCGTGGTGGTGGACGGCGCCGGCCACATCGTGGGCGTCAACGACGCGCTCACCGAGCTGTTCGGCCATCCGCAGGATGCGCTGGTCGGCAAGCCGATCGAGCTGCTGATCCCCGAGCGGTTCCGTCACGCGCACCGCCACCACCGGGGCTCGTTCTTCGGCGCGCCACGCCAGCGAGCCATGGGCGCCGGGCTCCAGCTCGCCGGCCGTCGCCGCGATGCCACGGAGTTCCCGGTCGACATCAGCTTGGCCCCGGTCGAGGTCGAAGGACGGACCCTGGTCGTGGCCGCCGTGAGGGACGCCACCGAGCGAGGCGCTCTGACCGCGGCCATCGGCCAACTGGCGGCGATCGTCAGCTCGTCGCATGACGGGATCCTCACGATGACGACGGCGGGCGTGGTCACCACCTGGAACCCGGCGGCAGAGCAGCTGCTCGGCACCCCGACCGAGGACGCCGTGGGCTCGCACATCGGGCGCTGGATCCCCGAGGTGGCGTCCGAGGTGCTCGAAGAGCTGATGGGCGCCATCGTCACCGGGGGTTCGCCCTCTTCACGGGATACGGCCTGGCTGACCGCGGACGGGAAGCTGATCGACGTCGCGATCTCCATGTCCCCGATGCTCAACGAGCAGCGTGGGCTCGGGGGGTTCTCGATCCTGGTCCGCGACGTGTCCGAGCGGAAGGCCGCCGAGGCCATCCGAGACCGACAGCAGCGCCTGCAGGAGGCCACCTCGGAGATTCGGCTGGCCTCGCTCTCCGAGACTCCGCTCGACGACATCTTGGAGCTGATCTGCCGGCGAACGCTCGAGCTCACCGGGGGCGACGGAGTCGCGATGGTGCGGGAGCGACACGGCGAGGTCGCCGTGGCTGCTGCCTGGGGAAACCAGCTCGAGGCAGCCGTGATGGAGCTGGCGGGCGCCCTGCTCGCGTCCGAAGATCCGACCGCGTCCCGCCTGGGCCTTTCGCTCACCGAGCGCGGCGGCCCTTACGAGGTGGTCGGATCGCTCGTGCCAGCGCGCAGTGGCGGTCGCGGAGGCGCGTTGGTCGTCAGCCTCCCCTCGGGGCGCGAGGCGAGCGGGGGGGTGCGGACGCTCATCGAAGGGTTCGCCGGCCAGGCCGCCTTGGCCATCGAGCTGTCGAAGGCACGAGTGGCCCGCGAGCGGCTCCTCCTCGCGGAGGACCGGGAGCGCATCGCCCGCGACCTGCACGATCTGGTCATCCAGAGACTCTTCGCCACAGGGATGACCCTCCAGACGCTCCAGCAGTTCACCGGGGACGAGGTACTTGCAGACCGCCTCCGCAAGGCTACGGACGAGCTCGACGCGACGATCCGGGAGATCCGCACGACGATCTTCGATCTGGAGGAGGCCCCGGGGTCGGCGGAGGGGGTTCGCGGCCAGCTGCTCCGCCTGGTCACCGCCGCGACCACGAGCCTCGGTTTCCACCCGTCTCTGCAATTCGAGGGGCCGGTGGATCTCGTGGACGAGGGTGTCCGGCACCACGTGCTGGCGGTAACCCGGGAGGCGCTGTCCAACGTGGCGCGCCACGCACAGGCCTCCTCGGTGAGCGTCCTGGTCGTGGCGCGCGAGGGCTTCACCGTCGTCGTCGAGGACGACGGCATCGGCCTGCCCGAGCGTCGCGACGAGAGCGGACTCGCCAACATCCGGGGCCGCGCCGCGGACCTTGGCGGAGAGCTCGTGCTCGAGAACCGAGCGGAGGGAGGCGCCCGCATGGTGTGGCGGGTGCCCACCCCCTGAGGTCGCGTCTCAGGAGGCGTCGTCTGCGTCGCCCTCGCGTATCACGAGGACGGGGCAGTGGGCGTGGGTCACGCAGTGCTCGCTGACCGAGCCGATGAGCATACCGGTCAAGCGCCCGTGTCCTCGGGTGCCCACCACGAGCAGGTCGGCGTCCTGTGACTGCTCGACCAGGACGGCGGCAGCGTTGCCCTCGACGACGACGGACTCGATGGCGACCCCCGGGTACCGTCGTTGCGCCGTCTCGATCCCCTTCTCCACGGTCTTTCGGGCATCGCTGGCAGGGTCGTAGTCCTCCGAGACCGGCAGCGGCCACCCGTAGCTCATGGGCCATTCCCATGCCGTGATCGCCTGGACGGTCGCACCGGTGAGCTGCGCCTGCCGAGCGGCCCAGTCCAGGGCCGCCGCCGCGTACGAAGAACCGTCGAATCCCACCACGATCCGGCCACCCGAACGCGCTTGCCCCGTCGTCATGCGGCATCCCTTCTCATGGTTCCGATCTCATGGTTCCGAACCTAAGCGGATCGGCTACGCACCGTCGCGCTCGATCGGGCACGTCAGGCAACGCGGACCTCCACGCCCACGACCGAGCTCGCTGCCGGCGACCGTGACGACCTCGATTCCGTGTTTGCGCAACATGGTATTGGTCGGGACGTTTCGCTCGTAGCCGATCACGACGCCCGGGGACACGGCCAGGTAGTTGTTGCCGTTGTCCCACTGCTCTCGCTCGGCCGCTCGGATGTCCTCGTTCGTTCGCAGGACGTCGAGCTCACGAGCGAGCAGCTCGGAGAGCGCCGTCCAGAGGTCTTCGTTGCTGCGGACCTCCAGCTCGCCGTCCTTCCGCCCCAGACGGATCGTCCACGATCGCAGGTGGGGATCGAGGTAGGGGTAGGCGACGAACGCCGCGGTGTCGACCATGGTCACCAGGGAGTCGAGATGCACGGTGGCGCGCGAGCTGGGCAGCTGGACGGCGATCACGGTGGTGGCCTGGTCGTCCGCGAAGAGGGCCCGGGCCAGGATCTCGACGGCCATCGGGCTGGTACGCCGACCCATCCCGACCAGCACAACGCCGTCGCCGAGCACGTGCACGTCGCCGCCCTCGACGGACGCGGGGAGGTGGCCGAGGTCGTCGTCCCCGTAGTAGTGGAAGAATTCCTCGGCCTGGAACAGTGGGTGGTAGCGGTAGATGGCGCGGGCGTGAAGCGCCTCCCGCTGCCGCGCTGGGGTGGCCATCGGATTGATGGTGAGACCTCCGTAGACCCAGCAGGAGCTGTCCCGGGAATAGAGGTGGTTGGGGAGCGGCGGAAGGACGAAATCGTCGGCCCGTAGGGCGGACCAGTTGAGGCTTTGCGGTCGTGTCAGGTGAAGGTCGGCCTTGAGGACGCCGCCAATCAGGTAGCTCGCCAGCGTGGGGCCGTCGAGCCTCTCCATGAGCTCCCAGAGGGGCTCCAACAGGGCGGGCCCGACCTGTTCGGGGCTCAGCTCCCGCTCCAGGACGAATTCCCGCGCCGCGGGAAGATCGAGGACCTCGGCCAGCAGCGCCGCGAAGTAGTGGACCGTGACGCCCTTCTCGCGGAGGGCCTCTGCAAACGCATCGTGCTCCTCTCGGGCCCGCTTGGCCCACACGACGTCGTCGAAGAGCAGCTCGTCCATGTTCTCGGGCGTCAATCGGGAGAGCTCGAGGCCCGGCCGGTGCACGATCACTTGCCGGAGCTGGCCGACCTCGGAATGGACACCGACACTCATGGTTCGCCCCTCTCCGCCGCTGGCCGCGCCCAATTGTTCGTCACGCTATGCGGGGGACCTGGAGCACCAAGCAGGGCCGAATGTCCGGCCAGGGCCGAATTTGGGGACGTTCGACCCTTTTCGGTTCTCGCCGAGAGGCCGATGCTCGTCTCATGGTGAGCGGGAGTGGGGCTCGGTCGTGAGAGGTTCCCTGCAGGTCGGCCGCATCGGCGGGGTGCCCTTGCGCATCCATTGGACGTTCCCGCTGTTGTTCGTCCTGGTCGCAGCCGCCTATGCGCGAGACGGGGGAAGGGCGATCGCGCTGGGACTGCTGTGGATCGTCGCCCTCTTCGCGTCGGTGACCGTCCACGAGGTCGCCCATAGCCTGGTGGCCCGCCACCGCGGTCTCAAGGTCCACGACATCGTGCTGCTACCCCTCGGCGGCGTCTCCGAGATCGGTGGGCTGGAGGCCGACGCCAACGACGAGATCGTGGTGGCGGCCGCGGGGCCGGCCTCGAGTCTCTTGCTGGCCGGCGCCCTCGCCCTGGCCGGATGGTTGACGCATCAGGCGCTGTGGCCACCGACGCTGTTTGCCGGCTCCTGGGTGGCCCGGATCATGTGGGCGAACGTCTTGCTCGCCGGCTTCAACCTGGTGCCCGGCCTGCCCCTGGACGGTGGCCGGATCCTGCAGGGCCTTCTGTCGCGCCGCTACGGCGAGCCCAGGGCCACCATCGTGGCCGCGCAGATCGCCCGCGTGCTCGGCGTGCTCATGATCGCGGCCGGGTTCTTGATCAACATCTGGCTGATCCTGATCGGGCTGTTCGTGATGCTCGCGGCGTCTGGCGAGGAGCGCGCCTCGATCGCGCGCTCCCGCCTCTCGGGGTGGAAGGTGCGCGACGTCATGGTCCCGGAGGCGCCCGTCCAGATGAGCAGCTCGGTCGGTCAGGTCCAGATGCGGCATCCCGGCCGCGAGGAGCGCGCCGTTCCCGTCCTCGAGGGAGCGCGCTACGCCGGCATCGTGAGCATGGAGGAGCTCGCCGGGGCCTCGCCGGCTGCGCCCCTCGCCGAGTTGGTGGACGTCAGTGCCCCACTGCTCGACGAGCAGGCCGACCTCTACCCGGAGGCCACCCTCGCGTTTGACCGGAGCCAGCGCAGGTCACTTGCGGTGGCCAGGGGCGCGGAGGTCACCGGAGTGATCTACCTGAGTGGTCTCGATCGCCTGCAGAGACGGCTCGCCGGAGAGGTTCCCAACCCGAGCAGGACCTGACGGCCCATACTCCCGTGGCCCGGGTTATCGAGAAGAGAGCGAACGAGACAGGAGAAAGGGCAGACATGCGAGCCATCGACGCAACGAGGAAGGCACCGGTCACCGCTTCGGCGGAGCGCACGATACGAGAGGTCGCCGGCCTCATGGATCAAGAGGCGGTCGGTGCGGTCGTGGTGACCGAGGGCGACCGACCCGTCGGGATCGTGACCGACCGCGACTTGGCCGTGCGGGCGTTGGCCCGCGGCGTGCCCGGCGACGCCCGGATCGACGCGGTCATGTCCACCGACCTCGTGACCATGGGAGCGACGGTCGACGTCCGCGAGGCGCTCCGGATCTTTGAGGGCCGGACCTTCCGGCGGCTGCCCCTCGTCGACGCGGGTCACATGGTTGGCATCCTCACCCTGGACGACCTGCTCATCAACGAGGTTGGCGACCTCGGCCGCCTCACCCGGGTGGTCACCGGTCAGGTCGTCTTCGGCCATCCGGAGCCCGGGGTTCCTGCGGTCTCCGGCTGACCGCGCGCTAGTGTCCATTCGCCCCGCCGTAGTGAGGTGCGGGTTTTTGGTGCTCGGCGCCCACCGGACCCCGGGCTGGTTGGATCCGCGGAGGAGACGATTGATGGAGCGGATATTCGTCGGCGTCGACGGTTCGTCGCATTCCCTCCACGCCCTTCAATGGGCCGCGGGCCTGGCCGAACACGGCGGGCTCGAGCTGGTCGCGGGACGTGTGTACGCGCCGACGGAGACCGAGCTCGCGGAGGGCGTCAGCAAGGGTCCTGCCCTCCGAGACGAGCATCTCGGCCAGCTGCGGCAGTGGTGCGAGTCACTGGCCGCTGGGTGCACCACTCGAGAGTGTGTGCTGCTCGACGGCGACCCCCCGGAGGCGCTCCTCAAGGCCGCGATAGAGCGGGGCTCAGACCTGCTCGTCGTCGGGGCCCGCGGAGCAGGCGGTTTCGCACACCTTCTCATCGGCAGCGTCGCCCACCAACTGACGCGCCACACGACGCTGCCGCTGGCAGTCGTCCCTCCCTCGGCCGGCCTCGCCATCGACCGACTGGTGGTGGGCAACGAAGGCTCGGCCGGCGGAACCGCCGCAGCGAGCCTGACGGCCGATCTCGCGCAACTCCTCAAGGTCCCGGTCACCGCCGTCTACGCCTATGACCCCAAGGCCGAGAGCCGGCCGCTCGACGACCCCCTCCGGTGGCATGCCCGTGCGGAGGAGCAAGTCCGGGACTGGGCCGCCCCAATTGCCCGGACGGCGACCTCGCTGGACGTCTACGTCGACCACGATCCCAACTGCCACCCCGTCCCTGCCCTCGAGCACGCGCTCAACGAGAACGGGGGATCCGTCGCCGTACTCGGGACCCGGGGACGGGGAGGGTTCCTCGGCCTGCGCCTCGGGCGGGTGCCGATCCAGCTCATCGACAGCACCAGCCACGCCATCATCCTGGTGCCGGCGGCGACCTCCTAGGGCCGTCCTCGCCGGCACCTGACCGTTGCGCTCGGGCGGGCGGGAGCGCGAGCCCGCCGACCGCGGCGACGCCCGCCACGACTGCACCGGGACCATCGTCCCTGTCCCCCCTCTCGGGGGCCGATCTATCGTTTCGTGTGCGCGTTATCTCCGAGCGGGAGCTCACGTCGATCCTGGGTGGGCTGCCCATTGCCCAGCCCCGTGTCGTCGTGTCCGGCAACTTCGCCACCCCTCGACGCGCGTTGACCATCCTCGACGACACGGTCGAGAGCTACCGGGTGTTCGCCCTCAACGCCCAGGACCTCCCTCGGTGCCGGGCGGACGTCGTCATGGAGACGCCGTTCGTCGGGGCGGGGATGCGCGACGCCGCGACGCTCGAGTACCTCCCGATGCGGCTGTCTCTGGTCCCGCTGCTCTTCGTCCGTGGGCGTCCGCCCGACGTCGTTGTGCTCAACACCTCGACGCCGCGCCGGGGCAAGGTGTCGCTCGGGATCGAGGTCAACATCCTGCCGGCGGCGATTGCTGCGGCGCGGCGTCGTGGCGGCCTGGTGATCGCCCAGCTCAATCGCCACATGCCCTATACGAGAGGCGACGCCGAGATCGAGTTCGACGCCATCGACCTGGCCATCGAGGCCGACGATCCGCTGCTCACGTCCTCCCCAGCGGCGATCGCCGAGGACGACGTGGTGATCGGCGCCCGCATCAGCGCGCTGATCGAGGACGGGGCCACGCTGCAGCTCGGCATCGGCCGCATCCCCGACTCGGTGCTCCTCTCGCTGGGCAAGCATCGGGAGCTCGGCATCTGGAGCGAGATGATCAGCGACGGGGTCGTGGATCTCGAACGATCCGGTGTCATCGGCCGGGATCACCCCATCACCGCGTCCTTCCTCTTTGGGGGTCCGGAGCTCTACGAGTGGGTGGACGACAACGAGCGCCTCCGCATGGTGTGCACCGAGACCGTCAACGATCCTGCCCGGATCGCACGCAAGCGGGCGATGACCTCGATCAACACGGCGATGCAGTTCGACCTGTTCGGCCAGGCCAATGCCAGCTACGCACACGGCCGGATCTATTCGGGCTTCGGCGGTCAACCTGATTTCGTCGCGGGATCCCTGCACTCGAGTGGAGGGCATTCGATCATCGCCCTGCGATCGTGGCACGACAAGTCGCAGAGCTCGACCATCGTGCCGGCGCTGTCGACGCCCGCCACCTCGTTCCAGCACTCCATGGTGGTCACCGAGAACGGCTGTGCCGAGATCTTCGGGCGGAGCCAGAAGGCCCAGGTCCGGCTCCTCATCGAGGAGACCGCGCGGCCCGACGCCCGGGACTCGCTCTGGGAGGCGGCCCGCAAGTTGCAGCTCGCCTATCCGACGCTTCCGGGCGACGCCTGATCCGGCGGACGCCGCCAAAGGGACCTTTGCCACTGCCGGTCGCGGCGGGGCGGGGAGCAAGCGCCAGCCGTGCAGTTCACCGAGGAGACCACGTGGGGGATGGGCTTCGACGAGCCGGGCATGATGGGATTCGCCCGGCGTGTTGCCGAGGCGGATCGAGTCCTGGCCCGCCTGGCCGAGCTGGGCCTCGAACGTGGCGTCAATGGTCTCGAGATCTACGCGATGTGCGAGATACCTACAACGTGATCCTTATCGAGCAATTCGCGAGGCGCTTCGATGGGTTCTCGATTGGCTCGAACGACCTCACCCAGCTCACCCTTGGGGTCGACCGGGACAGCGAGATCGTGGCTTTCGACTACGACGAGCGCGTGCCGTTCAAGCAGGCCGTGGCTTGGGCCACGACGGCGGCCTCCGGAGATTCCTTCCTGGTCCGGCGCAACGTCCACATAGCGATCTCCTTGTGCATCGTCATCGCCATTGGACCGGACCGACGTTCGTCCCGACAGGGCCACTGATCCCGAATGCGCCGATCGACGGCCTGACCGCCGATGCCTGGCGCTTGCTGCAGCGCACTGGCGGGCAATCGGGACTCTCGCGGCCCCCAGGAGGGACCTAGGTCCCTGTCGGCTGGCTGAGCTCCCACCTACCCTTAGCGGAGGAGGTGATCGCGCCGGTGATCGACCTTGCTCGCGAGAGGGACTCGATCGGAGCCGTCCAGGCATGGGTGGCCGAGGTGCCGCCCGGTGATATGGGCGCAGGAAAAGGTGCAGGTTGCCCGGGCCACTTGCCCTTGGGCACCGGTACCAAGGTTCAGTGCCCGTAGACCTCGTACCGCATGCCTTCCCTGGTCGGGTGACCGAGTTGATTCTCCGGTTAGGTGATACTTCATCGGCGGGCTTGGGGCGCTTCGACCTTTGGTGCGGCCCGAAGTCGGTGGTGCATGTTGGCGACAAGCGAGGATCGCCATGTCTAGAACCTGGTTGATGATGGAGCAGAGCCCGAACGGTGGTCGGGCCCCGCACGTCGCCCGCTTCGAGAGCATCGGGCGTCGGCTTCCGACGACCCGGCTCACCACCGAGCAGTTGATGGCATCGACCCGCCACCGTACCCGGATCGATCTCGAGCGCCTGACCGGGATCCACGAGCGGAGGGTGTCGGACGGGGCGGAGGACTCACTCAGCCTCGCTGCTGGCGCGGCCGCCGATTGCCTACGCCGGTCTCGTCACGGTGCCGAAGAAATCCAGGTGCTCGTCAGCTGCAGTATCACCAAGTATCGAGGCGGTCTCACGCAATGGTTGGAGCCTCCGATGAGCGGGGTCATCGCCCGGCAGATCGGTGCGACGAACGCCACGACTTTCGACATCTCCAACGCCTGTGCCGGGATGCTGACCGGGGTCTTCGTGGTCGCGAACCGTATTCGCCGGGGCGAGATCGATTGCGGGATGGTGGTGAGCGGCGAGTACATCTCTCAACTCGGCCAGAACGCCGCCAAGCACGTCCGCCACATCCTCAGCCGCGAGCTGGCCTCGCTCACCCTGGGGGACGCCGGTGCTGCCGTAATCCTCGAGCGAGCGCCGCAGGGCGCGCCAGGTATCAGTTTCTCCGGCTTCACCACAGTGTCCGAACACAGCCGGTTGTGTCTCGCCTACCCCGCCCGTCACGATCGAGGCGCGCGTATGTTCACCAAGTCGCGAACTATCCAACGCATGGCCATCGCGGACACCCCCGTCATTCTCCACGAGGCACTCGAGGCCGCCGGGCTGGCGATCACCGACATTGATCACCTCATCCCCCATCAGACGTCGGCCCGCGCTATCCGAAAAGGCATGAAGGATATCTGCGAGGCGCTCGGCGGTACCCCCAAGAACCCGGCCGTCGTCACGGTCGACCGCTACGGCAACACGGCTTCGACGACGCACTTCGTCGCCCTCGTGGAGGAGTTGGTGGCGGGCCATCTGCATGCAGGCGACCGGGTGGCGCTGCTTGCCCTCGCCTCCGGTCTGGAGATCGGGGTCGTCCTCTTTACCGTTGACGAAGAGTTGGTGAGTCTCTATGGCAACGATGCTTGATCCCCCCGCCGTGGTTGCTCCGGGTCGGACGACCCATTCGAGCGCGCGCAAGATGGCCGACAAGGCGAGTCGAACCGCCATTGAGCGCGCCGGTCTGGCTGTCGATGAAGTCGATCTCCTCTTGAACACTGGCCTCTACCGCGACCGGAACCTGGGCGAGCCCGCGCTGGCGGCGCTAATCCAAGAGGACGTCGGCATCAACCCGGAAGATCCCCATGCCGGTATGCACGGCACCTTCTCGTTCGATATCGCCAACGGCGGCTGTGGTGTGCTGACCGCCCTCCAGATAGCCGACGGATTCTTACAATCGGCAACCATCGATCATGCCCTCGTGGTGGCGAGTGACGCGGATCCGGGCCATGGCATGGCCCTTGGCTTCCCGTTCTTGGCCAGAGGCGCGGCGGTCGTCTGCCATTGGGAAGAGGGGCCGGGTGGCCTGGTCGGCTTTCAGTGGGGGTCCGCCCCCGAAGATGGCGACCTCTTCCGCTCGCGATTCGGGTTCGAACGCCGCCGCAACCTGCTTCGTGTCGAGCAAGACCCCGATTTCGGATGGCGCGCGGCAGCGTTGGCGGGGAGAACGGCGAAGTCGCTGCTCGCCGAACACGACTTCAGACCGTCCGACGTCGACCTTGTCGTCGCCAATCCCTTGACGCCGGCCTTCCTCGATGGGCTGTCTGCCCATGCGGGCATCGACAGCGAACGGGTCGTCGACGTCGAGGGAGCGGAGCACATACACACAGCGGCGCTACTTGTCGCTCTCGCCGCCGCCGAGGAGCAGGGGCGATTGGACGAGGCTCACCTGATTCTTCTCGTCTCGGCGGGTGCCGGAGTCGTCTCCGGCGCCGCTGTCCTCGCTCGGTGAACACATGCAGTGACCATAAGGCGCAACGGCGCTCGCGATGTGGACGTCCGTCTCCTACGAATGACGATCTTGCCGTGTCAAAGACGACCGTGGCGCGAAGCGACTGATGAAGGTCGTCAGGCTTCGCCACGAGGTGTCCTCGCTACGCCGCAGGGTGGCGCGCCAGATGCTGCGACCGGCACACCCGGAGGGCGGCCAGATTGGACACTACGGCCTACTTGCCGCACCTCCGGGCAGCGAGCCTTCGAGGTGCGAATTGTGACCGTTGTTGGCACCACTGGGTCCGAGGAGACGCTACGCGATGGCCGAGTAGTGACAGTTCGTTCGCTGCACGGTGACGACGCACCGGGGGTCGAGGTGTTCTGGCGTCGGCTCGACGCCCCGGCACGCCGCCGTTTCCTCGACTTGGCCCATCTCCCGCCCGATGATCCCGGCGCACTGGCTAGCTTGCGTCCTGGCGAGGAGGCGGGGATCGTCGCGATGGGCCAGGCGGACTCATCGGCTCGGATCGTCGGTCTTGCGCGCTACGAGCGCACGTCAGGCGACGCCGCTGAGTTCTTGGTGTTCGTTGATCCCGCCTACCGGCGCGTCGGGCTCGGCATTGTGCTCCTGCGCCGGTTGGCTGACGCGGCGCGTCACGTCGGGGTGCGGCGACTGCTGAGCGATGTGTCGAGGGATGATGTCTCGGTGCTGGGCCTGCTCGCCGAGCTCGGTCTCGACTACGAGGAGCAGGTCAGCGGGGCGAGGGTGCACGCCAGCTTCGCCGTGCAAGAGACCGAGGCGTACCTCGAGGCGGTGCTGGCCGATCAGCGTGCGGCCGCCCGTATTGCGCTCGAGCCCTTCTTGCGACCTCGGTCGATCGCCGTGGTCGGAGCGAGCGACACGCGCACGCGCCTCGGCGGGCTGATCTTTGCCAACCTGCTCGCGAGCGGGTTCGACGGGGCGCTGTACCCGGTCAACCCGCACCACGAGGCCGTCCAGGGGACCACCGCCTACCCGGACCTGCACGCATGTCCCCAGCCGCCTGATCTGGTCGTCGTGGCCGTGCCCGCTCCGCTCGTAGCCGGGATCGTCGATCAGGCTGGCGTCCTCGGGGTTCGCGCGGTGTGCGTGATCTCGGCAGGGTTCGCCGAGGTCGGCGCGGCGGGACGGGCCCTCCAAGAGGACCTTCGCCGCCGGGCCCGGGCCGCCGGGGTGCGGCTCGTCGGGCCGAACTGCATGGGGCTGCTCAACGGGGGCCCCGATCCACGCTTCAATGCCTCCTTCAGCCCCACCCTCCCGCCGCCGGGTCGCCTGGCGTTCGTCACCCAGTCCGGCGGGCTCGGGCTTGCGGCCCTGGCCCTGCTGGCCGGTCCCTCGCTCGGCGTGAGCGGCTTCGTGTCGGTTGGTAACACCGTCGATCTGTCTCCAAACGATCTGCTGCTGTACTGGGGCGACGATCCCGACACCGACCTGGTTCTCGGCTACCTCGAGTCGGTCCTCGACCCCCGTCGCTTCGCCCGCATCGCTCGGCACGTCTCACGGCACAAGCCCATCGTGGTGGTGAAGGCCGGTCGCACCCGTTCCGGGCGGCGGGCCGCGTCCTCGCACACGGCGGCGATGGCGGCTGGCGAGCCGGCCGTCGAGGCGCTGTTTCACCAGGCGGGGGTGATTCGAGCGGAAACACTCGAGGAGTTGTTCGACGTCGGCGCGGTAGTGTCGTCGCAGCCAGTGCCCGCCGGACGGCGCGTGGCGGTGGTCACCAACGGCGGGGGTCCGGGCATCTTGGTGGCCGACGCCTGCGAAGCAGCCGGGCTCCTCGTACCGGAGCTCTCGGAGCACACTCAAGCGGCGCTGCGTGCCGGCTTGCCACTCGAGGCCTCGGTGGCGAACCCGGTGGACATGGTGGCCAGCGCCAGCGCCGAGCAGTACGGTCGTTGCCTGCGCCTTCTCGGGGAGGCCGAGGAGGTCGACGCCCTCATCGTGGTGTTCATCCCACCGTTTCTCACCCGCGCCGAGGACGTCGCCCATGAGATCGTGGAGGCGGCGAGGGATCTGCAACCTGGCAAGCCCGTCGTTGCGGTTTTCATGACCGCCGGACCCCCTCCGGAAGAACTTCGCGACGCCGGCATCCCGAGCTTCACCTACCCGGAGCGCGCTGCGATCGCGCTGGGGCGCGTCGCCCGCTGGGCGGAGTGGCGAGCTCGGCCCGCCGGCCGAGTCGTGAGACCGCCGGGCATCGATCGGTACCGGGGGCGGGCCCTGGTCGACAACGTGCTTCACAACCAACCTGACAGTGGGTGGGCCGACGCGGAGGCGGCCCAGGCGCTTCTTGGCGCTTATGGCATCGCGACCGTCCGGACGCGCCGGGTCTGCACGCCGGACGAGGCCGCTGCCGCCCAGGCGGAGTTGGGAGGGACGGTCGTGGTCAAGGTCGCGGCGGCCATGCACAAGAGCGACGTCGGCGGGGTCGCCCTGGGTATCGACAGCCCGCGGGGGGCAGCCGAGGCCCTGGTCGCGATCCGTGAGTCATTGAGCGACGCCGGCCTGGCGGAGCAGGCCAACGAGTTCCTGGTGCAAGAGCAGGTGCGCGATGGCGTAGAGATGATCGTTGGCATGAGCCACGACCCGGCCTTCGGCCCGCTCGTGTTGGCAGGCCTCGGCGGGACGATGGTCGAGCTCCTCGGCGACATCGCCATCCGGATCACACCCCTGAGCGACGCTGACGTCGACGAGATGCTGCGCTCGCTTCGTTCGTACCGGCTACTCACCGGGTACCGCCGGTCCCCACCCCTTGACGTCGCGGCTTTTGCGGAGCTGCTGCATCGCGTCAGCGCCATGGTCGAGGACATCCCTGAGATCGCCGAGCTTGACCTGAACCCGGTGTTCGTCCGCCGACTCGGTGCCCTCGCCGCCGACGTGCGCATCCGGTTCACGCCGTGATCCTCGTGTCGAGGTCTTTCGAGACTTCGGCGATCTCGTCATCGAGAGCGGAAGCTCGTAGGCGAAGACGGGAAGAGACGCGTTTGGGAACGAATGGGCAATCGAGCACTGGTTTGGTCCTGCAGAGGGCGAAGTGGCACAAACGGGTTTGCGTGGCGGCATGGTCCATCGACAAGGTGCGTCGACGGTTGGGCCCGGGCATCGAGCCCCATCGCATTCGTGAATACTCAGCCGTCACCTGAGCAAGGTCGTCGCGAGGTCGCGAATTGACACCATCCCAATCAACTCCCCGTCGTCGACGATCGGGAGATGCCGGACACGAGCGGTCAGCATGATCCCGAGTGCCGCCCCCACGCTGTCACCCAATGTCACATACCTGGGGTCCTTGGTCATGATGTCGGCCACACGCACCTGCTCGGGATCGGCGCCGTCTGCGAGGGCTCGAACGAGGTCGCGCTCCGAGAC
The DNA here is from genome assembly GCA_963773635.1 of uncultured Actinomycetes bacterium. Taxonomy (GTDB): domain Bacteria; phylum Actinomycetota; class Acidimicrobiia; order Acidimicrobiales; family RAAP-2; genus CAVZBW01. The sequence goes on along the minus strand of CAVZBW010000002.1, from coordinate 483,032 downwards.
AACCCCCACAACATCGGGCCCCTCCATGACGACAAGCGTTCCCACGTCTGCGATCTTCAAGGATTGCGCAGCCTCCCGCAATGTCACCGACGCGTCCGTCGACACGACGGACGTTTGCATTACCGAACCGATCGCTGCGTCACGCGGTGCCTGAGAGGTCATGGGTGCATAGCTTGTATCGAAAGGGTCCACCTGACAAGGGGCGTTCGCATTTGGGCGGTTGCGTGCCGAGCAAGCCATCGAGCTGCGTGCCGGTACGGAGAAGCCCACTGCGGATGATCATCGCGGTCGGCGAGTAGGGCCACTTCAAGGGCTCGACCGTAGCTGTCGGAGCCTTTCACCTCGTCGCTGGGCGTGCCGGCAACCTCGTGCGATGCCAGCACGCTCTTGGTCCCAGGACCAATCCGGCTCAGAGCTTGAGGCTTGCGCTTTCACCCGGCCGCAGCTCCACCACCTTGTCCCGCATGCCGACACGAACGACGGCATGATCTCCTGCTTGGCTGCTGACACGGAGCTCTTCAGCCGAGATGTCGAGTTTGACCCACTGCCGACGATAGCGGACGGCCAGACGCAAGCTGACGAGCTCAGCGGGCAATAGCGGATCCAGCCACAAGATTTCGCCTCGCGTCTCGATCCCCGTATAGCAGCGTTGGACCAGATCGACCGCACCAGCCATCGCGCCGAGATGGATCCCCTCCGCCGTGGCACCCGCGTGGATATCGTCAACTTCGCTCTGTAGAGCATTGAAGAAGAACTTCCACGAACGCTCGCGATCCGATCGGGCCAGGACCCAGGAGTGAACGACGCGGCTGAGACTCGATCCATGACTCGTCCGCTGCAGGTAGTAGTCGATGTTCCTCCGTGCAGCCTCGTAGTCGAATGGATACCCCAACCTCTCGAAGATGTCGCGCAGCTCCTCGCCGGAGAGTAAGTAGAAGAGCATGAGTACATCCGCCTGTTTCGACGCCTTGTAGGCATTGGTCGTGTCGCCCTCAGCTTCGAGGATGCGGTCGAGACGGGATATATCGCCATAACGGCGGCGGTAACCCTCCCAATCCAGCTCCTTGAGCGCCTCGTACCCCTCGAATTGGCTGATCACGCCGTCCTGGTGGAAGACGAGCCGCATCTTGCGGCTCACGTCCTCCCATCGGGCGATCTCGTCGGCTTGGATCCCCAGACTCTCCCTGAGCTCGGCTCCTCGCGGCTCGGGCAACACTTCCACCACCTCCAGCGCCCGGCACAGGACCCACACGGCCATGACGTTGGTGTACGCGTTGTTGTTGATCCCTCGTCTCGGCCTTGTTGGATAACCGTCGTGATATTCGTCGGGACCCATGACCTTGCGGATCTCGTATCGATCGAGCGACCGGTTGTAGGTGGCGATGCTCGACCAGAAGCGGGCGATCTCAAGGATCACCTCGGCTCCGTATGTGGCGAGGAAGTCGACATCGTCGGTCGACTGGTAGTAGGACCAGATGTTGTACGCGACAGCGGCGTTGACATGCCGCTGTAGACGGCTGGCGTCGGGTAACCATCGGCCGGAGCGCGGATTGAGGTGCAGGATGGGGGTCTCTTCCCGGCCGTCACTGCCGCTCTGCCAGGGGTACATGGCCCCCTTGTAGCGAGCTCGGCTGGCGGCCCAGCGCGCCTCGGGGAGCCGTCGGCATCGGTAGAGGAGAATTGACCGAGTCAGCTCGGGAAGGTGGAAATTCAGGTAGGGGAAGATGAAGAGCTCGTCCCAGAAAACGTGACCTCGGTAGGCTTCCCCGTGGAGTCCACGGGCAGGGACGCCGACGTCGAGACCGATCGTGTTGCGCGAAGCGGTCTGCAACAGGTGGAAGATGTTTAGGTGAAGGGCCAGCCTTGGGAACTCCTCTCCCTCGATCTCTAGGGCGAACCGGCTCCACAGATGACCCCACTCGATAGCGTGGCGCTGCACGAGGTCCTCGAAGCCCTCGAGCCTTCGCACGCGGCTCGATGCTTCGAGTCTGGGCTCGCTGATTGCTCCGTCCTTGGAGGTGAACAGCGTCACGACCTTTTCGATGGTGACGGGATCAGAGCACACAACGTCGATCGATAGCTCCTGCGCGATGTAGTTGCCATCCCTCACGACCCGACGCTCCCCATTCTGGGCCGTTGCCCCGCCGCAAGCGAGACGTGTCCGCGCGGTCTCCGCCATTTGGATATGCGACTGGCTAGTCTCAGCCAGAACCGAGATCGTCTCATCATCCACGATCGTCGTCTTGACCCTGATCAGGTGGTCGTTGTTGAAGTCGCGGTAGCGGGCCACGCCGCCGTTGATAACTCTTCCATCAAGACCTGAACGCACTTCGACGCGACCAGACCAGTTCTCAGCCACGAGGGTGGTTTCCAATCCTGCGACGTGCGGGTCGGCCATACTCACAAAACGCCGCTGGGCGACTCGGGTCACCCGCTCCACCTCGTCCCGTATTCGTACGACTCTGGTCAGCAGACCACGGCGCAAGTCGAGCTCTTGGCGATAGTCGAGGATTTCGATGTCTCGGAGGTCGAACCAGGCTCCCTCCTCGATTCGGAACGTCAGCGGCAGCCAATTGGGAAGGTTGACCATGCATTCGTTCTCGACCATGCGACCGGAAACCCGCGATCGCCGTCGGTTGTAGCAACCGGCAGCGTATGTCCCCGGATAGTGGACGCCGTCGGCGATGGCCTCCGGTGCCGCACCACGAGTGGCGAAGTAGCCGTTACCGAGGGTGCAGAGTGCCTCTCGCACCCCTTCCTCGTTCGCATTGAACCCTTCGTACACGAGAGACCACTCAGACATAACGAACCCGCGTCATCCGCGTTCGGCGTCGCTGCGCGGCCGGCATCGTGGGTTCGGTGATGAGTCGGGCTTGCCTGGCAGGTGGCAGAGCGTTCATGTAGACAAGGGTTCGTCACCCATGACCATGGACCTCGTAGCTGAGGCGATAGCCCTCGTCAAAGCTCACGATCAGGTAAGTCATAACTCGCCGATCTCGCAACGTCGGAGTAGCTTGCCATCTTTGCCAGCGGGGTGCCGGGGCGTAGGGAGTCGTTCCGGTCCTCTAGAGGACCTTTTCAGGGGCAGGAGGCCAGCGGCAGGTATAGCTAGCGGCTGGCGGCCAGCTCCCTGTCCATGCCTCGTTTGACGGCGTCGATGAGCAGCGGTCGCAGACGGGAAGCCGGTATGAGCGTGCTCACGGACCCGACCCGCAAAGCACGCTCCACGCTATGCGCCCGGTCGAACTCCGCGGCGACCTCTCCACGCTTCTCGGCCTGGACTGCGCCGGTCAGGCTCTCCAGCCTCTCACGGAACCGGGCCCGTTTTGCTCCTTCGACGGCGGCGAGCTGGTGCTCGAGCTTGATGACCCTGGGGTCGGCCCGGACCCGCGAGTGGACGTCGTGGGCGAACACCACCGCAGCCGCCGGGGCGCCCCCAATCACCGACGCCCGGGATCCTTCTACCGCCAGGGTCTCCAACTGCTCGTTGAGCGCTTGCGAGAAGACCACAAAGGCGCCGCCGTGGTAGCGGGAGATTACGCAGAAAACGATCGGGCCGTGGAAGTTCACCACCGCCCGTCCGATCTCGGCCCCGAACTCCAACTGCAAAGACCGCATCGAATCTGGCGAGCCGTCGAATCCCGACAGGTTGGCGAGCACCACGACAGGACGGTTGCCGCTTGCCGCGTTGATGGCCCGGGCCACCTTCTTCGAAGACATGGGAAAGAGGGTGCCCGAGGTCCACTGATCGGGTCCGTCTGCAGGTACCGGTCCGCGGCGGGGCAAGGTACGGGACTCGATTCCGAGCAGGGCGATCGGATGGCCGCCCAGGTGCCCGTCCCAGACGACCGCCGTGTCCGCGTCACGCATCGACAACCACCGTTCGAGCGGCTCGTGATCTTGATCGATCGTGGCACGCATCACGGTGCGAATGTCAAATGGCAGCTTTCGCTCGGGGTTCGCCACATCGGAGAAGATGTCCCCGACGGTCGCGAACGCCGATCCGTCGAGCCGGTGCGGGTAGTCGCGAACGTCACGATCCGAGGGATCGGTCGTCGGGGCAATCCTGGGGAACCGCTCCCCGGGCACCACGTAGGCGTGGGCGTAGTGGGCGAGCAGGATGCCGATGGCCCCGTGCAGGTCGCGCGCCCAGTACTGGGCCTGTCCACTGGGGCCCATGATCCCCTCGTAGCCGCCGATACCGAAGTTGTCGTCGGCCGACACCCCTCCGGAATAGTCGAGGGCTTGCTTGCCGGTCAGCACCATGGCCGACTCCGGCGTCATCACGAGGATGCCCTTGGTGTGCAAGAGCATCGTGGCTTCGGCGTTCCAGTAGGGCTGGGCACCGACGTTGATGCCCGTAACGACGACGTTCACCTCGCCGCCTGCCTGGGTGAATTCGATAATCCGTCGAAGGACGGCCGCGATCCAGTCCATGTTCTCGGTACCGCTGTCCATGGAGATCTTGGCCCCGGCGGAGAGCGCGAACCACTCGACCGGCACTCTCATCTGGGCTGCCAGGTCGAGAGCCGCGATGATGCGTCGGCACTCCTGCTCGGCCAGGGACCCCAGAGAAAGCGTGGGGTCCCCGAGCAACGCGACCCGGGCCATCCCCTCGGGGTGCCGGTCCGTGACATTGCGCGTCACTCCGACCACGATTCCTGCCTCGTTGCGACCGGGTGGGCGGTCAACCGGGATCAGGTGCCCTTCTCCGTCGAGATCGTGTTCTTCGAAGGACCCGCCTGCGACCTCCGAGCGACCTCCCGCCCGTGGCGCCAATAACATCCTTATCAGCTCGTACGGATAGGTCAGTCCCCGGCGCCGGGCCTGCACCACCTTGTGCGTGTACTCGTCGAGGGGCAGCAAAGGTTGCGACGAGGGGTTGGACTCGGAGATCACGAAGCCTTCTGCGGAGGGGTTGGACAGGCTTAGCACCCGGTCCCGGAGTCCGCCGGTGACCGGGTCGAGCCGCCGGCAGCGCAAGTCGATCCGCTCGATACCGAGGCCTTCGGTGGCAGGAGCCAGCCGGCGAGCGACGGCACTGATCTCGTCGATGCCCAAGTCCAGCGGCGGCCAGACGTAGAGCACGACCCGGTTCCAGTGCAAGCGCTGCTCAAGGGAACGCCGCGCCTGGAACTGGCGGATCCCAGCCAGGGCGTCGAAGAGCACTCGTTCCATCTGCGGTAAGGCCATCACGCGGCGATCGGGTGCCCGCGCCGGGGTGAGATCACGCACCTCTGCCAGGGCGAAGAGCCGCTCGTCGCTGGTGCTGTGCCGGGCTCTGCCGTGGAACAGGTAGACATCGTCCGTTGCTGGAAGCCGCTCGATCTCGAAGGCTCGCAGACTCGAGAGCTGAAGGCGCTCCGCCATCATTGGGTGCAGGCCGCGGAGGAACGTGTCCTCGCCGAAGTCGCCCCCGGAACGGTTGAAGGTGTAGTGCCGCACCGAGCTCATGCGGTGGTCGGATCCCGGCTGGCCCACCACGATCACGACCCTGCCGATCATTGGTGGCAGCGATGCCGCCTCGAGAATGGACAGACTTTCGGCCACAAACGCATCGTCACTCTCTGATGGCCCGCTGTCCCACGCATAGAGGTCCACGAATACGGCATCGCCCGTCGGCAGACCGACGACCGCCACGCCTACGGTATCGACCACCGCCTTCAGTGCGCCGAGTGGGCAGGCGGTCGTGAGCAGGTGGACACCTTGGCCATCGTCGTACTCCGCCTCGACGAAGCGATGTCCGGCGGCCGTCGTCGTGCGGAAGCGCCGAGGCTCGCGTATCCGGTAGTAGCGGCGGGTCATGACCTCGAGGGCCACGGCGCCGAGCGTTTCGTCCGCTGTTGGCATCTGACCGAGCAGCAGGGGGGCGAGTGGCTGCGGGCACCCCACGAGGGCCTCGATGTGCCGGGTCCGGTCGCGGTCGTCGGGCCGACCGGCGAGGGCTGCCAGGTGGTGGTCCATGTCCAGGTAGACCTGGGCACGAGCATGGGACAGCAATGCCTCGTCGAAGTGCCGGAAGCGAACCTCTCGGGCCAGGTCGGCGATCACCGGATACCGCTGCTCGGTCGCACCCACCAGCCTGTCCAGGCAGAAGCGGAGCTCCTCGTGCAGGGCATCGGAACTGGGTGGTGAACCTTCGAGCAACCGTTCGAGCATGGCGATTACGAACGGCACCTGAGTCGGGACCCGCTGCTGTGACTGGAAGATCCAGAAGGCGGCGTCTTGCAGAGCGGGGTCGGGCTCGAGCGAGTTGACTCCGTAGTGGGCCAGCGCCCGGCCGAGATCGTCCAGGAAATGCGCCGGCAGACCCTCGCGCTCCGGGTCGAATGACCGCAGGTAGGCGTAGAAATCCTCCCTCGCGCTTCGGACGAGCGGGTCTCCGTCGTCCGTGTCCCTCTGGCTACGGAAGAGGACCCGCAGGTCTGCGAACAGCGAGAGCAGTCTCAAGACGCGGGCGAAGACGTCGTCGTTCACACCCCTGGCGTTGCCTGCACGGGCGAACTCGTCGGCTGCGTGTTGTGAATCGTGGTCACCGATGTCGTAGCCGAGGATGAGGTTGTGGAGGACTTGGAGACTCGAGTCCAAGGTCTCGGCCGGCGTGGTCGTCGACCGGACCGACGCGGGACGGAACTTGAGCGCAGCGCCGCGTGAGGGGGACTGTGGCACATCGGAGTCGAACTGGAAGAGGACAGCTCCGGCAGGCACCTGCACGTTGCCACCGACCAGCACCCGTCCGATCTTCCCGGCCCTGTGGGCCCTCAGGATCGTTTCCATCTTCATGCTCTCGATGACGGCCAGGGCATCGCCCGAGGCGACCTGGTCGCCCGCGGCGGCGAGGATGGCCACGACCACGCCTGGCGCCATCGCCCGCACCACGTCGACGTCGTTGCGCATCAAGCGGTGAGCGACGCCTTCCACTTCGACGTGGTGGCCGATAGCGGTGCTGGAGGAGATGACCCGGTACGACCGTTCGTCGATGACCACCCGGCTCTGGAACCGGCCGTTTCGCTCCATCTCGACGTCAGCGACGCCACGGCCCACCTGCACCCGGTAGCGGGTCGGCCCGACCCGTGAAACGGCCAGGGAGTACGCGCTCGCACGATGCCGGAGATCGACTCGGCGGAACCCCTCGGTGCCTGCCTGGGGCCGGCCCCGGCGGGCCCAGGCGAAGAAGCTTGCTTGCTGGACGGCCAGCTGGCTGTCGTAGGCGTCGATGCCGGCGACAATTAGGGCAACGTGCGCAAATCGATCGCTGGTTGTGCCGCCGGACGCCGCGAGCTGGTCCAGCCAGGTGTTGTCGAAGTCACCGGAGCGAAACTCCTCGCGGTCGAGCAGGTCGAGCAGGAAGCCTCGATTGGTGGCGCCGCCTTCGATGACCACGGCGGTCTCGGCCAGGGCCCGCCGCAACCTCACGAGCGCCTCGCCGCGGTCACGACCCCAGCTGGTCAGCTTGGCGATCATGGCGTCGAATTCGGAAGGGATGTCGTCCCCCTCGACCACGCCCGTGTCGACTCGGACACCTGGCCCGGTGGGCAGGCGAAGCAGGGCGATGGCACCGGGAGACGGCGCGAAGTCGTGTTCGGGGTCCTCGGCGTAGATCCGCACTTCGATGGCATGGCCCACGCGGGCCGGGGGATGGCCTTCGAGCCGCCCGCCCTCGGCGATGTGGAGCTGCGCCTTGACCAGATCGAGCCCGGTTGTGGCCTCGGTGACGGGGTGCTCGACCTGCAGCCGGGGGTTGACCTCCAAGAACCACAAGATGCCGTCCGCCGGGCGGTACAGGAACTCCACCGTCCCCGCCCCGCGGTAGCGGGCCTGCTGGGCCACGCGCCGGGCGGCGGCCAGCACTGCAACCTCCTGTTCGGGCGTGAGCGCCGTGGAGGCGGACTCCTCCACCACCTTCTGGTTGTGCCGCTGCAACGTGCAGTCCCTTATGCCGGCCGCCCAGGTCACGCCATGGCTGTCGGCGAGGATCTGCACCTCGATGTGGCGGGCCCGAGGCAGGAGCCGCTCCATGAACACCGTGGCGTCGCCAAATGTGGCGTGGGCCTCTGTGCTCGCCCGTTCGTAGGCGTCGACAACGTCGCCGAGCCGCTCCACCCGGCGTATCCCTCGGCCCCCCCCGCCCGCGGAGGCCTTGATCAGTAGGGGGAAGCCGAGTCGCTCGGCTTGCACGAGGGCATCGTCGGCCCCTTCGACGGGCCCGCCGCTCCAGGGGACCACGGCAATGCCGGCTTCCTCGGCCAGCCTCTTCGAGCTGATCTTGTCGCCAAGACGGCGCATGACGTCTGCCGGCGGACCGACGAACACGACGCCCAACCGGTCGCACAGCTCGGCGAACTCGGGGTGCTCGGCCACGAAGCCCCAACCGACCCAGGCCGCGTCGGCCCGTGCAGACACGATGGCTTGTTCGAGCGCGCCGTAGTCCAGGTATCTGCTCTGTTGCAGACCGTCGGGATCGGTGAACATCGCCGGGCCCAGCAGGACGGCCTCGTCGGCTTCGCGCACGAACAGGGCGTCGCGGTCGGGCTCGGTGTAGAGCGCGATGGTGCGGATGTCGCGGCCAACTTCCTGGCGGTACTCGCGGACGGCGTGGATGAGCCGCATGGCCGGCTCGCCGCGGTTGACGACGGCGATCCTGCGGACGCGCCGGGTCGCGTCGCGACGGCTGGGGCGAGGCGATGCTTTGGCCGTGTCAACTCACCACCTTGCGGAGAGGTGCCAGCAACTCGGCACCAATCTCGCCTGGAAGCTCGGTCGTCTCGTAGCCCTCGAGCCGGATTCGGACGTTGCCTCGGGCGTCGGCGACGACGGCGTCGAAGCCTCTACCGTCGGCCCTGGGGGTCACCCTCGATCGCCAGCCGGTGGCATCGGACGGCACGGGCCGCACCTCGATCCGGCGCAGGCGCCTCGGTAGCGCCATCCGGCCGGTTGCGCCCAGTTGGAGCACGCCGGCGGTCTGGAAGCAAAGCTCGATCAACCGCGGGTCCATCACGGTGGGAAGGCCGCTCGGCTGGTGGTTGGCAGGCAGATCCACGGTGAACCTGCCTGCGATGCCCTGTCGGTCCTGCCAGGCGCCCTCGAGTACCCGATACGTGGGGCCGTGAAAGTAGATCCGGTAGACGTCGTCGGCTCCGACGACCAAGCCGGCCGGGTCGGGTACCGGATCGGTGGTGGCCGGCGCGAGCGCCTCCTCGGCCAGACGGACCCGGGCCGTGAAATGGGTGGTGACCTGCTCGGGCCGGGTGGCGAGTGACCGGCGTCCTCGGAGCTGGCAGTCCGCCACCAGGTTGGGCCCCTCCGAGCGGAACTGTGTGACCAGTTCCACGGTCCGGGGTTCGTCGCGATAGAACTTGAATGGGGCAAGGAACTCGATGTCCTCGAGGGCGATCACTCGCCAACCCGGCAGGAGGCCGCACGCGACCTCGGCAAAGGCCTCGATGCCCATGGCACCTGGCAGCACGGGTGTCCCCTCGATGCGGTGGTCGTCGAGGAAACCCTGAGCCGAAGGGTCGAGGGCTGTCGTGACGATGAGCCCGTCGGCCAGGGTCCAGCCGGCCACCTCGCCGATCATCGGCGCGGCCCGCTCGCTGAGGGCGGCCGTCGCAGCGGCGATATCCACGCCGCCGCGCTCGGCGCGCTCGGCGACGAGCGCGCCGAGGTGGCCCGCCACCACCACCTCGCGTCCGGGTCCTCCGGCGAGCACCTCGCGCCGGACGACCGGCACGCCGACCTCGGGGGGCAGCATGTCGATGCCAGCCAGCTCCATCACCTTGGGGATGGACCCGCGACTGGCCATGCCGATGTCGGCCCACGCCGTCCAGTCAATGGCGATGCCGCGCGTGCCGGGCCGTGTGTGCCGGAAGCTCGACACGCTCTTGCACAGCAGGTCGTTGGCCGCGCTGTAGTCCGTCTGACCAGCGTTGCCGAACCGGCCGGCAATCGAACTGAACACCACGGCGGTGTCCACCTCGACGGTGCCCAGCATCCGCAGGAGGTGGAACCAGCCGTCGCTCTTGACGTCGAAAACCAGGTCGAACTCATGCGCCTGCTTGCGGTCGAGCATGTGGCTGATCTCGAGACCTGCGCAGTGCACGAGTACGTCGATCCGGTTGCCGCGCTCGCACACGCTCTCCATGGCCGCGCTGGCTGCGTCGCCGTCGGTCAGGTCGACCTGGTACCAGAATGCTGTCCCGCCGGCACTCTGCACCGCAGCGATGGCGTCCCTGGCCGCCTTGTCTCGCTCGATGCGGGCGAGCTGGCGCTCGACGAGCGCAGGCGTAGCCCGATCGCCGCCGGCCGCGATGCGCTGGGCCAGATCACGCCTGAGGCCCTCCTTGTCGGACACCAAACGAGCGAGGTCGGGATCTGCCGGATCTGGCTCCGCGATGAGATCGAGGAGGTGGAAGGTGCCACCGGAGGCGGTAGCGAGGTCGGCGATGATCGCAGATACGATGCTGCCTGCCGCCCCGGTGACCACGAACACGGTGTCGGGACCGAGGACCCGCCCGGAATCCCCGTTGCTGGCAGGTTCGCCCACGAGGCCGACGCTCCAGCGCAGGCCGGCTGAGTGGCCGACTTCGACCACGCCCGGGTCGCGCCGGGTCTCGTCGAGGAGGAGATCGGCGACTGCTGCGGTCTTACGGCTGGCCTCAAAGTCGACGGCCTTCACGAGAGCGTCGCTGCGCTCACGGGCAAAGGCCTTGGTGAAGCCCGTCACCGCTCCACCCATTGGCGCCTTCGCACCCGCGTCGTTATAACCGTGGCGGCCACCAAGACGGCTGGCGCTGACAAGGAACTTGCCGGGCTGGGCGACGTCGTCGTAGAGCTTGCGCATGGTCGTGGCGAGCAGCTTTACCCGCACGCGAAGGCCTTCCTTCCACGACCCGGCGTCGAGCGTCTCGGAGGGGCCCTCGTCGTCGAGCGCGGCCAGCCAGTAAACGCCGGTGATCGGCCCGGACGCCCGCCAGGTGTCTAATTGCGCCTCGAGGGCCTCGGCGCTCAAGCCACCGTCGATGACCAGTACCTCGGCTCCGAGGTTCTTGAGTCGGCGGGCCAGCACCTTCGCCACGCCACCGGCGTCGGGCATGACGACCAGGCGGCTGTCCGCCCCCAGCTCCACGCCGGTGGGTGCGCACAGGTCCAGCGGTGGTCGCAACACGGGCACCGGCACTCGGGGCGAGAAGGGGTTGGCGGCGGAGTCGGTCGTTGATGGCCGCGTATCCGATGGCGGAGTCTGTCGGTCTGCCGCAACCGGCTCACGTGGCAAGCGCTCTTGGACGAAGCGCAGGACGTGGATCAAGGTGGGATAGTCCCGCAGCTTCAGCGTGTCGTCGCGCTCGATCCCGTATTCCTGGCGGATGGTCGCGAACAGCTCCGCTTGCTTGACGGTGTCGATGCCGAGGTCGGCTTCGAGGTCGAGGTCCATGGCCAGCATCTCGGCCGGGTAGCCGGTCTGTTCGGCCACCAGGGCCACGATGCGCTCGGCCACGGCGTCCGGTGATGGCGACGAGTCCGCCGGGAGGTCGGGCTCGGCGGCGACCGGGCCCGACGGTGTCGAGGCTCGAACCGGGGGTGGCGCGGGCTCGACCGCAGGCCTGGCACCTCCAGGAAGCGGGTGGGGGGAGCGCTCTTGGACGAAGCGCAGGACGTGGTTCAAGGTGGGATAGTCCCGCAGCTTCAGCGTGTCGTCGCGCTCGATCCCGTATTCCTGGCGGATGGTCGCGAACAGCTCCGCTTGCTTGACGGTGTCGATGCCGAGGTCGGCTTCGAGGTCGAGGTCCATGGCCAGCATCTCGGCCGGGTAGCCGGTCTGTTCGGCCACCAGGGCCACGATGCGCTCGGCCACCGCGTCCGGTGATGGCGACGAGTCCGCCGGGAGGTCGGGCTCGGCGGCGACCGGGCCCGACGGTGTCGAGGCTCGAACCGGGGGTGGCGCGGGCTCGACCGCAGGCCTGGCACCCCCAGGAAGCGGGTGGGGGGAGCGCTCTTGGACGAAGCGCAGGACGTGGTTCAAGGTGGGATAGTCCCGCAGCTTCAGCGTGTCGTCGCGCTCGATCCCGTATTCCTGGCGGATGGTCGCGAACAGCTCCGCTTGCTTGACGGTGTCGATGCCGAGGTCGGCTTCGAGGTCGAGGTCCATGGCCAGCATCTCGGCCGGGTAGCCGGTCTGTTCGGCCACCAGGGCCACGATGCGCTCGGCCACGGCGTCCGCTGACGGCGACGAGTCCGCCGGGAGGTCGGGCTCGGCGGCCACGACCCGGGCCGTGTCGACTGCCGACCCCGCCGGGCTTGTCGTCGCGGTGGTCGCGGTCGTTGCGGTCGCTGGCTGTGAAAGGGGTACCGCGGCGAGCGCCCCGGCGGGTGCCTCCGCGAGACCCGGCGATGGGGTGGCCACCACCGTGGGCGTCGCCTCCGCCGGCTGGGCCTGGGCGATGCGCAAGCGCCGTTGTGAGACCTCGAGGCGAGCGGTGGCGTCTCCGCTGATCCGCCGCAGCCAGTCGTCAAACCGATCCTGGTCCTCTATCCGGTAGCGGTAGCCGAGCTCGTCGGGACTGCGGTGGCAGCCGTCAGGCATGGGCGTCCAGCGAAGCAGCATCATCGAGACCTGGGAGCCGAACCCGGCCGCCAGTCGCAGGGCGAACTGCACCGGATACGCCCCGCCGGTGGACAGGTTCAGCGGACCGAGCTCGGGATCCGGCTCCTTGAAGTTGGCCAATGGGGGCACGATGCCCGTTTCGAGCGCCTTGACTGCCACCACGTCCTCGAGCCCGACGCCCATCGGATGCCCGGTGAATCCCTTGGTATTGGCGATAACGATCCGATCGGCGTCGGTCCCGAACACCCGACGCAGGGCGGAGATCTCGGCGGACGCGCTTCCTCCCCTCGCCGGTGTGTACGTCTCGTGCGAGACGAACACGGTCTCCCTGGCCATCATCCGGCGGTCGATTCCTGCCCGCATCTCCGCCGCCGCGACGAGGGTCTCCATGACGTCGCCGATGTGATCGACGTCCAGGCGGGTGCCGTGGAAGGCGCTGTTGGCCGTGACCGTGCTCAGCACCTCGCAGATCGGTCGTAGTCCGCGCTCGTGGACTACGTCAGTCGCTTCGACCACCAAGGCGGCCGCGCCCATTCCGAGGATCATCCCGTGACGTCGGCGATCGAAAGGGAGAGCGGACTGGGTCACGTCTTCGTCTGTGGCTGCCGCTCCACTGGCGAGGAATCCGGCGCCGATCCATCCGAGCAGGCCGTCGGACGTAACGTCGTCGGCAGCCACGATGACCACGCGCCGGCAGCGCCCGGCGCGAATCCAGTCCTCCGCGACGGAGACCGCCTGCGTCGTGCTGGCGCACGCCGAGTTGACCTGGGTGTTGGGCCCACGGGCACCGATGAGGTCGGCAAACTGCGAGTGACCCATCGACAGGACGCGGAAGAGGAAACGGCGGTCGAATCGGTAGGGAGTGCCCGCGAGCGCCTTACGCAGGTCGTGGATCCGCCGATCGATCTCGGCGAGCGCCGTCCCGGTATCGTTCAGCCCCTCGACCCGGGCACGTATGGCCTCGAGCTCGGCGAGCTCTTCTTGGCGAGCGTGATCGGCTGCGAACGCCTGGGCCTCGACCGCGAGCTCCTCCAACCCCGGGAACGCCGAGGCGAAGATCACCCCGGTGTCGTCGCGCATGTCGTCGGGCAGGCCCCAACGCTCGGGAAGCTTGGTCCCCAGGTGGGTGGTCCGATAGCGCATGACGAGGGGGATGCCCGCGTCGCGGAGGGCGTCGAACCCGGCCCCGATCGCCAACTGCGTGGTCCGCCCGAAGGACCGGGCGCGGTCTCGGTCGACGCCGAAGTCCTCGTCGATTTCGAAGGCGCCACCGCGGGCGGCCAGCTTGAGCACGTCGGCCGGGCTGTCGATGGTCTCGAAGGAACCGCCCTGGTCGCTTTTGACCAGGCGGGTGATGTGACGGTCGAGTAACTCAGCGCGGAGCCGGGTGGGGATCACGTCGATGAACTGTTCGCCGTTGAGCAGCCGGGCCAGGTTGGTGTCGTCGAAGACACGGGGCGTACCCGGGGTGCCGAGCGCCGCTCCGGTGATGACGACGGGCGCGGTGCCGGCGGCGGCCGCCGGCGGCGAGCCGCTGCCGGCCTCGTAAAGGGCACGACTCTTGTCCAAGAAGTCGGCCAGCAGCCGTCCCATCTCGGCGTAGGTCTGCTCAGGAAGGTCCGGCGTCGGTGCGTCAGTCGCCGACCTCGGTCGGGTCTCGTTGTGTGCCGGTGTGGCTGCGACCGACCGCTCAGTTGTGGTGGTGGGGAGGCGGAGGTCCTCGCTCGCCCCGGTGAATCCGAGCCCGGCGGCGTATAGCCCGCACAGCGCCTGGTTGAACGACACGACGTCACCGGCCTTTGGATGGTTGGTGGCGAGATTCACGGCGGCCTCGTCGCCGAGCACGTCGGACGCGAAGCCTCGGAGCGCCCACTTCGGGCCGACCTCGACGAACACCCGGGCACCCTCCTCGTAGAGGTGTCGCAAGCCTTTGACGAACTGGACCGGCGACGCCACCTGCCGTGCGAGCAGGTCGAGCATCTCGGGCACAGCGACCTCGCCGGACGGGTAGAAGTCTCCGGTGACGTTGGAGATCACCGGGAGCCGCGGAGGTCGGAGCTCGATCCGCTGCAGCGTGCGCCGAAGGGGCTCGCTGGCGGGAGCGACGATCGATGTGTGGAACGCGTGGCTCACCTGGAGCCGGGTCGTCGAGAAGCCTCGCGCCTCGCATGCCCGCTCAGCGGCGAGCACAGGCTCCGTGGCACCGCCGAGGACCGCCTGGGTGGTCGAGTTGACGTTTGCGACGACCACGTTGCCGTCGATCGAGGCAACGATCTCTTCGACTGCCTCCAGCGGCGCCGAAACTGCCACCATCAGGCCGGTGTCGTCGATGGTGAGGTTCGCCATCTCCTGACCTCGGGCGCTCACGGCCTCAAGGGCGCCGGCGAAGGTGAGCGAGCCCGCGGCGACGAGCGCCCCGTACTCGCCGAGGCTGTGGCCCATCACCAGGTCGGGAATGATCCCGAACTCCGCGAGCAGCCGGGTCAGCGCGAGGTCGACGGCGAGGACAGCCGGTTGGGTGATCTCGGTTCGGCGCAGATCGCGTTCAGCCGCGGCGACCTTCTCCGTGTCGGCGGGATCGACGAAGATGAAGTCTGTGAGGGGACGCCCGAGGATCGGGCCCATGACGGCATCCGCCTCGTCGAAGGTCGCCGCCACGACGGGCTCGGTCCGCCGCAGGGCGGCGAGCATGTTGACGTACTGGGAACCCTGCCCGGTGTAGAGGAACGCGACCTTGCCCGGCGCCCCGCGACCCCGGAAGATCCCACGACCGCGGAGCATCCTCCAGGCTTGGGGCTCGTCACGGTCGAGGGCGTGGAGAGCGCGGGCGGCGCGGTCGGCCAGCTCGGCTTGGTCGCCGTAGTCGATTGCGAGGCGCTCGGGTGCGGCGAGGTCCGCGGGATTGGGGGACGCGCCAGCCCGGGGCACGGCCTTCCGTCGCCTCGGCCGCGACGCGCCGCAAAGAGAGGGCGAGGCCAGCCCTGTCCCCGGCTCCGAGGACGAGGACCCCGCGCGGCGGCTGCTTGGTAGCGGTGGCGGTCACCAGGGGGGCCAACGAGTCGACCGGCGGCTGGGGCAACTCCTCAGCGCTGCCCGCATCCTGCTCGCGACCGCCACGGTCCTCGGCGACCGCCACGGTCTCATGGCCGAGGTCAGCGCCGACGGCGACCGCCTTGTGGCCGTTGCCGAGTGCGCGACCGGGGACGTACTCCTCGAGGACAGCGTGAAAATTGGTACCGCCGAAGCCGAATGCGCTCACCGCCGCGCAGCGCACACCGCGCGTGGGCGGGTCCCAGGCTCGCAGCTCGGTGTTGATGCGAAAGGGTGACGACGCCCAGTCGATGTTGGGGTTCGGATGCTCGAACCCCAGGCTCGGAGGGAGCACCTTCTCGTGAAGGGCGAGCGTCGCCTTGAGCAGGCCTGCCGCCCCGGCAGCGGCCTTCAAGTGGCCGATGTTGGACTTGACCGATCCAAGGGCGACCGACCCCGGCGCGAGGTCGGCCCCCTTGAAGACCTCGGTCATGCTGCTGACCTCGACCACGTCGCCGACCTTGGTCGACGTCCCGTGCGCCTCCATCATCGAGCAATCCTGCGGGGAGAGCCCGGCGTTGCGCCACGCCCGTTCCACGGCCAGCCGCTGGCCGACGGGGTTGGGCGCGGTGATGCCCTTCCCCCGGCCGTCACTCGCCCCCCCGATGCCTCGTATCACCGCGTAGACCCGGTCACCGGTTCGTTCGGCATCCTCGAGGCGGCGGAGCACGAAGACGGCGGCGCCCTCGCCCATCACGAAACCATCGGCACCCTCGTCAAACGGCCTGGTGCCCGTCGCCGACAGGGCACCGATCTTGCAGAATTTGACGAAGGTCGAGGCGCCCATGTTGCGGTCGACGCCGCCCGTCACCACCGTGTCGAACTCGCACTCGGCCAGGCCCTCGACGGCGGCGTCGAAGGCCGCGAGGGCAGATGCGCACGCGGCGTCGACGACGAAGTTGGGCCCATGGAGGTCGAACAGGTTGGCCACTCGGCCGGCCATGCAGTTGCCGAGCTCGCCTGGCATGGTGTCCTCGGTGATCTCCGGCAGGTGGCTGCCCAGCCGCTCATGGAGTTCCTCGGTGATGAGGGCGCGCATCTCGGCGGGCAGTGCGCTGAACGCGGGAGTCTCATCGAGGTCGCGGGCCAACTCGGGGAACGCGACGCGCAACGCCGTCTGGTAGTGCTTCTCGCCCGACATCGCGTTGCCGAGGATGACTGCCGTTCGCTCGCCGTCCATCTGGCGCGCTGGCGAGCCGCAGTCGATCAGGGCGGCTCGGGTGCAGGCCACCGCCCACTTCTGGGCGTCGTCCATGGCGTCGCCAACCTTGGGCGGAACGGGGAGGTGCCATTGGAGCGGCTCCCACTCCCAGTCACGGACCCACCCGCCGATCTTGGAATACGTCTTGTCCGGTGCCTTGGGGTCCGTGTCGAAGTACAGCTCGGGATCCCATCGCTCAGGCGGGACGTCGGAGATCGAGTAGCGGCCGCCGGTCAGGTTGGCCCAGAACGCCGCGACGTCTGGCGCGTCGGGGAAGATGGCGCCGACACCCACAATGGCGATCGGTGGCCTGTATGTCTCGGTCATGTTCAACTCGTTGTCTGTGGTGTCGTGGTTAGCCCTCCCGGCCGTAGAGCACCCCTGCCGCGACGCCCATGTCGTCGATGAGGCCCTCTTGGGCGGCGAGGATCCCGGGTAGACCGACGCTGATCTGGAAATCCGGGTCGGCGCCTCTCCCGGCGTGCACCCATCGCAGGCCGTCGGTAGCCACCTTCAGCGCCGCTTCCCGGGCGAAGATGCGGCTGAAGGGCAGCGAGGCCGGGGCCCGAGAAGCGACGGTCCGCCTTGGGCGACAGCGTGCCCTGGTGGTCACGGGTAACCCGTTCCGCGAGTGGTCGCTGCTGCACATCTTGTGGATGGTGTCGGCCGGGAACTCATCCCGTTCGTCAAGGGCGATGAGCCGACTCTCTGGCAGTTCTCTCTCGGCGAACTCCGAGATCGCCGAGAGGATCTTGTCCAGGGTCTTGGGATCGAGGCCGGTAGTCACCGCGCGCCCCCCCCCCCTTTACTTCGGGCCCGAACACGGGTCAAGTGCAAGATACACCGCCCGCCCGGCGCCCGGAAGAGCCCCGATCACAAGCGGCGACGTAGCGTTGGGGACCATGATGTGGTGGCACTCGCTCGGAGAGCATGATCTGCCCGAGGGTCGAGCGTGGTTGTCGCCGCGAGAGTCGGATGTGGAGTCGGCCCTCCGGTACACCAAACGACGCAACGAGTGGCTCTTGGCCCGATGGACAGCCAAGCAGACGGTCGCGCACTTGCTCGGTGTCCCCCCTGACTCCGACAGCCTGGCCGGCATAGAGATTCGTACGGTGCTCCACGGCCCAGCCCAGGGCGCGCCGGAGGTGTTTGTCGACGGGGCACGGGCGACGGTGGCAGTATCGCTGACCGATCGGGCCGGCTGGGCGGTCTGCACTGCCGGCGACCAAGGGGCAATCGGTTGCGACCTCGAGCTGGTCGAGCCACGCAGCGAGTGGTTCGTGCAGGACTTCCTCACGGTCGCGGAACAAGCGCTCGTGGCCGAGCCACCCTGGGACGCTCCAGCCGACGTCGTCGCCAACCTGATCTGGTCGGCGAAGGAAAGTGCGCTGAAGGTGCTCCGGACTGGCCTGCGGCGGGCCACCCGATCGGTGGAGGTGGGGTTCGGACCGGGCATCGAGGACGGGTGGCGGGAGCTCGTGGTGCGCGGGGAAGAGGGCGTCCGCTTTCCCGGCTGGTGGTCCCGGTATGGCCTGTTCCTCCTCACGGTGATCGCCTCCGACGAGGACGCGCCACCCACACCGCTCCTTCCGCCGCCGCGGTTGGTGAGTGCCGAGCCTTCCCATACATGGATGGACGCGCCGGCCGTAGGATGGGATTCACCGGCGACTTGAGGTCAAAGGCAAGGAGCCCAGCTCGGTCGGCCGGTCACCGCCCGACCCGGGCGGGGGGTCCCTGATCCGGCGCCGGTCCACCCAGCCCCGGCCGACACAAGGACGGTGGGACGGGCTCAGCCGTAGTGGTACGGAATGCCGCGCGCGCCTCGGCGGTAGTGCCAGGAAAGGGCTTCCGGCAAGCAAGCGACGGGAGCCGGTGACCGTGGTCGACAGGTCATCACAAGGACGTATCAGTCGGTAGCAAGAAGGGTCAGCACCCGGCCGACGGCCTCGGCCAGCATCCCGATGGTGCCGCACTCCATGACCCTTCCATGAACCCTCACCGTCACGAGTCTTCCTCCAGGGAGGGAGGGAGGGAGGGAGGGAGGGAGGGAGGGAGGGAGGGAGGGGGAAGTTCAACCAGTCACCCAGCACGTCCTTAAGGATGGCGTCCCTTGGGCGCCAGATCCCAGTCAAGGTTTGTCAGCGGTGACGGCCTATAGTGAGCTTGCCTTATCCAGAGCACCCGAGGGACTGGCCCTATGACGGTGCGCCAACTGAGCCAAATGGCCACGGTGGTAATGCCGGGTTCGATGAGGAAAGCAAGTGACAGGTCTGCAGATGTCCGCGTCCGATGTCGAGACAGACGATGTGGCCGTTCACGGTGATCGTCCTCGGAAAACTCCCGAAAGCCAGAGGTTGAGATGCTACGAGCGCGTAGCCTGGCTCGACGCTTTCAGCGCAGGCGCAAAGGCACGACGCAGGGACTCTTCGGCGGCTCGATGGCCTCGGCGATGCAGTGTGTAGCCGACACTTAAGAAAGAGCCCTCCGATCAGCAGTGGCTCATGTCCGGGCCCACCCGGCAACCGTGGTCATCACAGCAACTATTCTCGATCCCAATAGTGGAGCTAATATGGCTGTCTTAGCTTCCTTTGGTCATGCCAACTACCGGAGTAGGCAGCCCATGAAGAGAGTCCGGGCCCTCGGACTGGACGACACGCGAGCGTTGGCGCGCGTCGGCTTCAGCATGGCGCTGCACAGCCTGGCACCATTCCTCGCCGGAACGCACGTCGTAGCGGAGGCGATCGCCAAGACGCTTCCAGGTGTGGAGTCGCTTCGGTGAGCCATCTGGCCTTTCCAATCCTGTGGGCGATCGCGCTTGTGGTGTTCGGAGCGATCATCGTCGTCCGGACACGGCTGCTGTTGAGAGCGCGGCCGGCGGGGCGCTTTGACCGGATCCCCGAACGGATCAAACGCACTGTCGTCTACGGGCTGGGCCAGAAGAAGTTCCTGGTCGGCGAGCAGCCGTCCGGGATCGTGCACGCGCTCGTCTTCTGGGGCTTCGTGATCCTCATGCTCCAGGTGATCACCATGTTCGGCCGAGCGTTCGACGCGAGACTGGAACATTCCGGGGTTCGGTCCCAACCAGCCGCTCGGCCCGCCGTTCTTCATCGTCCGCGACGTGATCGGAGGCGGTCGTGATCGTGGCGGCTGGCTACATGCTCTACCGGCGGCTGTTCACCCACCCGCCGCGGCTGGTCGGCCTGGGCCCCGCCGAGCAGCGCTTCCGGCAGGCGCCGCACCAGGAGTCGATCGTGATCCTCGTGTTCATCGTGCTGATCATGATCGGCGGGCTGCTGGACGACGCCGGGTACCTGGTCGCCTACAACGTCCACGGCAACGAGCGCGACCTGGCGCCGCTCGCCGGCCCGCTGGCCGCCGCCCTCGGCGGCCTCAGCCGCTCATCGGCGCAGACGGTCTTCGAGATCGGGTGGTGGATGCACTGCGTCACGGTGTTGGTGTTCCTGAACCTGCTCCCGCTGTCCAAGCACTTCCACATCATCACCTCGCTCCCCAACGTGTTCTTCGGCAAGCTGCCGCCGCGCAGCCCCGACCGGCCGCTGGCCATCACCCACGGGCCGGCCGCTCCGATGGCCGCCCTGGACGGGCCGCCGGAGGGCCTGATCGGCGTCTCCTCGCTGGCCGACCTGACCTGGAAGCAGGTGCTCGACTCAATCACCTGCACCGAGTGCGGCCGCTGCAGCGCTGTCTGCCCGGCCACCGCGAGCGGCACGCCCCTGGCACCCCGGCAACTGGTCCTCGACCTTCGCGAGCGGCTGTATCACCGCAACAGCGGCAACGAGCCGCTTGATCTCGGGCGAGGTGCTTTGGTCGTGCACGACTTGCATGGCTTGCGTGGAGGCCTGTCCGGTCGGGATCGAGCACGTGCAGACGATCGTCGACATGCGCCGCAAGCTGGTGGACGAAGGTCAGCTGGATCCGCTGCTTCAGCAGACGCTCGAGAACTACGGCAAGCAGGGCAACTCGTTCGGCAAGTCCTCGCGGATGCGGGCGCGCTGGACCCGGGAGCTCGACTTCCCGATCCCCGACGCTCGCAAGGAGCCCGTTGAGTATGTGTGGTTCGTCGGCGACTTCGCATCGTTTGACGAGCGCGTCCAGCACGCCTCGCGGACGATCGCCCGGATCCTGCACGACGCCGGCGTATCGTTTGGCCTGCTGTACGAGGGCGAGCGCAACGCTGGCAATGACGTCCGGCGGATCGGCGAGGAGGGGCTGTTCGAAATGCTGGTCGAGCACAACATGGGCGAGCTTGGCGCAGGCCCAGTTCGAGGCGATCTTCACCACCGACCCCCACTCGCTCAACACGCTGCGCAACGAGTATCCGCAGTTCGGGCTCGACCAGCCGGTCTACCACTACACCGAGCTGCTGGCCGAGCTGGTGGCCCAGGAGGCGATCTCCCTGCGCATGACACTGACCGGGACCCGCGTCACCTACCACGATCCTTGCTATCTGGCGCGGTACAACCGGATCACCGAGGCGCCGCGGAAACTGATCGAGGCGACGGGCGCCGAGCTTGTGGAGATGCCGCGCCACGGAACGAACACCTTCTGCTGTGGCGCGGGCGGCGGCGGCATCTGGATGACGGACGCCGAGCTACCAGAGGGCGCCGAGCGACCGGCCGAGCAGCGGATCCGCGAGGCGCAGACGCTTGGCAAGATCGATTTCTTCCTCGTCAGCTGCCCCAAGGACCTGGCGATGTACTCCGATGCGGCCAAGGTCGTCGGCGCCGACTTCGAGGTCGCGGAGCTGACGACGCTGATCGACCGCGCACTCGGGCACGCCGAGGAGGCAGCCGCCGCTAGCCCAGCTGATTCGTGAGCTCGTCGACAACCTCGAACAGATCCGCGACGACGCCGTAGTGGGCGACGTTGAAGATCGCGGCGCCGGGATCGCTATTGACTGCCACGATCAGCTCCGCTCCCTGCATCCCTTCGACGTGCTCAGGCGCACCCGAGACGCCCAGGCTGAGGTAGAGCTTGGGCTGCACGTGGGCTCCGGACTTCCCGATCTGGCGCGCTCTCGGGAGCCATCCAGAATCGATCACCGGCCGCGACGCCCCCAGCTCGGCGCGCAGCGCCACGGCGAGCTCTTCGGCCACCGGGATGTTCTCGGAACTGCCGATCCCGCGCCCCACGCAGACGATTCGCTCCGCCTTCGTCAGATCAACGCCCTCGTCGCTCAGCGCCACGTCCTCGACGAACGTCGTCCTAAGGTTGTCCAGGCCCGGCGGCAGGTCGAGCCGTTCCCTGTCCCCGCGGCCGGCCCGGTGCGGCTCGTCGGGCAGCGCCGTGGAGTTGACCGCCAGCACCACCGGCAGCGGCGCGCGCAGGGTGGCGTGGAGCTGCCCGCCATAGATCCCGCTCGTCGCCTCGACCTGGCCACCTTGCACCGTTGCCCCGAAGCAGTAGCCGATGAAGGGAAGCCCAGCTTTGGCAGCCGCCGAGGCCCCGAGGTCATATCCTGCAGTCGTGTTCTCGAGCAGGACGAGGTCCGGAGCTTTAGCCTCGATGGCCGCGGCCAGCACAGCCTCATGGGCTTCAGGAAGATAGGGAGACAGCGCCGGGTCCGAGACCTCGAGCACCACGTCGGCGCCCGGAAGGCGCCCGGCCTCGACCGACTCGTTGCCTGCTACGAGGGCGACGAGGTCCCCCCCTGCAGCGTCGGCCAGCGAACGCGCGAATCCCACCAGGCGGTCGTTGATCGAGGGATCGATGTAGACGAGTACTTCGCGCATCACCCGATCAGAGCTCCCCGCTCGCGCAGCAGCTCCAGGATCTTCGTCGCCGTCTCCCCGGCGTCGCCTTCCAGCATCGTGGCATGGGTGTGGGCCTCGGGTCGGGAGATCGAGACGAGCTCGGGCGATTCCGGCGAACGCTCGACGCTGACGCTCATAGTCTCGGGGCTCGCCTCGCTCATCGCCTGACGCAGCCGGCCCATCGATACGTAGCGCGGCGGCGAGCTGGCCGACTGCACGCCGATCACGGCCGGCAGCTTGAGCTCCAGGATCGCCAGGCGTCCACCGGCATACTCCTGGACGACGCGCACCGCCCCGTCCACCGCCTCGACCTTCACCACGACGCTCGCCTGTGGCCAGCCCAAGGCGCTGCCCAGCCGCGGCGCGGTCTGGCCCATGACGTCGCACGGCGTCTGAACGCCCACCAGCACTAGGTCAGGCTCCAGCCGGCGGAAAGCCTCGGCGAATGCCGCCGCCGCGGATGCCGAGTCGTACGGTTCGAGCTCTCCGGCGTCGGCTACCACCAGCTTGTCGGCCCCCCGTGCGTATGCCGTCTGGAGCGCCTGCTCGATCCCCTCAGTCCGCAACCCCACGGCCGTCACGGTGGCGCCGGTGGCCTCCTTGAACAGCACCGCCTCCTCCAGCGCCTGGTCGTCGAAGTCGTTGAGCACCATTTCGACGAGCTCGCGATCGATGTCCGTGCCGCTCGTATCCACTTCGAGCTCGTCGCCCACGTTCGGCATCAGCCGCACCGCGACTGCGATGTTCATGCTGGTCTCGTCCAGTCCGCGTTTTGCCGCTCTTGAATTGGCAGCCTAGCGCGCCCGGCTTCGCCACGAATAAGCCATATAAATCGATGTCCGTAGTCTTCGCGGATCTCCTCTGACCCCGCCGAGGAGTGGCTCCTCGAGCGTCTCATCGGTCATTACCCGAACCCCATGACGTCCGGGACCTGCTGCCGAACGGGCCACCTTCCCCGGAACCGACCTTCCCGTCAGCTACCGGGTGGCGGTCCACTACTCAGAGGCCGTCGCTTGACCCTCGATGTCCAGACATCTGAAATTGCGGAAAGCGGGAAGCACAATTAGGTAAAAAGGGAAGCATAATAAGGCAAAGGGAAGCGCCCCGTTAAAAGACGCTTGTGCCCCTTGACGATCAGCACTCGCCGAAAGACGCAGTGAAGGAGGAGCGAATGGCGAATGAGCTGAGCCCCGAGACGCTCAAGGTGGCGCTCCGGTCGATCGACGAGTTCGCTTCGCGGGAGCTACCCGACTCGCTGCTGATTGATCTCGACGAGCGAGACGAGTTTCCGGAGCAGCTCGTGCGGCGAATGTCGTCGGCGGACGAGCTCGGCATTCAGCTGTTCTTCGTTCCGTTCGAATATGGGGGGATGGGTGGCGGGGCGTTCGACGTCTACCGCATTTGCGAGCGGATGGCCGGGGTCGACCTCGGTCTCGCCACGTCTGAGCTCGCGACCTTCCTTGGAAGCGATCCGATCAGGGTCGGAGGTACCGACGACCAGAAGCGCGAGTACATGACGAAGATCGCCAAGGAGGGCGTACTGTTCGCCTATGGCGCGACCGAGCCTGAGGCCGGTAGCGATCTTGGGGCGTTGAAGACGACCGCCGAACCCGTGAGCGAGAACGGCTCGGTAACCGGGTACCGGATCAGCGGCGCCAAGCAGTGGATCTCAAACGGAGGCGTCGCCGACCTCTACACGATCCTGGCGGTGGCTCCCGGCGGCCCCAGCTGGTTCGTCGTCGAGGCCGGCGCCGAGGGCTTCACTCACGGTAAGCACGAAGACAAGCACGGAATCCGACTCAGCAACACCGCCGCGCTGTTCCTCGACAAGGTCTACGTCCACGCCGACCGGCTGGTCGGAGGGGTCGAAGGCCAAGGCCTGGTCCAGGCCGAGCAGGTGTTTGGCTACACGAGGTTGATGGTCGCCGCGTTCGGTCTCGGGGCAGGCTATTCGGGGCTCGACCGCGCGATCGCATATTCGAAAAAGCGCGTCCAGGCCGGCAGCCCGTTGAGCGAGAAAGAGGGCTACACGCACAAGCTAATCGTCCCGCACGCGGTGGCGCTCGAGGCCGCCCGGGCCGTAATCGAGGAGACGGCCGAGCGGCTGGACGCGGGCGCGGGGCCGCTGAATGTCGAGGGTGCAGTTGCCAAGTACCTGGCTACCGAGGCCGGCGACGCCGCCGCCGACGCGGCGATCCAGGCTCACGGCGGCTACGGCTACACCCGCGACTACATGGTCGAAAAGATCAAGCGCGACGTCCGCATCACCAGGATCTACGAGGGCACCTCGGAGATCATGGAGATCACGATCGCGCGCGGGCCGCTGGCAGGAGCACCTAAAGAGCAGCGGCGACTATTACCACGCACGCGGGCGCGAGCTCGAAACGCTGCACGCCGAGAATGCAGACGTCGGCGCCGACGCCGCAGCGCTCGCGCACCACGCGCTGGCGGAGCTGCTCGAGACCTGCCGCGTCGGGAGGCTCACCCGCCACCAGCACGTCCTGATGCGCCTGGGCGCCCTGATCGCTCAAGTGGAGGGGTCGGCAGCGCTCGCCCGCCGGGCGCAGCGGGCGGCGGCCAAAGACCTGCACCCGAAGGCGGAGCGGCGCCTGCGTCCCGGTGCGCTGGCTACCGCCAGCCGTGTGAACGCCCGCAGCACCGCGCTGGCCGTGGCCTGCGAGGCCGTCCGCTTAGTGGTCGGATCCGACGGCGGCGATGTCGGCGACCTCGAACAGCGCCTCGACCTGGTCTCGATCCACCGTGCGCAGGGCGGGCTGCTGGTCGATCTGGAAGCGGTCGCCGATGCCATCTACGGGCGCAGGCGAACTTGAACCAAACGATTGGCGGGCCTGCTTTTCGGAGACCTCGCTCATAATTGGGCACCTCCCTCACTCGGGTCTGCCGCCAATCGTCTCACCACGCCCGAGGGCAGGCTGAAGGACAATTGGCTCATGTTGTGGTTGATGTTGCGCCGGGAATACATCTCGACCCCCTCACGACGCCGCGGTGTCAGCGGCTGCCTGAAGGACGGCCGCTGTCTGTCGTGCGCTCCCGTCCAGAGCGGCGAGGGCGGATCGCTCTGGCTCCACGCCGAGGCTATTGAGGGTCATCGCCAGCATCTCGTAGTGGCCAACGAGCATGCAGAGCTCGATGACCTCACGTTCGTCGAATCCGGGCATGAGCTGTCGCCAAGTGGCATGGGTAACAATCTTGCGTGCATGCAGCTCATCGGTGGCGGCGAGCAACAGGCGCTGCCGAGCGGTCAAATCTTCTTGCTGGGGCCAGTCCGGAACACCGGCGATGGCGGTGGCGCGAAGACCCGCCTTGCGGGCGAGGGGCGCGTGCTGTACCCACTCGTACTGCGAAGAGCAGTTGCAGGCCGTCCGCAGCACAACGAGCTCCACGTCAGCGCGGGGCAGCTGGGTCCGCAGCAGCATGGTCCCGGCGAAGGGGAGCCAGGACCGAAAGAGGCGCCGGTGGCGGCCCAGCGTGGTGAAGACGTGCGGTCGTTCGCCAATAGTGGAGTGGCCGACGACCCACGAGACGACGCGAGCCAAAGGACCGAGCTCTCTGAGCGGCGCGGGCGCCATCCGGACTTCCATGTTCACGCATGCTTAGGATCGCGGTGGAGCATCGCCAGGGGCGAAGGTTTGGATGTGTCACTCTCCTCAGTGATGGGGAACCGGTGGCCGCAGCGCGGACAGGTCGTCGTGTTGTCGTCCGACGGCAGGGGAGTCGGGTCGTCAGCGTTGCAATTGGGGCATTTCATCTCGGGTCACCCTTCCTCGCGGCCCGTAGACGGGCGCGATCGATTCTCGGCGGAGGCCGTAGCGAGCGAAGCGGTCCGCGAACCGCTCGACCGTGACCGGATTGATGGGTTCGGCGCCATTGAGCGCCAGGCGCCACGAGCCGAGGTCGAGATCTCCGAGCTCGGAGTCTTCGATCCTGGTCAGGCATAGCTCGTACGCGAAGTTGGGTGCCACCGAGATCGTGCCTCGGTGGGTGTGGATGGCCCGCAGCCACCGGGAGGGGCGTGCCAGGAAGGTCTGGGGAGCCATGAGCACGAGGGGAAAGCCGAAATAGATGCTGCTCAACCACGACCCGATGAGACCCATGTCGTGGTACAGGGGAAGCCAGCTCACGAACACGTCCGCCCCCGACGCCGCCCCGGCCTGGCCCAGGCCCGGATGTTGGCGAGCAAGTTGTCGTGGGTGAGGACGACGCCTTTGGGTTGTCCGGTGCTGCCCGAGGTGTACTGCAACAACGCCGCGTCGGAGCTGCGAAGCCGCGGGAGGGCGACCTCGGAGCGCGAGCCGGACCAGGCCGAGGTCAGGGAGTCGGGCACCACCACCTCGCGCAGCGAGCTCACGTCGGCGCGCAGATCCGGCCGAGCGAGGCGGCTTCGGGGACGGTGACCAGGAGCGACACCCCGGCGTTGTCGAGGATCCGACCGTAGCGGCGTACGTGGAGTCGTTCGGGCGTCCTCCCGGCGTGCCACTCGAGGCAGTCGATCAGGGTGGTGGCTGCGAGGGGTACGGCCGTCGCCCCCATGGGTTCCTGCGGGGGGGGTCGCAGGGAGCCGAGAAAGAGGGGTTCGCTTCGACCGCCGGGCCGCTTGTAGGAGGTCCCGCGGCGTCTCGGCGCTCGAAAGGAGCTCGGAGGGCATGGCCACGGAGAAGGAGTCTTCGACCCGTTGCAGGAGCTCGACCAGCTCGAGGCTACCGATGCCGAGGTCATCGAAGCTACGGTCGAGCGTCACCACGACCTGGGCCGCCTCCGGATGCACCTCGGCCATGAGCCCGCGCACCAACTCGAGGACCAGGGCTGCGTCATCCCCTTCTCGGGCACCCGACGCTCGAGCACTCCTCGATGCTTCGGGGTCCGGGTGTTCGGGCTCCATCCGAACAACAGTGCCAGCCTCTGGCGGTCCTTCCCAAGGGCCTTTTGGCCCTACCTCAGGACCGTCAGGCGTTGCCAGCATGTCGTCTATGGGGAAGCCGTCCGCGCCAGTCGACGGTTCATCGCCAATCGCCGTGGAGGTGCGCGGGCTGACCGAGGTGTACTCCGGTGTGCCCGCCGTGGACGGCATCGACCTCGAGATCCGTCGTGGGGAGATCTTCTCGCTACTCGGTCCAAACGGGGCCGGGAAGACCACGACCGTCGAGATCCTGGAGGGCTATCGCACGCGAGCCACGTACCTGATCGGTGGGGGATCGGACGACAACCCTCGAGGGGCGCTCTCGTGCAAGCTGGCCAGGGACTTCTGTCCCTTCCCCTGTCGCGTTTCGGGGTCCAGACTGTTGCCGTGCGGATCGGTGAAATCGGGGTGATCGACACCGTGGAGCTGCGGTACGTCGCTCGGCGAAGTGATGCTTTCGTGGTGGTCGCCGAGTGCGGCAGCCCCTCGGGCACCTGCTTCTGCACCTCGATGGGCACCGGCCCGGCGGCCGACACCGGGTTCGATCTGGCCCTGACGGAGCTCGACGACGGCGACGGACATCGTTTCGTGGTCCGAGTCGGTACGGAGCGCTGGGGCGATGTGTTGTCGCGCTTGGCGACCAGGACGGCCCAACAGGCCGACCTCGATGGGCGCCACCAGGTGTTGGCGGGTGCAGAAGCCCGCATGGGTCGTCGCCTGGAGACCGAAGGCCTGGCAGCTCTGCTGGCGCGCAACCTCGAGCATCCGCGATGGGCCGAGGTTGCGGAGCGCTGCCTGGCCTGTGGCAACTGCCCCCTGGTATGCCCGACTTGCTTTTGTAGCGACGTCCGCGACACCACCGACCTGGCCGGCGCAATCCGGCGAGAGCGGGTGTGGGCCTCTTGCTTCGACCTCGAACATTCGCACATGGGCGGCGGACCCGTGCGAGCCACTACCTCGTCGTGGTACCGCCAATGGTTGACACACAAGCTCTCGACCTGGTTGGACCAGCTCGATACGTCAGGCTGCATCGGGTGCGGTCGTTGCATTGCCTGGTGTCCCGTGGGCATCGACATCACCGAGGAGGCGGCCGCCATTCGCGAGAGCGACGGGGCCCAGGCGTCGGACCTCACCGGGAGGCGGTCATGACGACGGAGATCGCCGAGCTCGTCTCGCAGCACCCCCTGCTCGCCGGGCTTCCCGGCGGCGCGGTGGCTCAGGTCGCCGGCTGTGCGAGGAACGTGGCCTTCGGTCCCGGTTCTCGGCTCCTGACCGAGGGCCATGCGGCCGAGACCTTGTACCTGGTCCGTCGCGGTCGGGTGGCCATCGAGGTGCATGCGCCCGGGCGGGGCCCGATCATCGTCGAAACGGTGGGCCCCGGGGCGGCGGTCGGGTGGAGCTGGCTCATCCCTCCGTACCGCTGGCACTTCGACGCTCGGGCGATCGACGCCGTCGGGGCGGTCGCCGTTGACGCGGCCTGCCTGCGGTCCAAGGCGGACGCCGACCCAGCGCTTGGGTATGCCCTCTTGCAACGGGTGTCGGGAGTGCTGCTCGAACGGTTGCAGGCGGCCCGGATGCGCCTGCTGGACCTCTACGGCAACGATGTGGCCTGAAGGCGCGGGGTTGATCGGGTCTCCGACCAGCTCGATACCGGCCGTGGCCACGGCGCCCCCGACGATGACGCCGATGCCCCATCGCGTCGTGGCGCTGCGTCGCGACACCCGATCATCGCCCTGTGTTCGTGGCACCACAAGTCACAGAGCTCGACGATCGTGCCCGCGCTGTCGACGCCCGCCACCTCGTTCCAGCACTCCATGGTGGTCACGGAGAACGGCTGCGCCGAGATCTTCGGACGGAGCCAAGAGGCCCAGGTTCGACTCCTGATCGAGGAGACGGCGCGGCCCGACGCCAGGGACGGGCTGTGGGAGGAGGCCCGCAAGCTGCAGCTCGCCTATCCCACGCCTCCGGGCGAGGTCTGATCAGGCAGGCGGCTCCAAAGGGACCTTTGGCTCTGCCCTCCGTGGGGCGGTGGGCCCAAGCTCGAAGCATGCAGTTCACCGAGGAGACCACGTGGGGAATGGGCTTCGACGAGCCGGGTCTGATGGGGTTCGCCCGAGACCGGGACGCTCTCGGCCGGGTGACCGTCCTGCTGGGCCAGGCGGCTGAGGAGCTGGACCTCCTCCTGAGAGGGGCACGGGACAGTGTCGGTGGCAGCCCGGTCTACCTGGAGGCAGCGAGCAGCGCGGTGCATCTCGCCCTCGTGGAGCTGCGTTCCTGCGAGCTGGATCCACCGCTTCGGGACCAGCGGCTCCCCGGAGCCTGACCACCGAGCCGACGGGAGGACACCGTGGACAAGTTCGAGTTCGTTCGCTTCTTCGACGAGTTCGGGATCGAGGACGTACCGCTGGTTGGCGGGAAGAACGCCTCCCTGGGCGAGATGTATCGGAAGCTGTCTGCGGTGGGCGTGCGCGTGCCTAACGGCTTCGCCATCACGGCTGACGCCTACCGTCGGATGCTCGACGAGGCGGACGCCTGGGGAGAGTTGCACGAGGCCTTGGACGGGCTCGATGCGGACGACTCCGGCGCCCTGCGGCGACGGGGCAAGCGCGCCCGGGCGATCGTGTACGGCGCCGGGCTCCCGGAGTCGATGGCCAACGAGATCCTGGCCGGCTGCCAGCTGTTGCTCGATCAGTACGGCGACGAGATCAGCTTCGCCGTAAGGAGCTCGGCCACGGCGGAGGACCTGCCCACCGCGAGCTTCGCCGGCCAACAGGAGACCTTCCTCAACGTGAGCGGGGACGAGAGCCTGCTCGACGCCTGCCGTCGATGCTTTGCCAGCCTGTTCACCGACCGGGCCATCCACTACCGCGTCGAACAGGGCATCGACCACTTCGACGTCGCGCTCTCGATCGGCGTCATGAAGATGGTGCGCTCCGACCTGGCGGCCTCCGGGGTGGCGTTCACCTTGGACACCGAGTCCGGCTTCCCCGACGTCGTGTTCGTCACCGGTTCCTACGGGCTCGGGGAGAACGTGGTCCAGGGCGCGGTGGACCCCGACGAGTTTTACGTGCACAAGCCCACCTATCGCCAGGGGCACCGTGCGGTCCTGCGCCGTACCCTCGGTGACAAGGCGGTCAAGATGGTCTTCGCCGAGGACGGGTACAAGCAGACCACGCGCAATGTTCCGACGCCCAAGCACGACCGCGTCCACTACTGCCTGAGCGACCAGGACGTGCTCGAGCTCGCGGGCAGCGCCCTCGCGATCGAGGACCACTACGGGCGGCCCATGGACGTGGAGTGGGCCAAGGACGGGATCGACGGCCAGCTCTACATCGTCCAGGCCCGGCCCGAGACCGTCGCGTCGCAGCGCCAGGGAGCCGTGCAGGAGACGTACGTCCTGCGAGGCAGCGGCGAGGTCGCCGCGCTGGGTCGGGCGGTGGGTGAGAAAGTGGGGACCGGCAAGGCCCGCGCTCATCCGCTCTGCGGCGCACCTTGCGGACTTCGTCCCAGGGGAGGTTCTGGTCACCGACACCACCTCCCCGGACTGGGAGCCGGTGATGAAGACCGCAGCGGCGATCGTCACCAACCGAGGGGGACGCACGTGCCACGCCGCCATCGTGGCCCGCGAGCTGGGCATTCCCGCGGTGGTGGGCGCGGAGGACGCGACCCTGAAGCTGCAGACGGGAGAGGTGGTCACCGTCTCCTGCGCAGAAGGAGATGCCGGCCGCGTCTATCGTGGTGAGGTCCCGTTCTCGGTCGAGCGAACCGTCGCGACCGACGGGGCGCGCCCCGTGACGGAGATCATGATCAACCTCGGCAACCCCGACCTCGCCTTCAAGACGTCCTTCCTGCCCAACGACGGCGTGGGTCTCGCCCGCATGGAGTTCATCGTCTCCGAGCACGTGAAGGCCCACCCGCTTGCCCTCCTCCATCCCGAGAAGGTCACCGACCCTGCGCAGCGTGAGCGTCTGGCCAACCTCGTGCACGGCTATCCCGACGGCGCCAGCTTCTTCGTCGAGCGGCTGTCGGAGGGGATCGGGACCATTGCCGCCGCCTTCTGGCCCAAGCCGGTCGTCGTCCGGATGTCCGACTTCAAGACCAACGAGTACGCCAGCCTGGTCGGGGGAGCCGACTTCGAACCGCACGAGGACAACCCGATGCTCGGGTTTCGGGGTGC
Organism: uncultured Actinomycetes bacterium; assembly: GCA_963773635.1. Classification (GTDB taxonomy): domain Bacteria; phylum Actinomycetota; class Acidimicrobiia; order Acidimicrobiales; family RAAP-2; genus CAVZBW01. The sequence goes on along the minus strand of CAVZBW010000002.1, from coordinate 451,271 downwards.
CTCGCGGTACGCGCATCCCGCCTACGCCGAGGGATTCGCCCTCGAGTGCCGGGCCATGCAACGCGTCCGCGAGGAGATGGGCCTGGTCAACGTGGTGCTCATGCTGCCCTTCGTCCGCCGCGTGTCCGAGGCGGACCAGGTGCTCGCCCGGATGGCCGAGCTCGGTCTCGAGCGCGGGGTCAACGGCCTCCAGATCTACGCCATGTGCGAGATACCCAACAACGTGATCTTGATCGAGCAGTTCGCCACCCGTTTCGACGGGTTCTCGATCGGATCCAACGATCTCACCCAGCTGACCCTCGGAGTCGACCGGGACAGCGAGATCGTGGCCTTTGACTACGACGAGCGGGACGACGGCGTCAAGGAGATGATCCGGCTGGCGGTCGAAGGTTGTCATCGTGCGGGGATCCATTCAGGTCTCTGCGGCCAGGCCCCGTCCGACTACCCCGACATGGCCGAGTACCTCGTCGAGATCGGCATCGACTCGATCAGCCTCAACCCCGACACCGTCTTGAAGACGACGGACCAGCTGCTCGAGGTCGAGCGGCGGCTCGGGCGGACGCGATGACGCGCCCGGTCGGCGAGCGAGCCTGAGCCCCCACCCGCATGGGAGAGGTCGACCGGCAACCGGCTGTGCAATTCGAGGACGTGGTGCGGCGCTACGGGACCCACCTGGCGCTCGACCACCTCGACCTCGAGATCTCCCGTGGCGAGATGGTGGCGCTGCTCGGGCCGAACGGAGCCGGGAAGTCGACCACGATCGCGCTGTTGCTGGGGATGCTGCGCCCGACCAGCGGGGCGGTGAGGGTGCTCGGCACGAGCCCTCGGCGCGCCATGGCCGACGGCCGGCTCGGCGCCATGCTGCAGCAGGGCTCGGGCAACGGGTTGCCGCCGGGCTGTCCGGGTCTGTGCCGTGCTCGATCTGGTCCGGAACCTGTATCCACGATCCGCGCCGCTGGAGCAGGTCGTCGAGCGCGCCGATCTGTCCCCACTCCTCCACCGCATGACCAACCAGCTGTCGGGGGGCGAGGCGCAGCGTGTGCAGTTCGCGCTGGCCATCGCCGGTGGACCAGAGCTCGTGTTCCTCGACGAGCCGACGGCCGCGATGGACGTACGGGCCCGGCACTTCTTTTGGCGCAACGTGAGGGAGCTGAGAGCGGAGGGGCAGACCATCCTCTTTGCCACGCACCACCTCGAGGAGGCCGATCAGGCCGATCGGGTGGTCGTCATCAACCACGGCAGGGTGGTGGCCGACGGTCCGGGCGCCACCCTCAAGGCGGCGGTGGACACCCGGCGGGTCCGGTTCGTGGTGGACCTTCCCGACGCCAAGCTCCTGGATGGGCTCGAGGGGGTGACCGACACCGAGGTGCGCGGAACGGGCGTGATCCTCAACTCCCTGGACGCGGATGCCACGGTGCGCGACCTGGTCCGCCGGGGCATCGCCTTTCGCGACCTCGAGGTGACGGGGGCCCGCCTGGAGGAGGTCTTCATCGCCCTCACCGCGGATCCGCCCGCCCCAGGGTCGTCCAACCCTGGGGCGGCCAGCGTCCTGCGGGGACAGGCGGACCGGCCGCTTGAGGCACGGGAGGCGGAGCGATGACCGGCCTCCTGGCGTTTGGGCGCTTCGAGCTGGGCCGGTTGCTGCGAAGCTGGAAGTTCCTCAGCGTCACCGTGGGCTTCCCGGTGATCTTCTACCTGCTGTTTCTCGGCGACCACAGCTCGACCAGGATCGTCGACGGCACCGTGGCCTGGCCGCTCTACCTGATGGTCTCCATGTGCTCGTTTGGGGCCCTCGTCACCGGCCTCAACGCCGGCGGCACCCGGCTATCGGGCGAGCGCGCCTCGGGATGGGCCCGCCAGCTGCGGGCCACCCCGCTGCCGGGGCGGGCCCTCGTCACGGTCAAGGTCCTGGTCAGCATGCTGGTGGTCCTGCCGGTCCTGATCCTCGTCGAGGTGGTGGGTTGGGGGGTCGGCGGCGTGCAGTTGGACCTCGGGACCTGGGTGGCGCTGACCATCTTGATGTGGGTGAGCGCCCTTCCCTTCGTCGTGCTCGGCGTGTTCGTGGGTTTCATGGCGTCTCCCGAGACTGCCTACCCCGTGGTCACGGTCCTCATGTTCATCCTCGGGTACTTCGGCGGACTCTTTACCCCCGTGAGCAGCATGCCGAGCGGCCTCCAGGCCGTGGCCAAGGTCTTTCCCACGTACCAGCAAACCTCCCTCGGGCTCACCTTCCTGGTGGGCCGGGGACTCTGGATCGGGCACGCCTTCGTCCTCGCCACGTACGTCGTCGCGCTCGGCGCCCTGAGCGTCTGGAAGCACCGGGTCGACGAGTCCCGGGGAGTGGCCTGAGGCCCCAGCCTCTAGTCCTGGTGCTGCGACCGGGGGATCGGCCACATCGCGCTCAGCGCGGCGGCCACGAGTTGCTCGGGGGTACGTGGCGCCTCGGGGTCGCCCCGCATCATCCGCTCCTCGAGCGGTTGCAGGACGCCCATCTGGATCTCGCCGACGGCGGATGGCCGGCCTCCCGAGCTCTCGAGCATCTGGCTGGCGATAAACACCAGGGCCTGGCGCCACCGTCGGGTTCCCGCCCGCCACGACCGATCGGGGCCGCACCCCGAGGCGATCTCGACGATGCGAAAGGCATCCCCATGGGCGAGCGCGTTGAGCCACGCCCAGCCCGGTACGTCGCTGCGGCGCCTCCTCAGATGGCGCGCCGAGGTTCCGCTGAGGAAGGCCTCCGCGCCCGCCACCACGGTCGCCTCAGGGCTCTGCTGCCTGCTCCGGCCCAGTTTCCACATGGGTCACCTCCTCCACAGCGTCCCCGTCATTGCACCCCGCGGAGGACCCGACCGACAGGGCCACTGGTCCCGAATTTGGAGGGCTGCCGCGGCGGTGGTGGGATGGAGTGCCGATGCGGGTCTTGCTCAGCGACGGCTCGGGCTTGACCGCTCGGCAGGTGGCCACGCAGCTGGCCGATGGGGGGCACCTGGTGGAGGTGCTGTCCCCCGATCCGTTCTGTCTCGCCCGCTTCACCCGCCGGGTCCGGCGCGTGCACCGGGTACCCTCGCTCGGCGAGGATCCGTTGGGGTGGTTGCGCAGGGCTGTGGAGCTCTACGCAGCCTCCGGGGCGGACGTCCTCTTTCCGACGCAAGAGCAGGTGGCGGTCCTCTCCGCGTGCCGGGACACCGTGCTCGGGGCGGGTGTTCGGACGGCGGTGCCCACCTTCTCGGCCCTTTCCCGGGTCCAGGACAAGATCGCCGCTTTCGCCACGCTCGAGACCACGGGCCTGCCTCAGCCCGAGGGAACGGTGCTGACCAAGGCGTCCCATCTCGCTGCGTGGGACCGGTTTCCCGTGTACGTGAAGATGCCCATCGGCACGGCGAGTCGCGGCGTCCGGCTCGTCTCCGACGGTGCGGGCGCGGCGGCAGCGGCCGTGGATGTCGAGGCGGCCGGCGCCTTCGACGCCGGAGGGGTGCTGGTACAGGCTCCGCTCGACGGTCCTCTCGCCATGATCCAATCCGTCTTCGCCGGCGGCGAGCTCGTCGCGTGGCACGCGAACCTGAGGGTGCGTGAAGGGGTGAGTGGCGGGGCGAGCCACAAGCGCAGCATCGACCTCCCCGCCGTCCGCGAGCACCTCGAGGCGCTGGGGGGCCATCTTCGATGGCACGGGGCCCTCTCGCTGGACGCCGTCCTCGTCGACGGCAACCCGTACTACATCGACGTCAACCCCCGACTCGTCGAGCCGGCCAACGCCTGCCTGTCGGGCGTCGACCTCGTGGCGCCGATGCTGGAGCTCGCGCGGGGCGGCACGCCGACCGCTCAGCCCTCCGGACGCGCCGGCGTGCGCACGCACCAGCTGCTCATCGCAATTCTGGGGGCGGCGAGCCGGGACGGCAGCCGCCGATCCGTGGCGCGCGAGCTCCTGGCAGCCATCCAGCGTGCCGGCGACTACCGGGACAGCCGGGAGGAGCTCACCCCGATCCGTGGCGACCTCCGAGCGACGATCCCCGTCGTTGCCGCGACCGGGGCGCTGATGGTGCGCCCGTCCGCGTGGTCCGCTTTCGCGACCGGCAGCGTCAAGGGCTACTCGCTGACCCCGGAGAGCTGGGCCCTCCTGCAAGCCCGCACCGAACAGTTGCCGGATGCCCCCTGACCCCTCAGATCGCGCCGATCCGCCCGCGACAGGGACGGAAGGCCCTGGTGGATCCTTCGACGGGATCTCACCATGGTGGGATGCTTCACGAATCCCAAGTCAGAGAGCTGGCCAGGCGTCGCGGCCACCCGGTCGTGACGACCTTCTACCTCGATGTGGACGGGCGGAGGTACCCGCGAGCCTCCGACCTCACGCCGAGGGTCGACGCCCTCTTCCGGCAGGCCCGCGACCAAGCGCGGCGGTTCGGCAAGCACGTCGAGGCGGCGGTCGGCTCTGACCTCGAGCAGATCGGGGGCTGGATCCACGGTGGCCACGACCGCCACCAGACCAGGGGCCTGGCGGTGTTCTGTTGCACGGCGACGGGGTTGTTCGAGACCCTGAGCCTGCCGGTCGCCATGCACGACCAGGTCACCCTGGGCGCGGGTCCCGATGTCGCCCAGCTCTGCGCCCTCCTGGCGGCTCCCGAACCGGTACTGGCGGTCGTCGTCGACCGGGAGAAGTCCGCAATGTTGTGGACCGAGTCAGGGGAGGTCCAAGTGCTCGAGGGACCGTCCGATCCGACGCCACGCAGGGTGGACACGGACCTGGAGATCGGCAGCTTCGACCGGCACGCCGCGGAGCTGGCGGTGCAGCACTACCGCGGGGTAGCCCATTGGGTCAACGAAGAGCTCCAGGGGCGGCCGGCGAAGCATCTGGTGTTGAGCGGACCCGAGGCCGCCGTGAACCAGCTCCAGCACGAGCTTCCACGGGCGGTCAAGGACCTGATCGGCGGCACGCTCGCGCTGCCCATCAGCACCCGGGAGGCCGATGTCGCCTCGGCGGCACTCGACGTGGCGCGATCGGTGCAGCGCCGGGAGCAGGCGGCACTCGTCCGAGACCTCCGCGGGCGTGCGGAGCAGGACGCGTCGGCCGTGACGGGGCTCGCCGCCACACTGGAGGCACTGAGCGCGGGCACCGCGAAGACGCTCCTCGTGGAGGAGGGATTCGCGGCCCCGGGGGCGTACTGCCCAGAGTGCGGGGAGCTGCTCGCCCGGGGGATCCGCTGTCCCCGGTGTAGGGCCGCGCCGATCGCCGTGGACAACGTCGTCGACGCCGCAGTGACCGAAGCGTTTACCCACCACGTCGACCTCGAGTTCTGCCCGCCGGGTGACCTGGCCGACGTGGGGCGCATCGGCGCCCTGCAGCGTCCCCGCCCCGGGCCCCGGTCGGCGACCAGTCACCCGCTGGAGGTCGCTCGCGCCTGGGCAACCAGCCTGAGCAAGGGCGACGTGGTCGGAGCGCTCTCCCTCTACTCGCCCGAGGCGACCGTCGAAGAGGGTGACGAATCCCTGACGGGCGGATCCGCACTGCGAGCATGGCTCCTCCGAAGCCCCTTCCTCGGATCGGCTCGTCGTGCCCGGGTGCGCCGAGAGGGCGGCGAGGTCGTGATCTCCTTCGAGGCGACCACACCCACGGAGCCCGAGATGGCGGTCAGCTGCCGCGTTGCCCACGGAGAGATCATCGGGCAACGCGTCCTGTCCACGGCAGGGCCCGAGACGGTCGTGCTGCCCGGGCATGCCGAGCCCTCGCGCGTCGCCGTCTCCTCGAAGGGCGACGTGGGCGAGGAGATCAAGGTCCGCGCTATCGGCAAGGTTCTCGAGGTGGCCGAGAGGCTGAAGGAGCCCGTCCTCTTCGTCCGGATCAAGGTGGCCTGGGAGCCCAACCCCGCGAGGGACCGTCCGGCCACGGCGGAGGTCGTGCTCGACGTCAACGGGGAGCTGGTGCGCTCCCACGTCTCGTCACACACACTGGAGGAGGCCGTCGACCTGTTGGCGGATCGTCTGCGCGACCGGCTGGAGCACCGCTCCCGGAGGCGTCAGTTCCTGCATCGGTCCAATGGCGCGCCGAGCGCCGGCGAGTGGCGGCACGGCGACCTGCCGACCGTCAGGCCCTCCTACTTCGACCGTCCGCTGGAGGAGCGGGAGCTCGAGCGCCATAAGACGTTTGCCGGTGGCGAGCTCACGCTCGAGGAGGCAGTCTTCGACATGGAGCAGCTCGACTTCGACTTCTACCTCTTCCGCGACCTGACGACGGGATCGGACAGCATGATCGAACGAGTGGAGGACGGCTCGTATCGGATGAGCCGGATCGGCGAACCGGCGCGAGATGTGTCGTGTGAGGTGGGGACCGTCGTGTCCAGCCCGCAGCCCGTGCCCCGGCTGAACCTCGACGATGCGATCGAGCGTCTCAACCTGACCGCTGCCGACCACGTCTTCTATGCCGACGTCGCCAGCGGCCGGGGAAACGTCCTGTACCGGAGGTACGACGGCAACTACGGGCTCATCACCGCGGAATGAGCCCGCGACGCCCACGTTCCGTCGCTCGATCGGGGCCGGCCTGAATCGGTAGCCGCTCTCGCTTCTAGCCGGTCCTAGGCCGTGGCCAACATTGCCTCGATCGCCCCCTTGGCCTTGGACGCGATGTCCGCCGGGACCGAGACCTCATAGACGTCGTCGCGCAGGCTCCGGTACAGCTTTTGCAGGGTGATCGACTTCATGTACTCGCAGACCGCGTCCTCCTTGAGCGGCAGCCAGCGCTTGTCCGGGCGTTGCTTCCGGAGCCGGTGCAGCATGCCCGTCTCGGTACCGACCAAGTCAAGGTCGCGCCCGCAGGTCGAGGCGTGGCGGACCATCCCTCCCGTGCCCAGGATGAACGTGCGGTCCTCGGGCAGCTCACCGGCGGATCTCATCTCCATGCAGTTGCTCACGCACCCGCATTCCGGGTGCAGCAGGAGGTCGGAGTCCGGGAAGGCGCCCATCCGTCGGAGGACGTCGTCGACTCCGATCCCGGCGTGGACGTGGCAGGCCCCGTGCCAGAGACGCAGCTCGCGCCCGGTCACTCGCTCGACGTAGCGTCCGAGGTGCACGTCGGGCAGGAAGAGGATCTCTCGGTCCTTCGGTATCGACTCGACCACGGCCACCGCATTGGCCGACGTGCAGCAGATGTCGGTCTCGGACTTGGTCTCGGCGTCGGTGTTGACATAGGCCACCACGGTGGCGCCCGGGTGTTCGGCCTTCCATCGGCGAAGCCCGTCGATGTCGACGCTCGCCGCTAAGGAGCAACCCGCCTCGGGGTCGGGGATGAGCACCCGCTTCTGCGGGCAGAGCACGGCCGCGGTCTCGGCCATGAAATGCACCCCGCAAAACACGATGACCGGCTCCTCCCGCAGAGTGGCCTGCTGCGAGAGCTCGAGCGAATCGCCCACGAAGTCCGCCAGATCCTGGATCGCCGGTATCTGGTAGTTGTGGGCCAGGATCACCGCGTTGCGTTGGAGGCGGAGGCGTTCGATGCGATCGATGAGCTGCAGCTCCGTGAGGGAGACGATCTCGTCGTCGGACTGGATGGCTCGTGAGGCCTCGGTCTCGGCCACCGACGGCCGGGCGCGTTCGACCGGAAGGAAGTCACCTGGACGCGCTGCGGTCATACTCCCGGGCCGTTCCCCGGGTTGGGGTGCGGCGTCCGGACCTCGGTCTCCTCCGTGATCGGGAAACGGTGGCCGCAGCGTGGGCAGGTCGTCGTGTTGTCGTCCGAGGGCAAGGGTGCCGGATCCTCGGCGTCGCAGTTGGGGCATCTCATGCTCGCGTCACCTCTCTCTCGGGCGCACCTTGGCTGCGTCCCCGTTGATGCTCATCGCCGTTGATGCTCATCGCCATCTCGCGGGCGGGAAGGCCGCCGCCAGGCTTCCGTCCACGGCTCCGGACCCCGGTGCCGAGGCAGACCCCGGTGCCGACCGGCGGAAGACGTCGTGACCGATGACGGTCGAGCGCCAGTCGTCGTGTCCCACGGGACCACCGGTCAAGAGCCAGGTGGCGCTGATGATCTCGCCATCGGGCTCGAAGCGCCCGGACCACACCGTGACGGAGCTGGCCGAACGCCAGCTCACCACCATCCCCAGGGTCCCCCCGTCGTCCCTGGTGGGATTGAAGTAGCCGGCGATGGGATGCTCGCCTCGCACCATCCCCACGCTCGAGTGGAAGCTCCCGCTCAGGCGCCCGGCGGCATCCGCCTCCAAGTCGACTCTCGAGCTGAGCTGGTTGTACCACGTTCCCCCGATCCTCTCGTAGAGGTCTCCGCTCATCGATCCTCCCTCGCCTCGCTCTCGCCCTGGGGCTCGTCGCGGGCGCCGGAGCCCGTCACGATCAGGTCTCCGCCGCAGCGCTCTCGGGGGCCTTGCGATCACCCTTGTCGGGGATCGGGACCAGGACCACCGGGATCCCTGAGAGCTGGGCGCAGCGCTGGCTGACCGACCCGAGCATCCAGCGCCGAAGCCCACTCAGCCCCGTCGTGCCGACGACGAGCATCCTGGCGCCGCGGCTGCGCTCGGACAGGACCTCGGCGGCGTTGCCCGCCAGCAGGTGTTGCAGCACCCTCACGTCTCCCGCGTGCTCTGCCTCTACGCACTTGTTCACCACGTGGGCAAGCATGTCCTGCAGGCGCTCGGTCCTCTCTCGGCCGGCGCTCCGGAGCGTGCTCTGACCGGTGAGCGCCCAAGGGTCGGACCACACCAGCACGGCATCGACCTCGGCACCGCTCGTCATGGCTTCCCGCAGGGCCCACCGGAGGGCCTCTTCGGAGTCTGGGGATCCATCGATGCCCACCACTATCCGGTTCGACGTTTCTTGCACGGCCGCCCTTTCTGTGCTCGCCAACGGCGCCAGGATCGCGCCCGGCAGGCACAAGGCCATAGGGAAGAAGGTCCCGTTCGACCCTCAGGCCTCCTCGACGTAGGGGGCCGGTCCTGTGTGGAACCGGACGAGGATGCCGTCGGGATCGGGCAAGTCCATGCTCCAACCGAGATGCCGCCGCTCGAGATCGCCGTGGGCCAACCCCATCCGGTCCAGGTGATGACCCCAGCGCTCGAGCTCGTCTTTGCCGGTCACCGTCAGACCGAGCAGGGCAAAGCCCGCGAGGTCCGCTGCTCGGCGGGCGTCGAGGTGCAGTCCGATGGCAAAGCCCTCGGGATGGCGCAGGACGGCGCCCACGACGCGCTCTTCCTCCTCGACGTCCATGACCGGCAGCAGGCCCAGCACCCTCGTGTACCAGTCCCGGCTCACCCACACGTCCGCCACGGGGATCCGGACGAGGTGCAGTCCGGCGATGCGGACCTGCGGGTCCTCTCCGTCGTCCCTGGGAGGCGTCTGGTCCACGAGGCCTTTGGGCGGCGAGTCGGTCACGTCTCCTCGGGCACCATGTCGATCGCGCCGCAGGGACATTCCGCCGTCGTGACGGTGTGGTCTCCCGTCACGATGTCCTCGCCGGCGAGCACGGTCGGGTTCCCCGTCACCTGGCCCGTTCCGACCCGGACGGTCCCGTCCTCGGTGACGACTCCCGGCAGGCAGTCGAGGAGGGACAGGTCGGCCCGCTCGCCCGGCGCCAAGACGACGGAGGCGCCGACCGGAGCGCCCATGCGCTCCGATCCGAAGGAGGGGATGGCCTGGGAATAGTGCCCTTCGATGAAGGCCGCGACCGACAACAGATCTGCCGCGGTGACGACCCCCTGATCGCCACGGCCGTGGAAGCGCACCTGGAACACGAGATGCAGCATCCTCCGCGGCCGGTCCGGGTGCCAGGGCTAAAGGTCCCGGGGGACCCCCACCCGTCCCCGATCGGCCTCAGCCGGGGTTGGGGCTCCAGCTCCGCAGCCGGCGAAGGAGCGCCACCTTCTTGTGCTGGTGGCTCGCCATCCGGCGGAGGATGTCGTCCAGGGTGGCGACAGCGTGCGCGATATGTGGGCCCTTGTTGAGCAGGACACACTCGGCTCGTCCGGCCATGGCCGCGTCGGAGATCTCCGCACGCGACGGCTGCCCGGTACGCGCCAACTGGTCCAGCACCTGGGTCGCCCAGATCACCGGGACATGGGCGGCATCGCAGAGCCAGAGCATCTCCTCCTGCACCTCGGCAAGGCGTTCAAAGCCGCATTCGACCGCGAGGTCGCCACGGGCCACCATGACGCCGAGGCGCTCGGATCGCATCCCCGCCAGCAGCATCTCGGGGAGTTGTGCGAATCCTCGGGCGGTCTCGACCTTCAGCACGACGCCGAGCCGGGAGCCACCGAGCTCGGCGAGGCGCTCCTGGAGCGCCGTGACGTCCGAGGGACGCTGGGCGAAGGAGAGCTCGACCAGATCGGCGTGCTCCACGATGAAGGGAAGCTTTGCCTCGTCTTCGGGAGTCATGGCGGGCAGCGGCAGGTCGCTGTCGGGGAGGTTGATCCCCTTCTCGGCACGCAGCTTCGTTCCCCCGGGGGCGGCCATCGTGATCCGCACGTCCGCCTCGTCGGCACGGAGGGCGATGACCTGCCCACCGATCTTGCCGTCGTCGAAGAACACCCGGTGCCCGATCCGCACCGATTCGAGGGCTCTCGGCAGGGTGCAACCGATCGAGTGACGGCGTGGGGCGGCCCCGTCCTCTGCGGCCTCCCGGTCGGGGCCGCCGGCCCGGCGGTCTTCGGAGAGCGGGAGGCCCTGGGGGGACACGGGCGAGAGATCCGTGGTGAGTGTGAGGACGTCGTCGGGACGCAGCGTGAGGAACTGCTCGAGCGCGGGAAGCGGACCGATGGTGGTCCCGTGGTGTCCCGACCCCGAGAGGCGCGTCCCGGTGGCGAGGTAGGTCGTGTCGTAGACATCGACGAGGACACGGTCGCTGCGGACCTCGGTGACCGTGAACCGCCGCGAGGAGCCCCGAGCGTCGTGCAGCTTGATGCGGTCTCCGGGCCGCAGCGAGCATCGCCACTCGTCCGGGACGGGAATGGCGGGCGGTGCGCCCGGACCCGACTCGGGGGTCGGATGCTCCTGTGCCACCAACATGGCCCTCGCGGGTGCGGTGGGCCGCCCCCACGCGTCGCGGCGAGGGTGCAATCGGACCACTTGCGGGCCGGGTTCGATCGGTCCCGTGCGCAGCTTGGGGCCCGGGAGGTCCATGACGATGGGGCAGTCCCGGCCGGCCTCGGTTGCGGCCTGCCGGAGGTTGCTCACCATCCGGAGCCATCTGGCCTGGTCGTCGTGGGCGCAGTTGATCCGGGCGCAGTCCATTCCGCGCTCGATCAGGCCCCGGACCATCCCGATGTCGTCCGCCGCCTCGGTGGGCATCGTGACGATGATCCTGGTCGGGCGTCCCTTGGGGCTCGGGCCGAGGAGAGCCTCGGCGTTGCACTCGAGGATCTCGCGGCCTTCCCCGTGACCGACGACCCCGGGCGTCGCCACGTCCGGCGTCCGCCCGGCCATCATCTGGAGGATCCCGAGCACCCGCTCGAGGGTGCTCATCACGTGTTCCTCCGAGCGCCCCAGCGAGGAGAGCCCCAATTGAGCGAGGGACTCCTGCAGCGGGCGTACGTCGTGGTGGCGGAGGGTCAGGTAGTCCACGAGGTTGGTGGCGCTCCGCCGGTGGGTCGGATGGACCCGCTCCAGGGCCGCGGCGAGCTCGACGTGCCGGACCCGCATCTCCTCTCGGAGCCGTTCGAGCCGCTTGGCCAGTACCGCCGGAGAGGGGTCGCCGGTGCCGTCAGCCATAGACGCAGTGTCGCTACGAGGGGCGGGACGGGAAAGGGGCGAAGGTCCCGGAAGGAGGGGTCCGTTGCCGTTTCGGCCAGGCGAATCCACGGTCGGGGTTGGTATCGTCCGGACCAGGGCCCGCCCGCCCCTACCAAGGGGCGCCGCTGTTGCCCGAAGGAGGGGCGACGTGCAGCTCAGCTCGGTTCCCGTGGAACGGCCAGAGGGTCTCAACGTCATCGTCGGGCAGGCCCATTTCGTGAAGGCGATCGAGGATCTCCACGAAGCCATGGCCGGGGCCGGGACGCACCTCAAGTTCGGGATCGCGTTCTGCGAGGCCTCGGGGCCCTGTCTCATTCGGCGCTCGGGCAACGATCAAGAGCTGACCGAGCTCGCAGCGCGCAACGCCGAAGCCATCGGGGCGGGGCACTCCTTCATCGTCCTGCTCGGGACGGGCTTTCCGATCAACGTCCTCAACGCCCTCAAGGCCGTCCCGGAGGTCTGCACGATCTGGTGTGCCACGGCAAACCCGGTCGAGGTGCTGATCGCCCAGACCGAGCTCGGCCGGGGGGTCGTCGGGGTCGTCGACGGGCTGCCCCCGGCCGGCATCGAGACGGACGCCGACGAGGCCGAACGCAAGGCCCTCCTCCGGAGGATCGGCTACAAGCTCTGACGGGACGTTCCGGTCGAGCGCGGAGCTCACGCGAGGTCCGGCTCGCCGGAGCATCGGAGCACGGCGGCGCGCACCTCGTGCTGGAGCTCGACCGCCGCCGCCCAGTCGGTGCCCCGGGGTCGGATGGCGTCCTCGACGGTCACTTCGATCGAGCCTCGCCGCACGAATCGGTGACCGGGCCGGACCATCGATCGGGTCCCTCGGATGGCGATCGGCACGACCCCGACCCCGGCGCGTGCGGCAACCACAAAGGCCCCCATGTGGAAGGGTCGAAGGCCCCGAGCGCGAGCCAGGCCACCTTCGGGGAACATGACCAGGTTGCGACCGCCGCGTGCCAGCAAGGCCAGTCGATCGACGTCGCCCACCGCCCGCCCCGGCTCACCGCGTTCGACGAATTCGACGCCGAGCCGTCGTAGGACGAACCCGCTCAGGGCCTGGCGCCCGAGCACCTCTCCGGCGACGGGCCGGAAGCTCGGAGGTAAGACGGCGGCCAGCACGAACCCGTCGAGCCAGCTCTGGTGATTGGATACGGCAAGGCACGGACCGCCCGGAAGGCGATCGAGGCCGTCTACGGCGAGGGCGGTGCCGGTGAGGCTCGCCAGCAGACGGATCGCCCGGCGTACGAGGAGCCAGTTCCACTGCTGGCTCGGCGACAGCGCGATCAGGACGAGGCAGGGGAGTGCGACCAGCCCGAAGGCCAGCGATGCGGAGAGCGCGAACGCCCATCCCTCGGCTACACCCCCGATGTGGAGCAACGACTGCCTGGCGCCACGGGCCCTGAGGCGCACGATCTGCCACCACGCCGGGGTGGGCCGGTCGTGCAAGGCGCCAGCGCGGTAGAGGTCCCGCGTTTCGGAGCGCCTGATCTTGCCGCTCGACGTCTTGAGGACGGTGTGCGGTGGCGCCAGCACGACGTCGTCGGGAGGCGCCCCTGCGAGCTCGACCGTGGTGGCGACGATCGCGGCGCGAAGGGTCGATCGTGCACCCTCGTCGCGCTCGCGGGTCTCGGCGAGCACGATCAGCCGTTCGGCGCCGCCGGGGTCCGTGTCGCCGAACACCGCGACGCAGCCCTTGCGGATGCCGGGCAGCCCCCCCAGGGCCGTCTCCAGCTCCTCGGGATGGAGGTTGCGCCCTGCTCGGATGACGAGGTCCTTGACCCGACCGGTGACGTACAGATCCCCCTCGGCCACGTAACCGAGGTCTCCGGTCTCTCGCCAGCCGTCCCGGACCAGCTCTTTCGTGGCGGCCGGGTTGCGGTAGTAGCCGCTCGTCGCGGAGGGACCACGGAACTGGATGCGCCCTTCGTAGCGGTCGTCCAGCTCATTGCCCGCCGCATCGACGATGCGCAGCTCGTGGTCCGGGAGCGCCTGGCCGCAGGCGACGATGCGCAGCGCCTCTGGAGCCTCCTCGCCGACGGAAATGGCCTGACCGGAGCGCATGAAGCGATCACGGTCGACCCGGTCGATCAGCGGCCCGCGCCCCAGGGGAGGGAAGGCGAGGCCTACACAGCACTCGGCCAGCCCGTAGACGGGGGAGATCGACTCGTGATGCAGCCCGTAGGGAGCGAAGCGGTCCGCGAACCGCTCGACGGTGTGCGGACCAACCGGCTCTGCCCCGTTGAGGGCCAAGCGCCACGAGCCGAGGTCGAGCCCTTCGAGCTCGGCGTCCTCGATCCTCGTCAAGCACAACTCGTACGCGAAGTTGGGCGCCACCGAGATCGTGCCCCGGTGGGCATGGATGGCCTCCAGCCAGCGCGCGGGCCGAGCCAAGAAGGTCTGCGGAGCCATGAGGACGAGAGGGAACCCGTAGTAGACGCTGCTCATCCACGAACCGATGAGCCCCATGTCGTGATAGAGCGGCAGCCAGCTCACGAATACATCCGCACTCGACGCGGCCCCGGCTTCGCCCATGGCCCGGATGTTGGCGAGAAGGTTCGCGTGGGTCAGGACGACTCCCTTTGGCTGGCCCGTGCTGCCCGAGGTGTATTGCAGCAAGGCGACGTCCGAGCTCCCCAGGCGCGGAAGGGCGAGCCCCGCGCCCGGGGGGCCTCCGGCCCGGCCCGCCAGGTCCGGCGTTACCACCTGGCGCAGGGAGGGCACCTCCGCGCGCAGGGCTTGGCCCAGGGCGACCGCCCCGGGCACGGTCACGAGGAGCGACACTCGGGCGTTGTCCAGTATCCGAGCGTGGCGGCGGAGGTGATCGGCCAGCTGCGAGGGGCGGGCCGGTGGGTAGATGGGAACGGGCACGGCACCGGTGAGCAGCACCGCGACGAACGTCGTGAAATAGGCGAGGCTCGTCGGGAGCATCATGGCGACAGCGTCGCCCGGCCCGACCCCGAGCTCGACGAGTCCGGCCGCGGTGCCCACGGCTCGGTCCCGGAGCTCTCGATACGTCAGGAGCTCCGCCCCTCCCGACTCGTCGAGGAGGCGGATGTGCAGGCGGTCCGGCGTCTCATCGGCGTGCCACTCGAGGGCCTCGATCAACGTGTCAGCCGAGGGCGGCGCGGAAGCGGAACCCACGGGCCTCCACGACGGTCGCCGATCGAGCGGCAAGGAGGGTCTTCCCTCGGCTTTTCGTACGGCCTCCAGAAGGTCCCGTGGCGTCTCGGCGCTGGAGAGGAGCTCGGAGGGCATGGCGACCGCCGTGGCATCCTCGATCCTCTGGAGCAGCTCGACCAGCTCGAGGCTCCCGACCCCGAGATCGTCGAAGCGGCGATCGAGGGTCACCGTCAAGCGAGAGGCCTCCGGATGCACCTCGCTCACCAGGTCGCGCACCACTTGCAGGACTCGGGCAACGTCCTCCCGCCGTGGTGCGCTCGGCTCTCCGCCACGGGTGGCGGCGTCGGGAGGGTCGGGTGCCACCCCGCAAGCTTGCCAATCCCGGGTCGCCGCCCCAAGGGCCTTTCGACCCTCACCGGTGCGCAGGGCCTTTCGGCCCTACCTCCGGCCCGGGGTCGTCGTCAGCATCCGGAGCTATGGGCATGACCGCCACACCCTCCGAGGGCGCGCGCTTTGCCGTCGAGGTGCGCGGGCTCACGAAGGTCTACGGGGGATTGGCCGCCGTGGACGGCGTCGACTTCGACATCGACCGGGGGGAGATCTTCGCGCTGCTCGGCCCGAACGGCGCGGGCAAGACCACGACGGTGGAGATCCTCGAGGGCTTTCGCGCCAGAGACGGCGGCGACGTGTCGGTGCTCGGTCTGGATCCCAGTCGCCAGCGGGCGCGCCTCAAGAGCCGCATCGGCATCGTCCTGCAGTCGACGGGGGTCGAGCGATACCTCACCGTGCGCGAGACGATCGCCATGTACGCCGGCTTCTACCCCCACCCACGGCCGGTCGACGAGGTGATCGAGCTCGTCGGCCTGTCCGCCAAGTCCGACGATCGAGTGGTCCGGCTCTCCGGAGGCCAGCAGCGGCGCCTCGACGTCGCGATCGCTCTGGCGGGCGATCCGGAGCTCCTGTTCCTCGACGAGCCGACCACCGGCTTCGACCCGTCGGCTCGCCACGAGGCCTGGGACGTGGTCAAGAACCTTGCCGCGCTCGGCAAGACGGTGCTGCTCACGACCCACTACATGGACGAGGCGCAGTTCCTGGCGGACCGCGTCGCGGTCATCGTCGGTGGTCGGATCGTGGCCGAGGGTCCCCCGGCCACGCTCGGCCATCGTGACCGGGCGAGGGCGCGGATCCGCTTTCGCGTCCCCGAGGGCGCGGAGCTCCCGCCTGCGGTCACCGGCACGCCCGGTCGGGACGGGCTCGTCGAGGTGACGGTCGATGACCCGGTCCGCGTGCTGCACTCGCTGACGGGGTGGGCCCTCGATCACGACGTCGACCTCGAGGGCCTCGAGGTGATCCGGCCCTCGCTCGAGGACGTGTACCTGGCGCTGACCGGTGGCTCCGATGCGCAGGGCCGGGGCGCGCCCTTCCCGGAGCCGGCGGAGAGGGGCTGACGTGTCGGCGATGGCGCTCGCCTTCTCGCAGGTGCGCTATGTGAACAAGGCGTTTTGGCGGAACCCGGCCTCCGCCTTCTTCACCTTCGCCTTCCCGTTGATGTTCCTCGTGATCTTCACGTCGCTGCTCGGTCACTACACCGTGCACCTCGGGAGCTACACGGTGAAGTCCTCGACCTACTACGTCGCCGCCATGGCCTCCTTCGCGGTCATCACCGCCTGTTACAACAACATCGCCGTGTCGATGACCTTCCAGAGGGACGCCGGGGTGCTCAAGCGCACCAACGGCACGCCACTGCCGAGCAGCTCGTTCCTCGGTGCGAGGGTGCTGCACGCCCTCTTGGTCGCCATCCTGTTGGTGGCGATCACCACGGCCTTCGGCAGGGTCGCCTACGGTGCCGACGTCCCGTCGGGCGTCACCCTCATCCGCTTTCTCGTGATGCTCGTGGTCGGCGCGTCGGCCTTCTGCGCCCTCGGCCTGGCCGTGACCGCCGTCATCCCCAACGCCGACGCCGCCGCGGCCATCGTCAACGCCACGATCCTTCCGCTGCTGTTCCTGTCGGGGATCTTCATCCCGCTCGGCAACAGCACGCCCACATGGATCCTGTGGATCTCCCGCATCTTCCCCGTGCGGCACTTCGCCCAGGGCATGCAGGCCGGCTACCTCGGGACCGCGTTTCACTGGAGCGACGTCGTGGTGGTGGCGGTGTGGGGCATCGCCGGCCTCCTGCTGGCAATCCGCTTCTTCAGCTGGGAGCCACGGACCCAGTGACCGCGATCCACGCGGGATCTCGAGCGTCCTTCACCCGGGACCTCGGTCCCTTTCGAATTCCGACCCGCTGGTCCAGACTGTGAGCATGGTCATCGGTGAGACCGCCGTCATCGACACCGCTGGGCTGGACGCCCTGATCCGGCGACTTGGCGACCTCGGGTACGAGACGAAGGGGCCCGTCGTGCGGGACGGCGCCATCGTCCCCGGAGCCGTCTCGGGGGTGTCCGACCTCCCTGCAGGGTGGCACGACTCCCAGGCCCCCGGCCGATACCGGCTCGAGCACGGGGGCCACGGCGACGACGAGCTGTTCGGATGGGCCGTGGGGCCCGGCTCTTGGAAGTCGGAGCTGTTCCCGCCCTCCCAGGAGCTGTGGCACGCAAGCGTCGAAGGCGAAGCCGTGACGATCGTCGAGCCGGGCGCCGCCGCCGGCCGGAACCCCCTCGCCATGATCGGGGCCCGGCCATGTGAGCTCGCCGCCCTGGACGTGCTGGACCGGGTGCTCGAGGGCGGGACCACCCACGATCCCCGCTATGTGGCTCGCCGGGACGACGCCTTTGTGGTGGTTGCCGAGTGTGGCACGCCGGCCGGGACCTGCTTCTGCACGTCCATGGGCACCGGGCCATCGGCCGACGCGGGCTTCGACCTGGCCCTCACGGAGTTGGACGACGCCGCGGGGCACCGCTTCTTGGTCCGCGTCGGCTCGGTGCGCGGCGCCGAGGTCATGTCCTCGGTGGCGAGCGAGCCCGCCAATGATCCCGACCTCGAGGAGCGTGACCGGGTGCTCGCCGGCGCGGCGGCGGCCATCGACCGTCGGCTCGAGACCGAGGGCCTCCCGGCCCTCCTCGCCCGCAATCTCGAGCACCCTCGTTGGGCCGAGGTGGCGGAGCGCTGCCTGGCCTGCGGCAATTGCACCCTGGTCTGCCCGACCTGCTTCTGCAGCGACGTCCGCGACACGACCGATCTGTCGGGCGGGGTCCGGCGGGAGCGGACCTGGGCGTCCTGCTTCGACCTCGACCATTCCTACATGGGCGGGGGACCCGTGCGGGCCAGCACCTCCTCTCGATACCGCCAGTGGCTCACCCACAAGCTCTCGACCTGGTGGGACCAGTTCGACACGTCCGGCTGTGTCGGCTGCGGGCGCTGCATCGCGTGGTGTCCGGTCGGCATCGACATCACCGAGGAGGCGGCCGCCATCCGAGAGTCCGACGGCGCGGCAGGCGGCTCGAGAGTCTGGGGGGCCGGCGTGACGACGTCGATCGCCGACCTCGTGTCCGAGCATCCCCTCCTTGCGGGGCTCCCCGGCGACGCGGTGGCCCAGGTGGCGGGCTGCGCGCGCAACCTCGCCTTCGAGCCCGGCTCGCGCCTGTTGACGGAGGGCGAGCCGGCCGACACCCTTTACCTCGTCCGTCGGGGGCGCGTGGCCATCGAGGTGCATGCGCCGGGGCGTGGCCCGATCATCATCGAGACGGTGGGTCCCGGGGCCGCCGTCGGGTGGAGCTGGCTCATCCCGCCGTACCGCTGGCACTTCGACGCGAGGGCGGTCGATCCCGTCGGAGCGATCGCGCTCGACGCGGCGTGCCTGCGTTCCAAGGCGGACGCCGATCCGGCCCTCGGGTACGCGCTCTTGCAGCGGGTGTCGGGCGTCCTGCTCGAACGGCTGCAGGCGGCGCGGGTGCGCCTCCTCGACCTCTATGGCAACGATGTGGCCTGACGGGGTCGCGGTGATCGGATCCACCGACGCGGGCGCTGGGTTCCCCGCCGCGCCAGTGGGCCCGATGACACCCCTCCCGCATCGCGTCGTCGAACTGCGCCGCGACACCGAGGACGTCTGGACGATCTCCCTTCAGCCGGTGGACGGTGAGCCCATGTCGTTCCGCTCCGGCCAGTTCAATATGCTCACGGCCTTCGGAGTGGGCGAGGCGGCCATCTCGATCAGCAGCACCCCCGGGGAGGCCGGTCCGCTCCACCACACGGTGCGCGACGTCGGGCCGGTGACCCACGCGCTCTGCCGGTCGGTGGTCGGCGACCTGGTGGGGGTACGTGGGCCGTTTGGCACCGATTGGGGAACCGACGATCTGCGGGAGGGCCTGCCTTCGCAGGACGTCGTGGTCGTGGCCGGAGGAATTGGCCTGGCCCCCTTGCGCGGCGCCGTCAAACAGTTGGTGGCCCAAAGCCGGCTCGGGGGCCTGCGGGTTTTCGTCCTGGTGGGCGCGCGGGAGCCGGACCAGGTCATCTTCGCCCGCGACCTCGAGGAGTGGTCTCGTGCGGGAGCGCGGGTGAGGCTCACCGTCGACGCCGCGCCGCCGGATTGGGACGGCAACGTCGGGCTGGTCACCTCGCTCCTCCCCACCGCGGGTTTCGCTCCCGAGCGGTCGACGGCTCTCCTGTGCGGGCCGGAGGTGATGATGCGCTTCACCGCCCGCGCTCTCGTCGACCTCGGGGTCGATCCCTCCGCCATTCGGGTCTCGATGGAGCGCAACATGCAGTGCGGGGTGGCCTGGTGCGGGCATTGCCAGCTCGGCCCCTTCCTGCTGTGCCGTGACGGGCCGGTGCTTCCCTACGAGGGCACGGTCGCCGAGCTCATGGTCCAGCGAGAACGATGACGCGCCCCGACCCGGACTCCGTCGCCGACGTACCGGGCGCTGCCCGTTCCTCCGACTCCCGCCCGACGCTGGCCGTGTGGAAATTCGCCTCGTGCGACGGCTGCCAACTCTCCCTCCTCGACTGCGAGGAGGAGCTGCTGACCCTCGCCGGAGCCGTCCGAATCGCGCACTTCACGGAGATGTCGCGATCCAGTGCGCCCGGCCCCTACGACGTCTCGCTGGTCGAGGGCTCGATCACCACGGCCGAGGACGCGGAGCGCATCCGAGAGGTGAGGGCCAACTCCCACCGCCTGGTGACGATCGGGGCCTGCGCCACCGCCGGGGGTATCCAGGGCCTGCGCAACTTCGCCGCCTCGGGGGAGTACGCGGGTGCCGTGTACGCCCATCCCGAATACATTGACTCGCTCGACACGTCCACCCCGATCTCGGAGCACGTCGAGGTGGACTACGAGCTGCACGGTTGCCCGATCGACCGGCACCAGCTGCTCGAGGTCCTGACGGCCTTCCTCGCCGGCCGCCGGCCCGTCGTCCGCGGCTACACGGTCTGCCAGGAATGCAAGGGGAGGGGTACCGTCTGCCTCATGGTCGCTCGGGGCACCCCCTGCCTCGGGCCCGTGACCCGGAGCGGATGCGGGGCATTGTGCCCCTCGATCGATCGTGGCTGCTTTGGTTGCTTCGGTCCGGCGGATACCGCCAACACGGCGTCGCTCGCCGCGCAGATCCAAGCCGGCGGTGCCTCGGACCTGGAGGTCTCGCGCCTCTTTCGCACCTTCAATGCGGGGGCCCCGGCCTTCCGCCGAGAGTCGACGGCACACGGACCGTCGGTGCCAGTGACCCTGACACGGTCGCGATCGGCCGGCACGGGAGGTGCGGATCGATGACCCACGGGTCACGCTCGGCGCGCACCATCGGCGTCGAGGGACTGGCACGCGTGGAGGGGGAGGGGTCCCTGCGCGTCGACGTCACGGACGGGAACGTGACCGGCGTCGCCCTCGAGATCTACGAGCCGCCGCGGTACTTCGAGGCGCTGCTCGTGGGGCGCCATTTCACCGAGGCACCCGACATCACGGCCCGCATCTGCGGGATCTGCCCCGTCGCCTACCAGATGTCCGCCTGCGCGGCGATGGAGTCGGCCTGCGGTGTGGAGGTCGACGAGAGCATCGCTGCGCTGCGGCGCCTCCTCTACTGCGGGGAGTGGATCCAGAGCCACGCCCTGCACGTCTACCTCCTGCATGCGCCGGACTTCCTGGGATGCGCCGACGCGGTGGAGCTGGCGGAGCGTGATCGGCGCTCCGTCGAGCGCGGGCTCCTGCTCAAGCGAGCGGGCAACCTCGTGATGGAGACGGTGGGCGGGAGGGCGGTCCATCCGGTCAACGTCCGGGTGGGCGGCTTCTACCGGGCGCCGGACATGGCCACGATCGCCGCCCTCGCCGAGCCCCTGCGGCGCGCCCGGGACGCCGCGCTCGCCACCGTGGAGTGGGTCTCGGGCTTCGAGTTCCCCGACGTGTCGGCCGACTACCGCTTCGTCGCCCTCCGGGACCGGGGCCGCTACCCGATCGAGCGGGGCCGTCCGGCATCCTCGGAGGGCCTCGACGTGTCGCCCGCCGAGCTGGCCGACCTTGTGGTGGAGGAGCACGTCGAGCGATCGACGGCGCTCCACGCTCGCCTCGCGGGGCGAGACCCCTACCTCACCGGACCCCTCGCCCGGTACGCGCTCAATTCCGACGCCTTGCCGCCGCTGGCCTCGGATGCGGCCTCGCACGCCGGGCTCGGGCCCGTCTGTTCCAACCCGTTTCGCAGCATCGTGGTACGGGCGGTCGAGTTGGTGTTCGCGTGCGACGAGGCGCTGTCGCTGGTCGAGGGCTACCAACGTCCCGATCGCTCGGCGGTGCCGGTCACGCCGAGGGCGGGGTCGGGAACCGGTGCCACTGAGGCCCCCCGGGGCCTGCTCTTCCACCGATACGAGATCGACGACGACGGCACCATCCTCCACGCCCGCATCGTGCCGCCGACGTCGCAAAACCAGCTGACGATCGAAGCGGACCTGCGTCGCGTCGCCCAGGGCGCCCTGGCTCTCGACGATCACGATTTGCAGTGGCGCTGCGAGCAGGCAGTGCGGAACCACGACCCCTGCATCTCGTGTGCCGCACACTTCCTGGACGTCACGGTCCGGCGAACGTGACCGCCCCGGTGCCCACCTCCGACGCGTCCCCGTCTTCGCGGGTCCTCGTCGCCGGGCTGGGAAACGAATTCCGGCGCGACGACGGGGTGGGGCCCGCGGTGGCCTCCCAGGTCGGACGGGAGATCGGTCCCGTGGTCGACGCCGCGTCGTTTGAAGACCCCCTCGACCTGCTCGGTCGTTGGGACGGCGCAGACCTGGCCGTCGTCGTCGACGCGCTGCGCTCCGGGTCGGCCCCGGGGACCGTCTGCGTCCTGCACCTGGCCGCGCATGGCACCGACCCCTTCGGCACCGTCGACGGACCCCATGGTCGCGCCGGCAGCACCCACGGCATCGGGCTGGCCGGCGTGTTGCGCCTGGCGAGGGCGCTCGACGCAGCCCCGAAGGCCGTGGCGGTGGTGGGGATAGTGGGCGAGGATTTCGAGCGAGGCCCCGGCCTCAGCGCCTCGGTGGCGGCCGCCGTGCCCCGGGCCGTCGGCCAGGTGGCGAGGCTGATCGATGCCCACGCGCACGTCCGTGCCGGGCGGAGGCGGCAACCCGACGCATGTGCGTGAGCCGCCTCCACCGGGTCGTGCGCGCCACGGACCCCGGGTACGTCGAGGTGGAGGCGGTGGACGGAACCCGTCATGGCGTGTCGCTTCTGGTCCTTGAGGGTCCCGCGCCCGTTCCCGGCGATTGGCTCACCGTGCACAGCGGCTACGCGATCGACCGCGTCGACGCTGGCGATGCCGAGGCCATCGTGTCGGAGCTGCGGCGGGCAGCGAGCCCATGAGCGACGTGCCCGGCCCGGTGCTGTTCGCCCGCTACGCGTTCCCCCGAACGCTCTCGGCTACTGCGGTCCGGCCGATCGCTCGGCCCTGGTGGAGGCGACGTCGACCGGCGGCGACCTCACCGAGCTGCGGTCCCTGGCCGCCCGGTTCGAGGGCGCGTGGCCGTACCTCGAGGTGATCGCCCGGTGCCACGGCATCGCCGATCCACTCGACCCGCGGGTGGTGGAGGCCTATTGGATCGGCAACGAGCTCGCACTCTCCGTCCCACCCTCGGCTCTCACCACACAGCTCGAGGGGTGCTTCGGAAACTCGCTCGACCACCGTTCCCCCCCGCTCGGTCGGGTCGTGGCCGCGGGCGGGGTCTCCCATCACAGCCTGCACGTCTTCGCGGTGTACCCGTGGCTGGCCATCCTCCGTTCCGTGAAGCCGGGCCCGGCGCTCGGTGTGCTCGACCGGTGTCGCATCCGGTGGGGCCGGGTGGAAGGGGTGCGGGGCGATCGGCTGTGGGTTCGCAGTGCTCCGCTCTGCTTCGACGGCACGCGGCTGACGCTTGGGCGTGAGCAGGTCGAAGAGGCACGCCGGGCCGTCGGTGGCCTGGCCCTTGGGGTCGCGCTCGTGCCCGGCGATCTCGTGGCACTCCACTGGAATTGGGTCTGCGGCCGGCTCTCGCCCGAGGCGTTGTCCTGGCTCTCGGAGTGCACCCACCGCAACCTCGAGGCGGTCAACTCGGGAAGGCCTCCCATTGCAGCCGCCGGTCTTCCCGGGGTCGGAGCCCCGGCCCCGGCAACCGGGATGTGACCTTCGCCCCTGCCTGCCGGCCCGCGCCAACCCGCACCATGGGACTGTGGAGGGCTCGCCGGGCACCGGAGTCTGGGGAGAGCACGGAATGCCGGCGAGGGTGCATGCGCCCTCGCCGCACGCCAGGCCCGAGTGGTACGAGATCCCCCAACACTGGCCGCCCCCTTCGTACCGCAGGCGATCTCCGAGGAGATCGGCCCGCATCGCGGTCCTGCTGCTCGTGGTCGTCGGGCTACTGGCCTATGCGATCCAATGGGTCGTGCCCTCCTCGAGGGCGGTCTCGGGGGTGGCGTCCCGGGTCGCGCCGGCGGTCGTCGACATCTCGACCACGCTTGCCGACCAAGAGGCCCGGCTTGCCGGAACCGGCGTCGTGCTCAGCCGCGGCGGGCTGGTGCTCACCAACAACCATGTCATCGAGGGTGCCGGTGCCATCACCGTCAGGGACGTCGGCAACGGCAGGACCTACATCGCGAGCGTCGTGGGCTACGACTCGACCGACGACGTGGCCGTGCTCCGCCTGGCAGGAGCGCGACGCCTGGCCACCGCCCCGATCGGCGGGTCGTCCGGGCTGCGGGTTGGCGACCAGGTGCTCGCGATGGGCAACGCCGGTGGTGCCGGCGGCACGCCGAGTACCGCCTCGGGGACCGTCCAGGCGCTCGACCAATCGATCATCGCCAGCGACGAGGCGACGGGTGGCAACGAGGAGCTCACCGGGTTGATCGAGAGCGACGCGGCGGTCGAGCCCGGTGACTCCGGCGGCCCGTTGGTAGACCGGGCGGGACTGGTGATCGGGGTCGACACGGCCGCCTCGTCTGGGTACAGCTTCCGTTCGGGCCCGCGACAGAGCTTCGCCATCCCCATGGACCACGCGCTGGCAGTGGCGGCCGAGATCCGGGAGGGCACGGAATCGACCACGGTCCATGTCGGTCCCACGGCGTTCCTCGGCGTCACGGCTACCTCGTCGAGCTCCGCGGAGGTCTCTCCCGCCGGCGCGGTCGTTACCGGTGTGGTGCCCAACTCGCCGGCAGCGAGCGCCGGGCTCCAACCCTGGGACGTCATCGTCGCCGTGGGCGGGCATCGGATCGCCTCGCTCTCGGCGCTCGCCGAGGAGATGGAGCGCGACCGACCGGGCCAGTCGGTCCAGGTCCAGTGGGTCGACCAATTCGGGGGAGAGCATCTCCGGGTCGTCGAGCTCGCCTCGGGTCCGCCCCAGTAGCGGAACCCCGCCGCCAGGTCGATGCGGCACGGACGGACGCGGGCGCGGCCTGACGGTCGCTCCCGGGTCAGGTGAAGATGATCTGCCCTCCGGCGGCGAGCTCGTAAAACTCGCCGACGGTGATGATGTCCTTGACCCGATCGATGAGGTCGTCCTTGGTGATCTCGAAGAGATCGCACGAAGCCTTGCACCCGTAGAGGCCGGCACCTGTGTCGGCGATCATGTCGAGAAACTCGGGAATGGGCGGGATGTCGAGCCTCTCCATCTTGCGCTCGAGGTAGTGGGTCATCACGCTCGAGACGCCGGGGAGCCCGCCCGCCATGGTCGCCAGATGGAGGCCGGGATTGCCCACCGTGGCAACTTTGACGTGCTCGTAGCGCTTCTTGTGGACCGCGTCGAGTCCGAAGAAGGTGAAGAAGAGGTTGGCCTCGATGCCCTCGGCTCGAGCGCCATTGGCCATGATGAGCGCCGGGTACACGCCCTCGAGCGAGCCCTTGGACACGATGACCGAGACCTTCTCGATCGCTTGGACGGCTTCAGCCATGTTCGTAACCTCCCTCTCCGAGGCGCTCAGATGCAGCCGCGGGGCTTGGGTATGCCGGCGATCTTCGCCGCAAGCTTGGCCGGACCCTTTGGGAACAGCTCGTAGAGCTCCTTGATCGACACGCCCGAGCTCTTGCCGAGCACCCGTACCGTTGGCCCCGTGCCCTTCTCCGCGTACTCGGCCCGCATGAACTTGATGACCCGCCAGTGCTGCTCGGTGAGCTCCCCGATCCCCACCGAGCTCGCGATCTCGGGCGCCATCGCCTCGTTCCACTCCTCGGGGTGCTCCAAGAAGCCCTCGTCGTTGACGGTGACGGTCCGGCCTGCGTACGTGGCGGTGGGCATGGAGTTACCTCCTCGGTCGCCGGTCGGTGGACGCGATCACCGGGCGAGCGTCTCCTCGTGGGGCGGGTGCTTGCCGTGGCTGGGCATGGTCGAGGCGACCCCGGGTAGGTCGCGACCGGGGAGCAGGCTGTGCCAGTACAGCGGCTGGAACAGGAGCTTTGCCAGATGGTTGATCCGGGACTCGCGCAGGAGCGGGAGACCGACGCCTGCGGGGAAGTGCCCCGGCAGCGGCTCGGTCTCGTAGTTGAAGTCGATCAGCAACGCCTTGCCGAAGCCCGTCTCGATGAAGCAATTGGCGTGCCCGTCGAAGGTGGCGTCGAGCGGCTCGTTGGCCAGGAAGCGCCGGACGTTCTCCACGAGCACCTCGCCCTCGAAGTGGGTGACCGATCCGGCCTTGGAGGCGGGCACCCCCGCCGCATCGCCCAGGGCAAAGACGCGCTCATCGGTCTTCGACTGCAGCGTGTGCTCGTCGACCGGGACGAACCCGAGCTCGTCGCCGAGGCCCGGGGACCGTGCCACGTAGGGGGCCCCCGAGTGGACGGGCACCACCACGGCGAGGTCGAAGGGGACGTCGCGTCCGTCGAAGGAGGTGAGGCGGCCCCCCCGGCCGTCGACGGAGCCCGTGTTGAACTCCGTCATCAGCTCGACACCCTTGTCCTCGAGGAGGCCGGCCAAGGTCTTGGCCGCCACCGGCTTGGTGAACGCGGCGTCGAGCGGGGTCACGTACGTGAGCTCGACGCGCTCGCGCATGCCGAGCTCGTGGAAGTACCAGTCGGCCAGGAAACAGAATTCCAGCGGTGCGACCGGGCACTTGATCGGCATGTCGATCACGTTGACCACGATGCGGCCACCGGCGAACCACTCGAGGGAACGCGCCAGGGACTCCGCCCCCTCGGGCGTGTAGAAGGTGTGGACCTTCTCGCCCCACCCCGGCCCGAGCAGCCCGTCGGTCTCCTCTGGCGCCAGCACCGCGCCCGTGGCGACCACCAGCACGTCGTAGCGGAGGACCGAGGGCACCGGCTCGCCGCTCCCGGCGGGCGCCGCCGGACGCTCGCTACCCCGACCGAGGTGGACCTCTCGTGCCTCCAGGTCGACGTGGTCGACCGGGGCCTCGACGAACTCGATCCCCCGGTGCAATTGGCGGTGCCTGGGCCGCGTGATCTCGTCCACCGTGGCCAGCCCGAAGGGGACGAAGAGCAGCCCCGGCTGGTAGAGGTGGGAATCGTCCTGGTCGACCACCGTGATCTGGGCCCCGTCCCCGCCCAGCACCCGGTGTAGGCGGTTGGCCGCCAGAGTGCCCCCCGTGCCGCCGCCCAGCACCACGATTCGGGGCGCCTCACGTTTCGGGGACCCGTGCCTGCTCACGACCCGAGTCTGCCGCCAGCAGAGCGCGGCCGAAAAGGGCCATTGGTCCCGGCGACGCGGGACGGCAAGCCCCTCAGTACCCCTAGGGGTATGATGCCAAGACATGGACCGGCACCGGTGGGACGAGCGGTACTCGACCGACGAGCTGATCTGGCGGGCGGAGCCGAACCGCTTCCTCGTCGAGGAGGTGTCGACCATGGATCCTGGTGGCGCGCTCGATCTGGCGTGCGGCGAGGGCCGCAACGCCGTCTGGTTGGCCGAGCGAGGCTGGAGGGTGACGGGGGTCGACTTCTCCCCGGTCGGGCTCGGCAAGGCCCGTCGGCTCGCCGCCGAGCGAGGGGTCGAGGTGCGCTGGATCGAGGAGGACGTGGTCGATTGGACCCCGCCGCAGAGTTCCTTCGATCTCGTGGTCGTCATGTACCTCCAGCTGCCCGCGCCGGCCCGGGGGCGAGCGCTCGCCGGTGCGGCCGGTGCCCTGGTGCCCGGTGGCACGATCCTCGTGGTGGGCCACGATTCGACGAACCTGTGCGAGGGACACGGGGGCCCGAAGGACCCGACCGTCCTCTACGGCCCCGAGGACCTGGTGGGCGACCTCGCCGGGCTGGAGGTCGTACGGGCCGAGCGAGTCCGTCGCCCCGTCGCGACCGAGGGGGGCGAGGTCGACGCCATCGACGCACTGGTCCGGGCGCGAGCACCCCTCAGGCCAGCTTCATGAACATCCTCTGGACGGCCTCGAGCGGGTAGCCGTCCGCATCCGCCTCCTCCGGGTGCTCGACGCAGTAGGTGAGCCCGGCCGCCACCAGCCGAAAACCGGCCTGTTCGAGCGCCTTGGTCGCGGCCGAGATCTGCGAGACGACGTCACGACACTCACGGCCCTGGTCGAGCATGCGCTCGATCCCGTCGATCTGCCCGGCGACCCGGTGCAGGCGCTTGCGGACGTCCTCGATGACCTCGTCGGGCAGCTGCATGACACTCCTCGATAGCACCGTCACGCCGGTGTGTGGCCGATCTTCGGTCTCGATTATACCCCACCCGGTATGGTATCCCTATACCATTGGTATATGAGCGGACGGCGCGTGCCCGTACGGGACGGGGCGGGCGGTCCAAGCTCGGCGCGCCCTGCACGGTATCGTCGGCCGCGTGGACCCAGAGCCCCGGGGTGAGGACGTTCAGGCCGCAGGACATCGATCCGTCCCGCACGCCGCCGACTGGGGTATAGAGGCCTGGGGACCCGACCGGGCCTCGTGCCTGGTGGAGGCGCTCGTAGCGCTCGTCGAGATGTTCGCCGAGCTCCCGGATGCGCCGGCGACCAGCCCGCTGCCGCTGGCGGCGCAGCCCAGCACGGACGAAGACGTCCTGATCTCGCTGCTCGAGGACGTCATCGACACCGTCGACGTGCTGTCCGTGGTCCCGATCCGCTTCCACCTCGCCGCCACCGAAGGCGGAGGTATGGCGGGGGACATGGAGGTCGTGCCGGTCGGGAAGGTGGAGATCGTCGGCCCCGTGCCCAAGGCGGTCTCCTACCACGGCTTGTCGATGGTCGCCGATCCGGCGGGATTCCGCTGTCGGGCCGTTATCGGCGTGTGAGGGTCAGGCCGGCCGTGCGCCCCGGCGCAGGAGGTCACGCAGGTCTCTGGGGTCGAAGCTGCTCGGCTCCGAGGTGCGGAGGAAGTCGACGAGGATCTCCGCGAATCGTCGCGGGGCCTCGATCTGGGGAAAGTGTCCCACGCCCTCCATCACCGCCAGGCGGCTGTTCGGGATCGCGGCGTGCGCCTGGTGGGCATGGAGGACGGGGATGATCCGGTCCTGGGCGCCCCACACGATGAGCGTCGGCATGCGCGCCGCCAGGTAGACGCGGTCCATCGCGGTCACCGACTGCCCGCCCGGATCGATCACCCCCCGCACCGTCCGGACGAAGGCGCGGCGGTTCTCCGGATCCGTCAACGAGCCGTAGGCACGCCAGACCTCCGCCGCTGCGGGTCGACGGACACCGAGGTCGCGCAGCACCCGCTCGACCAGGTCCCCGAGACGCCGAACGACGGGGGGGAACAACAGCGGCATGACGTACTCGGCTCCCGGCAGGCTGATGGCCCTGAGCACCCAGTTCACTTCGCGGCCCAAGCCGCCGGCGTCGACGAGTACCAGCCGCTCGCAGAGCTCGGGGAACTGGTAGGCGAACTGCATGGCCACGCCCCCGCCAAAGGACTGGCCGATCACGGTGGCACGCTCGATCCCGAGGAGGTGCAAAAAGTCGCGCATGGCGCTCGCGAGGTTGCCGAGCGAATAGTCGTCGGTCGCCTTGGTCGACGCGCCATGGCCGGGAAAGTCCGGCGCGAGGACCGTGTACTCGCGTTGCAGGAGCCGCATGACGGGAACCCAGGTGTCGGAGCTGCCGGCCATTCCGTGCAGCAGCAGCAGGACGGGACCTGTGCCGCCGCGGCGAAAGGCCACGCTCCGGCCGTGGATGGAGAGACGACGAACCGGGAACTCCTCGCCCCCTTTTGGGGCTTGGCCCGGCGTCGTCGGTGCCGCGTTGGATGCCACCCGAATCTCAGACGTGCGCGTCGTCGCTCTGCTCGAACGGCTGCAGGAAGGCGTCGCTTCCGGGGAAGAAGAGCGTCTCGTGGCCGTTGTCCGACCAGCGGACGAGGTATGGCGGTCCACCATTGGCTCCGTGGACCTCGACCACCTCGCAGTCCCGGACCGGCATGTTGATGTGATGTCCCTTGACCACGATCCGATCGCCGGGTTTCGCCTCCATGGCGTCCTCCTTCTCCTCCATGTCGGGAACCGTCGTTGTCTAGAGCCTGCCGTGCGCCGGGACCCGGCGGTAGGGACCTAGGTCACCTGGTCCGCTGGTTGGCCGTGATCACGTCCTGGCGCGGAGTTGGGGGCCCCCTACCGTCCGGCCGGGGCCGCGACGCCCGTATGGCCAGGTCCGAAGGACCTTTGACCCTGCCCGCTCCGCCCCGTGGCCGACGATACTAAGCGGTGGCCCAGGGTGTCCGCCTGGGAGGCCAAGGAGGCTCAAGACGGTGTCTCTTGAAGAAAAGGTACAGAGCGTCTCCAGCAGGGCACCAGTCCTCGTGGAGCCGGAGGCGACGTTGCGGGCCGCGGCGCGCACCATGTGGCTCGAGTCCGTGGGGGCGCTTGTCGTCGGCGACGAACGCCACCCTCTGGGGGTCCTCTCCGAGCGTGACGTGATGGCCGCGTTGGCTCGTGGGTGCGATCCCGACGTGGTCACCGCAGGCGAGGCCATGACCGGCCATGTCGTGGCCACGAGATTCGAGGATCCTCTCCACGAGGCCGCGTACCAGATGCTCGACAACGCGATACGCCACGTGCCGGTGGTGGACGAGCACGGCAGGGTGGTTGGCATGGTCTCCATACGAGATCTGCTGCGTCCCATCCTGCTCGACGGGATGCGCGAGTAGGACCCGCCGTGCCGTTGCGCATCGTCGCCGGTTCGGCGAGCATCGGTCTGGCAGGCGAGGTCTCGAGCTCGATGGGCGTGGAGCTGGTGGACGGGGGGCTCGACCCGTTTCCCGACGGTGAGCGGCACGTGATGGTGCGCGACGTGCGCGGCGGCGACGTCTACGTCATCCAGTCGACCGGCCCGCCGATCGACGACCACCTGGTGGAGCTCCTGTTGCTGCTTGACGCCTGCCGGAGGTCGGGTGCCGCGAGGCTCACTGCCGTCGTCCCCTATTTTGGCTACGCACGCCAGGATCGCCGGACCCGCGGCGGGCAGGCGATCGGCGCCAGGGTGGCGGCCCATGCGATCGCGGGGGCCGGCGCCGACCGCCTTGTGCTGGTCGACCCGCACGGGACGGCCCTGGAGGCGATGTCGCCCGTGCCCGTCGAGTGCCTCCGCGCGGTTCCCGTGCTGGCGGCCGCCGTGCGCCCCCGAGGGCCCGGGGTGGTCGTCGCGCCGGACCTCGGGGCCGTACGGCTGGCGGAGCAATTCGCCGCCATGCTCGGTCTGCCGGTGGCGGTCGTTCGCAAGGCCCGGGTCAGCGGCACGGAGGTTCGGGCCGAGGGGTTGGTGGGAGACGTCACGGGTCGCGAAGCCATCCTGGTCGACGACATGATCGCGACGGGCGCGACGATCGAGGCCACGGCCCGGCTGGTAGCGGAGCGAGGCGCCGTTCCCCGGATGGTGGTGGCCGCCACACACGGCCTCTTCGTCGGTGACTGGCCCAAGGTGATGGCGCGCCTCGGGCCGGCACGGGTCGTGGTCACGGACACCGTCGGGTCCATGCAGGTCGATTCCTCTATCGAGCGACTCTCCGTCGCACCCTTGCTCAGCGAGGCGATCGGCCGCCTGCACCGGGACGAACCACTGGGCGACCTGGCTTTTCCCGCCCCGATGGAGGCGCCCAGGGATGGCCACCTCCGCCGATCCGGGACCATCGACCCTGCACGGCCGGAGGATCGTGCTCGAGACTGGGACCTCGAGGAGGGTGGCCATGGCTTTTCGTGATCGCACGGATGCGGGAAAGTGTCTGGCCGGGGAGCTGGCGGAGCTCAAGGAGAGGGACGCCGTCATCCTGGGCCTGCCGCGCGGCGGGGTACCGGTGGCCTTCGAGGTGGCCGAGGCCCTGGACGCCCCGCTGGACGTGATCGTCGTGCGCAAGCTCGGGCTCCCGTTCCAGCCGGAGCTCGCCATGGGGGCCATAGGCGAAGGGGGTGTCCGAGTCGTCAACGACGAGGTGGTCAGGATGACCGGCGTCGAAGAGCAGGAGTTCGCCGCGGTCGAACGAAGGGAGCGAGCGGAGCTGGAGCGGCGCGCCGAGGAGTTCCGCCGGGGCCGCAGGCGGGTAACTCTCCAGGACAAGGTGGCGATCATCGTCGACGACGGCATCGCCACCGGTTCGACGGCTCGGGCCGCGTGCCAGGTCGCCCGGGCCAGCGGTGCAACGCACGTGATCCTCGCGGTGCCGGTGGCGCCACCTGCCTCGATCTCCGAGCTTGCTTCGGTGGCCGACGAGGTGGTCTGCCTCGAGACGCCCGAGCCGTTCTTCGCGGTCGGCCAGTGGTACCGGGACTTCACGGCGGTGTCCGACCAGGACGTGACCGCCCTCCTTCACCGAGCCGACGAGGGTCACCTCGGGGAGCAGGTTTCCCCGTCGGTCCCCGACCCCCCGATCCGCGACGAGGAGGTTCGCGTCGACGTCGGCCCAGTCGTCCTGGCCGGCCATCTGACCGTGCCCGAGCCCTGCCGGGGACTCGTCGTGTTCGCGCACGGCAGCGGGAGCAGCCGGCACAGCCCGCGCAACCGCTTCGTCGCCCAGGTTCTCAACCGGGCGGCCCTCGGCACGTTGCTGTTCGATCTCCTCACGCTCGAGGAACAGACGGATCGTGCCTTGGTCTTTGACATCGAGCTGCTGGCCGAGCGCCTGGTGGCCGTGACCGGCTGGTTGCGCAGCGAGCCGGAGGGAGGGGACCTTCCGATCGGCTACTTCGGTGCAAGCACCGGCGCGGGCGCTGCCCTCTGGGCCGCCGCGCAGCCCGATTCGCACGTTGCGGCCGTGGTCTCGAGGGGAGGGAGGCCTGACCTCGCCGGACCGGTCCTCGATCAGGTGCGGGCGCCTACCCTGTTGATCGTGGGCGGCCGGGACGACGTGGTGCTCGACCTCAACCGACAGGCCCTGGCCCGGCTCCGCTGCGAGAGCGAGCTGACGGTCGTGCCCGGAGCCACTCATCTCTTCGAGGAGCCCGGCACCCTCGAGACCGCTGCGGATCTTGCCGCGCAATGGTTCGCGTCCCACGTGGCGCCGGCAGGACAGGGGCTCGCCGGACGAGAGAGCATGTGAGCGCGGCGTGCGCCGCGTGCTGATCGCGAATCGCGGCGAGATCGCCGTCAGGGTGATCCGGGCCTGCCGTGACGCCGGCCTGAGCAGTCTGGCCCTCTACGCGGACCAAGAGGTCGACGCGCTCCACGTGCGCTTGGCGGACGAGTCCTATGCGCTGAGAGGCACGCAGCCGGCGGAGACCTACCTCGCCACCGACAAGATCGTGGAGCTTGCGAAGCAGGCGTCGGCCGACGCCGTGCACCCCGGGTACGGGTTCCTGGCCGAGAGCGCCGAGTTCGCCGAGGCCGTGATCGATGCGGGGCTCACGTGGATCGGGCCGCCTCCCCAGGCCATCCGGGAGCTCGGCGACAAGACCGTGGCCCGGCGGTTGGCGGCGTCCGTCGGTGCGCCCCTCGCACCGGGGATCTCGGAACCGGTTGGCGATGCGTCCGAGATTCGGGACTTCGCCGACGAGCACGGTTACCCGATCCTGATCAAGGCGGCCTTTGGCGGCGGCGGGCGTGGCATGAAGCTGGTACGGCAGGCAGGGGAGCTCCAAGAGGCGTTCGACGCGGCGGTCCGGGAGTCCACGTTGGCCTTTGGCCGGGGGGAATGCTTCGTCGAGCGCTACCTCGAACGAGCCCGTCACGTCGAGACACAGTGCCTCGCCGACTGCGACGGCAACGTGGTGGTCCTCTCCACCCGAGACTGCTCGTTGCAGAGGAGGAACCAAAAGCTCGTCGAAGAGGCCCCGGCCCCCTTTCTGACCCAGGAGCAGGAGCGGCGCATCTACGAGGCATCCAAGGCGATCCTCGCCCGGGTGGGTTACCGGAACGCCGGCACCTGCGAGTTTCTCGTGGCGCCCGACGGCACCATCTCCT
The DNA here is from genome assembly GCA_963773635.1 of uncultured Actinomycetes bacterium. GTDB lineage: Bacteria > Actinomycetota > Acidimicrobiia > Acidimicrobiales > RAAP-2 > CAVZBW01. The sequence goes on along the minus strand of CAVZBW010000002.1, from coordinate 417,709 downwards.
TCAACGAGGTCAACACGCGGCTACAGGTCGAGCACCCGGTGACCGAGCTGGTGTCGGGCATCGACGTCGTACGCGAGCAGCTCCGTATCGCCGCTGGGGGGCTCATCGGGTACGAGGACCCCGCGCCCCGCGGCCACGCCATCGAGTTCCGGGTCAACGGCGAGGACCCCGGCAACGACTTCCTCCCGAGCCCGGGTCGGCTCGGCCGCTGGAGGCCGCCCTCCGGTCCCGGCGTTCGGTGGGACGGGGGGTACGAGGAAGGCGACGTCCTCCCGGCGGAATTCGATTCCCTCCTCGGCAAGCTCGTCGTCTTCGGGGCGGACCGGGCCGCGGCCCTGGCCTCCGCCCGTAGGGCGCTTGGCGAATTCTCGGTCGAGGGCATCGCCACCGTCCTCCCGATGGACCGGATCGTGGTCGACCACCCCGACTTCGTCGCCGAGCCCTTCCGGGTGCACACGCGATGGATCGAGACCGAGCTCGCACCGGCGCTCTCGTCGCTTGGACCGCGCAGGAGACGATCCCGCCCGAGACAGAGGGCGAGCGGCGCCGCTACGTGGTCGAAGTCGACGGGCGACGTGTGGAGATCAGGGTGCCCGAGGGGCTCGTCGGGGGAGGAGGGCCGGCCGCCCCTCCTCCCCCTCCCAGACGACACCGGACCCGGGGCCTCGATCCGTCTCCCGGAGGGCGTATCGGACTCGGTGACCAGCCCGATGCAGGCGAAGGTGGTCAAGGTGGTCGCTCGTGACGGTCAGCACGTCGTCGCGTGGCGACACGGTGCTGGAGGTGGAGGCCATGAAGATGGAGCAGCCCCTGCGAGCTCCCGTCGACGGGTGCGTCCAAGGGCTCGCGGCCAAGGTCGGAGACGAGGTGCAGCGTGGCGAGGTGCTGTGCCGGGTGGTCCCCGACACGCCCGGCGGGTCCGTTCCGTGAGCACGGCGCCCGAGCAGGGCGACCCGGTGAGCACGGCGCCCGAGCAGGGCGGCGCAGCGCAGAGCACGGCGGACAAGCTGTCCGAGCTCGATCGGAGGCGCCGGGCCGTCTATCGAGGACGCGGAGGCGGTCGCTCGTGAGCGCCAGCGCTCCAAGGGAAAGATGACCGCCCGCCAACGGATCGACGCCCTGGTCGATCCCGGCTCCTTCCGGGAGCTCGACGCCTTCGCTCGGCAGCGGTCCGGTGGGTCGGCCGGGGATCGTGAGACCCCATACGGCGACGGTGTCGTCACGGGCGTGGCGACGGTCAACGACCGTCAGATCGCGCTGTTCTCCCAGGATTTCAGCGTGTTCGGCGGGTCGCTCGGGGAGGTGTTCGGGGAGAAGGTGGTCAAGGTGATGGAGGTGGCCCTGGAGAACGGATGCCCCATCGTCGGCATCAACGACTCGGGGGGCGCTCGCATCCAGGAGGGCGTCGCCTCCCTCGCGCTCTACGGGGAGATCTTCTACCGCAACACCCTGGCGTCGGGGTATGTGCCGCAGATCTCGGTCATCGCCGGGCCGTGCGCCGGAGGTGCCGTCTACTCCCCGGCGCTCACGGACTTCACGGTCATGGTCGACCGTGTGGCGCACATGTTCATCACGGGGCCCGATGTCATCAAAGCGGTCACGGGCCAGGAGGTGGGCTTCGAGGAGCTCGGGGGGGCGACGACCCATGCGAGCCGGTCCGGTAACGCGCACTACCTGGCCACCGACGAGGAGGACGCCTTCGACTACGTCCGGGCCCTCCTCAGCTATCTCCCGCAGAATTGCCGCTCCGAGGCGCCGCGGTACTCGAGCCGGGTCTCGGCCACCCCGACGCCGAGCGACCTCGCCCTGGACCGGCTCGTCCCCGACTCGGACACGACGCCCGTACGACATGGGGGCGGTGATCGCGGCGATCGTCGACGACGGGGAGTTTCTCGAGGTCCATCCCAACTTCGCGCCCAACATCATGTGCTGCTACGGCAGGATCGAGGGTCGCACCGTGGCCGTGGTCGCCAACCAGCCGACCCATCTTGCGGGGACGCTCGACATCGACGCCGCCGAGAAGGCGGCTCGCTTCGTGCGGACCTGCGACGCGTTCGGCATCCCGATCGTCACCTTCGTGGACGTCCCGGGATTCCTGCCGGGGGTCGACCAGGAGTGGCGGGGCATCATCCGCCGCGGCGCCAAGCTCATCTACGCCTACGCGGAGGCCACCGTGCCCAAGGTGACCGTCATCGTCCGCAAGGCCTACGGCGGTGCCTACGTGGTGATGGGCTCCAAGCACCTGCGCGCCGACGTCAACCTGGCATGGCCCACGGCCGAGATCGCGGTGATGGGCGCAGAGGGAGCGGTCAACATCGTTCATCGTCGACGGCTCGCCGAGGCCGACGATCCGTTGGTGCGGGAGCGCCTCGTCAGCTGAGTACCGGCACGCCTACTACACGCCGTATCCGGCCGCCGAACGAGGGTACGTCGACGCGGTCATCCGGCCCTCCGAGACTCGGACCGAGGTGGCCGCGGCGCTGCGAGGGCTCCAGGCCAAGCGGGGGAGGCAGCCCACGGCCAAGCACGGCAACATCCCACTGTGACCCGTCCGAGGTGGGCGGCCCCGGTGGACCCGCTCTGGGTCAGAGCCCCCGGACGACCGATTCGAGGATGTCGAGTCCCTCGTCGAGCAGCTCGTCGGGGATCACGAGCGGTGGAAGCAGCCGGATCACGTTTCCGTGGGTGCCCGCCGTGAGCACGAGGAGGCCCCGCTCGTGGCATCGCTTGGCCACCTCGAGGGTGGCCATCGGATTGGGACGGCGCCCGTCCGGAGCGACCAGCTCCATGGCCACCATGGCGCCCCGTCCCCGCGCCTGACCGACCGGTCCGGCCGGCGTGACGAGCCCCTCGAGCCTCGGGAGGGCGACCTCGCCGATGCGGCGGGCACGCTGGAGCAGCCCCTCGGACTCGATGATGTCGAAGACTGCCAGTGCGGCGGCGCAGGCCAGGGGGTTGCCTCCAAAGGTTCCGCCGAGTCCCCCGGGGTGGACGGCGTCCATCAGCTCGGCTCGACCGGTGATCCCACCGATCGGGAGCCCACCAGCCGAGGCTCTTGGCGGTCGTCACGATGTCCGGGACGATTCCCTCGTGCTCGCATGCGAACCAGGTGCCCGTCCGTCCCATCCCCGTCTGCACCTCATCGGCAACGAACAGCACCCCGTTGCGGGCGCACCACTCGGCGAGCCCGGCGAGCCATCCGGGCTCGGGGACCACGAAGCCGCCCTCGCCCGCGATGGGCTCGACGACCACGCAGGCGATCGACTCGGCGCCGATGGTGGTCTCGAGCAGGGACAGGGTCTCGTCGAGCCGGCCCGTGCCGTGGAAGGGGTCCGAATAGGAGGCCCGGTACACCTCGGGAGCGAAAGGACCGAAGCCCGCGCTTGTAGGGCATGGCCTTTCCCGTGAGGCTCATGGTCAGCAGGGTGCGTCCGTGGAAACCGTGGTCGAAGGCGACCACCCCACTTCGGCCGGTGGCGTAGCGGGCCACCTTGACGGCGTTCTCCACGGCCTCCGCGCCCGAGTTCACGAGGAACGAGCGCTTCTCGTGACGCCCGGGGGTGAGGGCGTTGAGGCGCTCGCAGACTTCGACGTAGCCCTCGTAGGGCGTCACCTGGAAGCAGGTGTGGGTGAAGCGCTCGGCCTGGTCCCGGATCGCCGCGACGACCGCCGGAGCGCTGTTGCCGACGTTGGTGACCGAGATCCCGGACCCGAAGTCGATCAACCGGTTGCCGTCGACGTCCTCGACGAAGCCGGGCCCGGCGCGGGTCGACGAAGACCGGCAGCGTGGTGCCGACGCCGCGGGGGATGGCCGCCGCCCTCCGTCGGGCGAGCTCCTGGGATGCCGGGCCGGGCACCTCCGTCTTGAGGAGCCGCCCCGAGCGAGGCGTCGTCAGCTTGGCGTCGGGCATGACCTGTCCTCCAGCTCGTGTCGTGCGGCTCGCCCCGGCGCGGTCCTCGAGACGGTGTGCCTCACGGGGCGATGGCGCTCATGACGTGCTTGACCCGCGTGTAGTCCTCGAGGCCGTACACCGAGAGGTCCTTACCATAACCAGAGTGCTTGAAGCCCCCGTGGGGCATCTCGGCGACCAGGGGGATGTGGGTGTTGATCCAGACGCAGCCGAAGTCGAGACGCGCCGACATGCGCAGCGCACGGGCGTGGTCCCGGGTCCACACCGACGAGGCCAGCCCGTACTCCACGTCGTTGGCCCAGCGCACGGCCTCGTCCTCGTCGCCGAAGCGCTGCACGGTGACGACCGGCCCGAAGACCTCCTGCTGGACGATCTCGTCGCTGCTGCTCGAGACCGGTCACGACGGTGGGCTCGTAGAAGAATCCCTGGCCCCCGACCGCTGGCCGCCCGTGCGGATCTCGGCGTGGTCCGGGAGCCGGTCGACGAAGCCGCTCACCCGATCGAGCTGCGAGGCACTGTTGAGGGGACCGAGGTCGGCGTCGGCATCGTCGGGTCCGCCCAGCTTCCGGCGTCGAGCCGCCTCGGTCAGTGCCGAGACCAGGTCGTCGTGGATGGCGGCCGAGGCGAGGACCCGGGTCGCTGCGGTGCAGTCCTGGCCGGCGTTGAAGTAGCCGGCCATGGCGATGCCCTCGGCGGTGGACTCGAGGTCGGCGTCGTCGAACACGACGACCGGCGCCTTCCCGCCCAGCTCGAGATGGACCCGCTTCAGGTCCTCCGGCCGCCGCCCGGGCGATCTCCCGACCGGCCCGCACGCTCCCGGTCATCGACACCATGCGCGGGATCGGGCTCTCGAGGAGCGCCGCGCCCATCTCGCGGTTGTGGCCGCACACGACGTTGAACACGCCGGGCGGGAAGAACTCCGCCGCCACCTCGGCCATGAAGACGGTGCTGGCCGGTGTGGTGTGGGCGGGCTTGAGCACGACGGTGTTGCCGGCAGCGATCGCCGGCGCGAACTTCCACACCGCCATCATCATCGGGTAGTTCCACGGCGTGATCTGCGCGCACACCCCGATAGGCTCTCGGCGGACAAACGAGGTGAACCCCTCCATGTACTCGCCCGCAGACCGGCCCTCGAGCAGCCGGCACGCCCCGCCGAAGAAGCGGATCTGGTCGATCATGGGGGGGATCTCCTCGGACATCGGTGAGGCGCCTCGGCTTGCCGGTGTTGCGGCACTCGATGTCGACCAGCTCCTCGGCCCGCGCCTCGAGCGCGTCGGCGAACCTGAGTACGGCCAGGCTGCGCTGTGAGGGCGTCGTCGACGACCAGGACTCGAAGGCGTCCTGGGCCGCCCGAGGAGGCCCGCTCGACGTCCTCTGGCCCGGACCGCGGCGCGATCGCGTACGGCGTCCCCGTGACGGGGTCGACGAGATCGTGACGTGCCTCCGTCCTTGGCATCGACGGAGGTGCCGGCGATGAAGTTCTGGTAGGCGGGTCGCTGAGTCAGCCACGAGATCCTCCTTGGGTCGACGGGATCGGCTGAGCGCTGGGGCCGAGACGTGCGCGGGACTAGGCGGCGTCGGACGTCCGCTCCTCGCAGGCCCAGGGGGCCCCGTGGCTGTTGAGCAGATCCAGGAAGGGATCCGCGGGCAGGGCCTCCGGACCGAGCACGCCCGACACCGGACCAGGCGCCGGAGTCGATCAGCTCGAGGGCCACGATCGGGTTCATGGCCGTCTGCCAGACCACCGCCTGGGAGTCCGAACTCCGCCATGGACCAGGCGTTGTCCACCACGTGGTGGAGGTAGACCTCCCGGGGGCTCCCGTCGGTCCCGGTCCCCTTCACCCAGGTGCCGGCGCAGGTCAGCCCCGGTCATGCGGTCCCCGAGCTCGGCGGGGTCGGGGAGGCAGGCGGCCACGACGTCGCGCGGGGAGACCTCGCGCCTTGCCGACTCGCACGGGGTCGTGGAGTCCAGGCCGAGCTTGTGCAGCGTCTGGAGGACCCCGATGAACTCGTCGCCCAGCCCGTACTTGAACGTCACCCGCCGCGCGTCCACCCAGCGGGGGATGAGGAGCACCTCCTCGTGCTCGACGTTCACGCACTCGACCGGGCCGATCCCGGCGGGGAAGACGAACGTCTCCGGCTCGCTGAAGGGCTCGGTCGTGAACCAGCCCTTGTCCCGCTCCCAGACGATCGGGGGGTTGAGGCACTCCTCGATGGTGGTCCAGATGGAGAAGGTCGGGGCGAAGTCGTAGCCGTCGACCACCAGGTTGGCGCCGTCGCGCACCCCGATCTCGTCGATCGAGGAGAACAGCTTGTCGGCCGCGTAGCGGGCGAAGACGTCGGAGAGCCCCGGCTCGACCCCCATGCCGCACAGAGCCAGCAGGCCCTTTCTCTCCCACTCGTCGGCCAGGGCGAACTGCTCGTCGCCGAGCTTCACGCCCGGCACGTGGTACGGGTCCGGTGGGGTGCGGATGGGACAGGGACATGGCCATGTCGAGGTAGGTGACCCGGCGACGACAGCGCCGCCCGGAAGATCGGCATCACGAAGCGAGGGTCGACCGCGTTGAGCACCGCGTCGATGCGCTCGCTCTCGATCAGCTCGACGATCGACGCTCGTCGCTGGCGTCGAGCCGGGCGGCGGCGAAGCGGTCGCCGCGCGCCGGCCACGGCCCGCTGCGCGCGGTCGACGTCGTAGTCGGCCACGACCACGCGCTCGAAGAATCCACAGTGGGCCGCCGTCCTGGCGACCGCCGTACCGACGCCTCCTGCTCCGATGACCAGTACCCGCACGTTCGACCTCCGTCGTCCGAGCTCGGGCGACGGCCCTTCCGTGAGCTCGGGTGGACGAGCCTCGTGTGAGGGCTCGGGTGGATGAGCCGCACCCCGAATGATCCGGGGGTGGCCGAGGAGCGGCCAGAGCCAAAGGTCCCGTCCTCCATTCGGGACCGACCGGGACCCTGCGCTGGCATCGGGACCTTCGGCTCTGCTCGGCCTCGGGGCAGTCGCTCAAGGATGTGGCGATGGGACCCCCGACGGCAACCGCCTCCGCGCCATCGTCCAACAGGCCTGTCGTGACCGCGGCAAGGGTTGCGGACCACCTCGACGCCCTCGTTGCCAAGGTCGAGGCCAAGAACCCCGGGGAGCTGGAGTTCCACCAGGCCGTCCGCGAGGTCGCGGGCTCGCTCCTGCCGGTCCTCCTCCGGCAGCCCCGCTACCTCGACGACAAGATCCTCGAGCGGCTCGTCGAGCCCGACCGGACCATCAGCTTCGGCGTCAACTGGGTGGACGACCGGGGCGAGATCCACGTCAACCGGGGCTACCGGGTCCAGATGAGCAGCTCCATCGGGCCCTACAAGGGGGGACTGCGGTTCCACCCGTCCGTCGACGCCGGCCTCCTCAAGTTCCTGGCCTTCGAGCAGACGCTCAAGAACTCCCTCACCACCCTGCCGATGGGTGGGGCCAAGGGCGGGTCGGACTTCGATCCCGAAGGGCCGGAGCGAGTCGGAGATCCGACGGTTCTGCCAGTCGTTCATGACCGAGCTGTACCCCTACATCGGCGAGTTCACCGACGTGCCCGCCGGCGACATCGGGGTGGGAGAGCGCGAGATCGGCTACCTCTTCGGGCAGTACAAGCGGATCGCCAAGCGTTTCGCCGGCGCCATCACCGGCAAGGGGATCAAGTGGGGAGGCTCCGGCATCCGGCAGGAGGCGACCGGCTACGGCGTGGTCTACTTCGCCAGGGAGATGCTCGCCACGCGTGGCGACAGCCTCGAGGGCAAGGCCTGCCTGATCTCGGGCAGCGGCAACGTCGCGCAGTTCACGGCGGAGAAGCTCCTCGCACCTGGGTGCCCGGCCCACTCACCCTGTCGGACTCCGACGGCTTCGTCCACGATCCCGACGGGATCGACGGCGAGAAGCTGGCATGGGTCAAGGAGCTGAAGAACGAGCGGCGGGGCCGGATCCGCGAGTACGCCGAGCCGCTTCCCGCGACGCCTCGTACCATCCGACCGCGCCCGGTGTGGCGCAACCCGCTGTGGGCGGTGCCGGCCGACTGCGCCTTCCCGAGCGCCACCCAGAACGAGATCAGCGCAAGCGACGCGGCCAACCTTGTCGGCAACGGCGTCCGCCTCGTGGCCGAGGGAGCCAACATGCCCACCGTCCCCGAGGGCGTGGAGCGCTTCCTGGCCGCCGGTCGTGCTCTACGCTCCGAGCAAGGCGGCCAACGCCGGCGGGGTGGCGGTCTCGGGCCTGGAGATGGCCCAGGACATGCAGCTGAGCCAGTGGACCGCCGAGGAGGTGGACGACAAGCTGCAGACCGATCATGCGGCGCATCCACGAGACGGTGCGCCAGGCGGCGGAGGAGTACGGGTCGCCCGGCAACTACGTCGCTCGGCGCCAACGCCGCCGGGTTCGTCAAGGTGGCCGACGCCATGCTCGACGAGAGCCCGGTGTGAGATGACCGACCACCGACGCACCACACGCCGACGGACCGCGCCGGCCGAGGCGCCTGTCGACAAGGGGCTCAAGTCCGATGCCCTGGGCCTGGTGTCCAACATCGTGATCGGCGTCGCCTCGACGGCGCCCGCCTACAGCCTGGCCGCCACCCTCGGCCTGATCATCGTGGCCGTCGGCGTCCTGTCGCCCACCATCGTCGTGCTGGCCTTCGTCCCGATGCTCTTCGTCTCCATCGGCTACAGCGAGCTCAACAAGGCCGACCCGGACTGCGGCACCACCTTCACCTGGGGCACCCGCACCTTCGGTCCGTGGTTGGGCTGGCTCGGAGGGTGGGGCATCATCGCCGTCCGACGTGCTGGTCATGGCCAGCCTGGCCCAGGTGACCGGCCAGTACGGCTTCCTGCTCTTCAACGCCCGAGGGATCGGCACAACCCGACGAGCGAATGGGTGCTGCTCGTCGGCGTGCTCTTCATCGTCCTGCTGACCTACGTCTGCTACCGCGGCATCGAGCTGTCGGCGCGGGTCCAGCGGATCCTGCTCTCGGTCGAGGTGCTCATCCTCGTCGTCTTCGCCGTCGTCGCCCTGGTCCGGGTGGCCATCGGGCAGCGCGCCGGCCGGCCACCTGGTCCCGTCGCTGGAGCTGGTTCAACCCGTTCCACATCCCTCCTTCTCCAAGGTCGTCGACCGGGCTGCTGCTCATGCTCTTCATCTACTGGGGGTGGGACACGTCGGTCTCGATCAACGAGGAGACCGCGGACCGGACCCGCAACCCCGGACTCGGCGGCCATCATCTCGACCGTCCTGCTGCTCGTCATCTACTTCGTCGTGACCCTGGCCGCGCAGTCCTTCGCCGGGGTGGGACGACGGGCGTCGGCCTGGCCAACCCCGCCAACCACGAGCGACATCTTCTCGGGCCTCGGCACTGCGGTGTTCGGCCACGCCTGGTTCGGCTCGGTGTTCGCCCACCTGCTCATCCTGATGGTGCTGACCTCGGCCGCCGCCTCGACCCAGACGACGATCCTGCCGACGGCTCGCACGACGCTGTCCATGGCCGTGTACCAGCGCCATCCCCGACGCCTTCGGCCGGATGCACAAGCGCTACCTGACGCCGACCGTCTCGACCGTGACCATGGGCGCCGTCTCGGTCGTCCTCTACATCGCCTTCAACCACCTCGCCGGCGGCAACCTCATCCCCGACGCGGTGACGGCGATCGGCATCTGGATCGCCTTCTACTACGGCCTCACCGGGTTCACCTGCGCCTGGTACTACCGCAAGGTGCTCCGCCGCAGCCGGCGGGACCTGTGGATGAAGGGCATCCTCCCCTTGCTCGGGGGACTGATGCTCTACTTCGCCATGGTGTGGAGCCTCTGGGCCGACTGGAACTACAACAACGTCTTCGCCCAGAGCTACACGTCGTGGCACCTGCCCTTCCCCCCGCACTCGGACGTGGGCGGCGTGTTCCTCATCGCCCTGGTCTCGGCGGTGGTGGGCGTCGTGGCCATGGTGCTGTGGCGCTTCGGGCAGCCCGTCGTTCTTCCGCGGCGAGACGCTCAACCGGTCGACCCCGACGCTGGTTCCGGAGGACTCGCCCACCCCGAAGGTGGGCTCTCAAACGTGACGGCTCGCGGGACGCCCAGGCGCTCGAGCGCCGCGTCCCGTGCCGACTCGATCGGGCCGCTCGTGTCGATCGGTGCCGCGGTGGGCCAGGGAGCCTCGTCGGCCGCGAACCGCCGAGCCACCGCGGGCGTCGCATCGGAGGCATCGCCGCCGCTCGCCAGGCGAGCGGCGATCCGGCTCTCGACCAGGTCCAGCGGTGCCACGCAGCGCAGCTCGTCCAGGTCGGCAACGGCCTCCGCGGCGAGGGTCCGCATCTCGCTCGCGCCAACGGCGATCGGAGAAGGTGGCGTCGACCACGGCGCTCACGCCGTTGGACAGGCACACCCCGGCGCGCCGCACGAGCTCGGCGTAGGTGGCCGCGGTGACCTCCGGCTCGTAGAGCCCGTGGTCGAGCGGCGCCGGCCGGGGCGTGCTCGGGTCGATGCCCATCATCTGCTTTCGCACCTCGTCGGAGCGGATCGTGGCCGCCCCGAGGGCCTCGGCGAGCTGGGCCGCCAGGGTGGACTTGCCCGTCCCGGGGAGCCCCTCCGACGACCACGAGCCGGACCCGGCCCAGCTCGAGATGGGTCGCCGAGAGCGCCAGGAGGTGGCGGGCCGCCTCGGGGGACGCGCCGTCCGCCTGTACCAGTCGGATCCCTGCCACCAGGGCCCGCACCTGCGCCCGGTAGGCGACGTAGTGGTGGGCGAGGGAGGCCGGCCACGAGTCGCCGGTGAATTCCCGGTAGAGCTCGAGGAACCTCCGGGAGAGGTCGGGCCGCCCGAGCCGTTCGAGGTCCATGGCCAAGAACGCGACGTCGTAGAGGACGTCCCCGTAGCGCAGGCGATCGTCGAAGTCGATGCAGTCGAGCACCCGAGGGCCGTCGTCCAGGCAGAAGATGTCCTCGGCGAGCAGGTCCCCGTGCCCGTCGCACGCCCTTCCCGCGTCGAGACGGGCGGAGAACAGCCGCTCGCGACCGGCGAGGTAGCGGCGAGCGAGGAAGAGGACGCGCTCCGCCGTCCCCGGCTGGAACACGCCGCCGGGGAGGCGCCGCCATCTCCACGGCGTTCGCCTCCCAGCGCCGGAGCACTGCGTCCCGTCCGGCCCAGCCGTCGATGGCCGCCGACCGTGCCGCGCGCGAATGGAAGGCGGCGAGGAGGCGGGCCAGCGCCCGCAGGTGATCGTCCACGTGTGCGCCGGCCTCCACGAGCGCCGACAGGCGCCGATCCGCCGGCAGCCTGCGCATGACGACAAAGTGTTCCGAGGCCGTGCCGTCGGATCCCACGAGCGCGGCCATGTCCAGGTAGACGTCCGGGGCGAGCCGCCGGTTGAGCTCGAGCTCCCGCTCGCATGCCCGGCGCCGCGCCTCGAGCGTGGAGAAGTCCAAGAACCCAAAGGACACCGGCTTCTTCAGCTTGAAGGCTCGGTCGCCGGCAAAGAAGACGGCTCCGGAGTGGGTCTCGGCAACCGAGACGTACGGCTGTGCGGGGTCGCCCGACTCCGGGGGCTGACCCCGCGACGCCGTCACGAGCGGGAGACCGGTACCTTCTTGGACTCGGGCTCCTTCTCCGCCGGGCACGGCACCCTCACCTCGAGAATCCCGTCGGCGTAATTGGCCTTGATGTCGTCCACGAACGTCCCCTCAGGGACGGCGACCTCCCGCAGAAATTCCCCGTAGCGAAACTCGCTGCGGTAGCCCCGCTTGTTCTTTTGCTCCGTCCGCTCCTCGCGGTGGGCACCGATCGTCACCACGCCACCGGAAACCGAGACCTCGATGTCCTTGTCCGGGTCCAGCCCGGGCATCTCGGCTCGCACCACCAGCGTGTCTCCCTCGTGGAATTCCTCGGTGCGCAGCCACCCGGTCCGGTCGTCGATGTCCAGCCAGCGGCGCCACCATTCCGGCAGCTCCAAGCTAGGCTAATCCCGGCGCGCCTCGTCGACGACGTGCTTGTCACGGTGGAGGATTGCCATTGTGTTGCCTCCTCAAAAAGATCACGGGTTCACGGTCGGTATTTGCAACGCCCATCGTCCGGCAGGGCCGCTCGCGACGCCAGGGACCTTCTGCCCGATTCCCGCCCGGCACCGGCGGCCGGGTGGCACGGCTGCACCCTTTCGGCGTCGGTCGAGGGGTAGCTCCGGACCTCAGAGGAGCTCGGCGAACTCGGCGGGGAGGACGGAGATCAAGTGCTCCATGGTGCCCGTGCCCAGCTCGTCCCAGCAGACGGACAGCACCGCGCGCGCGACGTCCTCGGCCGAGCTCGTTCCCTTGAGCGCGGCGTCGTGCTCGATCCTCGCCAGGAAGTCGGTCAGCGACATCTTGATCGGCACCCTCGCGGGCTCCCAGCCCTCGTAGTAGACGCCGCGCAGGAGGAGGGGCAGCTGCGCCGAGAAGTGCACGGCGACGTTGACGTCGAGGCGATCCCGCACGGCGTGGAGGACCGCCCGCAGGGCCGAATAGGCGCGATGGGCGTCCTCCAGGCCCGATCGTTCGGCGACCAGGTGCACCCATTGATACGTCTTGGCAACGGTCCGGTCGATGACATCCACACGCTGTTCCACTTGACCAGCGTCCGCCGGCTCGCTCGGGGAGGCCAGGGTCGAAGGTCCCGCCGGTACCAGCGAGCGACAGGGACTCCCGCCTCCGAGCGCGCCAGGGACCTTCGCCTCTGAGCGTCGTCGTCTCGCTGTCCTACGTTGCCCTCGTGACCTTGTTGACCGCACTGGGCTGGGGCTTGGAGGTGGACGGCGCGTGAACGACGTGACCGAATCGCGAAGTTTCGGCACGACCAAGCGGGAGATGGTGGAGGAGCTCGGCGAGCGATCCCTCCTCTTGCCCGCTCTGCTCAACCGGGCGCTCGAGGCCAATGATCGGGCCAAGTACCTCTTGAGCCTCCTCCAGACCGCGAGGGCCAGGGCCGACGACCCCGACGCCGCGTTCTCCTCGCTGCGGGACGAGCGCCTGTCGGCGGGGGTGGCCGATCCGGTCTTCGACCGCACGGTCGAGAGGGCGCGCCGGCTGGATTCCGAGGACCTCTACGACATCCCGGAGGCCGGCCGGGTCCACAAGGAGCTCGTGGACGCCGTCGCGGAGATGCTGGCGCCGCTCGCGGCGGCGGGCCTGGTCGACGCGCCGAAGGCCGCTCGACTCGATGCCCTCTCCGGCAGGTCCCCGGACCTCGGCAACGATCGCGTCCGGGGCGACTCCATCGACCAGATGACCTCGGCGCGGCCCTCGGGCGGCGACTCCATGCACCTGTTGATCATGGACGCCCATCGGGCCCTCAACCGCCTCCAGGCGCAGATCGCGACCTCGACCGTCGACGGCGCCGCGGTCTACTCGCTGTCCGCAGAGGACCATGGCCTGGTCGCCGCCTTCATGGCCGGCGTTCACTCGACGGCCAGGTTGAAGTTCGACCACCCCGGCCTTGCCACGACCGCTACTCGGTCCGGTGACCGGCTCCTCATCCAAAACGACCTGGGCACGACCGACGCGCACGTCGTGGTCCTGTCCGTCGAGGGCCTCACGGCCACGCTCACCTACTCCGACGTGCACATGCGCCGGCTGCGCTTCTTCCAGTCGATGATGAAGCGGTTCGAGGTCCATTGGACGGGGACCGAGGTGCGAGGGGACGCACCGGCGCTCGGCGAGCACCATCTGACGACGGGTCGCCACGCCGCACCGGATCGGCCCTCGCTCGAGAGGTTCCTGCGACACGTGGGATCGCGACTCGTCTTCGTCCTCGACTGGAACCGTGCCCGCAAGCGTCTCGAGGCTCTGCTCTCCCGCGACGATGCCGTCGCCACGCTGCGCTGGGCGGCCGACAACGACCTCGGCCACATGGGCTTTCTCAACCTCGGAGCCGAGCGGCTCATCTACGACGCCGTCGAATTGGCCGCCAAGGTCCCCGCCCGGTACGGCGAGCCGCTCAGCGAGGTCCTCGGGAACGAGGCCACGTTGGCGATCACTCGGTTCGCCCTCCGGGCGGCCGCCGAAGGCCTGCTCGCCGGGAAGTCGCCGTTGCTCATCCGCGACGAGGTGCGCGGTCGAGGTCCTCGGGCACGTGCAGGCCTCCCGCCGCCGGCTGCTCGAGGCCGGGGCCGAGCACGCCAGCCTGATCGTCGAGTGCGCTCGGGGACTCCGGGCCGCTCTCGTGCGTCTCGGGGGATCGGAGCTCGACGCCTTCCTCGGCCGGGTGACCGCCCGGGCGGCGGTATGGGAGCACCGGGCCGACGAGATCCTGGTCGGCGAGCGCCAGGCCGCCCGTCGGGTGGAGGGCGGCGAGGCGCTGGCCAAGGTGCTCGGATCGGCCGACGACGCCATCGACGGGCTGGAGGAGGCCGTGTTCCTGCTCAACCTTCTCCCGCTCGAGAGCATCCGGGTGGTCGTCCCGATCATCGACGGCGTGGCCGGGATGACCGCGATGAACGCGCGGGAGCATCTCAAGGCCCTGGAGATCGCCTGCCAGGTGGTCGACGGCTCGGCCTCGGACGACCTCGAGGACTTTCTGGTCGCGGTCGACCGGGTGGTCACGCTCGAGCATCAGGCGGACGCAGCCGACCGGGCGGCCCGTGCCAAGCTCGTGACCGAGGCGCCCGAGTTTCGCAGCCTGTACGTCGCCGACAGCATCCTGCGCTGCATCGAGGACGCCTCCGACGCCCTGATGCGCTCGGCGCTCGGGTTGCGCGACCACATCCTCGGGTCCCTGTCGAGCTGATGGGCGCCGAGCAGGATCTCGTCGCGGACCGGCGGATCGCGTTCCTCTACGACGGAAGCTCCGAGGCGATCTCCCCGTCCGAGGTCGGCTCCAAGGCCGCCAACCTCATGCGCATGGTGGCGGCCGGTCTGCCCGTGCCCCCGGGATTCGTCCTCGGCACGGAGATCTGCGCGGACTACCACGCGGGCGACGGACGCCTCGGCACCGACGTGGCGGCCCTCGTCGAGGGGGGCATCCGTCAGGTCGAGGAGGCCACCCGCCTTCGTTTCGGTGGCCGCCGCCGTCCGTTGCTCGTCGCGGTCCGTTCCGGCGCCGCGATATCGATGCCCGGCATGCTCGACACGATCCTCGATGTCGGCCTGTGCGACGGAACGCTCTCGGGCCTCCTGCGCGCCACCGGTGACCCGGTCTTTGTCTGGGACTCCTACCGGCGGCTCATCCTGTCGTACGCGCTCGTCGTGGAGGGCTGCCGACCCGCACCGTTCGAGGCAGTGCTCGACGACCTCCTGCGCCGAGAGCGGGCACCCGTCGTCGGCGAGCTCGACGTTGCCGCACTGCGCGAGTTGGTCGCCCGTTACCAACAGGTCTATCGGGTCGAGGTGGGTCGTCCGTTCCCGCAGGAGCCCATGGATCAGTTGCTCGGCGCGGTGGAGGCGGTGCTGCGGTCGTGGAACGCCCCGCGCGCCGTCGAGTACCGGCGCCTCCGCGACCTTTCCGACCTGAGGGGGACGGCGGTGACCGTGCAGGCCATGGTGTTCGGCAACACCGGGGGCACGTCGGGCTCCGGGGTGGGGTTCACCCGTGACCCCACCAGTGGCGAGAACCGGCTCTACGTCGACTTCCTCCTTGACAGCCAGGGAGAGGACGTGGTGGCGGGCCGTCACGGCGCGGAGGACCCGGAGCGCCTGGTGGACGCGATCCCTGGGTTGGCACACGAGCTGCAGCGGGTGCGTCGCACGCTCGAGCTCAACTTCGGCGACGTGCAGGACTTCGAGTTCACGGTGGAAGACGCCAAGCTCTGGATACTGCAGACCCGGGCCGCCAAGCCTGCAGCCTGGGCCGCGCTGCAGATCGCCTGCGACCTGGTCGAGGAGGGGATCATCGACCAGACGACGGCCCTCGAGCGTCTGTCGGATTTCGACCTGGACGAGATCCGCCGCGTCAGGCTCAACCCGGACATGGACGTCCGCCCGATGGCGCGCGCCACCCCGGCGAGCAGCGGCGTGGCCGTGGGGCGCGTCGCCCTGAGCGTCGAGAGCGCCTTGCGGCTCCACGAGGGGGGCGAGCCGGTCGTGCTGGTACGCCAGGAGGCATCGACCGACGACATTGCCGCCCTCGCCAAGTGTCAGGGCTTCCTGACGGCGACCGGCGCGCGGACCGCCCACGCTGCCGTGGTGGCACGCCAGCTCGGGGTCACCTGCCTGGTCGACTGCCGGGACCTCGCCATCGACGGCGCGTCGAGCACGCTGCGCTTCGCCGGGCGTGTCCTCCCGGAGGGGGACCTGATCACCGTCGATGGCTCCGACGGTTGCATCTACCAAGGAGCGCTGGAGCTGGTGGAGGAGCGACCGACCGACCTCGTAGCCAGGGTGCGGGGCTGGCAGGCGGAGGCTGGGACCTCGTAGGGGGACCCGTCATCGTCTCCCGATTGGCCATGGGCCCTGGCACGTGACGCCGCGGGCGCACATGATGTGGGTCAACCGGGGGCGGGGAGGTCCAGCCATGGCAGAGATGATCGAGAGAGCGTCCGGGGCGCGATGAGCAGCTCCCGAGACGTGACTGCCTCCGATGAGGTCGTCGGGACGATGAACGACGCCGACTCGTTGCTCTGGAGGATCGGCACCGACCCCGTTCTCCGACCCTCCATCGTGGCCGTGGTCGTCCTCGACTCCGCGCCGCACTGGGAGGAGTTGTTGACGCGCATGGAAGAGCTCGTGGACCTCCAGCCGCGACTGCGGTCCCGTGTCGTCTCTCTCCCCCTGGGGATGTGGCGTCCTCGTTGGGTCCAGGACAGCGACTTCGACCTCGCCGACCATGTGCGTCGGATGCGCGCCCCAAAGAAGGCGTCCCTCCGCGACGTGCTCGACCTGGCGCAGGTGATGGTGGCCGACGCCTTCGACCCCGACCTCCCACTCTGGGAGGCGGTCTTGGTGGAGGACCTGGAGGACGGGACCGCAGCCCTCGTGATCAAGCTCCACCATGCCCTGACCGACGGTCTCGGGGGCCTCACGCTCTTCTCCCATCTTCTCTCTGGGAGTCGCGAACCGTCGGCACCTCGCGGGACCTCCCCCGGCACGGGCAAGGGTGCCGGCTCGAGCACGGCGCGACCGAGCATGGCCCGTTGGTCCGAGCGGCTCATGACCTCGCTTCCGAGGGTGGGGCTCTCCCTGTCCGGTGAAGGGAGTCTCCCGGGATTGCTCGCCGGGGCGGCGCAGCGCGCCTCCAACCTCGTCGCCGAAGCACCCGCGGTCGCGGCATCCGCGGCGCGGCTCATCGCCCCCGCGGGAAGACCGCTCTCCCCGGTCATGTCGGCACGTGGGGGCCGGCGCCATCTGGAGGTGATCGATCTGCCGGCGGGGGCACTCGGAGCGGCCGCCAGGGCTGCCGGCGGGACCCTCAACGACCTGTTCGTCGCCGCCTCGGTGGCCGGGGTTCGCCGTTACCACGAGCTGCACGGCGCCACCATCGGGCGAGTCCGGATCTTGATGCCGGTGAGTGTCCGGCGAGCAGGCGATGCCGATGCCAGCAACCGGTTCGTCCCGGTCCGTTTCGTGCTGCCGGTTTCGGTGGACCCTCGCGAATGCGTGCACGCCGTGCGCACGCTCACTCAGGCCATGAAGAACACGCCAGCCCTGGCCGTCAGCGACCTCCTCGCTGCGGGGCTGGATCTCCTGCCGCCCGCGCTCGCCCGCAGCCTGTGGGGCTCGATGCTGCGGGGAGACGATTTCTGCGCCACCAACATGCCTGGGCCCGCCGCGGAGAGCTACCTGGCCGGAGGGAGGCTCGAGCGCATCTATGCCTTTGCCCCGCCGTCGGGGGCGGCCTTCAACGTCTCGCTCCTCACGATGGCCGCAGGGGACTGCATCGGGCTCACGATCGACAAGAGGGCGGTCCCCGACGGCCCGGCGCTGGCGTCGTGCCTCAGAGAAGGGTTCGAGGAGATGGTGACTGCGCTCGGGACGTCCGTGACGTGACCCCGCGGACGGCGCTTCGAGGGATCGATCGGCTGTTCTTGGAGCTCGAGTCCCCCAGCACGCCGATGCACAGTGGCTCGCTCGCCATCTTCGACGAGGGCCCGCTGACGGACGCCCACGGCCGAGTGCGGATCGAGGCCATACGAGCGGAGATCGAGCGGAGGATGGACGCCGTTCCGCAGCTCCGGCAACGGGTACCGATCACGGGCCTGGGTCGGCTGCGGCCCGTATGGACGGACGACCCCGACTTCGACGTCTCGCGCCACGTCCGGACCCTGGCGCTGCCTCGCCCCGGAGGGGACGACGACCTGGCGAGGGTGTGCGGGAACCTGCTCTCGATGCCGATCGACCTCGGTCACCCCCTCTGGGAGGTGTGGTTCCTCGAGGGACTTGCAGGAGGTCGCGTGGGCATGGTGGCCAAGCTGCACCATGCGCTCGCCGACGGGATCGCGGACGTGAAGTTGGCCAACGTGATGTTCGACGCCAACCGCAACCCTTCAAAGGTCCCCGCCGAGACCCGCGTGCGGCGTCACACGGACACCCCGTCGTCGCGTCCCGCTCGTGTTGCGGGGGACACCAGCCTCCGCGCCGACCTCGTGGGTCTGCTCGCCGGACCCGCCGAGGCAGTGGCCGAGGCCGGCAAGGACGGGCTGCGAGCCGGATCCGCCGTCCTCCGCCATCCCCTTGGCACGACTCGGACCCTCGGACGGCTGGGCGACTCCCTGACGACGCTGCTCACGCCCAGGACCCTCGCGCCCCGCTGCTCCCTCAACCGACCCATCGATCGGGACCGCCGGGTGGCGCTGGTCCGCCACCCGATCTCCGAGCTCAAGAGGGTCGAGCACCGCTACGGGGTGACCCTCAATGACGTGCTCCTCACCGCCGTGGCCGGAGGGCTCGCCCATCTCTTCCGGGTCAGTGGCAACGCCGCTCCGAGCGAGGTGCAGGTTCTCGTTCCGGTTGCGATCCGACACCCCGGCGACCGCCGCCTCGACAACAGCGTCTCGGCGATGATCGCTCGACTGCCGGTTACGCCTTGCGAGCCGCTCGACCGGCTGCGGGCGGTGTCCCGGGGGATGTCGATCCTCAAGCGGCGCCAGCAGGCCCTTGCCGTCGAGACCCTCTTCGGCCTGCTCGACCCGCTGCCGCGGGCCGCCCTGGTCGGCGTCGCACAGGTCGTGCACCGACAGCCCTTTGTCAATCTGGTCGTGACCAACGTGCCCGGCCCTCCCTTCGAGCTCTTCGCCCTCGGCGCGGCGATGTTGGACCTGTTCCCCTTTCTGCCCCTCGGGGGCAACCTCAGCATCGGGGTTGCCGCCCTCTCGTACGAGGAGACGTTCGAGGTCGGATTCCTTTCCGACGGCGGGGTCGGGGACGATCTCGAGGTCCTGGCACGGGCCGTGGATCAGGCCTTCTCCGAGCTGGTCCTCTCGGCGGGGGCCTAGGAGATCCGAGCTCTCGAGAGGTGCTCGCCGTGCCCGTCGGCCGGGGCGGATCCCGCAACCGCCCGTCCGTCGTCGACGACCCTCCCGTCCTGCATCACGACGGTCCGATCCGTGGTGGCCGCCACCTCCAGGTCGTGCGTGACCATCAGGATGGTCACGCCCTCCGCGCGGACGCGCCGAAAGAGCTCGAGGACGCGGGTGGTCGACGCCGAGTCGAGGCTTCCCGTCGGTTCGTCCGCCAGCAGCAGACGTGGCGAGTTGGCGAGAGACCGGGCGATGGCCACCCGTTGACGCTCGCCGCCCGACAGCTCGGTAGGCCGACGGTGCTCCCGACCGGCCAGGTCGACCTCGGCGAGCAGCTCGCGTGCCCGGGTTCGCCGCTGGCGCTCGGAGAGCCGCGTCCCGAACATCGGCAGCTCGACGTTCGTGAGGACCGGGAGCTGGGGCAGGAGGTTGTGGAGCTGGAAGACCAACCCCACCTCGTTGCGCCGGTACCGCGTGAGGTCGCGCATCGTGGCCAGGTCCTTGCCAAACACCAGGACCTGGCCGGCGGTCGGCTCGTCGATGGCCGCCAGCATGTGCAGCAGGGTGGACTTCCCGCAGCCCGAGGGCCCGGTGATCGCCACCGACTCGCCCGACTCCACCGAGAGGTCCACGCCGGAGAGCGCGGTGACGTTCCCGGGGTAGAGCCGGGTGACGCCTCGCATGTCGACGGCGCGCGGCGCCGGCACGTCACTCATGGCTGAGGGCCTTGAGCGGGGACAGGAAGGCGGCCCTCGCCGTCGGGTAGAGGGCCCCGATCAGGGTCATGCCGAGCGCCGTGTAGAGGGCGCGGCCAAAGGCGCCGGGCGTGAAGTTGGGATGGAGGAGCCCATGGAGCGCCGGGAGGTGGGTCAGCGCTGCGGCGACGACGAACGATAAAGCGACGCCGATCGCAGCCCCGACGAGGGCCAGGGCGAAGCTCTCGCCGAGCAGGAGTGAGACGGTGCGCCGTCGGGTCCAGCCGACGGCTCGCAGGAGGCCGAATTCCCTGGTGCGCTCAAAGACCGTGAGGAGCATGGTGTTCCCCACGATGATGGCACCGATCAAGATCGCGAGCGCCGTGGTGCCCGTCACGGCCGCCTGCAGGAACACCAGGGTGCGGTCGGCGCGGCCAAACTGGGACGCCGTCCGGATCGTGGTCAGCTCCGGGAGCGAGTAGTCGATGCGCTTGATGACGGCCGCGACCGAGGCGCCCGGCTGCACCTTGACGAACGCCAGGGTCACGATGCCGGGCACCCGGTTGTAGCCCTGGATGGCGGGGAGGGGGAACATGGCGCCGGCGTCGCCGAAGGCGTTCCCGGTGGAGTAGATGCCGGTGACCGTGTTCGAGGTGCCGTTGGCCTGGAATTGGTCGCCGACGCGCAGCCCGAGGTTGCTGGCCGCCCGCCAGCCCAGCATCACCTCGTGGGCGGCCGTGGCGGAGTAGGGCTGACCGGCGACCACCCGCACGCCGAAGTTGGCCAGCTCGCCCGGGTCGATGCCGATCTCGATGAAGACGGGGTTCTCCGCGTTGATGTGCTGGATCTCGACCAGGACCCCGACGGCGCTCTGCACCCCCGGGGTGGCCTTGATCCGGGCCAGCTCCCGGTCGTCGATGGTGCTCGAGAGGGTGTCCGCGGCCCCCTTCTGCGCCACCGTGAAATCGGCCTTGCCGATCGAGATGATCCCCGAAGCCGACTGCTCGAGGCCGCTGCTCGTGACGGCGAGGGTGACGACGATCATGACCGCGGCGGCAACGGCGAGTGCCAGGCCCAGCGACCGGGCCTTCTTCGCCCACATGTTGCGCCCGATGAGCGCGACAAAGGCCATCAGAAGATCATTTCGCCGGCTGGACCTACGGAGTAAGGGACCATCGTCCCCTCGGCCGCTGCGCAGTGCTCCGTACCCGCCGCGGGGACCTTGGTCCCTTCCAGCCGGGTCGGTGGCGACCCGATAATGAGCTGATGTTCGAAGACATACCCACCCTAGAGGACCTGCCCGAGATGGACGGCGCCCGGGTGCTGGTACGGGCCGATCTCAATGTCCCCCTGCACCGGTCGCTTGATGGCCCGATGGTCATTGCCGACGACTTTCGGTTGAGGGCGGTCCTCCCGACCCTCGAGTGGCTCGTCAACCACGGGGCCCGGGTCACCGTTGCGAGCCACCTCGGACGGCCCAAGGGCCATCCGGCCCCCGACCTGTCGATGGATCCGGTGCGGGTCCGGCTCCAGGAGATGGTCCCCGGGGTCGAGCTCCTGGAGAACCTGCGCTTCGATCCCGGCGAGGAGGCCAACGATCCGGACTTCGGGCTCGCGCTCATGCGGGGACAGAGCCTGTATGTCAACGACGCGTTTGGCGTCTGCCACCGGGTCCACGCTTCCGTTATGTT
This sequence comes from uncultured Actinomycetes bacterium, assembly GCA_963773635.1. Classification (GTDB taxonomy): domain Bacteria; phylum Actinomycetota; class Acidimicrobiia; order Acidimicrobiales; family RAAP-2; genus CAVZBW01. Next base: position 395,984 of record CAVZBW010000002.1, on the reverse strand, counting down.
TCCGCCCACGGTGGTGCCGAGTGCGTCTGGAAGGCTCCTGCGCCACGAGCTCGACGTGCTGGGCGGCGTCATCGACAACCCTGCCCGGCCGTTTACCCTCGTCGTCGGCGGCGCCAAGGTGTCCGACAAGCTGGGGACGATCCGCGCGCTGGCGGAGAAGGCCGACGGGATCCTGGTGGGGGGAGCCATGGCCTTCACCTTCCTAGCCGCCCTGGGCAGGGGCGTCGGCAGCTCACCGGTCGACGCCTCCCAGATCGACGCCTGCCGGAGCCTTCTCGAGGCGGGATACCACATCGATCTTCCGAGCGACCTCGTCGCGGCCCCGATCGCCGATCCCTTCGGGCCCCGCGAGCCCCCGGGCAGCGCCGCCCGTCACTTTGGCGGAGAGATCCCCACGGGGTGGCAGGGGTTCGACATCGGGCCGGAGACGGCCGGCCGCTTCGGGCGGACCATCGAGAGTTCGGCCACTGTCCTGTGGAACGGGCCGATGGGTGTCGCCGAGGACCCGCGATTCCAGGCGGGCACGAACGAGATCGCCTGGGCGGTGGCCCGCTGCGGGGGATTCACCGTGGTGGGCGGTGGGGACACGGTCTCGGCGGTCCGATCGCTGGGCGTGTCCGACCGTGTGGACCACCTCTCTTCGGGGGGTGGCGCCATGCTTCGCCTCATCGAGCGCGGCGACTTGCCCGGGCTGGCCGCACTGCGCGACTCCAGGGATCGATGGACTGCCCCGGGTGGCATCCTCCAACGCCACCCGGTCCGCTGACGCGGCCGTGCCGGAGCTCTCGAGCGGACGTCCAGGGAGAATCGGCGTGGAGGAGCGTTCCGTGTTCGTCACGACCGACGCCGACGAGATCGTCGTCCGGCCGATTCGCCCGGACGACGCGCCCGCGCTGGTCGACTTCCACGAGCATCTCTCGGCGGAGACCATCTACCTGCGCTTCTTTTCCTCGCACACCCACCTCAGCCCGGCCGAGGTCGAGCGCTTCACCCACGTGGACGGCCACGACCGGTTTGCCGTGGTAGCCGAGCACGAGGGGGCCATGGTGGCCGTGGCGCGCTACGACCGGCTCAAGGACCCGAGGACGGCGGAGGTGGCCTTCGTGGTCGCCGACGCGTGGCAGCACCACGGGATCGGGAGCTTCCTGCTGCGCGCGCTGGCCGGGGCGGCCGGGGTCAACGACATCGACGAGCTCGTGGCCGAAGTGCTCATGGGCAACCGGACCATGCTGCAGGTGTTCTCCGAGTCCGGATTGCCGATGCGCCACCACGAGGCCAACGGGACCGTGGAGGTACGGCTCTCGCTCGTGCCGGTCGGCGACGGCGAGTGAAGCGGAGCGGTCAGACGCGCAGGTCCTGGTAGATCGCCTCGAGGCGCTCGCGACGGGCACGCAGGGAGCGACGGAACTGCGCGTTGTCCGTGTCGGCGATCTCACTGCTCAAGTCGCGCAGCGCCTGGTCGAGCAGCGCTCGCAGTTCGATCACCTCGTCGTCACTCAGCGAAATCTCCATTGGACCTCCCACGGGAGAGGGTAACTCAAGATCGGCGACACCTCACCGACGGCGCCGACTTTGGTCCCTGCCATTTCAGCGCGGGGCGGAGCATGCTTGGGGAATGGACATCCATCTCACGGACGACGAGGCGGCCAACCTGCGCCGGACGCTCGCGTTCATCGTCGACGACATCGATACCGACATCCAGTCCACCAGCGATCTCGAATGGCGAGGGGTGCTGCGGCAGCGGCGCGACCATCTGGACTACCTGCGCCGCCAGCTTGCCCAGGCGGCCGAGCTTGGTGACTCCCGGTGAGCGGTCCGACCGTCGTCGGAGCCTCGACCGTGCGAGAGGAGGAGCCCACCGAGGATGTTCCGGGGTGGGGCGAGGAGCTCGAGGCGCTGGATCAGTACTTTCGTGCGGCCAACTACCTCGCGGTCGGGCAGATCTACCTCATGGAAAACCCGCTCCTCCGCGAGCCGCTCCAGGCCGCCCAGATCAAGCCCCGTCTGCTGGGTCACTGGGGCACCAGCCCCGGGCTCAACTTGCTCTATGCCCACCTGAGCCGGATGATCCGCCGGACGGGCCGGTCCGCCATCTTCGTCTGTGGCCCCGGCCACGGTGGTCCGGCGGTGGTCGCCAACACTTGGCTCGAGGGTACCTATTCCGAGCGCTACCCCCACGTGGCGCTGGACGGGGCGGGGATGGCCCGGCTCTTCCGGCAATTCTCGTTTCCCGGCGGCATCCCCAGCCACGCCGCCCCCCAGACGCCCGGTTCCATCCACGAGGGAGGGGAGCTCGGGTACGCGCTGGCCCACGCCTTTGGCGCGGCCTTTGATAACCCCGACCTCCTCGTCGCCTGCGTGGTCGGCGATGGTGAGGCCGAGACGGGCCCCGCGGCGACGGGGTGGCACTCCAACAAGTTCATCGACCCCCGGCGCGACGGCGCCGTCCTCCCGATCCTGCACCTGAACGGCTACAAGATCGCCGGACCGACCCTTCTCGCCCGCATCCCCTCTGCGGAGCTGACCTCGTTGTTCTCCGGGTACGGCTACCGCCCGTGGATCGTCGAGGGCGGCTTTGACGGGGAGAGCGCAGGCGCGGTCCACGAGCGCCTCGCCGAGGCGATGGACGAGATGGTCTCGGAGATCGACGAGATCCAGGATGCGGCTCGCCGGGGTGGCGGGGGCGAGGTGGCGCGCTGGCCGATGCTCATCCTCCGTACGCCCAAGGGCTGGACGGGCCCCCGCGAGGTCGACGGGGTACGCATCGAGGGGACCTTTCGCGCCCACCAGGTGCCGCTCGCCGAGGTGCGGACCAATCCCGGCCACCTGGCGCTGCTGGAGGCGTGGATGCGCTCATACCGGCCAGAGGAGCTCTTCGATCACGAGGGCGTGCCGGTCGCGTCGGTGCGCTCCTGCGCGCCGGTCGGCGAGCTCCGGATGAGCGCCAACGCCCACGCCAACGGTGGTCTGCTGCTGCGCGACCTCGAGCTACCGGACTTCCGCGATTACCAGGTCGAGGTCCCGACCCCCGGCTCGAGGATGAGCGAGGGCACGCGTGTCCTCGGAGGCTTCCTGCGAGACGTGATGTCGGCCAACATGGAGAACTTTCGCATCTTCGGGCCCGACGAGACGGCGTCCAACCGCCTCCAGGACGTGTTCAGCGTGACCGATCGGACCTGGGAGCTCCGCCGGGTCGAGGGCGACGACCATCTTGCCCCCGACGGGCGGGTGATGGAGATGCTCTCCGAGCACCAGTGCGAGGGCTGGCTCGAGGGGTACCTCCTGACCGGGCGGCACGGTCTGTTCAACTGCTACGAGGCCTTTATCCACATCGTCGATTCGATGCTCAACCAGCACGCGAAGTGGCTCGAGGTCAGCGGCTCGATCCCGTGGCGTCGTCCGATCGCCTCGCTCAATTACCTGCTTTCGAGCCACGTCTGGCGTCAGGACCACAACGGCTTTTCCCACCAGGATCCCGGCTTCATCGACCACGTGGTCAACAAGAAGTCGGCGGTCGCCCGCGTCTACCTGCCGCCCGATGCGAATTGCCTGCTCTCCGTGGCCGATCACTGCCTGAGGAGCCGCAACTACGTCAACGTGATCGTGGCCGGTAAGCAGCCTCAGCACGACTGGCTCACCATGGATGAGGCCATCCAGCACTGCACTCGCGGGGTGGGCATCTGGCAGTTCGCCTCGAACGACGAGGGCTCCGCTCCCGACGTGGTCATGGCTTGCTGCGGCGACATTCCCACGCTCGAGACGATGGCTGCCGTCGATCTGCTGCGGCGGCACCTGCCGTGGCTCAAGGTCCGAGTGGTCAACATCGTCGATCTCATGCGGCTCGAACCGGACCGGTCCCACCCGCACGGGATGAGCGATCGCGAGTTTGACAGCGCATTTACGACCGACCGTCCGGTGATCTTTGCCTTTCACGGCTACCCGTGGCTCATCCACCGCCTGACCTACCGGCGGGCCAACCATCACAACATCCACGTGCGCGGGTACAAGGAGGAAGGCACGACGACCACGCCCTTCGACATGGTCGTGCTCAACGACCTCGATCGCTTTCACCTGGTCGTCGACGTTATCGATCGTGTCCCCGGCCTGATCGACCGGGCCGCCTGGCTCCGCCAGGGGATGCTCGACGCGCGGGTGGGGGCCAGGGCCTACACCCGAGAGCACGGCGAGGACCCCCCGGAGATCGCCGAATGGCGATGGGTACTCGGTCCCGGTAGAGGCTGACGTTCGCGGCGGGGACGTAGCCCGTCTGCGCCGGCAGGGCGACCCGCCCGCCGCGAGATCAGCGCGGGATCGTGAAGCTCTGGCTGGGGTCCGGAGACCCCGGTGCGCTGATGGTCATTTGCGTGAAGACGTAGCCCTGGGGCGTCTGGCTCGCGCCCGAGAGGGTCACCGTCGCCGGGTACCCGCTGACCGTGCCGGAAGCGCAATTGGGTACGCAGTTGTTGAGGTTGATGGTCCCCGTCCCGGTGGCCCCGGCCGAGCTCCAGGTCGACCAGGTGAGGTTGTTCACGGACCCGGTCCCGTCCTGGGTGTAGTTGAATTGCGAAGGCTGATAGAGCGGGGTGGCTCCGGTCAAGGGAACGAATGCCGGGACCGCGGCCGTGGTTGTCGTCGACGGTGGCGCGGTCGTCGTGGTGGAGCTGGTCGACGGCAGCGAGGTCGTGGTGGTGGACGGCCTCGCCGTCGTGCTCGTGGTTGTGGACGGCCTCGCCGTCGTCGTCGTCGTCGTGCCGGACCGGGACGTGGTGGAATGGGGACGGCTGGAGCTCGTACTGCTCGAGGTTGGCGTCCCGGAGCTGCAGCCGGCCAGGACGAGCACCAGGACGCCGACTCCGCCGGCGGCCAGCAGGTGCGCGGTAGTCCTGGACCTGGCAAGGCGCATCGAATCCTCCTCGGAGCTGCTGCGGCGTCGATCCTACAAAGCGCCCCCGCGCCGGCCGTGGAGGGTCGCGGTGCTTCGCGGCTCGGTGGGTGAGGGTCGGCCTCGGACCGACGAACGGTCAGGAGGGCCGGGCGGACCCGACCGTGACGGTCAGCTCGGCCAAACGGTTCGCGTAGCCGACCTCGTTGTCGTACCAACCGAACACCTTGACCAGACGCCCGCACGCCATGGTCATACCCGAGTCGAAGACGCACGACGCCGTGCGACCGACGATGTCGGTGGAAACGAGGGGCTCCTCGGAGTACTCCAAGACGCCGCCGAGATCCTTGGCGGCCCGCCAAAAGACCTCGTTGACGGTCTCCGCGGCCACCTCGTCCCGGAGGAGCACGACGAGATCGGTGATCGACCCGTCGGCCACCGGGACCCGAAGCGCGGCCCCGTCCAGCCGGCCCTCCATCGCCTCGATGACGAGAGCCGTGGCTCGCGCCGCTCCCGTGCTGGTCGGGACGATGTTGAGGGCCGCTGCCCGTGCCCGCCGAGGATCCGCGTGGAGTCCGTCGACCAGTCGCTGGTCACCGGTGTACGCGTGGGTCGTGGTCATGAGGCCGCTTTCGATTCCAAACGCCGTGTCGAGCACCGACACCATGGGGACGAGGCAGTTGGTCGTGCACGACGCGTTGGACACGACGCGGTGGCGATCGGGATCGAAGAGGTGATCGTTGACCCCGATCACGAAGGTCGCGTCGGCTCCCTTGCTCGGGGCGGAGACGACGACCCGCTCGGCACCGGCGTCGAGGTGGGCGGCCGCCTTTTGTGCGCTCGTGAACCTGCCCGACGCCTCGACCGCCACCTGGATGCCGAGCTCGGTCCACGGGAGGCCCTTCGGGTCGGGCTCGTGGAGGATGAGGATCTCCCGGCCCCGGATCACCAGCTTGTCGCGACCACACTCGACGCCGGCAAAAGGTCCGTGGACGGAGTCTCGGGCCAGCAGGCGGGCCAGCTCTTCGGCGCTGGCCAGGTCGTTGATGGCGACGAGGTCGATCGGGAGATCCCGATCGACGAGGGCACGCACGAATGCCCGTCCCGTCCTGCCAAACCCGTTCAGACCAACCCGAATTGTCATGGCGCGTTCCTTGTCCGTCTCGATCAGGAGCCTATGGTGAGGTCGAGGTGCCTCGGTCGCACAGGGGCGAAGGTCCCGTCGAGCCCGTCGGGACGAAGGGCCCTGTCTCGTCCTCCGTCGAAGCTGGCACAATTGGCTTATGACGTCGCTCCCCCCCGACGAGGGGGACAAGGGGCCTTCGGGCCAGGAGGATCCCGGCGCCCAAAAGAAGCGCTCGCGCCGCGTGGCGATCCTGTGGTTGGTCCTCTGGCTGGCCGTGATCGGGATCGTGGTGGGACTGGCGCAGCTCTCGACCACCAAGCCCCAGCCCCAGTCGGTGTCCTACGCCACATTCCTCACGGACGTGGGGGACAACCAGGTCAAGAGCGTCCAGATCAACCAGTCGAGCGGGACCATCGACGGGACGTTCTCGGACAACAAGAGCTTCACCACCCAGGGGCCGACGGGGAGCCTGCCGGCGAGCGACCTGGCCCTGCTCCAGGAACACCACGTCGCCCGGACCTACGTCGCCCCCTCCTCCAACGCCTTTGGATCGCTCCTGGTCTGGCTCCTCCCCCTGGCGCTGATCGTGCTCGTGTGGGTGTGGATGGCACGACGCATGCGCGGTCAGGCGTCGGGCTTTAGCGGGTGGTCCAAGAGCAAGGCCAAGGTGCACATCACCGAGCGCCCCTCGACGACGTTTGGGGACGTCGCCGGCTACGACGCCGTCAAGCAGGAGATCGGGGAGGTCGTCGAGTTCCTCAAGAACCCGGCCCGCTTCGAGGCGATCGGCGCCCGCATCCCGAAGGGCGTGCTCCTGGTCGGCCCTCCGGGCACGGGAAAGACCCTGTTCGCTCGGGCCATCGCGGGCGAGGCGGGCGTGGCGTTCATCACGATCACCGGATCGGAGTTCATGGAGATGTTCGTCGGCGTCGGCGCGGCCCGGGTGCGCGACCTGTTCGCCACGGCTCGACAACACAAGCCCTCCATCATCTTCGTGGACGAGATCGACGCCATCGGCCGTAAGCGGGGCGCCGGCCTGGGGGGTGGTCACGACGAGCGCGAACAGACGCTGAACCAGCTCCTGGCCGAGATGGACGGCTTCGAGCCCGACGAGAGCATCGTCATCTTGGCGGCCACCAACCGCCCGGACATCCTCGACCCGGCGCTGCTGCGGGCCGGCCGCTTCGACCGCCAGGTCGTCGTGCCGCTGCCCACCCAGCAGGAGCGGAAGGCCATCCTCGAGGTGCACTTCCGGGACAAGCGGATCGGGCCCGACCTGAACCTCGACACCGTCGCCCGCGGGACTCCCGGCATGAGCGGTGCGGACCTGGAGAACCTGGCCAACGAATCGGCGCTCATCGCGGTGCGCCACGGCGGGCAGGAGATCGCTGCCGCGGACGTCGAGGCAGCGCGTGGATCGCGTGCTACTCGGCCTCCGGCGCACGTCCTTCGCCCTCTCGGAGAAGGAGAAGCGCATCGTCTCCTACCACGAGGCCGGCCACACCCTGCTCGCGCACCTCTTGCCCAACGCCGACCCCGTCCACAAGGTCAACATCCTCCCGACGGGCATGGCGCTCGGCGCAACCCAGCAGCTTCCGGCCGAAGAGCACATGCTCGAGCAACGGCCCTACCTGGACGACACCCTGGCCGTGCGGCTCGGGGGACGGGCCGCGGAGGAGTTGGTCTTCGGGCTGTCCTCGACCGGAGCCCAGGACGACTTCACCTCGGCCACCGAGCTGGCCGGCCGGATGGTCCGGGAATGGGGCATGTCCGAGAAGCTGCCCCACATCTCCTGGGCGCCTCGCGGCCCCGTCTTCCTCGGCGAGGACCTGATGCACACCCGGGACTACTCCGACGAGACCGCTCACATCATCGACCAGGAGATCTCGAAGATCCTCGACGAGCAGGCCGCCCGGGCCCATCAGGTGCTCGAGCAGCACCGCCATGCGCTCGACGCGCTCGCCGGTGCGCTGTTCACTCACGAGTCCCTCGAGGGGAGTGAGGTCGCCACGATCGTCGACGACGCCGATCGTGAGGAAACACCGGTCAAGTCCCTCGGCGCGATCGGCGGGGCCGAACCGAAGAGGGGTCGCCTCGCTCCGGTCACTCCCCATCCGAGCGCCGGGGGTGGAGCGAAGAGGGTCCGAGCCATCGAGACTCCGTCGGCCGGGGACGACCGCTCCTAGGGGCGAACCCGAAAGCGCGGGGGCGGTGCACCGACCCATCGTGCCGGGATGTTCCTCCGCCGGGCCGCCCTAGGACGCCGGGCTGAGCAGCTCCCGGGCGATCACGATGCGCTGGACCTGGTTGGTGCCCTCGTAGATCTGGGTGAGCTTGGCGTCGCGCATGAAGCGCTCGACGGGGTGCGCCGTCGTGTAGCCATTGCCGCCGAGCAGCTGGACGGCATCGGTGGTGACGGCCATCGCGGTGTCGGAGGCGAAGCACTTGGCCATGGCGCTCACGGCCGTCACATCCTGGTACGGATCTCCGGCCTCGACCCTCTCGAGAGCCGAATAGACGAGCGCACGGGCGGCCTCGGTCCGCAGGGCCATGTCGGCGAGCATGAAGCGCAGACCCTGGAAGTCACCGATCGGCTTGCCGAACTGGTGACGCTCGCCGACGTAACGGGCTGCATAGTCGAGCGCTCCCTGAGCGATGCCGACCGCCTGGGCGCCGATGATCGGCCGCGACCGGTCGAGCGTGCGCATCGCCAGGGAGAAGCCCTCGCCCTCGGCGCCGACTCGGTTGGCGGCCGGCACGGCGACGTCGCGGAAGATCACCTCTCCGGTGGGGCTGCCCCTCATGCCCATCTTGGACTCGAGCCGGCCAAACTCGACGCCCCAGTCTCGCTCCACCACGAAGCACGAGATCCCGCGGGTACCACCGTCGGGATCGGTCTTGGCAAAGACGGTGTACAGGTCGCTCACACCGGCATTGGTGATCCAGGACTTGGTGCCGTTCAGCACGTACTGGTCGCCGTCCCGACGGGCGGTGGTCTTCATCGCGGCGACGTCCGACCCGGCGTCGGGCTCGGACAGGCAGTAGCTGCCCTGCCACTGCCCCGAGGCGATGCGGTCCACGTACCGCGACCGGAGGTCCTCCGATCCCCACGCGATGACCGGCGTCACGCACAGTTTGGAGATGAGGGCCGTGAGCGCCGAGGAGGCGCACACCCGCGCCATCTCCTCCACGAGGATGCCGCAGGAGATGGCGTCGGCCCCGTCGCCCCCGTAGCGCTCGGGGTACTGCATCCTGACCCAACCCTCGGCCACGTAGGACTTGAAGGCCTCGTGGGGAAAGCGGGCGTCGGCGTCGACCTCCGCCGCGTGCGGGGCGACGGCGGCCTCCGCCCACCGGCGGATGGCCCGACGCAGCTCGCCGTGCTCCTCGGTGATCACGCCGTCCGCTCCTGCCTCTCCTGGCGGCGGGATTCCGAGAGCCCGTAGTCGTAGAAGCCCCGCCCGCTCTTCTTGCCGAGCAGACCGGCGTCGACCATGCGGGCGAGGAGGGGCGGGGGGGCGTACAGGGGCTCCTTGAATTCCTCGTAGAGGGAATCGGCGACCGCGGTGATGGTGTCGAGACCGATCAGGTCGCAGAGGGCGAGGGGTCCCATGGGGTGGGCACAGCCCTTGATCATGCCCGTGTCGATGTCCTCGGCCGTGGCGAATCCCGACTCGAGCATGCGGATGGCCGACAGCAGGTAGGGCACCAAGAGGGCGTTCACGATGAATCCGGCCCGGTCCTGGGACCGGATGACGTGCTTGCTCAGGACCTTGCTCGCGAACCCCTCGGCCAGGTCCATGGTGTGGGCGGAGGTGAGCAGCGACGAGACGAGCTCGACGAGCGGGAGGACGGGGACGGGATAGAAGAAATGGATGCCGAGCACCTGCTCCGGCCGCTGCGTCGCCATGGCGAGCTTCATGATCGGGATGGACGAGGTGTTGGAGGCGAGGAGCGCGTCGTGGGTCTCGACCACCTTGTCGATCATCTCGAAGACGTGGACCTTCTCCGGCTCCGACTCGACGATCGCCTCCACCACCAGCTGGCGGTCCGCCAGGGCGTGGTAGTCCGTGCTGAAGTCGAGGCGCGCCCAGGCCGCGTCCGCTGCGTCCTCCGACAGCTTCTTGGTGGCCACGGCTCGCCGCAGCGAGGCCTCCGCCTGCCGGCGCCCCCGACTCAGGGCCTCGGAGTCCAGCTCCACCACGTTGACCGACATCCCCGCCCGGGCGCAGACCTCTGCGATGCCCGACCCCATCAGGCCGTAGCCCACGACGCCGACCCTCTCGATGTCCTCCACCCCAGTCATCAAACGCTCCTTCGTGCGAGAGTCCACCCGGACGAACAGCCCCCTCCCGACGAAAGGCCCACCCCCGGCAAGAAACCTCGTCAAGTTAATTCGATGTCGCGTCCGGTACAAGGCGCCCTGGCGCGCCCGACCCGTTCACACCCAGTAGGCGGGGTCGGAACGGCCCCGTGCGCCGCGCCGGAGGGACTCGGGCACCGGCCACCAGGCGCCGGCCGGGACCTGCACGGACCACTCGGTCACGGCCACCCTGCGGAGGATCCGCCATTCGCTGCGGCGTTCGAAGCGGTCCACGAAGCGAAAGCCCGTCACCAGATTGAGCCGCGGCTCACCGGACGCCCCCCGGTGGACGGCCGTGCCGTACGTCTCGACGCGGGCCGAGCGGGCCGTCTCGAGCTCGACCAGCTGGTTCGCGACCAGATGCATGGTCATCTCGTACCGGCCGAGCAACCGCCACACCCAGGCCACGTACTGGTCGACGGTGCCCGAAAACGAGCCGTGCTCGTCGTGGGCATCGTCGTGGTAGCAGCTGCGCAGGAGCTCCTCGTCCATCCGGTCCACGGCCCGGCAGTAGCGGGCGATCACCCGGCGGATCTCCGCCTCGGCCTGCAGCGCCCCCGAGGGGTCCATCGGTCCGCTGGGGCTCCCGGGGCTGGCCATCGGCAGCCATAATGCTTCGCATATGGAAGCGACGGGAGTGATCTTCGCGGCCCTCGACTGCGACGCCGACGCCATCGAGGCCTGGAACCGCTGGTACGACCTGGAGCATCTCCCGCCCAACCTGGCGCTGGACGGGGTGGTGTCCGGCCGGCGCTACGTCGCCACTCCGGAGCTGCACGAGGCGCGCCGGGGGGTCGGTGAGGGAGGCTACGCGGGGGGACGTTCCAGCTTCCTTACGATCTACACGCTGACCGGCGATCCCTTGGCGGCCTTCCGGGGCATGACCGAGCTGCGAGAGGAGCTCGTCAGCGCCGACCGGATGTTCGCAGACGAGAAGAAGATCGTGCGGGACGGGGACGTGTTCTCGCTGGATTGGGTCCGCGCCGACCCGGTCCTGCGCGCCCGGGCGGTGGATGTCCCCTTCATCGGTCACACCTCGCTGCTGGTTGTGATGCGACGGGGAGCGGACCCGCTGCGTGCCTGGTATGCCGAGGATCGCGCTTCCCAGCTGGTCCAGGTTCCCGGAGTGCATGCCGCCCTCGGGCTCACCTCGCTCAATCGACCCGAGCTGAGCCTGGAGCTCGTGCTCGTCGAGTCGTCGCCGCTCGAGGTGCTGCAGGCCGTCCGCGACGGGGCGCCGGAGCACTCCGAGTCGGCGCTCGTCGTCGAGGGCGCGTTCCGACTGATCGATCCCCTTCGCTACGACTGGGCCGAGTGGATGCGTGGCTCCTGGCTCCCCGCCAAGGTCTCCTGATCTCTCACGACCCCGGGAGCTCGCCGATCTCGTCCACGAGCCCCCAACGATGCGCGGCCACAACGGGGAGCGAGGCACCCGAGAGGGCGAGGTAGGAGGCGCGCTCGTCGTCCGATACGGCGGGTGATGCTCACCGTTCCCCCGGCGCCGGGGATGAGCCCCATCGCCACCTCGGGCAGCGAGAAGCGGGCGTCGGGGGCCGCGCGGACGCGTGCGGCGAAAGCCGGGAGCTCGATGCCCGCGCCGATGCAGGCGCCGTGCACCTCCGCCGTCACGCGACCCGCGCACCGGGCCAGCCATGCTCCCGCCGACCGTGTCACCCTGACGGCGTGTGCGGTGGCCGGGTCGGGGGCCGAGCCAAACTCGGCGAGGTCGCCGCCGCTGCAGAAAGACGGTCCGCTTCCCGAGAGCCGCACGTCGGTAATGGCGGGGTCCGCCACGACCACGCGCAGGGCCTCGATGAGCGCATCGCGCATGGCCGCGCTAAAGGCGTTGCGCACGTGGGGGCGATTGAGCCGGATGTCGAGGCGAGACCCCGACCGCTCGAGGAGGAGCGGCTGCGCACCCTCGATCGGGTCGGGCTTGTGGGGTCGCTCCGAGAGCCACCGGGCAAACCCGGGGCCCGCTTGCAGCATCGAATAGATCCACGACTCCGCAGCCAGGGCGTCGGGGATGCTCATCGCCTCGGTGCACCGCAACAGCTGCACGAGGCAGAGGGCGGCCAGAGGGGACGACTCGACGGCGCGGCGCAGATGTGAGATCGCCTCGGACGGATCGGGGACCTCGACCCACGGCCGCGGGGCGTCGGTGGGGGTCAGCAGGACGTCAAAGCCCTCCATGGCATCGCTCCGGCGGACCGCGGCGCCGGTGTCGGCCGATCCCGGGTCGATGCCGACGACCACGCAGGGCAGATCGCGGGTCAGCGCCGCGAGCGTGTGGAGGTCGCCGGACGTGTCGAGCTCGACGACGAGGAGCGGGAGGCCGATGAGGGGACCCACCTCGTCGACGGCGAGTCCGTTCCCGAGCAGGTCGAGCGCCTCGCCGATCCCCAGGGTGGCGGGAGGTGCCGGCACAGGCACACCGTAATCTGGCCGCCGTGTCGGGTTACCCGGGCGGATGCGACGAGCCGCCCAGCATGTTCGCGGCGGGCGCGGTCGGACGCCTGGCGGCCTCCCTGGGTGTCGAGCTGGATCTCGAGCCCTCCCCCGAGGTGTGTCCCGTGCTCGAATTCGCTGCGAGCGGGGCGATGTGGCTCACGGGTTTTCGCAACGGTCCGCCAACCGCTCCCGACGGCCCACTCACCTCGCACCTTCGGGCCCTCGGGAGGGGCATCCTCGAGCTGAGCGCCTCGAGCGGATCGCCCGTCCGGGTCGACATGAGGAGGGAGCTGACCGGGAGGGCCGCGCTCAGGGGTTTCGAGCGGTCCGGCGACACGTCCGCCAACGGCTCGTGCCGGATGGTGCGGGCGGAGGACGGCTGGGTGGCGCTCAACCTGCCCCGCCCCTCCGACTGGGAGCTGCTGCCCACCATCACGGGAATCTCCGGCCCGATGGGCTGGGACGACGTCGGGCGGTCCTTTGGGGGACTGGCCGTGCGAGACCTGGTCCAGCGGGGCCAGCTGGTGGGTCTTCCGATCGCCCCCCTCCCGGCATCGGGTCGCGCTCCGACGAGCCCGGCTCCCATCCGGTCGCCGCGAATCGGGACGGCGGGACCCCGTAAGAGGAGGGCGGCCCCCCTGGTCGTGGACTTCTCGGCGATGTGGGCGGGCCCCCTGTGCGCACACGTCCTCGGTGCCGCCGGATGCACCGTGGTCAAGGTCGAGGACCCCGAGCGACCCGATGGGGCACGCCGAGGGGACGCTGCGCTCTACGGCCGGTTGCACCGGGACCACGAGCTCGTCTCGGTGTCCTTTGCCAGCGCCAAGGGCCGGGAGCGGTTGCGTTCCCTGGTCGCGGCCGCGGACGTCGTGGTCGAGGCCTCCCGCCCCCGGGCGCTCGGTCAGCTCGGGTTCTCTCCGGAGTCCTTCTTGCGGGCGCGGGCGGGAAGGACGTGGATCAGCATCACCGGGTACGGCCGCCAGGGCCCGCAGGCCAACCGGGTGGCGTTCGGGGACGACGCCGCCGTGGCCGGTGGACTGGTGGGCTGGTGTGCGGTGCCCCCGCCGGCAACGACGGTAGGCCAGCAGGGACCCGTCCCGGTCTTCTGCGCCGACGCGGTGGCCGATCCGCTGAGCGGCCTGTACGCCTCCTTTGGAGGACTGGCCTCGATGGCGGCGGGAGGGGGTCATCTGGTGGACGTCTCGATGTCGGCGGCAGCCGCCTTCGTCCAGTCGGGCCCGCGATGCCCGGGTGTGCACGTCGTCGAGCGCGACGGCAAGGGCGGTTGGGTGGTCGGCCACAACGGGTCACGGGTGCCGGTCGCATCCCCGTCGGCGATGACCTCGCCATGACCGACGTCGTGGTGCGCCGGGCGGAGCTCCCCGGCGGCCGGGTGTGCGACGTCCGGGTCTCGGGCGGCCTCATCGCCGAGGTGGGGGAGCGGCTCCCGACGTCGGGCGGCGCGCAGGTGATCGAGGCGCGAGGCGGTGCCGTGTTGCCCGGACTGCACGACCACCACGTTCACCTCTACGCCTCGGGCGCGGCGCTCGGTTCGGTGCGGCTCGGTCCGCCGGAGATCGAGGACCGAGGGGCCCTCGAGACGGCGCTCGCCAGCGCCGACCGTGAGCTGGCACCCGGGTCGTGGCTGCGGGGGATCGGCTATCACGAGTCGGTCGCGGGTCCCCTCGATCGTCGTGCGCTCGACGCCTGGGTGCCCGGCCGGCCGGTGCGAGTCCAGCACCGTAGCGGCGCCCAGTGGATCCTCAACTCCGCCGGTCTCGATCTCCTTCCGCCCGACCTCCTGGCAGACCCTGGGGTCGAGCGCTCCGCGGAGGGCGATCCGACCGGTCGCCTGATGCGAATGGATCGCCAGCTCGCCCAGGTCGTGACGCCGGTCGAGCTCGATCTCGGCTCGATCGGCGAACGGGCGGCGCGGAGCGGGATCACGGGGATGACCGACGCCACGCCCTTCGGCCGTGCCCGAGAGCTCGACCGCTTGGTCTCGGCCAAGCGGTCCGGCCGGCTGGTCCAGCGCCTCACGGTCATGAGCGCCCCGGGTGCGTCGTTGACCATGCCCAAGAGCCTGAGCCTCGGGCCGGTCAAGATCGTGCTCGACGACACGCTGCTGCCAACCCTCGACGAGTTGGAAGCCATGGTGGCCGATGCACACCAGGCGGGGCGGGCGGTGGCCGTGCACTGCGTGACCCGGGTCCAGGCGGTGCTCACGATTGCCGCGCTGCGGCAGGTGGGTTCCGTGGTTGGCGATCGGATCGAGCACGGCGCCGTGCTGCCCGCCGACTCCATCCCCGATCTTGCTCGCCTCGGGATCACCGTGGTCACCAACCCCGGGTTCGTCCATGAGCGGGGTGACGTCTACCTGCGTGACGTCGAGGAGGGCGACCGGGCCGAGCTCTATCGAGCCCGGTCGCTCGACCGAGGCGGCGTCTGGCTGGCCGCGGGAACCGACGCGCCGTTTGGTCCGTCAGACCCCTGGCGGGTCGTGCGGGCGGCCACGACCCGGCTGACGGCGGCGGGCAAGCCGCTGGGTCCCGACGAGGCGCTCTCGGCGCGTCGTGCCCTCTCGCTGTTTCTGGGTCACGCGGAGCTCCCCGGACGCCCCCGCAGGGTGGGCCGCGGACAGCCCGGGGACCTGGTCGTTTTGCGCACCCCTCTCCGGCACGCTCTCCTGGATCCGTCTCGCGAGAACGTGGCCGCCTGCCTCATCGAGGGTCGGCTCTTCGACTTTCGCTGACCGCGCCGAGCGCCGCCGGCACGTGGGGCCGGGGAGTCCCTCTTTCGCTGGACGCCAACCCCTATCCTGCTGCAGGATGCCTCGGTGGCTGCCGCCTCGAGGTTTTCCCGACTGGACGACGAAGGGGGTGTTCCGTGGCCGAGACGACATCGCCGATCTCCGAGCCTCTTGGGCGTGTAGGGAGGACCGAGCGCAGGTCGGAAACGAGGGAGTCGGTCGCCGACCCCGGCCCTCTCGGGTTGGCCGCCCTGGCCATGACGTTGTTCGCCTTCAGCATTGCCAACACCAACGTGTGGGGATCGGGCGCCGACGCTGCGCTCGCGCTCGCCCTGGTGTACGGCGGGGGCGTGCAGATCCTCGCCGGCATGTGGGAGTTCGCGAGGAAGAACACGTTCGGGTCGTTGATGTTCGGCTCCTTCGGCGCTTTTTGGGTCTCCTACTACGTCCTGGCCAAGTTCGTGATCCCCGAGGTCCACACGGGGTCGGTGCCCGAGGCCCTCGGCGTCTTCCTGCTCGGTTGGGCGGTCCTCAGCTTTTACATGACCATCGCCTCGTTGCGGATCTCGGGGGCGATCGTCGTCCTGTTCGTCCTCCTTACCGCCACCTTCGTGATCCTCACCATCGCCCAGTTCCAGTCTCTCGACGGGCTCCTCAAGGTCGGCGGATGGGTGGGTGTCGTCGCCGCAGCGGCGGCCTGGTACGCGTCGTGCGCCGGGGTGGTCAACGAGACCTTCAAGCGAGCGATCGTGCCGGTGTTCCCGCTGTCCCAGCCCGAGTGACCGCCCGTCATCGTCTGGCCCCGGCGTCGACGCGCGGCCGTGCGCCAGAGGATGGCCGATGATGTGTGCCGCTGAGCAGGGCTCCGCGGAGGGATCGGTCGAGGGCTCAGCGCTCGCCGCCCTTCTCCACGAGGCGCGACGTTTCGATCCGCCACCCGACTTTGCCGCCCAGGCCAATGCCGGACCCGGCGTCTACCGGGAGGCAGGGCGCGACCACCTGGCCTGGTGGGCCGAGCAGGCCGGGAACCTCGACTGGGGGGCTCCCTGGACGTCCATCCTGGATTGGGAGGAGCCCTACGCCCGCTGGTTCGTGGGGGGGCGGCTCAACGCCTCGCGTCAATTGCGTGGACCGTCACGTGGCGGCCGGGCTCGGGGGACGGGTCGCCTTTCACTGGGTGGGCGAGCCCGAGGGTGACCGCAGGACCATCACCTACGCAGACCTCCAGGACATGGTCTGTCGCGCCGCCAACGCGCTCCTCGAGCTGGGCGTGGCGGCCGGCGATCGGGTCGCCATCTACCTGCCGATGATCCCGGAGGCGGTGGTGGCGATGCTGGCTTGCGCCCGTATCGGGGCACCGCACTCCGTCGTCTTTGGCGGCTTCTCCGCGGAGGCGCTGGCGAGCCGCATCCTCGATGCTCGATGCCCGCGTGGTGATCACCGCCGACGGAGGTTTCCGGCGGGGGGCGGCTTCGCCGCTCAAGCCGAACGTCGACATGGCCCTCGAGCAGTGTCCCGACGTGCGGTCCGTGCTCGTGGTGCGGCGCACCGGCGGGGACGTCGCCTGGCGGGACGGTCGGGACCATCTGGTGGCACGACGTGGTCGATCGCCAGTCGCCGACCCACGAGCCCGAGCTCTTCGACGCCGAGCAGCCGCTCTACATCATGTACACGAGTGGCACCACCGCCCAGCCCAAAGGGATCCTGCACACGACCGGCGGGTACCTGGTGCACACCTCGACGACCCATCGGCTGGTCTTCGACATCAAACCGGATTCGGACGTCTTTTGGACCGCTGCGGACATCGGGTGGGTGACCGGCCACAGTTACATCGTCTACGGGCCCCTCGCCAACGCGACGACGTCGGTGATGTACGAGGGCACGCCGGACGCCGGCGGCAGGGACCGGTGGTGGCGGATCGTCGAGGAGTACAAGGTGTCGGTCCTCTACACCGCGCCGACCACGATCCGGACCCTCATGAAGTGGGGGGAGGAGTACCCCGCCTCCCACGACCTGTCGAGCCTGCGGTTGCTCGGATCGGTGGGGGAGCCCATCAACCCGGAGGCGTGGATGTGGTACCGCCGACACATCGGAGGCGAGCGGTGCCCGATCGTCGACACGTGGTGGCAGACCGAGACGGGGGGGATCATGATCACCCCCCTGCCCGGGATCACCGCCACCAAGCCCGGTGCGGCGATGACCCCGTTTCCCGGCGTCTCCGCCGAGGTGGTCGACAACCACGGCCAGCCGGTGGGCAACGGAGAGGGCGGCTTCCTCGTGCTCACCGAGCCCTGGCCGGGCATGCTCCGTGGCATCTGGGGCGACCCCGAGCGCTACCGCCAGACCTACTGGTCACGATTCGAGGGGTGGTACTTCGCCGGCGACGGCGCCAAGAAGGACGAGGACGGTGATCTCTGGCTGCTCGGCCGGGTCGACGACGTGATGAACATCTCGGGCCACCGGATCTCGACCACCGAGGTCGAGCACGCGCTGGTCGGTCACGTCATGGTGGCCGAGGCGGCCGTCGTCGGCGCCTCGGATCCGACCACGGGCCAGGCCATCGTGGCCTTCGTGACCGTCAAGTCCGAGGTGGACCAGGCTCAGGTCGACGAGGAGCTGGTGGTGGAGCTGCGCCAGCACGTCGCCGAGACGATCGGGCCGATCGCCAAGCCCCGCCAGATCCTGCTCACGCCGGAGCTCCCCAAGACCCGCAGCGGCAAGATCATGCGGCGACTCCTGCGGGACGTGGCCGAGCACCGGGAGCTCGGGGACGTCACGACGCTCCTCGACCCGACGGTCGTGGACATGATCGACGAGCAGATGCGCTCCTCCGGCGCAGGCGACGAGGAGTCCTGAGGGCTGAAGGTGCCGGCCCCCTGCCGACGACGACCACGAGATCCGACGGCCGGTCGAGTGGACCGGTAGGTTCTTCCCGGTGGTAGCCCTCGCCGATCTCGTCTCCCCCGCCCACACGGCGCTCGTCACGTGCGAGATGCAACGAGGGGTCGTGGGCGACCTGGCGGCCATGAGGGAATTGGCCGACGAGGTGGCGGCGCTGGGCGTCCTCGAGAGGGCGGCGGAGCTGTGTGTGCACGCACGACGCGCCGGGGTCCGGGTGGTGCACGCCACGGCCGAGCTGCGGGCCGATCGCGCCGGTCTGTCGATCAACAACCCGATGATGGCCCACGTGGTGAAGAACCCCGGGCAGGTCCTCCAGGGGACTCCGGCGGCCGACCTGTGCCCGGAGCTCGGTCCGGCCCCCGAGGACATCGTGTGCCGGAGGATTCACGGGCTCACGCCCTTCACCGGCACCGAGCTCGACGCCATCCTGCGCAACCTCGGCGTCCGGACCCTCGTCCCCGTCGGCGTCTCGGTCAACGAGGCGCTGCTCGGGCTCTGCCTCTCGGCGGCCGATCTCGGTTACCGCATCGCGCTGCCGACCGACTGCGTGGCCGGCGTCCCCCGGTCCTACGCCGCCGACGTCGTCAAGTACTCCCTCGCCTACATCTCCAACCTGACGAGCGCCGCGGCGATCTCGAAGGCCTGGTCGGAGGCGGCTGGCGAGACCGGGGGTTGACGCCTCGATCTCGCCCGGACCGTTACGCGATCTGGCCCACCGCGCGTAGCCAGGCGACCGTCGCCTCCATCCCCGCTCGGAGGGGTCGGGGCCGGTACTCGAGCTCGCGGCGCGTGACCGAGTTGTCGAACCAGGGGACGGGGAACCGGCGCTGCGAGAGGTCGACCAGGGTGGCCCCGTAGCGCGCCACGTCCTCGGGGTTGGCCGGATCCGCCCGGGCCTCGCGCACCCGGTGCTCCACGTCGGCGACTTCGCAGGCCAGGTTGAGCCAAGCGGCGGTGCTCTGCGCGTCCTCTGCGCCGAACGCCAAGTAGGTGCTCCCCGCCCGACCGGCCTTTGCCGCCGCGACACACACCGTTGCCACGTCCTCGGCATAGACCCAGGGCACGGGGAAGCTGACGAACTCGGTGATCTTGCCGCCGAGCGCGCCGCGGATCGAGCGGTTGTAGCTCGTCCTGCTCAGGGCGCGCGACACGGAGAGCCCGGGACCGAACGTGCCACCCGGTATCACGATGACGATGTCGGCACCCTCCTCCCGGGCTCGCCGCTTGGCCTCGACGTAGGCGGCCCCCTTGGTGCGGGTGTAGGGGTCGTCGCTCCAGTGCTCGGCCACCCCGGAATCCTCGGTCAGCGTCTGCCGGTGGTCCAGGAACGGCGTCGAGCTCAGCGTCACCACCCGGATGCCGTGGGAGGCTCCCGCGTCGTAGGCGTGGAGGGATCCGTCGACGTTGGTGTCCTCCTGCTCGGCGATGTCCTGGGTCGCCCCACCGAGCAGCGCCGCCGAGTGGACGATGGCATCGCAGCCCTCCGAGGCCCGAACGAGGTCGTCGGACGACCGGACGTCGCCGTGGTGAACGTCGATGCCTCTCGCGGTGAGCGGCTCGGCGTCGCTCCCCGGGCGGACCAGCGCGCGGACCTCGTCGCCGGATTCGAGAAGCAGCCGGCAGACGTTCGACCCGATGAGTCCGGTACCCCCGGTGACGAGGTAGGTGGCCACGGGCGGCGGCGGATCGAGAGCGACGGTCTCGCCTCCCCGAGGCTCAGTAGCGCCCGAGGAGGAAGTCGACCACCGGCTTGGCCGAGGGGAACGAGTTGGTCAGGCCGGAGCTGACGTAGCCGCCGTCGGTGACCAGCGTCACGCCGTTCACGGCCGACGCCGCACGACTGCAGAGGAAGGCGAGGACGTTGGCCTGCTCGTCCGGCCTCGACGTCTCGGTGCTCGTCTCCTCCCGGTAGTCGGAGCCGAAGGTGAGCCACAGGTCTGCGTTGGCCCGAGCGAGTGGGGTGTCGGTCGGACCCGGAAGGATGGCGTTGATCCGGATGCCGCGCTTCAGGAAGGAGATCGCCTCGCGAGCCACGTAGGCGCAGAGGGTCTGCTTGCTCCACATGTAGTTGGCCCGCTCAGGGTGCGCCTCGATCCAGGCCGCCGCCGCATCGAAGTCGGGCGTGTCGAGGTACTCGTGGAGCAGCTCGAGCTCGGCCTCCCAGCCGAGGCCGGCGGCCGAGGAGATCATCCCGATGGCCGAGCCGCGTGCCAGGTAACCGACGGAAAGGGCATGGTCGATCAGGTGGCGGTGCCCGATGAAGTTGATCTTCTCGATGCCGGGGGTCCCGTCGGCCGCTCCGGCGCAGGAGAACAGGGCATCGATTGGCCCGCCGCACTCGACCAAGGCGGCGTCGATGCTCGCCTTGTCCCGGAGATCGACGCTGATTGCCTTGACCCCGCTCAATTCGATGGGGGCGTAGTCCATGACGATGACGTCCGCACCGAGGTCCTTCACCACCTCGGCCGTGGCCGCCCCCATTCCCGTGGCGCCGCCCACGACCAGGGCCCGCTGGCCGTCGTACCCGAAGAGCTCCTTGGCCATCTGGTCGACCCCCCTCTCTCGTTCTCTCTTCGTGAGTGCCGCCCGGGACCGAGCCCGGTGGCCACCGCCGGCCGTCGTGCCGACCGCGGCACCGTAGCCAACACCCGGCGGTCTCGGCCACCCGAGGCGTCGAGAGCGGGGACGACCGCGCCGGGCGGCCGGGTGAGGTCACTCCGCATGGAGCCACCCGCGGCGCTAGCGGCCCCGATCCTCCACGGCGAGCCCCTCGAGCCAGACCTGCAGCGCCGCGTCCATGACCTCGGTGAGGGACGCTCGCTCGTCGGACAGCCACCGCTCGTAGGCGGCGATGGCGGCCCCGAGCGCGGTGTGGGCGACCACTTGGGGGACCAGTGCATCGGCCTCCTCGCCGCGCCGGCAGCGCTACGAAGTCCGCGACCACCTCGCGCCACGCCCGGTACCGCAGGGTGGAGTGGGCCTGGAGGGCAGGCACCTTCAGCAGGAGCGTCATGCGTTGGCGATGCCAGGGGAGCTCGGACTCCGGGAACCGGTTGAACTCGAGGATGCACTCGCGCAGCGCCTCGCCGATCGGCGTCGTCGGGGCCACGGCCTCGAGCCGGCCCCGGAGGAGGGCCAGGTGTCCGTCGAAGTCGCCCCAGGCCACGTCGTTCTTGGACCGGAAGTACCGAAAGAACGTGCGTCGCCCGATGCCGACTGCGGCCGCGATCTGCTCGACCGTCGTCTCCTCGAACCCGCGCGTGGCGAAGAGCCGGAGGGCGGCGTGCTCCAACTCGGCGAGCGAGGTCGCCGGAGGTCGCCCGACCGCAGAGGGTTCAGCTGCCGGCGAGAGGTTCTCGCTTGCGACGTGCATGACGGTGGCGATCGTAACGAGGCGACGCCCTTCACGGTGGCACTGGGTGCCGTTATAGTGCTGGGCAGGGGAGATGCGAGCGGCGCTCCCGGAGAAAGGAGCTCTCGATGGCAGAGACCCAGACGCTCGAGGTGGCGGCGGCCCAAGCGGACCCCGCAGATGTGGCCGGGGAGCCGGAGACCCTGGTCGAGGAGGACGTGTTGATCGAGGACGTGTCGATCGACGGAATGTGCGGCGTGTATTGAGCACCACGGAGGCGTTGCCGGGGGGCATCCCGCCGGCGCCGGCCGGCGGCGAGCTGAGCGGCGCCTGGCGACTCAACCCGCTGGTGGACATCCGACCCGAGTCCTTCGGTGCGATGGCCTACCACTTCGGGACGCGCCGGCTCTCCTTCTTGAAGAGCAGGCGACTGCTCGAGGTGGTACGCGGGCTCGGTGCGCAGCCCGACGCCGCCGCGGCGTGCCGGCAGGTCGGCGTACCCGAGGGGGAGCTCCCGGCCTACGCCCGGGCGCTGCGGACCCTGGCCGAGACCGACATGATCGTGCCGCGGGAGGGCGAGGGTGCTCCTCCGGGAACCATCCGGGCCGTGGCGCCGGGACCCCTGGCGCCCGGCTCCTCGGCTCGCGCCCGGCCCTCGGGCACCCCGCTCGTCGAGCGGTTCCAACTCGGCCTCGACGCCCCGATCTGCCTGACCTGGGAGCTCACGTACGCGTGCAACCTGGCCTGCACCCACTGCCTGTCGAGCTCCGGGCGTCGCGACCCCGGCGAGCTCTCGACCGAGGAATGTCGGCGCGTCATCGACGAGCTCGAGGCCATGCAGGTCTTCTACGTCAACGTCGGCGGTGGGGAGCCCACGATCCGTCGTGACTTCTTCGAGCTCCTCGAGTACGCGACGGCGCACCACGTCGGGGTCAAGTTCTCCACCAATGGCACACGCATCACACGCCGTGTCGCCGACCAGCTGGCGGGCAGCGACTACGTGGACGTGCAGATCTCCCTCGACGGAGCGACCGCGGAGGTCAACGACGCCGTGCGCGGACCGGGCTCCTACGCCGCCGCTCGGCAGGCCATGGAGCACCTGGCCGGGGCCGGCTTCGAGGGTTTCAAGCTCTCGGTCGTCGTCACCCGCCACAACGTCGACCAGCTGGACGACCTGAAGGCGATTGCCGACCTCTACGGTGCCCAGCTGCGCGTCACCCGGCTGCGTCCCTCCGGTCGCGCCGTCGACGTCTGGGACGAGCTCCACCCGACTGCGGACCAGCAGCGCCAGCTCTACGACTGGCTGCGCGCGCACGGCGAGCGGGTGCTCACCGGTGACTCCTTCTTCCACCTGGCGGGCTACGGGGATGCCCTGCCCGGGCTCAACCTGTGCGGTGCCGGCCGCGTGGTCTGCCTGATCGATCCGGTCGGGGACGTCTACGCCTGTCCCTTCGCCATCCATGAGCAGTTCCGTGCCGGCAACGTGCGATCCGCCCGCGGGTTTGCCGGGGTGTGGCGGGACTCGGAGCTCTTCGCAGACCTGCGGCGTCCCCAGACCGGTGGAGCATGCCAAGCCTGCTCGGCGTTCGACTCGTGCCGGGGTGGATGCATGGCGGCAAAGTTCTTCACCGGCCTCCCGCTCGACGGGCCGGATCCCGAGTGCGTCAAGGGCCACGGCACCCGCTTGCCGGAGTCGGCCCGACCCCACCCCTCCGTGGACCACTCGCGATCCCGGTCTTCGGTGCCGGTGTCTCTCGTTCGCCGACCCCCGGCAAGGGCGTGCGACGACTCCCCGTTGGCCGGGGTTGCCCTTTCGGGCTCGGTCGGGGCGGGCTGATCATGGCGAACCCGTGGTTCGAGACGGTTGCGGTGGCGCAACGCCGCGCCAAGCGGCGGCTACCCCGCTCGGTCTACGGCGCCCTGGTCGCGGGCTCCGAGCGGGGATTGACGGCATCGGACAACGTCGCCGCGTTCGACGAGCTCGGCTTCGCGCCCCACGTCGCCGGCATGCCCGCCAAGCGAGAGCTGGCCACCACCGTGATGGGCCTCGAGGTCTCCTTGCCGGTGCTCATCTCTCCCACGGGCGTCCAGGCGGTGCACCCCGACGGCGAGGTCGCCGTGGCCCGTGCAGCGGCCGCCCGCGGGACGGCGATGGGGCTCAGCTCCTTTGCCAGCAAGCCGGTCGAGGAGGTCGTGGCGGCCAACCCCAAGACCCTCTTCCAGGTCTATTGGTCGGGCACGCGCGACCAGATCGCCCGGCGCATCGAACGGGCCCGGGCGGCCGGCGCGGTGGGACTGATCGCCACCTTGGATTGGTCGTTTGCCAACGGCCGAGACTGGGGCAGCCCGTTCATCCCCGACCGACTCGATCTCAAGACGATGGCGCGGTTGGCCCCCGAGGCCGTCATCCGCCCTGCGTGGCTGCTGGAGTTCGCCCGCAGCGGGGCGCTGCCGGGCCTGATCGTGCCGAACATGACCATGCCCGACGAGGAGCCGCTCACCTTCTTTGGCGCGTACGGCCAGTGGATGCAGACGCCGCCCCCCACGTGGGACGACGTGCGGTGGCTGCGCGAGCTGTGGAGGGGCCCCTTCATGTTGAAGGGCGTCATGCGGGTGGACGACGCCAAGCGGGCCGTCGACGCGGGCGTCAGCGCCATCTCGGTGTCCAACCACGGCGGCAACAACGTGGACGGGACCCCGGCCTCGGTGCGCGCCCTCCCGGGCATCGCGGCCGCCGTGGGAGGGGAGATCGACGTCCTCATGGACGGCGGTGTCCGCCGCGGCAGCGACGTCGTCAAGGCGCTCGCGCTCGGGGCCAGGGCGGTGATGATCGGGAGGGCCTATCTGTGGGGTCTGGCGGCCAACGGCCAGGCGGGCGTGGAGAACGTCCTCGACATCCTGCGCGCCGGCATCGACGCGACGCTCTTCGGCCTCGGGATCTCCTCGGTGCAGGACCTCAACCCGGCGGACGTCATCCTCGCGCCCGGGTTCGCACGGACGCTCGGGGCTGCGCCGGCGGAGGAATGAGCCACCGGGAGCTGGCCCGTCTCACCTGGCTCGAGGCGGGGGAGCTCGTCGCCGACGGCGCCGCCCTGGCGCTGCCGCTCGGCTCCACCGAGCAGCACGGACCACACCTCCCACTCTCGACGGACGCGGACCTCGCATCCGAGCTCTGCCGGCGTCTTGCCGCGGCGAGGAGCGACGTCGTCGTCGCCCCGCTCCTCGCCTACGGCGCCAGCGGTGAGCACGAGGGGTTTGTCGGCACCCTCTCGATCGGACAGGAGGCCCTGGAGGCCACCTTGGTCGAGCTCTGCCGATCCGCGTTCGCGAAGTTTTCCCGGGGTCGTGATCGTGTCGACGCACGGCGGCAACGCGGAACCCCTCCTCCGGGCGCAGCGCCGGCTGACTCGCGAGTCGCGCCGCGTCCTGGCCTGGATGCCGTCGTGGCGCGGCGACGCGCACGCCGGCCGGACCGAGACGTCGATCCAGCTCGCCCTGGATCCCGACTCGGTGCGCCTGGACCGCGCCCAGTCCGGCGATCGCCGACCGATCCGGGAGCTCATGCCCGAGCTGCGTGCCAGCTCGGTGCGGGCCGTGAGCGCCAACGGGGTCCTCGGCGATCCCGCCGGGGCGTCGGCGGCGGAGGGCACCGCGTTGGTCGAGGCCATGTTGGAGGAGCTGGCTTCGGCGTATGCGATCTGGCGCGCCGGCTGGCCAGAGGCGGTCCCGGGCGCCGGCGCCGAGGTCGGGCGATGAGCGAGGAGGCGGGGCCGGAGGGCGTCGCTCTCGTGACCGGTGCCGCACGCGGCATCGGGGCGGCGACCGTCAAGGCGCTGGCGGCCCGGGGGTGGCAGGTCGTGGCCGCAGACCGATGCTCGGACGATCCGGCGATTCCCTACCCGATGGGCGCCCGCCACGAGCTCGACCGTGTCGTGGCCGAGGCGGGCGAGCGCGTGGTCGGGGTCGAGCTCGACGCCCGCGATGCGGGGGCCCTCTCCGCCGCGGTGGCCGGGGCCGAGGACCGCTGGGGCGGTCTGGACGCGGTCGTCGCGGCCGCCGGGGTCATCGCCGGGGGCTCGCCGGCCTGGCTCCTCCCCGTCGAGCAGGAGGAGGCGGTGCTCGCGGTGGACCTCGCCGCGGTGCTCACCCTGGCCAGGGTGGCGGTGCCGGCGCTCCTGCGCCGCCCGCCCCCGCGCCGCGGCCGCTTCCTGGCGGTGGCGTCGGCGGCGGCGACCCGGGGGCTCCCGATGATGGCCGCCTACTGCGCCGCCAAGGCGGGGGTGGCGGGGTTCATCCGGGCCTTGGCGGTCGAGCTCGAAGGGAGTGGGGTCACCGCGAACGCCGTGAGCCCGGGCTCGACCGACACGGCGATGCTGGTCGAGAGCGCCCGCCTCTACGGCCTGCCCGACCCCGAGTCCTTTGCCAGCCAGCATCCGATCGCACGGCTGATCCGACCCGAAGAGATCGCTTCCGTCCTCGTCTTCTTGGCGGGAGAGGGGAGCAGTGGGATGACCGGGGCGGTCGTGCCGGTCGATGGTGGGCTGGCGCTCTAGGCGCCCGGCCCGGGAGGCGCCGGCGGGGCCCGCCGTCGTCGGGCCGGCGGAGCTCGGGATCCCACCCGACGCCCCGCTGCCGGTCGGCATCCGCCTCGACCTCGATGTGACGACCCAGCGGCTGGCGCCCGACGCTCTCTTTGGGGGGGCGCCGGGCCGGGTGCTGCGCCTGAGCTCCACGGGCCTGAGGGCGCTCGGGGAGCTCTGCGGCGGCCCGGTCTCCACCCCCGCGGGGGGAAGGCTCGCCCGCCGACTGATCGATGCCGGACTGGCCCATCCTCGCCCCGGTCAGCTGGCGGGACCGCCGGGCGTGACCGTGGTCGTGCCGGTGCGAGATCGGGCCCTCGAGCTGGAACGCTGCCTCCGCTCGGTGGGGCGTGGCCGTCCGGTGCTCGTCGTCGACGATGGCTCGGTGGATCCGGCTGCCGTGTCCGCGGCGTGCCAGCGGCACGGGGCCCGATGGGTGCGACGGCCGGTTGCCGGAGGACCCGCCGCCGCCCGGAACACCGCCCTCGCCTCGGTCGACACCGAGCTCGTCGCCTTCGTCGACAGCGACTGCGAGCCCGGGCCCTCGTGGATCGATCGGCTGGTGGGGCACCTCGCCGACCCGCTGACCGTCGGAGTGGCCCCACGCATCGTCGCTCTCGGCCACGAGGAGTCGAGCCTCCCGGGATCCCCGCTCGACCTCGGACCCCGGCCGGCCCCGGTGCTCCCGCGTGGTCGCGTGTCCTATGTGCCCACGGCCGCCCTGCTCGTGCGCCGCGCCGCGCTGGGGGGCGGCTTCGACGAGAGCCTTCGCTACGGCGAGGACGTCGATCTCGTCTGGCGTCTGTTGGAGTCCGGTTGGCGGCTCCGTTACGAGCCCTCGGTGACGGTCACCCACCGCGAACCGCGTACCCTCGGCGCCCTCCTGGCGCGCCGGTTCCGTTATGGCTCCTCCGCCGGGCCACTCTCCCGTCGACACCCCGGGAACCTCGCGCACGTCGTGCTCTACCCAGGGCCGACCTGCACCGTGGGGGCGCTGCTGGCCCGGCGTCCCCTCCTGGCCCTGGCCTCCTTCCTCGCCACCACGGCGACACTGGCGCGGCGGCTGGACAAGGCCGGCCTCCCCGAGGGGGCCGTCTTCGGGCCCTCGGCGACCGGCGTCCTTCAGACGTGGCTCGGGATCGGGAGGTGGTGCGGGCAGTTTGCCGCCCCCGCCCTCTTCGCCCTCGTCGCCTACCCCGGCGGGCCCTCGGCGCGCCGGCGGTGGGGCAGGAGGGTCGCCGCCCTGTCCCTGCTCGTCGGACCCTCCCTGGTCGAGGGCCAGAGGCGGCGCTCCGAGGTGCCCTTTCCCCTCCATCACCTCGCCCGGTACTGCGCGGTCGACCTTCTTCATCAGGTTGCCTACGGTGCGGGCGTGTACGCCGGCTGCCTGCACGAGGGGGTGGCCTCTCCGATCGTCCCCTCGCTGGTCCCGGCCTGGCGCCCGACCGACGCGACCGCCCCGACGGCTCGAGCGGCTCGACGAGCCGTCAGCGGGTCAGTGCGTCGACCAGCCCCTCGAGATCCAGGACCGTGACGGTCAGGGCGGAGTGCCCCTTCGCCCGAAGCGGGGATCGCACGTTGTCGCGGAAGTGGACACACACGCCGGCCTCGCGGTTGGTGCCGAAGGTCAGCCCGTCGTCGCGAAACGATCGTCGCACCCCGACGGCGGTCCACCAGCGATAGCCCCGGGTGATGTGGGCGCCGTCGACGTTCGATCGGGTCGTCTCGACCCGGATCAGGCCGAAGGTGGCGACGAAGCGTCCATCGTCGGTGAGGGTGACGCCGTCCCTCCAGGGGCGTAGCCCGAGGGGCGCCCACATGGGTGTGAACCGGTAGTCCACCGAGTACGGGAAGTGCTGCGCTCGTCCCCTCTCGTCGGGCGCGGGATTCGAGTGCGGCGGGCTCACCGTACGTACCGGGCGACGAGGTCCTGCTTGAGCACCTTCCCGGTCGAGCTGCGGGGGAGCGTCTCGACGATCTCGAGGCGCTCGGGCGTCTTCTGCCGCGACAGCCGTTGGTGGCGGCAGTGGTCGGCCACGTCCTCGAGCGTCAGGACGTCGCTGCCGTCGGCCAGCGCCACGACGGCGCAGCAGAGCTCGCCCCGCTCGGCGTCGGGTAGGGCGATCGCGGCGGCGTCGACGATGGACGGATGAAGGTGCAAGACGTCCTCCACCTCCTTGGCGCTGATGTTCTCGCCCTTGCGGATGATGATGTCCTTGAGCCGCCCGGTCACCCGGAGGAAGCCCGCCTCGTCGAGCGTCCCGACGTCGCCGGTCCGGAACCAGCCGTCGAGAAAGGCACCCTCGTTCTGGACCGGATCCAGGTAGCCGAGAAAGGTCATCGGGCCCCGCACCACGATCTCCCCCTGCTCGCCAGGCGCAAGGACGGAGCCGTCGGGCCCGACGATCCGGAGGGCGGAGTCGTCGAGGGCGTGGCCGTCGGTGCGCCAGGCCTCGGGAGAGTCGTCGACCCCGCAGTGGGCCACGCCCGGGCACTCCGACATGCCGTAGCCGCTGATGAGGGGAACGCCGAGTACGTCCCGAACCTCCTCGTCCAGGCCCGCGGGCTTGGGGGCACCACCGCCCACGAGGGCCCGCAGCCTCGGAAAGGTCCGGCGCTCCGGGTGCCGTCGCTGGTAGGCGACGTAGGCCATCCAAAACGCCGGTCCGGAGCCCGCGATGGTGACGCCGTTGCGGCTGAGCACGTCGCAGGTCTTCTCCGGATCGAAGATGTCGACCAGGACGTGGCGGTAGCCGACCAGCAGCGCGCCGATCAGCAGCGAGATGCCGCCGATGTGCGTGACCGGGAAGACGAGGGTGTAGACGTCGTCGGGGGTCATGCGGAACCGAAGGTTGAGGCGGTGCCCCGATGCGGTGACGGTCCGGTCGGTGTGGAGGCAGCCCTTGGGGTCGGCGGTGGTCCCGGAGGTGAAGAAGATCCAGCGGACCGGGTCCTCGTCTCCGACCGGTCCGATCGACGTCCACGGCGGCAACGTCGCCGGATCTCCTTCGGGCAGGCCACCGTCCACCACCGTCACGTCGACGGAGGGGAGCTCGGCCGTCAGGCACTTGGCGAATTGGGGGTAGTCGAAGCCCCGCCAGATCCCCGGCACGATCAGGCGCACCGCGCCCGTCTTCTCCAGGATGAATCGGACCTCCCGCTCCCGCAGCGCCGGGAGAAGGGGGACCTGCACGGCGCCCAGCCGGGCCAGGGCCCCGGCGAGGACGAGTGACTCGATGGACGTGGGCAGCATCCACGCGACCGGCGTGTCGCGGCCGATGCCCATCCCGGCCAACGCCGCGGCGACGCGCCGGCAGCGGTCCCGATACTCGCCGAACGTGACGTGCCGGTCCCGTTCGTCGACGGCGAGCGGGGCGTCGGGTGACTCCGCGGCGCGCCACTCGGTCAGCTCCCAGAGCGGGAGGCGGTCCACCGCGGTCACCGCTTGAACCGCTCCATGCTCTTTTCGAAGTCGTCCCACGTCTGGGTCACGAGGAGCCGGTCGATGTGGCGCTGCACCGTGCGGTCCTGCACGTCGGCGAACACGTCGACCGCGAGCTTGGCCAACCCCAGCACCTCGGGCTTGATCTCGATCAGCTTGCGGCAGAAGGCGTAGACGTCTTCGAGGAAGGTCTCCTCCGGGAAGATCTCCTGGACCAGGCCCATCATGAGGGCCCGTTGCGCATCCACGCGTTGGCCGGCCATGGCCATCCACTTGGCCCACGCCGGACCGACCATGCGGGTCAAGCGGCTCGTGCCCCCGCTGCCGGCGATGGCACCGAGCAGGACCTCGGGGACGCCGAACTCGGCGTTGGGTGTGCAAAAGCGGAAGTCGCAGGACATCCCCATCTCGACGCCCGCGCCGAGGCAGATCCCCTGGACCGCCAGCACGATCGGCTTCTCGATGGCCTCAAACTCGTCGTAGAGGAGGTGGTGGCTGCGATAGTTGCGCCGGAAGTTCCACCCGGGATGGAGGTGCTCGGTCTCGGGGTTGCCCGGACGGTTGCCCCCTCGGGTCGACAGGTCGAGCCCGGCGGTGAAGTAGCGACCCCTGGCCGTGATGACCATGCAGCGCAGGTCGTCTCGGTCGGCCAGCGCGTTGGCGGCCTCCCAGAACAGCCCCGTGACCTGGTGGCTGATGGCGTTGAGCTTGTCCTGCCGGTCGATGGTGACCGTGATGATCCCGTCGTCTTCGGTGATGGCCCCGTGGGGACTGGACGTCGTCATGTGAGGGAGACACCTCCGTCGATGGTGAGGATGCTGCCGGTGATCCAGGAGCCGGCGGGCGACGCGAGGTAGATCGCGGCCGAGGCGATGTCGTCGCGGCGCCCGACCCGGCCGAGGGGGACGTGCCGGGCCATGTCGTCGATGAACCGGGCCGTCATCCTCGAGGCGAACGGACCCGGCGCGATCGCGTTGACGGTGATCGTCGGCGCCAGCTTGCGGGCCAGATGCCGCGTGAGGTGGTGCAGGGCCGCCTTGGAGGTCGTGTAGCCGAAGTTGTCGAGGTCGCCCACCCGCTCGCCGGCGATGGAGCCGATATTGATCACCCGGGCCGGATCCTCGGCCGACGCCGTCGACCGCAGGGCGGGCAGGAGGAACCGGGTGAGGTGCGCGGTGCCCTTCAAGTTCACCGAGAGGGCATCCTCCCACGCGGCCTCGTCGAACTGCTCGAACGGCGCTAGCGACGCCCTGCCGGCGTTGTTCACCAGCACGTGCAGTCCCCCCGGGTCGAGGTCGCCGACGGCATCGGCGAGGGCGCGGCACCCGGCCTCCGTCGAGAGGTCCCCGACGAGCGCGGTCGCGCCCAGTTGGGAGGATCGCTGCTCCAGGGCGTCCTTGTCGCGGCCGGTCAGGATCACCGACGCACCGGCCGCCGCGAAGCCCTCGGCGAGCAGGGCGCCGATCCCCTGGGATGCGCCGGTGATGAGCACTCGCCGTCCGGCGACGGAGAAGGGATCCATCAAGCGACGGCAGATGCCCGCGCCAGCCAGTCCGCCGGGGGGCCGGGGTGCTGGTAGAGGCGGCAGGCGTTTTCGTAGCAGACCTTGGCGATGGTGGCCGGGGGGAGGTCCGACAGCTCGCCACGGATCATGGCCTGGCAGCCGGGCCACGTGCTGTCCATGTGGGGGAAGTCGGTCTCGACCAGCACGTGGTCCTCGCCGATGAGGTCGAGCATGCGGAAGCCGGCGGGGTCCTCCAGGGAGGCAAACCAGAAGTTGCGGTGCAGCAGCTCGACGGGGTCGGGGTCGTCGCTCGTCCAGACGTCGGACGCGGCGACGATCCGGTGGGCGCGGCGCAGGCGTTCGATCACCATCGGCACCCAGGACAGCCCCGCCTCCGACAGGACGATCTTGAGGGCCGGGTGGCGGACCGGCACCTTGGAGTAGATCCAGTCGACCACGGTCTCGATCCCGCTCACCGGGAAGAGCGCGGCGATCACCTCGGGTGGCGAGTCGGTCGAGGGGTTGGAGACGCGTCCCGACGATCCGACGTGGAGGTTGACGACCGTCCCGGTGTCCGAGCAGGCCGCGAAGAGGGGGTCCCACGCCTCGTCGTAGATGCTGGGCAGGCCGAGGGCCTCGGGGTTCTCGGAGAAGCTCACCGCGTGCACCCCCCGCTCGGCGTTGCGCCGGATCTCGTCCGCCGCAACCTGGGCGTCGAGGAGCCACGGCAGCTGGCACGGGACGAACCTCCGGGGATCGGTGGCGCACCACTCCTCGACCATCCAGTCGTTGTAGGCCCGCAGGCAGGCGAGCCCGAGCTCGGGGTCGGCGAACTTGGAGAAGCGGGTGCCGGCAAAGCCCCAGATCGTGGAGGAGAAGCAGAGCGACGCCCAGACGCCCGCACCGTCCATGTCGGCTAGGCGCGCCGTGCCGTCGCTGGCGGAGGGGCGAAAGTCGCTGTAGCGGCAGCGGGAGGCCCCCTTCCATTCCTCGAGCACGCGGCCCGCAGCCCCGTTGGCAAAGAGGATGGGCAGGCGCCTTCCGTCGATGATCCACCAGGGGACGCCCTCGTCGTCCTGCTCGACCCGAGGGCTGGCGTCGGCGAAGCGAGCCGGGAGGCGGCCCTCAAACAGGTTGGGGGGTTCCAACACGTGATCGTCCACCGAGACGATCGGGGCAAAGAGCTCCTCGGGCTCGGGCTCGGGGATGAAGGTGACCGTCGAGGTGCGCTGCTGGCGAGCCTGCAGCTCGGCCAGGTTGCTCGTCCGGCTCACGCCCCCTCCTCGAGGACCCTGGGGTCGAGCTGGACCTCCTGGCGGGCCATGGCCTCCCAGAGGCCGGGATAGCCGCGCCGGTCGATACCCCGGGCCAGCCGCTGTGACGCCTCGCCGGGCATGGCGTCCGCCCTGCCGAGCGCCTCGACGCGCCAGGCCATGCGGCAGCGCCACTCGAGGCTCATGCAGCGTGCGTAGGCCTGGCCCACGTCGTCGGCGACCACGAGGACCCCGTGGTGTCCGAGCAGCACGGCCTTGCGCTTCCCGAGCGACTCGACCGCACCCCGGGCCTCGTCGGCGTCGCCGACCGGCTTCCCGTACTCGTCGTGGAGCGCGATCTCGTTGTCGACCAGCGAGGAGGTCTGGTCGTAGACGGGCGGGACCTGCTTGCGCGACGCCCAGACCGTCCCCCATTCGGGATGGTTGTGCACGGCGACCCTGACGTCGTCGCGGAACCGGTGGAGCTCCAGGTGGAGCTGGATGGCCGTGCTCACGAACCACTCACCCTCGAGCACGTTGCCGTCCTGGTCGATCCGGCAGATGTGCTTGGCCCGCAGCTCGTCCCAACGGAGGTGGAAGGGGTTCACGAGCAGCGTCCCGTCGGGCTGCTTGTAGCTGATGTGCCCCGCGATGTGCTCCCGGTAGCCCTCGCGGTACAGGGCCCTGGCCAGGACCGCCAGCTCGGCTCGGGGACTGAGATCGGGCATGAGGCGATCCGGCGTCGGCTCGAACCCCTGGCTGCTCATCCATCCTCCCCTCTCGACGACCATCCGGGCCCGTCGGGGCGCCGGGTCGGCCGCCGTCTGTCGGCTGTCTCAAGCGTTTGTTCCATAATTGCATGGCGGGCCGTCGTGGGGCGAGTCCGCCGTGCCCGCAGGGCCGGCGTCGTAGTCTTCGTCGCCGTGGCGGTGTCGATCGATCTGGGCGGGCGCCGAGCGCTCGTCACGGGGGCCGGGCAGGGCGTCGGGCGGGGGATCGCGCTGACCCTCGCACGGGCCGGGGCCGAGATCGTCGTCAACGATCTCGTACACGAACGCGCCGACTCGGTCGTGTCCGAGATCCGGGAGGCGGGAGGATCCGCGAGCGCGCTCGCCTTCGACGTGACCGACTGGCCCGCCGTGCACGCGGCCGTCGAGGGCGCAGGGCCGCTCGACATCGTCGTGAACAACGCGGGGAACGCCGGGCGCGCCGAGGGCCATGGATTCGAGGAGATGAAGCCGTTCGCCCAGGAGGACCCCTCCTCGTGGGAGCCCTTTGTCCGGGTAAACCTCTTTGGCGTCATGTACGTGACCCGGGCCGCGCTGCCGGCGATGATCCAACGCGGCTACGGGCGGATCATCACGATCGTCTCCGACGCCTCTCGCACCGGCGACGCGTACATGGCCGCCTACTCGGCGGCAAAGGCGGGGGCGGCGGGGCTCGTGCGCAGTGTGGCCCGTGAGGTCGCCCGGGCGGGCATCACGGCGAACTGCCTGGCGCTTGGTTCCATCAACCAGACGGAGCGCCCTGCAGAGGTCGAAGAGGAGCAGCTGGCGTCGCTGCTCAAGCGGTACCCGATCCGCCGGCGCGGCCTGCCGTCCGACGTGGCCAACCTGACGCTGTTCCTCGCCAGCGATCTCAGCCCGTGGATCACCGGCCAGACGATCCCCGTCAACGGCGGCTATTCGTCGGCGCTGTGAGGGAAGGCGGCGGCTGGCTCAGCCTCCACCGATCGCGAACCGCCGGACCGGGCAGCACGTAGGCTCGCGCCGAAAGCGACGGTGGGGGTCGGAAGGAGGAGCAGTGGACCTGCAAGAGACGCTGACCAAGGTCGCGGAGTTGGCTCACGAGGAGCTGCGGATCGTCCGGAAGCGAGCCGAGGAACGAACGCCGGCCCGGGACCACGGCCACGACTACCACGAGGCTCAAGAGGCCGCCGACCGGTTGGACCACTATGCGCACCAGCTGCGTCGTCTTCACGACGACGAGTACAAGCACGGCTGGCGCCACCACAGCGCACAGGACGTGCCCTGATGCTTGCTCGACGTCCACCCTCGGCGTGGCTCCCTGCCGGCCCGGGCCAGGTTCCTGGTGCTGGTCCTCGGTCCTGAGTCCTAGCGATGGCTTCAACCACCGGATGCCTCTCGGGTTGAGGTCAGGTAGCTCTCGGCGACGGTCGTCGGCCACTACCAGTCCGTAGGGAGAGCCATGAGCCCGGGAGAGCCATGAGCCCGGATCGCGTGGGTGTTTCTCGGCGTCAGCTGTTCAAGGGAATCGCCGCTGCGGGGGCGGCCGGTGCGGTTCTATCGGCCGCCGATCTCGGAGCGGGCCCGGTCCCGACGCTGCTGGGTGGGACCCCAGAGGCCGGCGCCCTGGACGAGCTGACCGCGTTCCCGTCCCAGTTGACGGGCAAGGTCGTCTATCCGGGAGATCCCCGCTACGACGCCGCCCGCGCGTTGTGGGACGGACTCTTCGTCACCTATCCCCTCGTCATCGTCTTCTGCCAGAACGCCATCGACGTGCTCAACGCGCTGACGTGGGCCCGCCAGAACGGTGTGGCGCTGCGCCCCAGGAGCGGTCGTCACAGCCTCGAGGGCTGGTCGTCGGTCGACGGTGGCGTGATCATCGATGTCAGCGCCATCAAGGGGGTCTCGGTCGATCCCGGCAGCCAAACAGCCACCGTCGGGGCCGGTCTCAACCAGGGTGAAATAATCGCGGCCCTCGGTCAGTCCAACCGGACGCTGCCGACTGGCGCCGAGGCGACCGTCGGCGTCGCAGGCGCCACCCTCGGCGGTGGCATCGGATTCCTCTCACGCTCGATGGGCCTGAGCTGCGACAACCTCCTCGGTCTCGACATGGTCATCCCGCAGGGCAAGAAGGGAGCCCAGCTCATCCACGTGGATGGTTCGAACTACTCGGACCTCCTGTGGGCCTCGCGGGGTGGGGGTGGCGGCAACTTTGGCATCGCGACCTCTTTCACCTTCAAGACGTTTCCCCTTCCGACCGTCGTCCATTTCACCGTCACCTGGGACTGGTCCAATCCCTCGGTCTGGGCGCGGGCGGGCCACTAGTCACTCGTAGCTCCGAAACGAGCTCACCGATGCGCAGCCCGCCTCCACCACCGGTCGGAGTTGATGGACGCTCCTGAGTTCGACGAGGCGCCTACTTCGGCTCGCCAGGCGTCGGCGTCGATGGAAGTAGTTGAGCGCACGCCCTCGGTGTTCGTGCGCGCGCGAACACCGAACACCGAGGAGAGTCGCTCATCGACGCCGCGGCGGTGCGCTTTTGTGGTCATCATCATGTATCTGCCCATGATTGAGATCGTCGAAGTCATTCCTTAGCGGCTGTTGGATGACAATCTTTCTTTCATGTTGACGGGGAATCTTTCAAATCACTTTTCATTACCCGGCGTATAGTTTTCGCTTTCCCCTGGTCGCCTACCGGCCGGCTCGAGCGGGCGGATGTCGGTGGGTCGCTGGTTCATGCCCACCGGCTGGCTGACTAGTGCTCGTCCGGTTCTGGGTGCTTCTAGATCCGCTTCACCATCTGGAGCGATGGGTTCTCAGGCCCCCAGAGGTCGGGGAACTCTTCGAGCACCCGAAACCCTTGAGCGAGGTAGAAAGCCCGGGTCCTCGCGTAGCCCTCGTCCGGCCGGCTCGGGCTCAGGGTCTTCACTTGTAGGTACTCGATCCCCTGGGCCGCCAGGGCTCGCTCGCCGTAGCGGAGCATCTCTCCTCCAACGCCACGCCGGTGGCATTCGGGAAGAACGCCCGTCACGTAGACCTCCGCAGAGTGGGGGCCGTGAAGCACGACCGTGAGAAAGCCCACATCACGTCCGTCCACTGCGGCGACGACGGTCGGCGACCGATCGGCTACGGCGACGTACTCCTCGACGGATTGCTCGATCCCGAACCAACCCGGAAGAGCCGTTAGGACCTGTCGGGGCGACCCCACCCGACCCGGTGGACTGCTCACGGAGTTCGGGGAATGGTGGGATCATCAAGATTGGCACGACCGTGTTCGACACCGAAGACGAGGCCTGCTCACATCTGCTAATTCGAATGGTAAGGGATCCGACACAACGAGCGATCGAGAGTATGGACCGCCCGGATCCAATCGAGAATGCCCGTACCGATAATGCGGTCCTACTTCACCGTCTGGGCCAGCGCCGGAGAGGTGGACCCGCCGAAGTTGGGATCACCGGAGTAGATCGCGTAGATCTCATGGGCCCCGGCCGGCAGTCGCACCGACACAACCTCGGAGGGCAGGGTGGCCGTGCCCAGGTAGGTCGAGCCGTCGAAGAACGTGAGCAGGCCCGTGGGAACGCCAAAGCCAGGGAACGTCGGGGTCACGGTCGCGGTGAAGCTGACCTTCTGCCCGGCTGCCGACGGGTTGAGCGAGGAGGTCACGGTGGTCGTGGTGGGGGCCTGGTTGACGGTCTGGATCAGCGGCGCCGACGTCGACCCGGCGAAGGCCTGATCACCGGAGTACACCGCGGTGATGGAATGGTTGCCTCTGGGGAGCCGAACGGTCAAGACCCGGGAGGGTAGGGTCGTCGAGCCCAGATCGGTCGTACCGTCGTAGAAAGTGAGCCGACCGGTGGGGACCCCGGCTTCGGGTGAGGCCACCGTGGCCGTGAACGACACCCCCTGGCCGCTCACCGTGGGGTTGACCGAGGACGTCACGGTGGTCGTGGTGGGGGCTGGGTCGACGGTCTGGGTCAGCACAGCAGAGGTGGACTCGCCGAACTGGTCATCACCAAGGTAGACCGCGGTGATGGAATGTGTCCCGACCGGGAGCTGAACCGACACGACCCTGGAGGGCAGGGTCGTTCGCGCCACAAGGACCGAGTTGTCCAAGAAGAGGATGTTGCCGGTCGGAGTGCCGTATCCCGGGGCGACGTTGATGACGGCGGTGAACGACACCGGCTGACCACTCGCCGACGGGTTGAGCGAGGACGTCACAGTGGTCGTGGTGGGGGCCTGGTTGACGGTCTGGGTCAGCGGCGCCGACGTCGACCCGGTGAAGGCCTGATCACCGGAGTACACCGCCGTGATGGAATGGCTGCCCCTGGGGAGCCGAACCGACACGGCCGCGGCGGGCAGGGTCGTCGAGCCCAGGTCGGTCGTACCGTCGTAGAAGGTGAGCCGACCGGTGGGGACCCCGGCTTCGGGTGAGGCCACCGTGGCCGTAAAAGAGACCGACTGGCCGCTCACCGAGGGGTTGACCGAGGACGTCACGGTGGTCGTGGTCTCGCCGAGTAGGTATCTGATGACGACAGTGCCGTCGCCTGACGGGCCGCCGCCGACGGTCATGCCGCCGCTGATGGCGCTGCCGTCGATGTGGCCCGAGCCGCCACCGCCGCTGCCTGCGGGATCCCGTCCTAACGTAGAACTCGTCCAGTCGGCGCCCCCGCCGCCACCCCCGAAGAACCCTCCCCCGCCGCCGCCGCCACCGCTCCCAACGAAGAAGGTGCTGGTGAAGTCGCCTCCTTTGCCGCCGGATGCGCCCGAACCCGCTGATCCGTTGTCTCCCTTAAGGCCCTCACCCCCTGCGCCCGCCGCGGTGGCGGTCCCGGGCTGGCCAACTGTTTCGGGATGGTCCGCCACCGAACCAGCCGTGCCGGTGTCACCCCCACCGAGGCCGCCGCCGCCCCCACCAACTCGGTCGCGATCGCCGCCGCCACCCCCGCCCCCACCGGCCACGACCAGGCGTGTCGAGGCCAAATCGATCTCAGAGGCGCCGCCGCCACCCGCGCCACCGCCGTCACGATGGATCAGGTCACCGGTGGATCCGTGGCCGCCGCTCGCCCCGCCGTTGAATCCGCCGGCACCACCTTCATTACCCGGAGCATCACCGGCGCCCCCCTGACCGCCCACGAGGACGGTGTAGGTCTTGCCGGAAGCCACGAGCAGGCTGGCCTTCGCCCTACCGCCCCGACCGCCGGGGATCTTGGTAGACGAGCCGCCCTGCCCGCCCTCGATATCGACGAAAGCCACGTTGACGCCGGAGGGCGGGGTCCAGGTCTGGGGGCCCCCGGTGTAGGAACAGGTCACGGTGCCCACCAAGCGGCCGAAATTGTCTTTCGTTATGACCGGCGCCGGGCAGGGCGTGTCCGCCGCCGCCGCATTTGCCGGGATCGTGCCGACACCGGCGACCAAGAGGGTCGCCGGGCCACCGGCGACCAGGCCACCGGCGACCAGGCCACCGGCGACCAGGAGTGCGCGCACCTTTTTCACTGACCCTCCCGACGCCCAGTTAGGGCGAGCCTCGGTCCGTGCAGCATGATAACAAAGGGGCTCGACCACGTTCGGAGAACCGGCGAGCGCGTAGCGGGGATCCACCAGCCCGGGCCAGCCTTCGGCGACGTGACCGGCGCCCTGCGCATGAATTATTCTGCCGCTCTGAGGCGATCGGGGTTCGCACAGCGGAGGTACCGGTCGCCTGGAGGGTGTCGCCTCAGGGGTCTACGGGCGCGGCCGGCGCCATCGCGGCGGCACCCGAGTTCGGTTCGGCGAGTGAGCGATGGTCTGCCTGGACGCAGGGCTGCCAACGGGATGAGTGGCTGGAGTTGCTCCAGTCATACAGCGAATACCGGGCCCCTGAGCCGCATCTTCGACGCCGTCTGCTCGATGCTATCGGGACGACGATCGACGACTACGGCGGCTCGTTCGTCGTGCCCTTCGAGACGGTCTTGATCACCGCGACCCGACTCGGCTGAGCGCAGTCTCGGTCAATGATCGACGGGACGCCGTGTGGGCATTGTTCTATGAGATCGATCGGGACTCATGGTTATCAACACCATGAGTGAGCTTGAATGGCTGCCTGCAGAGCAACAATGGTGCTCAAGATGGGGAGATTCTGAGGCCACTCGACAGTCCCGAGCCGTGCGGAGCGGCCGCCGGGGGGATTTCTTGTCAAGAAATCCCCTATTGGGATAGGGATCAAATTGCGAAGTCGCAGCTCAGCGATCTTTCAATTTGAAAAGTGAAGTGTCATCCAACAGCGGCATTGTCGAGACCCGGGCAACCTGCCAGTTGCCCACGGTACTTGTCAGTGAAATGTCAGTGGACGGACCAACTAGATGTCAGTAGGGCCACATTGCCGACCACCAACAACCATGCGACGACCTTGGTCCGTCGTTTTTGTTGGGAGGGTGGGGATGAACGAGCATGAGGTCGCCGCCAGAGGCGTGGTATTTTCTCGGCAAGTGCCTTCACCAGTGGAAGCCGATCGTGGCCCACTGACTACCTGAGAGCTAGATCGATGATTCTAGAAGTTGGAAGTATGTGCCCGGGTACGGACCATAAAGCCAGCCTCGTGTCATCTCACCTCAGGTGGGCTTGCATGATCAGTTGATAGCGGGCAGAAGGCGAGGACGACTCGTCTGGGTAATCTCAGCGCTCTTCGTCGCCGCCTTTGCGACCATCGGAATACTGGAACTTACGAAAACCCCGACTTCCGGCGATCCCGGCGGCCTTATCCTGAGATCCATGAAAGAATCCATCGTTCCAGCCGCTCGGGATGTGGGTGTACACGTGACCGGATCATCTTCGAGTGAGCCACGATGGGACTCGTGCGATGGCGCGTCAGCCGGATGGTCCAACGTGACGTACCAAAGCGTGATGTCGGTTGCCGAAAGTACGGAGCCGTCGAGGATGGTTGAGCGCCTAGAGGGCTACGGCTGGAGGATTCGCAAGGTGCGATCCCCGAACGCCACGACCAGCTACCTTGGGACAAAGTTACTTGCCGTGGGCCAGCGCGCATCGTTGCAGCTCTCCAACAACTGGATTGATGTGGGTGCTCACGCGGGGGAGTGGTACCTGATCGCGAGCTCACCCGCTCTTGGACCGCAGGCTGGCGGATGCTGAGGTGGCCAGAATTACGGGATACAGAGTGCAAAGAAGCGGGAGGTCTCGTTTCCGGTTGAAGTAAGCGAAGGATATCGAACGCTTACCGGAAGGCCTCGGAGTGGACGGTGAGTCTCGCTGGTCCCCCTTTGGCAACGAGCACATCGACTTCCTCTATCGACTCGCGATCGACGAAGCTAGCGGTTTTCGTTGGAGGCTTGCCGGTAGCGTTCCGCCGATAGAGGTATTTCGCGAGAGCCTGTGGAGGGGCGTCCTGGCGCAATTTTGTAGTTGTCGAAAAGAGGACGGCGCAGCCTGTCGGCACTCATCGTCGCCCAGAGCGGTGACCAACAACGGGAGGCCCTTGACCAGGGCATTCGATCCGGAATTGATCACTGACAACTGAGGCGGTCCAAATCACTGACATGTGGGTAGTCCGCACAGCCAAAGCTGCAGGTCAGAACGGTGACCGACTGACACGTTCATCGGGTCTCTACAGGCATTGTAGAGACGCAGCCAACTTCAGTAGCCCACTGAACTTGTCAGTCAAATGTCAGTGGACGGACCAACTAAGTGTCAGTAGCAGCCGTGCGCCGGCACGAGGCTCCGTGTTGCCCTCACACCCGGGGCTGCGCCGCTGGCCCCCCTCAGATTCCAAGGCGGAGGGGATGGCCCACCAGCTGGTCGAAAGGCCAGCGCGGCGTAAAATGTAAGGGTGCCTTCGGTCACAGCTGCTCTTGCGTAGTTTTGGCCCAGGTTTTCGCCCAGTCCGGCCCCCGTAGCTCAGTGGATAGAGCGTCGGTTTCCTAAACCGTGCGTCGCAGGTTCGAGTCCTGCCGGGGGCGCCAATTCTTGGTGCCTCAAGTCATCGGAGAGGCGGCCTCAACCGGTCGTCGCCACTTCCTATGAGCAGCTCTTCGAGATGCGGATGGATCCACCCTTTTGGGCCGGTCGCCGGGCTAGGAAGCCCTAGATGGCGCCCCTCGGACGGGCGTCTCCGAGCGCTGGCTGCGGGTTGGTGCCAACGAGATAGGAGCCGTAGCCCCGATTCGGCCAGACCAGGCCCAGGCGATCCCGCACGTCGTCGGGCAAGCCGGCCTGGTCCGCACTCGAGATGATCTGCCACCAGTTGGCCTGCAGTCGGAGGAATCCCCGGGCGTAGAACGCGAAGAGCATCGTCCGCTCTCGATCGGCGCTGGTGTTCGCGCCGGAGGTGTGCCACATCCGGCCGTGCATGAAGACCACCGACCCCGCGCTCGGCCTCGAAGGGCCGCATGCCCGCCTTCGGGTCTGTCGGGACCTCGGCGAAGCGGGTAAATCGGTGGCTTCCCGGAAGGTAGCGGGTCGCACCGTTGCCCTCGTCGACGTCATCGAGGCACCAGATCGCGTTGAGACACCAGACGTCGGTCCACGGCTCAGGCATGATCGTCGACTGGTCGCAGTGCGCGTTCATCGACTGGCTGCCGGGCAGCGCGTTGTTGCCGGTGAAGTTGGACAACATCCAGTCGTCACCCAGCAGCGCGGCGACGTAGGACACGACCCGAGGGTGCATGGCGAGCTCGACGAACAGGCG
Source organism: uncultured Actinomycetes bacterium (assembly GCA_963773635.1). Classification (GTDB taxonomy): domain Bacteria; phylum Actinomycetota; class Acidimicrobiia; order Acidimicrobiales; family RAAP-2; genus CAVZBW01. The sequence continues at coordinate 353,958 of CAVZBW010000002.1, read as the reverse complement.
ATCGTAGGCAAGCAGGTCGGGCATCCGGATGTTGCGTCCCCCGGGGTCGAGCGCCTCCATCACGACCGGGTATCCGGAGGCAGCCGCCTCGCGGGCTGCCGCCGCCGAAGCCGCACGCGCCCGGGCCACCGCACTGGCGTCGAGCACCTCGGGCAGCACGAAGAAGCCGTCTTCGTGGAACCGTCGGATCAGGTCCTCATCTACTCGCGGACGTCTCCGTGCTCATCGTGGTGCCCGCAGGAACCGGCCGGCCCTGGCCCCGGTGGACTGGCCGTTTCTCGTCGCGATCACTCCGTTGACGATCGATGCCGAGACGCCCTCGGCCTCGGTGACGAGCCGTCGCCCGCCCGCCGGCTGATCCTGCACGAAGCGCACACCCGTCGTGCCGACTCCATCTGGGTCGAAGACGACCAGGTCGGCGGCGAGGCCGGGTGCCACACGACCCCGGTCCTTGATGCCGAAGAGTGCGGCCTGGTCGGCTGTCAGCTTTCGCACCGCGTCCTCCAAGGTGAGCACGCCATGTTCGCGCACCCAGTGCTGCAGGGTCCAGATCGCGTAGCACGAGTCGGTGTTGGACAAGTACGTGCGCTCCAGCGTCGGATGCGCCGATCATGGCGTGGGGGTGGGCGAGCATGCGGCCGATCTCCTCGTCGTTTCCGTTCGCCATCTCCGACGCGATCTGGGTCTCGAACGCATCGGCGACGGCGAGATCGAGGAGGGCATCGGTTGGCGTCGACCCGAGCCGCTGCGCCACCTCGTCAATCGTCAGGTTCTGCAGGTCCGGGCGGGAGGGAGACCAGCGCAGACGCACGTGGTCCCATCGTCCCGACCAGATCATGTTCGCTTGGATGTGCGCAGCCTCGTTCCGGAGTGTCTCGCGCTTCATCGTCGGCTGCCAGCAGTTGTACCGCTGCGGCGCCCCCGTTGTCGGCGGCCGCCGACCAGGTCGGAAGGGATCGAACCACCAACCCCGGCATGTCGAGTCGGGTCCACAGCTCGAAGATCCGGGTCGCCACCTGAGGAACGACACGTGCCCCCGGGCGGCTGCGTCGGGCGATCAGCTCAACCATGTCGAAGCCGAGGCCGACGTCGAACCAGCGATCAAAGACGGGGCCGATCACGACGGGACGACCGCTGGCCTCGGCCAACCTCAGGTGCCAACCGAGGTCCGCTTCCCGTTGGGGGCGCTGCTGGTTCAGTGACGCGGGGACCATTGCGAACACCCCTGGCCCCTCCGCTTCGCCAAGCACGCCGGCAACGGCGAGAAGCTCGTCTTCGGCGCAAACCTGGCCGGGGAGCGGCTCGAAGCCAGGGCCGAAGTTGCCGACGCACTGGTCCGTCGAAAAGCCCAGCGCTCCGAGGTCGAGGCCCTGGCGCACGAGCTTGACAATCGCTTCCAACTCGTCAGTGGAGGCCTCTCGTGTATGGGCGGCTTCGGAGCCCATGACGGTCGTTCGGACGGGTACATGCCCGACGAACGTCGCGTGGTTGACCGATACCGGGAGCGTCGACAGTCGGTCGAAATACTCTGGGAGAGTTGCCCAGTCAAAGGGAACACCTGCGGTGATGGCCGCCCGTGGGATCTGCTCCACGAAGCTCATCACGTCGATCACATAGTCCCGTCCGCTCTCGTCGATCGGCGCCAGGGCGTACCCGCAGTTGCCGGTCAAGACGGTGGTCACGCCATAGGACGACGAGGGCGTGACGTCGGGATCCCAGAACAGACTGGCGTCGAGGTGGGTGTGCGGATCGATGAACCCCGGCGCGAGCACCTGGTCCGTTGCGTCCAGCTCCTCTGCGCCTCGTCCGGCGACCCTGCCAACGTGGGTGATCACCCCGCCATCGACGGCCACGTCGGCGACGCGTCGAGGTGCTCCTGTGCCATCGACCACGACGGCACCGCGAACGACGAGGTCATGAGTGGCGACGATGATGGCCTCCCGCAGCCGCAAATTCCGATCTCACCGATGAGATCTCCCTCCTACGTGACGCTGCGGCCGCTATCTTCACGCCCGCCCGGCTCGGAGAGAAACAACGATTCGGCGTGAGACCTACAGTCCGTGGTTGTGGATGTGGAACTGCGCCAGCTCAGGGCGGTCGTCGCGGTGGCCGAAGAAGGAACCTTCACGGCTGCGGCCCGGCGTCTCCACCTGACCCAGCAGTCCGTGTCCGCCTCGGTCCAGCGTCTCGAGCGGACGCTCGGCACGGAGCTCTTCACTCGAAACACGCGGCGGGTCGAGCCGACCGTCCACGGACAAGTGCTGGTCCAACGCCTGCGGTCCGCTCTGGAGGCCGTCGACGACGCATTGCAACGGGCGTCGGGGGAGGGTCGGCTCGGGGCTCCCCTGCGGCTCGCGTTCACGCCGGCCACGTCATTCGGCCAGCTCCAGGAGCTCCTCGTGGCCCTTCGGGAGGCGCATCTCAACCCGGAGCCCGAGGTCCGGGAGCTATGGGCTGACGAACTGATCGGGGCCATCCTCGAGGGACAATTCGACGCCGGCCTTGGAATAGAGATCCCCGAGGTCGGGGGTCTGCGACGTACTCCCTGGCGCGTCCAACGCGTCGATCTCCTGGTCGCACGGACGCACCCTCTGGCCACCCGGAGCAGGGTGGGGGTGGCCGAACTGGAGGGAACTCCGCTCGCCCTTCCCGACCGAGCGGTCAACGCCACCCTCCACGACGCCTTGGAAGCGTCCTTCCGCGCGGCGCGCGCACCACTCTTGCGCGTCGGTGCGCCGCGGGTCTCGGGCGCCGTGCCAGAAGCCGTCGGCGCGCAGGCTGCCGCGACGGTGTGGCTCACCGGAATGGACGACCGTTACATACCGGAGGGCTTCGTCAGAGTCCCCCTCACCGGGCCGGAGACCCTGGTGACCACCTACTTCGTGGTGCGTCTGGGATCTCCACCGTCGGGCAGGTTGAAAGCCGCCGGCATGGTCGTGACCCAAACGGCCATGCTCGACCCGAGTCCCTCAGGCGCACCAGCGGGGCACTAGGCTCACTCCGTTTCGCCCGGGGGACAGGGGAAGCATGAATTCTTCGATGTGCCGCGTGATCCAGTGGGCGACCGGCAACACGGGTCAGCGTGCACTCCGGGAGGTGATCCGGCACCCATCGCTCCAACTCGTCGGCGTCCTCGTCTACGACCCGGCAAAGGACGGAATCGATGCCGGTGAGCTTTGCCATGAAGGTCCGACCGGCGTGATGGCGACAACGAATCGCGAAGCCATGTTGCGGATCGAGGCCGACTGCTGCGTCTACATGCCTCGCGCGACCGGGAGCGGGGCGACGCGGGCCGGACTCACCAGGGAAGAGGTCGTCGACGACGTGGCGGCCTTGCTGCAAAACGGCGTCAACGTCGTCACCACCTGTACCGATCTGATCGCTCGCGGCCTTCGGCTTGGCGAGGTGCTCCGTGGTCGTCTGGTCGACGCGTGCGAAAGGGGCAACACCTCCCTGTGGGCGAGCGGGAGCGATCCAGGGTTCATCACCGAGACCGTCCCGATGGCCTTGCTCTCGGTGCAGCGTCAGGTGGACCTGATCGAGATCGAGGAGTTTGGCGATCTCTCGCGTCGGCCGTCTCCGCACATGGTGATGGAGCAGATGCGGTTCGGAAAGCCTCTGTCCGAGTTCGACCCGGACCGGCGCAAGAACCACCTCTTCGGCGAGTACCAGCCTGCGCTGACCGTGCTGGCAGACATGGCCGGCTTCACGATCGACGAGTGGACGGCCGAGGGCGGCGTCGCGGCGGCCAAGGAGGACCTCGAGATCGTCGCTGGCGAGATCAGAGCAGGGACGGCTGCCGCGCAACGGATCGTCGTGCAAGGCCGCAGCGGCGGCGTCGATCGGATCCGCTTCACCCAGTACGCCTTCGTTTCGAGGGACGTCGATCCGGATTGGGGCTTGCAACCGACGGGCTGGCGGATCCGAGTGCACGGGGACGCCCCGTTCGACGTCAGCATGCCGTTCCCCGTTCCCCTGGGCGACTTGGGTTCGTACGTACCCGCGTTCAATGCCAATGGGCCCGTCAATGCCATCCCCTACGTCTGTGCCGCCCGCCCGGGCATCCTCACCACCGAGGACCTGCCCCACGTCCTCCCGCGTGGCCCTCGCCATGGGGCCGCACGGTAGGGGCTCGTAGCGGTCGTCACCATCGAAGGTGCGCAGCCAGCCACGAGTCCACCGTCCCGGTCGCTTCCTCATCGGGAAAGTCCACCGACGCCTGCCAATCTGGTGGTTCTGGCGGTAGGATATTCCCGATCTCAAAAACGAGAGGACCATTGCGGCAGGTAGGGGGGCACATGCAAGCACGGTGGACTCGGTTGGCCATCGCTATCGCCGGAGCTTGTCTGCTCTCGTCGGTCATTCCCTACGCCGCCGCGGCGCCCGCTTCGGCAGCACCCGCGCCCATCACGCTGGCCGTCGTCACCTCGCTCAGCGGGCCCGCATCGCCCGAGGACCAAGGAGTTCCCGCCGCCTTCGAGGCGCGGCTCGCCCTGCAGAACGCACAGGGCGGGGTCAACGGCCACAAGCTCGTCCCCTTGGTGATCGACGACCAGACAAGCCCGACGGCCGTCACGACGGGAGTGCAGAACGCGCTCTCTCGCGGGGCGTTCGGAATCGTCTCGGAGAGCGCTCTCTTCTTTGCGGCCGCGAAGTACCCCGAGCAAGCCGGAGTGCCGGTCACCGGCTTCTACGGGGACGGCCCCGAGTGGGGCGAGCAGCCTTACACCAACATGTTCGCTGCCGACGAGGGCAGCGTGGATCCCAAGTATCCGGTCAACACGCTCCAGGGGACGATCCTCAAGAAGTACGGAGGGACGACGGTCGCCACATACGGATACAGCATCTCCCCCTCTTCCACCCGGGCGACGATCGGTACCGCGCGATCGTTCGAGTACGCCGGCGGCAAGGTCGGCGTCGAGGACACCTCGCTACCGTTCGGCACCACCGATTTCACCACGCCGGCGCTCATTGCCAAGCAGAAGCACGTGGACGCCCTGTGGCCCAACCTGGACGACAACTCGAACTTCGCCCTCGCGACCTCCCTCAAGCAGGCGGGAGTGAAGATCAAGGTGGCCGTGTACGCGACCGGTTACGACCCGAGCGTCATCCACTCGCAGACCTGGCAGGACCTCCAGGGCGCCTACTTCCTCTCCCTGTACCGGCCCTGGTCCCTGCCGAACGATGCCACCCGGCAGATGTCGTCGGCGCTGCAAAAGTACGCCCACTTCTCACCGGGGCAATTCCCGACGTTCATGCAGTACGAGGCGTGGGGCGGTGCCGACCTGATGATCAAGGGCTTGGAGATGGCGGGGAAGAACCCCACGCACCAGGGGGTCATCAAGGCGCTGAGAGGGCTCAAGTCCTACAACGCCAACGGCCTTCTGCCCATCTCCATCAATTACTCGACGATCTTCGGGCATGACCCGTCCAAGCAGTGCACCTGGATCGTCCAGGCGCAGGCCAATGGGTTCGTGCCGACCTCCTCCCAGCCGGTGTGCGGAACGGACATCCCGGGAACCTCGACGGCCAGTTCGAGCTGACTTCCGCCGACTCCACCCGTCATCCGTCGTCCGGAGCGGGGAGTGCTCCTCGCAGGCCGATGCTGTTGAGCACGCCCGCCAGCGCCACGTAACCACCGATCACGAAGAGCAACTCGAAGAGCTGAGGAGGCTCGAGCGACGACGCGAGCATGGTCCACGTTTCGTCCCCGACCGAGAAGTCGTCGACGATCTCGTCCACCGCCGTCAAGAGCGCGCGCTCCAGTGGTGACCAGACGGCGGCACTGGCACCCTGGGGCAGGGCGGCGAGCTGTGCCTCGGCAAGTCCCAACTCGCGACCGATACGAGCGTGCTGACTCCACTCGTAGCCCGATCCGGTACGCCAGGCCACGCGGAGGATCATCAGCTCGCGGTGAGTGGGTTCCAACCGGGACTCCTCGCTTGCCAGCATGTCGGAGAACGCCAGCCAGGTTTCGCTCAGCGGGAGGTGGTGGGCAAACAGCTCCAGCACGATGGGCATGGGTGGGGCGTGGGGAGATCCCGAGAGGTAGATCTCTGGACGCCGCAGGTGCGCGAGCAAGGCGGCGCGGGTCTCGTCGTCCCATTGAGCGTGGGGGATCGGCGCGAGACGCAGCTCCTGGCTCCGCTGCGATTTGGTCATCGTCCCGTGTCGGGGCCGCTCGCCACCCCCCGGCCGAGAAGCGCGGGCATCTGGTCGCAATACGGTCCGGACACCACGGTGGCCCCCTCATCTCGCAGCCGGCACCGCCGCCAGCTGGGCCCTTGTCGGAACGCTTCTTGAAAGTAACATTATTCGGTGGCAAGAGCAGCGTTCTCAATCCTTGACGCCTCCACCGGCAGGCAGTGACGGCGTCGCCGCAAGGCGCAGACCGTTCGGACTCCGTGCCCGACCTGCTCGCGGCCGCGGAGGTGCGCTTCACCGACCGGCTGGCGATCCGAGACGGTGAGACGAGGCTGACCTATGCAGAGTTGGCTGGCGCCGCCCGTGAGTTCGGCGCCGCCCTGGTGGCCTCCGGGATCGAGCCGGGCGAGCGGGTCGGTTTGTGGGCCTTCAACAGCGTCGAATGGGTGATCGCCGCACTCGGAATTCTCAGCGCTGGCGGGGTGCTCGTGCCGGTGAACACGCGGTTCAAGGGTCCCGAAGCCGTGGAGATCCTTCGGCGGAGCGGAGCGCGCGCCGTGGTCACCGTCACCGACTTCCTCGGCAAGGACTACGTGGCGATGCTCGAGGACCGGAGCGCCGACCTCCCCGCGCTCACGACTGTCATCGCGGCCCGGGGGGCTGCGACGGGTCGGTCGGTGGCCTGGCGAGACTTCCTGGCGCGGTCGTGTCCGGACACCAACGCGGCGCTCCAACGCCGCAGTGCCGCACTCGGCCCCGGAGACCGCTCCGACATTCTCTTCACCTCGGGCACGACCGGAAGGCCCAAGGGCGCGGTGATGACCCACGGGCGCACGCTGCACGTCGCTACCGACTGGGTCGCCATGACGGGGCTCACGTCGGGGGACATCTACCTGATGGTGAACCCGTTCTTCCACATGTTCGGCCTCAAGGCGGGCATCCTCGCCTGCGTCGCCGCCGGCGCCACCATGCTGCCCGAGGCGGTGTTCGACGTGGACCACGTGCTGTCCCGGGTGCAGGGGGAGCGCGTGACGGTTCTTCCCGGTCCTCCGACCCTCTACCAGGCGATCCTCGACCACCCCGCCCGCAGCGGACACGATCTCTCGACCCTGCGCGTCGCCGTGACCGGCGCAGCCGACATCCCGGTGGAGCTGATCCGGCGGATCCACGACGAGCTGCCCTTCTCGAGGGTCGTCACCGGGTACGGCCTGACCGAGGCCGGTACGGCGTGCGGGACCTCGGATGACGACGACCCGGAGGCCATCGCAACCACCGTGGGTCGGCCGCGCCCCGGGTTCGAGGTGCGCCTCGTCGACGCCGGCGCCGCCGAGGTGGGTGCGGGCGACGCGGGCGAGGTGCTCGTGCGGGGCCCCAGCGTGATGGAGTGCTACCTCGACGACCCCGACGAGACGGCCAAGGCGTTGTCCCCCGACGGGTGGCTGCGTACCGGCGACCTCGGGGCATTCGACGACGCCGGTCGGCTAAAGATCGTCGGGCGGGTCAAGGACATGTTCATCGTCGGGGGGTTCAACGCGTACCCCGCAGAGATCGAGAACGTGCTGCTGCGACATCCCGGGGTGCAAGAGGCCGCGGTGGTCGGCATCCCCGACGGGCGGCTCGGCGAGGTCGGGATGGCCTTCGTCGTCCCCGCCCAGCCCGTCACGGCCGACGAGATCATTCAGTGGAGCCGCCAGGAGATGGCCAACTACAAGGTCCCGCGCGTCGTCGAGATCGTCGACGAGTTGCCCCGCAACGCCACCGGGAAGGTGCTCAAGGACGACCTGAGGGAGCGAGCCGCCGCTTGCACACGGGGGGCGTCGGTATGACGAGCCCGGGGCCCAGGGGGCTGTCGGCGTTGGCAGACCTCCGAGTGGTCGAGATGGGCGTCTGGGTCGCCGCGCCCTCGGCGGCCGCCCTCCTGGCGGACTGGGGCGCTGACGTGGTCAAGGTCGAGCAGCCGGGTGGGGACCCCATGCGCCACGCCTTCGGCTCGTTGGGGATCGGACAGGAGCTCCCCAACCCCGCCTTCGCGCTGGACAACCGCGGCAAGCGCAGCGTCGTACTCGACCTGCGCGATTCCGAGGCTCGGGACCGGCTCGAGGAGCTGCTGGCAGGCGCCGACGTCTTCGTGACCAACCTGCGCTCCGACGCCCTCGACGGGCTCGGCCTGGAGCCTGCGGACACGGTCGCCCGCCACCCCCGCCTCGTCTACTGCTGCGTGAGCGGGTACGGACTGCGGGGGGAGGACCGTCATCGTCCGGCGTACGACATCGGTGCCTTCTGGGCGCGTTCGGGCCTTTCGGTGCAGCTGTCCAACAACGAGGGGCACCCGCTCAACGCCCGCGGCGGCATCGGGGATCACATCAGCGGGTTGGCCGCGCTGTCGGGGCTGCTCGCCGCGGTCCTCGAGCAACGGCACACGGGCCGCGGCCGGGTTGTCGACGTGTCCCTCATGCGAACCGGAACCTACGTGCTCGGGTGGGACCTCAGCCTCCAGGAGGCACTGGGCAAGGTGGCCGGTGCGGAGCCGAGGCAGGCCAACCAGTCGCCGCTCATGAACTCCTACAAGACGAAGGACGGCCGTTGGTTCTTCTTCACCTGCCTCGAGGCGAACCGCCACATCGATAAGGTCTGCCGGGCGCTCGGTCGTGAGGACCTGCGCGACGACCCGCGGTTCGCCGACGCGGCGGCGCTGCGGAGGCACCGGACCCAGGTGATCGCGATCGTCGACGAGATCGTCGGGCAGGAGACGCTCGAGGTCTGGGCTGAGCGTTTCGATCGCGAGGGCGTGTGGTGGGCCCCGGCCCAGGGTCCGGCCGACGTCCTTCGGGACCCCCAGCTGGCCGCCAACGACGGATTTCTCGAGCGGCAGGATGAGGACGGGACCATGCACCGGTCGGTCAATGGGCCGGTGAGCTTCTCGGACCTGCCCGTGCGCCCGGCGGCTCCGGCGCCGCAGCTGGGACAGCACACCGAGGAGATCCTGGCCGAGTTGCGAGAACCGGCGCGGCGCGGACGGCCGGTTGCTGGCGGTGACTGAGCCTCAGGCCTGGCCGCGAGCCCTCGCCAGCAGCCCGCGGGCGATCACCATGCGCTGGATCTCGTTCGTGCCCTCACCGATGACCATGAGCGGGGCGTCCCGGTAGAGACGTTCGACGGGGAACTCGGTCGTGTATCCCACGCCACCATGGATGCGCATGGCCTCCATCGCCAGCTCGAGGGCTGTCTCGCTGGCGAACAATTTCGCCATTCCCGCCTCGACGTCGCAGCGCAGTCCCTCCGCCCGCCGTATGGCGGCGTTGCGGGTGAGCAGGCGGGCTGCCTCCAGCCGGGTCGCCATGTCGGCCAGCTTCAGCTGGATCGCCTGGTGCTCGCCGATGACCTTGCCCATGGTCTCGCGTTGCAGCGAGTAGGCCAGCGCCGCGTCGAAGGCCGCCCGTGCCACACCGACCGCACGGGCGGCGATGTTGATGCGTCCGACCTCGAGCACGCCCAGGATCTGGGGCAGACCGCGCCCGAGCTCGCCGACGACGTTGTCGGCAGGGATGCGATGGTCGGCATAGCTCATCTCCACCGTCTCGACGCCCCGGTAGCCCAGCTTGTCGACGTGCTTGCTGACCGTGATGCCCTCGAAGCGGGAACCCGGCTCCTTTTCGACGATGAATGCGGAGATGCCCTCCTCGGCGCGCGCCGCCAAGGCCACGATGCTGGCGCGCTCGCCGTTGGTGACCCAGGCCTTGCTGCCGTTGAGCACGTACTCGTCGCCGTCGCGCCGCGCCTTGCAGGAGATGTTTCGCGTGTCGCTGCCCGCGTCGGGCTCCGAGAGCGACAACGCGCCCCGGCGCTCGCCCGAGGCCATGGTGTGCAGCCAGCGGCGCTTCTGCTCCTCGGTGCCATGGGCGAGGATCAACGTGGCCGCCATGGTGTGGGTGTTGACGATCCCGGTGAGGCTCATCCACCCGTAGGCCAGCTCCTCGATCACACCGATGTAGGTCAACAGGTCGAGCCCCAGCCCTCCGTAGGCCTCGGGGATGGTGACGCCGAAGAGCCCGAGCTCTCGCATCGTCCCCACGATCTCCTCGGGAAAGGAGTCGGTGCGCTCGAGCTCCGCGGCCACCGGGATCACGTCACGGCGCACAAAGGCACGGACGGTCTCGATGATCTCCGACCGGGTGTCCTCGTCGACGCCGCCGGGTGCCATGTCGGTCGTGGGCGGACCCTCGCTCATGGCGATAACCCTACATTTCGCCGTTGTTGACGCTCGATCTCAATTCGGAGAAGAATGTTTCCGATGGCTACGGGCCTCATGCACGGCGGGCTCGAGTCAGCGGCGGCCCGATTCCCCGACGCGCCGGCCGTTCTCTCCGGTCCCGACCGCTGGACCTTCGCGGAGCTGAGCCGGGCGAGCAATGCGGCGGCACGACACCTTGCGGGCCTGGGCGTGCGCGCCGGCGATCGCGTCGCCGTCATGACGTCCAACCGTCCCGAGTTTGTCGCGGCAGTGCACGCGGCCAGCAAGCTCGGCGCGGTGTCCGTGCTCCTCAACGCCTCCTGGAAAGCACTCGAGGTCGACGAGGCGGTCCGCCTCACGGGCCCGATCTTCGCGATCGCCGACGGGCCGGGTGTCGACTTGCTCGCCGAGCACCTGGGAGCGGGCGGTGTGCTCGACCTGGACGGTGCGCAGGCGGCCGGGGCAATCGACCGTACGAGCACCGAACCAGCGCCGCCTGCCATCGTGGGCGAGCGTGACGACGTCGTGCTCGTCTTTAGCTCCGGCACGACTGACTCGCCCAAGGCGGTCCGCCACACGCATCGTTCCCTGCGTCTTGCCACGGCGCACTGGTGCCTGGCGCTCGGGCTCGGGCACGCGGATCGTTTCCAGGTCGCGACGCCACCGTCGCACATCCTCGGTCTCCTCAACCTGCTGGCGGCCGCCGCGTCCGCCGCCACCGTGCGACTGCATCGGCGTTTCGACCTCGACGAGGAGTTGCACTTCATCGAGGCGGAGCGGATGACCCTCGAGATGGCGGTCGCGCCCATCGCGTTGGCCATGGCCAACCATCAGCACCTGGAGGACTTCGACCTGTCCTCGCTCCGCTACATCATGTGGGGGGCGACGCCCGTGACGGCGTCGGTTGCCGAGACGGTCACGGCGCGCTCGGGTGTGCGCTGGTTGCCAGCGTACGGTGCCAGCGAGGTCCCGGTGATCGCGGCCAACCCCGTCACCCGACCGGATGTCTGGCGTCTGGACTCGGCCGGTCTGCCCGTCGGCGATGTCCGACTCCGAGCGGTCGACCTCGACACCGGCGCCGTGCTCGCGACGGGAGAGGTGGGCGAGATCCAGGTGAAGAGCGGGTCGGCCATGGCCGGCTACCTGCCCGATGACGCGACTGCGGGGGCCTTTGCCGACGGCTGGTACCGGACGGGCGACGTCGGCTGGCTCGAAACCGAAGGTTGGGTCCATCTGACCGACCGCCGCAAGGAGATGATCAAGGTGAGCGGGTTCCAGGTCGCCCCCGCAGAGATCGAGTCGGTACTGCACGGTCACCCCGCGGTTGTCGACTGCGCGGTGTTCGGATTGGCCGACGCGCGCTCCGGGGAGGTGCCGGTGGCGGCAGTGCAGCTCGAGGCCGGCTCGACGGTGCAGGTGGACGACCTCGTCCAGCTGGTGGACGATGCACTCGCGGGATACAAACGCCTGCACGGCGTCGTGCTCGTCGATGCCATCCCGCGCACGCCCTCGGGGAAGGTGCTGCGCCGGACGCTGAGGGACGAGTGGGCGCCCGCGTTGGCGGGCTCTGGCGTCGGGGGTCAACATGGACTTCGGTGATTCCCCCGAGGAGGGCGAATTCCGGCTTCGGCTTCGGGCGTGGATCTGTGACCACAACCCCGGTCTTCCACCCTCCTCCACAGCCGACGCGTACTGGGCCGCCCAGGCGGACTGGCACCGGACGCTGTACGACGCGGGCTACTTCGGCCTGTCCTGGCCCGTCGAGGTCGGAGGCCATGGTCTGCCGAGCGTCTACGACGTGATCCTCGACGACGAGCTGGCCTCTGCCGGTGCGCCCCCGCGCCCGAGCGTCGGGTACCTCGTGCAGGGCCTCCTCCGCCATGGCAGTGCGGACGTCCAGCGCCGTTTCCTGCCCGGACTCGTGAGCGGGCGGGATCGATGGTGCCAGGGATTCAGCGAGCCCGACGCGGGCTCCGACTTGGCCTCGTTGCGCACCCGCGCCGTCCCGGAGGGAGACGAGTACGTCATTACCGGGCACAAGGTCTGGACGAGCTACTCCGACGCGGCCGAGTGGTGCCTGGTACTGGCCCGGACGGATCCGGACGCGTCCAAGCACCGCGGGCTCTCCGCTTTCGCGGTCCCGATGCGTCAGCCCGGGATCGAGCAGCGCCCGCTCAAGATGATCAACGGCGTCACACGCGAGTTTGGCGAGGTGACCTTCGATGGCGTCCGCGTCCCAGCCTGCAACATGATCGGCGAGCCGGGCGAGGGGTGGGCCCTCGCGATGACGATCGTCAGCCACGAGCGCGAGCCGGGAGAGCTCGGGTACGTGGCTCGCTATCGCAAGCTGGTCAGGGAGCTGGGAGAGCGGGTGCGGACGTCGCCCCACGAGTACGGGCACGAGCAGCGCCGGGACCTCGCATGGGCGCTCGTGGAGACGGAGGTCCTGCGGCTCCACGTCTGCCGGCGACTCTCGGCCCGTCTCGACGGCATCTCTCACGGCCCGGAGGGGTCGGTCGACAAGCTGCTCATGACGGCGGCCGAGCAGGCGGTGGGGCATGCGGCGCTGTCGATCGGCGGGGCGCGACCCTCCCTCGGGGACGACACCTGGCTGAGGGTCTACCTCTACAGCCGGGCCCAGAGCGTGATGGGCGGCACTTCGCAGATCCAGCGCAACCTGGTCGCCAGCCGAATCCTGGAACTGCCCACGTCATGAGCACCTACGACCTTCCCGAGGAGCTGCAGGTCAGCGCCGACGGCGCGATACGCGTCGTCACGTTGAACCGGCCCGATGAGCTCAATGCCACAAACCACCCGCTCCATAGCGGGCTGGCTGCGCTGTGGCCCCAGCTCGACGACGACCAGGAGGCACGGGTCGCGGTGCTCACCGGTGCGGGCCGCGCCTTTTCGGCCGGCGGCGACTTCAATTACATCGACGAGTTGTCGAAGGACGCCGAGCTGCGACACGAGTCGCTCCGCCACGGCCGCCAGATCGTCACCGGCATGGTGCGATGCCGGCTACCGATCGTCGCCGCCGTCAACGGTCCGGCCGTCGGGCTCGGCTGCAGCCTGGTCGCGCTCTCCGACGTCGTCTACATGGCGGAGAGCGCGCACCTCGCCGATCCACACGTCATGGTGGGATTGGTCGCCGCCGACGGAGGGCCCGTGGTCTGGCCGATGCTGACCAGCCTGCAGCTGGCCAAGGAGTATGCGCTGACGGGAGAGCGCATTCCGGCGCGTCGGGCGGCCGAGATCGGACTGGCCAATCACGTCGTGGCCGACGACGAGGTGCTCGATCAGGCTCTGGCGTGCGCACGGCGAATCGCCCGCCTCCCCAAGCAAGCGGTCGAGGACACCAAGCGGGTGGTCAACATCCAGCTCGAGCACGCGGTCCTCGCCGCGCTGGATTTCGCGCTCACCGCCGAGGACCGCTCGTTCGTCTCCCCCGAGCTCCGGGCGAACGTCGACCGGCTGCTGAAGCGTGCGGCGCCGGAAGACCCGGCGTAGTTCGTCGCAGGGGGACTCAATGGGCGAGAGCAGGCGACGGAAGATGGCGCTCGTGGGCTTCATGCAGGCAGGGAACGCGACGGTCTACGCCGGTTCCTGGCGGTACCCGGCCACCGAGCACGGTTTCCTCACCGCGGGTTACTACGAGAAGTTGGCCCGGACACTCGAGGACGGGTGCTTCGACCTCATGTTCTTCGACGACCGCCTCGCCATGCCCGGCATCTACGGGGGCTCGGTCGCCCAGGCGGTTCGCACGGGTGCCCGCCCGGTCAAGCTCGACCTGAGCGTGGTCCTGGGGATCTGCGCGGCGGTGACCGCCCGCATCGGTCTCGGTGCCACCTATTCGACGACCTACTACACGCCATTCCACGTCGCTCGCACGTTTGCCACCCTCGACCACTTGTCGGGCGGACGCGCCGCCTGGAACGTCGTGACGTCGGTGAACGACAGCGAGGCTCAGAACTACGGTCTGAAGGAGGCCATACCGCACGATCTTCGCTACGACCGTGCAGACGAGTTCCTCGAGGCGACCACCGGACTGTGGGACACCTGGGACGACGACGCCCTGGTGCTCGACCGGGCCACGCCGCTCTTCGCCGATCCCGCCAAGGTCCACGACCTGGACTACGAGGGCCAATGGTTCAGCGTGCGCGGCCCGCTCACGGTGCCGCGTTGCCCGCAGGGCCGGCCCGTCCTCTTGCAGGCCGGCTCGTCGGGGCGGGGGAGGGAGTTCGCCGCCCGCTGGGCGGAGTTGATCTTCACCGGGGATCCGGGCATCGAGGTCGCACGCACCCATTACCAGGACCAGAAGGAGAAGATCGGAGCTCGTGGCCGGAACCCCGACACGGTGAAGATGCTGCCCATGGCCTACACGGTCGTTGGCGAGTCCAAGGCCCACGCCGAGGAACGGGAGCGGGTCTTCCTCGACGACCTGGTCGACCCGATGGCCTCCCTCACCCTGCTCTCCGAGCTCATGAATTACGACTTCTCCGGCCTGGACCTCGATGCACCGATTACCGACGAGCTCATCGAGTCCGTGTCGGGCATCCGGGGTCTCGTGCAGAACATCAAGACGCACATCGGCACGGAGACGGTCACGCTGGGCGACCTCGCCGGGCACCGCGCCACCCTTCTGCAAGGTCCGCGTTTCGTGGGCACCGGAGCGGACGTCGCCGACCAGATGGAGGCGTGGTTCGACGGCGGCGCCTGCGACGGGTTCGTCATCGCCGCGACCCACTCACCTGGAGCGTACGAGGACGTCGTCCGCCTCGTGGTGCCGGAGCTTCAGCGTCGGGGTCTGTTCCGGGAGCGCTACGCGGGCACCACGCTGCGTGACCACCTCGGCGTGGAGCGTCCGGCATCGTCACGGGGTGCCTGATCTGTCCGACCACTCCGCACACCGCCGCCCCCTGGAGGGGCTACGCGTGATCGATGCCGCGACCCTGGCCGCCGGACCGATGGTGGCGACGATGCTGGGAGAGTTCGGCGCAGAGGTCATCAAGGTCGAGCAGCCGGGGAGAGGCGACCCCTTGCGGACATGGGGCGAGCAAAAGGACGGCATCGGCCTGTTCTGGAAGAGCATGAGCCGAAACAAGCAGTGCGTGACGCTGGACTTGCGCAACGCCGACGGGCAAGAAGTGTTCCACCGCCTGCTCGACGTCAGCGATGTCCTCGTCATCAACCACCGTCCGAGCGCACTGGCCAGATGGGGTCTCGACTACGACTCGGTGCACGCCGCACACCCCCGCCTCGTCATGCTCCACGTCACCGGCTACGGCGGAGGGGGGCCCAAGAGCGACCGCCCCGGCTTTGGCACGCTGGCCGAGGCCATGAGCGGGTTCGCCCACGTGACGGGCCAGCCGGAGGGGCCGCCGACCTTGCCACCCTTCTTTCTCGCCGACGGCGTCGCCGCACAGTCCGCCACGGCCGCCGTCATGATGGCGCTCTACGACCGCGACCTGCATGGCGGGAGTGGCCAGTTGGTCGACGTCAACCTGGTGGAGCCGCTGGCCCGCCTCATCGAGACCTCGACGCTGGCCTACAGCCAACTCGGCACGATCCCCGGCCGCGTCGGCAACCTGCTCCCCGCCAGCGCGCCGCGCAATGCCTACGAGACGGCGGACCGGAAGTGGGTCGCCATATCGAGCGCGTCGCCCAATGCCGCCCTGCGGGTGTTCCGCGCCATCGACCGGCCCGAGCTCGCCGACGACCCCGAGTACGCCGACCCGGTGAGCCGGCAGCGGCGGGCGGTCGAGATCGACGCGCTCGTGGCGGAGTGGATCCGAGGCCGGACCCTCGACGAGGTGATGGCCGCCTTCGAGCAGGCCGACGTGGCGGCCGCACCGGTGTACGACGCGCAGCAGCTGTTGGCCGACGAGCACTTGCGCGCTCGCGGTTCCTTCGTTCGCGTCGAGGACCAGGACCTCGGGACGATGACGGTCCAGGCGCCGGTGGCGAGGATGAGCGAGACGCCCGGGACGATCGAGCACCTGGGTCGGGCCCTTGGCGCCGACAACGAGGCGGTCTACGGTGGCCTCCTCGGTCTGGGCGCAGAGCGGCTGGACGCCCTGCGCGCCATCGGCACCATCTGAGGCAGCGGCGGAGAGGAGAGAAGGGTCCCGTGCGCGCACCCCGAGCCCGTCGTTCCGAGCTGGCGACACCGGCCAGCAACGAACGGATGTGTGAGAAGGCGGCGTCGGCGGGAGCCGACCTCGTGTTCCTCGACCTCGAGGACGCCTGCGCACCCTCGGTCAAGGAGTCGTCACGGGCCAACGTGGTGGGAGCCCTCACGCAGCTCGACTGGGGGCGGACCGTGCGGGCCGTCCGCGTCAACGGCCTCGATACGCAATGGTGCCACGACGACATCATCGAGGTCGTCACGGGCGCCCGCGAGCGTCTCGACGTCCTGATCGTTCCAAAGGTGCGCTCGGCCCGCGACGTCTGGTGGGTCGACGTGCTGCTCGGTCAGCTCGAGTCCAAGCTCGGGCTGAGGGGCCGGATCGGCCTCGAGGTGCTCATCGAGGAGGCGGAGGGCCTGGCCAACGCGCTCGAGATCGCGAGATCGAGCGACCGGCTCGAGGCGCTCATCTTCGGCGCCGGCGACCTGTCCGCGTCGCTCCACGCCCGGGTGGACGGCAATTTCGAGCCGCGCATCGACTACCCGGGCGATTTCTGGCACTTTGCCCGCGTCCAGGTGCTGACGGCGGCGCGGGCCGGGATGGTCGACGCCGTCGACGCTCCCTATCCCGCCTACCGCGACCCCGAGGGCTACCGCCGCTCCGCCCTGCAGGCGAGCGCCCTCGGCTTCGACGGGAAGTGGGCCATCCACCCGGGTCAGGTGCCGATCGCCAACGAGGTCTTCTCGCCGACCGCCGAAGAGGTGGCTCGGGCCGAGGAGGCCCTGCGCACCTACCGCGAGGCCGAGGCGGGCGGGGTGGGAGCCATCGGCCGCGACGGCAAGCTGGTCGATGCCGCCCACATGCGTCTCGCTGCCAACACCCTGCACAAGGCGTCGCTCGCCGGACAGGGCTGACGGCCGTGGACCTCTCGGCGGCGGAAACGCCCTTCTCACTTGACGAGAGGCCTGCTACCATAACGTGTTCGTCGAACGTCGCACGGGGAGGACCCGCTGATGGCACGTTGGCCCAAGCCAGCCGAGGGCAGCTGGACGGAGCACTTCGGGCTCGGGACCGAGCCCATCTCCTACGAGGACTCCATCTCGCCCGAGTTCTACGAGCTCGAGCGGGAGGCCGTCTTCAAGCGTGCCTGGCTGAACGTCGGCCGCATCGAGCAGGTCCCGCGCACCGGCAGCTACTTCACCAAGGAGCTGGCGGTGGCTCGCACCTCCATCGTGGTGGTGCGTGGCAAGGACGGGGAGATCCGCGCCTTTCACAACATCTGCCGTCACCGTGGCAACAAGCTGGTGTGGACGCGACTACCCCAATGAAGAGACGAGCGGATTCTGCCGCCAATTCGTCTGCAAGTACCATGGATGGCGCTACGACCTCGACGGCTCCCTATCCTTCGTCCAGCAGGAGCAGGAGTTCTTCGATCTCGACAAGGACGACTGCGGGCTCGTCCCCGTGCATTGCGAGGTCTGGGCCGGCTTCGTCTTCGTGAACCTGGCCAAGGAGCCCGACCAGAGCCTGCGCGACTTCCTCGGCCCGATGGTGGCGAAGCTCGAGAACTACCCCTTCGAGAAGCAGAGCGAGCGCTGGTACTACCGCGCCACGGTCAACAGCAACTGGAAGATCTACATGGACGCCTTCCAGGAGTTCTACCATGCACCGGTTCTGCACGCGAAGCAGACGCCGCCCGACTGGTCGATCGCAGCGCAGCAGGCGGGGTTCGAGGCGCCCGCGTACGCCATCGACGGGCCGCACCGGCTCGTGAGCACCGCAGGGGTGCACCCCTGGGACCTCCCGCCCAACATGCTCAAGCCCATCGAGCGCCTCACCAGGAGCGGCCTCTTCGGTCCGTGGGATGCACCCGACCTCGCCTACGACCAGAAGTCGGCCGGCATCAACCCGGCCGGCTGCGACCCGTGGGGGCTCGACTCCTTCCAGGTCTTCCCCAACTTCGTGATCCTCGTGTGGGGTCAGGGGTGGTACCTCACCTACCACTACTGGCCGACGTCGCACCACACGCACGTCTTCGAGGGGACGCTCTACTTCGTGCCGGCCTAGACCGCTCGCGAGCGGGTGGCCCACGAGCTGGCCGCCGCCTCCTTCAAGGAATACGGGCTGCAGGACGCCAACACGCTCGAGGCGACGCAGACCATGCTCGAGTCGCGGGTGCTCGAGCGGTTCCCGCTCAACGACCAGGAGGTCCTCTGCCGTCACCTCCACGAGGTGACCGCGGAATGGGTGGACGACTACAAGAAGTCGCTGGAGCACGCGGAGGCATGACGCAGATGTCCGACACGACTGCGCCGTCGCTCCCGCCGGAATTCTCCGATCTCGAGCCGTTCGCGGCCAAGTGGTGCCTTCCCACCGAGCGCGAGCGTTTCGCGATGCGACTCGCCAGCACCATGGACGAGATGCAGGCGTTCTACGACGCGATCACGGCCCGGGCCGATGAGGCCATGACCTATTGCGACGGGTTCCCCCTGGATCACCTGCCCGAGGACGCAACGAACCTGTTGCACCTGCTGTTCTCCATGGTCATGCCGTGTCGTTCCCGGTGGAGTGCTGGGGTCAGCCTCGGGTGCCCGACTCCGGTGCGGCCTACCTGGACCTGCTCGTGGAGCCCGGCCCGTGAGCGGGCCTCTGGGGCGAGGTCCCCGGCGTCACGCGCTCACATCGCCTCGTATTCGACCGTGACGAGCTCGCCCCTGGGCAGCCCCTGACACGTGAGGATCCACCCTCCTTCGACCTCTTCGGGGGTGAGGGCGTTGTTGACGCGCATGGTGGCCGACCCTTGCTGTAAGAACGCCATGCAGGTGGCGCAGTTACCGGACTCGCACGAGAACGGCGGCCGGAGGCCTCCTCGCCGCGCCGTCTCGAGCAGCGTGTCGCCGGGCTGGTACGAGATGGTCTCGGTCTTGCCCCCGAGGACCACGGTCACGGCCCGGGGGACCTCCGCAGCGCCGGTCGCGGCGGGCAGGGCGAGGGCGACGGTCCTTCTCCCGCTGCTCCACCAGGAAGCGCTCCACGAAGATGCGCTCCTCCACCACGCCCAGCTCCCTCAACGTCGATTCGACGAGATCCATGAAGGGGCCGGGCCCACAGATGTAGAAGTCGGCGTCGAGCGCGGTCCCGACGAATCGGGCGATGTCCGTGGGGGTGAGGAAACCGCCGTCGGTGTCGAGATGGTGCCGCACCCGGAGCCGGGAGCCGTACCGCCCGCACCACCCGGCGAGCGCATCCTCGAAGATGACCGCACACCGGTCACGATTGGCGTAGAGCAATTGCACGGTCCGCTCCGTGCTCGTGAGCACGTGCTTCGTGATCGACATCACCGGGGTGATCCCGCTGCCCCCGCACAGTCCGACCACCGGACGGTCGGTCTCCTGGGGGCAGAAGACGCCGGCCGGCTTGGTGAGCTCGAGGAGGTCACCCTCCGAGACGTGGTCGAGGAGCCAGTTGGAGACGAGTCCTCCCGCCACCCGCTTGACGGTGACGGTCAGGTCTCCGTCCGTCTCGGGGGCGCTCGACATGGAGTACGAGCGCAGGTGCTCCTCGCCGTCGATGTGCACCCGGAAGGTGCAGAACTGCCCGGGCCGGTAGCGGAACGCCGCCTGCAGTCCCTCGGGCACGTCGAGCACGAAGGAGATCGCGTCGCGCGTCTCGCGGACGACCGACCGCACGCGCAGCGAGTGGTAGCCGTGTTGGCGCAGGACGGGGTCGTGGTCGCTCACTCTCCGTCACTCTCCCGGGTGCTCACAGCGGCACCACCGGCGGCAGGGCGGCGGCCGCCAGTGCGTCGGCGCCGAGCCGGCGCGTGAGCGAGGTGCCCGCCCCGAGCAACTGGTCGAGCACGATGACGCGCCGGACGTAGTGGTGGAGCGGATGCTCGGTCGTGAAGCCGATGCCGGCGACCACCTGCTGCGCGTGGCGCGCCACCAGGCTCGCCGCCCGCCCGGCGAAGGCCTTGGCCATGGCTCCGTAGGCCACGGGGTCCTCCCAGGCGGTCTCGAGGAGGGAGGCTGCCGCCTCCACCCAGACGAGGGCATCGGCCAGGCGGTGCCGCACCGCCTGGAAGGCGCCGATGGGTCGGCCGAACTGCTCGCGCTCGAGGGCATGGCGGCGGGCCAGCTCGAGCATGGCGCGCGCCGCTCCGGTGAGCTCGTGAGCGAGCGCCAGCTGCCCGAGTACCAGGGCGTCGTCCCACGTGGCGCACCCGAGCGGCTCGGTCGTGTCGAGCGCGACGTCGCCCCAGACCTCCTCCAGCGCGAGCTTGGGGTCGATGCCGCTGGCCGTGCGCCACGTGAGCGCGTCGGTCGGCACCACGAGGGCGCGCCGTTCGTTCCCGCACTGGGCCACGACGACGGCCGTCTCGAGTGACGAGGCCCCACGGAGGCCGAGGCCGCCCGTCGCGCAGAGGGTTCCCACCACGCTTCCGGGGGGTTCGTAGCGACCGAGGGGGGGCAGGACGACGAGCGGCGCTCCTGTGGCGCCGTCGAGCCCGAGCCCATGGCCGAGGACCCGGACGAGGGCGGACGAGCTCGCGTTGGCCGACCCCTGGCTCTCGAACAGGACGGAGACGGCGGCCCGAGCGTCCTCGCGGAGCGCGTCCTCCCAACCTAGGTCCTCCAGCGCGACGTCGAGTTGGTCGCCGGTGTGGGCATGGGTGGCATGGCGGACGCTGCGGCCGAAGAGCTCGAGATCGGGTCCCTCCATCAGCGATCGTCCCCGAGCTCGAGGAGGCGGCGCGCCACGATGTTGCGCTGGATCTCCGCGCTCCCGCCGTAGATGGTCGCGGCCCTGGCGTAGAGAAATTCGGCGCGCCATTGCCCGCTGGCCGGATCGTCGCCGATGGCGATCTCCGGGCCCAGCGCCTCGCCGACCAGATCGAACAGCGCCTGCTCGGCGGACGCCACCAGGATCTTGTCCACGGAGGTCTCGGCGCCCAGGCGCTCGCCCCCGGCGAGCCGGTACTGCGTCGACCTGGACCTCGCCCGGAAGGCCCACAGCAGCTCGATGGTCCGGCCGACCGCATCGGGGTCGAGCGCACCCTCCGGCGCCACCGCGACCAGCTGCGCCAGCCGTCGCTGCAGGTAGGCGGCGCGGTGCCAGAGCGCCGTGCTCCGCTCGTAGGGCAAGAGGTCCATGGCGATCGACCAGCCGCCGTCCACCTCGCCCAGGACGCGGTCGGCGGGGACCACCACGCTGTCGAAGAAGACCTCGCAAAACTCCGCGACGCCGTGCATCGACCCGATCGGGCGAACCGTGATGCCGGGACTGTCCATGTCGACAAACAGCGCGGTGATGCCGCGGTGCGCCGACTCCGGCGTGCCCGTGCGGGTCAGGAGCACGCAGCGCTGGGCGTACTGCGCCAGGCTCGTCCAGACCTTTTGGCCGTTGACCTCCCACCCGTGGTCGGTGCGCGTGGCGCGGCAGGCGAGCGAGGCCAGACCGCTGCCGGCACCCGGTTCGGAGAAGCCCTGGCACCAGGTCTCGTCGCCCCGCAGGAGCGCGCGGCACCATCTCGGCCGCCAGGTCGGAGGGCGCGTAGTCGAGCATGGTCGGCACCAGGAACTCGGGCAGCGTGTAGAGGCCAGACTCGACGAGGTCACGCGCCGTGAGCGCCTCGCCGAGGTAGGCACGCAGCAGGTTGGAGCCTCCGAGGCCGCCGGCGCGCTCGGGCCAGCCCCGTCGCGCCCGAACCGGCGTGGTAGGTCAGCCGACGCACTTTCGCCAGTTGCGCCACCTGCTGGTCGAGCGTGCCCTTGCCGGCGAATTGCGGCGCGAGCTCCGCCGCGTGCTCGTCCAGCCAGGCGTCGACGGCCACCTTGAACGCGGCGAGATCCATGCGGATTCCCTCGCAACGAGGTCGCGCTAGGAAGCCGGCCCGGGTGATGGCTCGGGGCGGGTCGGATCGTGGGCCTTGCCCGAGTCCCTTGCCCCACTGCGCCGGAGAAACGTCATCGCCCGCGTGTGCAGGCGCCAGCCGAGCTCGGTTCGCCGGTAGGAGTCGGTGTACCAGCCGATGCGCAGGTCATGGGTGGTCTGATCGACGAAGCAGAGCGTCTGGTGGCCGGAACCGGTATCGCCGTCGAGCTCGACGACAGGGGCACCGGTGAGGAAGAGACCCTTGGGGGCAGCGGCCACCAAGGCGGGGAAGTCGTGCAGACCGTAGGTCGAGCCGAAGGCGCAGTAGGTCCCGTCGGGCGTGAAGACGTCGATCACGGCTTCGACGTCGTCCCGGGTCATGCCGACGGCATAGCGGGCGAGCAACTGCTCGATCTCCATGATGTCGGCCATCTGCGACTGGTCCATGGTCGCCTCCTTCTCCAACGTGCCGTGCCGTCTCCCGCACGATAACAGCATTCTCGTTGGACCGCAATTGGCCGTGCACCAGCCTCGGGGAAGAGCGCAGTGCCGGCACCGGGGCCGAAAGTCGGATTCCGGAAAGGTTCCCAACCGCCGAAACCTGGGAGAGAGTCCTGCTCTCATTGGGTGGGAACCGTCTACGCTGTCCCGGTGGTCACCGAGAACGATGCCGCTCACAACGCCGAGGCGCCGGTGCGTCGGCGGGATCTCGCCGTGGCCCGCTCGCTCGACTCGGCCCGGGTCCGCAGCGAGGGACGGGTGCAGCGCTTCCTCGACGCGGGATTCGAGCTGCTGGCCAGCGCCGGAGTCGGGCAAGGAGTTCACCGTCCAGGAGGTGGTGGATCGCTCCGGCCAGTCGCTGCGCAGCTTCTATCAGTACTTCGCCGGCAAGCACGAGCTGCTCCTCGCCCTCTTCGACGAGGCGATCCGTTCGACCGCGGATGGCCTCGAGGAGCTGATCGCCAAGGAGCGCAGCCCGCTCGATCGGCTGCACCGCTTCGTGATCGAGTACTTCCGCATGTGCCTGCCCGTGCCCAAGGGCCGAGCCTCGAAGAACAATCCGTCTCCGGTCATGGCCGAGTTCTGCCACCAGCTGCTGACCGCACACGACGACGAGGCGACCCGGGCCTTCGTGCCCCTCGTCACCCTGCTCGAGAAGGTGCTGGCCGACGCCGCGGCGGCCGGTGTGGTCCGCCGCGATCTCGAGCACACGGAGGCCGCCGGCGCCATCCTCGCCGACCATCATGTTCAACGCCGCCTACGCGCCGACGATCAGCGGGATCGAAGCGCGCCAGTGCCACCCGCGCCGCCGAACAGATCTGGGAGTTCGTATCGTCCGGGATCCTGACCGACCGGTCCGTCTGAGGTCGGAGTCAGCCCAGCTTCTGCAGCGACGGCGCCACCGACGCGAGAAACTCGCGGGTCCGCTCGGCCGACGCCCTCACCTCTTCCCGCTCCCCACCGAGCGGCACGATGCGGGCGTTGAGGTCGGTCACGCCCGCGTCGGCGAAACTGCGGAGCCGCTTCTCCATGGCCGCCTCGCTCCCGCAGACGAGCACCTCACCGATGGTCTTGGCATCGCCGTGCTCCATCAGCCTCGCGTAATTCGGGTGAGGTGGCGACCTCGCTGAGCGTGCGGTTGGTGCGCTCCACCGCAGCGTCGACCTCTTCCTCGCGGCACAGGCACACCGGTACGCCGGCCATGATCCGCGGTGCCGGCCGGCCCGCCTGCTCGGCCGCGGTGGCGATCTGCGGGACGATGTGCGACGCGATCGTGCGCTCGTCGGCCAACCAGAGGATCGTCCCCGCCGCACGTTGGCCGGCCATCTTCAGCATCACCGGTCCGAGGGCGGCCACCATGACCGGCGTCGGCGTGATGTCGGTGATGTCGAGTGGCTGGTGGATCGCGATAGAGCTCGTTCTGCACGTCGACCATCCCCGGGCCGCCGAGTGCCTGGTCGAGCACGTCGAGGTAGCAACGCATCGTGGTGGCATGGCGCTCATAGGGCAGTCCGAGCATGTCCTCGATGATCCAATGATGCGAGAGGCCCACGCCGAGGGTGAATCGGCCACCGGCGACCGCCTGGATCGACAGCGCCTGCTGGGCCAGCACGACGGGATGGCGGGGCTGGATCGGTACGACGGCCGTGCCGATCTCTATGCGTGAGGTGGCCGCCGCCAACAGGGTGGCCGCCGTCATCACGTCGAATTCGTCGGGGATCTGTGGTGTCCAAACCGAGTCGAGCCCGGCCTCGTCGGCCCAGCGGGCGTCGGCGACCATCTTCTCGACCTTGGTCGCGTACCGACCGCGGTCGGCACTCACCTGCAGGCCCATCCGCATGTCGGCGCCCCTTTCCGTTTCGAAGCAGATCCGTCCCGAATCGGCCACTTACTGGAAGAACCATTCTCTCAGACGGTATCGGTCACTTCCCCTCTGCGCTAGGGACGGTTGACAGGAAAGTGCACGGTCAATAACATCCGGCCACCCCACCGGCGGCGTTCCCCGGGGAGCGGGCCTCGGTTGCGCCGCTATGGGCGGAGCACGTGGGTTGACAGGATCTCGGGCGGGGCCGGGGCACGGGCGCCGGCCCGATGGGGAGGCTGCACGAGTGGACACCGCGCAAGCCGGCGGCGGACCATCGGGGATGGAGCGGGTCGCCGTCGTCACCGGCGGTGGGTCCGGCATGGGGACGGCGATCTGCCGCCACCTCGCTGCGCAGCGGGCGACCGGGTCGCCGTGCTCGACATCAACGGCGAGGCCGCGTCGGCCGTGGCCAAGAATGCTCCAGGCCGACGGCCACCGTGCGCTCGGCGTCGAGGTCGACGTGAGCGACGCGCCCCGCCGTCGACGAAGCGCTCGACCAGGTGCGCCGACGTCTTGGGGCCCGTCGAGATCATGGTGACCAGCGCCGGGATCGAGGGGTTCGTCGACTTCCTCGACATCAGCGCCGACGCATGGGAGCGCATGGTGGCGGTGAACCTGACCGGGACGTTCCACTGCCTGCAAGCGGCGGTCCCGGACATGATCGAGGCGGGCTGGGGCCGCATCGTCACCATCTCGTCGTCGTCCGCGCAGTCGGGCACCCGGCGAATGGCGCACTACGTCGCCTCCAAGGGCGGGGTGATCGCGCTCACCAAGGCGCTCGCGCTCGACCTGGCGCCCAAGGGCATCACCGTCAACACCATCCCACCCGGAGCCATCGATACCCCGATGATGCGCCGGCCGATCGAGACGGGCGACATGGTCAGCATCGACCAGGTGCTCGCCAGGGCGCCGCTCGGCCGCCTGGGCACGCCTGACGACGTCGCCGCTGCCTGCGCCTTCTTGTGCTCGGAGGAGGCTGGCTACATCACGGGTCAGCAGATCAACGTGAACGGCGCCTGGTACCTGTGACGACGCCTCGCGCCCACGCGAGTTGCACCGCACGACCGAGAGCGGGAGCGGGGCCATCCGATCGCCGCGGAGGAACGGGACGATGAGCGACGTGACCATTCTGCGGGCGGACCGCTGGATCGACGTGGAGGCGGGGGAGGTGCGCCTCCCCGCAGTGATCGTGATCGACGGCAACGAGATCGTGGCAATCAACCCGAAGGACCCCCCGCGGGGTGCCGCCGAGATCGACCTCGGGGACATGACGCTGCTGCCCGGCCTGATGGACATGGAGCTCAACATGCTCATCGGCGGTCCGGGCGGGCCCGACGGGCTGCCCGATCCCCTGCACGGGGTGAAGGACTCGCCCGTCTACCGGACGCTGCGCGGTGTGGTCAACTGCCAGACGACCCTCATGGCCGGGTTCACCACCGTGCGCAACCTCGGACTGATGGTGTACACGGCGGGCTTCCTCCTCGACGTGGACCTCATGAAGGGCGTCGACAACGGCTGGTTCCCCGGCCCCCGCATCATCCCGGCCGGTCATGCCATCACGCCGACGGGCGGCCACCTCGATCCGACCATGTTCCAGGGCCTTGCGCCCGGCATCATGCCCCAGAGCGTGGAGCAGGGGATCGCCAACGGCGTCCCGGAGGTGCGCAAGGCCGTGCGCTACCAGATCAAGTACGGGGTGAAGGTGATCAAGATCTCCGCATCAGGGGGCGTGATGTCCTTCAGCAGCGCGGCGGGCTGCCAGCAATACTCCGACGAGGAGCTGGCCGCCATCGTCGACGAGGCACACCGCAACGGTCTACGGGTGGCCGCGCATGCGCACGGCGACGCCGGCATCAGGGCCTGCATACGAGCCGGGGTGGATTGCATCGAGCACGGTTCGCTGGCCACCGATGACACCGTCGAGCTGATGGCCGAGACGGGGACCTTCCTGGTCGGCACCACCGCCCTCGGCCGACCACATGGCCGTGGACCGCATCCACCCCGTCCTCCAGCACAAGGCGGCCGAGATCTTTCCCCAGGCCCGCCGGATGTTCGGCAAGGCCTTGGACGCCGGGGTCAAGATCGCCTGCGGGTCCGACGCACCGGCCATCCCGCACGGGACGCAGGCCGACGAGCTCGTCGCGATGGTCGACCGAGGGATGACGCCGATGCAGGCGCTGCAGGCCGCGACCGTGACGAGCGCCGAGCTGATCGAGCGCGAGCACGACCTCGGCCGACTGGCCCCGGGCTACCTGGCCGACGTCATCGCCGTCCCCGGCGACCCGTCCCAGGACATCAAGGCAACCAAGGATGTGCGCTTCGTCATGAAGGACGGCCAGATCTGCAAGGACATCTCCCGGCGTTGACGTGCCCCGGGCCCCGGTGCTAAGCGTACGCCCAGCAAAAGCTGAGCACTCGCCCAGCATCCGTTGAGCCCGAAGGGGGCGGCCCATGGCGGACTACGACTCGGTCGACTTCTTCTCGGACGCATCCCTCGTCGAGGATCCGTACCCGTATTTCGACCACCTGCGGGCGCGCTGCCCGGTCTTGCCCACCTCTCAACACGGGGTGGTCGCCGTCACGGGATACGAGGAAGCGTCGGAGATCTATCTGAACAGCGACGACTTCTCATCGTGCAATTCGGTGATCGGTCCCTTCGCGACCTTCCCGGTCCCGCTCGAGGGTGACGACGTCGGCGACCTCATCGACCGTTACCGGGACCAGCTGCCCATGAACGAGCACATGGTCACCATGGATCCTCCCGAGCACAACCGGGAGCGTTCGTTGATCATGCGGCTCTTGACGCCGAAGCGGCTCAAGGAGAACGAGGAGTTCATGTGGCGACTCGCCGGTCGCCAGATTGACGAATTGGCCCGTTCGGGTCGGTGCGAGTTCATCCGGGCCTACGCACAGCCGTTTGCGATGCTCGTGGTCGCCGATGTGCTGGGGGTGCCCGAGTCCGACCACGGACGGTTCCGCGAGGGCTTCGGGTTGTCCGAATCGCCCGGAAAGATCGGAGCGGAGGGCGACGGCATGGGAATCAACGCACTGGAGTGGCTCGACGACTGGTTTACGCGGTACATCGAGGACCGGCGACGCGAACCACGCAACGACGTACTGACGAACCTGGCCCTTGCGACCTACCCCGACGGGTCGACCCCCGAGGTGACCAACGTCGTGCGCACAGCGACCTTCCTCTTCGCAGCCGGCCAGGAGACGACCGCGCGGCTGCTCGCCGTTGCGCTGAAGTACCTGGCCGAGTATCCCGAGCTGCAGGACGAGCTGCGTGCGCACCGGGACCGGATCCCCGGCTTCATCGAGGAGGCCCTGCGCATCGAGAGCCCGGTCAAGGCCGATTTTCGGCTCGCCCGCCGTGCCACCACGGTCGCGGGAGTGGGCATCGCCGCCGGTACGCCGGTGATGGTACTCAACGGCGCGGCCAATCGCGATCCGCGACTGTTCGAATGCCCGGACGAGTTCCGCGTCCACCGGCCCAACGCCAGGGTCCACATCGCCTTCGGTAGAGGCGCACATGCCTGCCCCGGCGGACCCTTGGCCCGGGTGGAGGGTCGGGTGAGCATCGAGCGCATCCTCGAGCGCATGCGCGACATCCGGCTGTCCGAGGAGCACCATGGACCGCCAGGAGCCCGTCGTTTCGACTACGAGCCCACCTGGGTCTTGCGGGGCCTGAGCAACCTCCACATCGAGTTCACCCCCGTGGAGGCGCAGTGAGCGCGCGGGTCGCGGTGGGGAGAGCGGCAACGTTCCGAGCGTCGAGGCCATGGGCAGGATGGTTCCCGTCGGAAGGGCGGGCACACCGAAGGACATCGCATCGGCCTGCTCCTACCTATGCTCGGACGAAGCGGGCTATGTCACTGGCCAGGTGATCGGGGTCAACGGAGGCATGTACATCTGACACTTCGGCACGACGACGAGCGAACGACCAGCGATGCGGCAGGTGCTGGAGGCACGCGGGAGCTTGCTCCGAGGAGGATCGGAGCGGAAACGTCCAACACTCGAGCCTTGCTGCTGGAAGCCGCCGAGCGGATCATGCTCGAGCAGGGGTACGCCGCGGTGACGTCTCGGCGCGTTGCGGCCCGTGCCCAGCTCAAGCCCCAGCTCGTCCACTACTACTTCCGCACGATGGACGACCTGTTCCTTGCCCTGTTTCGGCGGCGCGCCGGGCAGGGTCTCGAGCGGATGGCACGGGCGTTGGCGTCGGACCAGCCGCTCTGGTCGCTGTGGGAGCTCAGTTGCGACCCGCGCGGCACCGTGCTGACGATGGAGTTCGCCGCGTTGGCCAATCACCGCAAGGAGATCCGAGCCGAGATATCGGAGGCGGCCGAGCGATACCGGGCCGAACAGGCTCGGGCACTGCAGAGGGTGCTCAACCAGTACGGCGTCGCCGAGGGAATCCCGCCGGTCGTGTGCAGCGTGTTGATGACGAGCGTCTCGCAGGTTCTGGTGATCGAGCGTGGGACGCTCGGCATGACCACGGGGCATGCGGAGACCGCCGCCTTCGTCGAGGACCTGCTCGAGCGGCTCGAGGGTCCGAGAGTGGTACTCTCCAAAGAGTAGAGCGTGGTTCTCAGCCAGGCTCGGCAGTGTCGAAAGCGAGCCAAGGGGGCGTGCCGTGGGGGAGTTCGAGAAGATCGATTTCTTCCGAGGCAACGACCTGATCGTCGACCCCTACCCGTACTTCGACTACCTGCGTGGGCAGTGCCCGGTGCAGCGGGAGACCCACCACGACGTCGTGATGGTCACCGGCTACGACGAGGCGGTCTCGGTGTACATGAACACGGGCACCTTCTCGTCGTGCAACTCGGTGACCGGACCTTTTCCGGGCTTCCCCGTACCGCTCGAGGGCGACGACGTGAGCGACCTCGTCGAGCAGCATCGGGACGCCTTGCCCTTCAGCGACCAGATCACGACGATGGACCCGCCCAAGCACAAGGCGCACCGCGGCCTGCTCATGCGTCTGATCACGCCGAAGAGGCTGCGCGAGAACGAGGACTTCATGTGGCGCAACGCCGACCGCCAGATCGATGAGTTCGTCGCTCGCGGCGAGTGCGAGTTCATCAGGGACTTCGCAGGTCCCTTCACCCTCTACGTCATCGCCGATCTGCTGGGTGTCCCCGAGGAGGACCACGGGTGGTTCCGCGAGGAGCTCCAAGGCGGGGGCAGCCATCGCCCCCAGGGCCTCGGCAGCACCGGGTCCGCCTCGCTCGGGCACTCGCCGCTCGAGTTCCTCTACGACCGCCTCACGACCTACGTGGAGGAGCGCCGTCGGGATCCCCGTGACGACATCCTGACGGGACTGGCGACCGCGACCTTTCCGGACGGCTCCCTACCCGAGGTGATCGACGTCGTGCGGGTTGCCGCCAACCTGTTCTCGGCCGGCCAGGAGACGACGGTGCGGCTGCTCGGGAGCGCACTCCAGATC
Organism: uncultured Actinomycetes bacterium; assembly: GCA_963773635.1. Classification (GTDB taxonomy): domain Bacteria; phylum Actinomycetota; class Acidimicrobiia; order Acidimicrobiales; family RAAP-2; genus CAVZBW01. The sequence continues at coordinate 323,776 of CAVZBW010000002.1, read as the reverse complement.
ATCGCGGAGCGCGACGACGTCCAGGACCACTTGCGGAACGACTACGACCGTATCCCCGGCTTCGTGGAGGAGTGTCTACGGTTCGAGAGCCCGGTCAAGGGTGACTTCCGGCTCTCCCGCACGGCCGCCAGCGTCGGCGGGGTGGCGATCCCTGCCGGCACCACCGTCATGGTGCTCAACGGCGCCGCGGGACGGGACCCGCGTCATTTCGACCATCCCGAGGAGTTCCGGATGGACCGCGCCAATGCCAAAGAGCATTTGGCGTTTGGGCGGGGACCGCATGCCTGCCCCGGCGGACCTTTGGCCCGTGCGGAGACCCGGATCAGCATCGAGCGGCTCCTCGAGCGGATGCGCGACATCCGCATCTCGGAGTCCGCTCACGGCCCGGCCGATGCCCGCCGCTACGACTACGTGCCGACCTATATCCTGCGCGGACTGACACGCCTTCACCTCGAGTTTTCGTAGTCGGGAGGGACGGACGCCGCCGCTGACGGCCAGGCCGGCCGACGGCAGCGCCGTCGCGTGCGGCGCGACCTATCGAACGACGAACCGTCTCGGAACCCAGGTTTGGCTGTCGATCGGCGGTCTCGCGTACGACCGTTCCTGCCGCGGTGGGAGCTGCACAGACTGGTGCGGCACGGCCTGGTAGGGCACCACCTCCAAGAGATGACTGATGATGTTGAGCCGGGCTGCCCGCTTGTCGTCCGCGTCGACGACGTACCACGGGGCCTCCTTGATGTCCGTGTAGGCGAACATCTCGTCCTTGGCCTCGGCGAAGTCCACCCACCGGGCTCGAGCCTCCAGGTCCATCGCGCTCAACTTCCATCGCTTGCCGGGGTTGTGCATCCGCTCGTTGAAGCGACGTTCCTGCTCCTCGTCGCTCAGGGACAACCAGTACTTGACCAGGACGGTCCCGGACCGCACCAGTGCTCGCTCGAGCTGGGGGCAGGTTCGGAAGAAGTCGGCGTGTTCCTCCTCGGTGCAGAATTCCATCACCCGCTCGATCCCGGCTCGGTTGTACCAGCTGCGGTCGAACAGGACGATCTCACCCGCGGAGGGCAGGTGGGAGACGTAGCGCTGGAAGTACCACTGTCCCCGCTCGCGTTCGGTCGGGGTGCCGAGGGCGACCACGCGACAGTGGCGAGCGTTGAGGCGCTCCGTGATGCGCTTGATCGTGCCACCCTTCCCGGCCGTGTCGCGTCCCTCGAAGATGACCACGACGCGCAGGCCCGCGTGCACGATCCACTCCTGCATCCGCACCAGCTCGGTTTGGAGCCGGAGCAAGTGCTTCTCGTACTCCTTCTTCGAGATGACCTGGGCACCGGGGTCCAACCCGACCTGGCCCGCCCGGGTGCCGTCGTCCGATGCCGGAAAGCCCCCCGTCCCTCCGCCGCGTCTCGGGCCGTTGGTGTCGTCCACAGTTCGCGCCAGCCTATCCGTGGCGGCCTCGGCACCGCCGGTGCGCAGGGGCCCGCTCCGTGATCGCCGTCCGGCGGAAGAGTGGTCTGGGAGACTGCTCTGCCAAGTCGGGGTAAAGAGCCCTGCTCCGCAGGCTGCGGGCCGCCATTGTGCAGGCGATGTTCTCGACCCAGTTGCATTCGAGCCCTCCCCCACAGGACTTCTTGCCACAGCGTTGACAGCCCCTCCCGGTCGCTCTATAAAGACCCCAGCCGCGCATGAGCGAGGGAGGGCGCACGTGAAGAGGCTTCGATTGGTTCCCGCAATCTTGTTGGGAGTCCTTGGTGTGGGCGCCGGGCTGTCCGGCGTGGGGGCAACCGCAGCGTCGGCGCTCCAACCACCACCGACCTCCTACACCTGCACAGGCGGTGTCATCGCTCCCGGCACGTACGGATCCGTGACGGTTGCGGGGACCTGTTACGTGCCATCGGGTGCGGTCACGATCAGGGGCAACCTCAGTCTCGCCCCGAATTCGCTGCTGGACGCGTTGTCGCCACCTTCCGGCGGGCCCGGCGCCGGGCTCCCGGGAGACGTCTATGTCTCCGGCAACGTCAGCGTCGGGCAGGGCGCGGCGCTTGCCCTCGGATGCAGCCCGTCGATCTGCGAGGACAGCACCAACGACACCGTGGGCGGCAACATCTCCGCGGTCAACGCCTTGGCCGTGGTGGTCCACGGGGTGACCATCGGGGGGAATGCCTCGGTCATCGGCGGCGGCGGGGGCGTGACCTGCGCGCCGCCTCCCCTGTTCGGCACCGATCCCAACTTCGAGGGCACTCCCGCCTACTCCGACTTCGAGAACAACACCATCCGCGGGAACCTTACGGTTCTCAACCTCCAGTCGTGCTGGCTCGGAGGCCTCCGCAACCAGGTGGGCGGCAACGCCAACATCAGCAACAACACGTTGGCCGATCCGGACGCCGACGAGATCCTCAACAACTCGGTGTCCCTCAACATGGTGTGCCTCAACAACTCGCCCGCGGTGCAGTTTGGGGACTCGGGGGCTCCGCCAAACGTGGTGGGAGGCGCGGCCGTCGGTCAGTGCGCCTACCCGATCTCGGTCAAGCCCTCGACGGGCCTGCGGTAGCTTCGCCCTCGCGGTCTCCGGGCGGAGCGACGTCCTCAGAGAGCAATCCTCAGAGAGCAATCCTCAGAGAGCAATAAGGACCAGGCCGGTCAGCGCCAGTCCCAGGCCGGCGACCTGCAGCCGGGACGCCCGCTCCTTCAGGAACCACCACGCGCCGAGGACGGTAACCGCCGGAGCGAGCGAGGCGACCGGTGCCACGACCGCCACGAGGCCGTGGCGGATGGCGACGAGGAGCAGGGCGGTGCCGGTCACCTCGAGGAGGCCGGCCAGCAGCGCTCGCCACCTGGGCCGGGGAGGCAGGACCCGGGGCGTGGCCGTCGCGACCACGACGAGGGACACCGCCACGAGTGCCGCAACCCGGGCGGAAAGCACCGGCCAGAAGCCACCGTGGTGGGAGACATCGGCAAACAGGATCAACGAGGTCCCAAATCCGACCCCGGCCGCCACGGCGAGCAACAGGGCGTGACCGAAGCGCCAGCCGTGTCGCTCGTCCCGCTCGAGGGAGATCATCCCACCGGCTGCCACCGCGAGCGCGACGCCGACGAGAGGCAGGACGCCGGGTCGCTCCCCGACGGCGAGTCCCCACGCCACCGGTAGCACCGATCCCACCACTGCGGCCACGGGCGCCACCTCCCCGATCTGGCCGATCGCCAGGGCCTGGTAGAGGCAGCCGAGCGCGGTCACATTGAGCAGGCCGGCAGCGGCGCCGAGTCCGAAGACGGCAGGTCCTGGCATGTGGCCCGCGGCAACGGCGAAGACGGCGGCACCCAGGACGGCGGTCAGCTGGGCTGCGGCAAGCACCGTCAAGGTGTTGGCCTCTCTCGAGGCGAGGCCCCCGAGGAAATCCCCCCCACCAAATGCAGCGGCGACCAACAGCCCGACGAGTATCGCCACGGCGGCTCAGGCTACCGCCGGAGGTCCGCGCCTCCCTTTGATCGCGTGGCTACTGGAGCCCGTCCCAAAACGCCTGGACCGGCGGATAGATCAGCTCGTGGTCGCGTGGCAGCGATGCCTTGACGAACCTCGAACGCTCGTCGGCCAGCACCTCGATCCCTCCCCCCTCGAGGGCGTCGACGGTCTGGCGAGCGACCGACTCGGGGCTGACCTTTGGCGCATCGATGCCCGCAGCCATCTCCGTGTCGATGAAGCTCGCGTGGACGGCGACGACCTGCGTGCCCTGCTGGGCGAGCTCGATGCGGATGCCGTTGGTGAGCGACCACGCGGCGGCTTTGGACGCGCCGTAGGAGGCGTCGATGGGGTTGGTGTAGAAGCTGGTCACCGACAGCATGTTGACGACGGCCCCGCCACCGTTGGCCGCCAGCACGGGCGCAAAGGCCCGGCACATCCCGAGCGTGCCAAAGTAGTTGGTCTCCATCTCGCTCCGGGCCGCGTCGAGACTCGGTGCCCCGAGGAAGGTGCTGGCCGCCATCACGCCAGCGTTGTTGACGAGCAGGTCGACGTCGGAACACCCTTGCGCCACCTCGGCGACCCGCTCGGAATCGGTGATGTCGAGGGCGATGGGGGTCAGGCCCGGCTCGTTCACGGCAGCGGGGTCGCGAGCCGCCCCATAGACGCGCTGTGCCCCGCGGGACACCAGCTCGCGGGCGAACGCCAAGCCGAGTCCGCGGTTGGCCCCGGTGACCAGGGCAACCGAACCGTCGATCTCCGTGGTCTCCCCTCGATCACAAGGAGCCCCGGGAACGCCCCGCCGTGCCCTCTCTCCGACCGGCGGGACCCCCCGGAGCTCGCCCATCACCCTAACCGACGGTTCCCGCGCGCCCGAGGTTGAGGATCGAGCCCGCGGGTGCCCGGATGTCTCGGCCTGAGCCCGGGACGCTTCACTCTCCGCGTCCGGCGGCGAGCACTAATTTGGGCGGATTCGGGCTCCGGGGGCCCCGCCGGCCGGAGAGAGAGGGAGGCACGGCGGGGCCGCACCCGAGAGCACGACCATGCTACTGGTCAGACCTGGCGTTTCTGTCGCGACCAGCACCGAGCGACGCACACTCGCGGTCGATAGCCTTAACGGTCAGATGGCCGTCACCACCACGGGTAGAACCACCACGGGCAAGTACGTGAGCCGAGCGGCCGCCACCGGCCCGAGCCGCTCGCACCGCGGAAAGACCCCGGCCAATTGGTCGATCGCCCTGGTCGTGATCCTCGCCCTGGGCTTGGCCTCGGTCGCCTTCTCGCGGTACGAGTACGCGAGGTCGACGGCGGTCGCCAAGCCCACCACGTGGTACGCGGGACTGTCCTTGGTGCGCTGTGGTGTCCAGCAGCCGGCGCTCCCGGCGTCCTCGGCGGGAGACGGCGTCACTACGCCGGGAAGTGGGGTTCTCGCCGTCTCGCTCCGAGACAAGTCCCAGGCCACCCTCGGCCGCTTCGTCGATCACTACCCGGGCCTGGTGGTCGGCTCGACCGCCTTTCGGTACCCGGGCACCGCCGAGCTGCGAAACGGAGACCGGTGCCCACCGGGAACGCCGGACGCAGGCAAGGTGGGCGAGGTTCGCGTCGTCTCCTGGTCCAACTTCTCGGAGAGCGCCGGGCACACGGCTGCCGATCCGGAGACCCTGGCGCTGACCAACGGTCAGCTGGTGACGGCCGCATTCGTGCCCGTCGGGACGGCGGTTCCCAAGCCGCCGCGGTCGACGATCTCCGCGGTGCTCTCGGCGATCGGCGGTTCCCTGCCCACGACGACCACCACCTCTGCGGGAAAGGCGACGCACACGACGGCGCAGGGCTCCGTGCCCGGGAACGACACCTCCTCGACATCCGGGGACGCTTCCCCTCAGTCCACCACCGGCGCATCGGGCGGCACGCACCCCTCGACCACCAAGCCGGGCTCGACGTCGACCTCTGCGGCCGGAGGGGGGTCGGGAACCACGGGGACGACGGGCAGCTCGACGTCCAACCAGGGGGGATCGCCGGCCGCCACCCCGAGTGGGACCGCGACCACGGCGCCGCCGAGCACGACGAACACTACGGCGCCACCGGACACGACCACCACGGCGCCACCGGACACGACCACCACGGCGCCGCCGGACACGACGACTACCACGGCGCCGCCGGACACGACGACCACCACGGCGCCACCGGACACGACCACCACCACCGCCGCCGGCGGCTGAGGACGCTCCTTACCGGCGCCTCACCGGCGCACCCTGGTCCGGTCCCCGCGCTGGCCCGGCGATCTCCATGTCGACGACCTCATCAGGCCTGGTCCTCTGCTGGCGAGCCAGGTACAGCGGGACCCGCCGGTCCGCGTCGGTCGGTTGGTCGCTCACGAGGGAGCGGGGCCACAGGTGGCGCGCCAGCACCGGGTTGAGCTCGGCGCCGTAGAGGCTGATCTTGGCGAGCAGCAAGAGAAAGCCGACCAGCCCGATGACCGCGCCGAACTGGCCGTAGGTGGCCGAGCTGTTGCGCAGTTGGTGCTGGATGAGCCCCGTCCCGATGGTGATCAACAGGGTGAAGCCGAGCGCACCCACCGCAGCGCCCGGGAGCAGGGCCCGCCCCGCGACGACCTTGGGGGCCAGTGCCCGAAAGGTCGCCGCGTAAAATCCCCAGTTGGCGACCAGCATCCCGGCGATCACCCCAAACCGGGCGCCCAAGGGAAGTCCGCTGGCGGTCGCATAGGCGCCGCCCACCGAGTTGGCCACAAAGGCGGCACCGATCGTGACCAGCGCCAGCAGGCTGCGCACGAGCCGGGAGACGAACCCGGGACGTTCCATCAGCGGGATGTTCCAGACCTGGGCCTGGGCCTGCTGGGCGGTTTGGGTGACCCCCTGGGCCCCGTACAGGAGGACGGCAAGTCCGATGACCAGCCCGAGAGTGCTGCCGTGCAGCGAGCCCGAAGGGTGGGCCGGGTTGAACATGGTGCCCACGACCGGGAAGCGGTGGAGTGCCGAGACGATCCCGGTGCCGAGGGACTTGGCACCGACGAACGCGAAGACCGTCACCACCACGAGGAGCAGCGGGTAGATCGCGGTGAAGCCGTACCAGCCCAGGCCGACCACGTACTGGTTGGCCTGGTCGTCCCCGAACTTCTTCGTCACCGCGTAGACGATCGCCGGCGCCCGGTGCTGTCGCTGCCAGCGATCGATGGAGGCGAGGAGCCGTCGCAACGAATGCATGGCCCTACTACTGCCCACTCGCAGATCCTCGCATGCGACCGCCGCGGGCGGTCCCGGCGCGGCGCGGCTTGACACTCGGGCCCCATCGCGGCCAGGGTCGGAAGATGCCGAGCAATTTTCAGCGGTTCAACGACCTCGAGCAGGAGTTGAAGCGCCTTCGTGAGCAGGTCGAGCGCCACGAACATCCCGTCGTCCTACATCTCGACGGTGTCGAGTCGGAGATCGCGGCGCTCAAGAAGCGCATCGAGGTGCTGGAGTCGGGGTCTCCGGAAGGAGCGAGCGCGGAGGAGTGAGCATCCGGCAGGCTCGACTCGGGCGGCGGCGAGCGCCGCCAGGCGGTCAGCCGACTCCGGCCGCGGTGCCGGTGAGCCTCTCCGAGAGCTCCCAGAGGCCAGCCGCGGTCGTCTGGTCATAGGACCGCCGGCTCGAACGGACCACCTTGGGATAGCCGCGCTGCTCGAAGGACCCGTCGGGTCCCACGTAGGAGCCGCTCGCCAGGCCGGACACGGTCGATGCGTAGAGCATCGGGAGCGCCCCCATCTCCGCGCTCTGCGCGAAGAGGCGATTGGCGACACCTTGGATCGGATCCTGGATCGACTCGGTGTGGAACTGCAGGTTCGTGGCCGCGTACCCAGGATGCGCGGCCAGCGCCTCGACGGGAGAGCCCGCCGCCGCCAGCCTCCGCTGGAGCTCGTAGGTGAAAAGCAGGTTGGCGAGCTTGGACTGGGCGTAGGCCTGCCATCGGTGGTAGCGACGGCGCTCCCAGTTCAGGTCGTCGAGCCTCACGCGTCCGATGCGGTGCAGGTTGCTCGAGACGGTCACGACGCGGTCGGTGATCCGGTCGAGGAGCCCGTTGGTCAGCGCGAAGTGCCCGAGGTGGTTCGTCCCGATCTGCAGCTCGAACCCGTCTTGGGTGCGCCGCAGCGGCGTCGCCATCACCCCTGCATTGTTGACGAGGACCGCAACCTGGCCGAGGCCCTCACAAAACGTCCGGATCGAGCTCAGATCGGCGAGATCGAGCCGTCGCACCTCGGTGTCGCCGGACATCTGTGCTGCGGCCTCGTCGCCCTTACTGGTGTCGCGACAGGCCAGAATCACGTGTCCGCCGCGTTGGGCGAGCGCACCCGCGATCGCTGCGCCGAGCCCGCTGTTGGCCCCGGTGACGACGATCGTCCGTCCCTGCTGGTCGGGGATCTCGGCGGCCGTCCACCTCGACATGGCGACCACGCTATTCGTTGTCACGTCCATCATCCGCGCCCCCGGCCAACGCGGCGCAACCTCTCGTAGGTCGCGAAGATCCGGTTGGCCATGACTCGGTAGCCGGCCGTGTTGGCGTGCACGTTTCCCTTCTCGCAGTACCAGGTGAGCTGACATACCCGGGCGACGGCAACCGGTACGGAGCCGTATGGTGCAAGGCTCACGGTCTGAGCAAGCGGGACGTAGGCACCGGTGTCCGCGGTGATGTCCAGGAAGGTCCCGTCCGCCGTCGAGTACGCCCGTGCGAGCGTCGGGTTGATGAAGCTCCGAAAGGCGGTCACCGATACGGTGGCGAGAATCGGGTCCGTCCGGCCCGGCGGGTGCACCCACAGGCCCAGCAAGACGTCGGGATAGGTGAGACCGATCAAGGGAACATGGGGACCGGCGGCCTCGCGCAAACCCCTCGCCAGCGTGGAGACATGGGCCCTGAGCGCGCCGAGGGCCGACGGGAAGCACGCGATCGAGCTTCTTCGCGCCGCGCAGCGCGTGACGTCGTTTCCGCCGATCGAGACCGTGATGAGCCCGATCTCGCCCCGGTGCTGGCGGATGAACGATTCGGCCGCCTCGGCCTGAGTCTGATCGGGGTAGGCGATGGCGTCGGTCGAGGCGGGGGGACCGAACGGTGCGGTGCAACCCTTGTCGAGCAGGATCGACGCCGTCGTGGCTCCGCCGCAGCCGAAGTTGACCAGCCTCAGATCGGTGTCCCGGGCCACCGGTGCCGTGTACCCGCCCGTTGCGCCGGGCGTGGGCGACGGCTGGTAGCCGACCGAGTAGGAGTCGCCGAGGGCCACGTAGTAAAGCGAGGTGCCCGCAGCGGAGCCGCTCGTCGAGGCGTCGGCCGTTCCGGCCGAGAGGCCGGCGATGACGCCGCCGACGACGAGCGCCATCGTCACGGCGAGGGCGAGCAGGGCGCTCCGAAGAGCCTTGCCGGGAGACCCCGTCGAGGAGGCCACGGGACGGGGAGGGCGGACCCCTCGTGTGCCGGCTACGAGGGGGAGGAGCCCCGGAGCTCCCAGAGATTGCCCGCCGGGTCCCGGCACAGCACCACGCGGCGGTCCTGGATGGTGGCTACGTCGTAGTGATGGCCCCCGTCGTCGAGCCGGCTCTCGAGGGCGGGGAGCTCGTCGCCGATCACGACGGCGACGTGGGCCCGAGCGGCTGGCCGGTGATCCGGGTCCTCGCTCAGGTGGACCTGCGCCCCGTCCTCGCCCTCGAACCACCGAGCGGTCGCCGGGACGCCCGGGGACGGCTGGACCCGGCGATACCCGAGGAGGTCGACCAGGAACGTCATCTCGGCATCGGCCCCGCCGACCGGGACGCCGAGGTTGACGTGGTGAAAGCGCAGCACGGGGGAAAGGCTACTTCGCAGTCGGACGCTCAGGTCGTGGACGCCGTGGTGGCGGGAAAGCCGTTGCCGGCAAGGTCGGGCCCGACGACCACGACGACGTCGTTGCCGCTGACGCTCGCCACCGGCACCGAGGAGGACAACGGCTGCACGGAGGTCTTGGCCACTCCGAGCTCGGAGGCGACCTCTTCCGCGGCCTGTTGTTGGGAGGGCGCGTAGTAGATGGTGGACGCCGAAGCGGCCGAGGTGGTGTTGGTGGGCGTCGATACGTTCCATCCCTGCTGCTGGAGCTGCTGGGCGAAGTGACCGGCCGCGTTCGGCGCCTGAGTGCCGTTGGCCACGAGCACCTTCACGGTCGAATGGGGAACGGTCGACGTGGTGGTCGACGCCGCGGCAGTGGTCGTCGTCGTGCCCGAGCTCGACGTCGTCTTGAAGTGCGGACCGACGACCGATCCGACATACCCGGCAACCGCGAGCGCCACGAGGCCGAGAAACGCCAGGCCGATCCGTCTCCCCCAGGGTGCCGGTTCGTAGGAGGAGGCGTGCAGTGGGCTCACGGGGGCAGATCATAGGGAGTGTCGGCCTCCACACCCGGTCATTTGGCGGAGATGCTCCTCGGACCCGTTCGCGAGCCGCCTGCCGGGCTTCTTCCTTCAGTCGAGCTGCGCGAGTCCGGACCGCCTCGGGGTGCGCATCCCACTACCATTCGCTCCGGAGCGAATCCCGAGGGATCTCCGAATGGCTCGCGCCCGGCGGGCGACCCGAGGAAGCGACGGCATGACGAGACGGCGCGGCGGTGACGAGACAGGCCGGCGAGTCAGCCGCCGCGGCCTCTTGGCGGCGGGTGCCGCCGCGGGCGTGGGTCTCGCCATGGCCGGCCTCGGGGGGGCGCCGTCGCCGCTCACGGTGGCCCGGGCCGCTGCCGCCGATCCCGCCGGATCCGATCTCGGCGCGATCGAGCACGTCATCTTCTTGATGATGGAGAACCGCTCCTTCGACCACTACTACGGGACCTACCCCGGGGTCCGGGGCTTCGACGATCACCGGCCCGGCCACCTCGGCCCCTTTGCGCAGGAGTGGCCCGGAGGCCACGCGACGTCGCCACCGGGGCGGCTCCTGCCCTTTCACCTCGACACCGTGGACACCGACCTCGCGGACTGCACGTTCGATCTCACCCACGACTGGGCCCCCCAGCATCAGTGCCGGAACCAGGGGAGGATGGATGCGTTTGTTCGCGTGCACACGGCGCTCGAAAACGAGGGGCCGGCCCAGGGCGTTCTCACCATGGGCTACTACACGCGCGCCGATCTGCCCTTCTACTACGCGCTGGCCGATGCCTTCACCCTGTGCGACGGGTACCACTGCTCGGTCATGGGCCCGACCCACCCCAACCGGCTGATGCAGATGTCGGGCACGCTCGACCCTGCGGGCAAGGCCGGGGGTCCGGTCATCATCACCGAGCAGTCGCCAAAGGCGCTCTTCAGCGTGCACTGGGACACGATGCCCGAGGTGCTCGAGGACGCCGGGATCACCTGGAAGTACTACAACCCGGCGGGGTCGCTCTACAGCATCGAGACCATGCGATCGGTCGGCCTCACGACCGACAGCGTGCTCCCGTACTTCTCCCAGTACGAGAGACCCACGTCGGCCCTCTACCAAAAGGCCTTCCTCCCCACGTTTCCCGACGACTTCACCGCCGACGTCCGGGCGGGGACGTTGCCGAAGGTGAGCTGGATCAGCACGCCGATCGGCTACGACGAGCACCCACCGGCGCCCTCCTTCCTCGGGGAGTGGTTCACCGACCAGGTCCTGCAGATCCTGGTGTCCAACCCGGAGGTTTGGTCGAGGACCGTCCTCTTCCACATGTACGACGAGAACGACGGGTTCTTCGACCACGTGGCCCCGCCGGTCGCTCCGCCCGGCACCCCCGGGGAGTACCTCTCGGTCCGTCCCCTCCCGCCGGACGCCGACGGGATCGCGGGGCCGATCGGCCTCGGGTTCCGAGTCCCGCTGCTCGTGATCTCGCCCTTTAGCCGCGGGGGCAGGATCTGCTCGCAGACCTTCGACCACACCTCGCAGCTGCGGTTCATCGAGGAGCGGTTCGGCGTCAAGGCGCCGCACCTCTCGTCGTGGCGTCGCTCCACCGTGGGAGACCTGACGTCCACGCTGCGGATGGGTGGCAAGGACCTCACGCTGCCGTCGTTGCCTCCGACAACCGACGACCCGGCCTACGTGGCCTCCAAGGGCTGCACGCAGACGGACCTCCTCGAGCTGGCGACCGATCAGCCCGCCTACCCGCTGCCCAAGGTGCAGCGCATGCCCACCCAGGAGCCGTCGAGACGGTAGCCGGCCACGAGCCGGCCACCGGATTGCCGTCAGGGCCTGCGGTCGAGCAACACCACCGGGATCTGACGGATGCCGTCGGTCTTGTCCTCGTACTCCGCGAAGCCGGGCATCACCTGCTTTTGGCGATCCCAGATCTGCTGGCGCTCGGCGCCCGTCGCCTCCCGTGCGGTGACGTCGATCGTCTCGTTGCCGACCTCGATCCGTGCCTCGGGATGCGCCTTCAGGTTGAGGAACCAGTGGGGGTCGTGCGGGCCCCCGGCCTTCGACGCGAAGACCGCGAACGACGTGCCGACGGGCTGGTAGGCGAGCGGGTTCACCCGCTCGGTCCCGGTCCTCGCTCCTCGGTGATGCAACAGGAGGAGCGGTGCGCCCTCGAACGCGCCGCCGACCTTGCCCCCGTTGGCTCGGAACTCGTCGATGATCTGTGTGTTGAAGTCTGCCGGTCCGGACACGATCCTTCCTTTCCCGTCCGTCGTCGACCCTACCCGCCCTGCTTGACCCGGCCCCTCAGGGCGAGCAGGGCCAGGGTCATGCTCACGGTGCCGATGCCGGCCAGGGCGGCGAGGCCCTCCAGCAGAGCCGAGGCCTGCCAACCGGTGGCGACCAGTGACCGGAGCGCCCCCAGCAGGTAGGTGACCGGGTTGTAGGTGGCGATCGTCGAGAACCATCCGGTCAGCGCCTGCTTCGGAGCGACGGCGTCGCTCAGGAAGAACAGGGGGAAGAAGACGACGAAGGAGGCGTTCACCGCGGCCGGGCTGGCCGTCTTGAGGGCGACGGCGTAGGGGAAACCGGTGAAGACGAGCCCCCAGATCGCCGAGAACCCGACGAACGCCAGCACCCCCGGTGCTCCCGCGGCGAAGCGCACGCCCACGGCGAAGCCGAGGACGAGCACCGGGACGCAGAGGGCCACGATGACCACGACGTCGGCAACCATGAGCCCGAGGAGCAGGGCCACCCGGTGGATCGGCGTCATACAGAGCCGGTCGAAGTACCCGGACTGGATGTCGGTGACGAGGATGGGCGCCCGCGACATGCCGGTCACGGCAAACGCGATGGCCATCGGGAGCAAAAAGGCCTTGTAGCTGAACTGCAGCGACCCCTGGGCCAGGTTCTGGAAGGCGCCGATGTTCGTCAGGTAGAAGAAGGCCGGCACGAAGACGGCCGGCAGCACGGCCATGGGCTCCCTCGGGATCTGGCGCAGGGCTCGCCCGGCGACCGTGCACAGATCTCGCAGGAACCCGGACTCGCAGGCGCGGATCTCGTCGACGGCGATCGTGGTCACCCTCCGACCTCCTCCACCTCGATGCGTGAGCCGGTCATCTCCATGAAGACGTCGTCCAGGGTCGGCATCCGCAGCACGATGCTCCTCACCCGGAACCGGCTGTGCTCGAGCTCGGTGGCGACGGCGCTCAGGGCGGCGGCGGCATCCGGGCTCGTCACGCTCACCGTTCCACGTTCCGTCGTGACACCGGACACCCCCTTCATGTGGCGGAGCCGGTCGAGGACGTCGGGATCGTGCCCCTCGACGTCGGCCACGATGAGGTCGTGACCGACCGCGCGCTTCAGCTGCTCCGGGGTGCCCTCGGCGACGAGCCGGCCCTGCGAGATGATCCCGACCCGTTCGGCCAGGGCGTCGGCCTCTTCCAGGTACTGCGTGGTGAGGAAGATGGTGATCCCGAGCTCCCGGTTGAGCCTCCGCACCTCGGCCCAGACCCGCGCCCGGCTCTCGGGGTCGAGGCCCGTCGTCGGCTCGTCGAGGAAGAGGACCTCGGGGTTGTGGACCAGGGCCGCGGCGAGATCGAGCCGGCGCTTCATGCCCCCCGAGTAGGTGCCGATCCGCCGGTCGATGGCGTCGCCGATCGCGACCAGGTCCAGCACCTCGCCCATGCGCCGCCGAACCTCACCCGGCCGGAGGCCGTAGAGGCGTCCCTGGAGCGCCAGCAGCTCCCGGCCGCTCTGCCGGTCGTCGAGAGCGGCCTCCTGGAGGGCGACGCCGATGCGGAGCCGCACCTCCTGGGGTCGTTCGACGACGTCGTGGCCGGCCACCACAGCGCGCCCTCCGCTCGGTCGCAGCAGGGTGCACAGCATCCTGATGAGCGTGGTCTTCCCGGCACCGTTGGGCCCGAGGAAGCCGTAGATCTCCCCGGTTCGCACGGCGAGGTCCACGCCGTCCACGGCCGTCTTGGAGGCGAACTTCCGCACGAGGCCACTCGTCAGCACGGCCGACGGCCGTGGGGACGGCCGGGGCGGGTCCGGGAGCAGCAGGGTCGTGCCGTACCGGTGGTCATTTTGCATACCTATGAGTATGTGCTATCCTGACGCGTAGCGCAAGTGCGATGACCCTCGAACCCCTCACACCGCAACGCCGGCGCGAACAGACCCGGGAGTACCTGCTGCGGGCCGCCGCGCAGGTGTTCGCCGAGCGCGGCTTCCATGGGGCATCCCTCGACGACGTCGCGGCGGTTGCCGGCTTCACCAAGGGGGCCGTCTACTCGAATTTCAAAGGCAAGGACGACCTCTTCCTGGCACTGCTCGAGTTGCGTTTCGACGAGGAGATGCGATCGCTGCGCGCCATCCTCGAGGTGACCGAGGACCCGGCGGCCCAACTGCCGGCCCTGGTCGACCTCCTCCGGCAGCAGTTCGATGTGGCGGAGAGCGATTGGGGCGCGCTGTTCCAGGAGTTCTCCGTGTATGCGATGCGCAACCCGGAGGCCAGGGCCAAGCTCGCGGCGTTTGAGCGGGCCGACGTCGAGGCCGTCGCGGGGATCATCTCGGCGGAGCGCGAGCGCCACGGCCTGGAGACGCTGGAGTCGCCGCAGCACACCGCGCGCATCGTCGTCGCGTTGACCCGAGGGCTCTTCATGATGCGCCTCATCGACAACGAGGCCGTGGACGAGGCCCTCCTCGAGGCGGCGTTGGCCTTCATCGCCCGTGCGATGACCCTGCCGGCGGACCCGCCGCCGGCCTTCTGAGGGCGGGGTCGGGCGGTCGCACCGCCGCGCCCGACGCGATCCGGGCATAATCGGGAAGGTGCCCCTCGTACCCGAATCCCACCGAGACCTGCTGCGCGCCGACGTCGCCACCCTGGCCACCGTCGGGCGCCAGGGGAGCCCGCAGCTGTCGCTCGTGTGGTTTGTGGCCGACGGCGACACGGTGCGCATCTCGCTCAACGACAGCCGCCAAAAGACCAAGAACCTCGTGCGAGACCCGCGGTGCAGCCTCGCGATCGTCGACCCGGCCAACCCGTATCGCTACCTCGAGCTACGCGGCCGAGCCGAGATCGAGCCGGATCCCGAGTACCGGTTCGCCGACCGGGTCGGGGCCAAGTACTCCTCCGATCTCCGCGAGCACGACCAGCCCGGAGAGTCGAGGGTCGTCGTCACGATCCGACCCACGCGGGCGCGGGCCGTCGACATGAGCGGTTGAGCGGACGGCTTCGTGGTCGCGGAGTTCCGGCTCGTGGACACCGGTCGAGGGTTTGAGCCATGAGCACGGTCTCGATCGAGCAGCCGAGCGACCACGTGCGCGTCCTGCGTCTCAACCGGCCGGAGCGTCTCAACGCGCTCACGTTCGAGTTGGTGGCGGAGCTCCACGATGCGCTCGACGCCGTGGGCGCGGACCAGGCGTGCAAGGTGGTGGTGCTCACCGGGACCGGGCGCGGCTTCTGCGCGGGTCTCGATCTCAAGGACTGGGGCAGCCCGCCGGAGGCGGGGAGCCACCGGCACATGCCGGCGGGCACGACCGGACAGGCGTTCATGGCCAACCTCACCCAGCACCTCCGGGCCACCCCGCAG
Organism: uncultured Actinomycetes bacterium; assembly: GCA_963773635.1. Taxonomy (GTDB): domain Bacteria; phylum Actinomycetota; class Acidimicrobiia; order Acidimicrobiales; family RAAP-2; genus CAVZBW01. Next base: position 308,365 of record CAVZBW010000002.1, on the reverse strand, counting down.
ATCGTGGTGGCCGGGGTCAACGGTCCGGCCATCGGCGGCGGCCTCTCGTTGGCACTGGCCTGCGACCTGCGCCTGGCCTCGACGTCGGCGTCGTTTTGCTCGGCGTTCATCAAGACCGGGCTGACGGGCACCGACATCGGGGTCAGTTACCTCCTTCCCCGTCTGATCGGTGCGGCGAGGGCGTTCGACCTGATGGTCACGGGAAGGACCATCGATGCCGATGCGGCCGAGCGCATGGGAGTGGTGTCGAGGGTCCTGCCCTCCGACGGCTTCGACGACGCCGTGCTCGAGGTGGCCGACGAGATCGCCGCCTACACTTCCGTCGGCCTACGCATGACCAAGGAGGTCATGTGGGCCAACCTCGACACCCCGAGCATGGCCGCCTGCATAGCCCTCGAAAACCGGAACCAGGACCTGGCGAACCGCAGCCCCGAGGTGCAGGAGTACATGCGGAGCTACCGCGACCGCATCTGATCGCGGCGGCGGCACGATCGAAAGGCGAACCGATGGACCGCGACAAGCTGCAATCGCTGCACGACCTGACCGGCCGAGTGGCCATCGTGACGGGAGGGACCCGGGGGATCGGTCGTGCGATCGCCGAGGGACTCGTGGCGTCGGGCGCGAAGGTCACCGTGGCGAGCCGCAAGCCCGAGGCCTGCGCGGAGACCGAGGAGCACCTGCGGGCCATGGGAGGGGAGGCACTGGGCGTGCCCACCCACATGGGAGACGTCGATGACCTCGGGAACGTTGTCGACCGCACGGTCGAGCGCTTTGGCGGGCTGGACATCGTCGTCAACAACGCCGCCAACGCCCTGGCGCTGCCATTGGGACAGCTCACCGTCGAGGCCTGGGAGAAGTCCCTCGGCGTCAACCTGAGGGGGCCGGTGTTCCTCGTCGAGCGGGCCTTGCCCCATCTGATCGAGAGCCGTCACAGCGTGATCCTCAACGTCATCTCCGCCGGGGCCTTCCTGTTCTCGGCGGACACGTCGATGTATGCCGCGGCAAAGGCCGGACTCATGGCGATGACGCGGTCGCAGGCCGCGTCCCTTGCGAAGCACGGCATCCGCTCCAACGCCCTGGCACCGGGCACGGTCGATACCGACATGGTGCGCGCCAACCCGCCCGAGCAGCAGGAATCGATGAGGAAGGCGTCCCCGATGCGACGTGCCGCCCATCCCGACGAGATGGCCGCCCCCGCCCTGTTCCTGGTCTCCGACGCCTCCAGCTACATGACCGGCCAGGTCCTGCTCGTAGACGGCGGCCTCACTCCGCACTGAGCCCGGCCGCCATCCCGCAGCGGCCCCCCAACTGTATGCTCCCATACAGTATTGGCCCGACGGGGACAGGCTGCGGAGGACGCACCGAACGGGTGCCGGCCCCGGATGCACGTGGACGCGAGGCCAGGAGGCGAGAGGAGCCAGATGCGCGACGTGGTGATCACGGAGGCGGTGCGGACGCCGGTTGGCCGGCGCCACGGAGCGCTGTCCACGATGCATTCCATCGATCTGCTCGGCGCCGTCCAGGCGGAGCTCTTTTCCCGGTCCGGTGTCGACCCGTCCGAGGTGGGGCAGGTCGTGGGCGGCTGCGTCGGACAGGCGGGCATGCAGGCGATGAACGTGACCCGCAACGCCTGGCTGGCGGCCGGCCTCCCGCTGGAGGTGCCGGCGACCACGGTCGACTCGGCCTGCGGGTCGTCGCAACAGGCGACGGGCCTGGCCTACTCGCTGGTGGCCTCCGGAGTGGTCGACGTGGCGGTCGGCTGTGGGGTCGAGGTGATGAGCAGGGTCCCGATGGGGTCGAGCATCCCCAAGGACCCCGCGGTCGGCAAGCCGGTCAACAAGGCCTACTGGGAGCACTACGAATTCACCTCGCAGTTCGAGGGCGCGGAGCGGATCGCGGACAAGTGGGGGATCACGCGGGCCGACTGCGACCAATTCGGCAAGCTGTCGCAGGATCGGGCGGCGCGGGCATGGACCGAGGACCGTTTTGCGGGTCAGGTTCTTGCGATCGACGCACCCGACCTGGGCGACGACGGCAAGCCGACCGGCTCGACCCATCGCGTCGTTCGCGACGAGGGCCTCCGGGAGACCACGCTCGAGGGACTGGCCGCGCTCAAGCCGGTGGCCCGGCCAGACGGCGTCCACACGGCCGGGACGTCCTCGCAGGTCTCCGACGGGGCCGGTGCCGTCCTGCTCATGACCCGGGAACGGGCCGACTCGTTGGGCCTCACCCCGCTCGCCACGATCCTGGCCGCCTGCCTGGTGGGCTGCGACCCCGTGCTCATGCTGGAGGGTCCGATCCCCGCAACCCGCAAGGTGCTCGACGACAACGGCCTGTCGATCTCCGACCTCGACCTCGTCGAGATCAACGAGGCCTTCGCCTCGGTCGTCCTGGCCTGGGAGCGCGAGCTCAAGCCGGACATGGAGCGCGTCAACCCCAACGGCGGTGCCATCGCCCTCGGGCACCCTCTCGGAGGGACCGGTGCCATCCTCTTGACCAAGGCCGTCCACGAGCTGCGGCGCGTCGACGGTGAGCACGCCCTCGTGACGATGTGCTGCGGAGGAGGCCTGGGCACGGGGACGCTCTTGCGCCGGGGTTGACGGCGTCGGTGTCCCTGGCGCACCACGAGCTCGATTCGCCGCCGTGGCGGCGGGTCGAGTCCACGCTCATGGCCACGTCGCGTGCCATCCGTCGGGCCTACGACCTCCGCCTGGCCGGGCTGGACCTCAACCTCTCCGAGGCGAACCTCTTGGCCTTTGTGGCCGAGCACGGCCCCATGACCCAGACACAGGTGGCCGAGCGAATTGGGATGGGCAGGGCCTCCGCCGGATCGCTCGTCGATGCCCTCCGTCAGCGCGGCCTGCTGGAGCGCCGGCAGGATCCGGACGACCGCCGGGCGTGGCTGGTGGACCTCACTCCTCGGGCCCGCCCGCTCGTCGAGCAGGTCAAGGTCATCGATCGGCGGCTGAGGGACGAGCTGCGCGATGGGATCGACCGATCCGAGCGCCGGCAGCTTGCCCGGACGTTGCTGCGCTTGCAGGCCAACCTTGAGGTCGTCCTCGAGGAGGAGCGGCGCGATGGCGATTGACTTCAGCCTGTCCCCCGAGCTCGAAGCGATCCGGCTCCGGGTGCGGGCTTTCGTCGACGAGGTGGTCCAGCCGGCGGAGCCCGACATCGATGCGCTCCGATCCTCGGATCGCGACGCCTACCGCAGCCTGCTCGTCTCGCTGAGGGCACGAGCCCGGGAGGCGGGTCTCTGGCTACCCCACATGCCCCGGGAATGGGGAGGCATGGGCCTCGGGCACGTCGAGCTCGCGATGGTCCAGGCGGAGGCGGCAAAGGCCTCGCACGGGCCCTTCGTGCTCAACTGCATGGCCCCCGACGAGGGCAACATGCACACGCTGCTGCACTGGGGTACCGAGGCGCAGAAGGAGCGCTATCTGCGGCCGCTGTGCGAGGGCACCGCCATGAGCTGCTTTGCCATGACGGAGCCCGAGGTCGCCGGCTCGGACCCCACGCTCATCCGGACCTCGGCGGTGCCGGACGGGGACTCCTGGGTCATCAACGGCCACAAGTGGTTCATCTCCAACGCGCGCCGGGCCCGCTTCGCCATCCTCATCGCCCGGACCGAGGAGGACCCGGCGATGCCCCAGGCGGCCAACACCGCCTTCCTGGTGGATATCCCCTCCCCGGGCTGGCACCGTGTCCGAGAGGTGGAGACCATGCACGGCGCCACCGGTCATTCGGAGATCGTGATCGAGGACCTGGTGGTCCCGGCGTCCAACTTGCTCGGTGGGCGGGGGCAGGGCCACCTCTTGGGCCAGTACCGGTTGGGACCGGCCCGCCTCGCCCACTGCATGCGCTGGATCGCCCAGGCCGAGACGGCCCTCGACATGATGGTCGACCGGTCGCTGCACCGGTACGCGCACGGATCGCTGCTGGCGCAGAAGCAGGGCATACAGTGGATGATCGCCGACTCCACCATGGAGCTCTACCAGAGCAAGCTGATGGTGCTGCACGCCGCCTACCGGATCGACCGCGGTCTCGACTTTCGCTCCGAGGTCTCGATGGCCAAGCACTTCGTGGCCAACATGGTCAACCGGGTGATCGACCGCTCGATCCAGGTGCACGGCGCCCTCGGCTACTCGACCGACACGCCCCTCGCCCACATGTACCAGCAGGCCCGGTGGGCGCGATTCGCCGATGGCGCCGACGAGGTGCATCAGATGCGCATCGCCCAACGGAGCATCGACGCCTACCGGGACCACCACAGCACGCGATCGGCGACCGGTGACCTGCCGCTCTGACTTGCGCCGGCCCCGTCGGAGCCGAGGCTCGCGGACCCCCGACCGAACGAGGGATGACGACTGATGGACTTTGCCCTGACACCCGAGCTCGAGCAACTGCAATCCACCGTGCGGCGCCTGGCCCAGGACAAGGTCAAGCCCCGCGCCAGGGAGATCGACCGCACCGGCGAGTACCCGCAGGACCTCTTCGAGGTCTTCCGGGACGCGGGACTCCTCGGGCTGTGCATCCCCGAGCAGTACGGTGGCGGGGGAGCGGGAATCCTCGGGCTCTCCATCGCCATCGAGGAAGTGGCCAAGTACTCCAACACCGCAGCGCTCATGCTGCTCCTGACGAGGCTCCCGACCGGCCCGCTCATGATCGCTGGGTCCGAGGAACAGAAGCGCCGTTACCTCCCGGGCCTGGCCGAGGGGTCCTCTCGTGCCGCCTTCGGCCTCTCGGAGCCCCAGGCCGGCAGCGACGTGGCGGGGATGCGCACCCGCGCCACGCCCGACCCCGCCGGCGGGGGCGGCTGGATCCTGGAGGGGACCAAGTGCTGGATGTCCGGGGTGCGCGAGGCGGACTGGTATGCGGTCTTCGCCAAGACGGGCGATCCCGCCAGCCGTGCCCACGACGCCATCACGGCCTTCGTCGTGGAGCGGGCCTGGCAGGGGGTCGAGGTCGGCCGGAGCGACCACAAGATGGGCGTGCGCGGGATCGACACGGGGGAGCTGCTCCTCCAGGGCGTCCGGGTGCCACCGGAGAACGTCATCGGCGAGGTGGGAGGCTTCCGGCTGGCCATGCTCGGTCTCAACGCCATGCGACCCGTCGTGGCGGCTCGGGGCATCGGCCTCGCCGAGGGCGCCCTCATGTACGCGACGGACTACGTGAAGGAGCGCCGGGCCTTCGGCAAGACGATCGCCGACTTCCAGGGCATCCAATGGGAGATCGCGAAGTGCGCCGTGGACATCGAGGCGGCACGCCTGCTGACCTACCGGGCGGCCTGGTTGGCCGACCGGGGCTCCTTCACCAAGGAGTGGGTGCCGTATCTCTCGATCGCCAAGTACCACGCGACGGAGCTCGCAGTGAGGGCCTCCGGTCTTGCCGTCCAACTGCTCGGCGCGGCCGGGTACATGGAGGACCACCCGACCGAGATGTGGTACCGGGACGCCAAGCAGCTGACCATCGTGGAGGGTACGAGCCAGGTGCAGCTCGGGCTGATCGCCCGGGGCGTGCTGGACGGTGATCTGTGGTGGGACTGATCCGATGACCGCGGGCGAGGCCATGCACGACCGCATCGGGCAACCGGGACCGGGGCGCAAGGACATGACCCGATGGCTGGGCGACGGAGGCATGCCGATCATCGGTCTCGTCGGGGCGTCGCTCGACGACTACGGCGTGGACGGTGAGGACCTCGGCTGGGTGAGCGGAACCCTGTGCCCGACCGAGATCGCCTGCAACCCGCATGGCGTCGTCCAGGCCGGTGTGCACTCGTTGCTCCTCGACGCGTGCATGAACTTCGCCATCAACGCGGCGCTCACCGGGCGGGACCGGACCCGAGCCACGCTCGAGCTCAAGACCGAGACGATGCGTCCCGCCCTCCTCGGCGATCGCTACCGGCTGCGGGGGGAGGTGGTCCGTCTCGCCCGCCAGGTCGCCTACGGGGAGGCAACCGTCCGAGACCCCTCGGGCGAGATCATCAGCCGGGCGACGGGCACCTTCCTGCTGCACCGCGACGGCGGCTCCGGCCGTTCATAGCGGGGCCCGGGCCGAGCCGTCTGCGCCTGCCGCCTGCGCTGCCGTCTGCTCCGGCGCCGGTGAGCGCCGCCATCCGCTCGACCGCAGCGGCCCGAAAGCGATCGATGGAAGCCTGCTTGACGGCCTCGTAGCCCCGGATGTCCTCGGCGAGGGCCGCCACCGCGGCGACGGCACCGACGGTCTCGGGTCTCAAGTGCCCGAGCGCCTCGCCGACGAGCACCTCGTATTCGTCGATGAGCGCACGCTCCGCCCGGCGCATCTCGGTGCGGCCGAAGGGATCGAACGAAGTCCCCCGCAACCGCCGGGAAGCCCGGAGCGCCTGCAACACCGGTTGCTCGAGGGGGCCCAGGTCGATCTTCCGGCGCAGTCCGAGCGCCCGCAGCGAGGGCGGATGCAGCTGCACCCGGGTACGCGCGACGGGGCCGAGCTCCGCCTCGAGGCGAGCCCGCTCGCCGGGGTCGAGGTGTAGGCGAGCCACCTCGTACTCGTCCTTGTAGGCCATCAGTTTGTGCAGGCCCTTGGCAAACGCAGTGGTGACCGGCATCCGGTCGTCCGGGCATCGGGCGGACTCGATCGCCGCCACCCGCAGCGACGCCGTGACGAAGCGCCGCCCGTAAGCGAGGTCCTGGTAGTCCACGAGATCGGCAGCCCGGTCGGCGAGGAGGTCCGCTACGGGCTGGGGAAGCCCGCTCGCGCCGAGGTCGCCGACCGACCGCGCCGCCCGGTGACGGCGTGCCGGCCTGGGGCCCTGCGCGGAGATCGGTGCCTCCAGGGCCGCCTGCACCGCGCCGGGGTCGACCACGGCGGCCCTGCCCCACCGGAACGCCGCCGTGTTCTCGTCCACTGCGACGCCGTTCAGCGCGATGGCGCGCTCGAGGGACCGTGCGCTCATGGGGAGCAGCCCGAGCTGATGCGCCGCACCCAGGAGCACGACGTTGGCGGCCAGGTGGTCGTCCGAGACGTGCTCGGCGATCCACTGTGCGTCCAGGTAGCGATTGTCCGCCTGCCGGGTCCTGCCGTCGATGCGCCCGGCGATCGACGACATCTCGGGCCAACCCCTCCGGGGATCCGTCAGCATCGTCGCGGTCTGCACCCTCGACGTGCTGACGACGGCAACGGTGCGCTCCGGATCGGCCAGCTCCAGCGTGGCGGGCTCGGAGGCACCGAGCAGATCCATCCCGAGGAGGAGGTCGAGGCTTCCGACCGTCGCCCGGACGGACCCCCGGATGGGAAACGAGGCGATGCGGACGTCGGAGATGACCGGACCACCCTTCTGCGCCAGGCCGGTCTGGTCGACGCTGGCCGAGTGCAGGCCGTCGAGGTGCGCGGCCATCTGGAGGATCCGCGAGACGGTCAGGACCCCGGTGCCGCCGATGCCGGGCATGTGGACGAGCACCTCGTCCCCGTGAACGGCCGGGGACGGGTCGGGGAGGGGGAGGGGCGGGGTCGGCGCCGGGCCACGCACGCCACCCGCCTCGGGCTGGACGATCACCTCGACGAAGGACGGGCAGTCGCCGCGCAGGCACGAGTAGTCCTGGTTGCATGAACCCTGGTGAATCGCCATCTTCCGTCCGTGCTCGGTGTCGACGGGGACCACGGAGAGACAGGTGGACTTCTCCGAGCAGTCGCCGCAGCCCTCGCATACCCGGCGGTTGATGAACAGGCGACGCGCGACCGGTGGCTCGATGCCCCGGGCGCGCCGGCGCCGCTTCTCCGCGGCGCAGCGGTCGTCGTGCACGATCACCGTCACCCCCGGCACCCCGGCCAACTCGCGTTGGACGTCATCGAGATCGTCGCGATGGCGCACCTCGGCCACGGGGTCGAGCGTCACCCCCCGGTAGCGATGCGGTTCGGGCGTCGTGATCACGACCTTGGCCACGCCCTCGAGGGCGAGCCAGCGGGCGACCGCCGGCACGTCCATGCGACCAACGGGCGTTTGTCCGCCGGTCATGGCCACGGCGTCGTTAAAGAGCAGCTTGTAAGTGATGTCGACACGGGCGGCCGCTGCGGCCCGTATGGCGAGCGAGCCGGAGTGGAAGAAGGTGCCGTCTCCCAGGTTCTGCACGTAGTGCGGATCGTTGGTAAATGGGGAGAGCCCGATCCATTGTGCGCCCTCGCCGCCCATCTGGGTCGAGCCGATCCGCCTCCCACGGCGCTCCTCGTCGAAGAGCACCATCGTGTGGCAGCCGATCCCGACCCCCACGAGCTGGTCGGTGTGGGCGCGGGTGGAGACGTTGTGCGGGCAGCCCGAGCAAAAGAACGGCGTGCGACGCGGCGCATCGGAAGGTAGGAGGGTCAGGTGTTGGCGTGGTCGATGGCGCTCGAGGCGTTGCCGGGCTTCGGGTGGCAGGTCGTCGCCGAGCAGCACGGCCAGCGCCTCGGCCGCCGCCCCGGAGGTCACGACGCCGTGCCGGGACAGGAGGGGCGCACCGTCCCGGCCGTGCGATCCGAGGACGGCCGGTCGCCGGGGGGCGTCGTAGAGGGCGGACTTGACGAGCGATTCCACGAAGGGACCCTTGTCCTCCACCACCAGCACCTCGTCGGCGTCGCGGACGAGGGCGCGCACCCCCGCCGTGTCCAGGGGCCAGAGCATGCGCAGCTGGACCAGCCGCAGGCCCAGCCGGGCCAGCGCCGGGTCGCCCAGGCCGAGGTTCGAGAGTGCGCGGACCACTGCGGCGTGGGCCATGCCGCCGGCCAGGATTACCCGTCGCGCACCCGCCGAGCCCATGGTCGCCCGGTTCAGGCCCGTCTCGGCGGCGTAGGCGGAGGCCGCGGGCAGCCGGACCGCGTACAGGTTCTCCTCCGCGGCGCGGGCCGCGGGCCCGAGCAGGGTGGCGGGTCGGTGGGTGCGCGAGAGCACCGGCGGGGGGACGACCAGGGCGGGGTCCCCGACCTCGACCGTGGCGGCGGCGTCCGCCAGGTCGCTCACGATCTGCATCGACGTCCACAGCCCGCACGCCCTGGACAGGGCCACCGCGTGCAGCCCGAGCGGCACGATCTCGTCGACGGCGGAGGGGGCCAGCAGGGGCATCCCGATGCTCGCCACCATGGGACCGCACGAGCTTGGCAGGGTCGAGGACTTGCAGTCGGGGTCGTCGCCGACCAGGGCTACCACCCCGCCGAGGGGAGCCGTTCCCGAGAGCATGCCGTGGCGGATGGCGTCGGCGGCCCGGTCGAGGCCCGGATTCTTGCCGTACCAGAACGCCGCGATCCCGTCGTGACGCCTCCCGGGAAGCTCACCCAGAAGTTGGGTCCCGGCCGCCGCGGTGGCCGCGAGCTCTTCGTTGAGCCCGGGCCGAAACACCACGCCGAGCCGCTCCAGGTGTCGAGTCGCCCGGTGCAGCTCGAGGTCGAGGCCGCCCAGCGGTGACCCCTCGTACCCGCTCACAAAGGCCGCGGTGTCGAGGCCTCGTGCCTCGTCGAGCCGGCGCTGCTCGAGCACCAGGCGCACCAGGGACTCGATCCCCGAGATCAGCACCCGCCCGGTACGGGCCTCGTACTTGTCGTCGAGGGTAACCGTGCGGTCGACTCCGACGCCGTCCAAGCGGGGGGCGAGGGCCATGTTCCAAGTCAACACCTCCGGCCAGGAGTGTGGGTGAAATCCGGGTGAAACGGTCGTAGAGCGCTCTGAAACGTGTTGTCGTACACTCACCGGCGTGGCTCACCCGGACGACGAATTCCACGCGCCCACGAGCGACGATCCGTACTGGACGGAGACCTGTTGGTTCACCTTTGCGGTGCCCGAGCGGCGACTCTCGGCACAGCTGTACCCCTTCTTTCGCCCCAACCAGAGGGTGTGCGCCGCCGGGGCATACGCCTGGGACGACGGCGGCGACCAGCCCTGGAACGTGCGCTACTTCAAGAACTTCTGGCATCTCCGGATCCCCGACGCCCCGCTCTCCGACATCGAGCTGCCCAACGGCATCCGTTATCGCTGCGTCGAGGATCTCTCCGTGTACGAGGTGGGCTACCGCGATCCCGACGAAGGCAGCCTCGAGATCGAGCTCGTCTTTCGCGGCGTGTGTCCACCCAATCGACTGGGGGAGTCCCACATCGACCAGCCCGGTCGCTACACCGGACGGATCGTGCTCGACGGGGACGTGATCGCCGTCGACAGCTTCGGCATGCGCGACCGCTCGTGGGGGCCGCGGTCGCAGTTCGGCGCCGACCTGCACAGCTCGGGAGCGAAGCGGGGCGGGTACAGCTACGCCACGGCGTCGGAGCGCGACGGCTTCCACGCCATCACGATGGACTTTGGTGGCGGATGCATCGCCATCCACGGGTACCTGCTCCGGGACGGCGGGTACGCCAAGGTGGCCAGCGGGCGCCGGGAGGTGCTGGCGCGCCGGGGCGGAGCGCCTTCGGCGGTATCGCTCGAGCTGACCGACGAGCTCGGCCGAACGCTTGAGGCCGAGGGTCGTACCGTCAACCGGATCGGCTTGCACCTCAACCCGAACCTGTTCACCTGGAACTGCCTCACGGAGTGGTCGTGGGACGGCGGACGGGCTTGGGGCGAGGACCACGACAACTGGTCGGCCGCCGGAGCCCGACGCTTCTTCGCCGATCCGGCCAACCGCGACACGAACGGCTGAGTCCCGTCGGTGTCCGAGGAGGAAGTGGCCCATTCGGAGGATCGCTGGTCGCGCCTCGGGGCCTGGCTGGCCACGAGATTGGCCGCCCGCGGCGGCGTGCGCATCACCGACGTCTCCCAGCCGAGCACGATCGGCTACTCGGCTGAGACGTCCATCTTCACAGCCAGCTACGACGGCGATGGCGGGCCCACGACGCGCCGCCTCGTCCTCCGGTCGGAGAGCGCCGATCCGCCCGTCTACCCCCCGCAGGTCTCCGGCCTGGAGATCGAGGTCGAATGGCAGCGCCGCGTCATGGAGGCCATCCAGTCGGCCTCGCACTCGGTCCCCCTCGCGCCCATCGTCGCCGCCGACCGGGATGCGAGCATCGTGGGCGCGCCCTTCTTCGTCATGGAGTTCGTCGACGGGGTCGTGCCGGCGGTCGACCCGTCCTACGCCGTGAGCGGCTTCTTCGCCGAGGCCCGTCCGGACCAACGACGTTCGATGATCGCAGACGGGATGCGAGTGTTGGGCGCCATCCACGACGTCGACTGGGGAGCTGCCGGACTCGGCTGGCTCGTCCCCCGAGGCGTCCGGCCCACGCTGGGGCGCCAGCTCGAGCTCTGGCGCGCCTGGGGGGCCCAGGAGCTCGGCGAGCGCCGGCATCCGGGCATCGACGCGGCCCTCGACATCTTGGAGCGTCACCTGCCGACCGGCTCGGTGCCCGTCTTGTGCTGGGGAGACCCGCGCCCCGGCAACATGATCTGGCGCGACTTCCGCTGCGTGTGCGTGACGGACTTCGAAGCCGCCGCCATCGCCCCACCCGAGCTCGACCTCGGGTGGTGGCTGATGTTCGACCGCGCCAGCCATGAGGTGGTCGGTGCCCCGCGCCTCCAAGGGGAGCCGGGCCGGGAGGAGCAGCGAGATCTCTACGAGGCGTCGAGCGGCCGGGTGGTCGGCGACACGAAGCTGTATGAGATGTTCGCCGCGCTGCGCTACGCCGTGATCGTTGTACGGGTGATGAACCGGGCGGTGGCCCGAGGGCTGATGCCCGAAGATCACAACATCTGGCTGGAGAACCCCGCCGCCACCTGCCTCGACCAGCTGCTCGAGGGGTGAGCTGGCCGGAGCCGGGCCCTATGGCGCAGACGAGTAGTGCGCAGACGGCGCCGCGGTCGGGGCACCTCCCTTTGGTCCGGCGCGCAGGTCCCGGTAGTGCTGGCGCCAGATCAGGCGGTAGACACGGCTCCAGCGGGGGATCGAGCGCAGGCCGGGGATGAAGGGCACGAGGACGAGGAGCAGGGTCAGGGCCATCATGATGACCCAGACCTGGAGGTCCGCATTGGACGACGAGTTCATCGGCGGGACCTGGTACCAGAGCGTGTAGAGCCACAGCCAGCTCTGCCCCGGGTAGTTGCCGGTCTCGTTCATCATCCCCCACTGGTCACCCTGCAGGTGCTGCGCGTGACCGAGGTTGGCCAGGTAGTTGCCGTCCGCGATGAAGAGGAGCGGCTTGGTGTAGTCGGTGCTGTAAAACTGCGGCGTGCCGAGCAGGGCCCCGTCGAGCGCGCCGCTCCGGGCCATGGAGGTCAACGAGGAGATCATCGGACCCACCGGCCCGTAGCGGCCGAACGGCACCACGAGGACGCCGTGGGCGAAGGAGGCCTGGGCCACGCCCTTTTCGTAGGCCGCCGTCCAGCGAGCCTGCTGGGTGCCGGTGGCCGAGGTGTAGGCGTTGATCGCCGCGTCGAGGCCGGGGCGATCGGGCAGGGTGCGGAGCGGGCCGATGACGAAGTCCTGGGCCGTGTTGACCGGGTGGTGCACCCCGGCCCAGCTCTGCGGGGAGAACGGACCGATGGATTGGGTGGAGTTGGGACTGGCGTTGTTGTAGGGCGGCCCGTAGGTCGCAGTGCCGCTCGTGCCGTCGAGCTCGGTGATGGCCGTCTGGGCGAAGTCGACGGGCTGCGCGTTGGACCACGAGCGCACGGTGACCGGATGGTCGTCCGGAGACGAAAACAGCACCGTGAGCACGACGATGAGGACCGCCACGGCGAGGAGCGCCACGAGGAACTCCTTGACCAGGTCGTAGGGCCGGTAGGCGCCGGTCCACTCGCGGACGTCACGATCCGGGTTGAAGCGCCGTCGACGGGTCTCGGGGGGCGGCGGTGGGCTGTCCGCGACGGTGCTCATGCTGCCTCTCCCGCAGACGTCCCGGTCGCTTGCTCCTCCGGACGACCCCGGTCACCGTCCTCGAACGGGGGCACCACGCCGCGTCGGCGCACCAGGAGCACATGGAGCACGACCAGCAACCCCACCACCAAGGGGAGCAGCATGATGTGCCACATGAGCATCTGGCCGAAGTTCAAGACGTTGAAGAGCGCACCACCGCCGGTCGCGTTGATCCCGTCCTTGGCCTGGGTGCTGATCCACTGGGAATCGAAGTTCTGCTGGGAGAGGTAGCCGGTGAAGGCCGTCGCGATGGAGACGACAAACGCTACGACACCGCTGACCCAGGTCATCCGCCGGCGGCCGCGCCATGCGGCCATGAAGAACTTGCCCCACAGATGGATCACCATGAAGAAGAAGAAGGCCTCGACACTCCACAGGTGGAGCGAGTTGAAGAAGCGGCCGACGTTGGAGACGTGCCACCACGACGGACCGAAGATCGCCAGCACCGTGCCGGTCGCGATGATCAGCACGAGGGCGGCGATCGTCAGCACGCCAAAGACGTAGATCCACGAGGCGACGTACGCCGGCTGGCGATCGGGGAGGAGACGTTCGGGTGGCAGCGCGCGCAGGGCGCTCTCGCGCAGGCGGGCCGTCAGCTGGGCCGCGTCTTCGGCTTGCGGGGGCTCCGGGGCCTGCGTCGTCGGGCGGCGGTTCATTTCTCCCGCCCCTGGTGCCGACGGAACGGGATCACGATGGCCAGGACGAACACGACGATCATGAGCGCGATCACGACCAGGTTGGCCACCGACAGCTGGATGAACCCCCAGTGCACGTAGCGGCCAGGGGTATTGAGGTTGACGACGCTGCCGACCAGGGGAGCGATCAGATGGTAGGGAAACATCACGGTTCCGACCTCCTGCCGACACGGTAAGGAGCGGACGGCCGATCGACCAGGGACGAAGGTCCCCGATGACGGGGGGAGCGTCCCGGCGCTCTACGCTTGGCGAACCATGTCCGACACGACCTCCGACACGACCTCCGACACGACCTCCGACGCGACGTCGAGCGCCGGGCCGGACCCCATGACCTGGGACGAGGCCGGATTCGACCGAGAGAGCCGCGCTGCCTGGGAGGAGCTTGGACTCGGGCCGTTCGAGGCTGCCCTGGCGCACGGCGACGGCTTCGCTCCGGGCTTCGTCTCCCACTACCGAGCCTCTCTGCACAGGACGGTCGAGGCATGGGAGCAGGTCGGCCTCGCGACGGCCGAGGGTCTGCTCTGGCACCAGGCGGGGTTCTCCGCGCGAGAGGCCGAGCGCTGCCGGGCGGACGGTGTCGACCTCGAGACGGCCCGCCGGCGGCGTGTCGGGTCCTACGCCTGACCGGACCGGGACCCTGGCCTGATCCCGTGGGAGCAGGCACGTCGGACGTAGGGGCGATCGACACCGACAGCGCCGGGGGGCTCGGGCCCGAGGAGATCGGCTCGAGGATCGCCGCGGGGCTCGTCAACTCGGCGCCGACCGAGACCGGAAGGACGCTGGGCCAGATCCTGCGGGCCAACGTGCTCACGCGGTTCAACGCCATCCTCGGGGGCCTCCTCGTGGTCGTGGCGATCGTCGGACCACCCCAGGACGCCCTCTTCGGCGCCGTGCTCGTCGCCAACACCTCCATCGGCGTGCTGCAGGAGGTGCGGGCGAAGCGGCAGCTCGAGCGCCTCGCGGTCCTTTCCGCGCCGCACGCCCGGGTCGTCCGCTCGGGGCGGTTGTCCGAGATCCCGGTCGACGAGGTGGTCCTCGACGACGTCTTGGAGCTCCATCCGGGTGATCAGGTGGTGGTCGATGCGGTCGTTCTCCAGTGCCAGGGTCTGGAGCTCGACGAGTCCCTCCTCACCGGCGAGTCGCGTCCGGTGGCCAAGGCGCCACTCGACCCGGTGCTCTCCGGCAGCTTCGTCGCGGCAGGGACCGGACGCGTGAGGACCTCGGCGGTGGGTGACGCGTCCTATGCGACCCAGCTCGAGTCGGACGCCAGGCGGTTCAGCCTCATCCGCTCCGAGCTCCAGCAGGGCACGAACGAGATCCTGCGGCTGGTCACCTGGGTGATGGTTCCCGCGGGGATCGGCCTGGTCCTGAGCCAGCTCCTGCGGAGCAACCAGTCCCTCGCCGACTCGCTGAGAGCGTCGGTGGCCGGAGTGTCCGCGATGGTTCCCGAGGGATTGGTGCTGCTGACCTCGATCGCCTTTGCCGCAGGCGCCCTGCGTCTGGCCCGTCGCCAGGTGCTGGTCCAGGAGCTCGCCGCCATCGAGGGCCTCGCCAGGGTGAACGTGTTGTGCATCGACAAGACGGGCACCCTCACCTCGCCCGAGATGGAGGTCCAGGATCTCCGGGTGATCGATGGGCGAGCCCGGGAGGCGGAGGCGGCGCTCGGCGCCCTGGCCGCCGCGGACCCGGCTCCCAACGCCACGATCCGCGCGCTGGCAGAGCGATTCCCGGCCCCGCCGGACTGGAGCGTGAGCGACCGGGTGCCCTTCTCGTCGGAGCGAAAGTGGAGCGCCGCTTCGTTCGGCAACCACGGCACCTGGATTCTCGGCGCGCCCGACATGATCGTCCGCTCGCTCCCGGACCCCCTGCGGTCGGGGATCTCGGCGGCACAGGCCGCCGGGCGGCGCGTGCTCCTGCTCGCCGCGAGCGCCGCGATCGTCGCCGCTCCGGCGCTCCCGGCGAGCCTCGAGCCGGTGGCCCTGCTCGTGCTGAGCGAGTCCCTGCGACCCGATGCCGCCGCCACGGTGAGCTATCTCGTCGACCAGGGGATCACGGTCAAGGTGCTGTCGGGCGACGCGCCCGACACGGTGGCCGCAGTGGCAGGTCAGGTCGGTATCGCCGTGGGCGACGCGCCCTGCGACGCCTCGGAGCTCGTGAGCGGGGGGGCGTCGATGGACGTCGCCCTCGACTCGACCAACGTCTTTGGGAGGGTGAGACCGGAGCAGAAGCTCGAGGCCGTGCGGTCGCTCCAATCGAACGGGCACGTCGTGGCCATGGTCGGCGACGGCGTCAACGACGTCCAGGCCCTGAAGCAGGCCGACCTGGGCATCGCCATGGGGTCGGGAAGCCAGTCGAGCCGCTCCGTGGCCCGGGTCGTCCTCCTCGACAGCTCCTTTGCCGCCATGCCGCAGGTGCTCGCGGAGGGTCGACGGGTCATCGCCAACATCGAACGGGTCGCCAACCTCTTCGTCACCAAGACCGCCTATGCGGCGATCCTGGCGGTGGCGGTCGCCATCACTGCGGTCCAGTACCCGTTCTTCCCCCGGCACCTGACTGTCGTGAGCACGGTGACCATCGGGGTCCCCGGGTTCTTCCTGGCCTTCGCCGCCGGCGCCCCCCGCGCCGCTCCGGGGTTCACCCGCCGGGTGCTGTGGTTCGCCATCCCCGCCGGGATCGCCGCCGCCGCGGCCACCTTCGCCAGCTACGCCATCGTGCGGGCATGGCCCGGCGCCACCATCGTCCAGGCCCGCACGACGGCCATGCTGGCGCTCATCGCGGTCGGGCTGTGGGTGCTCGTCCTGATCGCCAGGCCGCTTCGCCCGCTGCGCGTGGCATTGTTGGTCTGCATGGCGGGCGCGGTGGCGTTGCTCTTTGTGTCGCACTTCAGCCGCAGTGTCGTCGGCATCGAATTCCCCCCTCCGGGCGCGGCGGTGGTCACGGCCTGCGTGGTGGTGGGCGCGATCGCCCTCCTGACCCTGTGGCGAGCCGCGGTCCGACGTCACGAGCGTCGAGCCCGATGAGCCAGGGCCCGCACGACGCGGTTGAACGCGTGCTGGACCTCGATCGGATCGACGCCTGCGTCTTCGATCTGGACGGCGTGCTCACCGACACGGCCTCGCTCCACCAGCGCGCCTGGACGGAGGTGTTTGACGAGCTCTTCGGCGACCGGGCGGTGGTGCGGCGCGAGGTGCGACCCTTCACCGAGGACGACTACCGCTCGCTCGTCGACGGCGAAAGCCGCGAGGACGGCGTGCGCAACGTGCTCAAGGACCGGCGGATCGACCTGCCGGAGGGCGACCCGGACGACCCTCGCGGGGAGCTCACGGTCCACGGCGTCGCCGCCGACAAGGACGCCCGCTACCTCGCGCTCTTGGACCGCGAAGGCGTCCGGCCCTTCGCGTCGTCGGTCCGCATGCTCGAGCGCCTGCAGCGAGAGGGCGTCGACGTCGGGGTCGTCTCGGCGAGCCGCCACTGCGCCCAGGTGCTCGACGCGGCGGCTCTCAGCTCCCTCGTCGACGTACGCGTCGACGGAGAGGTCGCCCGTGCGATGGCCCTCCCCGGAAAGCCCGACCCGGCGCTCTTCGTCGAGGCCGCCCACCGACTGGGCACGGAGCCCGGCCGTGCCGCGGTGTTCGAGGACGCCCAGGCGGGAGTCGAGGCGGGCCGGCGGGGTGGCTTCGCGGTCGTGATCGGGCTGGACCGCCGGCGCCAGGGCTCGGCGCTGAGGGAGCACGGGGCGGACGTCGTGGTGGAAGACCTGGGCGATCTCTCGGTCGTCGGCTCGGGTCCCGCAGGGCGGGACACCCGCCTGCGCTTCCGGGACCCCCGACCCTCCGAAGAGGGCGTCGTGGAGACGTTGTGCACCCTCGCCAACGGCTACATCGGCACCCGTGGGGCCCGGCCCTGGGCCTCCGAGGACGACGTCTCGTACCCGGGTGCCTACGTCGCCGGCCTCTACAACCGGCTCCGCTCGGAGCTGAACGGGCGCGGGGTCGAATTCGAGAGCCTGGTCAACGTGCCCAACTGGCTCGCGGTGGACCTGCGTTGCGACGACGGGCCGTGGCTCACCGAGAAGAAGCACGAGATCGTCGAGCACCGCATCAACCTGGACCTGGCCGGGGGGATGCTCGTGCGCAGCTGCGTCGTCGCGGACGGCGACGGCCGGCGCACTCGGCTGCTCGAGCGGCGGGTCGTCTCCATGGCGACGCCACATCTGATGGGGCTCGAGCTGAGCGTGGTGCCGCTGGACTGGTCGGGACGCCTCGAGCTCGTGGCGGGGATCGACGCCAACGTCGACGTCGACGAGACGCTGGAGGAGCGGCTCCTCTCGCACCGTCACCTCGAGCTCGTCGACCAGAGCTCGATGGAGCCCGGGAACGTCTGGGTCCGGGTCCGCACGGTCCAGTCGAACGTGGTGGTCGCCGTCGCCGCCCGGTGCCGCCTGACCCCCGGTGGCGTGGGTGACGAGTGGAGCGACGCCAGCAGGCCGGGGTACCCGGCCGCCGGGTTCTCGCTGTCGATGGAGGCGGGACAGCGGGTCAGCCTGCAAAAGGTCGTGGCGGTGATGACCTCCAGGGATCGTGCGATCTCCGAGCCCCTCCTCGCCGCGAGACAGCTCCTCGAGGGCGTCGCCGAGTTGGCCGACCTGGTGCCGGGGCACCGCCGGGTCTGGGGCCAGCTGTGGGACAAGGCGCGAACGACCTTGACGGACGGCAGCGATTCCGCCGGGGCGATGACCTTCCACCTGTTTCACCTGATGCAGGTGGCCTCACCCCATATCGAGGAGCTCGATACCGGGCTCGGCGCGCGAGGCCTGCATGGCGAGGGGTATCTCGGCCATGTCTTTTGGGACACCCTCTTCCTCTTTCCCGTGCTCAACTACCGGTTTCCCTCCGCGGCCCGAGCCGCCCTGGCCTATCGGCGACGTCGCCTGCCCGCGGCCCGCCGAGCGGCAGTTGCGGCCGGGTATCGCGGCGCCATGTTCCCGTGGCAGAGCGGCAGCGACGGACGCGACGAGACGCCACCCCTCCTGTTCAACCCCCTGTCGGGTCGGTGGATACCCGACCGATCCCGCCATCAGCGGCATGTGGGCCTGGCGGTCGCCTACGAGGCCTGGCAGCACTGGCAGGTGTCGGGGCATCTCGAGTTCATCTCGGGCCCCGGCCTCGAGCTCATGGTCGAGGTGGCGAGGTTCTTCGCCGATCTCGCCCGATCCGAGGAGGAGGGGGATCGGTACCACATCG
This sequence comes from uncultured Actinomycetes bacterium, assembly GCA_963773635.1. GTDB lineage: Bacteria > Actinomycetota > Acidimicrobiia > Acidimicrobiales > RAAP-2 > CAVZBW01. The sequence goes on along the minus strand of CAVZBW010000002.1, from coordinate 289,588 downwards.
AGGGGGTGATGGGCCCCGACGAGTTCCACGACGGGTATCCGTGGTCCGAGGAGCCGGGGGTCAAGGACAACGCCTACACCAACGTCATGGCTGCGTGGCTCCTCTGGCGGACCCAGGAGCTCGTCGCCCTGCTCGAGGCTGAAGGTCTCACCGAGACGCTCGAACGGTTGGAGGTCGAGCCCGCAGAGCTCACGCAGTGGGACCTCGTCTCGCGCGGTCTCGAGGTTCCGTTCCACTACGGGGTCATCTCGCAGTTTGCCGGCTACGAGGCGTTGGAGCCTCTGGACCTCGACGAGTACCGGCAGCGCTACGGAGACATAGGACGGCTCGATCTGATCCTCGAGGCGCAGGACGATTCGGTGAACCGCTACCAGGTGGCCAAGCAGCCGGACGTCCTCATGCTCTTCTTCCTACTGTCGGCCGAGGAGCTCCGCAGCGTGCTCGCCCGCATGGGCTACGGCCTCGAGGCCGACACGATCCGGCGCACCGTGGACTACTACGCAGCCCGGGTCACGCATGGTTCGACGCTCTCGCGCGTGGTCCACTCTTGGGTGCAGTCCCGGGCGGATCGCCAGGCCTCGTGGCGGTACTACCTGGCGGCCTCGGCGGTCGACGTGACCGACACGCGGGGCGGCTCGACCCGAGAGGGGATCCATCTCGGTGCCATGGCGGGAGCGGTCGACCTGCTGCAACGTTGCTACACGGGCCTCGAGGCCCGGGGCGAGACCCTGTGGCTCAACCCGGCAATGCCTCCCGAGATCGCGAGCCTTTCGATGGGGCTGACCTTCCGCGGTCGCCCCTTGTCGTTGGACCTGACCCAGGATCGCCTGTCCGTGGGCATCCGCAGGGAGCGAGCCCAGCCCTTGACCGTCATGGTCCGGGAGGAACCCCTGATCGTGTACCCGGGTCGCTCCGCCGAGGTCCCGCTCGACTGAGTCCATCGAGCACGCCCACGTGCTCACCGTTCAATCGAGCACGCCCTCGTGCTCGAGGAGCCAGATCTTGCGGTCGAATCCCCATCCGTAGCCGGTGAGGCTTCCGTCGGAGCCCACCACCCGATGGCAGGGGATGATGATGGAGATCGGGTTGCGCCCCGTGGCTGCGCCGACCGCTCGGGCCGCTCCCGGCCGGCCCACACGCTCCGCCAGCTCCCCGTAGCTGACGGTCTCGCCGTAAGGGATGGCCGCGATCTCGCGCCAGACGGCCATCTGGAAACCGGTCCCCCGAGCCTCGAGAGGCAGGTCGAATGCCTGGCGGCGGTCGGCGAAGTACTCGTCGAGCTGCTCCCGGGCGCCTCGCAGCTCGTCGCCATCCTCGTCGTGCCACCAACCGTCGGCGACCGGGGGGCAGGCCTCGTGCGTGGCGACGTAGAGACCCGTCAGGCGTCGTCGTGATCCGACGAGCAGGAGACGGTCAAACGGCGTCTCCACGTACGCGTAGTACTCGGGGGCTGGGGTGGTACTGGTCATCGCTGCCAGTCTGACGTGCCCGGTCCCGCCGGATGCGACGGATCCGGACAGGGTACCGACCATGTCCGGATCCGTCCGATCGCCGGGCCGCGAGGCTGGTATGCCTTGTGGTGTGCAGCAATTCTCCGCCGTCACCACCACGGGCATCTACTGCCGGCCGGGATGTCCCGGGCGCCCCCGTCCGGACCACGTCGAGACCTTCGAGCTGGCCGCCGCCGCGGAGGCGGCCGGGTTCCGGGCGTGCCTGCGCTGCCGGCCGTACCGGTCACCTCTCTCGCCGGTGCGCAGCAACTCCGAGCTCGTCTGCCGAGGGGTGCACCTGATCATGAGCGGTGCGCTGGACGGAGGGACCGAGGCCGAGCTCGGAGCGAGGATGGGTCTGTCCGATCGCCACCTGCGACGGCTGTTCCGCTCCCATCTCGGCCTGACCCCCGACGAGCTGGCCCGCTCACGTCGGGCACACTTTGCGCGCCGGCTCCTCGACGACACCGATCTGACCATCACCGACGTGGCCTTCGCGTCGGGCTTTGGCAGCGTGCGCCAGCTCAACCGCGCCTGCGTCGATATCTTTCGGGTCCCCCCGAGGGAGCTTCGCGCTCGTCGCCGCAATGCCGACCGCCTGGTGGCCGACGGCGGGCTCCTGTTGCGCCTGCCGTTCGAGGGGCCGCTGTCCTGGGGCGCGGTCACCCGCTACTTGCATCGCCGGGCCATCCCCGGCGTCGAGGCCGTGGAGGACGAGGTCTACCGGCGCACGATCGTGGTGGACGGAGACCCGGGGGTCCTCGAGCTCACGTCGTCCGGAGCGGGCGACGCTCGCGACGAGATGGTGCTCCGGGCCCACCTCCCGCACTGGGAGGGCCTCATCCATATCGTCGAGCGTGCCCGCCGGATCCCCGGGTTGGACGCCGACCTGGAGGGGGCAACGGCGCACCTCGGCGCCGACCCCACCGTGGGGCCGCTCCTGTCGGCTCGCCCCGGCCTCAGGGTCCCCGGGACGTGGGACCCCTGGGAGACCGGGGTTCGCGCCATCCTCGGCCAGCAGGTGACCCTGGCCGGCGCATCCACGCTTGCGGGAAGGCTCGTCGAGCGGCTGGGCACACCCGTCCCGGGCCTCGAGGCGTTGGGCCTCACGCACACCTTTCCGTCGCCCGAGACCGTGGCGGAAGGAGACCTCGGAGGGCTCGGCCTGCCGGCGGGGCGCCAGGAGGCCGTCCGGGCGTTCGCCCAGGCGGTGAGCGAGGACCGGATCCGGCTCGATCGCAGCGCCAGCCTCGACGAGCTGGTCGGGTCGATCACCGATGTGGCAGGCCTCGGCCCGTGGACGGCGCACTACGTCGCGTTGCGGGCGGGCGAGCCCGACGCCTTTCCGGCCGGCGACCTCGGCCTCCGCCGCTCGGTGGCCGGGGCACAGGCCGTTCCGCCCGCGGCGACCCTCGAAGCACTTGCCGAGAGGTGGCGTCCGTGGCGAGCCCTGGCCGCAATGCACCTGTGGGTTGCGAGCGACGTCGGACCGGGAGCGACCGCGTCGCGAACCGACCGGATCCCCGGCTACGAGGTGGCGTGACGGCGGAGGTCCTCGAGGGTCGCCCACTCGAGCGCCCGGATGTGGGTCGCTTCGAGCACCACGTCGGGGGCGACGCCGGCGTCGAGGGCCTCCTGCCAGCGCTCGGCGCACAGACACCATCGGTCGCCGGGCGCAAGCCCGTGGAAGCCGAGGGCGGGCTGCGGGGTGCTCAAGTCGTTGCCCCGCTCCTTGCTGAAGGCGAGGAATTCGGCCGTGACCCGTGCGCACACCACGTGCGCGCCAAGGTCGTCGGGCCCGGTGTTGCAGCAGCCGTCGCGATAAAAGCCGGTGAGAGGATCGTGCCCGCACGGCTCGAGCGGTCCTCCGATGACGTTGGATGTCATCGGGTCATTTGATCACGGCGGCCCGGGCTTCACTCAACCGGTGATGATCCCCCCGTTGAGGGGGATGGTCTGTCCGGTCAGCCACTCCGCCTCCGACGACGCCACGTACACGACGGCCGCTCCCACGTCGTCGGGGGTGCCCAAGCGCCCGACCGGGACCCTCCGCGCGGTCGCCGCGGTGGCCTCGGCGGGAACGTTGTTCATCAGTCCGAGCGCGACGCAGTTGGCGGTCACCCCGGTGCGGGCCACCTCTTGGGAGAGGTGGCGTACGAAGGCCTCGATCCCGCCCTTGGCCGCCCCGTAGAGGGAGATGCCGAGCGCCAGACCCACCCTCCCGGCTCCCGACGAGATCTGCACGATGCGCCCCCAACCCCGGTCACACATGCCGTCCAGCACGGCAGAGATGCAATTGAGCGAGCCGTACAGGTTGAGGTCGACGTAGGGCGCCCATTCCTCGGTCGCCATGTCGCGGAAGTGGCGGGTGGCCATGCCGGTCGGCACGCCGGCGTTGTTGACGAGGATGTCGATCGGTCCCGTCACCGCCGCGGCCTTGTCGATGGCCAGCCGCACCTCGGCGGCCTGTGTCACGTCGAAGGGTGCGGCGAGGGCACGGAGGCCCGCCCCCTCGAGCGCGTCCACCGTATGTTGGGCCCGTTCGGGAAAGAGGTCGTTGACCACGACGGTGGCGCCCTGGCGAGCCAGGGCCCGGGCGATGCCGGCACCCACGTTCTGCCCGGCACCGGTGACGAGGGCGGTCCGGCCCCGGAGATCGAACATCGGCCTCTCGGAATCGCTCATCGTGACCTCCTGGTCCCCCCGCTGGTCCGGGTCGCCGCTCCATCCTCGCCCACCATGCCGGCGGCGCTCACGAAGCCCGGGTCGTGGCCGCCCGTGGGGCCTTCCTCGCGTCGCCCCGGGCACCGGTCTCGGGGACTCGCGCAAAGTCGTCCGCCACGCGCTCCAAGAGCTCTGCCAGGACGTGCAGGTCGGAGGAGGTCCAGCCGGCGAAGGTCTCGGCGACGATCTCGTCGGTGGCGGCGCGGTAGGCGAGAAACGCCCGCGTGCCCGACGGTGTCAGCTCCAGGATGCCGGCACGCCCGTCGGTGTCGTCCGTGCGGCGCGTGACGTACCCCTCCTTGAGGAGCTTCTGCAGCTCACGGCTGACGAGCGGCGCCTCGAGGTCCGTGCGGCGGGCCGCCTCCGAGGAGCGCATCGGTCCTCCCGCATGCAGGGCGGCGAGGATGGCGACGCCGGGCCGCGAGACGAGCACCCCCGAGCGCTCGGCCCGGATCCTGGCGGCCTCTCGGCTGTTGCCGATGCGCCCGACGCGGGTGATCGATTGAGACACGCGTCGCAACAGGTCCTCGCGGGACACGCACCCATCCTAGCAGAGATAGTTGACCGAGTTATTTGATCGAGTTCATCAATGCGGGTAGCGTGATCGGCCGTGCCGATGCCCACCGACGTCCCCATCGTCGACCTCATGATCAGCTTTCCCAGGATGGAGGCGTACAAGCAGTACCACTTCCTCCGTCCGATGCTCCGCGAGGAGAGCAGGGATGCCGAGTTCCCGGTCGAGTACATGTTCAAGCAGGTGCCCAACAAGCTGCCCGAGGGCGAGGACCCGGTCGGGGTGACCCTCGGTCTCATGGACCGCTTTGGCATCGCCGTCGGCATGATCGGGGTCGGCGGCGACGACTCGGCGCGCGCCCTTGCCGAGCACCCCCATCGCTTCGTCGCCTGTCTGGAGGTGGATCCCAACGACGTGACGGGAGCGGTGCGGTCCATCCGCCGCGCCCACGACGAGCACGGCATCAAGGCGGTCACGACCTTCCCGGCGGGTTGCCATCCCCAGGTCCCGGTCTCGGACGCGAAGTACTACCCCGTGTACCAGACCTGCGTGGACCTGGACATCCCGATCATCGTCAACGCCGGAATCGCCGGCCCCCGGGTGCCGTCGGCCTGCCAGGACGTCGCCCATTTCGACGAGGTCTGCTACGACTTCCCCGACCTGCGGATCGTGATGCGTCACGGGGCGGAGCCTTGGGAGGCCCTCGCCGTCAAGCTCATGCTCAAGTGGCCCGGCCTCTACTACATGACGTCGGCCTTCGCCCCCCGTTACTACCCGGCCAAGGTGATCGACTTCGCCAACACCCGGGGATCGGACAAGGTGATGTACGCCGGCTACTACCCGATGGGGCTCAGCCTGGAGCGGATCTTCTCGGAGATGCCCGGGGTCCCGTTGCGCGACGAGGTGTGGCCCAAGTTCCTCGGGGAGAACGCCGCCCGGGTCTTCAAGCTCGACCTCCCCGCCCGTCCGTGAGCAAACCCCTGGCTGGCCGCCGGGCCCTCGTGACCGGGGCCAGCCGGGGCATCGGAGCGGGGATCGCCAGGCGTCTCGCCGCGGAGGGCGCCGACGTCGCCGTCGTCGCCCGCACCGCCGAGGCGCACCCGACGCTGCCGGGGAGCCTGCGCGAGACCCGAGAGCGCCTCGAGCGGCACGGGGTGAGGGTGGTGACGCTGGTGGCGGATCTCGCCGACGAGGGTCAGCGGGGCCGGCTCGTGCCCGAGGCCGCAGACGGCCTGGGTGGACCGATCGACATCCTGGTCAACAACGCGGCGGCCGCCATCTACCAACCGCTTGCCGGCTACCCCCTGCGCCGGCGCCGGCTCACCTTCGAGATCAACTTCCAAGCCCCGATCGACCTGATGCAGGCCGCCGTCCCGGCCATGGTCGCCGCAGGCGAGGGTTGGATCGTCAACCTGTCCAGCGCGACCGCACGACTGCCCGAGGCCGGCCCTCTCGGAGCCCCGCTCGGGGGGGCGCCGAGCACGATGGGTATCTACGGCGCGTCCAAGGCGGCCCTCAACCGGGTGACCGCCGCCTTCGCGAAGGAGCTGCAGGGCACCGGGGTCCGGGTCAACACGGTCGAGCCCCGCGCCGCCGTGTTGTCCGAGGGGGCGGATGCCCTGGTCGGGGCCACCCTGACCGAGGACCAGATCGAGAGCATGGAGGCCATGGTCGAGGCCGCGGTGGCGCTGTGCCGCTGCGAGCCTGCCCGCACCGGAGGCGTGCACGTGAGCCTCGATCTCCTCGCGGAGCTCGGCCTGCCGGTACGGTCTCTGGACGCCGGCCCTCTGGAGGGCGGCACGCCCTGATTGCCAGGGAGGAGGGGACCCGCGCCGGGAGCACGGGTGCCGAGAGCCGAGGAGGCGAGACCGTGGACTTCGATGACACGCCGCAGGAGGCGGCCTTTCGGGCCGAGGCCCGCTCCTGGCTGGAGGCGCACGCCAAGGAGAAGAGCGGCGAGATGAAGCTCTCGCTGCATCACGACCCCAGCCCGGAGGCCGACGCGGAGAGCGTGCGGCGGAGCAAGGAGTGGCAGCGCACCCTCTACGACGGGGGCTGGGCGGGCATCACCTGGCCGGTCGAGTACGGCGGTCGGGGCGGGACGCCCGTCCAGCAGATGATCTTCGATCAGGAGCAGGCCCGCTTCGACGTGTCCGCCGGCGCCTTCGCGGTGGGCATCGGGATGGTCGGTCCCACGCTCATCGCGCACGGCACGGAGGAGCAGAAGAAGCGGTTCCTCGAGCCCCTGCTGCGCGGCGACGAGGTGTGGTGCCAGCTCTTCAGCGAGCCGGGCGCCGGTTCGGACCTGGCCGGGCTCAGCACCCGGGCGGTGCGTGACGGGGACGAATGGGTGGTCAACGGGCAGAAGGTCTGGAACTCCGGGGCGCACCACAGCCAATTCGGCATCCTCCTCGCCCGAACCGATCCCACGGTCTCCAAGCACGCCGGCATCACCTACTTCCTCGTCGACATGTCGACCCCCGGCATCGACGTCCGGCCTCTGGTGCAGATCACCGGGGTGGCGCACTTCAACGAGGTCTTCCTCACCGATGTCCACCTGCCGGCGGCCAACGTCGTCGGCGAGGTCAACGGAGGCTGGGGGGTGGCCCGCACCACCTTGGCCAACGAGCGCACGCTGATCGGCGGCGGCACGAGCGGCGTCACCTTCTCGGACCTGGCCGCCCTGGCCCGGGCGACCGGGCGTGCCGGCCACCCGGTCGTGCGCCAGGAGCTGAGCCGCAGCTACATCCGGTCCGAGGTCCTGCGCTACCTGGGTCTTCGCGTCCGCACGGCGCTGAGCCGGGGCCAGATGCCCGGACCGGAGAGCTCCGTCATGAAACTCGGCATGTCCCAACACGTGACGCTCAACGGCGACCTGGCGATGGCCATGGAGGGCGCCGCCGGCATGCTCCAAGGCAAGGATGCACTGGCCGACGGGCTCTGGCAGCAGCAGTTCCTCGGGCAGTGGGCCATGAAGATCGGGGGCGGCACGGATCAGATCCAGCGCAACGTCATGGGGGAGCGGGTGCTCGGACTGCCCGGCGAACCGCGCCTCGACCGGGGGGTCGCGTTTAACGAGCTGCCAAAGAACGGATAGTCTCTCCGAGAAATCGGACACGGTGTCCGATCGACTGGAGGTAGCGTCAACATGCCGATCACCGAGGTGGACCTGGCGGATGCCCGCACCTTCGTCACGGGTGTCCCCCATGAGTACCTGGCCTGGCTCCGGCACAACGATCCGGTGCATTGGAACGACGAGCAGGACGGGCCGGGCTTCTGGGCCATCACGAGGTACGGCGACTGTGTGGCGGTCAACCGTGACTACGAGCGGTTCTCCTCCTACCTCAGGACTTCGTTGGTCTACGAGATGCCCGAGGAGGATCTCGCCCAGCAGCAGCTGATGATGGTGAACATGGACCCGCCCATGCACACTCGCTACCGGCGGCTGGTCAACAAGGGCTTCACCCCGCGCACCATCAATGCCTTGGAGGAGCGGATCCATCGCGAGACCGACGTGATCATCGATCGGGTCTGCGAGAAGGGTTCCTGCGACTTCGTGACCGAGGTGGCGGCGGAGCTGCCCCTCGTGGTGATCGCCGAGCTGCTCGGCGTGCCCAGCGAGGACCGTCACAAGATGTTCGACTGGTCCAACCGCATGGTCGGCAGCGAGGATCCCGAGTACCAGGACCCCGACTCGGTGCCGACGGACGCGGCCATGGAGCTCTTCGCCTACGCCGCCGGGCTGTACGCGGTCAAGCAGGCCAGCCCCCACGACGATCTCATGAGCGTCCTCACCCAGGTGGAGGTGGACGGTGAGCGGCTCTCCGAGCTCGAGCTGGACCTCTTCTTCATGCTCCTCACGGTCGCGGGCAACGAGACCACCCGGAACCTGATCTCCGGCGCGATGCAGGCGTTCTTCGACCACCCCGACCAGTGGCAGCGCCTGATCGAGGACCGCAGCCTCTTGAAGCCGGCCGTCGAGGAGATGCTGCGCTTCGTCACGCCGGTCATGAATTTCCGGCGCACCGCCGCTCAGGACCTCGAGATCGCCGGCGTACCGATCAAAGAGGGGGACAAGATCGTCTTCTTCCACGCCTCGGCCAACCGGGACGAGGACGCCTTCGAGGACCCGAACGGCTTCGACATCTCCCGCGACCCCAACCCGCACATGTCCTTTGGCGGCGGCGGCCCGCACTTCTGCCTCGGTGCCAACCTTGCTCGCATGGAGATCCGGGTGATGTTCGAGCACCTGCTCGATCGCCTCCCCGACATCCGTCCCGACGGGGAGATCCAGCGGCTGCAGTCGCGCTTCATCAACGGGGTCAAGCACCTCCCGGTCGCCTTCACGCCCTCGGCGCCGCGAGTGGGGGTCTGAGCCAGTTGGCGCGCCGATCGCCCGAGGGGCTCAAGGAGGTCATCCGCGACTACCGGCGCGACCAGATCATCGACGAGGCGCGGCGCCTCTTCGGCGAGCGGGGCACCACCGAGGTGTCCATGGACGAGATCGCCTCGGCGGCCGGGGTGGCCCGCTCGACGGTCTACGTCTACTTTTCGGGCCGCGACGAGCTGCTGCGCTCGTGCCTGCAGCGCATGTACGGCCAGCTGCAGGAGGAGCTGTCCGAGCAGCCCGACGGCGGCGACGAGCCGGTGGAGCGCCTCCGGGCCGTCGTGCACGGGGTGCTGCGGGTCATCGACGAGAGCCCGGCGTTCTTCCGGCTGGCCATGGCCACGCAGGGCTCGGGGGACCGGGCGGGACTGGCGGTCGGCGCCGAGCTCTCCGCCATCGGGCTGGACATGGCGCGCCTCCTGGAGGAGCTGGTCGCCGACGGCATCGTCCGGGGGGACTTCCGCAAGATCGACCCCGCACGGGCCGGCGCGCTGATCGGCCAGCAGCTGTTCGGTGCCATGACCGTACGGGCCGGCGACCCGTCGGCCCAGCCCTTGGACGTAGAGGTGGAGGAGGTCTTCGAGTTCCTCCTGCACGGTCTGGCATCGTAGGGTCATGCGCTTCGATCTCTGGGTACCCACCGCCAGCCCGCTGTGCACCGGCGACCTCCTGGCGCGGCTCGCCGTGGAGGGCGAGCAGCGGGGCTTCGGTGGAATCTGGGTGGGGGAGCACGTGGTGCTCTTCGACGAGTACGAGTCGAGCTATCCCTATTCGCCCGACGGGCGCATCCCGACCGCCCCGGGCACCGGCATCCTCGAGCCCCTCAACGCCCTCTCCTACATGGCCGCGGTCACCTCGCGCATCCGGCTCGGCACTGCGGTATGCCTGCTGCCGCAGCGCAACCCCGTGTACACGGCCAAGGAGGTCGCCACGGTCGACTGGCTTTCGGGCGGCCGGATCGACTTCGGCGTCGGGGTGGGCTGGCTGAGGGAGGAGTTCGAGGCCGTGGGCGGCTCTTGGCCCCGGAGGGGCGCGCGGACCGACGAGTACCTCGGCCTCCTGCGCACGCTGTGGACCGAGGAGCTCCCGAGCTTCGCCGGGGACTTCTACACCCTCGCCCCCTGCAGGTTCGATCCCAAGCCGCTTCAGGATCCCCATCCGCCCGTCCACATCGGCGGGGAGACCGACGCAGCGCTGCGCCGGGTGGCGCGCTTCGCCCAGGGGTGGCACACCTTCAACCGTCCCCCCGAGGGCCTAGCGGAGCCGCTGGCTCGCCTCGAGCGCCTGCTGGCGGAAGAGGGTCGCAAACGGACGGACGTCCACGTCACGGTCTGCCCCTACTTTCAGGCGCTCACGCCGGACACCGTGGAGGCCTACGCGGCCGCCGGAGCCGACGCCGTCTCGGCCCTCGTGTTCCCGGCGTCGCCCGACGACGTGGCGAGGACCCTCGACGACCTCGGCGGCTGCCTGGAGCGGGCCGCCGCCTGCTGAGCCCCGCCCAGGGGTCACGCATTTCCGGGCAAAAGAGCCGGCCAGAGGCGTGGCCCGATTACCTACTAATCCGATGATTGGGTTAAACACGATCGAGTTAGTAGTATTTCTCGGATGCTCAGCCATCTCTCTCGATCTCGGTACGTCGCAGCAGCCGCCGCGGCCCTCGTCGCCGCATCGGTGCTCGGCGCGGCCCCGGCCGGCGCGGCCCCCTCCGGCAGCGTGACCCTGGTCGCCTACTCGACGCCCAAGCCCGCCTACTCGGCGCTGATCACCGCCTTTCAGAAGACGTCCGCGGGGCGCAACGTCACCTTCAGCCAGTCCTACGGGCCCTCTGGCACGCAGGCGACCTCGGTGGCCGACGGCCTCCCGAGCGACGTGGTCAACTTCTCGCTCGAGCCGGACATGGAGAAGCTGGTCAAGGCGGGCCTGGTCTCCTCCTCCTGGGACCAAACCGCCACCCAGGGCATGGTGACCAACTCGGTCGTGGCCTTCGTCGTGCGCAAGGGCAATCCCAAGCACATCACCGGCTGGAGCGACCTCACGAAGAGCGGGGTCCAGGTCGTCACGCCCAACCCCTTCAGCTCGGGAAGCGCCCAGTGGAACCTGCTCGCCGCCTACGGCGCCCAGCTCAAGCAGGGCAAGAGCGATTCGCAGGCCTCCGCCTACCTGGACTCGCTGCTCAAGAACACGGTGGCCCAGCCGAGTAGTGCCAGCACGGCACTGCAGACCTTCCTCGGCGGCACGGGCGACGTGCTCTTGGACTACGAGGACGACGCGCTCTACGCGCAGCGCTCCGGCGAGCCGATCTCGGTGATCATCCCGCCCCAGACGATCCTCATCCAGAACCCGATCGCCGTGCTCAAGAACTCGCAGAACCCGACGGCGGCCAAGGCCTTCGTCTCCTACCTGCTGTCGCCGGCCGGCCAGAAGATCTGGGGTCAGCAGGGTTACCGCCCGGTCCTCGCCTCGGTGGCCAAGCAGTTCAACTTCCCCCAGCCCAAGAGCCTGTTCACGATCAACTACCTCGGGGGCTGGACCGCGGCGCGCGCCAAGTTCTTCGACCCGACGACGGGCATCGTGGCCAAGGACGAGCAGAGCCTCGGCGTGTCCACCGCCAGCAGCTGACGCGGTGCGCGGCGGCCTGCGCATCGTCGGCAGGGCCGGGGGGCCGGCGCTCGCGGTCACGTACCTCTCGCTGCTGGTGCTCCTGCCGGTCGCGGCGGTGGTCACCCAGGCCTTCAAGGGGGGCTGGTCGGGGTTTTGGGCCGCCATCACCCAGCCCGAGGCCCTGGCGGCGCTGCGCCTGACGCTGGCGTGCTCGGCCATCGTGGCGATCTTCAACGCCGTGGCCGGCCTCGCCGCCGCCTGGGTGCTGGTGCGCGACGACTTCCCCGGCAAGAGCCTCCTGGCCGTCGTCGTGGACCTGCCGTTCGCGCTCCCGACCGTGGTCGCAGGACTGACCCTGCTCAGCCTCTACGGACCCCACAGCCCCTTCCACCTCAACGCGGCCGGCACGCGCCTGGCCGTCGTCATGGCGCTCGCCTTCGTGACGCTGCCCTTCGAGGTGCGGGCCGTCCAGCCGGTGCTCGCCGCGCTGGACCGGCAAAAGGAGGAGGCGGCCAGCTCCCTCGGCGCGCGGCCGGTGACCGTGTTCCGCCGGATCATCCTGCCCGCCCTGGTTCCGGCCCTCATGGCCGGCATGGGGCTCGCCTTCGCCCGGGCGGTCGGGGAGTACGGGTCGGTGGTGCTGTTCTCGGGCAACCTGCCGTTCAAGACCGAGGTGTCGTCCTCCTGGATCTTCTCGCTGAGCCAGAGCGGGGAGCTGCCCGCCGCCTCGGCGGTCTCCGTGCTGCTCATCGCCATCGCGCTCGTCGTGCTGCTGGCGCTCGGGTTGGTGCGCCGGCGCTTCCGCCTGTGGGCCGCGCCGTGAGGACGCGCTGGGTCCTGCGCGTCGGCGTCGTGGCCTACCTGGGCCTCCTGATCCTCGTGCCGCTGGGGTCGATCGTCTACCGGGCCTTCGCCTCGGGCTTCGCGGCCTCGTGGCACGCCATCACGACGCCCGACGCGCTCCACGCCCTCTGGCTGAGCCTCCTCGTGGCGGCGATCGCCGTCCCCTTGGACACCGTGTTCGGTGTGGGGGTGGCGCTGCTGCTGGCTCGTCGACGGATCCCTGGGTCGTGGCTCTTCGACGCCGCAGTCGACATCCCGCTCGCGATGTCGCCGATCGTCGTAGGCCTCGCCCTCGTGCTCGCCTACGGCAACACCGGATGGTTCGGCAAGACACTTTCGGGCTGGGGCATCCAGGTCATCTTCTCGGTCCCGGGGATCGTCATGGCCTCCGCCTTCGTCGCCTTGCCCTACGTGCTGCGCCAGGTGCTGCCCGTCCTCCACGAGGTCGGCACCGAGAAGGAGCAGGCGGCCGCCACGCTCGGCGCCGGCCCCTGGCGCATCTTCTGGCGGGTCACCCTCCCCCAGATCCGGGCCGGCCTCATCTACGGCGTCACGCTGACCACCGCCCGGGTGCTGGGCGAGTTCGGAGCCGTGAGCGTGGTCTCGGGGAGCATCGAGGGCAAGACCCAGACCACCACCCTCTTCGTCGCCCAGCAGATCGACAACCTCGATCCGGTCGGGGCCTACACCGCGGCGCTGCTGCTGGCCATCGTGTCGCTCGCGGTGCTGCTCACGCTCCGCCGGATCACCGCGCACAAGGAGGTAGCACGATGGGCGTCGCCGTCCGATCGCTCACCAAACGCTTTGGAGATGCCGTTGCCGTCGACGATGTGACCCTCGAGATCGAGACCGGTTCGCTCACCGCCCTCCTCGGGCCGAGCGGCAGCGGCAAGACGACGCTGCTGCGGATCATGGCCGGCCTGGAGCGGGCCGATCGAGGCACCGTCCACCTCGAGGGCCGGGACGTGACGGACGTGCCCTCGAGGCACCGGGGCATCGGGTTCTGCTTCCAGCATCACGCCGCCTTCGACCACCTCACGGTGGCCCGCAACGTCGCGTTCGGACTCGAGGTGCGGCGACGGCCGAAGCGCGAGATCCGGGCACGGGTCGCCGAGCTGCTCGAAGTGGTGCAGCTCTCCGGGTTGGCCGACCGCTACCCGGGGCAGCTGTCGGGTGGCCAGCGACAGCGGATGGCGCTCGCCCGCGCCCTCGCCATCGAGCCGCCCGTGCTGCTGCTCGACGAGCCCTTCGGATCCCTCGACACCCACGTGCGCCAGGACCTCCGGCGCTGGCTCCGTCGCCTGCACGACGAGCACCCCGTGACCACCGTGCTCGTCACCCATGATCGGGAAGAGGCCATGGAGGTGGCCGACCAGCTGGCCGTCCTACACGACGGTCGGATCGAGCAGAGCGGCACGCCCTCGGACCTTTATGACCGGCCCAACACCGACTTCGTGCTCACCTTCCTCGGCCCGGCCACGAAGATCGCCGGCCGATGGGTGCGCCCGCACGACGTCACGCTCCAGCGGTTCCCCGTCGAAGACGGAAGCCCCGCGACGGTGGTCGCGGTCGTCGACCGGGGTCCCGAGGTCCGCGTGGAGCTGACCACCGACAACGGCCAGGGGGCCTGGATACAGCTGGGCCGGGGGGAGGCACGGCGGCTCCGGCTGGCCGAGGGCGACGCGGTGTGGGCGGTCCTGCCCGAGGTCGCCGAGCGTGACCATGTCGCGGTGCCTCAGTGGCCGAGATCCGGCGCCGTCGTGTCGGCGGTTCGCTGAGGCCCGTCGGGCCCCTCGCCGGTTCCGGGCTCCGACGCCGTCGGCTCCTCCTGCAGGCGTCGGGGCCAGAGCCGGCGCACCCGGACCACATTGAGCTCGGTGGCGACCAGGTACAGGTGCGTACCGATGCTGAGCCAGAACACGAGACCGAGCACGATGGCAAAGAAACCGTAGAGCTCGCTCGTCCGCTGTAGCTGGTGCCCGATGAGGTAGCCACCCAGCGCCTGGAGCACCGTCCAACCGCCGCCGCCGAGCAGGGCTCCCGGCAAGAGCCTGCGGGCCGGCACCCCACCGTCGTCCAGGGCCCGGAAGACGGCGAGGTAGGCCCCGACGTTGATGACCAGTCCGGCGAGCCCGGCGCCCACCCGCTGGACGACCGAGTTGTTGCCAAAGAACTGCGCACCGATCGTGGACGCGCCCGTGACCACGGACCCGAGCACGATGGCCAGGGCGAGGACGCCGAGGAGGGCGAGACCCCTCAGCAGGCGAAGGCGGAGGGAGGGGGCGCGGCTGCGCGGCACGCCCCACAGGTCGGCGCTCGCCTGCTGGAGCGAGTTGACGATGCCGAAGATCCCGGCCACGAAGCTGAGCGCACTGATGGCCAGCAGGGCCGGCTCCCCGTTGTCGATGGCGCGGATGTTGCGCTCGAGCTGGGTGCCCACCACCGGGAATTGGGAGAGGGCCGAGTTGACGAGCTCCTTCTCGGCGGTGGTGTGCGAGCCCACCACCAGGGTCACCAGCGTGAAAAAGAGCAGGAGGAGCGGGAAGACCGCCAGGAAGCCGTAGAAGGTGATGGCGGCGGCGAGGAAGGTTCCCCGGTCCTCGCCGAACTTCTTCGCCACTGCGACGCCGATCGCGACCGGCGTGTGGCGACCTTGCCAGTCGTCGAGACGCCGGAGCAGGCGTCGGGCGCGGGTGGTCACGCTGCCCGAGCCCGACCCTGGTCAGGCCGGGGGTCGGTCGGGGAAGTGCTGGCGAAAGGCCCTGACGGTGTAGGCCGTGAGCACGCTGTCCTCGAGGGCCCGGGCCGTGGCGCTGCGCGGGAGGTTGAGCAGGGGGCCGAGCTCCCCGAAGTAGCCGCCGGGGAGCACCTCGACCAGGTGCTCGTGACCACCGTCGCCTCGCTCCCGATAGAGCTCGATCCGGCCCGAATCGACCGCGTAGACCAGCTCGCCCCGATCCCCCTGCTCGAAGAGGACCTTGCCGGCGGGCACCTGGATCTGCTCGGGCGGCCGGTCGGCCTCGGTGAATCGGGGGGCGAGCGCGATCACCCGGTCGGCCAACTGGGTGACGCGGTCGTCGTGAGTGGCAACGACGACGATCCGCCCGGGGGCGGCCAGCTCCCGGAGGAGACGCAGGATGCCCTCCACCTGGATGTGGTCGAGATGGGCGGTGGGTTCGTCCGCCACGACGAGCGGAGGGTCGTGGACGAGGGCCCGGGCGATGGCGACCCTTTGCTGCTGGCCACCCGACATCTGCCCGGGTCGGTGGCCGGAGCGTTCGCCGAGGCCGACGCGCTCGAGCAGCTCGTCGGCTCGCGCACGGGCCCGGTGCTTGGGGATCTTGGCCAGCCGCATGGGGACCATCACGTTGGCGCGGGCGCTCAGGCTCGGGATCAGGTTGAAGGCCTGGAACACGACGCCGACGGTCGTCTGGCGGTAGGCGGCGAGCTCGGCCCCCCGCAGAGAGCCGATGGAACGGCCCGCGAGCCGGATCGCCCCGGAGGTTGGGGACAGCAGACCGGCGAGACAGGAGAGGAGCGTCGTCTTCCCGCACCCGGAGGGACCGAGGACCACCACCAGCTCCCCGTCGGCGCTCGTGAAGCTCAGATGGTCCAGGGGCCGGATGAGATAGCCGCCGGACTCGAATTCGACCGTGAGCTCCTCCACTTGCAGCTCGGCGTCGCCGTGCGGGGGCTGGGAGCCGGCGGGAGAGCCCTCCACGGAGGCGCCGGGCCCGGTCATCCGAACGCCGTCGCCGGATCGGCGCGGGTGGTCCTCCGCAGGGCGACCAGGCTGGCCAGCAGCCCGACCACGATCGCGATCAGGGGCAGCTCGATGTAGGCGGAGGGGCGGATCACGACCGGCTGCTTGAAGATGAAGGTCATGGCGTTGGAGATCACCTCTGCGATGGCGGCCGCGAACAGGGTCACGATGATCGCCTCCATCATCAGGCCGGCGAAGAGCGCAGCAGAGGACGCGCCGAGTGCCTTGAGCACGGCGAAGTCGCGGCGGCGCTCGAGCGCCGCGACGTAGAGCAGGGCGGCGACGATGAAGGCGGCGATCACCCACATGAGGATGGTCGAGCTGTTGATCGACGACACTCCCTGCTGCACCTGCCCGAGGGAGGCGTTGACCACCTGCTGGGGCGTCAACACCTGGAGCCCGCTCGGGACCTGGGCGGGGGATCCGCTCACCACGACCGCCGTCACCAGTCGCTGGTTGGCCAGCGCGACCGCCTGCGCACTCGCCAGGGGGACGTAGACCATCGGCACGCCCCCGAGCAGCGTGCGGTTGGTGACCGTGCCGACGACGAGAAACTGTCTCGGGCCGACCGTGATGGTGGAGCCGACGGCGGCGCCGAGCCGAGCGTCCGCCACCGCCTGCGACGGTCCGTCCAAGCCGTGCCCGTCGCCCGGCACGACGGCCGGGCTCCCCAGGGCGCCCGGCACGACGCCGGCGAGGTTCAGCGTCGAGGTCTTCCCCCCGAGCTCCGTGGTCTGCGACGGCAGGATCACGACGGGTTGGGCCTCCCGCACGCCGGGTTCATGTCGAATCACCGCGGCTGCGGATTGTGGGAACGTGGCCACCGAAGTCATCCTCCCGTGCGCGCCACTGGCCATCACCCAGTTGCCGGCTCCGAAGCCGTCGACCGTCTGCTGGATCTCGAACGTAAAGCCGTTGGCCAACCCGCTCAGGAGGAGCGCCATCGCCAGGACGAGCGCGACGCCGACGATCGCGATGAGAAATTGACGGGCCCGAAAGAGCAGGTCGGCGATCGTTACGGCGATCATCGCGGGTCACTGTAGCCACCCGTCGGTCGTTCACGCCGGGCCGACGTTCCGCCGAGGCGGGCGACATGGACGCAGCTGCGGCCAACCGCTAGCCTCCGTGCCGATCGCCGCGCTCGGGGCTCGAGACCTGTCGATCAGCGGTTGCGGAGGCTGGGAGGCGCAGCCCGTGGTTGGTGAAGTCGGGGACAACGCCGTCGCGGAGAGGGCCGTCGGGCACAACGGTAGCCGACCGCCGGGCCCGCCGGACTTGGTGTCCGGCTGGTACGCGCTGGGCCTGTCGCGCGAGCTCCGCAGGGGGAGCCTCTGGCGGCGACGGCTCCACGGCCACGAGTTGGTCGTCGGCCGGACCGAGTCGGGCACGCTGCTGGCCCTCGACGCCTACTGCCCCCACTTGGGGGCGCATGTCGGTCACGGCGGCACGGTGGTCGGCGAGACGATTCGCTGCCCGTTCCACGGCTTCCGCTACGACGCCGGCGGGCGCTGCGTCGCCACGGAGTACGGGCGGGCGGCACCGCGCTCGGCCCTCATGGGGACCTGGCCAGTACGCGAGGTGGGCGGCGTGATCGTCGCGTGGGCCGGTGCTCCGGAGACGGGGCCCACCTGGGAGGTCCCTTCGCTCGATATGCGTGGGTGGTCGCCGTGGAAGGTCACCCGTTATGCCGTTTCCGGGCATCCCCAGGAGACGACGGAGAACAGCGTGGACCTCGGACACTTTTCCGTGGTGCACGGCTATCGCGACGTCGGACAGACGAGACCGCTCGATACCGACGGCCCGCATCTCACCATCGCCTACCGCATGACCCGGCAGCGACGGCGAGCCGGCATCCAGTGGCCCGCGGTCTCCACCACCTACGACATCGACGTGTGGGGTCTCGGGTGGTCGAGGGTGGAGGTCGAGATGCAGTCGCCACGGCTCCGGATGAGGCTCCTCGTCCTGGCCACCCAGGTGGCGCGCGGAGAGGTGGAGCTCCGCCTCGCCGTATCCATGCCCTGGCGGCGCGACGCCCCGGGGGTCGGGCCCAACCTGTCTCGGATCCCCGCCGCCCTTTCTGCGGCGTTGGTGGTGCCGCCGCTGAGTCGCGCCTACGGCAACGACGTCCGGCAGGACTTCTCGATATGGCAGCACAAGCGCTACCTGGCCCGTCCGGCCCTGGCGGCCGGCGACGGGCCCATCACCCCCTACCGGCGGTGGGCCCAGCAATTCTATTTCTCGGCGGGCTCGACGCCGGGAGCCGCCGTCGAGCCCGAGCGGCAGCTCAGTGGGGGATCTGCTGGATCGCTTTGGTGAGGGCCGCGTCGACCACGCTCGAAAGGGACGGAGGCTTGGGAATGTGAAGGCTGTCGAGCCCCACCCCGGCCGCAGCCGAAAGCGAGCCGATCTGCTCGATGGCCCGGATCACGGCCACCTCGACGGCCGAAGCCGCCCGCCCCGTCAAGGTCGTCGTACCCCGGCGAGCGTCCAGGGTGTCGAGCAACCACCTCGGCTGCGCCGGCTCTCCGTCGAACCGCTTGGCGAACACGGACATGTCGTGGTCCTCCAAGGCTCGGCGTGCCGCCTCGCGTCCCGCCTCGACCATCGCGTCGAGTCGCTCAAACTGCGTGATGCCGGTCGTGCCGACGTCGGGCGTGATGAGTACCGAGGCCCCGTCCCGCACCCCGGGCGAGTTGTAGCAGACGAGGTCCATCACTCGTAGCAGGGTCTCCAGGGCGGACGGCAGGCTGGCAGCGACGTCGGTGGAACCCGTGAGCACGAGCTCCGACTCGAGCTGGCCCACCGGAGCTGCCGCCGACGAGGCCCCGGCCACCCCGATGATCGGGCCGTCGAGCTCGGCCGTCATCGGCGACACGGGGAAGGCGTCGAGGATGCCCCCGTCCACGAGCAGGCGTCCTTCGGACGCCCGCGGAGGAAACAGGATCGGGATCGTCATCGAGACGGCCACGGCCTCCCAGAGCGGGCCGCGCCGTGCCGTCTGGATCTCCCCGGTCGTGAGATCCGCAGTGCTCGTGTACATGCTCTTGGGGAGCTCCTCGAGCAGCAGGTCCGCAAAGAGGTGTCGCAGGCTGCCGTAGATACTGCGCTCCTCGCCCGGACGGAGGAAGGGTCGGAGCGGCAGGGTGGCGAGCCCGACGATCCCCCGGTTGAGGGGGGTGCGCTTCACGAACTCCCGACGGAAGATCTCCTTCATCTCCGCGGGCGTGACTCCCAGGGCGAACAGCGCTCCCGCCAGGGCGCCGATGCTGCACCCGCCGATCCGGTCGATCGCGAGACCGGCGTCGAGCAGCTCCTCGATCACCCCGATGTGGGCGAAGTTGCGGGCGCCGCCTCCCGCCAGCACGAGCCCGGTGGCGCGCCCGAGCACCCGGCGGACGACAGGAGCCAAACCGAAGTACCGGTCCTCGGGGATGGCCACGGTGTGCGAGCGAGGCTGGAGGGCGTCCAACCAGACGGTCAACGTCTCTGGGGTCGGCGTGCGGACGAATACGAGATCGCAGCGGCGCACGCGTTCGTCGACCGTCGGGAGGGGCAACGACGGATCGGCGACGAGCACGACACGATCGGCTTGGCGAGCGCAGTACTGGTTCCAGCTTCCGGCGAGCGGCTCGTCCCCTCGGCCGTGCAGGACCACGTGCATCCCGCCCTCTTCCGCCTCGGCGATGCGAGCCTCGAGCGTCGCGACCATCTGGCCCGGGGACTCGTGCTCGTCCACGCTCGTGTGATCGATCGCCCGGAGGGGAGCGGCCTGAGCAAACAGTTGCTCGAAGCGATCTCGCACCGCGTTGATGCGGGCCCCGACGTCGCAGGGGACGAGCGCGACCACGCCGGCGGCGGAGGGCACCTGCGCGACGGACGGGCGCGAGTACTGCACGATGCGTGCCAGCTGGGTGGCCACGTGGAGGGTGGCCTCCCGGTCCGACTGCAGCTTCGACAGGAAGTCCTCCGCCGTGATCCGCGAGAGGTGGCTGTCGCGCTGGGCGCGAATCCCGGCCGAACGCGCCGTCGTCAACAGCGGAGCCAGCTCCCCGGTCAGGTCTCCCGCGGAAAGCACCCGGAGCACCTCGCCGGCGGGTTCGCGTACGACGTGCAGCCGGCCCGACTTGACCACGAAGATGTCCGTGGCCACGTCCCCGGTGTGAAACAGCCAGTCACCCGCCTTGACGTGGACGTCCTCGGCGGACTCGCACAGGACCTTCATCAGGTCCGAGTCGACGGCCATGATGGCGGGCGACAGGGCGTCGGGCGTATTGCTCATGCCGCGGCCATGGTACCGAAGGTCTTGCCGGCGAGCTGGCCGCGGCCGTGGTGAAATGTAAGCGGTGGTCAAGGCACGAGAACCTGAGGTGGATGGCCGGGACGGAGACGCCGGCGCCGTGGCGCCGTCCAAGGTGGCGCCTCCGCACGAGCACCGGGGCGTCCTCGCTCCATTGACGGCCGCGGTCGCCGGGCGCATCCATACCGAGCGGAGTGGCGAGGTCCAGCCCCGGGACCCCGACTTCATTCGTCGCCTGGTCCATCCGGTCTCTCGATACGTGCGCTACTTCTCTCCGGAGGTGCGGGGGATCGAGAACCTCCCACTCAGCGGACCGGTACTCCTCGTCGGCAACCACTCCTGCCTCTTCTACATGCCCGAGATCTGGACGGTGGCGCTCGCGATCGTGGCCCGTCGCGGCATCGAGCGTCCCGCGTACGTGCTCGCGCACGACGTGCTGTTCGGCTTCCCCGTGGTGGGGCAGGCGCTTCGTCGCCTCGGCGCCGTGCCGGCGGGCGGGGAGGAGGCCGAGCGCGTCCTCCGGCAGGACGCGCCGCTCCTCGTCTACCCCGGCGGCGACTTCGAGACCTGTCGACCGTGGACGGAGCGCAACCGGATCGTGTTCGCCGGACGCATGGGCTTCGTGCGCCTGGCGCTCCGCACGGGTGCACCGGTCGTGCCCGTCGTCGGCTACGGCGCGCACCATGCGGTCGTGGTGCTGAGCCGTGGGGAGCGCCTGGCCCGCATGCTCGGGCTCAACCGGCTCCGGATCAAGGCGTTTCCGATCCTGCTCACCCCCTTCGGGCTGACGTCGATCCTGATGCCACCCCCGCCCCTGCCCTCGTCGATCACCGTCGAGTTCATGGATGCCGTCGACTGGAGCTCGTACGGGCCCGAGGCCGCCGACGACGAAGCGGTGGTACGTGCCTGCTACGAGGAGGTCACGAGCGTCATGCAACGGACGCTCGACCGGCTGCACGCCGAGCATCCCCATCCGGTGCTCGAGGGTTGCTCCCATCTCCTGCGCAACGACGCGGAGCCGTTGGACCTGCCCGCCGACTGATTGACCTCAGGTGGCCCGCTGGAGGCCGGGGCTCCTCTCGTCCTCCGCCTGGCCTCCCGGCCGGAGGACCGGCGCCTGCTCCCGGTAGGTTTCGGACATGAGGCTCGTCACTTTTCTACCACCCACCGCCGCAGGGACCGAGGCCCGGACGGGCGCCGTCTCCGGCGACGAGGTGGTGGATCTGACTGCCCCGGGGGCGGTCCTGCCCGCCGACATGAACCGGCTGCTCTCCGAACCCGGGATCTCCGAGAGACTCGAGGCGGCGGTCCGTGCCAGCTCGCGGCGATGGTCGCTCGAGGAGGTCGCACTGCGGGCCCCGGTGCCCAGCCCGCCGACCGTCCTGGCGATCGGGATGAACTACCGCCGGCACGTCGCCGAGATGGGGGTGACGCCGCCCGACTTCCAGTACTGGTTTAACAAGCAGAGGACCTGCATCATCGGCCCGGGAGAGCCGATCGTCGTGCCGGCGGTCTCCGAGCAGGTGGACTACGAGGGGGAGCTGGCGCTGGTCATCGGGCGGCGGTGCCGCAACGTCCCCGAGGATCGTGCGCTCGAGGTGGTGGCGGGCTACACCGTGATCAACGACGTCAGCGTGCGCGATTGGCAGCACCGCACGCCGACGTTCACCATGGGCAAGTCCTTCGACTCCCACGGCCCCCTCGGCCCCTGGCTGGTCACGGCCGACGAGGTCGCCGACCCCGGGGATCTCCGCCTGCGCACGTGGGTCAACGGGGAGCTGCGCCAGGATTCGTCGACGGCGGACATGATCTTCGGTTGCGCCGAGATGATCGCCTACCTGACGTCGGCCTTCACGCTCGAGCCCGGGGACGTCCTGGCGACGGGGACGCCGGCGGGCGTGGCGGCGGGCCGGCGACCACCACCGTGGCTGCGACCGGGGGACCGCGTTCGCATCGAGATCGAAGGGATCGGCACCCTGGAGAACCCCGTCGCCGCCGGCGACGAACCCGTCCCGGTGGGGCTCGACTGACGGTGCTCGTAGGCGAGTCCGGGCGGGATGCCGGTGCCGGCGGGGCGCGGACGGGGCTCGGGGGTGCCCGAGATGTCCTCGAGGTGGACCCGAGATGTCACGATGACGCCGCCCGCACGGCACAATGGAACCGTGCAAGACGGAGCCCCGCAGGATGGTGCCACGGCCGAGGAGGGCGTCGGGGAGGCTCGCGCCGCTCTGAGCGATGAGGAGCGAGGCCAGCGACTGGCTCAGCTCCAGGAGATCATCGATCTCATGCGACCGGCAGTGCAGGCCGACGGGGGCGATCTCGTCCTCCTATCGGCGGACGTCGATCAGGGGATCGTCGAGGTGCAGCTCCAGGGCTCGTGCAGCTCCTGCGCCATCAGCTCGGCCACGCTGCAGGGTGGCGTGGAGCGCATCTTGAAGGGCCGACTGCCCTGGCTGACCGAGGTCATCGGCGGCGTCGACGAGTTGGCCGATCCCTTCGAGAGCGCCGCCATGGGTCGCGGCGGCTACGTCCCGAGGGTCGACTACTAGGCCTGACGGGCGGGCCCGGGCCGGTCACGCGGCGAGATCGCCAGGCTCCAACTGCCCGTAGCGGGTGAGCGCGTCAAAGGCGTCGAGCACGGTGCGGTCATCGTCCAGGATGCCTCGGGCCGGACGCTCCGCGAGCCGGCGCGCCGCGAAACGCCGGGCGACCGCGGCCTTTCGAGCGTCGCCGTCCCGTTGCAGCGACCACGCGGCCTCGTCCAGAAGGAGCGCCGCCTCGGTCGTGTCGGCCATGAGCTCGGCATGGCGGCGGGAGTGGAGGAGTGCCAGGTCGTCAGGCACCGAGGACAGGTGCTGGCGGGCGGCGCGGAGATCCTCCAGCGAGCCGGCGACCGTGTCGATCGCGGGGGCCAGCACCAGGTGGGGGGCGGCCGCCTCCAGCGCCCGGACGATCCGAGCCTCGAGGGCGACATGGGCGTGGTCCCCTCGCATGGCCCGGCGGACGTCCAGGCACAAGATGTTCTCGGTGCCCTCCCAGATGGTGTGGCACTGGGCATCTCGCAGTTGGCGGGCCATCGGCCAGTCCTCCATGTAGCCGTTGCCGCCAAAGACCTCGAGCGCGGTGCTGGCCGCCCAAAGGGCGAACCGGGTGGTGCGCATCTTGGCCAGGGGGATGAGGATGCGGCGCAGGAGCCGGCCCTCCTCCTCGTTGGCCGCGAATCGCACGGCCGAGGCGCACTCGTAGGTGATCGACATTCCGGCCTCGAGGTCGACCAGGAGATCGACCAGCGTCTCCCGGACGAGGGGGTAGCGGTCGATGCGTTGGCCCCACTGCGTGCGCGAGGCCGCGTAGATGGCCGCCTCGAGGAAGGCTCGGCGGTGGATGCCGAGACCCATCAGGGCGACGCCGAAGCGGCTGGAGTTGACCATCTCCATCATCCGGTTGATGCCCTGGCCGTCGCGGGCGGCGTCCGGCGCCGGACCGCCCCGGGCCGATGCCTCAGCTTCCGTCCGACCGGCCAGCCAGGCTCGCGCCCCGACGAGCTCCACCTCGCCCGTCGGCACGCCCGTGGTCCCGAGCTTCGGCTTGAGCCGCTTGATGCGAAAGCCGTTGGGGCTCCCGTCGGGGCTCCTACTGGGCACGATGTAGGTCGCGAGGCCGCGGGTGCCCTCGGGCGCGCCTTCCGGCCGGGCGAGCACGATGAAGATGTCGGCGTCGACGTTCGAGCAGAAGTGCTTCTCGCCGAAGAGGAGCCACTCGTCGCCGTCCTTGACCGCCCGGGTCGTGTTGGCCCCGACGTCGCTGCCACCCTGACGCTCGGTCAAGAACATCCCGCCTTCCCATGCGTGGTCCGGATCCAGGCTGGTCAGGCGCTCCAGGATGTGGTCGCGCACCTCGGGCGGGGCATGGCGCTCCACGACGTCGGCCGCCCCGCCCGTCATGCCGAGGCCGCAGTAGATGGCGGTCTCCGCCTGGCTCACGAGGTAGGAGAGCGAGGCGGTCAGGGCCGCCGGCACCGGCCGCCCTGCCGCGTGTCCCAGGCCGACGAAGCCGTGGCGCACCAGGTCGGCCTTGTTGTCGATCCAGGTGGGGTGGTGCTCGACGAGCCCCACCTCCCGGCCCCACCGGTCGTAATTGCGCAGGACGGGGCCGTGGGCCGCCGTCACCTCGGCCCGCTGGGCCAGCGTCTGGCCGACGAGGGCGCCGTAGGTGGCGACGTGCTCCTCGGCGAACTTTCGGTCCTCGGGATCGGGGAGGTGCCGGTCGAGGAGGAGGGACAGGTTGGGGTCGAGGGCGTACCAGTCCAGTCCGATGGCCTGCTGGAACTCGCCATAGTCGGGCAGCATCGGGCCTCCTCGACGTCGTGGGCCGGGACACGACGAACCCCTCGGGGATCCCTCCGGCCGTTTGCCCGATCGTATCGAGGTGCATTGTCGGGCGAGCGGCGGTACGGAAGGCGACGTACCGCGAGGCACGGGCCGGGGGCCTCCCAAGGTCATTAGTTAGCAAAACTAAGCTATACTGGCCGCATGAGCGGGTCCGACGGGATCATCGGCGCGGAGCAGGACTTGGCCGACCGCCTGAGGGTGGCGGTGATGCGGCTCCATCGGCGCCTCCGCCAGCATTCGGTGGAGGGTCTGTCTCCGGCGCAGGTCTCGTCGCTCGGGAGCGTGCACCGCCTGGGCTCTCCGACGCTCGGCGAGTTGGCCGCGGAGGAGCAGGTGCAACCACCGACCATGACGCGCCTGGTCGCCGGCCTCGAGGCCTTGGGCCTGCTCGAGCGCGTCCCCGATCCCGGCGACGGCAGGGTCACCAGGGTGCGTCTCAGCACCGAGGGACGCGAGACGTTGCGGCGCATCCGCTCGGTCAAGACGGCATTCTTGAACCGTCGGCTGGCCGGGTTGTCGCCGGAGGAGCGTGCCGTCCTCGACTCCGCCAGTGCCATCCTGCGGCGCCTCACGGAGGAACCGTGACGCGCCTTCGCCTCGCCGCAGGCCAGACGTTCCGCGCCCTCGAGGTCCGCAACTACCGGCTCTATTTCTTTGGCCAGGTCGTCTCGGTGTCGGGCACCTGGATGCAGAGCGTGGCCCTCGGATGGCTCGTGCTGCGTCTGACCGGGAGCGGGATCGACCTCGGACTGGTGACGGCCCTCCAGTTCGTCCCGATGCTGCTGCTCGGCAGCTGGGGGGGCCTCGTGGCCGACCGTCTCGACAAGCGGCGGGTCTTGTTTTGCACCCAGTCCTTCGCGGCGGCGCTCGCCCTCGTCCTCGGACTGCTGGACCTCACCGGCGTGATCAGCCTGTGGCAGATCTACCTGTTGGCGGTCCTGATCGGGGTGTTCAACCTGTTTGACAACCCGACGAGACAGAGCTTCGTCTCCGAGATGGTCGGGAAGGACCTGCTGCCCAACGCCGTCAGCCTGAACAGCGTCGTGATGAACTCGGCCCGGGTGATCGGGCCGGCCCTCGCGGGCGTGCTCATCGCCACCGTCGGCATCCCCATCTGCTTCCTGGCCAATGCGGCCTCGTTTGTGGCCGTCATCGTGGCGCTGTCGTTGATGCGGACCTCGGAGCTCCGGCGCCGACCGGCGGTCGAGCGGGCCAAGGGGCAGGTGCGCGAGGGGTTCCGCTACGTCTGGAGCGAGCCCAGGCTCCGGGACCCACTGCTCGTGATGGCGGTGGTGGGGATCTTCGCGTTCAACTTCCAGACCACCCTTCCGCTGGTGGCCCGGTTCACCTTCCACGGAGGTGCCGGGACGCTCGCCGCCCTGACCTCGGCCATGGGTGCCGGGGCGGTGCTCGGCGGCCTGTACACCGCGCACCGCGCCAGGCCCTCGCTCCGCGTGCTCTCCGGCGTGGGGATCCTGTTCGGCGCACTGATCCTTGCCCTGGCGGTCGCACCCACCAAGATCTCCGCCCTCGTCGTCCTGGTGCCCATGGGCGCGGCGAGCATCGCCTTCATCTCGACGGCCAACGCCTCGCTCCAGCTCTCCTCCCGGCCCACCATGCGAGGCCGCGTCATGGCCCTCTATGCCATCGCCTTCCTCGGCTCCACGCCGATCGGCGCACCGATCGTCGGGGCGGTGAGCAGTGCCACCAGCCCCCGCGTGGCCCTGGCGCTGGGGGGCGTGGCCACGGTGTTGGCCACCATCCCGCTGTTTGCGAGGTACGGCTTGCGGACGAGAGCGGCCGGGGACACGCCGCCCGGGGCGTTGGATCGCCCGGCGCACCCGCCGAAGGTGGCGTCGTCACACGACCGGCTGCCCGATCTGCAGCGCGCTGGGCTGCCCGCTGGGCAGTCCGACCGGCAGGAAGAGTCGCCGCCCTCTGCGGCCTGACGCCCTTCTCCGTGCTGTGGGCGGGCCCGATCACCGGGACGCTGCGGAGCAATTCGTCGGTCACCGCGGCGGACCGCCGCGTCGGCGCGCGATGCTCGTCGAACCGAACACCCGAGGGGCCGGCGAGCCCACTACGTCCATGAGGAGCCCACATGCCCGACACCGTCTTCCTGTCCGAACGCATCGAGGTGACCAGGCCGATCCCGGCGCCACCCTCCGCCATCTTCGACATCGTGCGTAGCCCGGCCGGCCAGGTGGCCATCGACGCCTCCGGGATGCTGCAGGACTACACCGGCGTGCCGGCGGAGAAGGTCGGCGACACCTTCGTCATCCACATGGACCGCGAGTCGCTCAACGACGTCCCACTTGGCAAGTACGACGTGACCGTGCACATCATCGGCTTCGAGCGCGACAAGGAGATCGCCTGGGACCTCGGGCCGGATATCCCGGTTCGGCACTTCTACGGGTACCGGCTCGATCCCGGTGGGGACGGGGTCACCAACGTGACGTCCTACTACGACTGGTCGAAGGTGGGCAGCGACCTCAAGGAGCGCTTCCCGATCGTGCCCGAGTCGGCTCTGCGCGCCACGCTGGGGATCTTGGAGCGAACGGTCCGAAAGGGCCTCTGACCTCCGGTCTCGCGCCCGTTCCAGGGGACCTGCGGGGTCTCGCCAAGCGAAACGCCGTTGACCATCGGGTTCGGTGACCGTAGGATACTGCGTATGGTACGACGGGGCTGTCCGGGCGCCGCGCGATGAGTGTCCGCCACGCGCTGCTGGCGTTTTTGAGCGAGGGCCCCAAGTACGGCCTGCAACTTCGCCAGGAGTTCGAGGAGAGCACCGGCGAGGTGTGGCCCCTCAACGTCGGCCAGGTGTACACGACGCTGCAGCGCCTCGAGCGCGACGAGCTGATCGAGTCCGACGACCGCGGGGAGGAAGCGGGGCCGCAAAAGGTGTTCCGGATCACCGAGGCAGGCCGGAGGGAGCTCGACACGTGGCTGAATACGCCACCGGATATGACCGAGCCGCCCCGTGACGAGCTCGTGATCAAGGTGCTGGCCGCTCTCCGTGTCCCTGGCATCTCCGTGCACGATGTCATCCAGCTCCATCGCCGGTATCTCGTCGAGCTGATGCAGCAGTGGACGCGGCTCAAGGAGGACGAAGCGGACTTCGACCTTACGTTCGCCCTCGTCGCCGACGCCGAGCTCTTCCGGCTCGACTCCCTCGTCCGGTGGCTCGATGCCGCCGACGGTCGGTTGAAGCGCGCCGCGCTCGAGGCTCCCTCGACGAAGCGCGGCCCACTCATCCGGCGGAGGTTGGTCGCCCGGCGATGAGCTATCTCGAGCTCCGCAGGGTCTCGAAGAGCTACGGGGCCGGCGCCACCGCGGTGCACGCGCTCTCCGACGTCAACCTTGCGGTCGAGCGTGGCTCGCTCGTCGCGGTGATGGGACCGTCGGGCTCGGGAAAGTCGACCCTGCTCACGATCGCCGGCAGTCTCGAAGAGCCGACCAGCGGCGACGTCCTGATCGACGGTCGCGCGCTGTCGTCGATGTCGCGGAACGACAAGGCGCGGCTTCGCCGTCGGACCGTCGGCTACGTCTTCCAGGACTTCAACCTCCTTGCGGGGCTCACCGCCGCAGAGAATGTCTCGTTGCCGCTCGAGCTGGACGGTCTCTCGGCAAAAAGGGCGCATCTCGCCGGCGTCGCGGCGCTCGAGGGGCTGGGTATCGCGGATCGCGCCAACCACTACCCCGACGAGCTCTCCGGTGGGGAACGCCAACGGGTGGCGATCGCGCGGGCGATCGTCGGCGAGCGGTCCTTGCTGTTTGCGGACGAGCCGTCGGGCGCGCTCGACTCGACGAACGGCGAGGCCGTGATGCGGATGATCCTCGCCGCCTGCCACCGCGGTGTCGCGGCGGTGGTCGTGACCCACGACGCGCAGCTGGCGTCGTGGGCGGATCGAGTCGTCTTCATCCGGGACGGCCGGATCGTGGACCAGACGGTCCCGCCACCGTCCCCGGAGGCGCTCGTGGCCAACCTGCCGGCGCCGGGCCCCCGCCGGTAGTACGTCTTCACCGACCGCAATCACGCTCGACCAACCCGGCGCTCTTGACAGACCTTTTCGTCCCAATAGAATACCCAGTATGCATTCGGGTGAGCTACCTCGCATCGAGGCCGGGCTTCCGGCAAGGGACGGTCGACGCAGATGAGCCTGCTCGAGCTCGATCAGATCTCGAAGTTCTACGGCGAGGGCGCGACCGCCGTGCGTGCCCTCTACGAGATCGACCTCTCGGTCGACGAGGGCCACCTGGTCGCCGTCATGGGCCCCAGCGGATCGGGAAAGTCGACGCTTCTCACGATCGCCGGGAGCCTCGAGGAACCGACGAACGGCGAGGTGTCCATCGCGGGCTCGCCCCTGTCCCGCATGTCCCGCAACGACAAGGCCCGGCTCCGACGGCGGACCGTCGGCTACGTCTTCCAGGACTTCAACCTGCTGCCGGGTCTCACCGCGGCGGAGAACGTGTCGCTTCCGCTCGAGCTCGACGGCGTGGCGACCAAGCGGGCGCTCGACGTCGGTATGGCCGTCTTGGACGAGCTCGGCCTCGGCGAGCGGGCGACGCACTACCCCGACGAGCTCTCCGGCGGCGAGCGCCAGCGGGTATCGATTGCCCGGGCCGTGGTCGGTGAGCGTCACCTCCTCCTTGCCGACGAACCGTCGGGCGCCCTCGACTCGACCAACGCCGAGGCCGTGATGGCGATGATCCGCGACGCCTGTGCACGCGGCGTTGCGGCGGTCGTCGTCACCCACGACGCGCACCTCGCGTCGTGGGCCGACCGGGTGCTCTTCCTTCGCGACGGCCGCATCGTCGACCGCGTTGCCCCGGATGCCCTCGAGCCGCTCATCGCTCCGTCCGCCGGTCACGGGCCGGCCGGGCGTGAGACGCGGGAGGGGTTCCGATGAGCACGACCCTGCTTGCGCCCGTCGCCAGGGCCCGGCCGGCCGACGGCGGAGCGCCCGCCCGGCGGGCGGTCATCCGTTGGGCCTGGCGGCTCTTCCGGAGAGAGTGGCGTCAGCAGTTCCTGATCCTCGCCCTGATCACGGTCGCGGTCGCGGCAACGATCGTCGGGTCGGCCGTTGCGACGAACGATCCGCAGCCGGCGAACTTCGGCTTCGGCACGGCGCAGGACTCCGTGTCCTTCACGACCTACGACGCACACACGGCAGGCGTCATCGCCACCTTGGAACACCGCTTCGGCCGGGTCGAGGTGATCGAAAATGAGACGAAGTCGATCCCGGGATCGATCAACACCTACCAGCTTCGAGCGCAGGATCCGCACGGACGGTTGAGCGGTCCGATGCTTTCGCTCGTCTCCGGGAAGTACCCGTCGGGCGCCAACCAGATCGCCGTGACGAGCGGGGTCGCCTCGGCGTTTCACCTGACGGTCGGGGACATCTGGCGCCTCGGTGGTGTCGAGCGCCAGGTGGTCGGCATCGTCGAGAACCCCCAGAGCCTCCTCGACGAGTTTGCGCTCGTTGCACCAGGGCAGGTCAACAACCCGACGGGGGTCACTGCTTTGTTCGACGCCCCGGGCGTTGCGCTGGGCTCGATCGGCAATCACGTGCAGACGCCCGCGACGGTCAGGCAGTCGAACCCGTTCAACCCCGAGACGATCTCGCTGGCCGCGCTCGCCCTCGGCATGTTGCTGATCGCGCTCGTCTCGGTCGGCGGCTTCACCGTGCTGGCGCAGCGGCGCCTCCGGTCGATCGGGATGCTCGAGTCGACCGGCGCGACGGACCGTCACGTCCGTCTCGTCATCAGCGCCAACGGCACGGTCGTCGGTGTCGCCGGTGCGATCCTCGGCTTCGTGCTCGGGCTAGTCGTCTGGCTCGCCTACCGCCCGAGCCTCGAGCAGAGCTCGCACCACGTCATCGGGGTACTGGCGCTCTCGTGGACCGTGGTGGTCGCCGCCATGGTGCTTGCGGTCGTCGCGGCGTTGTTCGCGTCCTCCCGCCCCGCGCGGGCGATCACCAAGGTACCGATCGTCCAGGCGCTGTCGGGCCGACCGGCGCCCCCCCGTCAGATTCACCGTTCCGCGCTCCCTGGCATCGTCTTCCTCGTCCTCGCCTTCCTGTTGCTCGGGTACGCCGGCAGCACGAATCACGGCCATGGGAGCGGTGGTTCGCCGGAACTCCTGTTGGGGATCGTCCTCCTCATCCCCGGGCTGATCCTGCTCGCGCCCTTCTTCCTGTCGCTGACGGCGCGCCTCGGTCGGCGAGCGCCGATCGCCACCCGGCTCGCGCTGCGCGACCTCGCCCGGTACCGGGCACGCTCGGGCTCGGCGCTTGCGGCCATCAGCATCGGCGTGCTCGCCGCGGTCATCGTCATGCTCGTCGCCGCGGCCCGCTACGGCAACGACTTCGACTACGCGGGTCCGAACCTCGCCTCGAACGAGCTGGCTCTTCACACCGCTTTGCCGCCGCAGGGTCAGCCGCTGGTGCACCGCAACGCCAGGGGCCAGCTCGTTCCGGTCAACAGCAACCATCCCGTGGAGACGCAGAGTCCCGCTCAGCTCGCCGCGAGCGCCCATCGCATCGCGAGGGGTCTTGGTGCGCAGCTCATCGCCCTCGAGACGCCCAACGCCGGATTGAACGGGACCCAGCTGGGTCGACAGTGGGACGGAGCGATCTACGTCGCGACCCCGCAGTTGCTACGGGCGTTCGGCATCACGTCCTCCGAGATCGACCCGAACGCGGACATCTTGAGCTCACGTCCTGGTCTCTCGGGGGTCTCGGGCCTGGTCCTCAACTACGGATCGGGTGGGAAGTCCGCAGAGGCTCCTGGCGCTCCAAGTGGGGGACCGTCCTCCCAGGGCTGTTCGGCCGCAACCAGCTGTCTCCCGGACCCGGTGATCCAGGAGGTTGGGGCACTTCCGGGCGGGACCTCGGCGCCGAACACGGTGATCACCGAGCACGCGATGCGCGAGTTGCACATCCAAGCGACCACGAACGACTGGCTGATCCAAGGCACCCAGCCCTTTACCGCCGTCCAGATCAGCGACGCAGAGCTCGCTGCGTCAACGACGCAGCTCTCGGTCGAGGCGAAGAACGACCAGCCAAGCTCGTCGGCCATCATCGGCTGGGCGACAGTGTTCGGCATCGTCATCGCCCTCGGCGTGCTCGGGATGTCGGTCGGGCTGGTCCGGAGCGAGACCGCGAGCGACCTCCGCACGCTCGCGGCGACCGGTGCCTCCAACTACACACGGCGCATGCTCACGGCCGTGACGGCCGGCGCGCTCGGCTTCCTCGGTGCACTCCTGGGAGTGGTGGGCGGCTACGTCGGCGTCATCGGTTGGCTGCGGGGCAACTCGCTCAACGGGGGGATCGCCGCACTCGGGAACATTCCCGTCGCGGACCTCCTGCTCCTCCTCCTCGGCATGCCGGCGTTCGCGGCGATCGTGGGTTGGCTCTTGGCCGGTCGAGAGCCTGCAGCGATGGCCCACCAACCGATCGAGTGAGGACCGTGCCGAGGTCTACGATCCCTCTGCGGTGGCGGTTCCCGGGATGTCGTGGCCACAGATCGGGGCGCTCGAGACGGGCACGAAGCCATGGGGTTCGGCCCGCATGAACCACGAGCACTGCGGGCCGTTGTGTCCGAAGTTGGTCGCGTAGTCGTAGCTGACCGGCAGGATGCCGTTGCCGTTGTAGGACCTGATGCCCCGCAGGGTCTTGATGACATCCGCGGGCGTCGGGTTCGCGCCGGCGCGCTGGAGCCCCTTGATCATCAGGTCGGCGCCCAGCCAGGACTCGTAGACGTCGAAGGTCGGGAAATTGGCTGGCGACCGGCCCTGGTAGCGCTGCAAGGCGGCGACCATCTGGAGGGTGCCGGCATTGGGTATCGCGGAGGGGCGGAACTCCGAGCTGAAGTACATGCCCTGGACGTCGGACCACACGGGCTGGTGGATGATGTCGGCTTCGTAGCCCGTGGGGAAGACGACCGCCTTGAGCTTGACGCCGGCCTGGGTGAAGGTCGTCGCAATGGCGAAGTTCTGGTTGTTGCCCATCCCGGCGTAGACGGCATTGACCTTCTTGCTCCGGGCCACCAGGGACTCGGCCGTGAAGTCGACGCTGCCGTAGACGACCGACGTATCGAGGACGCCGACCTTGCCCCCGGCCCGCTGGAACGAGATGGCGACGCCCTTGGCCGACTGGATGGAGGACGGGGAGATGGAGATGCCGTAGGTCCCGAGGACGCTTCCCCCATGGCTCTTCAAGAAGTCGCCGATCAAGGTGGTGGCCGGGTACTTGGGGTCCACGCTGCCGGTGTCGGAGGCGAACATGTTGGTGTTGGGTTGCTCACCCCACTCGGGTCCGTCGAAGCTGCCTCCGGTCACCGGTATCCCCGCCTGCTGGGCGAACTTGTAGCCGGCGTAGAACAAGGAGCTGTCGTTCACGATCCCGACGGCCCCTTGGGAGATCGCCTCTTGCACCGCGGTGGCCACCTGGCTGGGATTGGTCTCGTCGTTGATCACGATCGGCACGATCTTGTGGCCGTTCACGCCGCCCATTGCGTTTTGGAGGGCAATCCTCGCGAGGAATCCCTGCGGGGCGTGCTCGAAGAGGGGGGCCGCCAGCCCGGTGACCGAGGTGACGAGGGCGATCTTGATCGGTGCGGCGGCCGCGGCCGCAGGGGTGGTCAACCCGGCGAGGAGTCCCGCGAGGAGGGCGAGCACGCTGATGGTGCGGACGAAGATGCGGTGTGCCATGGGCTACTCCGGGTGAAAGCGACCCGCGAAATACTCGGGCGCGGGATCGATGAGGACGTTGAGGATGGAAGGACAGCCTGTCGCCCTGCCGTGGGCGAACGCCCGGTCGAGCGCCGGCCCGATCTGCTCCGGCTTCTCGACCAGCTCTCCGTGGCCCTCGAAGGCGCCAGCCATGCGCTCGTAGTGCCGCGTCCCCAGGGGAACCCAGCCGGCCGACCAGCCGCCGTTGTTCATGATCACGGTGGTCACCGGCAACCGGTGGCGGGCCGCCGTGTCGAGCTCGGTGGCGTGGAAGCCGAAGCTCCCGTCTCCGACGATCCAGAGCACCTGTGTCCCCGGACGGGCGCACGCCGCGGCAACCGCATAGCCGATGCCGTGGCCGATGTTGCCCAGCTGGGCCATGCTCGGCTGTTGCCCGGGTAGGCGCGCCCGAAAGGCGGCGTTGGTCCACATGAGCATGTTGCTGCCGTCGGTGATGACGGTGGCGTCCGGCTCCAGGCGAGCGGTGATCTCCCGGCAGAGCCGCATGGGGTGGACGGGGACCGAGTCGGATCGTCCCATCTCCTCTTGTCGGGCGGCGATGGCGTCGGCTTGCCGACGCAGGGAGGCGATCCAGTCCCGTGTGCTCAGGCCGTCCATCGACTCGGTCAGCTGGGCCAGCACGGCCCCCGCGTCGCCCACGATGCCCAGATCCGCCCGGTCCAGCTGCGTCCCGTCGATGTCCACCTGGATCAGGTGGTCGAGGTGCTGGTACTGGCCATAGGCGACGAAGTAGTTGAGCTGGGTGCCGATCACGAGCAGGACGTCGGCGCGGGCCACCACGTTGGCCCAATCACGTCCGAAGCACAGGGGATGGTCGTCGGGCACGGCGCCTCGGGCCTGTTGACGGGTGACCAGGGGAAGGTTGGTGGTCTCGACGAACCGCCGCAGTTCGGCCGCCGCACCCGACCACCAGATGCCGCTGCCGGCCAACACCGCCGGCCTACGGGCATTTCCGAGCAGCCGGGCCGCCTCTTCGATCAACGTCGCGGGGGCGCCCACACGGCGCTGGGCGGCCCATCCGTTGGGTGGGGCCACGATACGGGCCGCTCGGTCTGGGGGAACGTCGGAGTGGACGAGGTCGATCGGGACCTCGAGGTAGACCGGCCCGGGTCGGCCCGACACGGCGTGGCGGAAGGCCGCCGCGACGTACTCGCTCAGCTGGTCGGCGTGAGGCACCGCACGGGCCCACTTGGTCACCGGCGTGGCCAGGGCCAGCTGGTCGAGGGATTCCACCTCCCCGGCGTCCCGGCCCCGAGTGGTCGCCGCCCCGGCGATGCACACGAGCGGCGACCCATTGGACCGGGCCAGGGCCAGCCCCGTGAGGGCATTGGTCAACCCGGGGCCTGCGGTGACCATGCACACCCCGGGTTCACCGGTGGCCAGGGCCCACCCTTCGGCGGCGTAGGTGGCCGCAGCTTCGTGGCGCATGTCCACCACCCGGATGCCCGACCTCGGCGCGGCCGACCAGGTGGTGTCGATGTGGCCGCCACCCAAGCCGAACAGGTGCGTGACGCCGTGGGCGGCCAGTGACCGGGCGATGACCTCGCCGCCGTTCACCGGCGGGACTCCAAGAGGCGGTCAAGCTCTCGACGGACGGCGTCGACCCGGGCCGGGGCCGGCGTGTCGTCGTTCGTACGGGCCAGCGCCTGGACCCGCTCTGCCGGCAGCCCGTAGAGACGGGCCACCACGTCGATCACCGGACCCCCCCGCTGGGGGTCGGGGTCTGCCACGAAGAGCGTGCTGTTGTACATGGTGATGGGGTGGAACCCGGCAACGGTGAGCAGCCACCCCAAGATGCAGAAGCCGCCGTCTCCGAGCAGGATCCCGGCGTTCAGCTTCGACGGCAGCGTGTCGCGCGCACGGCGGAGACGATCGGTGACCTGCTCGCTGCTCACCCCGGCACGTCCTCGCCCACTCGGCCCCCCCGGTGAGATCCATGTTCACGGATCACAGAAATGTATGCGCCGCCGGCGCCTTCGGCAATCGCCGAGCTGTTCTGACGCGAGGCTAGGAGAGCAGGAAGCCGCCGTCGGCGATCACCGTGCTGCCGGTCATGAAGGTCGACCAGTCGCTCGCCAGGAAGAGGACCACCCGGGCGATCTCGTCGGGCGTGGCCGAACGACCAAGGGGGCAGCGGGTGTTGCGCGTGCTCGCCGCGGCGACCACACCGGCCGACTCGCCTGCTCCGAGCCCGCCCACCACCTCGGTGGCGACGCTGCCCGGAGCGACGGCATTGACCCGGATCTCGGGGGCGAGCTCGAGGGCCATGGCCTTGGTGATCATGACCACCGCCCCCTTCGAGGCGGCGTAGTGGGCAAACCCCCTCGTTGGTTGGAAGGCCGATTTGGATGCAATGTTCACGATGGTGCCGGCCCCACTCGTGGCGCGCATGTGACGAGCGCAGATCTGTGACACGTTGAACGTGCCGGTGGCGTTCACATCCATCACGTGCTGCCACAGCTCAGGGTCGGTCTCGAGCACCGGCGAGGGCGGGAAGATACCGGCACTGTTGACCAAGACGTCGATCCGTCCCCATGCGTCGACCACCTCGGCGGCCATCGCTTCGACGCCCTCCCGCTGGCGAACATCGCCGCGGACGGCCATCGCGCCGTGGGGTGAGCCGACGACAGAGACCGCTTCGGGCGCCGCGCCGGGGTCGATGTCGAAACCGCACACCCGCGCCCCCGCTTCGGCCAGTCGCAAGGCACAGGCTCGTCCGATGCCACTGCCGGCCCCGGTCACCACCGCCACCTTCCCATGGAGCGCATGGAGAGAGTCGAGGGGGGGCGAGCCCGCAGGGATGTCCATTTGCGGCAATCTACCGGCGGTCGCCCGGCAGTCTCGGACCGCTGGACCGCCCAGCCGTTCGATAGGGTTTGAGAGTCCGGGAGGAACCGCCATGGGAAAGGTTGCCCTCGAGGGGGCGGTGGATCTGCACTGCCACTTCGGTCCCGAGTCGGTGGTGGGCACCCGTCACGCCGTCGACGCGTTTGAAGCGGCCCGGGATGCGGCCGAGCTCGGCTTTGCCGCTCTCGTTCTGAAGTCCCACGACTTCCCATCCAATTCGGTTGCCTACTTGGTCGGCCAAACCGTGGCCGGCGTGCGGGCCTATGGATCGGTCTGCTGTGACTTCTGCATCGGCGGGCTCAACCCCGGAGCTGTCGAGACCGCCCTGAGGGACGGGGCTGCCATCGTGTGGCTCCCGACCATCTCGAGCCAGCAGGACGTGGACAACGGGGTGGCCGCCATGCTCGGGATTCCGGGACCGGGCATCCGCCTCCTCGACGAAGAGGGCGATCTCCTCCCCGAGGTCGGGGAGATCCTCGACCTCGCCGCCGAGCACGGGGCGATCCTCGCCACCGGCCACACCTCGGCGGCCGAGCATTTCGCCGTCGCCCGTCGGTGTGCCGATCGTGGCCGACTGGTCGTCACCCACGCGATGAACTTTGGAGCGGGACCGAACCTGTCGGTGGCGGAGTGCGTCGAACTGGCCCGCCTGGGGGCTTACATCGAGCTGTCGGCGGCCACTTGCATGGGTGGCCACGGGCCCGATGCCGCCGACGTCATGCGGGCCATCGGCGCGATTGGGTCCGACAAAGTGGTGCTGTCGACGGACTACGGCTGGACGGACGAGTTGCCCCGACCGGCCCCGGGCCTACACTCCTACGTCGACGCCTTGTGGGAAGCCGGTGTGGCAGAACCCGAGTTGCGCCGCATGGCCTGCGAGAACCCGGCCCGACTGCTCCGCCTGGTCGGCTGACGCCCGCCATCGGCGCACCGAGCCGGGACATCTTGCTGGCTGGGGCGCGGAGCGGACCAGGAGTGGTCTCTGCCCGCGGAGTTTCTAGGCCAGGCGCCCCGCCGGCTCCGGGCGTGGCTCCTTGGGCAGCCCGAGCACCCGCTCGCCGATGATATTGCGCTGGATCTGCGCCGTTCCTCCCCAGATGCTCTCCGATCGGGAAAAGAAGAACGACGCCTGGAGGTCGTTGACCGGGTAGTCCGAGCGCCCCCGTCGGGCGCCGGCAAGGAGATCGTCGTCCTCGCCGCCGCTGCCCAACAGCACCTGGCCATCGGCCCCGAGGATGTCCATGGCCAGGTCCATGGTCGCCTGGTGCGACTCCGACCAGAACATCTTGTGGCAGGCGCCGACCGCGGCTGCCTGGTGGGTGCCGTGCAGTGCATCGGTCAGGCTCCGGTAGCCGTTGATCTCCATGATCTTGACGTTGCTCCAGGCCCTCGCCAGTCGCTGCCGGATCAGGGGGTCGGAGTCACGACCCCGCGTGCGGGCCTCCGACACGATGTGGTCGAGCTCGCGGGCAAAGCGACGGTGGCCGGTGGTGGCCGAGGACCCGCGTTCGAAGCCGAGCGTGGTCATGGCCACCTTCCATCCGTTGTTGACCCCGCCCACGGCGTTTTCGGCCGGGCAGCGCGCACCGGAGAAGAAGACCTCGTTGAACTCGGCCGATCCGTCCACCTGCCCGATGGGTCGCACCTCGATGCCCGGTTGCTTCATCGGGACGAGGAGGTACGAGATCCCGGCGTGCTTGGGGGCCTCGGGATCGGTCCGGGCGAGCAGGAAGATGTAGTCCGCGTACTGGGCCTGCGTCGTCCAGACCTTCTGTCCGTTGATGACCCATTCGTCCCCGTCGAGCACGGCCTGGGTCTTGAGCGACGCCAGGTCGCTGCCGGCGTCGGGCTCCGAGAAGCCCTGGCACCACGAGATGGTCCCGCTCAAGATGCGCGGGATGAACTCCTTCTTCTGCTCCTCACTGCCCCATTGCAAGAGGGTCGGGCCGACGAGCGTGTCGCCAAAGAAGTCACCGCGCAGAGGTGCACCGGCCCGGGCGAACTCCTCGTTGAGCACGACCTGCTCGATGAGGCTCAGGCCCTTGCCGCCGTACTCCTCGGGCCAGCTCGCACAGATCCACCCTCCCTCGAAGAGGGTCTTGGTCCAGCGTTGGTTGAAGTCCCTGCGCTCCTCCCGGGTCATGGAGAACCCCGGGGTGCCCCAGCCCTCGGGCAGGTGGTCCTCCAGCCATTGGCGGATGACCAGCCGGAACTCCTCCGCCTCGCGGGGGTAGGTGAGATCCATGGGGAAACGGTAGCTGCCCCTCAGTGGCCCCCGGCACCCAACTGGACGGCCTTGACGAGGAGGAGGACGATGGCCACCACCAGGTAGCCCCGCAGGGCCCACATCGTGACGACCCGACCACGCGACCACGTGGGTCTCTCCAGGAGCGCGAGTGGGGGCATCCGCCAGGTTTCCCGCCGCTGGTCCGGTGGAGCCACGCCACCGGACGGTGCCCGCCGCGCGTAGCCGATCCCGGCGATGCCCAGTGCGGCGAGCAGGCAGCCGCCCATGGCGAGCATGAGGGCCGCGACGTCGACGTGCGGGAAGATCGTCGTGACCACGAGGATGAGCGACAGGATCAGGAGCACCCCGATGATGAGCGCGGCCACACCGTTCAGCCAGGGACGGTTGACCCAGGGGCCGAGCACCTGGCGGTCATTGCAGAGTAAGAGTAGGAAGACCGAGGCCGAGGGCAGCAGCACGCCGGCGAGGGCCTGCACGGCGGTGGTGATGACCCCGAGGGGGGCGCCGGGGATCAGCACGATGGCCCCGGCGGCCGTCATGAGCCCGGCGAAACTGGCGTAGAAGCCAGGGGCCTCACGCACGCTGCGGTGCAGCGAGTGGCGGGTACCGAAGAAGTCACCAAACGCGTAGGACGTGCCGACCGTGACTGCGGCGGCCCCGATGATGGATGCGTTGAGGAGGAGGAGCGCGTACAGGGCGCCCGCCGTGTAACCGAGCTGGTGGGAAAGGCCGCGAGCGACTCCCTCGGCATTAGTGAAGGCGCCGGCGAACGGGGAGTGCTCGAAGGCGAACGCGCAGATGACCACCATGGCGCCGGCGCCGAGGACCGTGACAACGGAGCCGAGCACGGTGTCGGCCCGCTCGTAGTTGATCCACCGGGGGGTGATGCGCTTGTCGACGATGCTCGACTGCTGGAAGAAGAGTTGCCATGGCGCGACGGTCGTGCCCACGATGGCGATGATGAGCAGGATCGAGGTGGAGGTGACCCCGCCCTGTATGCCGGGCACGAAGATGCCGTGGGCGATGGGCGCGGGCCGGGGATGGCTCATGACCACGAGCGGGATGACGAGGAGGTTGGCGGCCACAAAGACGAGCATGAAGCGCTCCCAACGCCGGAAGCTGCCCGAGATGGTGATGGCGATGAGGCCGAGCGCGGCCAGCGGCACCGAGAGGTACTTGCTCACGCCGAAGTAGCTCAGGGCGAGGTCCACGCCGATGAACTCGGTGACGATGGTGAGGAAGTCGAGCACGAAGAGGTCGCCGACCGAGAAGAGTCCCCAAAATCTCCCGAAGCGCTCGCGGATCAACCGGGCGTGGCCCACACCCGTCACCGCACCGAGGCGGACGACCATCTCCTGGTTCACGATCAGGACGGGAATGAGGAGGATCAGCGTCCACAGCAGGCTCGTCCCGTAGTTCTGGCCCGCCTGGGAGTAGGTGGCGACCCCACCTGCGTCGTTGTCGCCCACCATGACGATGATCCCCGGACCGACGATCGCGGCCAGGGTGAGCAGGCGGGCGCGCCAGCTGCGCCGTGACCCGACGTCTTGTACTCGAATGGTGCCGAGCGCGCCCTGGATGTCGCCGAGGTGGGCCTCGTCGAGGACCGCGGTGACGGGGGCGGGGGCGCGCTCTCGCGACGAGTTGTCGGCCATGCCGGTTACCTCCGGGCTTGATGACGCGTGCCACTGCTGGCGCCCGCGCCGCCCGGTCTCCGGCTAGAGGCTGGCTCCCGGGGTGGGCACGAGCGCCTCGGGTTGGTGAGGCGAACCTTTGTCGGCGCTCAGTGCTGCTCCTTGTCCGGACCCGTTTCGCGGTCGCGCCGGAGGTGCGCGTCCGGTGGGTCGCCGGACGCGTGGAGCATGCTGCACTCCGCGCTTGCACCAACCTGCAACGGCGGCCGAGGTGCGGAGACCCCGCAGCCGATCGGGTGCGACTGCCTGCGGCTTGGATCTTAGAGCTATTCGGGGGCGGACATCCCGTACTGCCGCCGCCAGCCCGTCGGCAAGAGCAGCTCGAGGACGTCGTCCACCGTGATCTGGCCCAGTAGGAGGCCGTCGTGGTCGACGACCGGCGCCACGGCGAGGTTGTAGTCGGTCATCTTGCGGACGACCTCGTGGATGTCGGCGTCGGGGGGCAGGGCCGCGGGATCCGGCTCGCTCACTGACCCGACCCGCGCCGCGGGATCTGCCCGGAGCAGGCCGACGACGGTCACGGTCCCGGTGAGCCTCCCGTCGGGGTCGGTCACGAAGACCACCCCGGACGCCTCGGGGGGTGCGGCAGAGACCCGGACGGCGCTCAGCGTCTCTGCCACCGATGACGAGGCCCGAACTGCCACGAAGTCCGGGTTCATGAGCCCCCCGGCCGACTCGGGGTGGTAGCGGAGCAGTGTGCGCAGCTTGGTCTGGGTGGCGGTCGGGAGCCGCTGCAGGATGGGAAGGCGCCGCTCCTGATCGAGCTCGACCAGGAGGTCGACCGCGTCGTCAGGTTCCATCGCGCTGAGCAGACGGGCCGCCTCGTCGTCGGAGCGCGACTGGAGGAACTCCACCTGGTGCTCGGGATCCAGCTCCTCGAAGACGTCCGCCTGGAGCTCGCGGTCGCTGCCCACCGCCTCGATGATCTCCTCGCCCTCCTCGTGGGAGGCCGCCTCCACGAGGTCTGCCAGTTGGGCGGGATGGAGCCTCGAGAGCCTGCGCAGGGGAAGGCGGAGGCGGGCGGTCGGGACATGGGAGACGAAGGGCTCGATGTCGTTCCAGTCGATGGTCCCCCCCGAGCGCACCCGGCGGCGTAACGATCGAGGCAGCAGCCGGCGCATGGTCGGCTTGGAGCTGGGGTCCACACCCACGACCCGCCAGCGCCCCCCGACCCTGGACAGCTCGATCTCGTTGGCCCGGATCAACCGTCCGCTCTTCACATAGATGAGGTGCCGGTGGGCGACGTCGCGGGCGAGCAGCACCTCACCGGGTCGTCGCTGGAACGGCCCGAGGGAGTGGGGCGCCACGTCGAGGCGGACCTCGTCGCAGGCGAGCTCCGTCACGGTCGTGATGTCGACGAAGCGCTCCTCTCCCCCGACGTCCACCACCAGCCCGGTCACCGGCGGGTAGCCGCCGTCGCCCAGGCGGACGATGAGATCGGCCAGACGGCCCGTCGGCCGCTCCGAAGGCCCGAGGACCTCTGCACCGAGCACGCAGGAAAGGTGCAAGATGCCAGCCTGCTCACTCCGTGGTGCCACCACGGTGGCACGAGCCACGTCGTTCAGGCTACTACGTGGCCATGGTTCGCCTGCTCCCGAGAGCCGCCCGCCTACCGGGCCGGCGTTCGCGCCGTCGAGACGAGGGTGGCGAGGGCCGGACCGGCCGGAGGCACACCCGGCGGATCCTGGCCTCGACCGGGGTGCGGGAGTCGATCGTGTCCCTGGCCGGTCTCACGCACTGTCCCGTGCGAAACCAGTCGGGCCAGGAGATCGGCCGGCTGGAGGACCTGCTTGCCCGGTGGGCGGACGGCCAGACCTACCCTCCGCTCACGGGGCTCGTGGTCCGGATCGGGAGCCGCATCGCGTTCGTCGACGCCACCGCCATCGACCGCATGGAGCACAAGCAGATCCTGCTCAGCTCGGCGCGCTTCGACCTCCGCGACTTCGTCCGCCGACCCGGCGAGGTGATGTTGGCCCACGACGTGCTCGACCATCAGCTCGTCGACGTCGACGGCGTCCAGGTGATCCGGGCAGCCGACCTGTACCTGGCCGAGGTGCTCGGCACGATCCGGCTGGTCGGGGTGGACGTCTCCGCGTCGACCCTCCTGCGGAGGCTCGGACCGGCCCGCTGGCGGCGCCACCCCACGCCCGAGCGAGTGATCGACTGGGCCGCCATCCAGTCCTTTGGCGACGAGGGCCAAGCCCAGGATGGCGAGGGCAGGGAGGGCACGGAAGGCACGGCGGGCACGGCGGGCGGGGAGGCAGGCGAGGCAGGGGAGGCAGGTCCCGACGGCGACGCCCGGCGCGAGGTCCGTCTGCGCACCTCGCGCAACCGCCTGCATCGCCTACGGCCCGGCGAGCTTGCGGACCTCCTGGAAGACCTGCGGAGGCCCGAGCGCCAGCGGCTGCTGGCCGCCCTCGACGCGGAGGATGCGGCCGACGCCCTCGAGGAGATGGAGGCCGACGACCTCGCCGCTCTGCTCCGAGACGCCGATCCGCAGAGCGCGGCGAGGCTCGTGGCGCGCATGGAGCCCGACGAGGCGGCCGAGGCCCTCCGTGACCTCGACGAGGAGGATCGCCGGGATCTGTTGTCCCGGATGGATGCCGAGACGGCCG
This sequence comes from uncultured Actinomycetes bacterium, assembly GCA_963773635.1. GTDB lineage: Bacteria > Actinomycetota > Acidimicrobiia > Acidimicrobiales > RAAP-2 > CAVZBW01. Next base: position 246,419 of record CAVZBW010000002.1, on the reverse strand, counting down.
CACCGCTGCTCGAGCTGCTCGGCTATCCCGAGGACCGGGCGGGGGGCTTCATGACCACGACGCTCGTCGTGGCCGAGCGCGCCGAGCGGATCTCCGAGGTCGCCGATCGCCTGGCGCGCATCCGGGAGCACGAGGTCGACATCGACGCCGTGGCCATCGTGGACCGCTCCGGGAGGCTGGTCGAGGACGTGCGCCTGCTCGACGTGCTCCTCGCCCTGCGCAGCGACCCCGACGCCAAGATGGGCACCCTCGTCACCGACGAGGATCCGGTGAGCGTCACCGCGGACGCCACGACGGCGGAGGTGGCGGACGTGCTGCTCGAGGCCCGGCAGCTGTCGGTCGTGGTCGTGGAGGACGAGGGGCGCCCGATCGGCCGGATCTTGGCGGACGACCTCCTCGACGCCGTGGTCCCGGCGCGGGGCCGGTTCCACTTCCCCAAGCTGCTCCAGTGATCTGAGCGACGCCGACGATGAGCTCGGGGCTTGCCCGATCGCCGTCCGCGAGTCCGGAGGCCCCGTCGTCGGGCACCGCCGTCGACCTCTCCTCTCGCGGCCGCTGGGGCCGCCTCGCGCTCTATCTCGGTGCCCTCGGGCCCGGCATCATCGCGGCGAGCGCCGGGAACGACGCCGGCGGTGTGGCCACCTACGCCTCGGCGGGGGCGCAGTTCGGCTACCGCACCCTGTTCTTCATCGTCCTCGTCACGGTTGCCTACGTGGTCGTCCAGGAAATGGTGGCGCGCCTCTCCGTCTTCACCGGAAAGGGACTCGCCGCCCTCATCCGCGAGCAGTTCTCCCTGCGGCTCACGTTCTTCGCGGTCTTCTGCTTCTCGGTGGCCAACCTGGGCCTCGTCGTGACCGAGTTCGCGGGCATCGCGAGCGCCTTCGAGCTCTTCGGGGTGTCGCGCTACCTCTCGGTCCCGATCTCCGCCGTGGTCATCTGGGCGCTCGTCCTGTTCGGCTCCTACCGGTACGCCGAGCGTGTCCTCCTGCTCCTGAGCCTGGTCTTCATCACCTATCCGCTGGCGGCCTTCCTCGGCCATCCCGACTGGGGAGCGGTGGCCACCAACGCGCTGTGGCCGCACTTCGTCGCATCCAAGGCCTTCATCCTGCTCGGCGTGGCCCTCGTCGGGACCACGATCACCCCCTACATCCAGCTCTACGAGGCCGGTGCCGTCGTCGACCGTGGTGTGGCCCCCGACGAGTTCCCCTACGCCCGGTTCGACGCGGTCAGCGGCGCCATCCTTTCGGACCTCGTCTCCATCTTCATCATCGTGGCGACGGCGGCCGCCATCGGTGGCACGGGTCCGCTGACGTCCGCGGCCCAGGCGGCCAATGCGCTGCGCCCGGTGGCCGGGTCGGCCGCGGAGGTGCTCTTCGGCCTGGGACTGCTCGGGGCGTCGGCCATGGCGGCGGCCGTGGTGCCACTCTCGACCTCCTACGCCGTGGCCGAGGCGGTGGGGGTGGAGCGATCCGTGTCGCGCAGCTTCCGCCAGGCTCCGCTGTTCCTCGGGCTGTTCACGATCCAGATCCTGATCGGCTCCGCCGTCGTGCTCGTTCCCGGCAACCTCATCCACCTGATCTTGAACACCCAGATCCTCGAGGGCGTGATCACGCCCATCACCTTGATGTTCATCCTGGTCCTGGCCAACCGCCGCAGCCTGCTGGGGGAGGCCGCCAACGGGACGGTGGGTCGCGTCGTGGGCGGGCTCTCGGTCCTCTCGGTGGCCGCTCTCGCCGGCATCTTGGTCGTGCTGAGCGTCCTGTCCTGGTTCGGCCTGGGCTGAGGCCGCGGGCATCCCCGGGGGGCGCGAGGCGGCTGTTTGCGCAGGAGGCCCGCCCCGGGGGAGGCTGTCCGGTCATGAATGACCTGGCCGGGCACCCGGACGCGGCACCACGTGCCTAGGAGCCCGCGTCAGCGCTGGCGAGAGACCCGCGAGTCGTGGGAGCGCAGCGCGGCGATCGTGACGCCGCCCCACATCCAGTCGGCCCCGCCCGAGCCGGGCGGACTCCGCGTGGCGTTCCTCACCTATCGGGGAAACCCCCGGTGCGGTGGTCAGGGTGTGTACACGCGGCACCTGACCCGCGAGCTGCGCAATCTCGGTCACTCCGTGGAGGTCTTGTCGGGCCAGCCGTGGCCGGAGCTCGACGAGGGGGTGGGCTTCACCCCGCTCCCCGGGCTCGACCTCTACCGGGACCCCGATCCCTTCCGCATTCCCCATCCCCGGGAGGTCCGGGACCGCTACGACGCGCTCGAGCTGGCGATCATGTGCTCGGCCGGCTTCCCGGAGCCGAGCACCTTCTCCCTGCGGGCCCGGCAGGAGCTCGGGCGCCGCAGGGCGAGCTTTGACATCGTCCACGACAACCAGTGCCTGGGCGGCGGCATGCTCGGGATGCTCCGGGACGGCTGGCCGATGCTGACCACGTTGCACCACCCGATAACGGTGGACCGGCAGCTCGCGCTCTCCCACGTCACCAACCCGTGGCAGTGGTTCACCACGCAGCGCTGGTTCGGGTTTTTGCGCATGCAGCTCCGCGTCGTGCGGCAGCTCCCGGCCGTCGTCACGGTGTCCCAGTCGTCGCGCGCGGACATCGTCGAGCAGATGGGCGTCACGCCCGACCGGATCACGGTGGTGCCGGTGGGCGTCGACCACACCGTGTTCCGGCCGGTACCCGACGCCCGCCCCGTGCCCGGGCGGCTCATGGTGACCTCGTCGAGCGACGTGCCGATGAAAGGGCTCGTCCCGCTCCTCGAGGCCGTCGCCAAGCTTCGGGCGGAGCGGGACGTCGAGCTCGTCGTGATCGGTCGGCCACGCCCGGGGGGCCGGGTCGACCGAGCCATCCAGCGACTGTCCCTCTCCGACACCGTTCGCTGCGTCAGCGGCATCAGCGACGCCGAGCTCGCTCGCCTCTACGGCGAGGCCGAGGTGGCGGTCGTGCCTTCGCTCTACGAGGGATTTTCCCTGCCGGCCATCGAAGCGATGGCCTGCGGGGTTCCAGTTCTCGCCACCACCGGCGGCGCCCTGCCGGAAGTGGTCGGTCGCGACGGAGAGACGGCGATGCTCGTGCCGCCCGACGATCCCGGCGCGCTGGCCCAGGCGATCGGGAGGCTCCTGGACGATCCCGACCTGCGCGCCCGGCTGGGTGTGGCGGGCCGCGAGCGAGTGCTGCGCCGTTTCACGTGGCAGGTCACGGCGCGGGGTACCGCAGAGTGCTACCGCTCGGTGCTGGCGGGCCGTCCGCTCGGGGGCTTCCGGCCCGAGGCGCTGGAGCGCTCGTGCTGACCGTCGACTACGACCGCCTCGGCGTCCGCAGGGGGGACCTGGTGCTCGACCTCGGGTGCGGGTTTGGCCGGCACGCCTACGAGGCCGCCCGCCGCGGAGCCGTGATCGTGGCGCTCGACGCCGGCCACGCCGAGGTCCTGAGGGTGCGGGCCACCTTCGGCGCCATGATCGAGGCCGGCGAGCTCGACCCCTCGGCGTCCCTGTTCGGCACCGTCCAGGGCGACGCAGTGCACCTCCCGTTTGCCGACGGGACCTTCGACCGGGTCATCGCCTCCGAGGTCCTCGAACACATCCCGGAGGACGAGGCGGCCATGGTCGAGCTCGCCCGGGTGCTGCGCCCGGGGGGAACCATGGCGGTCACCGTGCCCCGATGCGGGCCCGAGGTCGTCAACTGGATGCTCTCCGACGAGTACCACGAGGTCCCTGGTGGCCACGTGCGCATCTACCGCCGGTCGGTGCTGCGCCGGCGCCTGTCGTCGACCGGCCTGGTGCCGCTCGCCCATCACCATGCGCACGGGCTCCACTCTCCCTACTGGTGGCTGCGCTGCCTCGTGGGTCCGAGCGACGACCATCACCCGGCCGTCGCCGCCTACCACCGCCTGCTCGTCTGGGACATCGAGCAGGCACCGCGGGCCACCCGGACCGCGGATCGGCTCTTGAGCCCGCTGATCGGCAAGAGCATCGTCATGTACCTCCGCAAGCCTGAGACCGGTGACGGCACGCGACCCGAGGCGGCCGGCGCATCGTCGGTCCGTGGCGGACGCTCGGGACCCGGTGGAGAAGTTACGAGATCACCCGAGCAGCCGGCCGACCGCAGAGGGCGAGGAGCAGCAGCATGATGGACCAGCCACGGGCGACCGCGGTGATCCCCGATCTCCCGGGGATCCTCCCTGCGGCCGATGTCGTCGCCACGGCGGCGTCCATCGCCGAGGTGCAACGGGGCGACGGGATGATCCCCTGGTTCCCGGGTGGCCACAGCGACCCCTGGAACCACGTCGAGGCGGCGATGGCTCTGGTCGTGTGCGGCTTCGACCAGCAGGCCGAGGCGGCCTACGACTGGCTGCGACGCAACCAGCTCGCCGACGGCGCCTGGTTCAACTACTACGTGGACGCCGGCGTCAAGGATCCGCGGCTCGACACCAACGTGACGGCGTACGTGGCGACCGGGATCTGGCATCACCACCTGGTGACCGGGCGCCTCGACCTGGCGCGTTCGATGTGGCCCACGATCGAGCGGGCCATCGACTTTGTTCTCCGGTGGCAGCGCCCCGACGGCTCCGTGCGCTGGTCCCTCGACTCTGCGGGCCGGCCCGAGAGCTACGCCCTGTTGACCGGGTCGTCCTCCGCGTACCACAGCATCCGCTGCGCCGTCGCCCTGGCGGAGATCCTCGGCAAGGACCGGCCGGACTGGGAGCTGGCGGCCGGCCGGCTGGGCCATGCAGTGGCTCACCACCCGGGGGCGTTCGCACCCAAGGACGAGTTCGCCATGGACTGGTACTACCCCATGCTCTCCGGTGCGCTCGAGGGAGAGGCCGGGCGAGCCAGGATCGACGAGGGCTGGTCGGCATTCGTGATGGAGGACCTCGGAGTCCGCTGCGTCTCGACCGGCGACTGGGTGACCGCCGCCGAGACCGCCGAATGCGTCATGGCCCTCGACGCGCTCGGAATGGAGGAGGAGGCCCGCCGGCTCCTCGCCTCGGGCCAGAGGTTGCGGCTCGCCGACGGCTCCTACTGGACCGGCATGGTGTACCCCGACCAGGTCACCTTTCCCGCGATGGAGCGCACCACCTACACCTCCGCGGCCATGATCCTTGCCGCGGACGCACTCTCCCACACGACGCCGGCCTCCGGGCTCTTTCGGGGCGAAACCCTGCCGGCGGGGTTGGACCTGGCCGAACCCGAGTGCTCCGACGTCGTCGGCTCAGAGTGCACCGCGTCGGGACGCTGAGAGGTCTTCGGTCTGGTCGATCGGTCTCGGGGGTCGCCCCGACGGTGCGCCCTCGGGCTCCGTCGGGCGGGATCCGGAATGGTCCCTCGGCTGGGTGCGGTGCCAGGCGACCTCAAAGTGCGCGCCGCCCTGGGCCGAGTCGTCCACTCGCCACGAGCCCCCCGTGGAGCGCACGACGGCGTCCGCGATGGCGAGCCCGAGCCCCGCTCCTCCGCCGGAGGTGGTCGCACGGTGAAACCGGTCGAAGAGGCGGGAGCGCTCCTCTTCGGGGATGCCGGGCCCGCTGTCGTCGACCGAGAGGCTGACGCGATTGCCGCGGGTGGTCACCGAGACCCGGACGACCCCACCGGGGCCCGCATACCGGCACGCGTTGTCGACGAGCACGCCGACGAGGCGATCGATCCACTCCGGTGGCGCCTTGATCCATGCGGGACCGTCTCCGGACCGGGCAACGGAAAGTTGGACGCCTCGGGACCGGGCCACCGCCGAGAACCGGTCGGTGCACACCTCGGCGAGGGTTGCAAGATCGACCGGCTCTTCGCTCGGCGGCGGGGGCTCCGCATCGAACCGGGCGAGCCACAAGAGGTCCTCCACGATCCGGCGCAGGCGCTTGCTCTCTCCGCCGATGCGCTCGAGCGCCTCGCGGTAGCGGGGCGCTTCCCGGTCGGTCGAGAGCGACAAGCCCACCTCAGCCTCGATCACGCTCAGCGGCGTGCGGAGCTCGTGGGAGGCGTCGGCGGTGAATTCGAGCTGTTGGCGCCTCGCCTGCTCCACGGGCCCCGAAGCCCGCAGCCCGATGGCCAAGGCCCCGAGGAACATGGCCACCACGAGGACCGGTCCGGCGATGATCTCTGCTGCGGCGAGAACGTCCTCGACGTGCTCGGTGTCCGACAGGCTCTGGCCTGCTACGAGCCATCCGGCGCCCGAGGGCGTCGCGAGCAGCCGGAACGTGCTGGTGCCCACCGGAGCCGACGTGGGTTGGCCCGTCCGGGACCATGAGCTCGGGGGGAGCGGAGGGGCGCCGTCGCTGAGCGGGACGGCCCGGCCTGAGCGATCGACCTGCCACAGCACCACCGGGGCGGTGTCCACGTCGCTGTCGGGCACGACGTCGCCCTCGGAGGAGCCGACGTGGGTGGGAGGAACGCCGTGGCTCTTCACGTCGCTCAGGCGTTCGGAGAGACGCGAGTCGATCTGGCCGACCAGGTGTCTCGAGTCGACGAGATCGAAGGTGACCGTCAGGGCGACGTAGAGCACGGCGATGAGCAGGGCGGCCACGCCCGCCACCCTGACCGAGTGGACGAGGGGGGAACCCCGAGGCGCGCCGCCGTCCGGCCTCCGGCGCCGCAGGCGGTCGATGACACGACGCACTGAGCTCACGCCGGGACGATCCTGTAGCCGACGCCCCTCACCGTCTCGATCCGAGCGTGGGCGGTGGCGAGCTTGGCCCTCAGGCGCGCCAGGTGGACGTCGATCGTATTGGACCCGACCGCGTCGGCCTCGTCGTTCCAGACATGGAGGGCGATGGAACGGCGACTCACCACGCCGGGCGAGCGCCGCATGAGGACCTCGAGGATCGAGAGCTCGGTTGCGGTGAGCGAGGGCCGGTCGGTCCCTGCCCGCACCTCCCGGGTGGCCGGGTCGAAATGCACGTCGCCGACGTCGAGGGTGGGCGTCTGGAGGACGGGGGACCGGCGCTGCAGGGCGCGGATCCGCGCCAGCAGCTCGGAGAAGTCGAACGGCTTCACGAGGTAGTCGTCGGCACCCACGTCGAGGCCGGTCACCCGGTCGGACGCCGTGTCCCGGGCGGTCAGCATCAAGACGGGCACCGCGGAGGCGCGGCCACGCAGCTCCCGCACGACGTCGAGGCCCGAGACCCTGGGCATCCGCCAGTCGAGGATGGCCGCCTCGTACTCGTAGGCCCGCAGGTAGGCGAGGGCCCGCTCCCCGTCCTCGACGGCGTCCACCACGTAGCCGTGCTCCCGCAGCCCCCTCTCGAGGACCGACCGGAGCCCGGGGTCGTCCTCGGCCACGAGCACTCTCACGGGGAATGGTCTACAACGGCAGCCTGACGGCGGGATGACGCTCTTCACCAATCCGTAAGGGAGGCCGGTCATCATGGGGTTCGATCGTCCGATGCCGCCCGCGACTCGCCATACGACCCAAAACAGGAACCCGACCAGATCAGAGACGCCGTGGGCATGGTTGGGCCCGACACCGCGAGCGCTCTTCTCGGCCGGATGGGCCCTGCTGCCCCTGCGGGCATTTCTCGGTTTCACGTTTTGCTTCGCCGGGCTGCAGAAGCTGGCCAATCCCGGCTTCTTCGATGCCTCCAATCCCGCGTCGATCCAGTCCCAGCTCGCCGGAGCGGTCCGGCGGAGCCCGATCCATGCGCTGGTGTCCCCCCTGGCGCACGTAGCCGTCCCGCTCGGGCTGCTCATCGCGCTGGGCGAGCTGGCCGTCGGGCTCGGGGCACTCCTCGGCCTGTGGACCCGGCTGGCGGCGGCCGGGGGTGCTTTGATCTCCCTGATGCTGTTTTTGACCGTGAGCTTCCACTCGAGCCCCTACTACACGGGCTCGGACATCGTGTTCGTGTTCGCGTGGATGCCGCTCGTGCTCGCCGGGGCCGGTGGCGTGCTCTCGGCAGACGCCATCCTGGCCAACCGCGCCCGCCGGCAGATGGGGGCCCAGCCGGCGGCCGTCGTCCCGGTCACCTTCGCCTCGGTCCGGCGCGCCTGCGGCAGCTACGCCGACGGGCGCTGCCAGGTGCGTCATGGCGATGCCTGCGCCCCGGCGCCGTGCCCCTACCTTGCGCAGCGGCCGCCGACTCCTCGGCGTCTCCAGGAGCACGAGATGGATCGCCGGGCCTTCGCCTTGAAGGGGGTGGCAACCGGTGCGCTGGCCGCCGTCGGCATCCTCGGAGCGGGCGCCACGGCGGCATTCGGACGGGCGGCCGGTGGGGGCCGTAGTCCCTCCGCCGCGCCGAGCCTCGGAGGGGCCTCCGGCAGCTCTACCACGGCGGCGCCGACGACGACCGCGCCCAAGGCGCCGACGACGACCGCTCCCAAGGCGCCCACCACGACTGCGCCCACGGCACCGGCGACGACCCGCCCCCCGGGGACCCGCATCGGCCCGGCCCGAGACGTCCCGGTCGGTGGGGCCGCCTCGTTTCAGGACCCGAGCACGGGCGATCCCGCTCTCGTCGTGCAGCCCAAAGCGGGCACGTTCCTCGCCTTCGACGCGGTGTGCCCGCACGCGGGGTGCACCGTCGAGTACGCCTCGTCGGCCAAGCTGTTCGTTTGCCCCTGCCACGGGTCGGAGTTCAACGGGAACACGGGTGCGGTGGAGGTCGGCCCCGCGACCCGGGGACTCGGGCACATCGGCATCGCCGAGGGCGGCGACGGTCAGCTCTACGTCACATGACGCTCGGAGCCTCGAGATCGCGACGTGAGGCCGAGGGCGTCGGAGACGGCGTCGGCCGGGCCGAGGACGCCCGGCCTTCGGGCACCAGGGCCCGGCGGAGAGCCGACGAGGGCGTCGAGTCCAACGCCCGGCTGACGGCCACGACCGCGGTCGTGCTGCTGGTACTGCTGGCGGCGGAGGGCCTCACCCTCCTGAGCGTCCACTCCCTCCTCAAGCCCCACGTGTTCATCGGGATGCTGCTCGTGCCTCCGGTCCTTCTCAAGATGGGCAGCACCGGCTACCGGTTCGTCCGCTACTACCTGGGCTCTCCCGCCTACCGGCGCAAGGGGCCGCCGCCGTTGCTCCTGCGCCTGCTGGGACCGTTTGTCGTCGTGACGACCGTGACGGTGATCGCAACCGGCGTGGCCCTCCTCTTTGTCGGCCAGGGGCAGCGTTCCAACCTGCTGTTCCTCCACAAGGCCAGCTTCGTCCTGTGGTTCGGCGCCATGGCCTTGCACGTCCTGGGTCACCTCCTGGATACGGCCCGCCTCGCTCCCCGCGACTGGTACGGGCGCACGCGTGCGCAGGTGCGGGGTGCCGGACGCCGGCAGTGGACCGTGCTCGTGAGCGTGGCCCTCGGTGTGCCGCTCGGGCTGCTCATGCTGGGGAAGGTCGGCTCCTGGGTGGCCCTCGGGGGGCACTGAGGCCGGCCTCAGGCGCGTCGGAGCACCCGCAGGCTGCCGCAGGCGGACTCCTCGACGAAGCGCCCGGAGGCGAGGGCCGCGCAGTAGATCTCGTACGGCGGCCGACCCCCGTCGGCGGGGTCGGGGAAGACGTCGTGGATGGCGAGCCAGCCGCCCGGGCGGACACGGGGCGACCACCCTCGGTAGTCGGTCCACGCCGGCTCGGCGCCGTGGCCGCCGTCGATGAAGCACAGCGCGACGGGTGTCCGCCACGCGTCGGCCACGACCTCGGAGTCGCCGACCACGCCGACCACGACCCGTTCCAGGCCGGCGCCGGCGATCGTGCGGCGCCAGTGCGGGAGGGTGTCGAGTCGCCCCTCTCGGGGATCGACCAGGTCGGCGTCGTGGTGCTCCCAGCCGGCCTGGTTCTCCTCGGATCCGCGGTGGTGGTCGACGCTAAACACGGTGGCCCCGGTCGCCTCGGCGGCCGTCCCCAGGTAGACGGTGGACTTTCCACACCACGCCCCGATCTCGACGAGGACTGAAGGGGGCTCGTCGGCGAAGGCGCGTCCCGCCCGCTCGGCCGCCTCGAGGAGGGCCGAGCCCTCGTCGTCGGGCATGAAGCCCCTGGCCGCACGCGCCCGGGCCAGGAGGTCCGCCCGCCGCTCCGGCTTCACGTCTGCCGGGAGGTTCTCGCGAGCACGGAGCCCAGCTGGGCCCCCTCGCGCTGACCGAACGCGACGTTGACCTCCAGGCGTTCGAGCGTCTGCGCGACGCTGCGCTCGCCGGAGGGCAGGGGATGGTCGCGCAGGAACCGGGCGACGGAGCCGGCCAGATCGGGATCGCCGCAGAGAGAGCGCACACCGTCCACCATGCGGCTCAGGGTGTTGGTGGGGAAGCGACCGAGGATCACGTCCCAGCTCTCGGTGACCCGTTGCCAGACGCTCGGGCCGGCCACCCGGTTGGCGAGGAGGGAGTGGATGAGGAAGGGTGCGTTTTGGGTGCGCACCTCCTCGAGGGCCAGCGTGACGGCCCGCTCGGCGAGCGCCACGTCGGGGAAGGCGCTCAGCGCGTAGAGGTAGCGCATCTCCTCTTGGGGGGTGGCCGGCTTGCGGTAGCGCTCGAGCATCCGGTCGAAGTCGCCGGGGCGGAGCTGGGCGGCCACCACCTCGAGCACGGCGGACTCGAGATCCGGGTCGAGGGACGGGCCTCCCTCCGACGCCGCGTCGAAGCGCGAGGCGGCCTCACGCCGCACGTCTCCTGCCCGGCCGATGGTGCCGAGGGTGCGCAGCAACAGCGCGCGCAGGCCGGCGACGCGCTCGCCCTCGTGCTCGGCGCGCTCCCACCCGAGGGCCTCGGCGCGGTGGCCGAGCAGGTCTCGGGTGGCCCCGGCGAGCACCTCGCGGACCTCCTCGGAGGCGACCCGGTCGATCAGCCCGAGAGCGCCCGCCACAACCTGCCACGTGGCGGGCTCGTCGTCGTCGCCCAGGCGGGACGCCAGGGCCAGGAAGTCGCCCAGCTGCGTGCTGCCCGCCAGCGTCAGGGCCCAGGTGTCGGTGAGGAGGTTGAAGCGCTCGAGGGGGTCGAGGTCACCGAGGCGGCGCCCGAGGGCCTCGAGATGCTCGCTCGGATAGGAGACCCGATAGAAGCCCCAACCCCCGGCGTTGACCACCCCCGAGGTCGTGGCCCCCGCAACGGGGGCGGGCTCTCCGGAGAGGAGGAGGCGCTCGGGCGGACCCGCGCCGTCGAGTGATCGGACGATGACCGGGACCTTCCAGGGGCCGTGGATGGCGCTGTCGGCACCCGGCGGGGACGACCGGTAGGCGAACGGCGCCTGCGACAGCTCCGCACCGGCCCGTACCAGCGGGAACCCACCCTGGAAGATCCAGGTGTCCATCACCTCTCGCACGGGCTCTCCGCTCACGGTCTCGAGCGCGTCCCACAGGTCGGCGGTGTCGGTGTTGGCGTGGGCGTGGCGGCGGAGATAGGCCCGGACGCCGTCGCGGAAGACATCGGGAGTGATGTACTGCTCGAGCATCCGCAGGACCGCGCCGCCCTTCTGGTAGGTGAGGACGTCAAACATGCCCTCGGCCTCCTCCGGCCGCCCCACGGGGTACTCGACCGGTCGTGTCGAATGGAGGCCGTCGACCGCCAGCGCGGACTCCCGCTCCAGCCCGAAGCTGGTCCAGCGCCGCCAGGAGGGCCGGAAGGCGTCGACGCACAGGATCTCCATGAAGGTGGCAAAGGCCTCGTTGAGCCAGATCCCGTTCCACCAGCGCATGGTCACGAGATCGCCAAACCACATGTGGGCGATCTCGTGGCTGACGACGTCGGCGATGCGCTCGAGCTCGGCGCGGGCCGCCTGGCCCGTGTCCACGAGGAGCGCCGTCTCGCGGAAGGTGACGCAGCCCAGGTTCTCCATGGCGCCGAACGCGAAGTCGGGGATGGCCACGAGGTCGAGCTTCTCGCCGGGGTAGGGCAGGTCGAAGTACTTCGAGAAGAAGCGCAGGGCGTGGGCCGCGACGTCGAGCGCGTGCACCGTCAGGTGCCCGCGGCCCGGGACGTGGACCACCCGCACCGGCACCCCGTCGACCTTGCGAGGCTCGGTCGCCTCGAGCGGTCCCACGATGAAGGCCACGAGATAGGTCGACATCTTGATGGTCGGTGCGAAGCGCACGGCCCGGCGCCCCCCCGCCAGCGGCTCCTCGGCAACGACCGGGGAGTTGGAGAACGCCGCCAGCCCGTCCGCGACCTCCAGGGTGACCTCGAACACGGCCTTGCGGTCCGGCTCGTCCCAGCAGGGAAAGGCACGACGTGCGTCGGTCGCCTCCATCTGCGTCGTGGCGACGACGTGCTCGGTCCCCCCGTCGTCTCGGAAGGTGCTGCGGTAGAAGCCGTGCAGCTTGTCGTTCAAGATCCCCGAGAACCGGCAGCGCAGCACGGCCGGGCCGGAGGCCAGCTCGCTCTCGACGACAAAGGCGACGCGCTCGTCGTCGGGGTCGACCGTCGCCGTCGCCCGCAACGTTCGGCCCTCCTCGTCCTCGACGAAGGCCTCGTGGATGGTGAGCTCGGCGGCGTTGCAGACCAGCGTCGTGGTCGCCTCGTGCAGCGTGAGATCGATCTCCACCCGTCCCTCGAAGGTCGCCTCGTCCAGGTCGGGCGAGAGGGTCAGCCGGTAACGGTGCGGCTCGGCGGTCCTCGGGAGCCGGTAGCGCTCGTCGGGGGGTCGTGCCGGCTCGCTCGTCGATGGGGTCAACGTGGGCATCGCCTGGCGAGGCTACAGCGCGGGCCGGCGACCACCGTCGGCCCGCTACCATCGTCGGTCAGTGCACGACCCCGACGCGAGTCCTTCCCGCCTGGACGTCGTGGCCATCGGTTCGCCGCTCGTGGACGTGTTGACCCGGGTCGACGACGCCCTCCTCGACAAGCTCGGCATGGTCAAGGGTTCGATGGAGCTGGTCGACCTGACCCGGGCCGAGGCCATCTACCAGACCATGGGACCGGCCATCGAGGTCTCCGGAGGGTCTGCCGCCAACACGGTGGCGGGCGTGGCGGCCCTCGGGGGGTCCTCGGGCTTCGTCGGCAAGGTGTCCGGTGACCTGCTCGGCGAGGTCTTCACCCACGACATCCGGCGGTCCGGGGTCGCCTTCGAGCCGGCCGCGGCCGACCCGCCCGTCGATCCCGGGGTTGATCCCGAGCCGCTGGGCACGGGCCGCTGCCTGGTGCTCGTCACGGGGGACGCCGAGCGGACGATGGCGACCCACCTCGGCGTCGCCACCACGATCGGCCCCGCCGACATCCCCGTCGACCTCGTGTCTCGTGCCGGGATCCTCTATCTAGAGGGGTATCTCTGGGATCTGCCCCCGGCCAAGGAGGCCATGCGCCGGGCCATCGAGGTGGCGCACGGGCAGGACGGTGCCGTTGCACTGTCGCTGAGCGATCCGTTTTGCGTCGAGCGCCACCGCCGGGAATTCCTGGATCTCCTGCTCGGGGAGGTCGACGTTCTCTTTGCCAACGAAGAGGAGGCGATCCGGCTGTTTGGCGCCTCCTCCTTTGATCGCGCCGTCGCCGCAGCGGAGGAGACCGGCCTCCTCGCCGCCCTGACCCGGGGGGCCGATGGAGTGGTCGTGGTCACCCCCCACGGGCCGGTGGAGGTGCCCGCCGCCCCGGTCGTCACCGTCGCGGACACGACGGGGGCGGGCGACCTCTTTGCGGCCGGCTTCCTCTACGGCCTGGCGCACGGATCGGATCCCGAGCGCTGCGCCCGACTCGGCGCGCTCTGCGCCGCGGAGGTCATCAGCCACCTCGGCGCTCGCCCGCAGTCCGACCTGAAGACCATGGCCACCCGGTCCGGGCTCCTCTGAACCCGGTGCGGTCCTGGGGGCCCCGTCGGGGCTCTCGTCAGCCGGTCCCGGACTCCTCGGGATCGGGCGGCAGAAACTTGAGGGGGAGGTCGGCGAGTCGCACGAGCGACGAGGCCACCCACCGGGTGAGGGCCCCGATCATCGGCTCGATGGTCTCGGGCTTGTCGAGATGCTCCTCTTCGAGCCGGAGAGACCCCTCGTAGCTCGCCTCGACGGCCCATCGCACTTCGGGGCCGCCCAGGGCCGCCAGACGCTCGGCGCCGTGCTCGGTGCTGCCGTGCACCTGCTCGATGGTCAGGCCCGAGCGCACGAGCGGCTCGGCGCCGATCCTCGGGCTCTCGGGGGAGAGGACGGCCAGGACGGCCTCGGCGGCGGGCTCCTCTGCGAGGCGCTGGATGCGGAGGGCCACCTCGAGGATCACCTCGGGGAGCTCGTCGGGGGTCTCGCCGATCGACCAGCTGCGATAGGCGGTCTGGCTCCACGTCGGCCAGTCGATCGAGAGGTCGGCTCGGACCCTCGGGGGCTGCTCCTCTCCCGGCAGGCTGTAGGACGTCTCCCAGGACACGTCCCCGAGGAAGACGTCGACCTGGAACCGCTCCTCGACGGCCTGGCGCTCGAGCAGGGCGGAATCGAACGATTGCCGGATGGTGGCAATGAGGTCGACGAGGACGTGGTCGATCACAGCGAGGCCGAGGCTAGTACCGCGCCGGAGCCGCGTTGTCGGGCGCCGCGGCGCCCGCCGATGCCGCGTTGTCGGGCGTCACCGCCGCCCGCCGGTACCATCACTCGCGTGCCGTTCCCCAACGTCTGGACGGAACGCCGGGTCATCGCCTACGCGCACCAGGGCGGGGCCTGGGAACGGCCCTCCTCGACCTTGGCGGCCATCGAGCACGCACTAGCGGTCGGAGCGAACGCCATCGAGCTGGACGTCCACGCCACCTCGGACGGCCGGCTGGTCGTGTGCCACGACACCACGGTCGACCGGACGACCGACGGCTCGGGGGCCATCGCCGCGATGACGCTGGCCGAGCTGCGGGGGCTCGACCCCGCCTACTGGTTCATCCCCGGGGCCGACGTGACGCCCGGCCGCCCGGCCGAGGAGTACCCGTACCGTGGCCGCGGTCCCGAGGACCTCATGTTCCGTATCGCCACCCTCGACGAGGTGCTCCAACGGTTCCCGGGCGTCGTGCTCAACCTCGACATCAAGCGCACCGCCCCGGTGGTCCAACCCTACGAGGCCACGCTGGCGCAGGTGCTCCGCAAGTTTGACCGGCGCGACGACGTGATCGTGGCGTCGTTCCTCGATCCCTCCACCGAGGCGTTTCACCGCGCCGCACCCGAGATCCCGACGTCGGCGGGCACCATGACGGTGGCGGCGTTCTGGCGTGCCGTCCAACAGGGCCAGCCGCCGCCGACGCTCGAGCACTGCGCCCTCCAGGTGCCCGAGCGACGCGGCGACCTGGTCATCGTGGACGAGCGGTTCGTCGAGGCTGCGCACTCCCAGGGGGTGGCGGTGCACGTCTGGACGGTCAACCAGCGGGAGGCCATGGAACGCCTCGTGGACCTCGGGGTCGACGGCATCATCACGGACCTGCCGACCACCCTCCAGACGGTCCTCGACAAGACCGGCAGCGCCTGGGTCCCGCCCGGGACCGCCGGAGGGGCCCCGGGCTAGTCGCCCGGCTGCAGTCGGGGACTAACCCCGTCCCGCGTTGGGCCGCTTCCCGTGGTTGGCCTTCTTCTTGCGCGTGTTCTTTCGCTTCGCAGTCTTCTTCGACACAGGAAGGGCATGGTAGCGCCTCCGAGTAGCGTCGAAGAGATATGGAGAGACTGGGGCTGGTGGGCCTGCCCAACTCGGGCAAGTCGTCGTTGTTCAACGCTTTGACCGGCGGGCAGGCGGTGGTGGCGTCCCACCCCTTCTCCACCACCGAGACCACCGTGGGGGTGGCCCTCCTGCCCGACGATCGCCTCGAGGCCCTGGCCGAGATGAGCCACAGCCGAAAGACCGTGCGCGCAGGTGTCGAGGTCGTCGACATCGCCGGGCTGGTGGCGGGTTCCTCGACGGGCGAGGGACTCGGCAATCGCTTCCTGGCGGGCATCCGGGAGGTGGACGCCCTCGTGCTCGTGTTGCGGGCGTTTGAGGACGATCAGGTGCCGGGCGACCAGGACCCGGTGGATGCGCTCGCCACCCTCGAGCTCGAGCTCGTCATGGCCGATGCCGCCTCGCTCGAGCAGCAGGTGGCCAAGCGGAAGAAGCAGGCGAGGCTCAAGGGGGACAAGGCGATGGCGGCCGAGGCCGACGCCATCGAGACGGCGCTCGGCTACCTGCAAGGAGGGACGCCGATCTACCGCGCGGGCATGGATCCCGACCAGCGCAGCCTCCTCCGCGAGTCCTTTCTCCTCACCGACAAGCGCGTCCTCGCCGTGGTCAACCTGGGGGAGGACCAGTTGGAGCGGTCCGGGGAGCTCGCTCGTTCGGTCGAGGCGGAGCTCGGATCGGCCGGGGAGGTCCTCGGGGTGTGCATCCAGCTCGAGGCCGAGGCGGCTCTCCTTTCCGACGACGAACGCCGAGAGCTGCTGGAGGGCCTCGGGCTCGGCGCGGGGGTGCTGCCGAGGGTCGCCCGGGCGTGTTTCACGCTGCTCGGCCGCCGGACGTTCCTCACCACCGGGGAAAAGGAGTCGAGGGCCTGGACGTTCCGCTCCGGGGCCAAGGCGCCCGAGTGCGCAGGGGTCATCCATTCGGACCTGCAGAGGGGCTTCATCCGGGCGGAGGTGATCCACTGGGACGAGCTGGTCGAGCTCGGCGGATGGTCGCAGGCCAAGGCGGCGGGGCGGCTCAGGGTCGAGGGAAAGGACTACGAGGTGCTCGATGGGGATGTGCTGGAGATCCGCTTCAACGTCTGAGGACTGATGCGAGCGGGCTGGGTGCTGCGCGAGGGGCGGGTGCTCGCGGCCGCAGACATCGCGGACCGCCTGATGGAGCGCTCGCGAGGGCTTACCGGCAGGTCGGGCTTCGAAGGCGCCCTGATCGTCACCCCACCCCTGCCGGTCCACTCCCTCGGCACGCGGAGCCTGGACGTGGCGTTCTTGGACCGGGACCTGCGTGTGGTCGACGTGGTGCGCCTGCCCCCGTGGCGCCTCGCCCGGCCGCGTCGGGGCTGCAAGGCCACCCTCCAGGCCTCGGCCGGATGCTTCGAGCGGTGGCGGATCACCGTCGGCGACGTCCTGGAGGTGTGCGAGGTCGACAGCGGTCCCGCAGGAGGCCCTCCGATCTTTCCGACGCCGTGACCTCGCAGGAGCCGTCGTGACCCCTCCGAGGATTCCGGGTGCCGGGCCTCACGAGGAGCGGGGCGGCGCCGGCGGCCGCCTCGTCGTCGTGGCGACCCCCATCGGCAACCTGGGCGATCTCTCGGATCGAGCGAGGGAGGCACTCGGGTCGGCGGACCGTATCTGCTGCGAGGACACCCGCCGGACGCGGAGCCTGCTCAGCGCGATCGGCGTGCCGGCGCGTGGGCGGCTGGTCTCTCTCCACGGGCATAACGAGAGGGGCCGTCTCCGGGGGGTCCTCGAATGGCTCGAGCAGGGCCTGGAGGTGGCCCTGGTCACCGACGCGGGCACCCCCGCCGTCTCGGATCCTGGCGGCCTTCTCGTCCGCGCCGCCGCCGACGCCGGGATCACGGTCACCGCGGTGCCCGGGCCCTCGGCCGTCCTGGCGGCGCTGGTGGTGAGCGGCCTCGCCGGCGACCGGTTCTGCGTGGAGGGGTTCCTGCCACGGCAGGGCGCGGCTCGACGGAGGCGTTTCGACGAGTTGGCGAACGAGCCACGGACGGCCGTCCTCCTCGAGGCCCCCGGCCGGGTGGCGGGCACCCTGGCGGAGCTTGCGGCGTCCTGGCCAGACCGACGGGTGGCGGTCGCCCGGGAGCTCACCAAGCTCCACGAGGAGGTGTGGCGGGGCACCCTGCAGGATGCGGCGAGGGAGTTTGCCGGACGGGAGGTTCGCGGCGAGGTGGTGATCGTGCTCGAGGGGGTCACCGGCACTCCCGCCGCCGTCGACGACGCGACCGTCGCCGAGGCCCTTCGTCAACGGCTCGGGAGTGGGGAGCCCCCGTCGAGGGTGGCCGCGGGTGTGGCGGCCGAGCTGGGGCTCTCCCGCCGCGACGTCTACGAGCGCGCGCTGCGGCTCCGGGAGGAGGCGGACGGGCCAGACCGGCGGTGATCACCGGCGCCGGTACGCTGGCCTACGTGGCGCGCTTCTACATCACGACGCCCATCTACTACGTCAACGACGTGCCGCACGTCGGTCACGCCTACACGACGGTGCAGGCGGACGCGCAGGCGCGCTGGCACCGCCTCGTCGGCGACGACGTCTTCTTCCTCACCGGCACGGACGAGCACGGGGCCAAGGTGGCGGAGGCCGCGGCCGAGCAGGGCGTGAGCCCAAAGGAGTGGACGGATCGGACCTCCCGCCGGTTCCAGGAGGCATGGTCGCTCCTCGAGATCTCCAACGACGACTTCATCCGGACCACCGAGGAGCGGCACCACCGGTCAGTGCAGCGCTTCCTGCAGCAGATCTACGACCACGGCTACATCGAGCTCGGCACCTACCGGGGCCTCTACTGCGTCTCTTGCGAGGACTACTACACCGAGGAACAGCTCGTCGACGGCCTGTGCCCGATCCACCACCGGGCCGTGGTTCCTTATGAGGAGGAGAACTACTTCTTCAAGCTCAGCGCGTTCGAGGGCCGGCTGCTCGAGTGGTACGAGCGCTTCCCCGAGGCGGTGGCGCCGGCGATCCGACGCAACGAGGCGCTGAGCTTCATCCGGAGCGGGCTGCGCGACATCTCGATCACCCGCACCTCGATGTCGTGGGGCGTCACGGTGCCGTGGGACCCGAAGCACGTCTTTTACGTCTGGTACGACGCGCTGATCAATTACTGCACCGCCGTCGGCTACGGCGTCGACGACGAGCGCTTTGCCGCATGGTGGCCCTCCGTGCACCATGTGATCGGCAAGGAGATCGTGAAGTTTCACTGCGTGTGGTGGCCGGCGATGTGCATGGCGGCCGGAATCGAGCCGCCGGCCCGGATCCTCGTGCACGGATGGCTGCTGCTCGGTGGGGAGAAGCTCTCCAAGTCCCGGCTGGCCGAGGGTGGCATCCAGATCAACCAGGTCGCGCCCGCAGAGCTCACCGAGGATTTCGGCGTCGATCCGGTCCGCTACCACCTGCTCCGGGACACTCCCTTCGGCCCTGACAGCGACTTCTCCTACGAGCGGATGGTCTCGCGCTACAACGCCGACCTGGCCAACAACCTCGGGAACCTGGTCTCGCGGGTGGCCACGGTGGTCGGCTCCAAGTGCGGTGGCATCGGCCCGTCCGCCCCACCGGACAGCCCCCTCGCCCAGGAGGCGGCTGCGACCGTCAAGGCTGCGGCCGAGGCCTGGGAGCGCTTCGCGCCCCACGAGGCCCTGGAGGCCACCTGGCGCCTGATTGGCGCCGCCAACGCGGCGTTGGAGGCCACCGAGCCGTGGAAGCAGCCGCCGGGGTCCGCAGTCGACGAGGTCTTGGGCGGCGCCCTGGAGGTCCTCCGGATCGTCGCCCTCCTGATCGTCCCGGCCATGCCCGGGGCGGCCGCCGAGATCTGGCGCCGGCTGGGTCTCGAGGGTGGGCCGGGAGACCGGAGGCTTCCGGACGACGCCGAGTGGGGCGGGTACCCCGGCGGGCTGGCGGTGGAGAAGGGTGCACCGCTGTTCCCCCGGCGGCGCGGCTGACGTGGCATGGTTCGACTCGCACTGCCACGTGCAGGATCGCTATCTGGAGTCCGGGGCGGGGCCCGGTGACGGCCCCTCCGGCGACCTCGGCACCGACGGCAGGGGGGTCGACGCCCTCGAGGAGATGCTCGAGGCCTGCCGGGCGGCGGGCGTGGCCCGTCTCGTGTGTGTCGGCACCGACCCCGAGTCGTCCCACCAGGCGCTGAGCCTCTCCCGGCGATCCCAGGAGGGCGTGCTGGGCGCCGACGCCCCCGCGATCTGGGCGACGGCCGGCCTGCACCCCCACGACGCGGATTCCGGTGGGCATCCGGGCGCGGGGGACGACCCCGGGGGACCGACGGCCGTCGGGGTCGGCGTCGAGGCGATCCGGCGCATCATCGACCGGGAGCGGTCGGCGGCCGGTCGATCGGCTCCCGAGCCCGTTCACCGGCCCCTTGTGGCCGTGGGGGAGTGCGGCCTCGACTACCACTACGACCATTCGCCCCGGGACGTGCAGCGGCGCGTCTTCGCCGAGCAGGTGCAGCTCGCCCACGAGTACGACCTGGCGCTCGTCATCCACGTGCGCGAGGCGTGGGCCGACCTCTTCGACGTCCTGGTCGGCGAGGCCGTCCCCGAGCGGGCGGTGGTGCACTGCTTTACCGGCGGGCCCGACGAGGCGCGGGCGATCCTCGATCTCGGGATGTGGATCTCCTTCAGCGGGATCGTGACGTTTAAAAAGGCCGACGACGTCCGCGAGGCGGCCGGCCTTTGCCCGCTCGATCGGTTGCTGGTGGAGACCGACAGCCCGTTTCTCGCCCCCGTGCCCCACCGGGGCCGGACCAACGAACCCGCCTTCGTCCCCCTAGTGGGGGCGGCGGTCGCCGGGGCCAAGGGGCTCGATCCCGAGGTCGTGGCGCAGGCGAGTTGGCGCAACGCCGGCTCGGTCTTCGGGCTCTGAGTCCCGTCGCGAGGCGGAGCTGGCGGGATCGCCTCCAGCCGGCCGGGCCCTCTCTCGGCCCCGACTTCGGTCAGGCGATCAGGCGGACGTGCGCGGTGGTCACCGCGTGTCCGGCGATGCCCACACGGTCGCCTCGGCGGCGCATCCGGACCGTGCCGCCCCGAGCCGAGGCCTGCTCGCCGACGAGGGCGTCGACGCCGAGCCGTTGGCCCCAGTGGACGGCCAGCGTGCAGTGGGCCGAGCCGGTGACCGGGTCCTCGGGGATGCCCACGTTCGGCCCGAAGACCCGACTGACGCAGTCGACTCCCGGGCGGTCGCCGGCGGCCGTCACGATCAGCGCCCGGGTCTCGAGTGCCGAGATGCCGGCGAGATCGGGAAGGAGGTTGCGCACGAGCGCCGCCGTCTCGAGCTCGGCCAAGGCGTCCTCGCGGGCGTAGCCGAACCACCGGAGGCCGGGTAGCTCCAGGTCCGCGGGTGGCGCCGCCGGCGTTGCCGGATCGGCAGGGGCGTCCATCTCGATCCAGCCACCGGCGGAGGTGCAGGCGAGCACGCCACTTCGCGTGTGGAAGCGGGCGGCACCACCCATGACGTGGGCGCTGGCCAGCGTCGCGTGCCCACAAAAGTCGATCTCCACCGCCGGGCTGAACCAACGCAGATCGTGGTCGCCGTCGGGGCGGCGGACGACGAAGGCCGTCTCGGAGAGGTTCATCTCCCTCGCAACGGCCTGGAGCCGCTCGTCACCGGGATAGCCGTCGAGGATCGCGACCGCGGCGGGGTTGCCACGGAAGGGCACGTCCGTAAAGACGTCGACGACGGTGAGATCGAGCGCCACGGCCCAACCGTAGGTGGTCCCACCCGCGATGCCGGGCGGCGGCGGCCCCCCGACGGGGGCGGCGTCGTCGGCTGGGAGATGGGTCGAGCGACCGGAAATGCGCAGCAAACTGGGTGAAGTAGCGGTCGGTCTCGGCCCGGGCGAAGGTGTCCACGGTGACCAGCTCGGGTTGTTCGCTGTCCGGCACGCGGGCAACCTACAGTCTCGTCGCGTGATGCTCACGGCCGCGGACGTGCGGCGGCTCCTGCAAGAGCGCCAGATCCGCCCCGCAAAGGCCCTCGGTCAGAACTTCGTTGCCGACCCCAACACCGTCCGGCGCATCGTCCGGCTGGCCGACGTCCAACCGGGCGACCGGGTGGTCGAGATCGGGCCCGGGCTCGGCTCGCTGACGCTGGCGCTCGCCGAGGCGGGTGCGAGGGTGGTCGCCCTCGAGCTCGACCGCCGCCTGGCCGAGGTGGTGCGCGAACTGACCGCGGGGCTCCCCGTCACGGTCGTCGTGGGCGACGCCCTGCGCGTGCGCTGGGACGAGGTGCTCGCCGCCGAGGCGCCGGCCGGCGAGGATGCAGATCGTTCCGGCGACCTGCCCTGGACGCTCGTCGCCAACCTGCCCTACAACGTGGCGACGCCGGTCGTGATCAGGATCCTCGAGGAGGCACCGGCCGTCCGCTCGCTCCTGGTGATGGTGCAGCGCGAGGTGGGCGAGCGCCTGGCCGCCGGGCCCCGGGACGAGGGCTACGGCGCGACGTCGGTCAAGGTGGCCTACTGGGCGAGCGCCGAGGTGGTGGGGAGGGTGCCGCCGACGGTCTTCGTTCCCCGACCCCGCGTCGAGTCGGTCCTCGTGCGGATTCAACGCCGACCCAGCCCGGCGGTGGATCCGGACCTCGTCGCCTACGGGCGTCTCTTCGAGGTGGTGCGCGCCGGCTTCGGGCAGCGGCGCAAGATGCTCCGACGCTCGCTTGCGGGGGTTGTGTCCACCGACGCTTTCGCAGCGACGGGCGTGCGGCCCGAAGCCCGGGCCGAGGAGATCGACCTGTGCGGTTGGGCCAGGCTGGCGGCGTGGCCGACGCCGACGTGAGACCGGGCTCGGCCGCGGGGGACCCGGCGGGCGAGGGGCGGCCCGCTCACGTGTTGGCTCCGGCAAAGCTGACGCTGTCCCTGCGCGTGACGGGCCCACGGGCCGACGGGCTGCACGAGCTCAGCGCGGAGATGGTCACGCTGGATCTGGCCGACGGGCTGGAGCTCGATCCCCGTGGCGACGGATTGACGCTCGAGTGGGACCTTCCCGGTTCCGCCCCCTCTCCGCGCCCTCCGCGCTCTCCGCTCGGGGACGGGCGCCCGGCGCTCGTCTCGACCGGCGAGGACAACCTCGTGCGCCGGGCGCTGCGCGCCGTGGACCGCACGGCTCGGGTGCGGGTGGTCAAGCGGATCCCGGTCGGTGGGGGCCTCGGCGGTGGCTCCGCAGACGCCGCAGCGGTCCTCCGGTGGGCGGGCTGCCGCGACCTGGCCATCGCTCTTACCCTCGGTTCCGACGTCCCCTTCTGCGTGCTCGGGGGGCGCGCCATGGTCCGGGGAGTGGGCGAGAGGGTGGACCCCGCTCCGTTCGAGTCCCGCTCGTTCGTGCTGCTCCTCCCCCCGTTCGGAGTGCCGACCGGCCCCGTCTACCGGGAGTGGGATTCGTCGGCCGGAGGTCGAGGCGGGACTCGCACCACCTCCGAGGACCCCGGAGGCAACGACCTCATCGAGCCCGCCTTGAGGGTCGAGCCACGCCTCTTGCTCTGGCGCGACGTCCTGCGCGACCTGAGTGGTCGGGAGCCCCGGCTGGCGGGCAGCGGCGCCACGTGGTTCGTGGAGGGCACCCGCCGCGAGCTCGGCATCGACGACCGCGACTGGGTCGAAGAAGCCGACGGGCGCGCTCGCCTGGTGGAGGCGAAGACGGTTCCTGCGGGTTGGGCCCCCCAACGGGTGGGTCCGAGATCCTGACCCAGGTGGGTGGAGGCTCGGGCTACTTCCCGGCTCTGCGCTGCCAGCGCGTCGCCTTCAGCATCTTCTTGTGCTTCTTTTTCCGCATGCGCTTGCGGCGCTTCTTGATGAGCGATCCCATGACCTGCGGCAGGCTACTTGCCGCGGGGCCTCGTCTGCCAGGCAGCTTCCGATCGCCACCTACGCTCTTGGACGGCGGAGCGCCGCCGTCCGGCCTGCCGACAGGGGATTCGGTGCCGAAAACCGGGAGGTGAGGGGATGGGTTTCCAGTTGGTCGGGCTCGATCATGTGCAGCTGGCCATGCCGCCGGGCGAGGAGGATCGTGCCGAGCGCTTCTACGCCGGACTCCTGGGGCTGCCGCGGCAGGCCAAGCCCGAGCCCCTCGCCGCACGGGGAGGCTGCTGGTTCTCCAACGGGGAGGTGGCGGTGCACCTCGGCACCGAGGAGGGCTTCCGCCCGGCCCGTAAGGCCCATCCCGCCCTCTTGGTGCGTGATCTCACCGCCCTGGCGCGGCACCTCGAGGTTGCCGGGGTCGGGGTGAGGTGGAGCGACGAGCTTCCCGGGGTGGCCCGCTGTTACGTCGACGATCCGTTTGGGAACCGCATCGAGCTCATCGAGGTCGGCTAGGCACGCCACGGCGATCCGCGGCCCCCTCGAGCTCCAGGGAGATGGCACGCCGAGGACACTGTGCCGCCGCCTCGGACGCCATCCCCTCGACCCCCTCCGGGATCGGCAACTCCCGGACGACGGGGAAGCCCCATTCGTCGAGCCGGATCAGCTCCGGGACGAGCTCGGCGCAGTAGCCGTAGCCGTCGCAGGCGATCGGGTCGATCCGAAGCCGGCGCCTCATCGGGCACCCCGGCTTCCCGTCAGCGCGACGGGCACCTGACCGTGGGGCCTCGCCGGCGTCCGGTGGCCGGCGACGTGGCCGGCGTGGGGTCGCGAGGGAAGGGGGGCGACACCGGGCGTCGCGACACCTTGGCAGGGACCCTTTGCGACGTGCTCCTGGACGTGGGGGGCAAAGGCGGTGAGCGAGGTGCGCACCATCCGGACGACCCCGTCGGGGTGGCGGCAGGCGCCCCGACCCGAGACCACCTCGAGATGGTGGCGGAGCTGCGCGAACCCCTCCCCCCGAAGCGTGCCGGAGGCCAACGCCTCGAGGTCCTCGGCCAGGGCGGGAAGTCCGAAGACACAAGGTCCACATTGGCCGGCGTTCTCCGCAGCCATCCAACGGGTGATGCGAGCCGTCTCGGCCAGGGGGCAGCTCCCGGGTGGCAGGACCAGCACGACGCCCGCTCCGAGGGCCGCGCTGATCCCGAAGGTGTCGGCGAGGCGGCGCAGGGGCTCCGGCGCCATCGGCGTGCCCAGGGCCTCCGGGGGCAGCCACGTCCCCCCGTAGCCCCCGAGGAGCACGCCGGGAGTCTGGGTTGGGGCGCCCACGAAGTCGAGGAGGCGATCCAGTCGCAACCCCACGGGCACCTCGAAGATCCCCGACGTCCTGACGGCGCCGCTCACCGACGCGAGCATCGTGCCGGCGGCCCCCCAGGAGGGGGGTACGTCGAGGCCGAGCTCCCTCGGGGCGTCCCGGAACCACCGTGACCCGTGCCGGGCGATCAATGCCAGGTGGGAGACGGTCTCCGCATTGGCGACCAGGACGGGACGGCCCGCGAGTGCGAGGTCGGAGGGGCCCTGGCGTCGAAAGAGGGGGCGAGCGACGCCCGCGTCGAGCCAGTGGACGAGTGAGGACTCCTCGCCCGCCACGTAGCGGTCCGGAGGTTGGCGAACCTCGATGGCCACCGGGTCGACGCCGGCCTGGGCCCGCTGCCCTATGGCGATGCTCAGGCCGCGCGCCGCATCCGGCCGCGCCTCGCTGACGCAGACGGTCACCGACGCCGCGTTCACCAGGTGCGCCAAGGTGGACGCCCCGTCGAGCACCAGGTGCGGTGTCCCCGTCGTGAGCAACCAGTCCTTGCCGGCGGCCGGCTCGCTGTCCATGCCGTTGACCACGACGGCCGGCCTGCGCCAGGACTTGCGGAGGGCGGCGATCTTGCGGCTGGTGGGAAAGCCACCGCCCCCGCGACCCGTGAGCCCGGCGCTGTCCACCTCGGCGAGGAGCCGGGTCGACCAGTCGGAGCGGGACCGGCGATCCGGTTGTGGTAGCCGACCGTGCACCCGATGGTGGTGCTCGAGGTCGGGCGCACTTCCCGGGGGCCGCAAGCCCGCAAGGAGGCGGGGGATCACCGGTGCATCCGGTCCGGAAGCCTCGGATGGCTCCGATGGGGGGAGGAGCCCGACCGGCTGGTGTCGTGAGCCCACGGCGGTCACCGAAGGCCCGCCTTCGTCGGTCGGCGGCTATCGATCGGCACGACCGACGCGGTCACCCGACCCTCCCGGGCCATCCGGACCGCGTGATCCGAGGACGCCGCGACGCCGGCGCCGACCCTCAGGGGCCGTGCGACGACGCGCCACCCGAAGGTCATCATGACGGCGATGCAACACGCGGCGACGAGGCCTTCGACCCAGACGAAGCGAATGTCGGTTCCCATCTCGATGCCGTGGGCCACCGCGATCGGCCAGGACAGGTAGGACGCCCAGTGGACGGCCCTCCACGTCCCGGCGCTGATCCGTCCTCGCAGGATGCTCGTCACGGCGACCGCCAGCAGGAGGTCGAAGGCGACGGTTCCGAGCGCCACCCACAGCGTCTTGTAGTGAGAGGTGAGCGGCACCAGGGCGGGCAGCCAGCCGATGGGGACAAAGGTGTCCATGACGGTGGTCAGCACGTGGATGCAGACGAACACCAGAGCGAGCAGGGAGACCTTGCGGTGGAGGTCGCTCACCGCGAAGCGGGGCCAGCTGCGGGTGCCGGCCCTGGTCGAGGTGATCATGCCGAGCACCACCGAGCCGCTGAGTAGGACGAGCGCGACGATGCCCGAGGCTCGCGTCGTGTACCAGAGCAACGGGGTGGTCACGCCGAGCATCCAGATCAACCTCCGTGCCGAGTGGCTTCGAGCTCGCCGGGCCCGGCGAGCTCGGCGGCCCCGGAGGGCGGCGAATCGGCGGGCCATCCGGCGACCGTGACGACCGAGCCGTCTCGGTAGACGAGGCGGGAGGGGAGTCCGATGTGAGAGAGCCGCGCCGGGGCGGAGTTTCCCCAGACGACGGCGGCGGTCGAGGCGGCGTTCGCGTCGAGGCACGAGGCGGCCGCGACGGAGACGAGGCGCCAGAGGGGCTCCGCCGGCCAGCCGGTCCGGGGGTCGACGATGTGGTGGAGTGGCCAGCCGCCGCGCCACCAGGTCCGGCCGACGGTGGACGAGCTGGCGACGGCACCGTCACGAATGGCGATCACCTGGAAGGGGCGCTGGTCCCGCGCCCGCGTGTCCTCGACGACGGCGATCGACCAGCCCTCGGGAGGGGGCGGTCCCGCCACGGCGATATCGCCTCCGATGCTCGCGAGGACACTCGCACCGGTATCGGCGACGATGCGCTGCGCACAGCGGTCCACGCAGAGCGCCTTGGCCGAGGCGCCGAGATCGAGGAGGACGTTGGGGGGCATCTCGACGGTTCGCTGCCCGCGGTCGAGCGCCACGGTGTGCCATCCGGGGGCGGGCCTCGGTTCCCCGCCCAACGGGGTGGTGGGGTCGCACTGCGCGATCTGGTCGAAGTCCCCGTCGTAGCCGAGAGAGACGAGCGCCGATCCGACGGTCGGGTCCACGGCGCCTTCGGTCAGCCAGGCCACCCGCAGCGCGGCCTCCACGGCGTCGAACAGCGTGTGGCTCACCCGCCTGGGGCGCCCGTGTGAGCGGTTGAGCTGGGTGAGCTCGGAGTCGGGTCGGAACCGGCTGCACGAGCGGTCAAAGGCCGTGATCTCCTGCCGCATGAGCCGGTTTGCCGCGTCGAGCAGGTGGGGTGGGTGCACCGAGACGACCGCCGAGGTGCCCCAGACCGGGAAGCGGGTCGTACCGGTCGCCCACGCGCCCGGCGCGCCGACCCCACCCGCCCGGGTGGACGGCTGGTCTGCGGCGCGGTCGTGGTGACGCAGTGCCATGTCAGCTGGCACCCGTCGAGACCCGTGGCGTCGACGAGCCGTGCGAGGGGGACGCCGAGGGCGGGGAGAGAGTGCCGCCCTCGGCGTTGGCCGGCGAGAGAGTGCCGGAACCCGAGGAGCCGGCCGAAGTCGACGTGGCGCCCGCACCGGAGCTGGTCGAGGTCGCCACGGCGCTGCTCTTGGCGGGCGCCTCGTGGGCTACCGCCCCGACGACAGCTCCGGTGCCCAGCACGGCCAGCGTGGCCATCCAGCGCGTGGTGCGGCGGACGCGGCTGATCGCTTTGTCTCTACGCTGGATGTCCTGCTGGTTCGGCTGATCGGGCGACACGTGACCTCGCTGGTCTCCTCAGGTCCTGACCATCCTTCCCGGGGAGGCTAAGAGGGCGTCCAAGCGAATCTAAGAACAGTCGAAGAAGCCGGCGGCCCGTGGACGATCAGTCGAGGATTCGCACCGTGGGGCCGGTGTCGCCGGGGGGGGTCGGCATGGACAAGGTGAAGTAGGCCCCGCCGTCGGGGGCGTTCCCGGCATTGACGGTGCCCCCTTCCTCGGTGGCGACCTGGGCGACGATCGCCAGGCCCAGCCCGGAACCCGGCAGGGGCCGCGCCGCCGGGGCGCGATAGAAGCGATCGAAGATGTGGGGAAGGTCCTGCTCGTTGATCCCGGGTCCATGGTCCCGGACCCAGAGGGTGTGCTCCTGGCAGGTGACCTCGACCTCCCCACCCTCCGGGCTCCACTTGATGGCGTTGTCGAGCAGGTTGCCGACGGCTCGTGCGAGACGGTCGTGGCGACCCATCACACAATTGGGCGACGTCGAGACGACGAAGTTGATCTCGCGGGAGCGCCCGTGCGTCGTGGCAACCGCCACGCACTCCTCGACCAGCTGGTCAAATCGGATGACCACGGGCGGCGTCTCGTGCAGCTCACCCCTCGAGAGCTCGGCCATGTCGCCGACCAACTGGGTCAGCTCGTCCATCTGGGCCAACACGTCGTCCACGAGCACTTTTCGCTCCTCGGGCGGGAGCTCCTCGATACGCCGGGCCACCTCCATGTTGGTCCTCAGGCTGGTGAGCGGTGTCCGTAGCTCGTGGGTCGTGTCGAGCATCAGCATGCGCTGGGACTCGCGCGAACGCTCAAGGGCGGCCAGGAGTCGGTTAAAGGCCCGCCGGAGGCGACCGAGCTCGTCCACGCCTCCCTCGTCGAGTCGCTTGGAGACGTCGGTGGTGTGGGCGACGTCCTCTACCGCCTCGGTCAGGGTGTTGAGGGGCCGCAGCGCGGCCCGGCCGACCAGCCATCCGAGCAGGACGGCCAGCAGCACCCCACAGACGGCGACCACGATCAGAACAACCCGGAGGTGTGCGAGCTGATCGTTGACGGGCGCGAGGGGTGTGGCCACCTGGAGCGCTCCCGGCACACCTACCGCTGCCCCGGCTTCAGGAAGGATGGTCTTGGGGGTGACAATCTCGCGCCAGTCGGCGCCTTTCACCTGAATCGTGGCGAAGTAACGGTTCGAGGTGCGGTTGGCGACCGCGATGACTCTGTCGTCGACCGGCAGGGGCGAGGTGAGGTTGTTGGAGAGCCCGAGGACTTGACCGTTGGTGTCGACAGCCTGAGCGGCCTCGCCAAGTCGAGCGGCGTCGTTGAGATCCTTTAAGGAGTTGGGAACGTTTGGGTTGACCTGGTTCTGCAGGGTGCCGTCGAGGGACGCGAGCAGCGAGTTTTGCGTGGCGAAGTAGGCCGCCAGCGAAGCGAGGAGGATGGCGACGACCACGGCGACCGTGGCGGCGACCACCAGGCGGGCTCGAAAGGTCACGACTCCCTCAGGGCGTATCCGACACCCCGGACGGTGTGGATCAGTCGCGACCCGTCTTCCCCCTCGGTCTTCCGTCGCAGATAGCCCACGTAGACGGCGAGCGAGTTGGTGGTCGAGTCGAAGTTGTAGCCCCAGACCCGGTCGAGGATCACCTCTCGGGTGAGCACCTGGCGCGGATGGCGCAGGAAGAGCTCCAGGAGGTCGAACTCGATGCGGGTGAGCGAGAAGCGGTGCTCGCCCCGACTCCCCTCGCGCGTCCCGAGGTCGAGGCTCAGATCCGCGAACCGGAGGACCTCGCCGTCCTGGGACCGTCGGCGCAGGAGCGCGCGCAGTCGGGCCAACAGCTCGCTGAGGGCGAATGGCTTCACCAGGTAATCGTCGGCACCGGCGTCGAGGCCCTCCACCCGATCGTGCACCGCGTCGCGGGCGGTGAGCATCAACACGGGGGTGTCGTCTCCCGCCTTGCGCAGCCGCCGGCAGACCTCGAGCCCGTCGATGTCGGGAAGTTGGAGGTCGAGGATCATGGCGTCGGGAGGGTCGAGGGCCAGGACCTCGAGAGCCGCCGATCCCGTCCCGACCGTCTCGGCCTCGTAGCTCTCGAGCCGGAGCGCTCGGGCGAGGGAGCCACATACGGCGGGGTCGTCGTCGACTACCAGTACCTTCATCGAACCGTCCAGCTCCTCCTGCTCATCCCGCTCTGCGCCGGTCAGCCCGGGCACGAGCCGGCCGGACCTTTAGTCTGCAGGATGACGCGGTGGCGGGAGCATATCGGCGGTGTGCTACGCAGGAGAAGTCGGTGGCGGGTAGTTCAACCGGCAGAACGCCTGACTTTGGATCAGGAGGTTGGAGGTTCGAGCCCTCCCCCGCCAGCTCCCTTTTCCCAGGTCAGAGGATGATTCTCAAACCTCCGAGTCGCACCCGATTCACCGACTGGGAACCGACTGGGAACGGCTCTAGCCGACCAACCGCAGATGGTTCCCAAGCGCCACACCGCTGACCATGTCGACCGCGGCCTTCGTCGTGCCCGGGAGCACGTCCGCGTAGATCGTCATGGTGATTGTCGGCGAGGAGTACCCGAGGATCTCCGCGACGGTCGGGACCGGGACGCCGTTGGCGAGCGCGATCGTGGCGAACGTGTGTCGGGGCTGGTCCTTGGACGCCTCGGGGCGTCTCGTGGTCCCGCAGGCGGGCGTATACCTCCTCATGGGCTTGGGCGGCGGGCTATGGACCGTCCGCCGGCTTCGGGAGCTTCCTCTCGATTCAGCGCAACGGAGGGGCCATAGGCGTTGGTGACGACACCGTCGCCGCCAACGTCTTCGGTCTCTCCGAGGCCGCCAAGGGGGACCGGTTCTCGCTCGTGCTCAATAACGAGACGGGCGCCTCCGTCTCGCCCGCGGCCAACAGCACGCAGATGCACATGGCCTACGTGGGTCCGATCTAGGTACGGATGCCCACCGGAGCCCTCCCTATGCTCTGCGGCAGGGAGGTGGGCGATGAACCTGACCATCGACAACTGCGTGATGATCAGCTCGCTGAAGGACGAGGCTGACAGCGATGAATCGCGGGCCTTCCTGGATCGAATCGGGCAGGCGCCCGAGGTGGTCGTTTTTGAGCCCGTCGTCTACCTCTTGGAGACCTTTCTCGTGGTGCCGCGGACTGCGAAGCAGAAGGGGATCGCACTCGACAAGCTGGCATCCGGACGAGGCATCTCACCTGAGTTTGTCGAGGTGACCCTCAAAGACGCTTTCGACTTCATTCCGACGAAAGACCCAGCCGCGCAGGAGATCGTTGCAAAGGTGAAGCCCGCCGCCGATCTCCTCTACGTGATCGTCGCCCAGAAATCAGGCTCGACCCTGGTGACTTTGGATGAAGCGCTCCTCGACGCATGCAGCGCCGTGGGGGTGCAAGCGCTAAGACCTAGTGAGGTACGTCTGTAAGCCTTCCACGGCGCTCATCGAGGATCTCCCCGCCCGCACCCTTTCGTTAGTTGCCTCGGGGGTCGTGGCGAACGTCTCCAGGAGATCGTCGGGCATGGTCTCCCACGTCCCTTCCCAGCTCCCGCACACGTCGGGCTCGGGGCCGCACCAGACCACCGTCACCGTCTCCCCGCTCATCGCCTGGCGTCGTGGCAGTCAGGGCAGATCGTCGCGGAATGGTCGATCTGGCAGACATGGAGAGCCCGAAAAAAGGCCGCCTGCTCCGCCTCGTCGTACGGCTGGCCGTCGTGATGCCACGACAACATCCGGGGCGCTGGCTCCAGACGGACGTCCGCGTTGGGGAAGCCGGCCTCCCATAGGGCCGTCCTCACCCGTTCCACGTCCGCCCTTGTCGCCACCAAATTGGAGCGTACTGCGACTGGATCGGCGGAGGAGTCGGGGGCACCTGGCTCGCCATCTGGCTCGGCAGATGGGGTCAGCGATGGACCCCCTCCCCGTCGCCTTGTTGGCTCTCCGACCGGAATCCCAGTGGTGCCTTCGGCCGCACATCGATGGAGAGGTGTGCTCTGTCGATGAAGTCACTGTCGAGGTATTCGACGTCTCCCACCTGGGCTGAGAAATGTACCCTCCGCACATGCGGAACCGCGAGTTCGAAGTGCGTCGCTGCCGCCCAACTGGGAGGGTCGGCTGTAACCTCGCTCGACCGAAGGCGAAACCTTAGACGTGAGTCGTCGGCACCTGGATGAACGCCGGTCACGTCGATGGTAACCAAGTCGCCTTCGTTGAGGACTGAGTTCAAGTAGCGCGCACCCTCCGAACGCTCCCAGCAGAACTGCGGAACTTTGGAGTGGATCGCAGCAACGTATGGCCACCATTCTCCGCTCTCATCCAGCAATTCCCGGCGCGCCGCCTCGAACCCGAGCCGCAGCCGCTTCATCAAGGCGGCTGCCTCTTCGTCGGTGATCTCGCCGACAGGTGCCCCGACCTTGTGGAGGTTCTTGCCCCGGTAGGCGAGGAGGCGGTCTAGATCGACCGTTGCCACTGTGGCATCCGTCCACACAGGGCTCATGGCTGCCGGCCAATCTGACCGGAGGAGGGAGCCGATCGTTTCCAGGCCCGCCGCCTCCCAGTCGTCCCGTAGCACCTCCTTGGGCCGATTCCGACTAGCCAGGGCAGCGTCCTTCTCCATCGTTCGTGCGATCGAGCCGGACAACTGTTCGAGCCAATCGGAACCCTTCTGAACCTGCATGGCCAGCCGTACGACGTTGCGCATGAGTTGCTCAAGGCTCGGGATTTCGTCGGCGGGCGAGGCCATCGCAAGATCGTAGGTGTGGGAACGCCTTGGGAACGGCACGCCGTGTCCGAGGCCGTCACGGGGCGTCACGGATAACAGCCGGCGGCGGGGGAGTGTCCAGCTAGGAATGCATTTCCCGCCACCGGCCGTCATCATCCGGCAGGACCGGTATGCGCCTTTGGATCAGGAGGTTGGAGGTTCGAGCCCTCCCCCGCCAGCAGATGGGATGCCCCGTCCTCCCGTGGCGAGTTGGGGAACCGGCGACGGCCTCCAGGAGGCCATCAAGCGGCCTGTTGGAATGAGCCCTCAGCCGCTGCAGCCGGCAACGGTGCTGGGCGAGCCACAGTTGTCGGGTCGGTTGGATGCGACGGGACTGTTGGTCAAGGTCACCGCACCAGTGTTGAAGATTCCGCCACCGGTCGCGCCCGTGCCCGTTGCCTTGTTGGACAAGACCGGCGAGTTGGTGAGTTGGGCCGTGGCGCCAGTCTCATTGCCGATCCCACCGCCGTGAGCGGTACCGGCCGGCTGGCCCACGGCCACGTTGCCCGTGACGGGGCTGTTCGACAGAACGAGGCTCCCGTAGTTATCGATCCCTCCGCCATTTGCAGCGACCGAGCTGTTGGCGGTGTTGCCGGTCACCTGGGTCGTGACGAGGGTGAGACTGCCGCCTCCGGGAAAGAGGCCGCAAAGCGAGTTGAACACGCCACCACCCCTTGCGGCGGTGTTGCCGCTCACCCGACTACTGGTGACCGTCATGCTTGCTGCGCAGGAGTTGTCGATACCCCCACCGAACCCGCCGGCCGTGTTGTCGGTGATCTGACTGCTGGTGATCTGCGCTTTTCCTCCGGGTTGGTTTTGCAGACCCGCCCCGCCAGAAGTAGTGGTATTGCCACTGATCTGGCTGTTGGCAATGGTCATGCTGCTGAAGTTCATGATCCCGCCGTCGTTGCTGGCGGAGTTGTCGCTCACCCGGCTATTGATGATCGACAGAGACGCGACGCCGACGCCGACGCTGGCGATCCCCCCGCCGGAGTCCGACGCGGTGTTGTCGCTCACCGTGGTGTTGCTGAGTGTGAGGGTCCCGTTGTTGCGAATACCACCACCCCAGCTGCTGTCCAGCTTCCCATTGGTGATGGAGAGATTGTTGAGGGCCAGGTTGCCGCTGACATCCACCAGGAGGATCCGGAAGTCCGGTGCGACGGCGCTCCGGGTTATGGTCGTGTTCGAGCCGTTGATGATGATCTTGGAGGTGATCTCGGGCAGGCCGGTGCTCGGGTCGTTGGCGACGGCCGTCAGGGTGTAGGTGCAGCCCGCCGCCAGGTTGATGATCCCGCCCCCGCTCGAGTTGGCGGCGTTGATGGCGCTCTTGAGCCCGGCCTCGCCGCCGGAAGGACCCGTGCAGGGCACGCTGGTGATGGCGGCGGACGCGGTACCGCTCGAGAGCACGGCTGCCGAGAAGGTCCCGCCAAAGAGGCCTACCACCATGCCGGCAACAGCCAAACTACCTCTCACCTGGGGCCTTGAAGCCGTAACGAGTCGAGTATGACCTCCACGCTGACGCGACCAAATCATCGAAGCTCCCGCCCTCCGGCCCCAAGGGACCTGCTGTCTGGTCGACCCGAGAAACCCCGGTTCCGCGTAAGTATCGGTTGGTGCTTCGCCACTGTCAACGAGCAAAGTGAAATGGCACGGCCGTAACCTGGCCCAACTGCAGCAAGTGGTTACCTTTGAACAGCCCGGCGACCTCAGCCGGAATGGGGGTTGTCAGCCGATGCAGCCGGTGACGCTGTTGAGTGGAGCGCAGTTGTCGGGGTGATTGCCAAGGACGGGGCTGCCATTCAGGTTGACCGAGCCTGCATCCTTGAAGATCCCCCCACCCTGCGCGCTCCCGTCGGGGGCGCTGGCCGTGTTGTTGGTCACCCCGCTCGCCGTCAGGTTGACCGTGCCGTCGTTGAAGATGCCGCCACCCCGCGCGTCGCCGTTGGTGGAGCTGACGGTGTTGCCGGTCACCTGACTGGCGGCGAGGATGAGCGTGCCGCCGTTTTGGACGCCCCCGCCCTGGGTCGGAAAGGTGCTCGGTT
Organism: uncultured Actinomycetes bacterium; assembly: GCA_963773635.1. Lineage (GTDB taxonomy): Bacteria > Actinomycetota > Acidimicrobiia > Acidimicrobiales > RAAP-2 > CAVZBW01. The sequence goes on along the minus strand of CAVZBW010000002.1, from coordinate 212,059 downwards.
GGTCTCGAGTGGCGACGTTGCCCTTGATCTGCGTCGAGGTGAGCGTGAGGGATCCGAAGTTGGCGATCCCTCCACCGCCTATTCCGCCCGCCCTCGGATTGCTGCTCGTCGCCGTGTTGTTGTCCACCTGGCTCGAAGTCAGGACGGCTGAGCCCTGATTGCTCATGCCGGCGCCATCGCGGGCCGTGTTGTTGCTCAGATGACTGCTAGTCATTCGCACCGTGGTCCCGGTGTAGCTGATGATGCCCCCGCCGAGGTCTGCGGTGTTGTGGACGACCTGGCTGGTGGTCAAGGTGAGCGTGGCGTCGGGCTGGTTGCTGATACCGCCTCCGTCGAAGAAGTCCGCATCGCCCCCGGTGACCATCAGGCCATTGAGGGTGAGGTTTCCATCGTTGTCGAAGATGCGGAAAATGGCCGTGCCTGGGGCCTGGCTCCGGGCGATCGTGGAGCCATTGCCGTTGATCGTGACCGAGCTCGTGACCACCGGCAGGCCGTCGACTCCGTTGTTGGGGGCGGTCAGGGTATAGGTGCAACCTCCGGCCAGGCTGATGATGCCGCCGCCCGCGGCATTGGCGGCGTTGATCGCAGCCACCAGGCCACTGGGGCCGTACACGTCGGCACAGGCGATCCGAGAATTCGTCGTGGCACCCGCGGGGACGGGGAAGGCCACACTTGCCAGCAACGCGCCTCCGGAGCCACTTGCCATCACACCGACGGCAGTTCGTACCCAAAGAGGGGCACCGTGACGAGCCCTCGTGCTTCCATTGCTCCGACGAAGCCGCCTCCGCATGGATCATCCCTCCCCGGTTGGCCTCAAGCGACAGAGCCCGCAAGCACCCAAGGCATGGTGAGCATACAGAAGACCAAGTCAGACGTTGATCTCCATGGTTGCTGGGCCCGCACGTCACCGACCCAGGTGTTCAACCGCCCTTCAGGGGGGCGGGCGGTTGCCGCTGGCTGGTCCTCGCCTCAGCTCTTCGACGGATGTGGGTTGCCGATGTAGGGGAACTCGCTCAGGGTGTCCGTGTGCGGGCTGAGCCCGGTGGGCGGGCATTCGCCTTTGGTGAGGAACGCCAGGCGGGTGTTGATCACGTCGTCGGTGAACACCCGCCCGTTCGGGTACACGGCCGGCTTGGAGGGGTCGAAGGTGAGCACGTCCGGCAGGACGCCGTGCTCATCGAGGGCCTGGAGGGCCTCCTCGGGGGTGTAGCCCCCGGTGTGGCCCATCAGGTGGACGAACTGGTCGGTCCAGCGCGCCTTGTCGTTGACCGGCTCGCTGGCGTTGTACTCGAGTTTGGTGTCGTCGGTGTTGAAGAAGCTCGAGACCGAGGGATGGCCGGCCCGGTCGACGTGCAGGAGCTCGCCGTCGCGCCGCACGCTGCAACGCCCCCAGATGCGCACGTCGGGGGTGCCGCCCAGGAGCTCGTTGGTCGGCAGCTCGAACACGGTGGAGAACACGTTGGCCTCCGTGTTGGAGTCGACTCCGGTCCATGGCGACTTGCCCCCCAGGTGGAGGTCGGTGAAGTTCTTCTTGCCGCTCGTGTCGAAGAGGTTCTTGATGCCGTCGTAGTCGAAGAAGAAGGCGTCGCTGCGGCTGCCGGCGAAGAAGGTGTAGTCGCCGGCGGTCACAGTCTTGGCCGTCGGGCCGAAGGACACCTCGGCACCCTTGACGACCTGGGTGCCCACCGCCTCGACCGAGCGGGACTCCTGTCCCTTGGCGACAAAGACGTCGAACGTCTGGGCGCCGTCCTGGGGCTGGGAGAACACGTAGCTGATGGCGAGGTCGTTGAGCAGGTCGCCGTCGTTGTCGATGTTGACTCGATAGATGGCATCGGGGTGGAGGGCATCGGCCTGCGGGTTGGCGTTGAGGATGATGGCCGTCCTCCCGGGGTCTCGTGGCGACTGGAAGGCATAGAGGTCACAGAGATCGAGTCGCTGGTCTCCCAGGGGTGGACCGAGGCTGAGGCCGGTGAAGTGGTTCGACATGGGCGTCTCCAGTCGTCTTATTGACGGCAGTCGTGCGATCACTGTCCACGGCAAAGGTACGTCCGAAGGGTCCGGCCGTCTAGACGTCCGACGAGGGTTTTGCAAAAACCCCATGACCTGGGCGTGAGCTGGTTCTCTCCGCCATGGAGACCGACAGGGCCATAGGGTCGCGGGGGTGGCACCCTCTGAGAGACCGGCCGAGATCATTCGAGAGGCCGCCGGGTCCGCAGCGGCCATCGTTGACAGCGTCCTGATGGCAGACGCCACGGAGGTCGAAGCACTCAATTGGACGGCCATTGAGACGGTCATGGAACGTGCGCACGGGGAGGGGGACCTCGCCTTCGGGATGTACGTCTATTGGTTCCTGGCACGCATCTCGCTGCGCATGGCTGCCGAGATCGATCACGACGGTGGTGATGCCGGCAACCGCCTGTTGCAAGGAGTCGTCAGACTCCTCCAGGAGGGTCCAGGTCCCGGCGATCCGTCCTGACGGCAACCCCGTGTCGTCGACTCGACGTCGACGGATCTTGGCGGAGCTCCGCCAATCTCCGGAGCGATCGTATCGATAGCCCTCCCACTAGGAGCGACGCCGGACGCCCGGGCCGGGTGAAGCGATGGGGAGGGACAGCCAGGCCGGCAGCGCCCGGCGTGGGCAAACTCGCCCTAGGCTGGAGCTATCGATCAGCTCGGAGGAAAAGCCATGACCTCACCCGAGGCGAGCCGCCTCGGAAGGCAACTCGACGAGCATCACACTCCCGAGACAAATGGCCGGATGGCGGTTTGCCGGCGGTGCGGCATGCGCACGGATAGTCCCGCAGGTCTCAATCACGTCCCTGGAAAGGACCAATTGGACCGAGGTGCCACGTGGCTCGAGGCTCAGTGGCGCCGCGAGCGAATTGCCCATCTAAGAGGCTGAAGCTCTCCCAAAGCCATGCCGCGCTTTTGCCTGGACTTTTCCGACGATGGGACGACGCTCTACGTCGAGGCGGACGACTTCGACGACGATGGCGAACAGATCACGCTGTTCCGCTACCTCCCGTCTCAGACGGATCCGCTGGACACGACCAAGGACGTGGTCGCGTCCTTCGACCGCAACTCGCTTGCCGGACCTCCTCGGGCCGTCAACTAGTCCCGCGAGGGGTCTTCGGCGGCATACTTGGCCGCCTCCCCAGTCCGCCTGCGCCGAAGCGCACCTCAGCGTCTTGGCCGCCTCTCCGGCCGGTCGTCGTGCCGGACGACGGCCGATGTCTCGCGGCGTTCGGTGCAGTCCGTGACGAGCAGGAGGAGAAACACCATCAACGCGAAAGCGCCGAGGACCACAAGAAGAAAGACCAGCATCTCAGCATGGATTCTAGGGACGACCGGATCCGACGAGGCCGCGGAAGCCGGATTCTTACGATGAGTTCATCTGGGATGCGTTTCCACCCGCAGCTCCGACATGGATGGGAGGTTCCAGACAGTGACCGTTGAGGCGAACAAGGCGCTCGCTCGGAGGGCTCTCGAGCAGGTGTGGAGCCGAGGCGATCTGGCGGCGGCCGATCAGATCTATGCCTCGGATTTCGCCAGCCATCAGCGCAGCCGTCCCGACGAGGGGCGCGACTTGCACGGAATCGATCACCTCAAGTCCTTCGTCGTCGAGCTGCGCTCGGCCTTCCCCGATTTTCGGGACACGGTCGACGATCAGGTTGCGGAGGGAGACAAGGTCGTCACGCGGTTTACCTCGCACGGCACGCACGAGGGCCCGCTCATGGGCGTGCCCGCGACCGGCAAGACCGTGAGCTGGATGGGGATCACGATCGATCGGATTGCCGACGCCAGGATCGTGGAGAACTGGGTCAGCTGGGACCTGTTCGGCGTCATGCAGGCGCTCGGCGCCGTGAGAACCGGACCGTAGGGAGAACCCCCGACCCACGGTCGGTTTGTCGGAGTCAGGGGTCGACCGGCCGAGGCCGTCTGACGAAAAGCGCGCCGTACGCGATGCTGGCCGCCCCCGAAATTGCGCTCCCGGCGAGGACGCCGAGGCTTGCGCTGGCAACGAGCGACTGCCGGTCGAACGCGAGAAAGGCGATGAACAGCGACACGGAGAACCCGATTCCCGCCGAGGTGCCCAGTCCCACGAGCTCGCGACCGGTCATGTTCCCCGGCAAGCGCCAGCGCAGCGGCCTTCGGATCGCGTTCGTGAAGCTGACGATGCCGGCCACCTTTCCTGCGACCAGCCCCAGCACGACTCCGGCGAAGACCCTTCGGTCGAGCGCCAGCCCGGCGAGGCGGACGCCTGCGTTGGCAAGGGCAAAGAGGGGCAAGACCGCCAAGTTGACCCACAGTCCGAGTCGGAGCTCCAATCGGCGCGACGGGGCGGTGGACTGCGTGACGAAGTTGTCGAGGCTCACGAGCGCGAGGGCCGCATCCTCGGGGCGTTGGGGCTCGGACTGGAGCAGCCTGTCGGCTCGATCCGCGAGGGTGGTCACCGCCGCGTGGAACTCTCCGGGCGAATGGAGCGGGTCGAGCGGCGCCAGCATGCCAAACACGACTCCCACGATCGCCGGCTCGACGCCGGCCTCGTCGAGGGAGAGCCACGCGAGCGCGCCGAGCACGATGTAGGGGACGAGCGATTGGACGTCCGCTCGTCGCAGGGCGATGGCCGCAAGGATCGTCGCCGCCAGGGCGATCAACCAGAGGGCATGGAAATGCTGCGTGTAAAAGGCGGCGATGATCAAGATGCCGCCGATGTCGTCGACGATCGCGAGCGCCAACAGGAAGGCCCGTGCCGATCTCGAGAGGCGGGCACCGAGAAGCGCGATGACGCCCAGCGCGAAGGCCACGTCCGTGGCCATGGGGACTCCCCAGCCGCGCTCGCCGGCTCCGCCCGCGTTGACGGCGAGATAGCAGAGCGCCGGTACGACCATGCCCCCGAGCGCTCCCACGGCGGGCAGCAGCGCATCTCGTGGTTTGCGCAGATGGCCGCGAACCATCTCGGTCTTCAGCTCGACTCCGATGAGGAGAAAGAACAGGGCCATCCCCGCGTCGTTGACGGCCGATCGCAGGGTGAGGTCGACGGTGACGTGCGTGCCGACGTGGAGCAGCACCGGCGTCGACCAGAGCGCGAGGTAGGCCGCGTGCCACGGGCTGTTGGCCCAGACAAAGGCGACCACTGCGGCGATCGTCATCACTGCCGCAGGCGCCTTGTCCGTGCGCATGAAGGAGAGGAGGGGACGCACGACTCGCCGGGGCACCAGCCGGTCCGACTCCCGCCAGGCGACGCGGGTGAGGTCGGGAGCGAGGGGGCGGATCGAACCCGGGATGTTGCTCGGCTTGCGGCCGGCCCGATCGCTCACCCCGGGAAAGGTAGCAACGCTCCGAGACTACGTACCCGCCTCCGATGCAGAACGGGGGGCGATGGGGCTCATCGGCGATCCGTGCACCATCCCGACCACGACACTGTGGCCGAAGGGCCCCGACTCGTCGTGCACGCGACAGCTTCCGATCGCGATCCCGTCACTGTCGAGGTGGTCGAGGACCTCGAGGCCGATCCACTCGCCCCGCGGTGTGCGCACCATCTCCAACGTGATGTCGGCGTTGATGTAATGGAGTCCCCGATCCCCCCAGTTGCTCAGGGGGTTTGCGAGATCGCTCGCCAGGACCGCTCGTTGGGCCGGGGTGAGTTCCTCTCCGTCGACCAGCGGCCACCGGTCCCGCAGCCAGGCACGAAGCGGTCCGGAGGTGTCCCCGAGTCCTGCGGACTCGAAGTGGAGCTCCGGATACCCCGCGGTGCCGGCCCGGTCGGACGCCGGTGGCTCCCGACCGTCGGGCGGCAGAAGGTCCCAGATCCCCTGTCCCCAGACATGTCCGGGCGGGGTGCCCTGGGCCGCTGCGAGCAGGACGCCGACCCGGGCGGCCGGGCGACCCTCGGCGACGACGTCGACGTCGACCAACCGCACGCGGCGCCCGTCCCTGATCCGCGTGGCCCGGAGCGTCAGCGGGACCATGGGGGTCGCACGAAAGAGGTCCGCCGTGAGTCGGGCGATCCGCAGCCCACCCTCGAGATGTCGACGCTCCACCTCCCGAGCGGCCAGTGCGGCAAAGAGGCGGCCGTGGATCATGTCGTCCGACCAGGGACTCCGTGCGTGGCTCCGGGGAATCAGCCCTTCGGGGCCCTTGGCGAAGTACCCGTCGAGCATGGCCCGAGTCTGCCGGACGGAGCGGGGGCCACACCAGACGCCGCACGGCTTCGGGCTATTGCATGGCGATGACGGCCTCGGCCTCCTCGCCGGGGTCGACGAAAGCCTCCCCGTCCACCTCGACCGTCACCCGGTCGATGGTCCCGCGGAAGGGGAACGGCGAGTCGATGTCCTCGGCGACCGGCAGCCCGTTGCCGTAGCCGCACGTCACGCCGGCCCCCGTCAGGGAGAACCGCCCGGGCGTGAACCGGTCGATGGCGCCCTCCGCGACGAGGTGGTCGTCGACCAGCAGCCGGGCGTGTCCCCGGTGCTCGCCCGTCTTGGTGAAGTCGAAGACGAGGACGTGCGAGCCCGGCTCGAGCGTCGCGGCACCCTGGAGATGCTGGGTCTCCACCGCAGCGCGGTTGTGGACGTAGTGCAGGTGGCCGTCGTGGACGTAGAGGCACCAGCCGCCCAACCGAGAGCCCTGCGCCAGCAGGATGCCCCGCGCCTCTGCGTCGTCGACGACGACGTGGGCCTCGAGGCGGTGGCTCCGGTTCTTCACGTTCACCGCCACGAGCTCGGGCACGGCTGCGGCGCCGGGGTAGTACACGTAGCGCCGACGGAGGGGGACGCTCAGGGGGCGCTCACCGACGAGCGTCGGCAGCGGGCGAGGGTCGAGCGGGAGCACCTGGTGCCGGGCGGCCTCGATCCACCAGCGGTCGATCATCTGACGCAGGCGTGCCGGCTCCTCGGAGGCCCGGTCGTGGCACTCCGAGGGATCGACCGCCACGTGGTAGAGCTCCCACTCGTCGGCGTCGAAGCCGGGCTCGGTCTGCATGATCGGGTGGTAGGTCACGGCCTTCCACCCCTCGTGGTAGAGGGCCCGACAGCCGAACATCTCGTAGTACTGGGTCCGATGTTCTTCGGACGCCGAGGGGTCGGCGATCGACGCAAGGAAGCTGGTGCCCTCGATGGGGCTCTGGGCGACGCCTCGGATGTGCTCCGGCGGCTCGAGTCCCGTGGCCTCGAGGACGGTGGGCACGATGTCGATCGCGTGGACGTACTGGCGGCGGAAGCCGGATCCCGGCGCCTGGCGGGGCCAGTGCACGAGCAGCGGATCGGCGACCCCGCCCTCGTGCACCTCCCGCTTCCAGCGGCGGAAGGGGGTGTTGCCGGCAACCGTCCAACCCCACGGGTAGTTGTTGTGCCAGCGAGGTCCTCCGATCTCGTCCAGGTGCTCGAGGGCCTCCTCGACGGACGTCGATGCGCCGTTCCAGGGTCGGATGTCGTTCATCGAGCCGGTTGGGCCGCCCTCGGAGCTGGCACCGTTGTCCGACAGCACCATCAGGATGGTGTTGTCCAGATCGCCGGTGCGGCGGAGGAATTCGACCAGCCGGCCGATCTCGTGATCCGTATGAGAGAGGAAGCCGGCAAAGGCCTCCATGTACCGAGCGTAGAGACGTCGGTGGGCGGTGGGCAGGGTGTCCCAGGCCGGGACCCAATCGGGCCGGGGCGACAGCTCCGTGCCCTCGGGCAGCACCCCCGTGTCGGTCTGGCGTCCGATGGTCTCCTCTCGCCAGCGGTCCCAACCGGCGTCAAACGCGCCGCGATAGCGCTCGATCCACTCGGGGGGAGCCTGGTGGGGCGAGTGGCACGCCCCGGTGCAGAAATAGAGGAAGAAGGGCTTTTCCGGATCGACGACCCTCAGGTCCCGCACGCAGGAGATGGCCTCGTCGGCCAGATCGGTCGTGAGGTGGTAGCCCTCCTCGGGCCCGTAGGGGGGGAGCACCGGATGGTTGTCCCGGACGAGGTTCGGGACGAACTGGTGCGTCTCGCCCGACATGAACCCGTAGAAGCGTTCAAAGCCGCGGCCGAGCGGCCACCGGGCCCGGCTGGCCCCGGCGTGGCATTCGTCCTCCGGGGTGAGGTGCCACTTGCCGATGGCGTATGTCGCGTAGTGGGCCTCGACCAGCATCTCGGACAGGAAGCCGTTGGCGAAGGGGATCCGCGCGTTGTAGCCGGGATAGCCGCTGGCGATCTCGATGATGCGGCCCATCCCGTTGGAGTGATGGTTGCGGCCGGTGAGCAGGCAGGAGCGGGTGGGCGAGCACAGGGCCGTCGTGTGGAAGTTGGTGTAGCGGAGGCCTCCGGCGGCGAGCGAGTCCAGCGCCGGAGTGGAGATGTCCGACCCGAAACAGCCGAGCTGCGCGAAGCCGACGTCGTCGAGGACGACGAGGACCACGTTGGGCGCCCCGTGGGGCGCTCGCTCCGGCTTCGGCCACCACGGCCTCGATTCGTCGTGGTAGCGCCCGATGACGCCGCCAAAAGGCTGGTCGCGCACGCCTCGTCCCTCCAGTTCGTCACCGGGGCCCGCAGGCCGACGATGTCCCTCGGCCCGTGAACCTATCTCTCGGAGCGCGAGGCTTCGTTCCGGGGACGTGCCGGGCAGAAGGTCAGGCGTCGGCCAGGCGGGGAGGGAAGCCCCCCCGGCTGATCGGTCCCCAGCTTTGGGGGTCCAGGGAGATCAGTACCTTGCCCTGGTCGATCATGGCCTGGCGGTACTCGGACCAGTCGTGATGCTCGCCGCTGATCGACCGGAAGTAGGTGACGAGGCCCTCGACCGCTTGTGGGAGGTCGACCACGGTCGCCGTCCCCGACACCTGGACCCATTCGCCGCCAAAGTCGTCCGAGAGCACGCACACCGAGGCCCAGGGGCGCCGCCGCAGATTGCGGACCTTGGCCCGTTCGGGATAGCTGGCGACGAGGATGGTCCCGCTCGCGTCGACGCCCATGGTGACCGGCGACAGCTGCGTGGTGCCGTCGGATCGCTCGGTGCCCAAGATGGCGTGGTGGCGTGGACGGATGAAGTCCTCGAGGCCGGCCCTATCGACCCGGGTCTCCGTTGCGATCGCGCGGGCCACCGGTCGACGGCGCTCGGTGCCGTCAGTCGCCGGGGCGATGGTGGGCGACGAGCTCGATCCAGGTCACGCTCGAGGGCGGACCCGAGACGCCTCCCTTGGCGAGCGCCTCGGCCAGCCGCTCCTCCATGAACCTCGCCTGATGCTCCGGGGTGTCCCACACCTCCGTGACGACGAGGTGGCCCTCGTCGTTGAGGCCGGCGGCGTGGCTGATCAACCCGTCGGGCCACTCGCCCTCTCCCGTGGAGGCGTCGATGCCCAGCTCTGCATTGACCGCGTCGTACTCCTTGGTGGTGACGCCCTCGAATTCCAAGATCAGTTCAGCAACCATTGCACGTCCTCCTCCGTCGGCCTGACCCAGACCTCCCTGTCGTGCCACCCTCTCACACTTCCCCGACTCGCGCCGAGGGTTCGCGGGGCCGTCGCCCGAGCGCTCACCGGAGTGACGTACGCAGTCGTCTCGTCGCCGTGCCGGACTCGACGAGATCGGCATCGATCCAGCGCACCGGACCGGCCATCGACGGTCCGGCGAGTGCCACGACCGCACCCTCGTGGCTGCGGACGCAGGCCCGCATGTCCAGCCATTCGGGCGAGTCGTCGATCGTCTGGGTGGCCTCCCACCAACTCTCCTCGCACCCGGCGCCCCCGGTGCCCGGGAAAGGGACCGCCCGCAGCTCGATCGAAGAGAAGGAGGTGGCCAGGCCTGCTCCGCTGGCTTTGGTGCACGCTTCCTTCATCGCCCACCGCTCCCATACGGCGCCCTGGCCGATCTCCGAGGGGGCGAGGGCGAGCTCCGCCACCTTGCGCACGTCGACCTTCTCGTCGATGAGCTCGATGTCCGCACCGATCGCGGTGCGCCCGGAGACCGCCAGCACGGCTCGGCCGTGAGACCGCGAGAGGCTGAAGTGAAGCTCGGGGTGCAGCGCCAACCGCGGGCGACCATGCCCCTGGTCTCCGCACCGCCGACACGTCCGGTCTATCGGCACGGCACCGGGCTCGACGTCGAGGTAGCCGGCCAGCACCAGGCGGAGCTGGACATGTGACGAGACGTAGCGCTGCCGCAACGAGCCGGTCATCAGTCGCTCGCCCCGGCCGAGCTCTCGTGCGTCGAGAACGGCTCGAGGATCGACCGTCACCGGATCGTCGAGAGCCAGGAGCCAGACGTCCACGCCACGCAAGCCCCGCGTGCCTGCGTGATCGGTCATCGGGCGGCCGTCCTCGGCACCGCCCTGGCGGCGAGGCCGATGGCCTCGTAGATCCGTGTGCCGTCGACCCAGAGCTCTCCGTCGCCGACCACGTAGCGGCCCTGCTCGTCGGTGCCACAATCGGTGATGTCGACGATGTACGTCACGGTGCGGCTGGACGGGACGACCTGGCCGCGGTACTTCCAGCTCAGGGTTCGACCGAGCGCCAAGGGTTGGAACCGGGCCCTACTCCCCACGTCCTCTTCTCGCAGGAACCATTGCAGGACCTGCAGGAGCGCCTCGATCCCGAGCGATCCGGGTTGGACGGGATCCTGGAAGAAGTGCGCTCTGAAATACCACTCGGAGCCTTCGATCTCCCGCTCGGCTCGAACCCGGCCGAGGCCAGACTTGCCCCCTTCGGGCCAGAATCCGCTGATGCGGTCCAGCATGAGCAACATGGGTCCCGGCAGCGAGAGCCCGGCCGAGGGGTCCTCAGGAGTCAGGCTGGACGAGTACGGTGACGTGGCGAACGCTTGCTCACGCTTGTCGTCCGTGCTGGGAAGGCCCGGTTGCTGGGCGAAGGCGTCGGCCGGGAAGAACCCGAAGACCGTCTGTATCTGGTGCGCCAGGCGCTCCTCTACGTAGGACGACACGTCGAACGTGTGGATGACCATCTCGCCGGATCGAGCCGCGGACCGCAGCGTGGCCACGGTCCTGAGCGTCTCGCCCGGACCGACCTCCTCGTAGAGCGTGGCCGTCCCGTCCAGGTTCCGGTACGACAGGTCGCCGTCTGCTTCGAACAGTGCTTCACCGGAGCACGAGAGCCAACCGCAGGGTTGGAGCGCGGCCTCGAGCATCGCCGCGTACGGAGCCGTGGGCCAGCCCCGTTCCGTGAAGAACCAGGCGTCCTCCGGGAAGTCGTACTCCGCCTCGATCGCATCCCCGGGTTTGAGCACATGGTCGGCATCCACGTGCAGGATTCGGGACATGAACTGGTAGGGGGGGCCGGGGAGACGGGCACACCGGCGCGAGCCGTCGAATTCCGCGTACCGGTCACCGAAAGCCTCCGAGGGCCGGCCCCAGGCGGCCCGAAGGAGGGATGCATACCCCATCTCCCGGTCGTTGACCACGGCCACGGGCTTCGGCTCGACGTGCCCGGCGAGGAGCTCCGGGCGACTGCTCAACGGCCAGTCGGGCACGAGCTGCAACCCGATCCCGTGGCCGTAAAACGCCTTGACCCCGTCCGCGATGCCGAGCACGTCCGCGTAGATCGTGGGGACCGGGTCGCGGACCAGCTCGTGAACGAAGATCTCGTAGACCACCCGCTCGCTGGTCGGGCTCACCTGTCCACGGCACTTGAGGTCGAAGGGCTGCCCGGTGACCGGCTGGAACCGCCAGCCGTCGTGATCCAGCGTGTAGCCGACGGCCGCGAGATAAAAGGCCATGACCTGGTTGGTCGCGTCGCACATCAGGCTCCCGGGCATGCAGGGGTCGTTCTTGAAGTGGCCACGGAAGTACCAATCCTCCGGGCTGACACGTTTCTCCGCCCGGAGATAGCCGCGTCCCCACGGGCCGCCCGTCGGGTCGAATTCCGTCACCTCGTCCACGAGGAGTTGTTCGCCCTGCTGGATGCGAGGGCTGCGCACGTGGACTCGTGCCGCTTCGAAGCCGCGGCCAAAGCACTCGAAGGTCGCGCCGGCGGCAAAGGCCTCGAGCTCGCGTCGTCCAAAGCGCGCGGCATCGCAGGCGACGGCCGGTGGGTCGACTCGTGCGCCCGGGGTGGTCTCGGCGTGTTGGGGATCCCAAAGGATGCCGGCCGAGGCTGCCAGCGCGTCGTCACTGAAGAAGCCGGCCTGGGCGTCACGCACCCGGAGCCGCAGCTGCCCGTCGACGAAGCAGTCGTAGTGAAAGAAGAACAGTCGGACGTCGTCGAACCGGGCGTGCCCGTCGACGTGGATCTCGTACTGGAGAGTCTCACCGGCCGACGGCAGGTCGCCCTCGTAGATCAGCCGGCAGCCGAGCAGCCGGTAGACGCGCTCGACCGCGATTGACCAGGTCGATGCCCAGGTACGAGATCAGCATCAAGTCGGCCTGCCCGGCCTCGATCATGATGCCGCCCGGCATGTATCCGTCGTGCAGGTACCAGGAGTCTTCCTTGACGTCGGTCTCCGTCCAGATGACTCCGGTGCCCATGGAGAGGGGCTCCCCGTCGAGGCCGGTGACTCGATCGGCGAGGAGCAACGGGGGCTCGGGCATGCGGGTCTGGCGTTCGTACTGGTCCTGTTCGGCGAAGTCCGGCCCGAAGATCTTGGAGATCGCCCCCGAGGCGTGCACCTCGAGGTCGCCTCGGTTGAACGTGACCCCACGCGGCCTGGGGCCATCGACGGGCGGCTGGCCCCCGTCGTCCTCACGGCGTCCTCCCAGGCCTGGACCGTTGGCGGGTTCGATCTTTTCCAGCCCGATCGTTTCCAGCCCGACCGCCTCCAGCCCGACCGCCTCCAGCCCGACCGCGCCCGGGGATCGTGCCGCGAGGTAGCGCTGGTGCAACCCCGCCAGGCGGGAGACGACCTGACGATGGGTCTCGCTCAGGGTTCGAAGGCGCGCGGTGAGCGGCGAAGCCCCCGCAGCGACTCCGTTCCCGTTCCCGTTCGCCCCGCCCCGGGTTGGCAGTCCCGAGGCCAGGAGTCGCACGGCTTCTCGGCCCAGCGGACGGGGTACGGGCGGGGGAGCCACCATGATCTCTCCGGGCTCACCGATCCGCCGATCGTCCATCAGCGAGCTGCGTTGCGGGGTCGTGCGCTGCGGGGGGGTGGCGGCCGGTCCCGAGACCATGCGTTGGAGGGGCGGCAGCTCGACCGGGGGGAGCCGGGCCGGGAGCCGGATGGTGCGGGCCGGCTCAGCATCTCGCGCATCGCGATCGGGACGGCCGGGGTGCCTGGCGAGGCGCGACTCGAGGCGACGGTAGTCGACCGGCACCGAGGCCGCCACCAGGCTCGCCACCGCGTCGAGCGTCGCGTCGAGGCCGTGCCCGCTCCGGTCGAGGGCCACGGCGAGGTGAGGCCTATCGCCCAGGATTTCATGGACCCATCGAGTGCACGTGCGGCGCGGCCCGTGCTCGACGAAGATCCGGACGCCGTCCGCGTAGGCCTGCTCGATCGTCTTGCTGAAGTCGATCGCCCCGACGAATTGCCCGACGATGGCGTCGGCGCAGGCCTCTGTGCTCGGCTCGTAAGCCGCATTGGTGGCGTTGGAATAGAAGCGCAATCCGGGGGTCGGGGACACGGCCCGGGTGTGCACTCGCCGGAGCACGTCCAGGAGCTCGTTCGCTTCCGGAACGTGGCACACGACCCGGTAGTCCACGGGATGGCAACGATCGAGCCCGAGGCGTTGGCAGACGGTCCTCGTCGCCACCTCCTCCCCGGCGATGACGCATTGGGCCGGAGTGTTCACGATGGCCAGGTGGACTCTCGGCTCGTCGCCGATGGCGGCCACGACTTCCTCGGCCGAGGCCACGACCGTCCACATCTGCCACGATGGTCGTCCACCCCACTGGCGGGCCAGCGCGTCAAAGGTGCCGGCGAGCTCGCGGTGCATGATGCCTGCCTCGTCGAGCTCCTCACACATCGCGGCGTAGTCGGTCCAGGCCCCTGCGGCAAACAGGGTGTTGGTTTCGCCTGACGAGTAGCCAATCACCGCGTCAGGCTCGAGACCGAGGACTTCGCGGGTCAGGTCGGTGTGGATCTGCGACAGCGCGGAGGTCGCCCACAGAAACTCGGCGGCGCTCGGTGGCCGGGGGGTGTCGCCGTAGATCCATCGGGCAATCCTGGGGAATGGCACGTGTCGCGTCAGGCGATCTCCGAGCTCCGGCAGGGTTCGCAGCAGGTCGCGGCCCATGCCCTGGTAGGCGGCTCCCGCCGCGGGATAGACGAAGGCGACCTCCCCTGCGACGGGGGCCCGCCGGTAGTGAACCCCCACCCCCGGGGGAGCACCGCGCAGGACATGGTCCCGGGCCCTGTGCGCCCGTTGGGAGAACTCGGCCTCGGACGAAGCCACGATGACGAGCCGTGACGGAGCCTCCCCTCCGCCCGCGTCGCCGCTGCCCTCGGCGCCCCAACCCGCTCGAAGCCCGCGCTCTAACGAGGCGAGGACCTCGGCATCCCCCTCCCCCGCAAAGAGGTGGATCCGAGATCCGTCTCGCTCGGGACGCCGGAGCGCCGCCGTCGCCTCTCCGAGGTCCCACGAGCGGACGCCGCGACCGGTGTTGTCGGCGGTGACGCGAGCCTTGCGGCGGCCCTCAGATGTCCACGGTTGCCCGCTCGGTAGGGACCTGTGGTGCAGACACAGAGCCGCTGCAGCGAGATGGAGGAGCCCCGAGGCCGCAAAGGCGTGTCCGAACCTCTCCGTGAACACCGTCGATCCTTCGTGCAGGTCCAGGCAGAGGCCGTCCTCTTCGTGGGGTTGCGGGGAGGCGCCCCCCGCGCCCCCCTCGACCGGCAGGTCATCGAGGATCGCGAACACCCGATCCCCGTCTGCCTCGGCGTCCGCCAGCCGCTTGAGGACGAGGACCACGGCAGCGTCCCCGGGAACCTGCCTCGCCTCCGGGAGAACCCGGCGAGCGGCTTCGGCGTGCACGGGATGTACCGAGAGATCCACCGCGCCCACCACCACGGCGTCCACCTCACCTCGGCGGAGCCCCTCCGACGCGAGATCGACCGCGACGAGACCGGATTGCTCTCCGGCCGACACCGTGAAACTCGGCCCCAGGGCGCCGAACTGACGGTTGAGGCGGTTGGCGGGGATGTTTGGCATCGCGCCGAGGACCACGGCACTGTCCGTCGGGCCCAAGACGCTTGCCCCGATTCGCTCGAGCCACTCGGGCGGTGCGTCCCACTGCGTCGACCACTCGTGGAGGTGCTGCTTCATCGCTGGCCGCACCACGTCGGGGTCGGCTTCGATCCCCACGAGGACGCTCGTCCGGTCCCAGGGGATCCGCGGGACCTCCGCGACCGCCTCGAGCGCGGCGGCAAGCACGAGCGTCTGTTGACCGAGAGCCTTTTGCAGGTCGACCGGCGTGAATCGGAGACCCGAGAGGGGAAGTTCCACGGACGAAGCGGCGGACGGCGATGCGGCGAGGTCGCCGAGCACCGCATCGGTGAAGGTTGCCCGGTCGGCGAGCTGGCCAACCCGCACTCCGATTCCGACGATGGCGATGGGTGGACCGGCCGGTCGTTGTGCCCCACTCTCCTCGCCCGGCGCCGAGGAATGGGCACCGGGGCGGGCAACGCCGATCGAGAGGCGGGCGTCGGGCCGCTCGGTTCTGGTCACGGAGTCGGGCGGGTCGAGCACCAAGTGGGCGTTGTTGCCACCGAACCCAAACGAGGAGATCGCGGCGCGCCGCGGCCCGAGCCACTCCTCGGGTGATCGGGGAGCTCGGAACCCGAGCCGATCGAGATCCTCGATCGGCTCGTCCACCGGCATCGGCGGGAGCGTGGCGCCGGACATCGCCCCGAGGACCTTGATGAGACCCGCCACCCCGGAGACGGTCACGAGATGGCCGATGTTGTACTTGAGCGAGCCCACGGCCATCCCGCTCGTGGAACCGAAGACCGAGGCCATCGACTGGAGCTCGGTCGCATCCCCGACCAGGGTGCCCGTGGCGTGGCACTCGACGTAGGAAACGGTCTCGGGGTCGATGCCCCCCCGGTCGTAGGCGGCACGGAGCGCGCGGACCTGGCCGTCTGTGGAGGGCACGAGCAGGCCCTGCCCGCGTCCGTCGTTGGAGAGACCCACGGCGCGCACGACCCCGTGGATGCGGTTGCCAGCCCGGAGCGCGTCGTCGAGACGCTGGAGCACGACGAAGGCAGCACCCTCGGCCGGCAGCAGGCCGTCGGCCCGGCGATCGAACGGCCGGCTCTGTCCGGTCCGACTGAGTGCGGTGAGCGCGCTAAAGCCCTCGTGGAGCAGGAAGCTGTCCGAGCTGCAGACCGCTCCGGCGACGACCACGTCGGCCCGGCCCGCTTCGAGCCAGTCTCCTGCCAACTTGATGGCGTAGAGGGAGCTCGCACAAGCGGCGTCCAGGGCGAAGGTTCCGGCCGAGAGTCCCAGGGCGTCGGCCGCGAGCGCCGCCGGCAGACCGGACATGAATCGGTTCGAGGGGTTTGGGGCCTCGTCGGTCCCCGGCAGGCCGAGACCTTGGGAAGACGCAAGCCATGTCGACTCCGCAAACCGGACGAGACCGGTTGTGGGATACGACAGGTTGCCCATGATCAGTCCCGTCCCGGCCCCCTCGGGGCAGCCGGCGTCGCGCAGGGCGGCGCGCACGGTCTGCAGCGTCCAACGGAAGACGACATCGACACCTTCGAGCGCTCCTGCCGGGAGGTCGTAACTCTCGGGGTCCCACGAGCCATCGGCCTCGGTGACATAGCCACCACGGTCGGTGTACGCGCCCCCGGCTCCTGGACTTAGGTCCGTTGGTTTGGCGGCCCAACGCCCCGGCGGTGGCGGCCCGATCGCGCTGGAGGCCCCGGCGGCCAATCGCCAGAGCTCCTCGGGCGACACCGCGCCGGGCAGAAGGCATGCCCGGCCGATGATGGCGAGCGGTGTTGTCGTCGTGGTCACCGGCCGACGGCCTCGGTCCGCCTCGGCTGGCGAATCACGGGGTCGGTCCCGTTCCCACGGCGTGACACTCGATACCGATGAGCTCGGCGATGACGGCCCCTCGCTCATCGATCAGCGCGGCGTCCGAGCGTGTCCGATGCTTTGAGGTCTCGCGCCCCGGACCACGCCGCGCAGGAGGCGCGGCTCGTCGGGTGATCGATGGGCTCGGACCTCGCGCGATCGATGTCGGCGTCGAGCCGCTCCCGAGCTGCAGCTCGGTCCACAGCACGGCGAGCTGGAGGAGCCCGTCAAAGGCGAGCGGGTCGGTGTGCCAGGGCTCGTCCGGCCAAGCCGCGTCGGGGAGGCCTCGGACGACGCCGCGAGCTCCCGCCTCGTCGAGCGCGTCGATCCGCTGGAGGGTCTGGAACGCCGGTCCGTGGAACAAGGCTCGGCCGCCGTAGGGCACCTGTCCGCCGAAGGGTGCCCTTTCGTGTCTCGCCGGACCATCCTCGAGATCGGCGTCGTCGTCCGCGCCCCACTGGTCGTCTGCACGAGGCCCGCCGCGGCGGGCCCGGCACTGGTAGCGCAAGGTCCCCTCGTCGTCGAGGAGCTCGAGCCGCGCCTCACCTTCGCTCCCTATCGCCCGGACCACGAAGCGCGATGCGGCACCGTCTGGGAAATCCGTGAGCCGAAGGCCCCGCATCATCCTGAGTTCCTGCAGCTCGATCTGGTCGAGCGACCAAAATGCTCCAGCGGCGCGAACCATCCATTCGATGACGGAGACGAAGGGGACGACCACGGTGCCGTGGATGGCGTGGTCGGCCAGGTGCGGGTCGGACGCGAGCGAGACACGCACCTCGGCACGAGGTTGGGCATTGCCCGGGGTCGACGGGAGCTCGGGTCCATCACCGGCGGCGAGGACCACCTGGACGATCGCGTCGTTGCTCGCCACCTCGTCGACGAACGCGCCGGCGCCGGTGGCCAACGGGAGCAAAGGCACGCCCGCCTGCTCGAAGTGGCTCCGAAGGCTCGGGGTCACCATGCCGCCCTCCCACGGGCCCCAGGCGATGGCCTTCACGGTGCATCCCGGTCGGCGAGACCGCTCCGCCTCCGCGACCATCGTCATGACCTGGTTGGCCATCGCGTAGTCCGATTGGCCGGGATTGCCATAGCGTGCTGCGACGGAGCCTGCCACCACGAGTAGCCGGAGGGGCACCTCGGTCTCGAGGCGGAGCAGGGCCTTCAGCCCGATGACCTTCGTGTCGAAGACGCGGCGAAATTGCTCGACGGTCTTGTCGGCGACCAGCTTGTCCGCGAGTACGCCCGCTCCGTGGATCACGCCGGTCACCGGTCCCCAGTCTCCGATGGCTGCACGCACGGCGGTTTCGAGTTCGTCCGGGTCGGCGACGTCGGCCGTCGCGTAGCGCGCTCGACCTCCAGCGTTTTCGACCGCCACCAGGGTTGCGCGGATCTCGCGGGCGGCCAGGATCTCCCCGGATGCCGCTCCGAGCTCCGCTGGCCCGACGGGTTGGCCGGTGGCCCGGGCGCGCTCGAGCAGGGCCTTTTTCAGGGCGGCGTCGTCCGACGCTTCCTTGCACCAGGGTGGTTCCTCGGAGAGCGGGCTCCGGCCCACCAGGAGGAACCGTGCGCCCGACGCCCGGGCCAGTTCGATCACGCAGGCCGCCGTGACTCCTCGGGCACCGCCGGACACGACGATGACGTCGTCGGGCCCGATTGGCAGGGGACCAGGGGATCGATCCAGGTCGACATCCGAGGGGACCCATCGTCTGCCGTCCGCCGTCAGGCCCACCTCCGGCTCGGGCCCTCCCGAGAGCAGCTCGTCCACGATCGCCCGAGCGATCTGCGCCGCGTCCCGACCGGCACGCTCGACGTCCAGGCTCTTGAACGAAGCCGAAGGGTGCTCCTTGGCCAGCGTGCGGGCGAGCGCCACCGATCCTGCGGCCCAGGCGCCAGTGGCTTCGACGTTCTTCAGCCCGAATCCGCCACCCGAAGCCTGGAGAGTGACGAAGGTGCCACCGCGCTCGAGGATCGCCGTCGACGCCTTGGCGTGCTCGAACGCGGCCACGTTGGTCAGTGCGGCCACCTCGGGACCGCTTGCCGGGGCCATCCCGGCGCAGCAGATCACCGCGGTGACGTCGTCGGGCACGGCATCCACCACGACGGCTGGGACTCCCCGTGCGGAGAGCTGGGATGCGAGCTCCTTGCCGAGCGCTCCGGCCTCGCTTGTGACGGCAACCGTCCCACGGGTCATCCCATGGAGTCCAAGCCCACGTCGGGAGGATTCGACCAGCCGTACCGCCCGACGACGGACGTCGGCGGGCCTCTGCCGGTTCTCGGGAGCCACGGTCGGGCCGCCTCGCACCGGAGCGGGGTTCTCGATCGGCGCGGCGGCTCCCGCCGACATCGCGCCCGGTCCTGGCGGCCGTGCGGAAGCGTTCCCTGCGGGCAGGTTGTCGGCCATGAAGTCGACGACGTGGCCCAGGGTCGAGAGCTCCGCCAGGACCGAGGTGTCCACCTCGGGCAGGTCGGGAAGGCGGTCCCGCAACGTGGAGAGGATCTCCACCCTCTTGATCGAGTCGATGCCGAGATCGCCCTCGAGCGCCATCTCGAGCGTGAGCATCTCGGCGGGATAGCCCGTCTTGTCGGCGACCACCTCGCGCAGGAGGGCGGCGTAGTCGACCGCGGGTGTCGGGCTCTCCGCCGACGCCTGTGGGCGCGCCGACCCGGCGCCGTTCGACGTGGGCAGGTTGTCGGCCATGAAGTCCACGACGTGGCCCAGGGTCGAGAGCTCCGCCAGGACCGAGGTGTCCACCTCGGGCAGGTCGGGAAGGCGGTCCCGCAACGTGGAGAGGATCTCCACCCTCTTGATCGAGTCGATGCCGAGATCGCCCTCGAGCGCCATCTCGAGCGTGAGCATCTCGGCGGGATAGCCCGTCTTGTCGGCGACCACCTCGCGCAGGAGGGCGGCGTAGTCGACCGCGGGTGTCGGGCTCTCCGCCGGCGTGGCGAGCGGCGGGGAGGGGGCCGGCGCCGGTGCCGCCTGCACCGCGGCATACGGAGGAGACGGCGGCGCGACGTGCGGGGTTGGGATGGCAGGCCGGGAAATTCCCCCGACCTGGCCGAGCGTTGCCTCGTACGCCTGCAGGTAGGCCTCGTGGGTCCGAGCGAGGGTCTCCATGACGGCGACGTGCGTGCTCGCAACCTGACGTTCGATCTCGAGCAGCGTCGAGGGGTCTTGGTCGACCCCGGACGCCGAAGACCCATTCATGGCCGTGCCCTCGTCCGGTGCCACCGGGAGGGGCATCTCGACGTGACCCACGGATCCGTTGGCGGCGACCGCCGGCGGTCGTGCTGTCCGTGCAGGCTCCTGGACCTGGGGGACCGGCTCCGGCGGGCTCGGCTCTTGCCGAGCCGGGCCCGCGGCCACGACAGCCCTCGCCGGTGGGTCCGCCACCGGTGTGCCACTGGCCGGCGGGTCCACCACCTGGGTGCCCGCCCCCGGGCTCGGCCTACTGCCAAGCGGTGCCCCGACCGCCGCCGGCTCCGGCCTGGGTCTGCCGTAGTTGACCCCCGAGATCCGCACCGCCGCCTTGGACTGGACCCGCTCGTGAGGATTGGTGGCAGAGCGGTATCCGTCCCAGAGGGCGGTGAGCCGCATCGGGATACCCCGTGCCACGAGAGCCCCCAGGCCCTGGAGGAACGCTTCGATCCCGACGGCGCCCTTGCGGTCGAGGCTCACGGCGACGTGCGGTCGGTCACCCAGGATCTCCCGGACCTGAGCGGTCAGGACCGCGGAGGGGCCCACCTCGACGAAGGTGCGCAGGCCGTCGCCGTACATCGCCTCGATCATCTCCACGAAGCGGACCGGCTCGGTGAGCTGGCGTGCGAGTTGGGTCCGGATCGCAGACGGCTCGCCCGGATAGGCGGCGGCGCTCGCGTTGGCGTAGACGGGCCGGGACAGACGCGCGATCTCCGCCGCCGCCAGCTCGCGGCCGAACCCCTCGGAGGCGGCGGCCACGAGCGGCGAGTGAAACGCGGTGGCGACGGTCAGGCGGGAGGAGCGGATCCCGGCCTCGGTAAAGGAGGTCGCAGCGAGATCGATCTGAACCGATGAGCCCGAGAGGACGACCTGGCGGGGGCTGTTGTGGTTGGCCACCACGAGGTCGTGCCCGAAACGCTCGAGATGGGATCGCACCGTTTCGATCGAGTCCGCGATCACGAGCATCCCACCGGGGGTTTCGGAGGCGTCGCGCATGTGCTCTCCCCGGCGCCTGGCCAGGAGCAGGAGGTCGGCAGCGCCGATCGCTCCCGCCGCGTGGAGCGCGGTGAGCTCGCCGAAGCTGTGACCCCCGAGGGCGGAGGGTTGGAGGGCGAGCTCGCGCAGCAGGTGCAGCATCGAGAGGCTCACGCAGCCGATGGCGGGTTGGGCCCAATCGGTGGCGGTCAGCTGACGAGCTTGCTCCTCTCGGTCCGTTGGACCCCGCACCGCCTTGGGGAAGACGACGTCGTGCAGGGCGAGATCGAGGCTGGCGGCAAGGTCCCAGGCCTCGAGGGCCGCCGGAAAGGCCAGCGCCAGGCCAGAGCCCATGCCGACGTAGTGGCTGCCTTGACCCGGAAAGAGAAAGGCGAGGGGACCCGGAGTGCCCCCGGTCCCGAGATGGACGCCGCCCGGCAGCGAGAAGTCGGGGAGCCCCGCGGGATCCGCGGCCTCGATCCGGTCGGCGGCGTTGGCCAGCTTGGCCGCCAGGTCGCGCTCGTCCCGGGCCACGACGGCCAGCCGGGCCGGTGCCGCGGCATCGTACGTCTCGAGCGAGGTCTGGCCGGCCCAGCGGAGGTAGCCCTCCTCGGTGGCCTCCGAAGCCAGCCGCCGTGCCGAGGCCGCCACCTCGGCGGGCTCCCCACAGACCACCACCAACTCCGCGTCGCATGCTCGGAACCTCCCGGGTGTCGGGGAGTTGCCCGCGTACTCGCTCAGCGCGACGTGGAAGTTGGATCCGCCAAAGCCAAAGGAGCTCACGCCCGCCCGTCGCTCGTGGTCCCTTCCCCGGACCCAGGGACGTGCCGCGGTCGGGACGTAAAAGGGGGAGGGCTCGTGCTCCAGGGCGGGGTTCAGCTGGTCCGTCTTGGGTTGCGGGGGAATGGCCCGGTGTCGCAGGGCGAGGATGGCCTTGATCATGCCGGCGGCTCCCGCCGCCGACTTGGTGTGGCCGATGAGCGCCTTGACCGAACCGAGGGCGCACCACTGCCCGTCTCGGCGTCCGCCGTCCTCGAAGACGGTCCGAAGCCCCTCCGCCTCTGCGGCGTCGCCGGCGATCGTCCCCGTCCCGTGCGCTTCGACGAGCTCTACGGTCTCGGGGCCAAAGCCCGCGACGTCGTAGGCGCGCCGGATGGCGCGGGCTTGGCCGGTCGACAGGGGCGCGTAGACGCTCGTCGCGCGGCCATCCGAGCTCGAACCTATGCCGCGCACGACGCAGTAGATGGCATCCCCGTCGCGCTCTGCGTCCTCGAGACGCTTCAAGGCGATCATGCCCAGGCCCTCGCCGAGCATCGTCCCGTCCGCCGCGGCCGAGAACGGCCGGCAGTCCCCGGTCGGCGACAGCGCCGGCGTCTTGGAGAAGCACATGTACATGAAGACGTCGTTCATGGTGTCCACGCCACCGGTGATGACGAGGTCCGAGTCGCCGAGGTACAGCTCGCTGGCCGCCATGGCCAGCGCCGAGATGCTCGAGGCGCAGGCTGCATCGGTGATGCAATTGGTGCCGCCGAGGTCGAGCCGGTTGGCGATGCGGCCGGCCACGACGTTGCCGAGGAGGCCGGGGAACGTGCTCTCCTGCCACTCCACGTAGTGGGCGAGGATGCGCTCGACGGCACCTTGGACCTGGGGCTCGGCCACGCCGGACTCGCGCAGCGCGCGCTCCCAAACGGGTCGTTGCAGGCGCGCCACCATCGACCCCAACAGCTCCTGGCCTCCCGTCACCCCCAGGATGACCGAGATCCTCGAGCGGTCCATCTCGCGGAACTTTCCCGCCGTGGCGTCGTCGAGGACTCGCTGGGCGACGATCAGTGCCAGGAGCTGCGAGGTGTCGGTGCTCGGAATGATGCTTGGTGGAATGCCCCACTGGAGGGGCTCGAACTCGACCTCGTCGAGGAAGCCACCCCGGCGCCCGTAGGTCTTGTCGCGAGCGGTCGGGTCCGGGTCGTAGTAGTCGTCGATGAGCCAGTGACTCTCGGGGACGTCCCGGAGATGATCCGTCCCGGCAAAGACCGATCGCCAGTACCCCGCGCCATCGGACGAACCCGGAAAGATCGCGTCCAGCCCGACGATGGCGAGTGGCGGTCGCCGCCCGTCCGAGCTCATCGCCGCCGGTCTGCCCTCGTCGCTACTCATGCATGTCCTCCCGATCGTCGACGCCCGATGGCCACCCCCTGGCCAAGATTTCGCGGGCGCATGCTCCTCCGTCTATGCGTGGTGCGAATACCTGTCACTGCAGCAATCGGGGTCGAAACACGAAGGCCTCTGGTGGCACGCGAAGGCCGACAGTGCGAAGCTGCTGAGCCCGGGTCACGACGGCTGCTCCCTCGAGAAGATTTCGCGCCACCTGCTCGACGGTGCGGTTCTCGGGGGGAGCGAGGAACGACCCCGCCACCCAGGAGTTGAAGGCCCCCATCGCGGAGCTGCACCAGATCTGGTAGTCGGTCCGCCGGTCGACTCGACCTTCGATCGCCCACCGGCTGGCGAGACCGAGGTAGCTGCGAAACAACAGTGCCAGCTTGTGCTTGGGGTTTTCCTCGGCCCGATCGAATTGCTCCGGATCGCGTTCCGCCCAGTACTCCTTGGTCTCGAGCCAAGCATCCTCGACGCTCTTGCCGAAGATGGAGTCCTCGAGCCATGCCCGGTCCGCAACGTCCAGCTCCTCGAGCGAGGAGGAGCCGCGGTAAAGCTCGTAGAGGCGTCGACCGCGGGTGCCGAACATGGTTCCCCGGCGGAGGACCTGCACGTCGACGCCGAGCTCGAACATGTCCGCGGCGGGGGCCATGATGACGTCGGGGAGCTCGGCCTGCGACAGCATGAGACACCCATCCGCGTCGATGCCGGACTCGACGCACGACTGATTGACCGATCCCGTCACGACATAGGCCGCGCCGAGCGCGAACGCCGACGCCAATGACGCGGGTGTTCCGAGGCCGCCACCCGCACCCACCCTCGGGGGGCTCCAGCCCCGGCCGACCGCAACCTCGCGGGCGAGGTCGACGATCGCCGGGAAGAGGGCTCCGAGGGGGCGACGGTCCGTGTGGCCCCCGGAATCGGCCTCGACCGTGAGGTCCTCGGCGATGGGAAGGGCTGCCCCGAGCGCTGCTTCCTCCGGGCTGAGGAGGTCGTGGCCGACCAGATGCTCGACGATGGCCGGAGGGGCGGGGTCCAAGAACTTGCGCGCCACCTCGGGACGCGACACCTTGGCGATCACTCGATGTGGACGCTCCACCGAGCCGTCCGGCGCGCGACGGAGACCGGAGTACGCGTAGCGGACGATGGCGGGCGTGAGGTTCATGAACGCCGACGCCTCGACGCAACGCACGCCGCGACGGATGTAGATGTCCGCGACGGCGTCCTCGATGGCCGGCTCGCTCGGGGAGTGGATCAGGTTGCATCCCCAGGCTGCGCTCGGGCCGAGTCGCTCCGACAACGCGTCGACCGCCTGCTCGACGGCGCGCGGTGCCAGGCCGGCTGCACCGAAGAAGCCGAGACACCCGGAGCGAGCCGCGGCCATGACGACCTCGACCGTGGCGATGCCGTTGGCCATCGAACCGGTCACGTAAGGGAACCGGGTGCCGTGGGCCGAGAGGAACTCGCGATCTCCGAGGTGCTCGGGGAACAGGCCCGGGAGCACGCCGAGTAGCTCGCAGCCGGAGCGCTCGACCGCACCTTCCCCTTCCGCCCCCGGCGCGACCCCGATCCGCCCGGATTCGGAGACGATGTAGGCGGGCTCCCGGCAGCGAGCGGCAGCGTTGCACACCCCGTCTTCGGTGAACCAGGAAACCGAGGATGTGGTACTCACCGATCCTCCTTGGCAGTCGCTATGGATCACCGCGGCGCGCGAATTCTCCGTTGCGTCAGCACTGTCTCACAAGGCGATTGGACCGGCAAGGGCTCCAAGCGGGTTACGTAGCGGTAATGACGCGCGAGGACCGGAGAACCGAATGGTTACGCGTTGGTAATGGCCGCCGATCCCTTCTGGCCATGTCCCGCCATCCCTTGGGCCATGTCTCGAGCCTGCCGCATTGCTGCCTCGGCCACTCGAGATGGCCACATTCCCGAAACATTCGGCGCGTAAGGTCCAGATGCATGTCTGTCGACGGCAGCCTCGGCGTCGAGGAGGAGCTGCACATCTTTGATCCGGGCAGTGGCGAGCTCGTTTCGAGCGCGCCGCGATTGCTTCGACATCTTCCTCCCCAGAATTTCGGGGCGGAGCTGCAGCGCAGTACCGTCGAGATCAACACGGGCACCGCGGCGACCCTGGGGGAGCTGCGAGACGAGATGGTCCGGCTCCGCAAGCAGCTCGTGGGCGTCGCTCGGCGTTTCGGCCTCGAGGTCGCCGCCGTGGGCATGGCCCCTCAGGCAACGGACGAAGACTTCGAGCTGACCGTGCGAGGTCGCTTTGGCCGGATGCACGACGAGTACCGCCTGCTCGTCGACGAACAGCTGATCTGCGGGTATCAGGTTCACGTGGGCGTGGTGGATCGGGACCTCGCCGTGCGCTTGGCCGGACGGGTCGGCGACATGCTCCCCACGCTGCTGGCGCTGTCCGCGAGCTCCCCGTACTGGAGGGGCCGTGACACGGGGTACGCGAGCATGCGCACGATGATCTGGCAGCGTTGGCCGACATCGGGCAGTGCGGGTCGCCTCCAGTCGATGGAGGAGTACGAGCGGCTCGTCCGGTCCTTGGTGGAGACCGGTGTGATCAGCGACGCGAAGATGGCGTACTTCGACGTGCGACCGTCCGAGCATGTGCCGACCCTCGAGTTGCGGGTGTGCGACGCCTGCCCGCTCGTGGACGACGCCGTGCTGATCGCCGGACTCTTCAGGGCCGCCGTCCTGCATGCAGAGGAGGCCGAGCGGGCGGGACGTGCCCCCCCGGGGCGGGCCGAGCCGGTCCAGAGGGCGGCGATGTGGCGCGCTGCCCGCAGCGGTCTGTCCGGCGATCTTCTCGGCATCGGTGACGAGCCACGTCCGTTGCCGGCGGCCGAAGTGGTGGAGGAGCTCCTCACCGCGCTGCAACCGGAGCTGGAAGCCACCGGCGACTGGGAGACGGTACGGGAGTTGGCGGCCGCAACGCTCGTGCGGGGCACCTCGTCCGCCCGTCAGCGGGTTCGTCTGGCCGAGCGTGGGCGCCTCTCCGACGTGGTCCGGCTCCTGATCGAGGAGACCGCCAGTGAGGTCGGATCCCGCCCCCGGGCCTTGCGCTGCACCCGCCACTACCCGATGAGCACCGGCGACGAGGCGATCATCGGGGGGGCCCCGACGGCGGTCTACCGCCAGGTCTTCGGCCTGCTCGACGAGCTGGGGGACCAGGAGCTCCAGCACAGGATGCAACGGGTCCACGAGATGGCGGCGGCGCACGGCCTCTCGTTCGGAGTCGAGGGCAGTCAGCGCACCTTCCCCATCGACCTCGTGCCGAGGATCATTCCGGCCCACGAATGGGCCCGCCTTGGCGCGGGGCTCACCCAACGAGCCCGGGCAATCGAGGCCTTCCTCCGTGACATCTACGGGCCCGCGCGGATCGTGGCCGACGGGGTGCTCGACCATGACGACATCGAACGCACGCCCGGTTGGCGGGAGGAGGGCTTCGCCCTACCCCGCGACGCGGTGCGCTGCGCGGTCCTCGGTTTCGATCTCGTGCACGACCTGGTCTCGGGTTGGAGGGTGCTCGAGGACAACGTGCGGGTGCCCTCGGGCGTCGGCTACGCGATCGGCGTACGCCGGGTGCTCGGGGCGGTGGCGCCGGAGCTTGGCGTCGGGATCGGGATGCACGAGCCGGAGGAGGCCCTCGGCCTCGCCGGTCGCACGCTGCGCGCCTGCGCGTTGGATGGCAACGACGACCCCCACGTCGTGCTGCTCTCCGACGGCGCGGGCAACGCGGCCTGGTACGAGCACCAGGTCCTGGCGGAAGGGGCTCGGCTCTCTCTTGCAGAGAGCAGCGAGGTCCAGTTCGATGCCGGTCTGCCGACGGTCGGCGGCCGTCCCGTGGACGTCTTCTACCTTCGGCTCGAGGGCGAGCTCGCTGACCTCACGGATCGGTCTGGGCGCCCGGTGGGAGCCGGCATCCTCGAGGCGGCCGAGCGGGGCCAAATCGTCGTCGTCAACGCCCCGGGAAACGGGATCGCCGATGACAAGTCCATGTACTGCCACGTCCCGGACCTCATCACCTACTACCTCGGCGAGAGCCCACTGCTCCCCTCCGTGCCGACCTACCGCTGCTCGGACCCCTCCGAGCTCGAGATCGTCCTCGACCGACTGGACGAGCTGGTCACCAAGCCGGTCGATGGCTTCGGAGGCGGCGGCGTGTTGGTCGGTCCCGATGCCGACGCCGGTCAGCTCGAGCAGAGGCGCCGCGAGCTGCAGTCCAAGCCCACGAGATGGGTGGCGCAGGAGACGATGGCGCTGTCCACGCTTCCGACGGTCGAGAGAGGGCAGCTCGAACCGCGCCACGTGGACCTGCGGACGTTCGTGTACCTCACCGGGACGGGGCCCGACGACGCCGAGCTGGCGGGGCTCGCGCTGACCCGGGTGGCGCCGTCCGGCAGCATGATCGTCAACTCGTCGCGGGGTGGCGGGGCCAAGGACACCTGGATTCTGACCGAGGCGGAACCGGACCGGCCCTGGTGAGCCCGGACCCCGGCCAGCCGTGCGGCTGGGCGTAAACTCGAGGAGAGAACGTGTGTGGCATCGCCGGTGAGGTGCGTTTCGACGCTGCGGCCGCCGACGCGGGAGCGCTCGACCGTGCCCTCGTGCGGATGGCGCCCCGAGGGCCCGACGGTTCCGGGGTCTGGACGTCCGGGACCATCGGCCTGGGCCACCGGAGGCTCTCGATCATCGACCTGTCCCTGGCCGGCTCGCAGCCCATGGTCGACCCCGAGCTCGGGCTGGCGGTCGTGTTTAACGGGTGCATCTACAACTACAAGGACCTCCGACGCGACCTCGAGCACCGCGGATACCGGTTCTTCTCTCATTCCGATACCGAGGTCGTGCTCAAGGCCTTCCGGGAGTGGGGTACCGACTGCGTCAGCAGGTTCTACGGGATGTTCGCCTTCGCCGTGGCCGAGCGTGACACCGGCCGAGTGGTCCTGGCCAGGGACCGACTCGGGATAAAGCCGCTGTATCTCGACCAGACGCAGGAGCGGCTGCGCTTTGCCTCGACCCTGCCGGCCCTGCTCGAGATGGGTGGTACGGACCGCGGCATCGATCTGGCTGCGCTCGCCTGCTACATGACGTTCCATTCGGTCGTCCCCCCGCCCCGGACCATCTTGAGGGGGGTCCGCAAGCTGCCTCCGGCCACGGTGCGGCTCGTCGAGCCGGACGGCTCCCATGTCGACCGCCGCTACTGGGACCCGAGTTTCGATCGCGATCCCGAACGCGGCGGCTGGAGCGAGATCGACTGGCAGGAGGCCCTGATCGACGCCCTGCGGGCGGCGGTCGAGCGGCGGATGGTGGCCGACGTGCCCGTGGGCGTGCTCCTTTCGGGAGGGATCGACTCTTCGCTCGTGGTGGCCCTCCTCGCAGAGGCCGGGCAGTCGGGGCTCCGCACCTTTAGTGTCGGATTCGAGGCGGCCGGCGGCGAGGAAGGGGACGAGTTCGAGTACTCGGACCTCGTGGCCCGGCAGTTCGGCACACAGCATCGTCGCATGTTGATCGAGGGCTCCCGGCTGCTGCCGGCGATCGGCGGTGCGGTAAGGGCGATGAGCGAGCCGATGGTCAGCCACGACTGCGTGGCCTTCTATCTTCTGTCCGAGGAGGTCTCGCGAGATGTCAAGGTGGTGCAGAGCGGCCAGGGGGCGGACGAGGTGCTCGGCGGCTACGACTGGTACCCGCCCCTCGCCGCAGTGGGGCGGGACCAGGCGGTCGAGGCCTACGCCACCGTCTTCTTCGACCGGCGCTTCGACGCGCTGGCGGACCTCCTGGGCGAGCGCTGGATGGCCGGCGAGGACGTGCCGACCGAGCTCATCACGCGGGAGTTCTCCCGGCCCGGGGCCCACACCGCGGTCGACGCCGCGCTGCGCAACGACACCACCGTGATGCTGGTCGATGATCCGGTGAAGCGGGTCGACAACATGACGATGGCGTGGGGACTCGAGGCACGGGTGCCCTTCCTCGATCACGAGGTGGTGGAATTGGCTGCCCGCATCCCGCCCGAGCTCAAGCTCGCCGACGGGGGTAAGGGTGTCTTGAAGCGCGCCAGCCGTGGCATCGTGCCCGACCAGGTGATCGACCGGACCAAGGGCTACTTCCCGGTGCCCGCGATCCGCCAGCTCGAGGGACGCTTTCTCGAGCTCGCCCGTGACGCCCTCTTGGACCCGGCGGCCCGTTCGAGGGGGTTGTTTCGCCCCGAGGCGGTCGAGCGCATGCTGGCGGCGCCCAACGAGACACGCACGACGCTCGGTTCCAACGCACTCTGGCAGCTGGCCCTGCTCGAGCTGTGGCTCCAGGAGATGGGCATTCCTTGAGGGATTTCGACGCGTCCGCGGGTGACGCGGCCAAGGGGCGGGGGAGGGGCTCGGACACGCTCGACGGACTGATCCAAAGGCTCGCCGGGGCCTGGAGCTGCTGGTCGCCGACCCTCACGGCCCATGGCCACGACCTCGCCTACGTGTGCGATCGCAACGGCGTGCCCGAGCTGTGGGCCCAGGGCACCCTCCAAGGCTCGAGTCCCCGACGCATCTCCTTCTGTGACGATCCGGTGCTCGCGGTGCACTGGTCGCCGGACGGCCGGTGGCTCGCGTGCTCGGTGGCCACCGGTGGCGGGGTGCGTACCGAGGTTTGGGTCGTAAGGCCGGATGGATCCGCGGCTCGGCGGGTGGCCGGAGTGCCCGAGCACGCCATGCTCGGTCCGTGGAGCCGGCGGGGACACCGCCTCGTGGTCACGCTGTGCGACGGTTCGCCCGGGTCGGGCAACCGCTCCGTGCTGGTCGATCCCGACACCGGGATACACCACCCGTTGGCGTCGGGTCCGTTGCTGCAGGTCCTCGATATCTCCGAGGACGAGCGTTTCGCCCTCGTGCGCGACGGCAGTCGCGGCGCGGAGCGGTGCCTCCTGGTGGAGCTGGGCTCCGGGCGAGCCGAATCCCTGTTGCCGTTCCCGAGCGCGGGTGCCACCGCCGCGGGCGTGCTGCGGCCCGACCCGATCGGCCGGGGCGAGGACGGGGCCATGGTGGCCTACCTCGTGACCGACGCCGGGCTGGCGCGCCGCGGGCTGGTGGGGGTACCCCTCCGGGTCGACGGGCGTCGGGGGGAGGTGGGCGCCTTGGCCCGTCGACGAGATGGCGAGCTCGAGCTGATCGACGCCGACAGCGATGGGCGATTCGTCCTCCTCGTATGGAATGCCGGCGGCTACAGCGAAGTCGAGGTGCTCGACGTCACCCGCAACGAGCTCCGGCGGTTCGACGACCTGCCCGGCACGGTCGTGGCCGGCGGGGTCCTGAGTCGTGACGGAAGCAGGGCCGTGCTCTCGGTGGAGAGCCCGAGCCGACCCCGCCAGCTCTGGCAGCTCGGCACGACCAGCGGGGACTGGACCCCCCTGACCGAGCCGAGCATCGAGGAGCCGGATCTGACCGACCCGACGCTGCGGAGCTTCGTCTCGCACGACGGCCTCGAGATCAGCGGCTGGCTCTACCGCCCCGCGTCGAACCTCGGGTCAGCCGCAAGGCTCTCCGGTGCTCGGGGCCAGCGAGAGGCCGATGACGATCGGCGCGGCGCGGTGGTCTACTTGCACGGTGGCCCCGAGGCTCAGGAGCGTCCCGGGTTCGAGCCCCACCACCAGGTCCTGGCTGCCGCCGGGCTGGTCGTCTTCGCGCCGAACATCCGTGGTTCTTCGGGCTACGGCCGAACCTTCGTCCACGCCGACGATCGCTACGGCCGCCTCGATGCGATCGACGACGTCGAGCGCTGTGCCGAGTACCTGGTCGAGCAGGGCCTTGCGGAGCGGGACCGCATCGCGGTCGCGGGACGTTCCTACGGTGGATACGCCGCGCTCATGGCGTTGACCCGCCACCCGGAGCGCTTCGTCGCCGGCGTCGACATCTGCGGCATGTCCGATCTGTTGACCTTCTATCGGGACACCGAGCCCTGGATCGCCAGGGCGGCCGTGACCAAGTACGGCGATCCGGGCAAGGATGCAGGGATGCTCGCCAGCCTCTCACCACTCCACCACGTCGTGGACCTCGAGGCTCCCTTGCTCGTCGTGCACGGCGAGCTCGACAGCAACGTCCCGCTCAACGAGTCCCGGCAGCTCGTCTCGGCCCTGCGGACCTTGGACCGCCCGGTCGAATACCTCGAGCTCCCGGGGGAAGGGCACGAGTACCGACGGGCGTCGTCCCGCACCCGGCTCCTGGAGGTCGAGACCGCGTTCTTGGATCGGGTCCTCGAGCCGGCGCTGGAGCAGACCTCCTCGTCGGCGCACCGCGACACGCCGCGGGGCTCCCTGCGAGCCGGGCCATCGAGGTAACGAGCGCGTGCGGGCCCCACCACCTCGGCGAGGACGGCCCTGTATCGGCGTGACCACGGCTCCCGTGCAATTGGGTGATCGCCGGGCCGACGCCATCCAGCGCGAGTATTCGGCGGCGGTGGCGGCCGCAGGCGGGGTGCCCCGCCTCATCCCCTCCTTGGCGCACCTCGAGGCCGCCGACGTGTGGCGAGGCCTCGACGGCCTCCTGCTCACCGGCGGGGGCGACGTGGACCCGGGGCGCTACGGCCAGCCGGCCGCTCCCGAGACCGCTTCGGTCGACGTCGAGCGCGACGAAGTCGAGCTGTCCCTGACGCAGTTTGCCGCCGAGCGGGGCGCGCCGGTGCTGGGCATCTGCCGGGGCTGCCAGGTGCTCAACGTCGCCTTTGGGGGCACGCTGGTCCAGCATCTCCCCGACGTCACGAGCCAGCCCCATCTCGTGCCCGGACCCCGCAGCGAGCCGGTCCACAAGGTCGAGGTGGCCGAGGGCAGCGAGCTCCGGGGAATCCTGGGTAGCGGCTCGATCGAGGTGAACACGGTCCACCATCAGGGCATCTCCCGCCTCGCCTCGGTCCTCCGCCCGGTTGCATGGTCGCCGGACGGGCTGGTCGAGGGAGTGGAGCACCGCAAGCGACCGATCCTCGGCGTGCAGTGGCATCCCGAGAGCATGCAGCACGACGACGCCCAGCGCCGGCTGTTCCAATGGCTCGTCGAGTCCGCCACGACCTGAGCCAACGCCGGGATGCGCCCGGTCGGGCGGCAGGTCTCGCTCGACGGCGGGCGGGCAGACGGGACGTTCTTCCCTATTTTTCGCTGCGTGCTCTTCCAGATACTTGAGGAGTCACGGGGTGCAGGCCATGACCCCGGTGGGGATGCAAGGTGCGCGGTGGGGACTTCGATGCGACAGGGGGATGTCGGCGGCTCGACACAACCGGCGCGGCGCCATCATCGGGTGCGCAACGCGCTCCTGGCCGTGTTGGCGGTCGTGGTGGTGGTCTTGGCCATACTCGTGGGCAGCTACCTGCTGCGCGGGCACCCGGGGGCCAAGTCGCTGGGCGCCGCCGCCGAGCAATTCCAGCAGACCTCCACCTCCAGGCCGACAGCGGAGGGCTTCGCCCTGCCGGAGGCCGGCGTCTACCGGGCATCGGGCTCCGGCACCGAGCGGATCAGCAGCCCGCCCAATTCGCAGAGCGACAGCGCGGTCATGCCGGTCACGGTGTCCTACGCGGCGCACGGCTGTTGGCTGTGGCGGATCGACTACAACACCGCCCATTGGCACGAGTACTCCTTCTGCCCGGACACCGATCGATTGCTGCTCACGGGCCAACGCAATTTCGTCTCCTGGGACTTCGGGCTGACCTCCGTCACCAATCTCGCCCGGTTCACGTGCAGCCCACCGAGCCCCATCGTCGTGTCCTCGCCGCGGCCCGGCGAGCGGTTCGCCTTTCGCTGCGTCGGGACCAACACCGCGGTCTCGGGGAAGAGCACCTCCTCCGGTCCGGTGGTCATCGTCGGGATGGGGACCGTCGAGATCGGGGGATCGCCCGTCCAGGCGGTGCACCTCACCCGCACCCAAACGATCAGGGGAGCGCAGAATGGCCGGCTCGAGGAGTCCTGGTGGTTCGCGGCCACCACCGGCCTGCCGCTCGAGGCCTCGAGGAACTACCGCCTGGTGACAGATTCGCCTATCGGGAAGGTGACGTACACGGAGTCGGGGTCGTGGCGGCTCGACTCACTCGTCCCCATCTCCCGCTAACGCGGGCGTTGGCGGCGTCATCGCTTGGATGAGCCCCCAGCCGCCGTCCTGCTCGTGTCGCGCCCGCTCTCTCTTGCCGCCGCCGCGCAGCCCAAAGAGCCGCTTCGCGAAGAGCAGGTACGAGACGACCGCCAAGTTGATCACGAGGACGACGACCTTGAAGGCGCTGACGGCCGAGGCGAGCTCGTAGATCTCGAAGGGGATGAACAGCGTCGTCGCGACGAACGTGAGGTACTCCGCCCAACGCCTGGCCCGCCACAGGCCCACCATCTCGACGGCCTCGAGCGCGGCGAGTAGGGCGACGGCGCCCGCCAGGACGTAGACATGTGCGGGCGAGTAGCTGAAGAAGCTCTTGAGGTGGCCGAGGAGCCCACGGACCTGCACCGAAGCCGGGTCGCCTCCCGACAGGTCGTTCATGATCGCCTGGTAGTCGTGCCGGAACGTGGAATGGTGCCGTCCGATGATGAAGAGGAGGAGCGCGACCAGACCGTAGAAGAAGACGTGCAGGCCCCGCTCCACGGCGATCAGGCGCAGCACGTACTTGTCCCGGAGATAGATGCCGCGCTCCGGCAGCTGGATCTCGTCGCGCTCGGGCACCGTGGGGCGCGCCGGCGAGCTCGGCGGCTCCTGGGGGAACCACGCATCGCAACGCAGGCATCGGTACCAGCGCAGGCCCCCGAGGCACCTCGCGACGAGGGCATCTTGAGGTCGTACGACCGCGGCGTCGGTGCCGACCAGGACATGACCCCTCCACGCGCAGGTGAGCTGCTCGTAACGCTGGTGCGATCGCCGGACGCGGTCCGGACGTCTCCTCCAGGGACGGCTGGCCGCGAGTCCGGTCGACGCCGACTCCTGCCGGACCGCCATCTCTACCCCGCGAGCAGCGTGGCGCTCTCCGGCGCCACCTCGGTCGTCACGCCCCCCTGCCGGGCGGTGAGGGAGAAGTCGGCGTACCCACCGGCCGAGGGGATGCTCTGGTGGGTTGCGCTGAAGTCGTACTGGGAGAGCTGCTTTGCTCCCGTCAGACCACCGAGCCGTATCCAGTGGGTCGTCGACGTGTTGTTGAGGATCAGGACCGACCACCCCGCACCACCTGCGAGGGGGGTGTGGGCGGCGAGGACGTTGAGGCCCGAGGCACCCGATTCGCTCACCGGCTCGATGACCGACCCGGCCGGCAGGGCGTGATAGAGCATCGTCATGGCGCCAAAGAGATAGTAGGGGCGATAGGGAGCCTTGGGGCTCCAGAGCCCGTCCCCGGCGATGGCGAGACCCACCAGGTCGGTGTCGAGCTGCCAGACCGCGGCGCCGCCGACCCCGGCCCGGGCGATGTCCATCCCGTAGTTCAGCATGGCGAGGCTGAAGGTGTACGTCGGCACGCCATCATGCCGGCTGCCGTCGATGCCCTGGAACCCGAACTCGGAGACGAGGGTCGGCAAGCCAGCCCCGTAGGGGCCGGCATGGATGTCTCTCACGATCCTTGCCGTCGCCTGTTCCACCGGCGTCCGCAGGACCGTCTGCAGCGCGGCGTCGCCCGTCAGCGCGTGGTCGGGACCGAGCGGGAGGAGGTACTCGTGCCAGTCGACCACCCCGAGAGACCGGGCACCCGGGTTGCTGGAGAGGGCCGCGGCCCAATTGCGAACGGTGCCGCTCGCCGAGGTCCAAGACGTCCAGGGGAACGAGGCTGAGACCGTGGGACCTGCGAGCTGGACGTAGCTCAGCAGGCCGGCTCTTTCGAAGGTCGCATGCAGGCTCTCGGTGGCGCGGAGCCAGGAGGCGTAATCGGTCTCACAGGAGTTTCGTCCGCACCCGGTGATATTGGGCTCGTTCTCGCCGATCCACAGCTTGATGTTGGTGAACCCCATGGTCTTGACGAGGTGCGAGACGAGGTCGGCCTCCAAGGTCGCCCACTCCGCCGAGCCGTAGGCAACCGTGTTGCGCAGGGGGCGGAACATACCGGCGACGACGGGGATCCCTTGCGCCTGGAGGAAGGCCAGGTCCCGATACCGGTCCTGCATCGCCGCGGAGTTCCACTGGTAGTCGCCCGCTTGGTACGTCGGCGCGAACCAGTTGAACGACCAGCTCATGCGGACGAAGGCGGGGTGGAGGGTGACCAATCGCTGCTCGTCCACCTGTAGCTGTTGGGGATCGTCCCGCCACCGCAGGACGTGCCACAGGGCGGGGTTCCCCAATCGGTGGAGTTGGCTACTCGGCGTTCCGTTCGAGGCGTCGTAGGGCACGCCGTTCCAGTTGATCCCGAAGCCCTCCCACGAGCCTCCGGGCAGGCCCGTTGCCGCCGGCAGGGTGTCGACTGGTCGGCCGGAGTCACCCACGGTGATCTCGGAGGTCACTCCGAGCGAGGAGTGTGCCCCGTCCGCAGCCGCGGACGTGCCCGTCCCCCACGGAGCCAGGGCCCAGATGAGCGCGATCAGGGCGGTCGCGACGACGGCGGACCGCGTGACCATGGCGGTGCGCGACGCCACTTTCTACTTGTTAGCACGCGCTTGGGGCTACAAGGGTGCGGGTCCTGACTCTCCGGCACCCCCCAGCATCCTCGTGAGATCGTCCGACAGCTGGTCCATGAGCAAGATGAGCAGGCGCATGCGTTGCGCAACATCATCCACCTCGAGGAGCCGCTGTGCGTCGAATGCAGTCACCGGTGAGAGGCCGCACAACTGCCACGCTGCGGACACCGGCTCCTCGTCCAGGGCGAGGTCGGGGGGCAGGGCGGAGCTCTGGCCGAGCTCCGAGAGGAGCGCCCGGCAACGCCGGACGGCGCTCTCGGCTCGCTGCATCTCGGCCGACCAGGCCTTACGTGACCGCGGGCCCGGTTCGGGAGGCGTGGGATCGGCGTCGGCGCGAACCATTGCACAGGGGTAGGGGTCCTCGGGTAGCCACTGCACCACGGTGATTCGCTGACGTCCCCTCGTGGCCAGGACCCAGCGGCCGTCGGGCAGTGGCCTGGCGCCCTCGATCCTGGCGACGGTCCCCACCAGTGCCCGCTGGTCGCCGCCGCCCACCTCCGAGCCGCGCGTGATCAGGACGACGCCAAACTCGTGGTCCGAGTCCAAGCAGTCGCGCACCAGGGCCCGGTAGCGCGGCTCGAACACGTGCAGCAGGAGCGGGAGCTCGGGGAACAGCACGGTGCCCAGGGGAAACATCGGCATCCGCCGCGGGATGGCGATATCCGACGTCACCCCTACCACCGGCTGCGGCGGCCACGAGCGTCGAGCTCGGCGAGGTAGCGGTTATAGGCCTCGCGCTCTTCCGCGTCGGGATCGTCGAGCTCGTCGGAGGTGGGCCCGGGCCCGCGCCGCGCCAACGTGGCCGGCCCCTCGTCGGCCGTTGGCGGCGGCGAACCCGGCGTTGCCCGACGAGGCACGCCCGCCCCCGCCGAGGGGGCCGAGGCATCCTCCTCGGTGGGGGGCTCGTGGACCAGCCTCCACCACAGGAAGACTGCGTACCCCGCAAAAAAGGGCCACTCAAACACGTAGGCCCAGCTGAGGTCGTTCCCCCCGACGGCTCGGGTGACCTGCCACCAGCACAGGGCGACGCACCCGCCCACCACGATGACCACGGTGAAATGGAGGGACAGGGCACGAGGCGACCACCAATTCGGCTTCACCACCAGCTCAGAGGCTACTTGCATGCCTGCAGACCTCCGGCCCAGCCGCCGACCGCGGGCGGGCAGCTCGCTCACCGGCGTCCGGGTCAGCTCACAAAGTCCTCGATCAGGTGCGCCAGCACGAGAGGCTGGTCTCCCTGGACGCTGTGCCCCGCCCCGGCCACCCGCTCGACACGTGCCGCCGGGGCCAGCCTGAGCAGCTCCGCCTCGTCGGCGTCGCTCACGACCGATCCCTCCGCGGTGCCGCGCAAGAGCATGATGGGTCCGCGGAAGGCCGACACGGCACCCCACAGGTCGCCAAAGTCCGGGGGCATCGTGGCGCCCCCCTCCCGGAACCGCGCATAGCGCCAGACCCAGGTCCCGTCCTCCCGCTGGAGCGCGTTGTGCAGGATGCCTCGCCGGAGGGAGGACACCGAGCGCGTCGGGTTGAACTCGATCGTCCGGGCCAGGATCTCGTCGAAGCTGTCGAAGCTCTCGGGGCCGTTGACAAAGGCCACGATGTGGCCGGCCTTGCCCTCGTCGACGCCCGGCGTCACGTCCACGAGGACCATCCGGCGGACGAGGTCCGGCCGGCGCTGGCTCAACGCCAGAGCGGTGAGCCCCCCGAGGGACATACCGACCACCGCGGCGGCCTGCGGAGCGAGCGCCTCGATGGCCCCCGCCACGTCGGTGGCGTGCTGGCCGACGGCCTGCGCGCCCGCGGGCGGGCGACCCGAGTGACCGTGGCCGGGGAGGTCGATCGCCACCAGGGGCCTGCCGAGCGCCATGGCCACCGTGTCCCAGGTGTGGGCGTTTTGTGCTCCTCCGTGCAGGAGCACGAGCTCGGGTTCGTCGTGCCCCCAGACGAGGGCGCTCACGTGTCTGCCGGGTTCGACCTCGACCGCCTCCCGGCGCACCTCCGGCGGCCCGCCGTAGGGAAGGCCAAACTCCTCGGCGTTTTCGTGGAACAACGCGAATTCGTCGTAGGGGATGCGCTCCACCTCGGAGACGCTACTCATCCGGCGGGGTGTCGCGCCCCGGCCGGTCGGCGAGAGAGAATGTCGCCATGGCTCAGCGACCCCTCACTGCGGTGGTGCTGGCCGCCGGCGAGGGCACACGGATGCTCTCCGAGCGGCCCAAGCCGCTCCATCGGTTGTGCGGCCGGCCGATGGTCCTTCACGTGCTCGACGCTTTGGCCGAGCTCGACGTGGCCCGGGTGGTGGTCGTCGTTGGGCACCGGGCCAGCTGGGTGACCAAGGCGTTGAGCGAGCAGGCCCCCGGCAACCTGAGCATCGAGTTCGTCGAGCAGGCCACTCAGCGGGGCACCGGCGACGCGACGGCGGTGGCGCTCACGGGCATCCCGGACGACGCAGCCGAGGACGTGGACGTGGTCGTCCTTCCGGGCGATACGCCGTTGCTGCGACCCCCCACCCTCGCCGCCCTCGTACGCCACCACCGGGCCGAGGACGCGGCCGCCACCGTGCTCACGGCCGTGGTGGAGCACCCCGGCGGCTATGGCCGGGTGGTGCGCGGGCGAGAAGGCGATGTCGTGCGCGTGGTGGAGCAGGCGGACGCCACGGACGAGGAGCTCGGGATCTCCGAGATCAACACGTCGGTGTACTGCTTTCGCCGCAGCCTGCTCGCACCGGCGCTCCGCCGCCTGCGGCCCCTCAACGCCCAGAGCGAGTATTACCTCACCGACGTCGTCGCCGTGCTGCACGAGGCCGGCCATCGGGTGACCGCCCTGGTCGTGGCGGACCCCATGGAGGTGGCCGGGGTGAACGACCGCGCCCAGCTGGCCATCGCCGATGCCGTCCTGCGGGAGAGGATCAACGAGCGCTGGATGCGACGGGGCGTCACCATGTGGGACCCCGAGAGCACCTACGTGGATGCCGAGGTCCGGCTCGCCCGGGACGTGTCGCTGCTCCCGGGCGTCGTCCTGCGGGGTGCCTGCGAGATCGCCGAGGGGGCGGAGATCGGCCCGTCGACCACGCTCACCGACACCAGGGTCGGGGCGGGGGCCGAGGTGCGCCAGAGCGTGTGCACGCGGGCCGAGGTGGGCGCCGGTTGTGAAGTCGGGCCGTTCGCCGTCCTGGGCCCCGGATCGGTCGTAGCCGAGGGCGCCGTCGTCCCGCCGTTTCAGGTCCTGCCCGACCGGGCCGACCCGGATGACCGGGCCGACCGGGCCGGCGAGGCTGGCGGGGAGCCCGGCGGGAAATAGGCGTCGCCCGGCGAGGTAGCGTCGGGGCGTGGAGCTGATACCCCGACGTCGACTGGTCCTCGTATCGGGGCGCTCGCATCCCGAGCTGGCGGAGCAGATCGCCAAGCATCTGGGCGTGGAGCTCGGAGGGGTGAACCTCCGAGAATTCGCCAACGGCGAGATCCACTGCCGCTACGAGAGCTCCGTCCGGGGCTGCGACGTCTTTATCGTCCAGACGCACTACCACCCGGTGAACGACGCGCTCATGGAGCAGTTCATCATGATCGACGCCGCCAAGCGGGCCTCCGCCAAGCGCATCACCGCGGTCTGTCCCTATTACGGGTACTCCCGTCAGGATCGCAAGTCGACGGGTCGCGAGCCGATCACGGCCAAGCTGGTCGCCGACATGCTCTCGGTGGCCGGAGCCGAGCGCGTGATGAGCGTGGACCTCCACTCGGGGCAGGTCCAGGGGTTCTTCGACGTCCCGTTCGATCACCTGACCGCCGCCCCCGTCCTCGAGGACTACCTGAGGACGCGGGTCGACGGCGACCTGGTCGTGGTCGCACCCGACGCCGGCCGGGTCAAGGTGGCCGAGCGCTTCAGCCAGCACCTCAACGCGGACCTCGCCCTCGTCCACAAGCGCCGACCCCGTGGCACCGTCAATCAGGTCGAGGCCCGCCAGGTCGTCGGCGAGGTCGAGGGGCGGCACTGTGTGCTGATCGACGACATCATCGACACGGCCGGCACGATCTGCGCGGCCGCCGATCGACTCGTCGAGGCCGGCGCGGCGGACGTGTGGGCGATGGCCACCCACCCCGTCCTCTCGGACTCCGCCGTGGATCGGCTCAAGGCTGCGGCCATCTCCCGTGTCATCGTGACGGACACGCTCCCCGTGCCGTCCGACCGGACATTTGACAAGCTAGAGGTGCTGTCGACTTCCAAGATCATCGCCCACGCGATCGATGCCGTCTTCGAGGACAGCTCGGTCTCGGAGATCTTCGGCGGCGAAAACCTGGCGTGAGACGCCGGGGGCCCGACCAGGCGGTCCTCGGCTACACTTGATGGCCGGCCGCTGACGCCCGGTGCCCAGCGGAGCGCGACGCCGAGCAGTCCCCCTTCTCGTGCGGTCGCCACGCCCGCACCGGCAGACCGATCGAGGAGACCGCCATGCCCGACATCATGTTGACTGCCGAGCTCGGCC
Source organism: uncultured Actinomycetes bacterium (assembly GCA_963773635.1). Taxonomy (GTDB): domain Bacteria; phylum Actinomycetota; class Acidimicrobiia; order Acidimicrobiales; family RAAP-2; genus CAVZBW01. The sequence goes on along the minus strand of CAVZBW010000002.1, from coordinate 171,721 downwards.
GTGCGAGCGGCACCCGGGCCTCGAGGCGGCTGCGCGCTTCGGGCCGGATCCCCGGGGTCCTCTACGGGCACGGTATGGAGCCCTTGTCGGTCTCGGTCGTCGCCCGCGAGCTGCGGGTGGCGTTGACCGGCGAGGCCGGGACCAATGCTCTGCTCACGCTGCAGGCGGACGGCGAGAGCTACCTGACCCTGGCCCGGGTGCTGCAGCGTGATCCCGTGCTCGGAACGGTCACGCACGTGGACTTCCAGATAGTGCGGCGCGACGAGGTGATCTCGGCCGAGGTTCCCGTGACCCTGGTGGGCGAGGCCACGGAGGTGGCCCACGGCGACGGCATGGTCGAGCAGCAGCTCTTCATGTTGCCGGTCAGGGCCCTCCCGGCAGCCATCCCGACCGGCATCGAGGCCGATGTGTCCAGCCTCGCGATCGGTGGCTCGATCAGGGTCGCGGATCTGGTGTTGCCGGCCAACGTCACCACCGAGCTCGACCCCGAGGCGCCCGTGGCCATCGGCCAGCCCCCCCGGGTCCAGGCCGTGGCGGCCGGCGAGGGCGAGGAGGGGGCGGAAACCGGCGCCGAGGGCGAGGCGGGCGGCACGTCGCCGGGCGAGGGCTCGACCTCAGCGGGCGCAGAGGGATAAGGACTGCGCCGCATCCTCGCCGGACGGGCGGGGTCGTCCAAGGATCGCCGTGGCGCGCCCGCCGACGTCCTGGTCGTCGGCCTCGGCAATCCCGGTTCCGAATTCGACGGCACCCGGCACAACCTCGGCGCGGCGGCGGTCGAGCGGTTTGCCGCGCGCCACGGTGCCCGCCTGCGGGCCGATCGCCGGCTCCGGGCCTCGGTGGGGGAGGCCCGCGTGAGCCACTCCCGCGTGGCCCTTGCGGTCCCGACGACCTACATGAACGAGTCCGGGGTGGCCGTCGGAGCGTTGGCCCGCCGCTTTGGGATCGAGGATCCGGCTCGGCTGGTGGTGGTGCACGACGATCTCGACCTGGCCCCCGGGCGGGTCAAGGTGAAGCTCGGTGGAGGCATGGCGGGGCACAACGGCCTTGCCTCCGTCCGGTCGCACCTCCACACGACGGACTTCGCCCGAGTCCGCATCGGGATCGGCAAGCCCCCCGGCACCATGACGGGGGCCGACTTCGTCCTCCGGCGGCCGTCCCGGTCGGAGCGCAGCCTCCTCGACCCGGCGGTGGAGGAGGCCACCGAGGCGCTGGAGGCCATGGTGGTCGAGGGCGTCGAGCACGCGATGAACCGCTACAACGCCCGCCCGGGATGAGACGCCCCACCTCCAGATGAGCGCCTTGTCGCAGACCCCTCCGGCTGCCCTCGAGCCACTGCTCGACGCGGCTGGCCGCCGCTCCGGCCCTGGCGGAGATCCACGGATCGCGGGGCGCCAGCCTCGCCGTCGCCAGCCCCGCGCAGCCGTACGTCCTGGCGGGACTGGCGCACCACCGCAAAGAGGGTCCCTTGGTCGTCGTCACGCCGACGACAGCCGAGGCGGACCAGCTGGCGGAGGACATCGGTTGCTTCCTTGGCCCGTCCGGCGGTCCCGGCAGGTCTGGCCCCGGTGCCGGGGACGGCGCCGACGCCGACCGAGTGGTGGGGGACGTCGTCGGCCCGGTGGCGCTCTTGCCGGCCTGGGACACCCTGCCGTTCGAACGGGTGAGCCCCGAGGTCCACACCATGGGGCAGCGCCTCGCGGTGCTGTGGCATCTTCTCGGTGCTGGCTCAGATCCTCCCGCGGTGGTGGTGGCCTCCGTGCGGGCGCTCCTCCAGTCGCTGCCCGACGGCGAGCGGGTTCCGGGGCCGGTCTCCGTGGCGTCCGGATCGGAGCTCGACGCCTCGGCGCTGGTCCAACGCCTGGTGTCGCTGGGCTACCGCCGAGAGCACCAGGTCGACCATCGAGGCGAGCTCGCGGTCCGGGGCGGGATCATCGACGTCTTCCCGTCCACCTCGGATCTCCCCGTGCGGATCGACCTGTGGGGCGACGAGGTCGACCGCCTGGCCGTCTTCGATCCCTCCGACCAGCGGTCGGTCGAGCAGATCGACCGCGTCCTGCTCTTTGGATGCCGGGAGGTCTTCGCCACGGATGCGTCTCGGGCGCGGGCGGAGACGCTGATCGCGGAGGCGCCCTGGGGGAGGGCCACCTGGGAACGCTTCGCGGCGGGCGAGCTGTTCGAGGGAATGGAGTCGTGGCTGCCATGGCTCCAGGGCGAGCAGCGGCTGGCCACCGACTTCCTCGGTCCCGCCGCGACGGTCGTGCTGTGCGAACCCCGGAGGGTTCGCGATCGGGCCGTCGAGCTCTCCTCGGAGGAGAGCGCCCTCGCCGACGCCCTCGCCTCGACGTGGGGGTTCTCGCAGGCACCCGGCGAGGACGATTCGATCCCGCGCCTCCACCTACCTTTTGAGCGTTTGCTCGCCGACTCGTCGGCCTCGGTGCTCTCGCTCGTCACGGTCGCCGAGGGACCCGATCAACCCTCGGTCGCGGTGCGCGGGTTCGAGCGAACGGCCGGTGACCCGACCCGCCTTGCCGAGCAGGTCGCGTCGCTCTCGGCGCGCGGATCACTGACGCTCTGCTCGTCCACCGACGGGGGAGCGCATCGGCTCTCCGAGCTGCTCGGCGAGCACGGCGTCGTCCTCCCGGTCGTCGACGTCGCCTCCGCCGCCCCCGGAGCACGGGTGGTCCGCTCGCCGTTGTCCCGAGGCTTTGCCCTTCCCGATCTCGGCGTCGCGGTGATGGCCGAGTCGGACCTCACCGGCCGCCGGGTGCCGCATCGTCGGGCTCGCGCCCGGGCCCGAGCGACCGGCAGCTTCTTCGACGACCTGCAGGTGGGGGCATTCGTCGTGCATCGGCAGCACGGCATCGCGCGCTTTGCCGGCGTGACCACCCGCACCATGGGCGGGGCCACGCGCGACTACCTCCTCCTCGAGTTTCGGGGCTCGGACCGCCTCTACCTGCCGGTGGACCAGATCGAGGCCATCACTCCCTACGCAGGGGGGGAGACCCCGACGCTCAGCCGCATGGGCGGAGCCGAGTGGCAACGGGCCCGGGCCCGGGCTCGCGCCGCGGCCGCCGAGATCGCCGAGGAGCTCGTGGCCCTCTATCGCCGTCGCCTCGAGGTCTCGGGCCATGCGTTCTCGGCGGACACCCCTTGGCAACGGGAGCTCGAGGCGTCGTTTCCCTACGTCGAGACGGTCGATCAGCTCCGTGCGGTCGCGGAGGTCAAGGCCGACATGGAGCAACCCCGGCCCATGGACCGCCTCGTCTGCGGCGACGTCGGGTTTGGCAAGACCGAGGTAGCCGTGCGTGCTGCCTTCAAGGCGGTACAGGACGGGACGCAGGTGGCGGTCCTCGTGCCCACGACGCTGCTCGCCACGCAGCACGTCCAGACCTTCTCGGATCGCTTTGCCGGCTTCCCGGTCCGGGTGGAGGCCCTGAGCCGCTTTCTCACCCCGGGTCAGGCCGACAGGGTGGTCGCGGGCCTGGCCGACGGGTCGGTGGACGTCGTGATCGGCACCCACCGGTTGCTCAGCTCCGACGTGCGGTTCAAGCGGCTCGGGTTGCTCGTGGTGGATGAGGAGCAGCGCTTCGGAGTGACCCACAAGGAGGCCATCAAGCAGCTCTCGCAGAACGTCGACGTCCTGACGCTGACGGCGAGCCCGATCCCGAGGACCCTCGAGATGGCGCTCACCGGCATCCGTGACCTGTCGCTGGTCAACACCCCCCCGGCCGACCGTCGCCCGATCCTCACGTATGTCGGGGAGTACGACGACGCTGCCGTCTCGGAGGCCCTCCGCCGCGAGCTGCTGCGCGATGGGCAGACGTTCTTCGTCCACAACCGGATCGTCGACATCGAAGCGGTGGCCGATCGGCTGCGGCGTCTCGTGCCCGAGGCTCGTGTCGCGGTGGCGCACGGGCAGATGGACGAGGGCAGCCTCGAGCAGGTCGTCCTCGACTTCTGGGAACAGAAGCACGACGTCTTGGTGTGCACGACCATCATCGAGTCGGGCATCGACATGCCCTCGGTCAACACGCTCGTGGTGGACCGGGCGGATCTGCTCGGACTGGGGCAGCTCCACCAGATCCGTGGTCGGGTGGGTCGTAGCGGGCAGCGCGCCTACGCCTACCTGTTCCACCCGTCCGATCGGGTCCTGACCGAGCAGGCCTACGAGCGACTCAAGACGGTGGGGGAGTTCTCCGAGCTCGGTGCCGGGTTCAAGATCGCCATGCGTGATCTCGAGATCCGCGGGGCCGGGAACCTCCTCGGCGCCAACCAGTCCGGCCACATCGCCGCCGTTGGCTACGACCTGTACGTGCAACTCGTGGCCGAGGCCGTCGCCGAGGCCAAGGGCGAGCCACGCCCCGAGGTGCCCACCGTCTCGATCGACGTGCCCGGCGACGCGCACCTCCCGGCCGAGTACGTGCCGGGCGAGGACACCCGTCTCGAGGCCTATCGGAGGGTGGCCGGCGCGACGACCTCCGCCGACGTCGACGACATCGCGGCGGAATGGCTCGACCGCTTCGGTCCCCTGCCCGAGCCCGCCGAGGGCCTGCTGTCGCTGGCACGGCTGCGCGTGGAATGCCTCCGGATCGGGATCACCGAGGTGATGGTGACGCCCACGCGGCCGGGCGGGCCTCGCCGTCCGATCGCACGGATCGCCCCGGCGGTGCTGGCGACCAGCGCGCAGGTTCGGCTGCGTCGCCTGGCGCCCGAGGCCCGCTACCGGGAGGACGTCCACCAGTTGCAGGCGGCGCTGTCGGGACGGGGTCGTCCAGCCGACGAGCTGCGCGAGTTGATGGCCTCTCTCTGGCCGGAGCGCTCCGACGGGGTGCCGGCAGGCCGATAGCATGCGCCCGGCGTGAAGCGGCTCCTTCTCCTCCTCGTCGTGTTGGCCGGCGCCGTCGCGGCCGCCGCCTTCACGGTGCCGAGCAACGCGGCCAACGTCAACGGGCAGACGATCAGCCAATCCGCTCTCAACTCCGACCTCGCCGCCATCGCCGCGAGCCCCGAGTACCAGTGCGCGCTCAACGCCGAGATCGTCGTGCAGTCCCGCGGCCAGGCCGGGCTGCCGCCCGTCAACGGGGTGGGCTCGGGCACCTACGACTCGACCTTCGTCACCTACTGGCTGAGCCGCATGGTCGACGACACGCTCCTCCAGCAGCTGGGCGCGCGGCGGGGGGTGGTCCTCACGCAGAGCCAGCTGTCCTCGGCGCGCACCGAGGCGCTCCAGTCTCTACAGACGACGCTCAACGAGGTCGCCGGCACCCAGTACCAGTGCCAGGTGACTCCCTCGGCGGTCCTGGCCTCGGTGCCCTCCTCCTTCAGCTCCGAGCTCATCGCCGCGCAGGCCTACAACGATCTCCTGGTCGAGCGGTCCTCGGCCGGCGACACGACCGACGCCTCGCTGCGTCGCTACTTCTCGGCACACACCTCGGACTTCGACACGCTGTGCGTCAGCGGCATCCTCGTCCAGAGCCAGAGTCAGGCGAGCCAGCTCCGGAGCCAGATCGAGGCGGGAGCCTCCTTCTCGCAGATCGCGACGGCGAATTCCCAGGACGCCGCCAGCGCAGCCAAGGGGGGAGACCTCGGGTGCTTCTCCGCCACCTCGAGCTCGTATGCGTCGGTCAAGCAGGACGTGGGCTCGCTCTCGATCGGCGGCGTCACCGAGCCGATCGCCACCTCGGGAGGTGGTTACGTTCTGATCCAGCTCAACGCGCGGGACCCGGCGCAGTACACGAGCGCCCGGTCGGCAGTGCGCGCCGCCGTGCGGGCCAACAACCAGCAACGGGCCGCCCAGCTGCTGAGCGCCACCGCCGGCAAGGCTCAGGTCGACGTCAACCCCATGTACGGCAGCTGGCACGCCGCCACCGCCGCGCGCGGGGTCCTGCCGCCGCCGAGCCCGCCGACCTCTTCGGTGCTCTCGCCCCAGGCGAACCAGCCGACGTACGCGACGGCGAGCGGAGGGACGTCTGGCACCTCGGGGTGAGCAGGTGCGCCGGCCGACCTCGTCCGGCGCCGGTGGGTCGGCCCGCGTCGTCGTCGTCGGGCTGGGCCCGAGCGGGCCCGAGCTCCTGTCGGACGAGACGAGGCGATTGATCGCCGGCTCGGCGCGGGCCTACCTGCGCACCTGCCGACACCCCGCCGCAGCCACTCTCGACCTCGCCGGCTTCGACGGCCTCTACGAGCGTCTGGCCAGCTTCGACGAGGTGTACTCCCGGATCGTCGAGGAGCTCGTAGAGGCCGCGGTCGAAGCGGCTCCTCAGGGTGGCTACATCGCGTACGCCGTGCCGGGCTCGCCCCTCATCGCCGAGTCGACCGTCGACCGGCTGCGGAGCGACCCGAGGGTCGAGGTGGAAGTGCATCCCGCGCTCTCGTTTCTGGACCTGGCATGGGCCAGGCTCGGGGTCGACCCCATCGCCTCGGGAGTCCGCCTGGTGGACGGCACGGACTTCGCCGTCTCGGCGGCCGGCTCCGTGGGCCCGCTCCTCGTGGCGCAGTGCTGGTCCCAGACCGTCCTGTCCGAGGTGAAGCTGGCCTTGGGCGAGGGCGACGTCGGCGAGGGTGCCACGGTCACGGTGTTGCAGCGGCTCGGCCTTCCGGACGAGGAGGTGACGGAGCTGCCCTGGTTCGAGCTCGACCGGCAGGTCCGGGCGGACCACCTGACTTCCCTGTGGATCCCGACGGTGGCCGACCCGGTCGGCGCGGAGTTCGTGGCCCTCGACGAGCTCGGGAGGATCCTGCGCCGAGAGTGCCCCTGGGACCGCCAGCAGACCCATCGCTCGCTGCGCCGCCATGCCCTCGAGGAGGCCTACGAGGTGGTCGACGCCATCGACGAGCTGGAACCGCCGGGAGACACGCCGGAGGAGGTGGCGGTCCGGCACCTGGAGGAGGAGCTCGGCGACCTCCTCTTCCAGGTCGTGATCCACGCCCGCCTGGCCTCCGAGGAGGGTCGGTTCACGCTGTCCGACGTGGCTCGGGGGGTCCGGAAGAAGCTGGTGTCGCGGCATCCGCATGTCTTTGGGGACGTCCGGGCCGAGACTGCCCAGGACGTTGCCGAGAACTGGGAGCTGCTCAAGGCCCAGGAGAAACGCCGTAGGGGAGTCTTCGAAGGCATCCCGGGCGATCTCCCCTCGCTGACGCTGGCGACGGAGCTTCTGCGCAAGGTCCAGCGCCTCGGCCCCGCCGGATCGGGCGATCGGCCCGAGCCCTCCCAGCCGGCGCCCTGGGCGGTCGCCGCCCTCGAGGAGGGTGCCCCGGCGGGCGAGGAGCGCTTCGGGGAGGTGCTCTTCGAGCTGTGCCGTGTCGCACGCTCCAGGGGGGTCGATCCCGAGCTGGCCCTGCGCGCGCGGGCCCGTCGTTTCATGGAGGAGAACAAGGGTGCGCAGGGGGTTCCACCGATCGAGGACCGGGCAGGCAGTAGCCTGGACCGCGGCGGCCCGCCAGGGGGGACGTCCAAGGGAGCGCGTTCGTGAGCACCATCCAAGACGTGGTCGCCCGGGAGGTACTCGACTCCCGGGGTAACCCCACCGTGGAATCGGAGATCGTCCTCGATTCGGGTGCCCAGGGTCGCGCCATCGCGCCGTCCGGGGCGTCCACGGGGAGCCAGGAGGCCTTCGAGCGTCGCGACGGCGACGACCGCTTCTCGGGCAAGGGTGTGCGGGGCGCCGTGGCCAGCGTCAACGGCGAGATCCGGGACGCCCTGATCGGGCTGGACGCGCTCGACCAGCGCGGGGTCGACCTCTCCATGATCGACCTCGACGGCACCCGGGACAAGCGGCGGCTGGGTGCCAACGCCATCGTGGCGACGTCGCTCGCGGTGGCCCGGGCCGGAGCGGCCGAGCTCGAGCTGCCCCTCTACCGGAGCGTCGGCGGAGCCAACGCCCATGTGTTGCCGGTCCCGATGATGAACGTCCTCAACGGTGGGGTGCACGCCAACAACTCGGTGGACTTCCAGGAGTTCATGATCATGCCCGTCGGTGCGGCTTCCTTCTCCGAGGCCCTGCGGTGGGGAGCGGAGACCTACCAGGCTCTTCGCCGGACGCTCGCCGACCGGAAGCTGTCGACCGCGGTAGGCGACGAAGGGGGGTTCGCTCCGGACCTTCCGTCCAACGAGGATGCCATCCGGCTCCTGATCGAGGCGATCGAGGCGGCCGGGCGGATACCCGGCCAGGAGATCGCCCTCGCCCTCGACCCGGCGGTCACCGAGCTGTCTCGCGACGGCCGCTACGTGCTCGCCGGCGAGGGGCGCTCCCTCTCGTCGATCGAGCTCTGCGAGTACTGGGAGGACCTGGTCGCCCGTTACCCCATCGTCTCCCTCGAAGACGGGATGGCGGAGGACGACTGGGACGGCTGGGTCCGGCTCACGACCGCCCTCGGCGATCGAATCCAGCTTGTCGGCGACGACGTGTTCGTGACCAACGTCGAGATACTGCAACGGGGGATCGCCTCGGGAGTTGCCAACGCCGTCCTGGTCAAGGTCAACCAGATCGGCACCCTCACGGAGTCGCTCGACACGGTCGCCATGGCCACCCGGGCGGCGTACGCGTCGGTCATCTCGCACCGCTCCGGCGAGACGGAGGACACCACGATCGCCGACCTGGCGGTGGCCGCCAACACCGGACAGATCAAGTGCGGAGCACCGGCCCGCTCCGACCGGGTGGCAAAGTACAACCAGCTCCTGAGGATCGAGGAGGACCTCGGGGAGACGGCCTCCTTTGCCGGTCGTTCCTATCTTGCGGGGGCCGGAGCCCGCAGTGCCAGGCGTTGAGCGCGGGCCATTGAGCAGCGGCAAGGCAGGAGGTACGTCGACCCGGCAGCGGCCATCGCACGGCCGGAGGCCGGCCGGCACGCCGCGGTCGTCCGCGACGCCTGCCAAGCCCGTGGCGGCCTCGACTGCCGGCCGAGGCAAGACGAGCTCGACGACGACCTCCCGGACCGAGCGCCGCGCCCGCATCCGGCGCCGACGAGGGATTCTCCTGGTCGCGGCAACCGCGTGCCTTTGCGCGGGGATACTTGCCGCGTGGCTGCCCGTCTCGGCCGTGCTCCACGAGCACCACGACCTCTCGCAGGCAACGTCCCAGCTCGATCAGTTGAGGCAGGACAACCGGACCCTCGCGCAGGCGGCCGCCGCCCTCGGCAATCCCGCCCAGGCATCACAGATCGCCCGAGAGCAGTACCAGCAGGTACCGCCGGGAGAACAGGCCTACGAGGTGCTCCCGCCCGCCGGCAAGGGCTCGGGCCAGTACGCCGGGGACCCTGGGCTGCAAAAGCCCGTGTCCCCCGACCGCAGCCAGAGCGACCTTCCGACGACCCCGACCACCGCGTCCGGCGGCACCGGATCGTTGCAGGTCACCGGCAGCAATGCGGCCGGGCAGGGTTCGGCGACGACGCAGCCGGGTGGAACCCGCTCGGCGTCCGGCTCCACGCCCTCGTCGGGCGGCAGCATCCTGGGCCGTATAGAGCGGACGCTCGAGTTCTGGCGTTGACGCCCGCCCCCGCCGACGCCACCGACCGGGGAGCGGTCGCGGCGGCGTTGGGCAGGTCTCCACAGGCCGAGTTCGATGTCGTCGTCCGCAGCGCCCGAGGCGATCCCGCAGTGATCCGCAACGCGCCGTTTCTCGGAGACGGGACTCCCATGCCCACCCGGTACTGGCTCGTGGACGCCGGCCTCTGCTCGGCCGTTGGGAGGCTGGAGGCGTCCGGCGGTGTGGACCAGGCAGAGGAGGAGGTGGACGGCGCCGCGCTGTGCGACGCCCACGGTCGCTACGCCGCCGAGCGTGACGGCGCGGTTCCGCCGTCGTGGCCTGGACCCCGCCCCTCGGGCGGGGTGGGGGGGACCCGGCGAGGCGTCAAGTGCCTGCACGCCCACCTGGCGTGGTGGTTGGCCGGCGGGAACGATCCGGTCGGGGCGTGGGTCGCCGAGCGCCTGGGCGTCCGCCGTGACCACCCGGTCGCAGGTCGGTTCGTCGTGAAGGGAGACGCCGCGACGTGAGCGGTGCGCCGGATCGCTACGGCCACCCCGCTACGCTCACCAACTTGCGACTCTCGTGCCCGTGAGCGTCGGCGTCGGCTGTGAGGTGCGTAGATCGAGATGAGGCGATCCGAGGTTGCACAATCGGAGCCCCTCCCCGAGGGCGCTCTGCCGATTCCGTCCGGTCAGGCCCTGATCGTCTCCGGGTCGGCCAACTGGCAGCCTGCGGATCGCTACCTGCCGCCGGGGGCCATCGCCCCGCTCCAGGTGATCACGGCGCAGGGCGTGCGGGTCTGCCCGTGGTTCGACCGCTATCGGAGCGTGGGGGTGTCCTCGCTCCTTGGGCTCCCGGACGGTCAGACCGTGATCTTCACGACGGGATCGGACCTGGTCCGGCTCGATCTCGGAGACGGCGAGGCGAGCCCGCTCGCCGTCGAGCACCTGGCCGACGTCCACGAGCTCACCCTGGAGGACCGGTGCGTCCTGGTGGCCAACACCGGACGGGACGAGGCGCTCCAGGTGGACCTCGCCTCCGACCGGGTGGTCCGTCGGCTGGAGCTGACCTCGTTGCGGCTCCCGGGGCGACGGCTGCGGTCGTCCCCGGGGTCCGGCATCGAGAGCTTCCACCTCAACCAGGTCTTCCGAGACGGGGACCGCCTGCTCGGCCTGGTGCACCACGTCGAAGGCTTCCGCCTCTTCTCCCACGCCCAGCGCCGCCTGACCGGGCACGGCAGTGGGGGCCTGCTCGACCTCGAGACGGGATGGCGAAAGGATCTCCGGTTGCATGCGCCCCACACGGTGCGTCGCAGAGGGGAGGGCTGGCTGGTGCTCAACAGCGGCCGCAGGGAGCTGCTCCTCATCGACCCCGAGTGGGAGGTCTCCCGGAGGGTGGGCCTACGTGGATGGGGCCGTGGCGGCTCGCTGGCGGCAGACGGCCAGATCTTCTTCGCCGGGATCTCGGGCATCCGTCGCCGCTACGCCCGGGCCGGCGACTCGACCTGGACGGGGGTCGAGGCGGTGGAGATCGACACGGGCCGGCGCTGGTCGGTTCCCCTTCCCCGCATCGAGCAGGTCAACGCCGTCGAGCTCTGCCCGATCGAGATCGCCGACGCGCTTGCCGCCTTGCCACCGCCGCCGACCTCCGAGGGGACGGTGGCGTCGCCTCCCGCACCGGCTTCCCGAGCGGGCTGAGCCCTCGCCCGGCCCCGCCATGTCAACGCTCTCTCGCTCCGACGACGTCGTTGCCGCGATCGACTGCGGCACCAACTCCACGCGGCTCTTGGTCATGGACCGGGCTGGACGTGTCCTCTCTCGCCAGATGCGGATCACCAGGTTGGGTCAGGGCGTCGACGAGAACAAGGAGCTACGCGAGGACGCGATCCGGCGCACCCTCGACGTCCTTGTGGAGTACCGCGAAGAGATGGATCGCCTGGCCGTGGGTCGAGGCCGACAGGTGGCCACCTCCGCCGTCCGCGACGCCAGCAACGGGTCGGACTTCCTGCGGGCGGCGACCGCGGCGACGGGGCTCGCCACCGAGCTCCTGGACGGCAGGGACGAGGGCAGGCTGTCGTTTGAAGGCGCCATTGCGCAGCTACCGGCCGTCTCCGGAGCCGACGTGGTCCTCGACATCGGGGGCGGGTCGACGGAGCTGGTGGTCGGCTCGGACGAGGGAGATGCGAGGCGCCAGCGCCACCTCGACGTCATCTCTCTCGACCTCGGGTGCGTGCGGATCAGCGAGCGGTACTTCTCGCACGATCCCCCCTTGCCCGAGGAGCTCGACTCGGCCCGGCGTGGCATCGACGCCGAGCTCGCACGTGCGGTCCACGCGATCCCGCTGCTGGGCCGGTTGCCGGACGGCAGTCGATGCATCGGGCTGGCCGGCACCGTGAGCACGGTCGTGGCTCTCGAGCTCGGGCTCGTCGAGTACGACCGGGAGAAGGTGCACCTGTTCGGGCTTCGAGCCGACGTCGTGGACCGTTGGCGCGACATCCTCGCGGCGGAGACGAGCGCGCAACGCCTGCACCATCCCGGCATGGTCAGGGGTCGTGAGGACGTCCTTGTCGGAGGGGTCTTGATATTGTCCGAATGCCTCGCCCGCCTCGGATTCGACGAATGCCTGGTCTCCGAGGCTGACATCCTCGACGGGCTCGTCGCGTCCCAGCTGGGCTCCATCCACCCGTGATGGCGGGGTGCCCGATATCGTTACCAAACATTTAAACTAGAGACTTCTGTCGTGACCATCCGGCAAAATCCCACCGACCCCACATACCAGATCGTCATCGTTCGTCCAGCTCGTTCACAGGAAGCCGCGTTGATTCGAGTCACCCTCACGTCACTTCTGGCGCGGTATCCCGACCACGGTCAAGCCCTCTTCTATCCTGGCAATCGTGGCCTCTAGCGAACCCCGTCGCTCGGCCTTTGCGCCCCGGCAGGACCGGGAGCCGGCCACGACCGTCCCGATCGACGCCGCCCGGGCCACCAGCCTGCTCCGCCAGACCGCGGTCGGGGTCATGGCGCACGACGAGGCGGCGATGATCGGCCCCTGTCTGGAGGCCATCCTGGGAGAGCGGGCTGGCGCCACCCGCGTTCCGGTGGTCGTGGTCGTCGCCAGCGGATGCAGCGACGACACCGTCGAGGTGGCGCGCCAGATCGCGGCCCGTGATCCGAGGACCAGGGTCATCGTCGAGCCCGAACGCAACGGCAAGGCGGCCGCCATCAACCGTTTCCTCGCAGCAACCACGCAGCCTTACTGCGCGCTGATCGGTGCTGACGTCCTGCTGACGCCCGGGGCGCTGAGCCGGCTCGTTGCCCCCTTGGCCGATGAGTCCTACGGCATGACCGGCGCGCACGTCGTGCCGACCAATCCCCGAGGTGGCCTGGCCGGCAACGTGGTCCACACCCTCTGGGAGCTGCACCACGAGCTCGCTCGCATGGGCCCCAAGCTCGGCGAGGCGGTCGTCTTCCGTCGATTGTTCGATGAGATCCCCACCAACTCCCTGGTGGACGAGGTGAGCATCGAGCAGCAGGTTCGCTCGACCGGCGTCCAGCTCCGTTACGTCGAGGACGCCGTCGTGCACAATTTCGGCCCGGAGAGGATCGGGGACTACCTGCAGCAGAGGGAGAGGGTCCATCGTGGCCATCTCGACGTGCGCCGCACCACCGGCTACAGCCCGATGAGCATGAACACCACGCTGGTGGCGCGGGCGGTTGCCCGGTATCTGATCCGGCGACCCGAGCGCTTCGCCCACGTCGCCGTCGCCTGTGCGCTGGAGACGTTGGCGCGCAGCAGGGCCCGGTACCAGGACATGCTGCACGGGCCCCCCGAGAGCGGGGTGTGGCCCAGGATCGGGAGCTCCAAGCGATCGTTTCATTCCTCCGGGGCGACCGGTTCGACCGAGAGCTGGTCGGCTTCGATGCGCGGGCGGGCCCGCGGCGACGCACTCTGATCGTCACGGTGACCGGGGAGGCGCTGCCGCCAGCCGAATTCGGGCCGGCCGCAGCGTGCACCAAGGTCGACGCGGCTCGCACGCCCCGGGTCGGAGCCGTGGTGGTGGCCTGGCGAGATCGACCCGAGACCCTCGCGGCGCTCGAGAGCCTTGCCGCCATGAACCGACGCCCCGAGGTGATCCTGTGCGTGGCCCAGGAGTGCTCGCCGGAGTCGCTGCGCCAGATGGCGCAGCTCGGCATCGACGGGCTCGAGGTCGTCGCCGTCGGCGAGAACCTGGGGTTCGCCGGAGCGGCGAACCTCGGCATGGCGCGCCTGCTGGAGCAGGGCGTCGAATGGACCCTGTTGCTCAACAACGACGCCACCGCCGATGCGCGCTGCCTCGAGCGTTGCCTGGAGGAGGCCGATCGCGCCCCCGGCGCGGCCGTCGTCGGCCCCGCGGTGCGGATCACCGACCGCCCCGATCAACTGTGGTTTGCCGGCGGGATCCACGATCGACGGCTCGCCTTCACCCGTCACCGGGGCCTCGGGTCGCCTGCTGACCGCCCGCCGGCGAGCTCGGATGCCGACTACGTCTCGGGCTGCTGCGCCCTCCTGTCGAGCGCGGCGTGGCGGGATGTGGGTGCGTTCCGCGAGGACTTCTTCATGTACTACGAGGACGTCGAATGGTGCTACCGAGCCCGCGCCCGGGGGTGGCGCTGCCGGTACGTCGGCGAGACGTTGTGCAGCCACGCCCTGGGCGTCTCCTCGGAGCAGAGGGGCAGCCTGGGTCTCTCCCCCAACACGGCGTACTACCTGGCCCGCAACCCCCTGCGCTTCGCGCTCGACACGGGGCCCCGCGGGATGCGATGGTCGCGGGTCGTGGGCATCTTTGTCGTTTGGGGCGGCTACAACGCCTGGCGCCTGGTGCGCGGGCACCGCACGGGGGCGGCGGGTGCCTACGTTCGTGGCACGATGGACGCGCTGCGCGGCAACATGGGGCCGGCGCCGCACGCCGCACGAGCGTCGGCTCGATAGTGCCTCGCTCTCTCGCCTGGTGGGTCTCAGGTCCCGGGGGTGGGGTCGCTCGTTGACGACGATCCCGCCGCTGTTCGTCGGGTGGTTGGTGGTCGTCCTCTGCTTTCTCCCGCTGCTGATCTTCGCGATCGTCACCGTGGTTCGCAGGACGCGTCCCGACGGCGCGGAACCGCCCGGAGCACCATCCGTGCCACCAGAGGCACAAGCGGCCCATGCCCTGTACGTAGAACCCCGGCGGCGCGAGCCCAGATACGGCGACGACTGGCAGGTGCAGCCCCCGCCGCGACCTGCGAGCCGCCATAACGGCACCGCCGGCACCGCCGGCACCGCCGGCACCGCCGGCACCGCCGGCCGCCGGCACCGCCGGCCGGGCGCGGCACGAGCGCCGCGAGCCGGGTGGGAGCGAGCAGCCTGGTCGTCGGTGGTGACCGGCTGGCTGCCCCTGGGCGGGGCGAACCGTAACCCCCGGGCTCATCCCGTCGAGGCGATGGTCCTCACGAACACGATCCCGGCGTCGCTCGGGTCGAACGCGATCACCACCGTCCGTTGCGGGGCCGAGGCGTTGGGGACGGTCCACTTGACCTTGCCCCCTCGCTCGATGATGTCTTGTGGCACCGACACGGATGTGAACGGTCCGTTGCTCCGCGTCATACCGCTCGTGATCATGAGCTCCAGATCCGGGACGATGAGGCCCTGGGCGTAGTTGAGCCCGCCAAAGAGCAGGAGCTCGCCGAGCCCCTCGGACACGCGGGTGATCGACGAACGGCCCTGGGAGCTCCAACCGAACCTGGTCATATCGGGAAGTGGTGGGACGGTCACGGGAGCCTGGTAGTTCAATTGGTACCGCAACCCGAAGGCCCGAGCCGGAGGCGCCGGCACGGTTCCTACGCTAAAGGGGTTGGCGAGCGCGGTGGAGGCGCGGGTGGGATCCAGGAAGCGGCCGACGCCCGTCGGGCCCAAGCTGCCGTCGTAGGACGTGGCGTTGCTCGGTTCGCCACGAGTCCCGGAGTAGGTGCCGATGACGGCGCCGCTCCAGTAGACCGTGCCACCCGCACGCAACCAGGGCGACACCAGGTCCGTCTGTGCGGAGAACACCTGTAGCGGCAACATGCCGCTCATGTCCACGAGGGCCGTGTGGGATGCGGCCCCTCGATCCAGCAGCAGCTCCCGCAGCTGGTCCGCGTCGACGTTGCGTACCGTGCCCCGATAGCCGTGGAGTCGCAACTCGTTGGTGAGGCCGTTGGCGATGTTGCGGACGGCGACAGGGGTGGTCCCGACGACCGGGTACGTGCTGTCGACGAAGATGTCGACGTCCGTCGGCACCTCGGTGATGAGTGTCGGGAAGGACGCCAGCCGGAGGTCCTGCACCGAGGCGCTCGCGCCAACGGTCGCCGTCACCTCGGTTCCCTGCGGTGTGCTCGTGGCCGCGAGTCCGACGGAGGCTCCCGCTGCGGAGGCTCCCGCAGCTCCCACCAAGGCCGTCCCGGAGACGGCGGCGACGAGGATCACCGCCATGGCCGGGACGACCCCCCCGCTGGTGGCGCCGAAGAGGGCCACCAACCGTTGGCGCCGGGGAGTGGGTGTCCACAACACGGCCCTGAAGATCGAGAACAGGCCGGTCAGCACGAGGACGGTGATGGGCCCACGAAAGTTGGTGCCGCCGGGCCCCGAGCTCCACGGCATTGGGGCCATGATCGTCCACGACGTCACGTCGTTGGTCACCGCAGTCGGCGAGACGAGGTGGTCCAAGAGGGGGAAGAGCAGCGCCGTGGGGCCGTAGAGGGTGATGACGGAGGCCAGCGCGGCGACGCTGAAGGCGATCACCGACCACATCGCCCGGCGCCAGAGCACCGCCAGGGTGATCAGCTCGGGCAGGAACCACAGCACGTACTGTGCGTTGGCGACCGGCCCGAGGATCACGACCACGGCCATGATGAGTCCGACCGTGGCGACGAGGGTGAAGGCCAGGTCCCTTCTTGCCCGTCGCATGCCGACGAGACCGAGCAGGATCGCCACCAGGAGCTGGAGGGCGAGGATCAGCCTTCCGAGGCCCCCCCAGTTCGTGAGCGACGTGGCGAGACCGTTCAGGCCCCGGAACCCGAGGAGCCCAAAGACGGAATACCCCCCGGGCGGGCTGCTGCTCGTGCGCCCAAAGAGCCCGCTCAGCATCGCGTGCAGCTGGCCGGTCGCGAGCACCGGGAGCATGAGAACGGCGATGCATGCGCCCAGCCCGCCCACCAGCGGCGCGGCGGCGCGAAGGCGCGACTCGACGGTGTCACCACCCCGATCAAAGGCCACCAGCACGAACAGCGGAACCAAGAAGGCCGGCGAGCCCTTGGCCATGATCGCCAGCCCGAGGGCGATCCCGGCCCATACGTAGCGATTGGAGAGGAACAGCACGATCGCGGCGAGGATCGTAAAGGCCACGATGATGTCAAAGGCTCCGAACACGCTGCTCTCGAAGATCACGAAGGGATTGAGGAACCAGAGGCAAAAGGCCGAGCGGGCCCTCCGCTCGTTGGTCGTCCTCCGCACGACCTCGTAGAGCAGCAGGCCGGCACCCAGGTCGAAGAGGAAGAGGATGCCCTTGAAGAACCAATTGAACAGGGGAGTGGTAACGATGACGGAGAAGGCGTTGCTCCCGGCGAGTCCCTCGAGCTGCAGGTTGGAGCGACCGAGGTCCGTCGTCGAGAAGCCGAGATGTTGCAGGAGCCACCCGCCGCCCTGGAGGAGGTCTCCCCAAAGCGGCGGGTACGAGAACCCGATGCGCTGGTAGAGGGCGAGGTGCTGCATGCCGTTGGCGGTGGCCAGCCACCAGATCGAATCGTCCTTGGACCACGAGGTGAGGGGGATGAGGATCAGCCGGCAGGCGACGCCCAGCACGATCGGCAGCGCCAGGACGCGCCAGGTCTCGAGGAGCCGCGTCGAGGCGGGGGGCTCGGCGATCTCGGGAAACGGATCCCGGGGCGGGAAATCGGGGGAGGACTCGTCCCGGGTCGGGGTGCCGAGTTGCTCTCCAAGCCGGGCGAGTCGTTCGAATTCCATGGGATTGTGCGGCACGGCAGGGAAGACCCGCCCCGATCAGGGCCTTTTCGACCCGGAGTTGCGCAGCAGACTAGTGCGCGAGGCCTCGGCGGAGGGGTCGCTCGCCACGGTGGTCGGCCGGGCCGGCAGGCTCCGGCACTCCGAGACCTAGGAATCCCGGGAGGAGACCACCGCGGGGGAGTGCCGGAAGAACTGCTCCACGTCGTGCTCGTACCGGTACTGTGCGCGATCGCGCCCCGCCCAGCGACGAAGTCGCAGGCCGTCGGCAAAGCTCTTGACCGCACCTGCGCTCGTGTAGCGGTACCGGAACCCCGTGTCGACGAGTCGGCGGGTATCGATGCCCCGGCCGTAGCGCAGCAGCGCCTCGAGCTCGGGCGGGAAATGGAAGTAGCCCGCCCGGACAAGTGCCGCGATCCCGAACCGGGAGCGCCAGGGGGGGAGCGGGAAGGGGCGGGTCCCGCAGATCGTGGCCACCTCGCTCCAGGGCAGCTGACCGCCACCGGCGACGTTGTAGACGCCGCCGAGCTGTTTGCGGGTCACGTACTCCAGCGCGTTCACGACGTCGCGCTCGTGGACGAACTGCACGAGAGGGTCGAAGCCGAAGATCGTCGGGAAGAGGTGCCGGGAGAGGTTCTTGCTGATGGGCGTGACGAGGTCGTTGCCGAGCACGTTGGCGAAGCGCAACAGGGTGACGACCGTCCCAGGGTTGTACTCGTCGAAGTCTCTGACCAGGGATTCCGCCTCGACCAGGGTCCGCTCGATGCGTGTACGAGGCGGCGCGCTGCGCGGCGTGTCCTCGGCGAAGACGGCGGGATCCCTTTCCGAGGAGCCGTAGACGAGCGACGACGACTTGACCACGAGCTGGCTCACCGACGAGCCGCTCGCGCTGGCCGCCGCGAGGAGGTTCATGGTGCCGATCACGTTGATGTCGTGCAGTGCCTTCGGGGAGACCCGGGTCGAGTCCACCACCAGAGATGTGTGGACGATCGTGTCGACCTGGGTGGCCCGCACGATGCGGTTGAGGATGGAGTAGGCCTGATCGACGCGAACGAACTCCGCCCGGTCGAAGGGCACCGGCGGCGCATGGCTGCCGATCCCGATCACGATCTCGGTCTCGGGGTCCGACTCGAACGCCTGGACCGCACGACCACCCCAAAAGGTGTCGGCCCCGGTGACGAGGATGCGGTGCCCCACCCGACGGCTCAGCCGAACCACACGCTGCGCCGGTCCCGCAGCATGTCGAACACGGTCTCCTGGATCTGGTTGCGGATCTGCTCGGCCTCGTCCATGACCCGGCTCTTCGAGTAGCGCGGCAGGTCGGGCGGGACGTCGAAGGTGACGGGGTCGAGGACCCGGAACTTGAATTTGGCCGGAAAGTAGGTGACGAGCCCGAGAGGACCGAGGGCGAGCATGTTGACGGTGACCGGGATGTACGGGACACCGATGAGCCGGGGCAGCACCGGGATCGTGGTAAGGACGGGCATTGCCTCCTCGGCGCCGACCACGGCGATCGGGATCACCGGCACCCCGGCGCGCATGGCGATCTCCACGAAGCCTCCCCGCCCGAAGCGGCGCAGCCGGTAGCGATCCGTGTAGCGCTTGGAGGTCCCGCGCACGCCCTCGGGGAACACGAGGGCGAGCTGCCGGCGATCGTGCAGGAGCCGGTAGGCGTTGTCGGGCCGGGCGGGAACGCCACCGCCACGGGCCCAGAGCGTCCCCACGACCGGGATCGTGCGGAAGAAGAAGTCGGCCAGCCCGTAGACGGCGCGGCCCAACTCCTTTTCGACGCCGTGCATGATGACGGGCGCATCGATGGGGATGGCCCCAGCGTGGTTGGCGACGAGGAGCGCACCACCCTCGGTGGGGATCTTCTCGAGGCCCTCCCACTCGACCCGGAACCACTTGGAGTAGGCAGGCTCGAGCAGGCGCCGGGCGATCTCGCGTACATGCTCGGAGCGACCCCACTCGTCGACGTCGCTGAGTCGGGGGTCTCCGGGCGGCTGATCGACCGCAACGGGCACGGGCACCAGGTGGGTACGGACCGCCTCGTGCGGCGCCGAGGGCGACCTGGTGGTCATCGCCCAATGCTAATCGGGTGCTCGCTTTGCCCGGAGGGCGACCGATCCGGCCAGGCGGGCTCTCTCAAGGGGGGCCGGCCGGGGCGATGTCCAAGGGGGCGAGGCTCCGGAGGTCGCCTGCCGTCATGGTCGTCGCCTCCAGCCTCGCGTCGGGCCAGCGCTCCGACAGGAGCTTGCTCACCTCGTCGCACGAGCTCGCTCCCTGCAGCGCCATGAGCACCATCACGTCGCCGCCGAAGCGTGGCAGGACCGGGACCACGGGTCCGAGCAGATCCCTCACGGCGCCGGCCGTCACGCCGTCGCCGCCGAGGACCAGCGCGGGGACGGGAGGGGGCCGGCGTACGCCGAGCCGGACCTTGGCGACGTCGGCGAGCATCCGGACCGGGTCGCGCAGCGGGTGTATCCGGCTTCCCTCGATCCGCAGCCAGCGCACCGGCACCTCGGCGATCCTGAGGCCCAGCCGACGCGCGGCGTGGAGCACCTCGACGTCGAAGGCGAACCCGTCGATCACCGAGTAGTGGAACAGCAGGCGCGCCGCCGGTGTCCGGAAGGCCTTGAAACCGCACTGGGTGTCGCTGAGCTCGGCGTTGGTGACCAGGTTGACGAGGTGGTTGAAACCCCGTCCGCCGAGGCTGCGGAGGAGGTTGGAGGAGTCCACGCTGGAGCCGGGGAGCTCCCGGCATCCGATGGCCACCTCCGCATGGTCGAGCGCCCGATACAGGTCGGGGAGCTGGGTGGGGAGGATGGCCATGTCCGCGTCGGCGAAGGCCACCCGGGCGCCCCTGGCCTCGGCGACGCCGACCCGGACCGAGGCCCCCTTGCCCGAGTGGCGCGCCAGGCGCAACACCCGCAGGTGAGGGGCGTGCGCGAGAAGCCGGCGCGCCAGGGAGGCGGTGTCGTCTGCGCTGCCGTCGTCCACGAAGACGATCTCCGTCGTCTCCAGATCGATCGCCCCGGCCGCCACGGCATCGGACAGTCGGGACAGTCCCTCGCCGAGGCGTGCGGCCTCGTTGAAAGCGGGCACGACCAGCGATCGCTCCACGGATACCGGCTTCTCCGGGGAGGACCGGTCCGCGGAAGGGGAGGCCGACGAGGAGAAGGTCTCGAAGTACTCGGGGCAGGGGGCAGGGATGGAGGCGGTCGCGGCTTCGGAGTCGGGGTTCATCGGGGCGACCGCCTGAGGGTAGCTCGCCACGGCCAGCGCCGGGATTCGCCGGTTGGTTGGCGACCCTCTGCTCGGTGCGGCAGGCTCGGGGTGCGTGAAGGGGGAAGTGGAGATCACGAGCGGCCGGGTGAGCGGCCGCCACGAGGACGGGATCTGGGCGTTCGCCGGTATCCCCTACGGGGGCCCGACGAGCGGCTCGATGCGCTGGCGGGCCGCCCGGCCGCCACGACCCTGGCCGGGGACCCTCGAGGCCACCTCACCGGGGCCCATGGCCCCGCAGGCCCGACCCCTCCCCGGCATGGCCCTGCCCGGGGAACCCGTCGAGCAGGACGAGGACTGCCTCACGCTCAACGTGTGGACGCCGGGCCTCGACGGCGTCCGGCGCCCGGTGATGGTCTGGCTGCACGGCGGGGGCTTCACCTCCGGTACGGGCTACGGGCTCCTCTACCTCGGTGGCCACCTCGCCCGCCGGGGCGACGTGGTGGTGGTCACGTTGAATTACCGACTGGGGGCGCTCGGGTTTTTGGCGCACCCCTCGCTGGCCGATCCCGAGACCGGCCGGATCGGCAACATGGGGCTCATGGACCAGGTCCTCGCACTGTCCTGGGTGCGGGACAACATCGACGTGTTCGGCGGGGACGCGTCGAAGGTGACGGTCTTCGGCGAGTCCGCCGGCGGGATGAGCGTGAGCGCTTTGATGACCTCGCCCGCGGCGAGGGGCCTGTTCCGTCGTGCCATCGTCCAGAGCGGTCCGCCCTACACGCACTCGCAGGACCGAGCCGAGGAGGCCGCCGAGGACCTGGCGCGACGTCTGGGGCTGGAGACGGTGTCGCGAGCAGCCCTCGAGCCCGTGCCTCCGGGCGAGCTGGTCCGCGCACAACGCGAGATGCAGACGGTGGACCCTCGGGCCGGAGAGCTGCCCCTTCCCTTCCTTCCGACCGTTGACGGGACGTTTCTTCCCGAGGATCCGAGGCGGGCGGTGGACTCGGGCCAGGCCCGCGATTTCGAGTTGGTGATCGGATCCAACCGTGACGAGATGGCCTTTTTCGGCCTCAGCAACCCTCGCTTCTTCCAGATCGACGAGCCGGGTCTCGTGAGCTGGCTGCGCCGGGCGGCGCCGCAGATCGATGCCGGAGCCGCGATCTCTCTCTACCGGGAGACGAGGGCGGCCCGGGGGGAGCCCCACAGCCCGTGGCATCTGTGGGTGGCCTTGGGCACCGACTTGGTGTTCCGCTGGCCCTCGGTCCGGTTCGCCAACGGGCAGCGAGCCCACCGCGAGGACACGTTCGTGTACCTCTTCACCTGGCCGACGCCGGCCTTTGGTGGGGTACTGGGCGCCTGCCACGCCGTCGAGATCCCCTTCGTGTTCGGTTGCCAGGCCCACGAGGCCGTCGAGCCGTACGTCGGGGGCCTCCTCAGGGGTGCCGAGACGCTCTCTCGCACCATGCAGGGCGCCTGGGTCTCCTACGCCAGGTCGGGCGGCGCGGGTATCGCCTCGGCGAACGGGTGGGACCGCTGGGACCGACGGACGCGCCCGACCATGGTCTTTGGTGACGAGAGGATGGTCCACCACGGTGGCCAGGTGGTCCCAGACCCCTTCGGCGACGAGCTCGCGATCTGGTCGGAGCTGCTCGCCGGCGCCTCCGGTGCCTCGGGCGGAACCCGTCTCTCGGTACCCGCCGGACCCGTGGAGGGGGCACCGTTGACGCGAGAGCCCGACGGGGGGCCACCATCTCTCCGGGGGACGTAGCCCAATCGGCAGAGGCAAGGCGCTTAAAACGCCCCCAGTGAGGGTTCGAATCCCTCCGTCCCCACCACGTGGCAGACACCAACCGGAAGAATTTCGACAGTCGCCGTCCCCTGCGGTGCCGCCTATTCGTCTCGATGTCGAGAGATGATCCACCCAAGGAGGCAAAAATGAAGTACGCACTGCTCATCTTCCCGAAGCCTGGCAGCCACGAAGCGCTCGACCCCGACGAGTACGGACCCGTAAACGCTGCCTACCTGGCGCTGCGCGAGGACCCGCGCTGCATCGGAGGCGCCCACCTGCAACCCGCCGAGACCGCGACCACAGTCCGTCACGGTCCCGGCGAAGCGTTGATCACCGACGGCCCCTTCGCCGACACGAAGGAGGTGCTCGGCGGCTATTACGTGCTCGACGCCTCCAACCTGGACGAAGCGTTGGAGTTCGTCCAGCGGATTCCGGCGGTGCGGCTCGGCGGTGCGGTCGAGGTCCGGCCTTTGGTGGAGATCCCAACGGAGGATGCCTTCTGATCGAGGAGGTCTTCCGGCGCGAGTGGGGCCGCGTCTTGGCTTCCCTGGTCGGCTTCCTCGGTGACGTCGATCTCGCCGAAGAAGCCGCACAGGAGGCCTTTACGATCGCGGCCGAGCGGTGGCCCGATGCCGGGGTGCCGGAGCACCCGGTGGCCTGGTTGGTGGCCACCGGCCGCAACCGCGCCATCGACCGCCTGCGACGCGAGCGGACGCTCCAGGACAAGCGACGGCTGCTCCAGAACGATCGGCTGACCGCGACCATGGACGAGATCGACCTCGACGACAGCACGATCGGTGATGATCGGCTGAAGCTGATCTTTACCTGCTGTCATCCGACGCTGGCCGTCGAGGCGCAGGTGGCGCTGACGCTGCGTGCCCTGGGAGGCCTCACCACCGAGGAGATCGCTCGCGCCTTCCTCGTATCCGAGGAGACGATGAAGCGCCGGGTCTCGCGGGCCAAGGCCAAGATCAAGGCAACGGGGATCCCGTTCGCGGTGCCCCCCGACCGCGTGCTGCCGGACCGCTTGTCGGCGGTGCTGGCCGTCATCTACCTGATCTTCAACGAGGGCTACACCGACCGAGGCGATCTCGCCGCCGAGGCGATCCGGCTGGGGCGACTCCTGACTGAGCTGATGACCGACGAGCCGGAGGTGTACGGGCTGGTCGCCCTAATGCTGCTCCACGACTCACGCCGCGAGGCGCGCGTGGCGGAGGGCGAGCTGATCCCGCTGGCCGAGCAGGATCGCTCCCGGCACGACCGGGCAAAGATCGACGCTGGCCGCTCTGCGCTCGAACAAGCGCTGGCGCTGCGATCGCCTGCCGGTCCGTACGTGCTCCAGGCGGCGATCGCGTCGCTGCAAGCCGAGGAGGAGATCGACTGGAACGAGATCACGGTGCTCTACGAACGCCTCGAACGTCTTACCGGCTCGCCAGTCGTTGCCCTCAATCGGGCGGTTGCTGTCGCCGAGGCTGGCGCGCCCCAACAAGCGCTCGAGCTCATCGACTCGCTCGATCTCGGCGACTACCGCTATCTTCATTCCACCCGGGCCGAGCTGCTGCGCCGTCTCGGCCGCGACGACGAAGCCCGCCGGGCGTTCGAGCGCGCCCTGCGGCTGGCCGCCACTGACGTGGAGCGTCGGTTCCTCGTCCGTCGACTCTCGGAGCTTTGACCGAGCGACCACCCCCACCCACGCAAGGCGTCGTCAACTTGATCGGGTTCGTCAGGACGGCTAGTCAAGCACCGTGACCGAGATCCGGACGCCCGGAGGCGTCATCGCCACGGTCGAGGAACCTGCCGACGGGCTCGGGCCGCCGGTCATCCTGGTGCACGGGGCGGCGGACCGGTCGGCCAGCTTCGGGGCGGTCCGGGGGCACCTGACGGACCTGCGTGTGACGACCTACGACCGGCGCGGCTACGGCGCATCGGTCGGGCTCGATCCCGCAAGGTCCCTTGCGGACCACGCCCGGGACCTGCTCGAGGTGATCGGGGACTGCCCCTCCGTGGTGGTGGCGCACAGCTTCGGGTCCCACGTCGCCGTGCTCGCGGCGATCACGAGACCGGATTCCGTCCGAGCGCTGGGTCTCTGGGAGCCCCCCGTGCCGTGGATGGACTTTTGGCCGCCTGAGCCGCGGCGCTCGCTCGAGGCCATCGCGAGCGGCGAGGACCCGGGCAAGATCGCCGAGCGGATCTACGTGGCCGTCAGCGGGCGGGACGCCTGGGACCGGCTCTCGGACGAGGCGCGCGAGGAGCGACGCCGGGAGGGCGACGCCTTCTGCGCCGACCTGGCGTCCGAGCTCGAGGCCCCCTACGACTGGTCTGACCTGGAGGTGCCAAGTGTGATCGGGCACGGCTCCCGGAGCTGGCCGTACAGCCAGGAGGCCTCGCACCGCATCGCCGTCCTGACCGGCCAACCCGAGCACGTCATCGAAGGTGCGACGCACGTCGCCCACGTCTCGGACCCGCAGGGATTCGCCGGCTTTGTGCGGGCCGCGCTGGCCCGCACCTCCTAGCGCACCCTGCGGCCGCGCCGGACGATGGCCGCGGGTTGCCGCAGGACGTCGGGGTCCTGGCGGGGTCTGCGTCGTACGTGACGAGGTCTGCTGCGTCCCCCATGCAGAATCCGGGGCGGCCGAGAAACGTGCGGGCGCCAAAGGCCCCGGCGGCGAGGGCCTCTTGGTAGTGGTGGCGCTGCCCGTCGGCCATCGGCGAGTGGGCCCGACCGTCGCGCCAGACGGTCAGGAGCGTCGGCGTCCAAGCGCCGCCGCGAGCTCCGAGCGCCGAGAGCGCCTCCAGTGGGATGTCCGGCCCGTGCACGGATCGCCCGGAGTGATCCGTGCGGGCCGGGCGCGACGAAATTGGGGGGGCCCGATTGGGGGCCCGGAGCGAGGGGGAGGAATCGATGGACTACGACCGGATGCGGCTCGAGGAGATGGCCGCGATCAGCGAGTTCTTGCACGGGCTGAGCGTTGACCAGTGGGACCATCCGAGTCTCTGCCAGGGCTGGCGCGTGCGCGACGTGATCAGTCACATGTGCATCGGCTACACGACCCCGTTGCCGACGATGGTGGGCAAGGTGGCGCGTCACGGCTTCAACGTGCCCAAGGCCTCTCTCGAGGAGTCGATCGGCTTCGGGTCCAGCCACTCGCCCGCCGAGATCCTGGCCGTGTTCGATTCGATCCACCAGCAAAACATCCGCAAGGGCATCACCAAGATGATCAAGCCGCAGGAGGGACTGGTCGACCACCTGATCCACCACCAGGACATTCGACGGCCCCTCGGTCAACCGAGGGTGATGCCGGAGGACCGGCTGACCGCGGCGCTCGGCGTCGTGCCCGGGCTGGGTGGCTTCGTGGGGTCGAAGAAGCGGGTGGCCGGTCTGCACCTCGTGGCCACGGACCTCGATTGGTCGTACGGCGAGGGGCCGGAGGTCAACGGGACCGGTGAGGCGATCCTCCTCGTGGCGAGCGGCCGCCCCGTGGCCCTCCCCGAGCTCGATGGGGACGGCGTCGAGGACCTGCGCCGGCGACTGGCCGCCTGAACCTCGGCCACTCGAGCCGTTCGTCCCCTCGAGCGCCGGGTCCGCGCAACCCGATCGACCGCCATCCCTGTTGACAGCGGCGGGGGCGATGGGGAACATACGCCGTGCCCGAGCTCCCCGGCGAGCGCATCCCCGCCGGCCCGGCTCCGGCGCACCCGAACAGCGAGGCCATCCTGGTCGTCGGGCCGGAACGCTCGGGGACCTCGTGGATCGCGACGGCCCTCAGTCTCGGGACCGGCAGCCGTTACCTCCACGAGCCCGACAGTCCGGGAGTGAACCCCCTGGCGCGTCACGAGCCGGCCCTGTCTCGCTACCCCGTCCTGGAGCCGGGCGAGGACGGTCCCGACCTCGCCGACTATGTCGCGCTGTGGGATGCCGCGTTCTCGGGCGCCTGGCCCATCCGCCCCGTCCCCGAGGCCGTCGTGGGCGCCTTCTCCCGGCTCCCCCCGGCCGTCGAGCGGCCCGCCACGAGGTGGGCGCGGACCCTCCTCCAGGCGTCGCGCCGGGTGAAGCTCCGCCTGCTGCCCGCGCCTGCGGAGAGGAGCGTTCCCGACCGCCCGGTCCTCGTGAAGACCGTCTACGCGCTCTTCGCTCTGGACTGGCTGGTGGAGCGGTACCGGCCGCGGCGGGTGGTCGCCGTCCGGAGAGACCCGCTCGCCGTCGGCGCGAGCCTCTACCGGTTGGGCACCGGACCCGACCGTTTCGAGAAGCTCCGGCGTGCCTACGAGCATCCTGTCAACCGCCGGCGCTTCGTCGACCCGCTCGGCCTGCCCCCCCTGCCGACCCGGCTCGACGTGCTGGAATCCTGCGCGTGGTGGGCCGCCTTTGCATCGGCGGTCGTGAGCGAGACGATTTCGCAACACCCCGACTGGATCGCGCTCAATTACGACGACGTGGTCCAAGACCCGCTCGAGAGCCTCGCCGGGGTGGCTCGCGAGCTCGGAGGCACGCGGCTGCCCGAGCTCGAGCGCTACGTCGCGCGCTCCCAAAGGCCCGGAAAGGGATATTCCATGCGGCGGTCCCGGGCGGGTCGGCCGGAGGGCTGGCGAGCCTCGCTCGATCCGGACGAGCAACGCCGGATGCGGCGCGTGGTCGAGCGCTTCGCCAAGGACCGTTAGACGCGTTGGTCAGCGATTGGAGTCCGTCAGCCGGCCGCCGAGTCCCGGAGGAGGGCCGAGGCGACGCGCCGGCCCGCCTGGAGGAGCCAAACCTCGATCTCGTCGCCTAGGCATCGCCGGCCCACCTCGAGCCCGCCGATCGGGAGCACCGGATGGTGGTACTCCATCTCGGCGCGCCCGGGAGGCCGTCCCCCGGCGATCGCGAGCTCGTCCTCCACGGCCGCCCAGTGGATCGAATTGTTGACGTGGCCAAAGACGTCGAAGTCGGTGGAGCGCAAGGGCCAGGACCGGGTGTCGAGGTCAGGGTCGGGTGGCGGATGCGCGAGTCGGGTCGAGGGTCGTGTCGAACCCGCTGCCGGACCGTAGATGCGGTCGAACTCCGCGCCGAGCCGGGTCGGCCGCCCACTCCTCGGATCGATGGCGACCCACAGCGCCGTCGCGCGGATCGCGAGATCGCCGGGATCCGTGGCCGACGTGACCTCGGTCGTGCGCTCTGCCCATCGGGGCCCTGCGCCAGAGCAGCGCGTGGCGAGCCGGAGGCGCTCGCCCAGCGAGGGGAAGCGCGCGATGGTCAGCGTGGTGCGGCGGACCAGCCAGCCGACCGGTTCCTGGTATCCGGCATCCTCGACGTCGTCCTGAGCCACCTCGGAGAGGTAACGGCTCAGCGCGTCGAGCCGGAGACGTCCCGCCATGGTGGCGTCGGCGAGCCGCACCGAGCGGTGCGAGACGTACTCCCGCAGGGTCATCCCACATTGTGGCGTGCCCGTGCGACGACCGGGGCGTGGCCCGGCGTCCGGCCGCCGGGTCTTGTCCCAGCTCATGAGCGGGCCAGGCGCCTCCAGCGCCAACGCCGAGAACCGGTGGCCACCGATCCTGTTGGCGCCCCACCCTTCCGACCTGCCACCATGCGGCGTGGCAGGGAGACGGTTTCCCATGGCCGGAGGGCACCGGTGAGGTCGGCGCGAGCGTCGAAGGTGGCGCCCCTCGAGTTGCCAGGCCGGCGCATCACGCTCCGCACCTTCGTCGAGGGCGACTACGAGCAGTGGCACGAGGTCCGTACCCGCTGCCGCGACTGGCTCGTCCCTTGGGAGCCCCGCCCTCGGGGGGCGCCGCCACCCGCCGAGGATCGCGCCAGCTTCGCCGCCCGTTGCGCCATTCGCGACCGGGAGCGACAGCTCGGGACCGGATACGGGTTTGGCATCTTTGTGGGGGATCGTTTGGTCGGGGAGATCACGCTCTCGTCGATCCAGCGGGGACCGTTCCAGAGCGGGTTCGTCGGCTATTGGGTCGACCAGGCCATGGCCGGTCGGGGCTACGTGCCCGAGGCAGTGGCATGCGCCCTGCGGTTCTCGTTCGACACCCTCGGGCTGCACCGGGTCGAGATCTCGATCATTCCGCGCAACCGTCCGAGCCGGCGGGTGGTGGAGAAGCTCGAGCTTCGCCAGGAGGGCCTGTCCGAGCGGTTCCTCGAGATCGACGGGCGCTGGGAGGACCACCTCCGGTTCGCCATGACGGCGGAGGAGTGGGAGGTGAGGAGGGAGGAGCTCGTCAAGGGCTGGCTCTAGGGCGACCGTTCCCTGCGTGCCTTCCTCCCACCCGCACTGCCACATGCCGTGCCCGCCGCGACCGGAGGTGGAGGTCTCGATCCTCGGTCCGGTCCTCGTGCACGGGGCCGCCCGCCCCTTCCGCCGACCCTGGGCCCTGGACCTCGTGGCCTACCTCGCCGCGCACCGGGACGGGGTCTGCACCGAACAGTGGGTCGCCGCCCTCTGGCCCGACCGGACGATGGCCCTCGCCACCGTCCACTCGGTCTCGTCGGAGGCTCGGCGGGCGCTCGGCCGCTCCCTCCTCGGCCTCGACCACCTTCCCCGTTCTCACGGCCGCCTGCAGCTGGGTGCCACGGTGGGCACCGACTGGTCGCACTTCGGAGAGCTGAGCCGGCGAGACGACCCCGCGAGCTGGCGCCGGGCACTTCGACTCGTCCGCGGCAGACCCTTTGACGGCCTGCGCGCCCCCGACTGGGCCGTCCTCGACGGCCACCAGGCGGAGATCGAGGCCTCCATCGCCGATCTGGCCGAACGAGCGGCGCTGGCCGAGCTCGGAGCCGGCAACGGGCGGGAGGCGGCGGATCTCCTCCGGACAGCGCTGCGGGGCTGCGCCGACGAGCGTCTCTATCGTCTCCTCCTGCGTGCCACGGATGCCATCGGCGACCGGCTGGGGTTGGAGGGCGTGATGGAGGAGCTGGCCTCCCGGTCGGGCTACGGGGACGCCGGGCCCACCCGACGCGGCCAGGAGGCACGCTATCGGGGCGTGGTGCACCGCCAGACCCTCGAGCTGTACCGGGAGCTCTCAATTGGGAGCCGCCAGCCGGTAGGGTAGCGGGCTCCATGCGTGGGAGCTCATCGGGCAAATGGGTAAGTCGTGCGGCCGCGACCGGGAGCAGTCGCACCTATCGCGGGAAGACCCCGGTCAACTGGTACATGGGTCTGGCCCTCATCCTCGTGCTCGGTCTCTTCTCCGTTGGGTTCGCCCGGTACGAATACGCGCAGACGGCCTCCAACGCCAAGCCCACGACCTGGTATGCGGGTCTCTCCTTCGTGCGCTGTGGCAGCCAGGAGGCGGACCTCCCGGCCTCGTCCTCCGGCGCCGGGGTCACGACTCCGGGGAGCGGCGTGCTGGCCATCACCCTCCAGAACCGGTCCCAGGCCACCCTGGGCCGCTTCGTGGACAGCTATCCGGGCCTCACGCTCACGTCGAGCAGTTTCGGCTACCCCGGGTCCAAGGTGCTCCGAAACGGCGACACCTGCCCCGCCGGCACGCCGGACGCCGGCAAGAAGGGCGTGGTGAAGGTCGTCTATTGGTCCAACTTCTCGCAGTCGACCGGTCACTCCGTCTCGGACCCGAGCGGCCTCGCGCTGACCAACGGCCAGCTGGTGACGGTGGCGTTCGTGCCGGCCGGGGCCAAGGTGCCCAAGCCGCCGCAGTCGACGATCACCGCGGTGCTCTCCGCCATCGGTGGCTCCCCGCCGACCACCACGACGACCACCCGTCCGCCCAAGGCGACCACCACCACGACGACGGCGACCACCACCACCGGCAAGTCGGCGACGGCCAAGACCGATCCGGCATCCACCACCTCGTCCCCGACGACGTCGACGACCGCCGGGCAGACCAGCGTCACCGGCACGTCCAACAATGGCGGCGGCGGCGGAGCGCCGCCCACCACCCAGGACACCTCGTCGCCCACCACCACCTCGCCGCCGCCCACGAGCACGACGTCCACCCCGACCACGGACACCACGACGACCGTGCCCCCGACGACGACCACCACCGCCACGACGACCACGGGGTGAGCGGCGCCAGGTGAAGGCCATCCTCCTCGTCGGGGGTGAGGGGACGAGGCTTCGTCCGCTCACCTACGACACGCCCAAGCAGATGCTTCCGATCGTGGGCCTTCCGATGATCGAGCGCGTGCTCGGACACCTCGGTTCGCACGGCGTCGACGAGGCGGTCCTCTCGCTCGGCTACCTGCCGGACGCCTTCATGCAGGCCTACCCCGAGGGGGTCGCCGGGGGCGTCCGTCTCTCCTATGCCGTCGAGCCAGAGCCCTACGACACGGCCGGTGCCCTGCGCTTCGCCGCCGACACCGCCGGCATCGAGGAGACCTTCGTGGTCTTGAACGGCGACGTGCTGACCGACATGGACGTCACCGCCCTCGTCGAGTTCCACCGCCGTCGCGGGGGTCAGGCCACGATCTCCCTGCACCCCGTCGAGGACCCCTCGAGGTTTGGCGTGGTGCAGACCGACGAGGACGGTCGCGTGGAGGCGTTCATCGAGAAACCCCCCGTCGACCAGGCGCCCACCAATCTGATCAACGCGGGGACCTACGTGCTCGAGCCGGCGATCCTCGAGAGGATCCCCCCGGGCAGGCGGGTCTCGATCGAGCGGGAGACCTTCCCCGCGATGGTCGAGGACGGCCAGGTCTTCGCCCTGGCCGACCCGAGCTATTGGCTGGACACGGGCACCCCCGTGGCGTACCTGCAGGCCCACCGCGACCTGCTGGACGGGACCCGCGGGGTTCTTCCCAACCCCGTGGCCCAGCAGCTCGACGGCACCATCTGGACCGAGGGCGGGGCCGTCGTCAAGGGGACCGTGGTGGGCCCCTCGTACCTTGCACGCGACGTGCGGGTGTCCGAGGGGGCAACGGTGCGGGGCTCCTGCATCGGACGCTGCAGCGTCGTCGAGGACGGGGCGCGAGTCGTGGACTCGGTGGTGCTCGACGGTGCCTGTATCGCTGCCGAGGCGTCGGTGAAGGGCTCCATCGTCGGGCCCGGGGCGACCGTCGGCCAACGCTGCTCGGTCCGTCCCGTATCGGTGATCGGCGCCGGCGCCATCCTGGCCTCGGGTACCGTGCTCGACGGTGCCCGCGTCCCGGAGTAGCGGCGGGCCGGGAGGAGCCGGCGCGATGAGGACATTCGTCACGGGGGGAGCAGGGTTCATCGGCTCCACGCTGGTCGACCGGCTGTTGGCCGAGGGTCACGAGGTGGACGTGATCGACGACCTGTCGGCGGGCACCCTCTTCAATCTCGCCCCGGCCAGGGCGCAGGCGGACCGATCGCTCACCGTGCACCAGCTGGACATCCGCTCGGCCGACGTGGTCGAGCTCATGAGACGCCGCCGACCGGACGTGGTGTTTCACTTGGCGGCGCAAAAGGCCGTCCCGGTGTCCATCGACCAACCGGCGCTGGACGCGGACATCAACATCCTCGGCAGCCTGCAGGTGCTCGAGGGAGCGAGGGCGGCGGGGGCCGGGCGGGTGGTCTACGCAGCGAGCGGGGGGACCCTGTATGGCGACGTCGCGGCCGAGGACTTCCCGATCCGGGAGTCACAGCCGCAGCGCCCGACCACCCCCTACGGCGTCTCCAAGAAGGCGGTGATCGACTACCTGGAGATGTACCGGGCGATGTACGCCCTCGAGTTCTCCGCGTTGGCGCTGGCCAACGTCTACGGACCACGCCAAGACCCCGAGGGGGAGGCCGGCGTGGTCGCCATCTTTGCCGGGCGGATGCTGCGCGGCGAGCCCGTGACCATCTACGGCGACGGGGAGCAGACGCGCGACTTCATCTACGTGGACGACGTCGTCGACGCGCTGGTGCGTGCCGGCAGCCGGGGCGGGGGGCTCGTGTGCAACATCGGCACCGGCAGGGAGACGTCCATCAACGAGGTCTATGCCGCGGTGGCGGCGGCCACCCGTTACGGGTTGCCGGCCGAGCACGGCCCGGCCCGGGCGGAGGTGCGCCGCAACGTGCTGGATTGCGCTCGAGCGTCGATGCAGCTCGGATGGCAGCCCTGGACGGGACTCGCCGAGGGCGTGGCCGCGACCGTGGACTACTTCCGGACCACGTGAGGTAGGCGTGTGGTCGGGGAGCCCTAGCGGAAGAGGTCCTCGGCCGGAGGGCGCACCACCTCCTTGAGGACCGAGCCCGGACGGAGCCACGCCGGATCGACTCCGCGCACGATCGCCGCCGGGATTCGACGATCCTTGCCCATCACGAGCTCGGCCGCGGCGGCCACCTCGTCGGCGATGCAGACCTGGGTCGCGACCAGCTCGCGCCCGGTGGCGTCCGTCGTGCCGCGGAGATCGACGATCGCGGCGATCCCCGCGCACCCGATGGCGACGTCGGTCACGCCCTGCCGCCAGGGGCGCCCAAAGGTGTCGGAGACGATCACCGCCAGCTCGACGCCGAAGCGGTGCCGGAGTCCATCGCGGATCCGGCGTGCCGACCGGTCAGGGTCGACCGGGAGGAGGGCGGCGGTCCCTTGGTCCACGTTGGACAGGTCCACCCCCGAGTTGGCGCAGACGAAGCCGTGATTCGTTTCCGTGATGAGCACGTCGGCACGCCGGCGCAGCACCCGGCGGCTCTCGGCGGTCACCAGCCGGTGCTTCGCCTCCGGATCCTGGTCGTCGATCGTGACCAGACGACCTTCGGCCTTGGACACGATCTTTTGGGTCACGACGAGCACGTCCCCGTCTTGGGCTGCGACGCCGGGTGCATCGGCGCAGCCGAGGGCCTCGGCGAGGATCGCCGCGAGGTCGGTGCCGGGACGGATCTCGGGGACGCCCGGGACAGGCCAGACGGTGACGGGGGTGGGGGCGTTCACGGAGCGGTTGATCGGGCTCTCAGAGGCGCGCCGGCCCGGGGACCAGGTGGCCGGCGAGCGCCTGGGCCCGCTCGGGCGTCGACATCACGGTGCCCACCACCAGGCAGCGCATCCCCCCGGCTTGGACCCGGGGGGCCAGCTCCGCGTCGGCCCCGTCGATCACGAGGGTCTCGGCGAACTCGGCGTAGGCGCGTGCCACGCCGACCACCGAGTCTTCGAAGCCGAGCTCCCGCAGCAGCCGATCCGCCGGTCCCTTGAGGGCGGCGCCGGCCACGATGGGGGAGACCGCGATCACGTCGGCACGCCTTCGGCGCAGCACGTCGGCAATCTCGCGCAGGGCGAGGATCGGGCCGATCGACAGGATGGGGTTGGAGGGGCAGATGATGATCCGCTCGGCCTCGGCCAGGGCCTCGAGCACCCCCGGTGCGGGTCGTGCCCGGTCCGCGCCGTCGAAGCGCACCCGTTCGACGGGTACGGCATGGGCGAGGCGGACGAAGTAGTCCTGGAAGGCGATCTCCCGCGACGTCGCGTCGACCGGACGCCCGCCGGAGGGCTCGCCGAGGCCGCCACGGTGAGCATCGTCCGCACGGGATCGTCCGACATGGGAAGCAGGGGGAGCCGCAGGCCGAACCTCGCCGACAGCTCGGCCGTGACCTCGCTCAGCGTGGCCCCCTGGGCGAGCCGCGACGTGCGGTAGAGGTGGGTCGCCAGATCCCGATCGCCCAGGCGGAACCACGTCTCGCCGCCGAGGCGCTCGAGCGATTCCATCACGCGCCAGGACTCCCCGGAGAGTCCCCACCCCGTCTCGGGGTTGCACACACCCGCAAGCGTGTACGTCACGGTGTCGATGTCGGGGCTCACCCGGAGTCCGTGGATCTCGAAGTCGTCCCCTGTGTTGACGACGGCCACGACCTCCGTCGGATCGACCACCTGCACCAGCCCCGAGAGGAGCCGGGCGGCTCCGACGCCTCCGGCAAGAGCGACCAGCACCGGGCCAGACTAAGCGGAGGTCCGGTACCCTCCTCCCGCGTGCAGGCCCTCTCCATGCTCGACGCGTGGCCGGTGACCCGCCGCGCAGCGGGCGTGCTGATCCAGCGGGGAGGGGAGACCCGGGCGCACCGGGCCCGGACCGGCGACGTCGGGGCACGATTCGCCTGGGCGTCCGTCACCAAGCTGTCGACCGCCCTGTGCGTCCTCGTCGCCGTGGAAGAGGGCATCGTGGACCTGGACGAGCCCGCCGGCCCGCCGGGCTCGACGGTGCGTCACCTCCTCGCGCACGCCTCGGGCCTCGGCCCCGACGGAGTGGTCCTCGCCGTCCCGGGGACCCGGCGCATCTACTCCAACGAGGGCTTCCGCATGCTGGGCCGGATGGTGGCCGACCGCTCGGACCTCACCTACGCCGAGTACCTGTCGCAGGCGGTGCTCGAGCCCCTCGGGATGCGCCACACCGAGATGGCGGCGGGTGCCGGCGATCCTGGGGCGGGTACCGCCGGCCCCGGGGCGGGTGCCGCCGATCCTGCGGCCGGTCTGGTCGGCACTCTCGACGACCTCCTGGCCCTCGGTCTCGAGCTGCTTCGCCCCACCGTCGTGCATCGCGAGACCTTGGCCGCCGCCACGGCCGTGGCCTTTCCCGGGCTCGCCGGCGTGCTCCCGGGGTTTGGACGTCAGGATCCTTGCGATTGGGGCCTGGGATTCGAGGTGCGCGACGCCAAGCACCCCCACTGGACCGGTGCCCGCAACTCTCCGGAGACCTTCGGGCACTTCGGCCAGGCCGGGGGATTTCTCTGGGTCGATCCCGTCGCCGGCATCGCCTGTGCTGTCCTGACCGACCGGGAATTCGGTCCGTGGGCGGCCGAGGCCTGGCCGGTGCTCGCAGACGCCGTGCTCGCCGAGGCGTCGTCAGGGCCGGCTGTCTGACCCGGCGTCCGGGTCGCGCCGGACCTGCGCCACGAGTCGCGCAGGGGGTCGCTCCCGGGTACCATCGCTTCCTCGTATGACCAGGTGGCGACCGTGGGTGCGATCTGCCGGAGGGGCGATGTGATGGCGACGGTCGACGCCCGGCCGCGCACGGTCGACGACGTGCTCCGCGGTGCCGCGCAGGCCTACGGCGACGTCGAGGCCTACGTCGAGCCCTCGATCGCCGGCGGTCCTCGTGCCAGCCTCACCTTCGGGGAGTGGGACCGTGCCGCCGACGGGGTGGCCGGGCTCCTCTCCGATCTCGGCGTGGGCCACGGCGACGTGGTGGCGATCCTCCTCCCATCGTCCATCCACTACGCGGTGGTCTACGCCGCGGCGCTGCGGATCGGGGCCATCGCGAGCGGGCTCAACTCCCGGCTCGGTCCGACGGAGCTCGAGAGCATCCTCAGCCGCGCCGTGCCTTCGGTCACGGTCGTCGAGTCCGCCGCCGCCGTGTCGTTGCCGGCGAGCGCGGGGCGCCTGGTCGAGCGATCCGAGGTGGTCGAGGCGCTGGGCGGAAACCCGCCCCGTCGACTGCCCGAGCTCCGCGAGGAGGATCCGGTGGCCGTCGTGTGGACCAGCGGCACGACCGGCGCCCCCAAGGGTGCGGTCTTTGACCACCGGAATTTGGCCGCCGTGGCCGCCGGCACGGACGTCCTCAGCCGGCCGGGTGACCGTCGCCTCTCGCCCCTGCCCATGGCGCATGTCGGCTATATGACCCGGGTGTGGGACGAGATCGAGCACCGGGTGACGACGGTCATCACGCCCACTCCGTGGCACGCCGCGGACGCACTCTCGATCCTCGTGGACGAACGCATCACCGTGGCCCAGGGCGTCCCCGCCCAGTGGCGCCTCATGCTCGACCTGCCGGACTTCGACGGCGCCGACCTGTCCGCGGTGAGGGTGGTCGGCACCGGTGCGGCGCGCGTTCCGGAGGCCCTGGTGGCCGAGCTCCGCCGGCGGACCCGGGCCCCGGTCGTCGTGCGTTACACGTCGACCGAGACGTCCCTCGGCACGGGCACCACCCCCGGCGATCCCGACGAGGTGGTGGCCACCACCGTCGGCCGGCCCGTGCCGGGCGTCGAGCTGCGCATCGTCGATCCCGACGGCAGGGAGGTGCCCGATGGTGAGGTCGGCCGAGTGGCGATGCGCTCCGGAGCGGTCATGCGAGGCTACTGGCGCCGGCCCTCGGGGCCGCCCGGGCCGAGGGGGCGGTCGCTCGAGGACGTGGTGGACCGGGAGGCCACGGCCAAGGTGCTCGCCCCCGACGGCTGGCTGACCACGGGCGACTTCGGCAGGCGGGGCACCGACGGGAACCTCCGGCTGGTCGGCAGGGACAACGAGCTGTACATCCGCGGTGGCTACAACGTGTTTCCGGCGGAGGTGGAAAACGTCCTGGCAGAGCATCCGGCCGTCCGGCAGGTGGCCATCGTCGGCGCGTCCGACCCCGTGCTGGGCGAGGTCGGGATCGCCTTCGTCGTCGCCGACGGCGCCAGCGATCCCCCCCAGCTCGACGAGATCCGGCGCCACTGCCGGCAATTCCTGGCCGACTACAAGGCGCCCGACGCCCTCGTCGTGCTCGACTCCCTGCCCCTCACCCCGATGATGAAGATCGACCGGCGACCGCTCGTGGAGCAAGCCGAGACGGCCGCCCGAGAGCGATCCGCGGCCAAGCGGCGCCGGGAGGGGCGCACGTGATCGCGGCGTGAGCTCGCGCCCGGTGCCGCGTGGCCCTCGATGCCACACCCCTGCTGGGAAACCCGACCGGGGTCGGGGTCTTCTGCCGGCACCTGCTCACGGCGCTGTCCAGTCGTCCCGACACCGAGGTCTCGGCCTATGCCGTGAGCTGGCGTCGCCGGGGCCTGTTGGCGGATCTCTTGCCGAGCGACGTCGGGTGGCGCCAGCGGGCCATGCCGGCCCGCCCCCTGCAGGCGGCGTGGCGGCGCACCGGGAGGCCGTCGGTGGAGTGGTTTGTCCGGGACTTCGATGTGGTGCACGGGACCAACTTCCTCGTTCCGCCCACCCGCCGGGCCGGCGCCGTGTTGACGGTCCACGATCTGACGGTCCTCCGTTATCCGGAGCTGTGTGAGCGCTCGACGCTCGCCTATCCCGACCTGATCCGGCAGGCGGTACGACGAGGATCCTGGATCCACACGCCGTCGGAGTACGTCGCACAAGAGGTGGTCGAGCTGCTCGGCGCGGACCCCGGCGGGTCCGCGCCGTCCTCTCGGGCACGCCGGCGTCCGGTGGTGCGGTTGCGGCGGGCGAGGACGAGACGGGCAACGACGGGCAGCCGATCGTCCTGCCGCCCGGGACGGAGCGCTACGTGCTCGCGATCGGCACCGCCGAGCCGCGGAAGGACCTGCCGGGCCTCGTTCGCGCCTTCGAGGCGGTGGCCCGAGGCCGTCCCGAGCTCGCCCTGGTGCTCGTGGGGCCCGACGGCTGGGGAGCGGCGGAGCTCGACCAGACCATCGCCTCGTCGGCGGTACGCGAGCGAGTGGTGCGGGCCCGTTGGCTCGACGAACGGCGGCTCTCCCGGGTGCTCCGGGGCGCCGCCGTGCTGGCGTATCCGTCGATCTACGAGGGCTTTGGGTTCCCGCCCCTCGAGGCGATGTCGGTGGGCGTCCCGGTCGTGGCGACCCGCGTGGGCGCCCTGCCGGAGGTGCTCGGCAACGCCGCGGAGCTCGTACCGCCCCGGGACCCGAGCGCACTGGCCGGCGCGTTGGGCGACGTGCTCGACGATTCGCAGCGTCGCGACCTTCTGGTGGCGCGCGGGATGCGAAGGACGGCGGAGCTTACCTGGGAGCGCTGCGCCGAGGGCATGTCGGCGCTCTATCGGGAGGTGGCGGCCTCGTGAGCGAACCCCGGGTGCTCGTCGTGGCCGAGCAGCTACGCCGTGCGGTGCCCGGAGGGATCGGCAGGGCAGCCGTCGAGCTGCTCGGCGCCCTTTCGGTGACGGGCGGCGTCGACGTGACCTTGTGGGTGAGCCGACCGCCCGTCGGACAGGTGCCGGCAGACGATCCGTTGGCGCGCTTGCGGTGGCCGGTGCTCACGAGCCCGCTCCCCGGGCCGTTGCTCACGCGAGCCTGGGACGTGGGTCTGTGTCGTGCGCCCTCGGGGTTCGACGTGGTGCATTCGGTCTCGTTGGCGGCGCCGCCGCTCGGAGGGGAGCGTGCCGGTCACCGAGGGCGCCGCCGGAGCGGCCGGGTGCCCGCCTCGGTGACCGTCCACGACCTGTCGTGGCGACGCGTGCCCGCGACGACCACGGCTCGGGGGCGTCGGTGGCACGAGGCGGCGTTGCACCGGGCGCTCCGGAGCGGCGCCCAACTCGTGGTCCCCTCGCAGCAGGTGGCCTGTTCGCTACGAGAGGCCGGTGCCGCGCCCGATTCCCTCACCGTGATCCCCTGGGGCGCCGACCATCTGGCGCAACCCGACCCGCAGGGCGCGGGCTCGCTGCTCCAGCGGCTCGGCGTGCGCGGCGAGTTCTTGCTGGCAGTGGCGACGCTCGAGCCGAGAAAGAATCTGGCGAGAGTGGTCGACGCCTACGGCCGGATCCGCACGGGGCTGCCCGAGCCCTGGCCCCTGGTGGTGGTCGGCCCGGCGGGCTGGGGCGGGGTGGCCGGTGCCCTGGCTTCCCAGCCTCGAGCGGGGGTCGTGCTCGCCGGGCCGGTCGCCGACCCCGTCCTCACCGCCCTCTACGACCGGGCTCGCGTGCTCGCGTACCTTCCCTTGGACGAGGGCTTCGGGCTGCCGGCCCTCGAGGCCCTCTCCCGGGGGCTGGTCTGCGTGGCCAGTGACGCGGTGCCGAGCGTCGGGGTCGGGGCGTGGGAGTCTCCGGTGGCGCTGCTGGCCGACCCCGGGGACGTCGAGGCCATGGCCGCGGCGCTGTTGTCGGGAGCGACCGACGACGAGCTCCGGACGCGACTGGTGGCGAGCGGGCGCAGGCTGGCCGCCGGGAGGACCTGGCGGGCCGCCGCCGAGCAGTACATCGAGCTCTGGCGGCGGCTGACGTGAGCGAGGCGGCCGCCGGCCCGGCGCGACCCCTCTCGCTCACGCTTGACGTCTCGGCGATCCCCGTGCGGGCCGCAGGCGCCGGCCAGTACGTGCTCGCCCTGGCGCGGGCCCTGGCCGGCGAGTCCTCCGTCGCGCCGATCCTCGTCAGCCGGCGTTCCGACGCTGCCCGCTGGCGCCACCTCGCGCACGACGGACCCGGGCCGGACGAGGAGGCCCCGTCGTCGGACGCGGGGCGCCGAGGCCGCGCCCGGCCGCGGCCCGGTCGGCTCGAGGTGGCGGCGATCGCACCGGACGCCCGGCCGACGCGGCTGGCCTGGGAGCAACTCGTCCTGCCGCGCTGGCTGGCCCGGCGATCGCCGGCCGTCCACCACGGCCCCCATTACACGATGCCGGAGCGAAGCTCGGTGCCCTCGGTCGTCACCGTGCACGACTGCACCTTCTTTGACCACCCCGAATGGCACCAGAGGTCCAAGGTGCTCGTGTTTCGCCGGGCCATCCGCGTGGCGGCTCGGCGGGCGGCGGCGATCATCTGCGTGTCGCAGGCCACGGCCGAGCAGCTGTCGACCGTCTGCGAGGTACGCGCCCCGATCTTCGTGGCCCCCCACGGAGTGGACCACGAGCGCTTCGTCCCTCGGGAGGCGCGACCTGGAGCGGACGACGAGATCCTGGGGCCCCTCGGCATCGATCGGCAGTGGCCCTTCGTCCTCTTCGTCGGGACCATCGAGCCGCGCAAGGGGGTGGCCACGCTCGTCCGGGCCTTTGGCGCCCTCAGCCGCCGGCACCGAGACCTCCGTCTGGTCATCGCCGGCCAGCCCGGATGGGGGACGACGGAGGTCGAGCGGGCCATCGCCACGGTCGCAGGCGGCGAGAGGATCCTGAGGCTCGGCTACGTCGCGGACGGTGCCGTGCCGGCCCTCCTCCGCCGGGCCGCCGTCGCGGCCTACCCGTCGCTGGCCGAGGGCTACGGGCTCCCGGCGATCGAGGCCCTGGCCTGCGGGACCCCGCTCGTCACGACCACGGGCACGGCCATGGCCGAGCTGGCGGGCAGCGCGGCGGTGCTCGTGTCTCCCGGCGACGCCGTGGAGCTGGCCGACGCGATCGACGAGGTGCTCGGGGAGGGCGCCGAGCGCGCCGAGGCGCGGCGGGACGCCGGGCTCTCGACCGCTGCCGGGTACACCTGGTCGGCCAGCCTGGCCCGTCACCTCGACGCGTACCGGTTCGCTGCAGGATTGCCCGCGGGCGCCGTTGGCTAGGGTGCGGGCGTGCGAGCGCTCATCACCGGAGGGCGCGGGTTCGTCGGCACCTGGCTGGCCGAGCACCTGCGGGCGCAAGGCGACGAGGTGGCGATCGTCGATCTCGAGACCGACGTCGCGGACCCCGCGGCCATCGGACCGGCACTGCGCGACGTCGCCCCGGACGCCGTCTACCACCTGGCGGGTCTCACCCACGTCGGCGAGTCGTGGGACGCTCCCAACGAGGTGCTGCGAGTAAACGTCCTCGGGACGGCATCGGTCGTTGCGGCCGCCAGGGCGAGCGGGTGCGAGAGCGTCCTCGTGGTGAGCTCCGCGGAG
The DNA here is from genome assembly GCA_963773635.1 of uncultured Actinomycetes bacterium. GTDB lineage: Bacteria > Actinomycetota > Acidimicrobiia > Acidimicrobiales > RAAP-2 > CAVZBW01. The sequence goes on along the minus strand of CAVZBW010000002.1, from coordinate 130,868 downwards.
GTGTACGGGACGGTCGTCGCAGATCAGCTGCCACTGACCGAGGACTCCCCGGTGGCGCCGGTATCGCCGTACGCGGCGAGCAAGGCGGCGGCCGAGCAGGTCGCCCTCCAGGCCTGGCGTGCCTACGGGCAACGCGTGCTGGTGGTGCGCCCCTTCAACCACATCGGACCGGGGCAGGCGCCGACCTTTGCCGTCTCGGGTCTCGCCCGCCGGATCGTGGAGGCGAAGCGAGCGCCGGCGTCCACGCTCTCGGTCGGCACGCTCACCACCCGGCGGGACTTCACCGACGTGCGCGACGTGGCCCGCGCCTACCGCCTCCTCGTGTGCAACGGTGAGGCCGGCACCATCTACCAGGTCTGCTCGGGGCGGGACGTAGCCATCTCCGAGATCGCCTCCGGCCTGCTCGAGCTGGCCGGCGCCGAGCTCGAGCTGGTCACCGACCCCTCCCTCGTACGACCGGTGGACGTCCCCGTGCTGGCCGGCTCGCCGGCCAGGCTGCAGGCGGCGACCGGCTGGAAGCCGGAGGTGTCCCTCGAGGACACCCTGGTCGACGTGCTCCGCTATTGGGAGCAGCGGATCTGCTGAGCCGGTCGCCCCCGAGGGCTCGGCCGCTCGCCGGGCCGGATCAGCCCGCGGGGGCCACGGCCTGACGAAGCTGGCAGCGCACCTCGCGTGCCCGGGTGTGTGCGTACGCGACCAGCTCTCGAACCGGCTGGGGGAGCTGCTGCTCCAAGGGCTCGAGCGAGGACTCGAGTTGTCCGATGGTCGCCTCGACGACGGCGTCTGCCTGCTGCACGCTCCTGGTCAGACCCGCTCGCAGTCCGGCCACCACGTCGTCCAGCTCCCCCGCTCGCACCCGGCGCTGGAGGGCCTGGCGCTGGACCTGTGTCCGCTGCAGGCCGAGGACGCCGAGACCAACGGCCACATAGGCCGCATCTCGGGTGATCTTGGCGATCTCTCCGGGAATCTCTTCCAACTCCGTCATCGGTGATCCTCCTACGCTCCGTGTCCGATGAGACGGCCAAGGACCGCGCTGCGATCCTCCACCATCTCCCGATTCCAAATCGTAAACACCAAATCTTAAACAAGAGTATATCTGTACGTATACATTTGCAAGCACTCGTGACCCGGGTTCGCTGAGCGCGAACGTATAGCCTCGAACCCTTATGAGCGAGGCCGGGCCCGCGCCGAGGAGCAGGCCACCCGCGCCGTCGCCGAGCGAGGCCCATGTCCCGGCGGTGGTCGCCGTGGTGGTCGCCGTCGATCCGGGCGACTGGTTCGAGGAGACGCTGGCCTCCCTGGCCGCTCAGGACTACGAGGACCTCTCGGTCCTCGTCGTGGCGCCGCGGACGGCGGCGGATCCCTCCGGACGGGTGGCCGAGGTCATCCCCAGCGCCTTCGTGCGGTCGGTCGAGGCGAGTCATTTCTCGGCTGCGGTCAACGAGGCTCTGGGGACGGTGAGCGGTGCCGCCTTCCTCCTCCTGTGCCACGACGACGTGGCGCTCGCCCCGGATGCCGTCCGGCTGCTCGTGGAAGAGTCGTTCCGGTCCAACGCCGGCCTCGTCTCGCCGAAGATGACCCGTTGGGACGACCCGAGGGTGCTGCTCCACGTCGGCCGGAGCGCCGACAAGACCGGAGCCGTGGTCGACCGTCTCCAGCCGGGTGAGGTGGACCACGGGCAGCACGACAGCGTGCGCGATGTGTTCGTGGCGCCCGGAGGCTGTGTGCTCGTGCGAGCCGATCTCTTTCGCGAGATCGAGGGGATGGACGGCAGCATCGCGGCCATGGGGGAGGACCTGGACCTCTCTTGGCGAGCGCAGATCGCCGGGTCTCGGGTGGTGGTCGCTCCCCAGGCCTCGGTGCGCCACCTCGAGGCCCTGGTCAACGGCCGCCGCGGGTTGGAGGAGCAGGCCGGTGCGCCCCCTCCGCCGAGCTTGGAGCAACTCGAGCGTCGTCACGAGCTGCGCGCCGTCCTCACCTGCTACGGGTGGTGGCATCTCCTGCGGGTCGTGCCCCAGGTGCTCGCGCTCTCGGTGGGCGAGGCGTTGGTGGCCCTCGTCTCCGGCGACGTCCCACGGGCCCGGGGCGTCGTCGGGGCATGGTCGTGGAACCTCCGCCACCTCTCGGACCTGAGGCAGCGCCGTGCGGTCGTCCGGGCCCATCGCCAGCGGCGAGACGGCGAGGTCCGCCGCCTGCAAAACCCCGGCAGCGCCCGGCTGTCGGCCTACTTCACCCAGGTCGCCCATCTCGGCGTCGTCGCGGCGCGGGAAGAACCGGATGCCGAGCCGTCGGCGGCCGGGGCGGGCAGCGAGCCCGAGCTCACCGGGAGCGTGGGCGGAGCGTTTTCCGAGGACGCCAGCTTCGACGAGATCGAGGAGCGGCGCCGTGCCGGCCGCCTTCCCGCATTGTCGACGCAGCGAGCACGGGTGCTCACCTGGATCGTGGTCGCGGTGCTCCTGATCGTCGGGAGCCGCCAGCTGCTGCGTGGGGCATTTCCCATCGTCGGTCAACTGGTGCCGCTGCCGTCATGGACCTCCGCCTGGCACCAGTTCTTCTCGGGGTGGCAACCTGCCGGGCTGGGGAGCGGTGCGGCGAGCACCCCGGCCTACGGGGTGCTCGGAATCGTCGGCACCGTGCTGCTCGGGGGGATGGGCCTCGTGCAGAAGGTGCTCGTGCTCGGGTGCATCCCGCTCGGTGCCTGGGGGATCGTGCGGTTGTTGCGGCCCCTCTGCTCGCCCCGGGCGTGCCTCGCCGGGGGGCTCGCCTATCTGGGCCTGCCGCTCGCCTACAACGCGCTGGCGCAGGGCCGTTGGGACGGCCTGGTCGTGTTCGCGGTCACGCCATGGGTGGTGGCACGCCTCGCTCGGGCGAGCGAGCTCGGACCCTTCGAGCGTCCCCATGGGTGGCGTGGCACGCTCGCCGGGCAGATGCTGACGCTCGGCGTCGTGGAGGCCGTGGCCGTGTCCTTTGCCCCGGCGGTCGGCCTGGTCGTGCTGCTCGTCGGGATCGCCCTGCCCCTCGGGTCCCTCGTGTCCGGGCGTCTGGAGGGCCTGCGATCCCTCGGCGTGAGCGTCGGGGCGAGCGTGGTCGCCGCCATCTTGTGCATCCCCTGGAGCATCAGCCTCCTGCTCTCCGGTCGCCAGATGCTGGAGGTGCTGGGACTGCCCGTGTCGGCATCCTCGGGGTGGTCGTGGTCGTCCCTGCTCCGATTCGCCGTGGGTCCGACCGGAAGCTCGCCGCTGAGCTGGCTCCTCGTCGTCGCCGCTCTCCTGCCGCTCCTCGTGAGCCGCGGGCCCCGGCTGGCCTGGGCCGCACGGCTCTGGACGCTGGCGCTCGTGTCCTGGGTGCTCGCCTGGATGGTGCAGCGCCACTGGACGGGCTCGTTCGCCCCGCAGGTCGACGTGCTGCTCGCACCTGCCGCGTGCGCCGTGGCCGCCGCCATCGGGATCGGCATCGCGAGCTTCGAGGAGGAGCTGACGCATCTGCGGTTCGGGTGGTTGCAGCTGTGCAGCTTCGGTGCCCTGGTCGCAGCGGCGGTGGGCCTGCTCCCGGTGCTGGCCCAGGTGGGAGACGGGTCCTGGGGGCTACCCCGGACGGACCTGCCCCAGTCCTTGGCCTGGATCTCGTCCTCCAAGCCACCCGGCGGGTTCCGCGTGCTGTGGCTGGCAGATCCCCGGTCGCTGCTCGGTGCGGGCTGGTCGGTGCAGCCCGGTCTCGCCTATTCGGTGTCCGAGGGCGGCATGCCCAACGGGAGCAACCTTTGGGCTCCGGCCTCCTCGGGTCCCGCCGACCGGTTGGCCCAGGCGGTCCAGCTGGCGGAATCCGGCCGCACCAGCACCCTCGGTCAACTCCTCGCCACCACCGGTGTCCGATACGTGGTGTTGATGGAGACCTTGGCGCCCTCGGCGCCGGGGATCCAGAGCGCCAAGGCCTTCCCGACCCCGCCCGAGGTCCTCGAGGGCCTGCTCCAGCAGGACGGCCTGCGGGTGGTGCCCGGCGGTGAGGGTTACACCGTGTTCGCCAACGGCGGCTACGTGCCCGAGCGCGCCCAGCGAAGTGCCGCACTCGGGCCCGTGAGCCTGGAGGGCCCGTGGGGCCGCCCGAGCGACGTCGTCGGATGGCACGGCGTGTTCGGAACGAGCAGCGGCGGGACCCGCTCGGAGGGACCTGCGCGTCGCGGGCCGATGGTCGCTGCCTATGCCCCCGCCGGGCTCTGGCACCTTGCCGTCGACGGGAGGTCCTTGGCGCAGAGCTCCGCGTACGGCTGGGCGGCCGCCTACTCGGTGCCCGCCGCCGGGCAGGCGATCCTCCAGGTGTCTCCGGGTCCTCTGGTGCCGCTGGTGGTCACGCTGGAGGTGTTGGCCTGGCTCGCGGTCGCCGGCGTGCTGATCGTCTACCGGCGGCACCGCACGGAGGTGGCGACTCGGGCGCTGGTCTCCGACCCGGCACACGCCCCCGATGCCGTTGTCGAGGAACACGAGGTGCTGGTGGGTGGATCCCGGGGGGAGTCGGCGGGGTCCGATTACCCGGGACAGGAGGCCGAGGGCGCTCCGCCGGGGACGGACCGATGAGTGACGACGAGCCGGACGCCCCGCCGGGCGGTCCCGGCCCCTACGACCACGAGCAGGCGGACGCGCCGGCGGCGGGCGGCGGTCAGCGAGGCATGATCGCTCGTCGCCACTTCGAACGCCGCCAGTCCGGGCAGGGCCAGTCCGGCCAGGGCCAGCCCGGCAGGGTAGTCCGGCCAGGGTCAGTCGGAGCAGGGCCAACCGGGGCAGCGACAGTCGGAGCGCCGTCAACTCCGGCATGCGCAGCGAGTGTCGCTCGCGATGGTGGGGGCGGTTGCCGTGGTGTTGGTGGGGGTCGCGCTCGTCGACGCCGCCACCCCGACCCCGGCCGTCCCGGCCGCGGTCACCCCGGTGGCCGCTCTCGCCCCGGTGGGTTCGCAGTCCTCCTCCTGGTACTGCGTCGGAGGCGGCACCACATCCGGTCAGGGTCACCTCGGCGTCGTGCTCACGAACGTCTCGTCGGAAACGGTGCAGGGCACCATGACGGTGGTCGGCACGTCGGGCCCGCCGCAGGCCTCCGCCGTCTCGGTGAGTCCGCACAGCGAGTCCTTCGTGGGTCCTCCGGCCGGCGCCTCGGGGAAGTGGTTGGCCGCCCGGGTGGACCTCTCGGGAGGGGGCGTCGCCGTCGCCCAGACGGTGCAGGGCGGTTCGGGGTGGTCGCAGGTCCCGTGCGTGACCAGCACCTCCACCAGTTGGTATTTCGCGTCGGGATCGACGTCCAACGGACGAGCCCTGGCGACGGAGGTCTACAACCCGACCACCACGACGGCGGTGGTCAACCTGTCCTTCGTCACGAGCTCGGGTGTCGTGCAGCCGGAGCCTTACCAGGGGATCGTCCTGGCGCCGGGGGCCCTCGTCGTCGAGTCGATCGGGTCGCTGGTGCAGAACCGTGACCTCGTCGCCACGATGGTCACGACGAAGTCGGGCCGCGTCGTCGCCAGCGTGCTGCAGAGCGATCCAAAGAAGGCCACCTCCGGGCTCTCCCTGAGTCTCGGCACCAGCTCGCCGCAGCACCACTGGGTGATACCCAGCACGGCCAACGCACCGGCCACCACCGTGCTCCTCGACGTGCTCAACCCCAACTCGACGACCGCGCACGTCACGGTGTCGTTCCACCTCCCCGCCGGCCCGGTGTCTCCCATCTCGGCCTCGGTGGCGGGTGGGACGGTCTGGCAGCTCGCCTTGAGTTCGCAGACACGGATTCCCGGCTCGGTCGACTACGTCACCAAGGTCCAGTCCGACGCCGGCGGGGTGGTCGTGGGCCGGACGGTCGAGGCCTCGGCGGGCCCGGCACCCCGCTCGGGGGCGTTCTCCGGCGTCGAGCCGGCATCGGAGCAGGCACAGGGTCCGGGCACGTCCTGGCTGCTCTTCGCGCCGGGTGCGCCCTCCAGCCCGGTCGTTCCTCAGGCGAGGGTCGGTGCCATCGAGATCGCCAACCCGGGCGCGAGCGCCGTCACCGCCACCGTGGAGGAGCTCGGCGACCACGGGTTCAGCGAGGTCTCGCACGGGACGCAGCTCTCCGTGCCGGCCGGCGGGCTTCGCATCTTCGAGCCGAGCTCCTTGACGCCTCTGACCTTCCGCGTGCTCGGTAGCGGGCCGCTCGTCGTGAGCGAGGACCTTCTCCCGTCGGCCACCCCCGGAGTGGTGACCGTCGAGGGCATCCCGAGCAGCTGAGCCCGAAGCGGCCCTAAGGGGGGCTCAGCTGGGGTCCGGCTGAGCGGGGCCGGGTTCCGCTGGGCCCGGAGGGTGCTGGGGGTTGGCGTACTGATCGTTGGCGTTCTGACGACCCGGGTGCTGGGGGTTGGCGTACTGGTCGAGACCCTTCCCACCGTCCGCCGGCTGCCCGGCCCATCTCGGCGGGGCCCAGCCCGCCTGCGGCGGCGGGGGTGGTGGAGGCGATCCGGGAGGTGGCGGGGGCGCCGCGGTCAAGGGGGCTTGCGGGCTGGGCGGAGGCCAGGGCTCGGCCACCAGGCTCGACGGAGCGGGCCCGCTCGACGGCGACTGTCCGGCGACGGCGCTCCCCTCCATCCCGTCCGAAGAGCGGCCCGGCTCGGTGGAGCGGTCGACGCTCGCCAGCCCCGCGGGGGCAGGCGCGGCCGAATCCCGTACTCCGTCCCCGGTGTCCAGTGGATCGGTGCTCGCCGCCGCGTCCGGGTGGCCGACCGCAGCTGCTCGACCGGCGCCGTTGGCGGTGGATCCCGTCTTGCCGTTGGCGTGGAAGTGCGGCACGGCCTTCGCCCCGGAACCGTGGACCGGACGACCGTAGGCCTCGTCGACCAGCCGGCCGACGACCTCTCCGTCGACGGTCTCTTGCCCGAGGAGGTCTCGGGCCACCGCCTCGAGCCCTGCACGGTGTCGCGTCAGCATCTCGATGGCCCGTTGCTCCTGGTCCCGCAGGATGCGCTCGACCTCGTCGTCGATGACCCGGCTCGTGCTCTCCGAGTAGTCACGCGAGTGCATGAGGTCCTCGCCGAGGAAAACCTGACCCTGCGAGCCCCAGGCCATCGGGCCGATCTGCTCGCTCATGCCCCATTCGCGGACCATCTTGCGTGCCAGCTCGGTGTTGCCGACGAGGTCGTTGGCCGCCCCCGTGGACAGGTCGCCATAGATCAAGAGCTCGGCGACGCGACCACCCATCCGCACGCACAGCGCGTCCTCTATGTAGGCCCTCGGATGGATGTGACGCTCCTCCAACGGCAGCTGCTGAGTGACCCCGAGCGCCATGCCCGTGGGGAGGATCGTCACCTTGTGGACCGGGTCGGCGTGGGGCAGCACGTAGGCGAGCACGGCGTGACCGCTCTCGTGGTAGGCGACGCGCTCCTTCTCCTCGTCCGACAGCACGAGGCTCTCACGTCGCTGGCCCATGAGGACCCGATCGCGTGCCGACTCGAAGTCGACCATGTTGATCACGTGGCTGCCCCGGCGAACGGCGTGCAGCGCCGCCTCGTTGACCAGGTTGGCGAGATCGGCGCCGCTCATGCCGGGCGTCCCTCGGGCCACGAGCTCGAGGTCCACGTCCGGGCCGATGCGCTTGCCCCGGCAGTGGACCTGGAGAATGGGGAGACGCTCCTCCAGGTCGGGCAGCGGGACGACGATCTGACGGTCGAACCGTCCCGGGCGAAGAAGGGCGGGGTCCAAGATGTCGGGCCGGTTGGTGGCGGCCATCATGACCACGCCCTCGGCCGGGTCGAAGCCGTCCATCTCCGAGAGCATCTGGTTGAGGGTCTGCTCGCGCTCGTCGTGTCCGCCGCCGAGGCCGGCGCCGCGCTTGCGGCCGATCGAGTCGATCTCGTCGACGAAGACGATGGCCGGCGCCTGCTTGCGGGCCGTCTGGAAGAGGTCGCGCACCCGGCTGGCGCCGACGCCGACGAACATCTCCATGAAGTCCGAGCCGCTCACGGACAGGAAGGGAACCCCCGCCTCTCCTGCCACGGCACGGGCGAGGAGGGTCTTGCCCGTGCCCGGGGGGCCGACGAGCAGTACGCCCTTGGGGATCTTGGCGCCGATGTCCCGGAAACGCCCGGGGGTCTTGAGGAAATCGACGACCTCGCTGATCTCCTGTTTGACGCCCGAGTAGCCCGCCACGTCATCGAACGTCGTCGAGGGTCGCTCGGTGGTGTACAGCCGCGCCCGGGACCGACCGATCGACATGATCCCGCTCATCTGTCCGCGGGCCGAGCGCGTGACGTAATAGAACATCCCGACGACGAGGAGGCCGAGGATCAGGTAGGGGGCGAGGCTCGACAGCAGGCTCGGACCGCTCGTCGTGTACTTCACCGTGACGCCGTCCTTGCGCATGGTGGTGGCGTCGCCGTTGGACGGCGGAGTCGGTCCGTTCGCGGTGTACGAGGTCCCGTCCTTGAGCGTGCCCGTGATCACGCCCGTCGTGTTGTCGATGTTGGCGGTCGACACCTGCTTGCCCTCGACGTCGCTGATCAACGACGAGTAGCTGACGGTCTTGGCCGTGTGGCGAGGGATCAGTGACGGGATGATGAGGACGGCCAACACCGCCACGAGCAGGATGAGCCAGATCCATCGCCAGCTCTGCTCGCCGCCGGGATTGGGCGACCCGTTGCCACCTCCGCTCCCGGAGGGGCCGGGGCGCATGGGGGAACCATCGGGCCGGTCAGGACTCACTACCACATGCTATGCGGACGCTGTGTCAGTCGGGGACCGGGCCCTTTGCCGGCCCACGCGAAGGTATCGTTGGCTCGATGGCACAGTCGGGCGGCGAACCGACGCGCCCGCCTCGGCCAGGGCCGCCACGGTACCCGACCCCGCAGGGCCCCCCCTCCCCCGGAGAGGCGGGCCGATGGTCGACTGGGCCCGCCGAGGCTCCGCCGGCGATCGCCCCGACCACGGATGGAGGAAGGCCCGGAGGGGGCTTCCTCGACCAGCCGGCCGCCCCCCCGAGGACCCGAAGCGACGCCGCCCTCTGGCTGATCTTCGCCGTGCTCGGCTTCGCCGCCGGGGAGATCGTGGCCTCCATCGCCACGGTCGTCGCCGCAGAGGTGGCCGGAAAGTCCGGGCAGCTCTCGGCCATCGCGCACCAATCGGTCCCTCCCGAGTGGTATGTCGTCTCGAGCCTGGTGGGGCTGTGGGTGGGGTTCTTTGGGGCGCCGTGGTTGGCCAGCCGGGTCCGAGGGACGAGAAGCCTGGTCGACGACCTGGGTCTGCGTTTTCGGGTGATCGACGTGGTCGGGGTCGTGATCGGGGTTGGCGGGCAACTGCTGGTCACGGCCCTCTACGCCCCGTTCATCCACGACCTCAAGCACTTCAACGCCCCGACGCAACGTCTGACCGGCGGGTCGCACGGGACGGGGCTGGTGGTCATCGCGGTCTTCACGGTGATCGGGGCCCCGTTCTTCGAGGAGCTGTTCTTCCGAGGGCTCGTCTTGCGCGGTCTTCTCCGCTTCCTGGCGCCCGTCCGGCTCGGACGCAGCACGGCCCGCACGGTGGCCGTCGTGGCCTCGGTGGCCCTCGACGGACTCCTCTTCGCCCTGGCGCACGCCGAGTGGGAGCAGTACGCCGGACTGGCCCTCTTCGGGATGGTCCTGGCCGTGGTGTCCCTCCGCACGGGGCGCCAGGGGATGAACATGGTGGCCCATGCCTCCTTCAACCTCGTGGCGATCCTGGCGGTGGCGTCGTCCAACGGCGTCCTGCTGGTGGGACCGCACTGACCGGGTGGGTTGAGCGCAGATGACCGACTTGCGGGATCCCGTCGCTCCGGTGATGCCGCCGGGCCCGGCCTTGCCGGACCGGCCGGCCAAGACCTTCACCCCTCGCAGCCGGGGATGGGGTCGCAGCGTCACCGCCGCGGGGTCGATCGTCGCGATCGGGGCGGTGATCGGCGTGGTGCTCTGGCAGATGCACCCGTCGCTGCTCCTGTCGGACACGACGACCACGGGCGGCGACACCGGCGCCCACTACATGATGCCGCCGTTCCTCCAGGGCCTGATCTCGCACGGGCACCTGACCGGGTGGGATCCCGCCTGGTACGACGGGTTTCCGATCTACACCTTTTACTTCGTCCTCCCCGACGCGCTGGCCGCCGTCGGGGGATGGGTCATCCCCTACAACATCGCCTTCAAGTGGGCGACGGTCCTCGGCTCGATCACCTTGCCGATCGCGGCGTGGGCCTGTGCTCGCCTGTTCCGCCTGAGGCCCCCGGTCCCGGCGGCGTTGGCTGCGGCCACGCTCCCCTTCCTCTTCGACTACTCCTACACCATCTACGGGGGGAACCTGTTCTCCACCCTGGCCGGGGAGTACTCGTACTCCCTCAGCATCTCGCTGGCGCTGGTCTTCGTCGGGCTCGTCGCCTACGGGCAACGGACGGGTCGCTATCGGGGGTGGGCGGCCGTCGTGCTCGCGCTGTGCATCCTCGCCCACATCGTCCCGGCCCTGTGGGCGATCGTCGGTGCGAGCCTGCTCACCCTGTTCGACCTCCTGCCCCGGCGGCTCCGGCCACGAGACGACGTGGTGTGGGAGGCGAGGACCCCGACCCGGCGTCGTTCCTCTCGGGGCCGCGCCGGCGTCCTCTCGGCATCTTCGCTGCGGTCGTGGATGCGGTCGTGGCCAGAGAGGCTGCTCGAGCCCCCGTCGGCGCCGCGCTCGCGCCCGGCGGTCGTGTGGTGGACCGGGACGACCGTGGCGCTCGGATTGCTGCTCTCGGGCTGGTGGCTGGTGCCGTTCGGGGTTCGTCAGCCCTACACAACGTCGATGGGCTACGAGAACGTCACCACCTACGGGCACCTGCTGTTTCCGGAGGCGGACCTGTGGGCCCTCCTGCTCGCCGGCCTCTTTGTCCTGCTTGCGGTGGTGCGACGCAGCCGCTTCGGCTTGTTCCTCGCGGTCATGGGCGGTCTCTCCGCCGCTGCGTTGATCCTGGATCCCCAGGGCTCGCTCTACAACGTGCGCCTGCTGCCCCTCTGGTTCCTCTCGGTGTACCTCATGGTCGGCTGGGGCTTCGCGGTGATCTGCCACCTGGTCGCGTTGCGCTGGCGGCGCTGGCGGTCGACGCGCTGGACGTGGCAGGTGGCGGAGGCGTTCCTCTCGGAACGGCCCCTGCCTCGGCGGCCGAGGATCGTGCCGTGGGCGCCCGGCGCCCTCGGGGGCGCCCTGTTGGCGGTACTCGGGGCGCTGCTCGTCGTCATCCCCCCCTTCGTGGTGCCGGCCGACGCGCTCCCCGTGGGCGTCGGGGCCAACCAAGTGACCAATTGGGCGGCCTGGAACTACTCGGGCTACGAGGGCAAGCCCGCCTACCCCGAGTACCAGGGCGTGATCCACACCATGAGCCGGGTGGGTCGGCGGTACGGGTGTGGCCGGGCGATGTGGGAGTACAACCCGTCGCTCGACCGCTTTGGCACGCCGATGGCCCTCATGCTCCTGCCGTACTGGACGGACGGCTGCATCGATTCCATGGAGGGGCTGCTCTTCGAGTCCTCGGCGAGCACCCCGTACCACTTCATCAACCAGGCGGAGCTCTCGGCGCAGCCGTCGGAGGCGGTGGTCGGCCTGCCTTACAGCGGCCTCAACGTCGCGCTCGGGATCGAGCACCTCCAGCTCATGGGGGTGCGCTATTTCATGGCGTCGAGCCCCAGCGTGGAACAGTACGCCAGGGCGGATCCGTCCCTTCGATTGATCGCGACGAGCGGGCCGTGGAAGGCACCCAGCGGCTCCAGCACGGCGAGCACGACGTGGGACGTCTTCCAGGTCGAGGACGCCCCGCTGGTGACCCCCCTCACCAACGAGCCGGCCGTGATGAAGGGCATCAAGGCGGGCCAGTCGAGCTGGCTCGATCCCTCGGTCTCCTGGTACGACGACCCCAGCCGCTGGAACGTCGAGCTGGCCGCCTCGGGACCCCCCTCATGGCCTCGCGTCCCGATCGGCGACACCCATCCGCCGGCCGTTCCCGTCGCCCCGACCACGGTGAGCGACGTGCGGACGTCCAACGAGTCGATCAGCTTCCGGGTGAGCCACGTCGGCACGCCCGTGCTGGTCAAGGTCTCCTACTTCCCCAATTGGCAGGCTGCAGGCGCCGACCGGGCCCTGGCGGGTGACGCCCAACCTCATGGTCGTGGTCCCGACCAGCCATCAGGTCACGATGTCTTATGGCGCCACCCACGCCAACGAGCTCGGCGAGGCCTGCGCCGTGCTCGCCGCCTTCGTCCTCCTGGGGATGGCGGCGATCTGGGTGGTACGCAGGCGCCGTCCGGCGGGTTCGCCCCGGACCCCCGCGAGGCCCGGCGGACCGCGGCACCGCCGGGCCTAGTCCGGCACGGTTGAATCGCCGGGCCTGGTCCGGCAGGCCCGTCGTCTCCGACGGACCGGATTAGGCTGACGACCCCATGCCGAGCGCCGCCGAGCAACGAACCGCGGCCGTCTTCAAGGCCTACGACATCCGCGGAACGGTGCCCGATCAGCTCGATGCGGAGCTCTGCCGGGCCGTCGGGCGCGCCTTTGCGCGCTTCACCCGCGCGGATCGGCTCCTCGTGGCGCGGCGACATGCGGGCCTCGGGAGCGGAGCTGGCCGGTGCGTTCGCGGAGGGTGCCCGCTCCGAGGGGGCGGCGGTCACGGATCTCGGCCTGGCCTCTACGGACTTGGTCTACTTCTCCGCCGGTCGACTGGACGCACCGGGCGCCATGTTCACGGCCTCGCACAACCCCGCCGCCTACAACGGGATAAAGATGTGCCTCGCCGGCGCCCGACCGATCGGTCGCGACACCGGGCTGCTCGAGATCCAGCGGATGACCGAGGAGCTCCTGGAGCACCCCCTGCCCCCGCAAGGTCCGATCGGGCCACTCGACCACCGCGACATGCTGGAGGACTACGCCGAACACGCCCGCTCGTTCATCGACCCCGAGGGCCTGCGCCCGCTGCGGGTGGTGGCGGACACGGCGAACGGGATGGGTGGCCTCGTCGTGCCGGCCGTGATGCAGGGGATGCCCTTTCGGGTCGAGATCCTCTTCGGCGAGCTCGACGGCACGTTTCCCAATCATCCGGCGGACCCCATCCAGCAGGCCAACTTGGCCGACCTCAAGGCCGCGGTGCTGGAATCGGGAGCCGACGTCGGACTGGCCTTCGACGGGGATGCCGACCGGGTCTTCCTGGTGGACGAGCGTGCGGAGCCCGTCTCGGGATCGCTGACGACGGCCCTCGTGGCGGCCTCCATGCTCGACAAGCATCCCGGGGCCACGATCCTCTACAACCTCATCTGCTCGCACGTCGTGCCGGAGGTCATCGCCGAGCGCGGCGGCAAAGGCGTGCGCACGCGGGTCGGCCACTCCTACATCAAGCAGACGATGGCCGAGACGGGAGCGGTGTTTGGTGGCGAACACTCCGGCCACTACTACTTCCGCGACAACTACCGCGCCGACTCGGGGATCATCGCCGCGCTCGTGGTGCTCGAGCTGGTGGGGCGGGGAGATCAGCCCTTGTCCCAGCTCCTCGACCCCTTTCGGCGCTACGCCGACTCCGGCGAGATCAACCGGGAGGTCCCGGACCCCGCCGCCACCGTGGAAGCAGTGGCCCGGCACCTGGGGTCCGAGGGGGTGGAGGTCGATCGCCTCGACGGGCTCACCGCGGACTACGGGGTTTGGTGGTACAACCTTCGTCCCTCCAACACCGAGCCCCTGCTCCGCCTGAACCTCGAGGCCAGGACCGTCGAGGAGTGCCGCGCTCACGTCCGAGAGGTGTCGGAGCTGATAGACCGCCTGGCGCAGGCGGGATGACCGCCAGCGTGACACGCAGAGGAGCCGACCATGGATCTTGATCCGCTGCTCATCGAGGTGCTGGCATGCCCGGAGGACAAGGGGCCGCTCCTGTGGTTCCCCTCGGAGCAGAGGCTGTACAACCCGAGGCTCAAGAGGAGCTACGAGGTTCGTGACGGGGTCCCCGTCATGCTGATCGACGAGGCCACCACGGTGGACCAGTCGGAACACGACCGCCTGATGGCCAAGGCGGCGGCCGAGCACGTCGTCGAGACCGGGCACGGACCGAGCACGTGACCGTCGCGGGATCCGGCTCGGCGAGCCAGACCCGGGCCGCCGGCCACTCGACAACGGGAGGGGTATCCGGTCCGCTCCCGCTGGACTCGATCGGCATGTGGGAGGCGACCCTCGGGCTTCCCGAGCAGATCGGGCAGGCCGCGGCCAATGCCGCAAAGGTCGTCGCGAGCGTCGACGCGCAGGTTTGGCGGCGCCCGTTCGCCAACGTCGCGGTCTTTGGGATGGGGGGCAGTGGGGTGGCGGGCGACATCCTCCGGGCCCTTGCTGCGCCGCGCCTCCCGGTACCGGTGGTCCCGCTCAAGTCGTATCGCGCCCCGGCGTTCGTCGGCCGAGACACGCTGGCCTTCGCGCTCTCGTGCTCCGGCGACACCGAGGAGACCGTCTCGGCCGCGTCCGCGGCCTGGGATGCGGGCGCCACCGTGGTGGTGGTGGCGGGCGGGGGGATGCTCGCCGAGCTCGCCGCCGATCGCGACGCGCCGCTCTTCGGCGTGCCCGGCGACCTGCCTCAGCCGAGAGCAGCCCTCGGCGCGATGACCGTGCCCACGCTGGTTGCGCTCCAGGCCTGCGGCCTCCTTCCCGAGGCCGACGCCCTGATCGCCTCCGGGGTGGAGCAGCTCGAGAGGCGACGCGACGAGCTGCTCGGGCCCTCGAGCCCGGCCCCGAAGATCGCCTCGACCATCGGCCGCACCGTGACGCTGGTGCACGGTGGCGAGGGACCCGGAGCCGTCGCCGCGACCCGGTGGAAGACCCAGATCAACGAGAACGTGAAGGCCCCGGCCTTTGCCGCGGTCCAGCCGGAGCTCTGCCACAACGAGGTGGCGGGATGGGGCCAGCACGGCGACATCACCCGGCAGGTGCTCACCCTGGTCGCGCTCCGGTGCCCGAGCGATCATCCCCAGGTGGCGCGCCGGATCGACGTCGTCAAGGAACTCCTGCTCGAGGTGGTCCACGACGTGGTCGAGGTCTGGGGCGCCGGCGACACCGACCTCGCCCAGCTCCTCGACCTCGTGCTGGTCGGCGACGTCGTCTCGCTCCTGCTGGCCGGCCAAGAGGGGATGGACCCGGGGCCCGTGCCCATCCTGGGCGAGATCAAGGACCTCCTGGCCGGCTGATTCCGCCGGGATCCGCCGGGTCCCGAACGGAGGACCTAGGAGAGGCGCTCCACGATCATCGCCATGCCCTGGCCACCTCCGACGCACATCGTCTCGAGGCCAAAGGTCTTGCCGGCGTCCTCCAGCCCGTTGAGCAAGGTGGTCATGATGCGGGCGCCGGTCATGCCGAACGGGTGGCCGAGGGCGATCGCGCCGCCGTTGACGTTGAGCTTGTCCCACTCGATGCCGAGCTGCTTCGCGCAGGGGATGACCTGAGCCGCAAAGGCCTCGTTGATCTCCACCCGGTCGATCTGGTCCATGGTCATGCCCGCCCGGCGCAGCGCCTGGCGGGACGCCTCGATGGGTCCAAGGCCCATGATCTCGGGATTGAGGCCGGTGACCCCGCTCGAGACCACCCGGGCCAGCGGGGTGATCCCGAGCTCGCGCGCCTTGGTGTCCGACATCACGACGACCGCCGCGGCGCCGTCGTTGAGGGGGCAGGAATTGCCGGCCGTCACCGTGCCCCCCTCGCGAAAGGCGGGCTTCAAGTTGGCCAGCACCTCGACCGTGGTGTTGGGCCGGGGGCCGTCGTCCTTGGTCGCGGTCCCGCCCCCGGGCAGCTCCACCGGGATGATCTCCCGCTCGAAGAAGCCGTTTTCCTGGGCGGCGACGGCCCGGTTCTGCGAGAGAGCGGCAAACTCGTCCATCTCGCTCCGGTCCACGTGCTCGCGCTCGGCGACGTTCTCGGCCGTCTGGCCCATGGCGATGTAGATGTCGGGCAGACCCTTGCCCGGCTCCCAGGGATCGGACACGGCGGGGGTACGCGCCACGGTGCGCTCCTCGGCGTTGGCGAACTGGGGGTTGTGCGGTCCACCGTCGGCCATCCCCTGGGAGAACCGGCTCACCGTCTCGACGCCTGCGGCCACGAATACGTCGCCCTCGCCGGCCTTGATGGCGTGGGCAGCCATGCGGATGGCCTGGAGGGAAGAGGAGCAGTAGCGGTTGAGGGTGACGCCGGGGACTTCGTCGAGGCCGGCCAGGATCGCCACCACCCGAGCGAGGTTGAAACCGGCCTCGCCCGCGGGTTGGGCACAACCGAGGAGCAGGTCCTCGACGGAGTTGGGGTCGAGCTCGGGCAGCTTGGCGAGCACCGAGCGCACGGCGTGGGCGGCAAGGTCGTCGGGCCGACAGTCGACGAGGCTGCCCTTGAAGGCGCGTCCGATCGGGGTACGTCCGGTGGCGACGATCACTGCTTCGGGCATCAGTTGGGACTCCTCGGGTGTCTGTCGGCGCACGCACTCGGCGCCCGCGATACTTGGGCCTCGCGGCCTTCCCGGGAGCCTACCAAGGGGTATTCCGATCCCGGCCGGGCAAAGGCACCTTGAGCGCCGGAGCGCTCAAGGTGCTGCGGGCGAACCGTGCGGGCGAACCGCTCCGGTGAACCGCGCGGGCGGCAGCGAGGGCAGTGGATGGCACGGGTCATTGGTTTGTAACGTGTTCCAAACGGGAGGGTCGCATGGAGATCGGATACACCAAGGAGCAAGAGGCGCTTCGCCAGGAGTTGCGCAGCTACTACCGCGAGCTGCTCACCCCCGAGGTGGAGGCCGGCTTGGCCGAGGGGCATGGCGTTGGTCCCATGATGCGCCAGGTCGTCCGCCAGATGGGCAAGGACGGGTGGCTGGGCATCGGCTGGCCCAAGGAATGGGGCGGTCAGGGCCGGTCGCCCATGGAGCAGTTCATCTTCTTCGACGAGTCGATGAGATCCGGGGCTCCCGTGCCCATGCTCACGATCAACACCGTCGGCCCCACGATCATGAACTTCGGGACGGAGGAGCAGAAGGCCCAATTCCTGCCCCGCATCCTGGCCGGGGAGATCCACTTCTGCATCGGCTACACCGAGCCCAACGCGGGGACCGACCTGGCGGCGCTCACGACCAGGGCGGTCCGTGACGGCGACGAGTACGTGATCAACGGCACCAAGGTCTTCACCAGCCTGGCGGGCGGGGCGGACTACGTCTGGCTGGCGACCCGCACCAACCCCGACGCCTCCAAGCACAAGGGCATCTCGATGTTCCTCGTCCCGATGGACACGCCGGGCATCCGGATACAGCCCATGTCCCTGCTCAGCCCGCACAACATCAACTACGTCTTCTACGAGGACGTGCGTGTCCCCGCCACCTGCCTGGTGGGCGGCGAGAACAACGGATGGTCGCTGATCACCAACCAGCTCAATCACGAGCGGGTGACGCTGTGCGCGCCCGGCGTGGTCGAGCGGATGCTCGCCGACGTCCGCGCCTGGGCGCAACGCACCAAGCTGCCCGACGGCCGCCGGGTGGTCGACCAGGAGTGGGTCCAGGTTCATCTGGCCAAGATCCATGCCGAGCTCGAGTACCTCCGGCTGCTCAACTGGAAGGTCGCCTGGATGGCCACCGAGGGGAAGCTCGACGTCGCCGACGCCTCGTCCATCAAGGTGTTTGGCACCGAGTTTTACCTGCGTTCCTTCCGCATGATGATGGAGATCATCGGCCAGTCGGCCTACCTGCAAAAGGGTTCACCCGCCGCAGTGTTGGCCGGGCGCCTCGAGATGCAGGCGCGCAGCATGATCATCCTCACCTTTGGGGGCGGAACCAACGAGATCCAGCGCGATCTCATCGCCATCTTCGGGCTCGGGCTCCCGCGCTCGCTGCGCTGAGACGCCCAGGCATTCGCGCCAGACCCGGACCGGGCGGCGCCCCATTTCGTGCTCATCCTTCGACGAACAGGAGCAAATCTCCATGGACTTCTCGTACAGCGAGGAACAAGAGGCCGTTCGCCAGCTCGCCAACCGGATCTTCGAGGAGCGTTCGACCCACGAGCGGCTCCGGGAGATCGAGGCCGATCCCGGTAGTGAGGGTCCTTTCGATCGCGAGCTCTGGTCGGAGCTGGCCGGAGCCGGGCTCCTCGGCATCGGCCTTCCAGAGGAGGTGGGCGGGGCCGGCCTCGATTTCGTCGCCGAGTGTCTGGTCGTCGAGGCTGCGGGCCGGACGGCGGCGTACACGCCCGTCGTCGAGACGATGGTCTTCGGTGCGGGGACGATCTCGCGGTTCGGGACCGACGAGCAGCGTCAGCGTTGGCTGCCGGGCGTCGCGAGCGGCGAGCGGATCGTGACCGCGGCACTCGCCGAGCTGTTCAACGACGTGGCGGTTCCCGGCCTGGACTCGCCGGCGACCACCGCCACCCCCGACGGTTCGGGCTGGATCCTCGACGGGACCAAGGCCTGTGTCGCCGCGGGCCTCCTGGCCGACAGCGTCCTGGTCCCGGCAACCCTGCTCGAGGCGGACGGCTCCCGGCTGGGGGTTGGCGTCTTCGTCGTGGGCTCCGAGGACCTAGGCGGCGCGACGGGCGGACGCCGCACGCGCCAGGACACCACGACCGGCCGGCCGGAGGCCATCGTGGACCTTTCGGGAGTCCGTGTGGGTGAGGACGTGCTCCTCGGGGGCCGGGGCGCGGACGGCGCGGCCATCATCGCCGACCTGAGCCAGCGGGGGACCGCAGCGCTCTGCGTCTTCGAGGCTGCCGTGTGCGCCGCAGCCGTGAAGCTCACCGGTGAGTACGCCAAGACCCGCGAGCAGTTCGGCAAGCCCATCGCCACCTTCCAGGCGGTCGGCCAGCGGGCCGCCGACGCCTACGTGGACACGGAGGCGGTCCGGCTCACGGCCTGGCAGGCGGCGTGGCGCCTCTCAGAGGGTCTTCCCTCGACGGCCGAGGTGGCGACGGCCAAGTACTGGGCGGCAGAGGGTGGCCAGCGCGTCGTCCACGCTGCGGCACACCTCCACGGGGGCGTCGGCGTCGACCGGGACTACCCCTTGCACCGGTACTTCCTCCTGACCGAGCAGGTGGAGCTCACCCTCGGCTCTGCGATCGACAGCCTGCTGCGCCTCGGCGCACACCTGGCGGCCGAGCCGGTCGACGCCTCGCTGTAGGGAGGTTCGGCCGGGCCGACCGCTTCGGCGGGTTCCGGGCAGCCGGGCGGGAGCGGGTCAGAGGACCAGCTCGGCCATCGTCCGGAGGGTGGCGACGTCGCCGTTCACGAGCAGGGAGGTGGCGATGGACTCGCGCCACGCCTCGAGATCGTCGCGGATCTTCGCCACCGGACCGATCAGGGCCACGTCTTCGACCATGGCCGTGGGGACCGAGGCAATCGCCTCCGCCTGGTGGCCGTCGAGGTAGAGCGATTGGATGCGGGCGGCCTCTGCCTCGTAGCCCATCCGGACGAAGAGGTCGTAGTGGAAGTTCATCTCGCGGGCCCCCATGCCGCCGATGTAGAGGGCAAGGGAGGGACGGAAGAGGTCGGCCGCCTTCTCCACGTCCTCCATGATGACCGTCGGCGTGAACGCCAGGACCTCGAAGTCCTCTCGGCTCCTCCTCGCCCCGGGCCGGGCGAAGCCCTCGTCCAGGGCGGACTCCGACGTCTTCATCTCTCTCGGCGAGAACCAGATCGGGAACCATCCGTCGGCGATCTCCGCCGCCAGCGCGACGTTCTTCGGGCCCTCTGCCCCGAGGATGATGGGAATCTCGTTGCGCAGGGGGTGCACGATGGACTTGAGTGGCTTGCCCAGGCCGGAGCCACCCGGATAGGGGAGGGGATAGTGGGGACCTTCGTTCGTCACCGGGGCCTCTCGCCGGAGCACGTCGCGGACGATCGTCACGTACTCGCGCGTCCGGGCCAGGGGTTTGGGGAAGGGCTGGCCGTACCAGCCCTCGACGACCTGAGGGCCGGAGACGCCGAGGCCGAGTACGAACCGGCCGCCGGAGAGATGGTCGATGGTCAACGAGGCCATGGCCATCGCGGTGGGAGTGCGTGCGGAGAGCTGGCAGAGAGAGGTGCCGAGACGAACCCGGCTCGTCCTCGACCCCCACCACGCGAGCGGGGTGAGGGCGTCGGATCCGTAGGACTCGGCGGTCCACACGGAGTCGTAGCCCAGCCGTTCGGCCTCGAGCATGTGCTCGACGGGGTTGGGCGGTGGACCCGAGCCCCAGTAGCCGAGCTGCAGGCCCAACTTCATCGATCGCATCGTTCTCCTCGTCGTGGCTCTCTGGACCGCGGGCAACGGGCTACCGGGGCCGGGACAGCGGGGCCCTCGGCTCGAAGGTCACCGGCAGGTGCTTGGTGCCGTTGATGAAGTTCGAGTAGAGGCGCTGCGGGGGCCCGGCCGGCGCGAGATCGGGCAGGCGGTCGAGGAGGCGGTCGAACATGACGTTGATCTCCATGCGTGCCAGGTTGGCGCCGAGGCAGAAGTGGGGCCCGCCACCACCAAAGGCGATGTGGGGGTTGGGGTCGCGGCCCACGTCGAAGCGGTCCGGATCGGGGAAGACCGTCTCGTCCCGGTTGGCCGAGATGTGCCAGAAGACGACCTTCTCGCCGGCCCGGAGCCGCTGGCCCCCGAGCTCGCAGTCCTGGATCACGTCCCGGCGGAAGTGCATCACCGGAGTGACGAATCGCAGCATCTCCTCGATGGCTAGAGGTAGGAGAGATCGGTCCTCTCGGAGCCGGCGCCACTCGTCGGGGTGATCGAAGAACGCGGTCATGGCTCCCGACATGAGGTTGCGCGTGGTCTCGTTGCCGGCGACCGCCAGGAGGAGAAAGAACAGGTCGAGCTCGACCTGGCTCAGGGATTCGCCGTCGATCTCCGCCCGGGTCAGCACCGAGAGGACGTCCTCGCTGGGATGGGCGCGCTTTTGGGCGGTCAGCAGGTCTGCGTAGGCGAAGAGCTCCGCCGACGCCCGCATCGACTCCTCCAGTACCGCCTCCTCGACGGCTTCCACGTCGTCGGTGTCCTCGCGGAGCCTGTTCGCGGGCATGTACTCGGGGTCGTCCCGGCCGATCATGCGGTTTGACCAGTCAAAGACCCGATGGCGGTCCTCCTCGGGCACGCCCATGATCTCCGCGATCACGAGGAGGGGCAGCTCGGCGGCGAGGTCGACCACGAAGTCCGCCTCGCCGCGCTCGCACACGTCGTCGATGATGCGGTCTGCGTACGAGACGATCCGAGCCTCGAGGTCCCGCACCATGCGCGGGGTGAAGCCCTTGTTGACCAGCCGGCGATAGCGGGTGTGTATCGGGGGGTCCATGTTGAGCATCATCAAACGCTGCTGTTCGAGATGGTCCGGTTCCAGGTCCCCGATCACCACCCCTCCTCGAGACGAGGAGAAGTGCTCGACGTCCCGGTTGACGCGGACGCAGTCCTCGTACCGGGTGACGCACCAAAAGGTCTCGTAGTGTGACCCGAGGTTCGGGTGGCGGAACACCGGGTGCTCGCGTCGCAGGTAGCGGAACCACTCGAAGGGCACGCCCTGGACGAAGCGTGCACCGTCGTTGAGGTCGATGTCGTCCAGGCTCACGGGGTTGGACTTGGTGTCGATGGCGCTCACGTTTCCCTCCCTGAGCCCGAGCAAGAGACCGACGCGCGGGTCTCGACCCTGGATCCAGCCGCGTAGCTCGGCCGGGCGCGATCTGGAACGCGTATCAGAAAGCATAGGCGGGCGGCGGCCCGGTCTGGGGTGGGGGGAACGTGTTACAGTCCCGCGCCCGAGACAGACGCACGAGACGGGTCCATGTTCCTCGAAGAATCGCCATCGCAGCGCCAGCTCCGAGACGAGCTGCGTGCCTACTACGCAGCGATCCTTACTCCGGAGGTCCGCGCCCGACTGGCCGGCCAGGAGTCCGGGGAAGAGTACCGGCGGATCGTGCGGCGCATCGGCGGCGACGGCTGGCTGGGAATCGGGTGGCCCAAGGAGTACGGCGGTCAGGGGCGACCCGCCACGGACCAGTTCATCTTCTTCGACGAGACGCGCCGGGCGGGGGCGCCGTTCCCGTTCGTCACGGTCAACACGGTCGGTCCCACGATCATGCGGTTTGGCACGCCCGAGCAGAAGGAGCACTTCCTTCCCGGGATCCTCTCGGGGGACATCCACTTCGCCATCGGCTACACGGAACCGGGCGCCGGAACCGACCTGGCCTCGCTGCGGACCCGTGCGGTGCGGGACGGCGACCAGTACGTGATCAACGGCAACAAGGTCTTCACCAGCGGGGCGGACGGCGCCGACTACATCTGGCTGGCCACGAGGACCGATCCCGAGGCCCCCAAGCACAAGGGCATCTCGATCATCTGCGTGCCCACCACGACGCCGGGATTCGAGTGGAGCCTGATCCGGACGGTCGGGGGGAACACCACCACCGCCACCTACTACCGGGATGTCCGCGTTCCCGTGAAGATGCGGGTGGGCGAGGAGAACGGGGGCTGGCGGATGATCACGACGCAGCTCAACCACGAGCGGGTGGGGCTGGCGGCGTGGAGCGGCGTGACCGAGTCCCTCTTCGAGGACGTGGTCGCCTGGGCGGCGGCGCAGCCGGCCGGCGACGGGCGGACGGTGCTCGACCTCGAGTGGGTCCAGCACGACCTGGCCATCGCCTACGCCGAGATCGAGACCATGAAGATGCTCAATTGGCGGATGGCCACCCGGGTGGCCGATGACGAGATCACCGCGGGCGACTCCTCGGCCGCCAAGGTGTTCGGCACCGAGCGGACGATCGAGATCAGCCGCCTCCTGAGCGAGGTTCTCGGGGCGGCCGGATACCTGCCCGCCGGTTCTCCCGGAGCGCTCCTGGACGGGCGCCTCGAGGTCCACAGCCGCCAGGCGCAGATCAACACATTCGGTGGTGGGGTCAACGAGGTCCAGCGCGAGATCGTGGCGGTGGCCTCGCTCGGGATGCACCGGGGAGCGAGATGAGTCCGGACGACAACCAGTACCCCGATCACTCGGCCGAGCTGAGGTCCCTCGTCGGGCAGTCGCTGGGTCCGCCCGAGGTGGCGCGGGATCCCGTCAACCTCTCGATGATCCGCCACTGGGCCGAGGCGATGGGGGACGCCAACCCCGTCTACAGCTCGGAGGAGGACGCCCGCGCTGTCGGGTTGCCGGGGATCGTGGCACCGCCCACGATGCTGCAGGCCTGGGGCATGCGCGGGCTCACCGCCACGCTGGCCCTCGAGGCCGAGCGGGCCGAGGGTGGCCGGACCGGCGACGACGAGAACACCCAGGCTCGCATGATGCGTCTACTGGACGACGAGGGGTTCTCCTCGGTGGTGGCGACCAACTGCGAGCAGCAGTACGTGCGCCCACTCGTTCTCGGCGAGCGGCTCGTCTCGTCGTCGGTGGTGGAGTCCATCTCCGACGTGAAGGGGACCGGGCTCGGTGTGGGCAGGTTCGTCACGACGCGCCAGGACTTCGTCTCGTTCGACGACGAGGCCCTCGCCGCGCTGGGCGACGACGTCGATCCCGAGGCCCTGATGTCCGCCGGGGAGCCCGTGGCCACGATGCGCTTCCGGATCCTGAAGTTCCGTCCCGGCACGGGCGCCTCGGCCCGGCGTCCCCGCCGGCCGCGGCCTGCGGTGACGCAGGACAACGCGTTCTTCTTTGAGGGGGCCCGCGAGCACAAACTGCTGATCCAGCGGTGCGCCTCCTGCGGGACCCTGAGACACCCTCCGCTTCCCGCCTGCGCGAAGTGCCGTTCGTTCGAATGGGACACGGTCGAGGCCTCGGGGCGCGGCACCCTCTACTCCTACGTGGTGGTGCACTATCCGCAGGTGCCGTCGTTCGACTACCCCCTCCCGATCGCCCTGGTGGAGCTCGAGGAGGGCACCCGGCTAGTGGCCAATCTCGACGGCCTGGCCCCCGAGGAGGTCCGCATCGGGATGCCCCTCGTGGCCGGGTTCGAGGACTTCGACGAGGAGCTCTCCCTCCCCGTATTCCGGCCGGCCGGAGAGCCTGCCAAGAGTGGCGCCTGATGGACTTCCACTTCACCGAGGAGCAGCTCGCAGTGGCCGAGGCGGCCCAGGGGGTCGTCGACGGACAGAGCACGGTCGAGCGGGTGGTCGCCGTCGAGGAGACCGACGACCGCATCGACCGCGAGCTCTGGGCGGCACTCGCCGCGGCCGATCTCCTCAGCCTTCCCGTGCCCGAGTCCGAGGGCGGCGGGGGCCTAGGCCTCACCGAGGTCTGCCTCATGCTCGAGGCGCAGGCCAAGCGGGTCGCGCCGGTTCCCCTCTGGTCGACGTTGGTGCTCGGGGCGTTGCCCTTGGCCCGCTTTGGCTCGCCCGAGCAGCGCAAGGCGCTGCTGCCCGGCGTGGCCTCCGGTGAGTCCTTCCTCTCGGCGGCACTGACCGAGGCGGCCATCAGCCTCGCCGGACTGCCAGCGGTGACCGCAACCCCGTCCGCTTCCGGATGGACCCTGAGCGGCAGCTCGATGGCGGTGCCCCAGGCGCACCTGGCGGAGCGCGTCCTCGTTCCGGCGAGGACGGCGTCCGACGAGGTCGTCGTGGCCCTGGTCGATCCCCACGGGCAGGGGGTGCGGCTCGAACGGGCGGTCACGACCAACCGAGAGGTCCATCCCCATCTCCATCTGGAGGACGCGCCGGTATGGGAGGGCGACCTCCTTGCAGGACCCGCAGAGGGTGCGGCGGCGCTCTCGTGGATGCTGCAGGCGGCGTGGACCGGTTTGTGTGCCCTGCAGCTCGGCGTCACCGAGTCCGCGTTGCAGCAGACCGCCGAGTACCTGAACCAGCGTGAGCAGTTCGGCCGGCCCCTCAGCACCTTCCAGGGCACCCTGCTCCGGGCGGCGGACGCGGCCATCGACGTGGAGTCCATCCGGGTGACCCTCTGGCAGGCCGCCTGGCGCATCGACACCGGGCGTGAGGCGGCCGGCGCGGTGAGCGCCGCCAAGTGGCAGGCCTCGGAGCGGGGGCAGCGGGTGGTGCACGCCACGCAGCACCTGCACGGCGGGATCGGCGCAGACGTCACCTACCCGATTCATCGGTATTTCCTGTGGGGCAAGCAGATCGAGCTCATGCTGGGTGGCCCAGGGGTGCATTTGGCGCACCTCGGCCAGATGATCGCAGCCCGGGGCGCGGCTCGGGCGGCCGGCGAGCGACGGGAGGGGAATGCCGACTGAGACGCTGACGTACGAGCAGGTGGAGGTGGGCCAGGACCTTCCCCCCCTGGTCCTGCCGATCACCCGCACGCTCGTCATCTCCGCGGCGCTGGCGAGCCGCGACTACCAGGACGTCCACCACGACCCGGTCAAGGCTCGCAAACGAGGCTCCAAGGACATCTTTATGAACATCCTCACCACCAACGGGCTGGTCGGTCGCTACATCACGGACTGGTCCGGACCGGGCGGGATCCTGCGGGACATCTCGATCCGACTGGGCGCGCCCAACTACCCCGACGACACGATGACGCTCACGGGATCGGTCTCCGCCAAGCAGGGGCTCGAGGCCGACGGGAGCCGGGGCGCGGTGGAGGTCTCCATCCGTGGGGCGAACGGGCTCGGCAATCACGTGACGGGCACCGTGATCGTGGCGTTGCCCCTCGCGCCGACGGCGACGTGAGGTCCCGATGAACCACTCCTACGCCGGCAGGGTTGCGATCGTCGGGATCGGCGCCACCGAGTTCTCCAAGGAGTCCGGGCGCTCCGAGCTGCGCCTCGCGACGGAGGCGGTCGACACGGCGCTGCGGGACGCCGGCATCGAGCCGCACGAGGTCGGTGGCATGGTCACCTTCGCCTCCGACACCAATCCCGAGATCGACATCGCTCGGGCACTCGGGATCGGCGACCTCACGTTTTTCAGCCGCATCTCCTACGGGGGCGGCGCGGCGTGCGCCATCGTGCAACAGGCGGCACTGGCCGTCGAGAGCGGGGTGGCCGACGTCGTGGTCTGCTACCGGGCATTCAACGAGCGGTCCGGTCGCCGCTTCGGTGCCGGGGTCCAGGACCGGCCGCCCATCGCGACGGCCGAGGGTGCGCACATGGCCTCCTACATGCCGGTCGGCCTCCTCACCCCGGCGCAGTGGGTGGCGATGGCGGCCCAGCGTTACCTGTACGCCACGGGAGCGACCAGCGAGGACTTCGGCCGGGTGGCCGTCGCCGATCGGCGGCACGCAGCCAACAACCCTGCCGCCTGGTTCTACGGCAAGCCGATCACGCTCGAGGACCACCAGGCGAGCCGCTGGATCGTCGAGCCACTCCATCTCCTCGACTGCTGCCAGGAGACCGACGGGGGGCAGGCGCTGGTCGTCACCTCGCTCGAGCGAGCCCGGGATCTCGAGCACACCCCGGCCGTGATCCGTGCCGCCGCCCAAGGGTCGGGGGCGGGCCAGGACATGATGACCAGCTACTACCGGGACGACCTCTGCGGGCTGCCCGAGATGGGCGTGGTCGGACGCCAGCTGTGGGAGACCTCCGGGCTCGGTCCGCAGGACATGCAGGCCGCCATCCTCTACGACCACTTCACGCCATACGTGCTGTACCAACTGGAGGAGCTCGGCTTCTGCGCCAAGGGCGAGGCCAAGGACTTCGTCCGGGACGGCAACATCGAGATCGGGGGCGGCCTCCCCATCAACACGCACGGCGGTCAGCTGGGCGAGGCCTACCTGCACGGGACCAACGGCATCGCCGAGGGCGTGCGCCTCGTCCGGGGGACCTCGGTCAACCAGGTGGAGAGCCTCGAGCACGTCGTCGTGACCGCGGGCACCGGCGTCCCGACGAGCGGTCTCGTCCTCGGCGTCGACCGATGACGGGCTCCGTCTCGGCGGCCGGTGACCTCAATTCGGACAAACGTTTACAGCGATAGGAATTGTCGCGCGGCGCCGGAAGCCGGTCCGCTAGCTGACGACCTCGGGAACTCAGCCGACGGCGGACGGAGGTCCCGAAGATGGCTGCCGATGCTGGGCTTCGTGGGCGATGAGTCGGAGGCCCTATTCGGCTCGGACGGACTCAAGGGTCAGCACGCGAAGTGAATTGGTTGGTGCAGACGTATCGGATTTGGGCGTAAGAACCATTGCGGGTGTTTCTGTAGAGATTGAACTGGACCGAGACGTAGCCGGCTCGTTTGTCCTGGCGTGGCACCTGAACGAATGGTTGACCAGCCCATGACCACCAAAAGTTCCCTTGATTCCTGTGGTAGGTGAAACTCACAGGTCGAATGGCAGCACTCGAGCCGCGTACGCTGAGGTCCTGCCACAGTGGATCGTTGCCGAGGAGCACCTGGAATGGGAAGTTGAAGGTCGATGCGCCCGGGCCTGGACAATAGGCTCGGACCAGTCGAGGATCGGGGAGATTTCGGTTCCAAACGTACCTGTTGGTTTCTAGCCCAAACGCAGCCCTTGTTGTTTGGAAACGGAACCTTATTGTTATAACCACAGTCGAACGGTTGCCCGACGTTTTGGGGCGAGGGGTGGTAGTCCTCGGGCCCGGTTGACGCCCGTGGGTTAGGTACGGCCTCAGCAATAGCCGTACCCGCCGGCCCGGAGTCCGCGAGCACGAGTCCACCCAAAATCACCAGACAGCTGGCGCAGACCGCGACGAGCTTCCGGCAGAGTGTGGCTCCCAGGACCATCTCAACCATCCCCCTTCCACTATGCCCATGAGGGCCGTACCCGCGACTAGGACGGGCTATTTGTCGGTCATGTCCGAGATGGACCCCCAGCAGAGGATGCTCTCTAGCTGGTCTTGGTCAGCGTGTAGGTCCCCGTGGCCTTGATGGGGAGGACTTCGGTGAACTGGCTCGTAGGTCCGCTGGTTCCGCCGCCCAGGTTCATCTTCGGTCCTAGAGCAATGAAGTTGTTGGACGAGCCGTTGATGTTGAGCCCCCCACTGCCCGACGCCGTCCCCTGTTGGTACGTGGCCATGCCGGTCTTGGCGACGCAGAACACGCCCAAGATGGTGGTCGGAGGAAGGGTCTTGGTGGTGCCGGTGAACAGGTAGGCGTTGTCTCCCTTGGCACAGCCGATCACGCCGAGCGAGGAGGTGGCGGCGTTGCCGTTCCCGCCTTCGTTCGAGGTTACCGGGCTCGTGATGTTGAGCTGGGGCCCCGATGCCACCGCCATCACGTTCACTGAGAAGGTGCACGAGCCCGAGGCGGCCAAGGTCGCCCCTGAGAGGCTGACTGACCCCGAGTCCGGGACCGCCATGATCGTCCCACCGCCGCAACTACCGGAGAGCCCGTTGCTCGGCGTTGCCACCACCAGTCCGGAGGGGAGGGAATCGGTGAAGCCCACGCCGGTCAGGCTGGTCGACGCATTGGGATTGGTGATGGTGAAGCTGAGCGAGGTTTGGCCTCCGAGGGGGATGGAGGCTGCACCGAAGAACTTCACGACGGTGGGAGGCTCGACGATCGTGTAGGTAATGACCACTTGGCCGTCGCCGGTGTTGGCACCGCTCGTCCCGCTCGTGCCCGTCCCCGAGGATGCAAAGAACGAGCCACCCCCGCCGCCAGCCCCCATCAGCGTCCCACCGCTTCCGCTGCCGCCGCCGCCGTTGTATCCGCCGCCGCCGCCGCCGCCGTCTGTGGCCCCGCCGCCTCCTCCGAAGCCACCATCAGCGTCGCCGGTGCCGCCAGTGGCGCCGTTGGTCAGCGCCTTTCCACCTGTCGCCACTCCGCTGCCGCCACCGTCGGTCAGCAGCCCCCCACCACCACCGCCGCTGCCAAAGCAGTTGGAGCTGGCGTGCCCACCATTGCCCCCGCCGCCGGCCTTCCCGCCGGCGCATGGACCCGCATCTTCACCATTGGCTGCCGCGGTGGTAGCACTCCCGGCGATGCCCCCGTCACCTTGGGAACCGCCACCGCCACCCGCCGCCGCAATGAGCAATCCTCCCGAAGTGGCGCTCCGGTAGACGAAGGAACCGCCCCCGCCGCCGCCGACCTCTCCATCGCTTCCACCCGTGCCGCCTACCACGACGTTCAGGCTCTCGGTCGGGGTCACGGTGAAGCTGGAGTTGAGCTGGGCACCCTTGCCCCCCGGGACGTCGGTTCCTCCCTGGCCACCCTGGCCGCCTGCGGCGGTGATGGTGACCGAGGTGACGCCGGAGGGGACGGTGAAGGTGTCGGCTGCCCCGCTGTAGGCGTAGGTGCAGGTGGCGGTAGAGCCCGACGAGGAAAAGACTCCGCTCGTGCCGCAGGTGGTATCGGCTGACGCCGGGAGCGAGGTCGCCCCGCCAGCCAACATGAGGCCACCGGCGCCCAGGGCTCCCGTAGCCAGGCCCCTAAGGCACCTTCGGGCCATCGACATCGCGTTCCCTCCCCTCCGTTGCAGCCACAATGGGGTATCGGAGTGCGAATTGTCAAGGACTTCTGACGATTGCTCCACCGCGACAGCGACTCGGTGTGACCGAGACAGTCGCGGCGGGAGCTCGGGGGCGACAGGGTTTGAATGCTGCACAGGCGAGTGACTGGGGCCGCCTACGGCGCTGGGCCTTCGGGGGGCGGTGACCGTGGAGTGGGGAAAAGATGCCTCGTTAGGCGGCGATTTCCTCGACCAACTCGGGGCCGTCGTTGCGCACTGAGCCGACGTTGCGGCTCACCGGATGCTTGACGAGCGTTCCCCCGGGCGCTGGCACAAGAAGATCGTTCACCAGCGCGCCGTCTGCACGGGAGAAGAAGAAGGGCTGCTTCCCCGATTCGGGCCGCGTCCCGCCGAGTGGTGGGGATAGGAGACGTGATCCCCGGTGACGGTCAGTCGGATCGCGCGAGCTCTCCGACTGTCGCCTCGCCATCATCGCGCAGGTATCGGCTCGGAGAGTGCTGCTCGCCAAGCCGGAGGTTGGAACGGATCCGCGAAGTACTGCGTTTCGTGGACCACCTGCCCGTCCTCGAATTCCATGATGCTGACGGAGTAGGTGGGTTGCCCGTCATAACTGATGATGCACTCGGACACCCAAGTCCGACCATCTCCAGAGATCCGGAGAACGGAGAAGTGCCGGTCCGCCGGGTGGGCGGTCCTTTGCGTCTGTATGCGCGACCGTCCGCTGAAGCGCTCACCGGATTGCGGGTAATCGAGGATCGCTCCCTCAGAGTAGATCTCGTGCTCGGTTTCGGCGTCGGCCCGCTCGGAGGCCTGCCAGTGCTCCTGGATGCGCTCCCGAATCTGATGGCTGAGGTCCATATGAGGCTCCCTTCGGCCTTTCCGAGCCATGACGCCGTTTGCGGCATTGTGGCTATCGTGCAGTATGGCCGACTTCCACGAGGGCGAATTGGTTGTCCGCAGATTCGTCGAAGTGTTTGAGCGGGGTGACCTCAAAGAGTTGCGATCGCTTCTCGCGGGTGACTTCGTCGGGCACATTACGACGGCCGACGGCGGCACCCGGGACGTGAGCGCGAACGACTACACGCAGAGCGTTGTCCAGATGGACGTGAAGACCGCCGACCTCCGTCTCGACCTCCGCGACATGACGAGGATCGACGATCGCACCGTGCTGGCGATGGTGGAGGTGCATGCGGCCCGCGACGGGAGGTCGCTGCACAACTTCGAGCGCGCAGCTGGTCAGAATCTCCGGGGAGCAGCTCGCCGAGCTATGGATGGTCGAAGCGGAGCCGGCGGCGAGCGACGCGTTCTGGGGCACCTGACGGGGCACCCTCAATCTGACACCTGCGAGAGGATCGGAAGGTGCGGAGACGATCCGCAAGCTCGCAGGCCACCGACCGGACGTGAGGCGTGTCAGCTACAGGGTTGCAGAAGGACGGGGTTGGTCACGCCCGTCAGCAACAGCTGGATGGCATGGCGCATCTGGTCAGGTTGCACCTGCACACCTATGCCGAACGGCTGATCGAGCATCGCGAGGACGGCCACGACCACCGTCATGAGCACGGTGACGCTTGCGAGCGCCCAGACCCGCCCAGCCGGCCGAAACGCATAGTTGAGGGCGAGCATCAGGAACACGAGAAAGGCGCCAACGTAGATCACCACCCACAACGCCGTGGGAATCTCCGGTGCGGTCAGGAAGAGCAGCCGCTCCCGGGATTGGTCAGCGCTGTCGATCTGCGTGGCGGCACGCCCGTAGGCTGACGCTTGCCCCGAAGTATTGGTCGGAAGTTTGCGAAGGTCTGCACGAAGCTGATCGCCGAACCCGAGCGTACGCGGTGTCTCCAGATTCCTCCCTTGCTCCATCGACGGCCATTCGTCGTCGGCAATCGAACGCATGTAGCAGAGGACTTGGTGCTGAACGTGATCCCTGGTCTGCGCAGGATAGACACTGATGGTGTCATAGAGCGAGGCGAGAGAACTTGCTTCCCGCTGGGACTCGCTGCGGACCTCGTTGAAGTGGCCTACTGCGAAGACCACCAAGAGACCCAACAACAGACCATAAGACGCACCGACAAAGGTCAATGCAGCGCCCAGCTCGGGCGCGTCCTCTGACTTGCGCCTCCTGTGCACTACCACAGCCAGTGCCGCGGCAGTAGCGATCACTCCCCAGAGGATCAGCACATGGCCGATCATGGGTGCATCCGATGGACGAACATACGGGGCCGATACTTTTCCGGCAGTCCCTCTGTCGTCAAGCGCGGCTGGAGAGCCGGACGCTTTCTCGTGTCCATCCCTGCGGGCGGGGTGGAGCGGGCGGTGTGGAGCGGGCGGTGGAGCTCAGGCCATCCGATCGCCGATGGAGCGATCGAGCTGCGCGGCGTCCTCGGCGGCCAGCGGGTGGTAATCGCCGGTAGCGACGGGTCTCCACCAGATCGGGTCTCGGCCGTGCCAACGCTCCTGACGGAGGGCTCGCTTCAGGACCTTGCTCGTCGCGGTGAGGGGCAGCTCGGCGCAGATCCTCACGAACCTCGGCGCCCACTTGGTGCCGAGGTCCTCCTGTCCCTCGAGGAAGGAGGCGAAGCCCTGCGGATCCCACTCGGCATCGGGACGCAGCTGAAGGGCCGCCATCACCTGGTCGCCCACCGCCGGATCCGGAACCGCGTAGACGGCCGCCAGGACGATGTCGGAGTGGCGCATGAGGATGCGCTCCACTGGCGCTACGGCGAAGTTCTCACCGTCCACGCGCAGCCACTCTTGGTCCCGCCCGGCGAAATGCAGAAATCCGGCGGCGTCCTTGTAGACGAGGTCGCCGGTCCAGTACCAGCCCCGGCGGACCCGGGCTGCCTCGGCATCGTCGTTGCGCCAGTAGCCCTCAAAATCGGCCCCTCCGGTGGTGCTGACCATCTCGCCGATGGCCTCGTCCGCGTTGAGGAGGCGGCCGCGCTCGTCGAAGCGGGCCAGCGCGCACTCCTCGCCGGTGGCGGGGTCGAGCACCAGGATGCCCTCGCCGGCTGGCCCGAGGGCTCCCGGTGGCGTGTCGGGCGTCCGGCTGACCGACGCCCCGCCCTCGGTGGACCCGTAGGAGTCGATGACGGGGCAGCCGAAGCGCTCGGAGAACCGGCCGACATCGCCGGGGGCCGCCTCGTTGCCAAAGACGAGACGCAGCGTGTTGACCGCGTCGTCGGGCCGCTGCGGAGTGGCCAAGACGTAGGAGAGGGGCTTGCCGACGTAGTTGAAGTAGGTGACGCCGAACCGCCGGACGTCCGGAAGGAAGCCGGAGGCCGAGAAACGACCCGTCGTGGGCAGGGCGACCGTGGACCCGGCGGCCAGGGCGGGCGCCCAGCCGGCCATCAGGGCATTGGAATGGAACAGGGGCATGGCCAGATAGACGACATCGGCAGGGGACAGGCCGAACATCTCGGATGCCCGGTTCCCGATGCGCGCAAGGCGTCCCTGGGTGCAACGGCAGGCCTTGGGTGCCCCGGAGGTGCCCGACGTGAAGATGAGGTAGCCCAGGCGGTCGGGGCCGATCGCGGGGTCGGCCACGTCGGGTGCGCGCACGGCTCCGAGGTCCTGGAGCCGGCCGTGGTACTCCTCGTGGTCGACCACGAGCACGCGGGAGTTGCCCCGCCCGACCCTGCCGACCGGAGGTCCGAGGTCTCGGCCGTCGAGCAGCGCCAGGTTCGAGTCCGAGACGACGATCAACTGGCACTCCGTATGCCTCAGGTCACGCACCAGGTCGTCGCCTCGATGCGTCGTGTTTCCGCCCACCATGACCGCACCCACGAGGGCCGTCGCCTGGAGCCACAGGACGAACTCGTCGATGTTGTCCATGAGGAACCCGACGTGGAAGTTGCCGGGCACCCGCAGCTCGGTCAACAGCGCCGCCCGCACCGCCGCCGCCGCAGCCACCTCGGCATGCGTGCTCGACGCACCAGCGGTCACGAGCCCGGCCCGGTCGTCCCGGCTGCGCGCCAGGACCATCTCGGCGATGGTGAGTGGGCGGTCCGTCACCCGGATGTCTGGTCGGCTGGCCCCGGCAGCGCCGCGATGATCTCGTCCACGGTGGTGACCAGGGCGATGAGGGACAGCGAGTTCTCGATCACCGTGCGGGCGTAGGAGGGGGGGACGCCGGCCACGGCATCCTTCGGCAACACCACCTGGTAGCCGAGGTTGACCGCCTCGATGCACAGCCCGGTGATGGCGACGTTGACGGAGACGCCCGTCGGGATGACGACGTGCACGCCCAGGTTGCGCAGGATCGTGTCGAGCGACGTGCCCGTGAACGGGGAGACGCCGTGGGTCCGCCAAGACCACAGATCCGTTGGGCCCGGTTCGAGCTCGGCGAGCACCTCGGTTGCCGGGGTGCCCGCCAGCATGTGCTCGGGGCGACGGAGCACCGCGGAGTGCAGCGGCGTGTTGATCACGGTGCCCGCCCGATCGGGCCGGAATTCGGCCGTACAGTGGACGACGGGAACGCCCGCCGCTCGAGCGCTGCGCAGGAGCCGCGAGGTGTTCGCCACCACGTTCCCCTCCGCGGCAGCGGCAGCAAGCTCGGGAAACGACGCAAGGTCTCCCATCACGCCACGCTGCAGCTCCATCGTGAGCACCGCCACTCG
This sequence comes from uncultured Actinomycetes bacterium, assembly GCA_963773635.1. Lineage (GTDB taxonomy): Bacteria > Actinomycetota > Acidimicrobiia > Acidimicrobiales > RAAP-2 > CAVZBW01. The sequence goes on along the minus strand of CAVZBW010000002.1, from coordinate 96,965 downwards.
GGGCCGTCCGCCCCTGCGATCGGCTCCCTCGAGCAGGGACTTGAGATTGACGGGCACGGCCGCCTCCCCGTTTGCTCTGCCTCAGCCGGCCACGCCGGCCGGCCAGCTCGCGCCCGAGGGGGACGCCGAAGCGTCAGAGGACTTGACGATCTCCTTGGCCCACGGATAATCGGGCTTGCCGCTCGGCGAGCGCTGGATCTCGGGCACCACATGGAGTCTGCGCGGCAGCTTGTAGCCCGCTATCACGCTTCGGCTGTGCTCCTGGATGCTCTCGAGCGTCGGAGCTTTGCCGGGACGGGGCGCCACGATGGCCGCCACCGTCTCGCCCCACAGCTCGTCGGGCGCACCGAGGACGATGGCGTCGAACACGTCGGGATGGGAGCGGACCGCGGACTCGACCTCCTCGGGAAAGATCTTCTCGCCGCCCGAGTTGATGCAGATCGAGCCCCGACCGAGCAGGGTGATCGAGCCGTCCGCCTCCACCGTCGCGAAGTCGCCCGGCATGGCCCAGCGCTCCCCGTCGATCTCGACGAACACCTCCGCCGACTTGACCGGATCGTTGTAGTAGCCGATGGGGACGTCGCCTCCGCGGGCAATCTTCCCGACGACTCCGGATCCGGGCTGGACTCGCTGCATCTGTTCGTCGAAGACGACGGTTCGGCCGAGGGGCCGCACCGTCGGCCCGCTCTTCATCTTGGTGTTGCCAGGCGTGACCACGGTCATCCCGTTGCTGCCGGTCTCCGACGAGCCGATCGCGTCCGTCATGGCGATGTTCGGCAGGACGCGGAAAAACTCGTCCTTGACCGGCGCCGAGAACAGCGCAGCCGTCGACACCACCGCCAGGAGGGAGGAGAGGTCGTACTCGCTCCCACGCTCGGCCAACGTCTCCACCAGTGGCTTGCCCATGGCGTCGCCCGTGACCATGACGGTGTTGATCCGCTCCTGGCCGACCAGGCTCCAGACGTGGTGCGGGTCGAACTTGGCCATGAGGACGATCTTCGAGCCGACGAACCCGCCCCCCATCACCGACCACTGGGTCGCGCCGTGCATGAGGGGCGCGATGGGGAGCTGGGTCATGGGTCCCGATGCGCGGCCCTTGGCCACCATGTCTTGGGGGCGTGCTACCCGGTTGTTGGTGAGCGGGTCGGTCCCGCCGCCGAGGGCGTAGAAGACGTCCTCGTGACGCCACATCACACCTTTGGGCATGCCGGTCGTCCCGCCCGTGTAGAGGATGTACAGGTCGTCCGCCGAGCGGGGGGCGAAGTCGCGCCCCGGGTCGCCGGAGGCCATCGCCTCCTCGTAACGGACGGTCCCGGGCGTCGGGTCGCCGGACTCGGTGCCGTCTTCGACGACGATCACGTGGCGTAGGTCGGGCACGTCCGGGAGGATCTTGCCGACGCGCTCGGAGAATTCCCGCTGGTGGACGAGAGCCTTGAGATCGGCGTTGGCAAAGAGGTAGCGCAGCTCGTCTTCGACGTAGCGGTAGTTGATGTTGATCCACACGGCCCGGAGCTTGAAGACGGCCAATGCCGTCTCGACCCATTCGACCGAGTTGTACGCGTAGATGCCCACGTGGTCGCCGCGCCCGATGCCGTTCGCGGCCAGATGGTGCGCCAGACGGTTGGCCCTCTCCTCCATCTCGGCGTAGGTGCGTCGTTGGCCGTTCGCTATGACGTACTCGCGCTCACCAAACTCGTCGGCGGCGGCTTCGAACAGGTCGGCGAGGTTGAATTCCACGGCGCCAGAGTAGAACAAGTTCCTGCCCGGGCATCCGCCGGGCCCGGCGGTCGGTCCCTATCCCTGGGCCGCCATCCAGGCGATGGTCTCGTCCCGGTTCCGGCGGTAGTCCACCTTGCCGGAGGGCGAGCGTCCGATGGAGGGCACCGCTCGGACGCGCTGGGGTGCCTTGTAGCCCGCCAGCTGACCCTTGACGTGGGCGATCAGCTCCGCCTCGTCGAACGCGGCGCCCTCGGGCAGCTCGACGACGGCAACCACCTCCTCGCCGAATCGCTCGTCGGGCACGCCCACCACCACGGCGTCCTGGACGCCGGCGTGGGTCTTGAGTGCCTCCTCGACCTCCTCGGGGTAGACCTTCTCGCCCGCGGTGTTGATGCTCACCGACCCTCGGCCGAGTAATCGGATCTCGCCGTCTTCCGTGACCTGGGCGAAGTCCCCCGGGATGGAGTAGCGGACGCCGTCGATGATCCGGAAGGTGGCCGCGGACTTGTCGGGGTCCTTGTAGTAGCCGAGAGGGTTGCGCCCACCGAGCGCGAGCACGCCGACCTCCTCCGAGCCCGGCCGGACCTCGTAGTCGCCCTTCGTCGAGATCACCTTCACGTCGGGCCCGAGGCTGAATTGCGCGGTGTGCTGGGTTTGCTCGGCGGTGGAAACGGAGACGCCGACGCCGATCGCCTCGGAGGAGGAGAACGCGTCGACGAGGAGCAGGCCCGGGTGATGTCGCAGAAGCCCCTTCTTGACCTCCTCGCTCCACATGGCGCCGGAGGAGATGATGCCGATCAGGGAGGAGACGTCCCACCGATCCGGCTCGGTGTCCAGCGCCGCGAGCATCGGTCGGGCAAAGGGGTCGCCGACGATCACGAGGACGTTGACCTTCTCTCGCTCGACGGTGTCGAGCAACGCCTGGGGCTCGTAGTGGCGGGTCGTGAGGAGGACGACGGTGCCACCCTCGCCGAGCGTCTCCCACGACGTGAAGCACCCCGTGCCGTGCATGAGGGGGCACGCGGGCAGGAGGGACATCCCCGGCCCGTTGGCCAGGAGATCCTTGCGGATGTCCTCCACGTCCCCCTCGGGGGGGAAGCGCCGCAGCCCGGACTTGTTGAGCAGGGCGAACAGGTCGTCCTGGCGCCACATCACGCCCTTGGGCATGCCGGTGGTCCCCCCGGTGTACAGCAGGATGAGGTCGTCAGGGCCTCTTCCCCAGGGCGCGTCGGGACGATCGCCGCCCACGCTCGCCACGTCCTCGTACGGGACCGCCCAGTCCGGACAGGGGCCACTCCCGTCGTCGACCCAGAGCCAGCTGTGGATCCGGGGAACCTCGTCTCGGATCTCGGCGACGCGGTCGACGAAGGAACCGTGCAAGACGACCGCGACGGCATCGGAGTCGTCCCACAGGTACGCCAGCTCGCGCTTGGTGTAGCGGTAGTTGGTGTTGACCGGCACGAGTCCCACCTTGGTGGCGGCATAGACGGCCTCGAGGTACTCCGGGCAATTGGTGAGGTAGATCGCCACCTTGTCCTGCTGCCCGACGCCCCTCCCGAGCAGCCAGCGCGCCACCCCGTTGGCCCGGCGGTCCAACTCGCTCCAGGTGGTGCGGCGCTCGCCCTGGATGATCGCGACCGCCGCAGGTTGCACGTCGGCCACGGTGTCCCAGATGTCGGCGAGGTTCCAGCGGGTCATGGCCCCTGTCTACTCGCGGGGCCCTACGTGGAGCGTCACCCGGGTCCCGCCTCCCGGACCCCGTGGCCGTAGAGTGAATGGCCATGGCCCGGGCGACCAGCGGGCGCGCGCACGAGCCGAGGACCTCGGGGCTGGCCGACCCCCGCAAGGCCGGCGCCTCGAGGACGACCGGTGCCACGCCGGGGTCGGCGGTCCTGCACTGGAGCAAGGGCGGGCTGTCTCCGGTGACGCCGCAGATGGCGGCGGTGATCCTGGGCTGTGCGACGGCGTTCAACCTGGTCGGCAACCTCGCCTTCCACACCCTCGTGGCCCGCAAGAGCTCGGTGGGCAGCTACGGCGTCACGTCGCTCTTCCTCTCCTTCGGCGTGTTGGCCGGGGTCCTGAGCTCGGGCTTCCAGTACGCCGCGGCGCGGCACGTGGCCCAGACCGGGAGCACCGTGGAGGCCGAGCTGCGCAAGCTGCTTCCGCTGGCCTGGGTCGTGATCCCGCTGGCGCTCCTGGTCGTCCTGTGCCGCCCGATCGGCGAGTTCGTGCACGTCGACAGCCAGCTGGACCTGTTCCTCGCCGTCGTCTACGTGGTGGTGACCGTGGGCCAGGCCGTGCCCTTCGGCGTGCTCAACGGTGGCCGGCATTTCCGGACGCTCGCGGTCACGGTCCTGTTCGGCGTGAGCATCCGCCTCGTCCTGTTCGCCGTGCTGGCCGGTGGCCGCGAGACGACGACGATGGCCCTGGTCTCGTCGATCGTCTCGACCGGGTCGGCGGGTGTGCTCGCCATGCTCCTGGCCCGCCGTTTCCAGACCGCGGCTGGCGGCCTGCTCCGCGGGGGCGACGCCAGGGGAACCGATCCGCTCGACCCCCCCGTCGCCTCGACGGCGATGTCGGTCGCTCCCCTCGTCGGGGAAGATCCGGAGCCCGCGCCGCCCTCCCGGGTGGGTGGTCGCGCAAGGCTCGACGAATCGACGGAGGGCCTCGTCGGAGGGCTGCTCGGCGCCGGCCTGTGGGCCACCTGGATACTGGCACTGGTCTTCGCGCGCCATTACCTGGCAGCCACGCCGGCCGGGATCTTTGGCGTCGCCCAGGTCGTGGGGGGGGCGATCCTCTTCATGGCTGCACCGATCGCCGCGGCCTATGTGCCGTCCATGGCGGGGAGCCGGGATACGGTCCGGCCCGCCTTGACCGGGCTCTTCCTCACCGCCGGTGTGTGTGCGGTGGCCACGTTGGGGCTGGCCCTGCTGGGCGGCCCCGCCATCTCGTTGCTGTACGGCCCCGACTACCGCCCCCCGTCGGACCTGCTCCTCGCCGTCGGGGTGGCTGCTTCCCTGGTCGCAGCCGCCACCTTCCTCCTCTGGTCCACGAGGTCGCAGCGCGTGCAATTGCTGCTCTCCCGCCGAGCCTTCTACGTCGCCGTGCCGGTGTCGTTCGGGCTGGAGATCGTCTTTGGGCTCGTGTGGCATCGCGGCATGGTGGCGCTGGCACTCGGCCCCGGCATCGCGGTCCTGGTGGGGCTTGCCGTGGGCATCGCCACCGACCGGATCGTGACCGACCGGATCGTCGCCGACCGGGCGCGGAGGCGGGCGACCTGACGGCGCCGAGGGCAACCGGGTCGCAGTCCTGGGCGGCACGGCGTCGGGCGATCAGCCCCGATCGGCCGCCAGCACGGGTCCGGCGTCGGCGAACCCCTGCCGGATGCCCTGGCCGGCCCGACGCACCAGCTCGTCGGGCTCGTACACCAACCAGTAGGCGTTGCGGGCGTGCTTGCGCGAGCGGTCGCGGCAGACCGCAGCCAGGACCTCGGGATCGTCCGCCTCGTCCTCGTGCACAAACACCTCGAGGACGTGCGTATTGGTCATCAGCTGGGCCAGCATGATCCCCTGGGAGGCCTCGTGCGCGCAGGCCTTGTCGATCGGCGCCCGGCCCGGCATGCCCAGGGCGACCACAGCCTTGCAGCCCTCCTCCTGGATCAGCTTCTTCGCCGCCACCCCGAGGTCCTTGAAGCCCGGAACGGTCCGCCGGAGGGTCTCGAAGCGGGTACCGAAGCCCGGGCACGCCGACAGCTCGTCCATCGCCTCCGACCCCATGTCGTAGCGAGCGAACATCGTGTCGACGACCCCGATCCGGTCCATGTGGGCCAGTCTTGCACGAGGGTGACCTCGATCATTCGGCGTCGTTGAGCTGGATCTGTGCCGGCTTCGGTGGCGTGCCGGCCCCGGCTGGCGGAGAATCTCGACATGAGCCAACTCCCCGTGAGCAGCGCGGCCGTGAACCCCGCCGGGAAAGAGGGCGCCGCCTCCCTCGAGTGGGCGAGGCGGGACGAGGCCGTCGTCTGGCACGGGTTCACGCAGATGGCGGCATTCGGGGAGAACGTCCCCATCGTCGTCGAGCGCGCCGAGGGCCGCGAGCTCATCGACGTCGAGGGGCGCCGCTACCTCGACGCCATCTCGTCACTGTGGGTCAACACCCTGGGCCATGGCGTGCCGGAGCTCGACGCCGCACTCGTCGAGCAGGCGGGTCGCGTGGCCCACGCGACGATGCTCGGGAACGGTGCGTCCAAGGTGGTGGAGCTGGCCGAGGCGCTCGCCGTCGTGGTGCCCGTCGATCGTCCCCGGTTCCTCTTCGCCTCCGACGGCGCGTCGGCCGTCGAGCAGGCGCTCAAGATCGCGTTCCAGTACTGGTCCAACCTTGGCCGACCCGAGCGCCACCGGTTCCTCGCGCTCGGAGACGCCTACCACGGGGACACCATCGGCGCACTCTCGCTCGGCGACGGCGGGTTCCAGTCCTCGGTCTTCGACCCACTTCGCTTCCCCGTGCTGCGCACGCCGGGCTACGCCGAGCCCTCGTGGAGCGACAAGGCCTGCGCCGCGGTCGAGGCGCACGCAGGCGAGCTGGCCGCGGTCGTCATCGAGCCCCTCGTCCAGGGGGCCTCGGGCATGCTCTGCGCCGACCCGGCCGGTGTCCGGAGGCTCGGAGAGGCCTGCCGGCGGGCGGGGACCCTCCTCGTCTGCGATGAGGTCGCCACCGGGTTCGGTCGCACCGGGACGCTGTTCGCCAGCGAGCAGTGCGACCTGCGCCCCGACCTCATGTGCCTCGGGAAGGGCATCACCGGCGGCTACCTCGCCATGTCGGCGACCGTGGCGTCCGGCCAGGTCTACGAGGCCTTTCTGGGCGAGGACCTCGGGCCCCGGACGTTCTTTCACGGTCATTCGTACGGAGGCAACGCGCTGGCGGCGGCCGTCGCCCTCGCCCATCTGGAGGTCCTTCGCAACCAGCCGGTGCTCGCCAACGTGGCGCAGCGGGGGGAGCAGCTCGGGCGACTGCTCGGAGAGAGGGTCGCCATCAACCCGGCGGTGCGCGAGGTCCGCCGACGTGGGCTCATGGTCGGGGTGGAGCTGGACTCGCCGGTGGCCCCGGGTCGATGGGGACGGCTCGTGTGTGCCGGAGCGGTGCGCCGGGGGGTGTTGTTGCGGCCCCTCGGCGACGTGGTGGTCGTGATGCCGCCGCTGACCATCACGGCTCCGGAGATCCGGCGCCTGGTCGACGCGTTGTGTGGGGCACTCGACGAGGTGTGCGCCGGGTCGGCCGGGTGAGCTGGGACGCCCGGATTCGGGACCGCCTGGAGGAAGTGCGGCGAGCCGGTCGCTGGCGCGCGCCGCAGACCCTCGACGCCCTCGGCCCCAGAGGCCGCCTGGCGGGCGGTGAGGCGGACCTGGTGTCCTTCGCCTCCAACGACTACCTGGGGCTCAGCGCGCACCCCGAGGTGATCGAGGCGGCGCAACGGGCGCTCGATCGTTGGGGCGCAGGCTCGGGGGCGTCACGGCTCGTGACCGGGTCGCGCCCCGTGCACGACGAGCTCGAGTCCCGCCTCGCCCGGTGGAAGTCCACCGAGGCGGCCGTGTGCCTGCCCACCGGTTTTGCCGCGAACCTCGCCGTGCTCACCTGCTTCGGGACCCGTGGTACCCGGGTGTTCTCCGACGAGCTCAACCACGCGTCGATCGTGGACGGCTGCCGCCTCTCGAGGGCCGAGGTGACCGTCTACCCGCACGGGGACATCGAGCAGCTGGCCAAGCTCCTCGAGACCACCGTCGGGCCGTCGATGGTCGTGACCGACAGCGTCTTCTCGATGGACGGCGACGTGGCGCCCCTGCCGGAGCTGTGCTCGCTCTGCCGCGAGCACGACGCCCTCCTGGTGCTCGACGAGGCCCACGCCGTGCTCGGCCCGGAGCTCACACCGGGCGATCGGGTGGGGCTGACGATCCTTCGCGTGGGGACGCTGTCCAAGACTCTGGGCGCCCTGGGCGGGTTCGTCGCGGGGCCCCGCGAAGCCGTCGACCTCCTGGTCAACACGGCCCGGCCCTACATCTTCACGACCGCCCTGAGCCCCGCGGACGCTGCGGCCGCGCTGGCTGCCCTCGACGTGGTCCGCTCGGAGGAGGGCGAGGGTCTTCGCCGACGACTCGCAGACCTGCTCCGGATCCTCTCGCCCGGGCATCCCACCCCGATACTGCCCGTGGTGCTCGGCTCCGAGGACGCCGCCCTCTCGGCCTCGAGGGCACTCCTCGAGCAGGGGATCTGGGTTCCGGCCATTCGGCCGCCCACCGTCCCGCCCGGCACGAGCCGCCTGAGGGTCACCCTCTCGGCCACGCACCGCGACGAGGAGGTCGAGCGCCTCGCCGGCGCGCTCGCAGAGCTCGGTTGGCCGGTGCCCCGCGGGGGTTGAGGGTTGCGCCCCGACTGGCTGGTGGTGGTGGTGGGCACGGGCACCGAGGTCGGCAAGACGTGGGTCGCCACGGGGCTGACGGCAGGGCTGCGGGCCAGGGGTCTCACGGTGGTCCCGCGTAAGCCGGCCCAGTCCTTCGATGCCGGCACCCCGGCCGCTGGTACCGATGCCGGTCGGCTGGCCGCCGCCGCGGGATGCGCACCCGAGGAGGTCTGTCCGCCCTGGCGTTGGTACGAGGTGGCGATGGCGCCGCCGATGGCCGCCGACGCGCTCGGGCGGCCGCCCTTCACCCTCGCCGACCTCGAGCGGGAGCTGCGCTGGCCGGCACGATCGCCGGGCAGCCGGCCGACCGTGGGCGTCCTCGAGATCGCCGGGGGTGTCCGATCGCCCCAGGCCGCAGACGGCGACGCAGTGGACCTGGTGGCCCGGCTCCGGCCCGACGACGTCGTCGTCGTGGCCGACGCCGGCCTCGGGACCATCAACGCGGTGCGCCTGAGCGTCGACGCCCTGGTGGGGTGTGTTGCTCGCTCTCCCGGGGACCTCGTCGTGGTGCTCAATCGATACCAAGACAAGGACCCCCTGCACCGAGCGAACCGGTCGTGGCTCTCGGATCGCTACGGCCTCGAGGTGTTGTCGGTGCCCGGTCAAGAGCCGGCCCTGGCGGACCGAGCGCTCACTCGTTGGAGGTCATCTCTCCGTGGGACGGGCAACGGGCCGTCCAGCCCGATGGCCTGACGCGTACCGACATGCGGTGGCCACAGACTGGGCAGTACCGGGGCGGATCCATGTCCGGGAGGCAACCTCGGCACCGGTCGACCGGGCGTCCACATCCGACGCAGTGGCTCACCTCAGGCGCCCCCGCAATGGGTCACCTCAAAAGGCCGACGTCAGCGCGGCGATCGGCATTCTCAGGTCGCGGAGCATCCGCAGGTCCTCGTCGGGTGAGCGACCGAGTGTCGTCAAGTAGTTGCCGACGATGAGCGCATTGATGCCGGCGGTCATGCCCATCGCCTGGAGCTCGCGCAGGGTGATCTCGCGGCCGCCGGCGTAGCGCAGGATCACCCCGGGGAGGGCCAGGCGGAAGAGGGCGATCCACCGGATGGCCTCCCAGGCGTCCACGACCGGACGGTCGGCCAGCGGCGTCCCCGGTCGTGCCGAGAGGAAGTTGAGCGGGACCTCGGTGGGTTCCAGCTCGCGGAGCTCCATGAGCAGCTCGACTCGTTGCTCGTCGGACTCGCCCATGCCGAGCAGCGCCCCGCAACACAGCTCCATCCCGTTTTGGCGCACGAGCCGACAGGTCTCGGCCCGCTCCTCCCACGTATGGGTGGTCACGATCTTCGGAAAGAACGACCGGGCCGTCTCGACGTTGTGGTTGTAGCGGTGCACTCCCCCCTCGGCCAGGCGCCGGGCCTGATCCGGGTCGAGGATCCCGGCGCTCACCGCGACGTTGAGCCCCGTGGCGTCGCGCACCAGGGGTACGAGGTCGAGGATGCGCCGGAGGGTCCGCTCGTCGGGTCCGCGCACCGCCAGCACGAGGCAGAACTCGGAGGCACCGAGTGCGGCCGTCTCGCGGGCGACGCTCAAGACCTCGTCGGTATCGAGGAAGGGGGTCGCCTTGACCGGCGAATCGAAGCGCGAGGACTGGGAGCAGAAGTGACAGTCCTCCGGGCACCCTCCGGTCTTGGCCGACAGGATCCCCTCGACCTCCACCTCCGGTCCGCACCAGGCCAGGCGGACCTGGTGGGCCAGCGCCGCCAGGGCCATGACCCCGCTGTCGGGAAGTGCGGCCAGAGAGGTGATCTCCTCCGGCGCCAGCTGGCGGGACTCGTCCAGGAGGGCTCGCTCGGCCTGCCCGACCAGGCGCCGCTGCTCGGGGGTGAGTGTCGTGGATCGGCTCGCGATCCGGCCGAGGCGCACCTCGGTGCGCGGGGGATCCGTCTGGACGTCAGCCTGCATGGGGCCAAAGGTAGTGGCCGGAGAGGGTGTGACCCGCCGGGTCCCCGCACCGCGAGAGTCAGGAGAGGCCGATGAGCTGGGATTTTTCAACCGAGCCGGAGCTCGAGGAGAAATTGCGCTGGATGCAGGATTTCGTGCGCGAAGAGGTCTTCCCGCTCGAGACCCTCGACCTGGCCTACGACCAGCTGCTCAGGGTCATCGCACCCCTCCAGGATGACGTGCGGGCTCGTGGGCTCTGGGCCGCCCATCTGCCCCACGATCTTGGAGGAATGGGTGCGGGCCAGGTGACCCTCGGTCTCATGCACGAGATCCTCGGCCAGTCGCCTTACGGCCCGCTCGTGTTCGGGAACAACGCCCCCGACTCGGGCAACGCGGAGCTGCTGGCCATCGGGACGGCCAGCACGGGCCGACAGGACCAGAGGGAACGCTGGCTGCGGCCGCTCCTCGACGGCCGGTTGCGGAGCGGGTTCTCGATGACCGAGCCGCACACGGCCGGGTCGGACCCGACGCTCCTCGAGACACGTGCCGTGCGCGACGGGGAGGAGTACGTGATCAACGGCCGCAAGTGGTTCACGACCAACGGCTCGGTCGCCGACTTCCTGATCGTCATGGCGGTGACCAACCCCGACGTCCATCCCTACCAGGGCAGCTCGATGATCATCGTGCCGGTGGACACGCCGGGCGTGGAGATCGTGCGTGACGTGGCGACCATGGAGGACCCGGTCGAGTCCTACGGGCGGTTTGGCAACCATGCCGAGATCGCCTACCGCGACGTCCGGGTCCCCGTCGCCAACCTCGTCGGTCACGAGGGCGAGGGCTTCGTGCTGGCACAGCAGCGGCTGGGCCCGGGCCGGATCCATCACTGCATGCGATGGCTGGGGCAGTCCAGGCGGGCTTTCGACATGCTCTGCGAACGGGCGGTCTCCCGCTTCGCCCACGGTTCGCTGCTGGCAGACAAGCAGACCGTCCAGAACTGGGTCGCCGACTCGCTCGCGGAGATGGAGGCGGCGCGGCTGCTGACCCTGCGCGCCGCGTGGAAGATGGACCGGGAGGGTGCCGCGGCGGCTCGCACCGACATCGCGATCATCAAGTACTGGGGGGCCGGTGTCCTCTACAACGTGATCGACCGGGCCATACAGGTGCACGGTGCGCTCGGCTTCTCGACCGACCTTCCCCTCGAGTCCATGTACCGCGCCGCTCGGGCGGCCCGGATCTACGACGGACCGGACGAGGTCCATCGCGCCACGGTGGCCCGGAGGACCCTCAAGGGCTACGCGCCGACCGCCGTCCCGACCGAGCACGTCCCGACTCGGCGTCGAGCCGCCAAGGAGAGGTTCGCCGAGATCCTGGCCGAGGTGACCGCCGACGACTAGTTGTTCTGCGCAAGTGTTCCGCGCCTACTCGACCGGCGCGAGCTCCGTCCAGCCCAGGGCCTCCTCCAGGGCCGCCGCCGAGCGCAGCACCACGAGGTCTGCGTGGCTCGGTCCGATGAGCTGGAGACCGACGGGCAGCCCGCTGCGTGTGGTCCCCGCGCAGACGGTCGCCGCCGGGGAACGCGTCATGTTGAACGGGTAGGTGAACCGGACCCAGTTGGCGGTCCTCTCCCCGTTGACGAGGCCCGACCCGCCGAGGGACTGCGGGGGAGGTGGCCCTGCGAGCGTCGGCGTCACGAGCAACCGCACCTCGTGGAACAGCTCGACGAGCCGCACGTTCAGCTGGTGGCACCGGTCGGCGGAGCGGAGGAAGTCGACCGCACTGAGCGTCTCGGCGCCCCGGAGCATCAGCCCGAGGTTGGGGTGGAGCTCGTCCCAGCCGGGCAGCTTCCTGAGCGGGGCCAGCGATCGGAGGAGGTAGGCACCGGTCATCACGATCCAGTCGTCCACGGGATCCTCGTCGAAGACCGTGTCGAGCACCACGACCTCCGAGCCCAGGGACTCGAGGACGCGCACGGCGCGCTCGCAGATCGAGAGGACCTCGCGGTCGACCGGCGCATAGCCGAGGGTGGGCGACCAGGCGATCCTCGCCGGCGGGTTGGGATGGTCGAGAACGGCGGGCCAGGACGCCTCCGGGCGGGGCAGGGAGCGCAGGTCGGTTGCCTCGGGGCCGACCACGACGTCGAGGGCCGCGACGACGTCGGCGACGCGCCGAGCCATCGGCCCCCGGACCGACAGGTCGGGCCAGTCCGGAGCCTCGGGCCCACCCATCGGGACGCGGCCCATCGACGTCTTGACGCCCGAGAGCCCGCAGCACGAGGACGGGATGCGGATCGATCCGCCCCCGTCCGAACCCGTGGCGAGCGGGACCATCCCCGCGGCCAGGGCCGCCGCGGAGCCGCCCGAGGAGCCGCCCGGTGAGCAGTCGAGATCCCAGGGATTGTTGGTCGCGCCAAAGACCGCGTTCGCGGTGTGCGCAGTCCACCCGAACTCGGGCGTGTTGGTCTTGCCTACGACGACACAACCTGCGGCACGCAGCCGCGCCACCTGGGCCGAGTCGGCGACGGCCGGAGCGGGATCCCGGTGCAGCGGGGAGCCATGCGTGGTCGGGTAGCCGGCCGCGTCCTCGAGATCCTTGACGGCCAGCGGGATGCCGGCCAGGGGTCCGGGGTCGCCTCCTGCGGCCACCAACTGGTCGACCGCCGCCGCCTGCTCCAAGGCTCGTTCGCCGTCCACCGCGACAAAGGCGCCGATCGAGGGATCGAGAGCCTCGATTCGCGCCAGGGCCGCACCCACCAACTCGGTCGCGGAGCGGTCGGCGGACCGGACCTGTGCCGCGAGCTCGCGGACCGAGTGCGCCCGAAAGTCGACTCCGCCGGCCGGCGGGCGCGCCCGCGCCCTCCCGTTGGGTCATCATCGGCCTGAGCGACCGGACGCCGGCCCGTGGGACGCTGGCCCCCGTGGTGCCAGGCCCTGGATCGCATCCTTGAGCTCGATCCCGACCGGCACGACGAGCAGGTTGGGAATCGTCACCCCGCTCTCCTCGTAGCGCATCACGTGCTCCCGGCACGCGGCCGGGCTCCCGTGAACCAGCAGCGAGTCGACCACCTCGTCGGGGATCTCGTCGAGGGCGCGCTTGCGGTCGCCGGCCGCCCAGGCGTCCCACATGCCCTCGAGGAGGGTTCCGCGCCCGAGCCACCGGTGGAATTCGGCGTATGCGTCGACGTTGAGGTAGGCCGCGATCATCCGGCGACCGACGTGTCGCGCCAGCTGGTCGTCGTCGGTCGGGCACACGAAGATCCGGGCTGCCACCTCGAGCTCGTTCCTCCGGGCGCCGAGATGCGGGAGGACGGTGGACACGTCCTCTGCGGAGAGCCAGTTGAGGATGACGCCGTCGGCCTCGCTACCGGCCAACCGCAACATGCCGGCCCGCAGGGCCCCGAGGAAGATCGGAGGTGGCGACGCCGGAGGCCTACCCAGCCGGAAGCCGTGCACCCGGAACGAATCGGTGCTCATGTCGACCTTGTCCCCGGACAACGCCGCCCGAAGGAACCGGAGGGTGTCGCGGACCCGGACGTAGGGGTCCTTGAATTCGATCCCGTTCCACCGCTCGACGATGACCTCGGAGGAAGTGCCGATGCCGAGGGTGAAGCGGCCGGGTGCCGCCTCCGCCAGGGCGGCCGCGGTCTGCGCCAGCAGGGCCGGTCCTCGAGTGAAGGCGGGGGCGACCGCCACGCCGAGCTGCAACGTGGGGCTCCATGCCGCAGCGAGAGCCAACGGGGTGAACCCGTCGGTCCCGTCGACCTCCGCCGACCACAGGTCCGTGTATCCGAGCTCCGTCAGCTCCTCGAACCAGCTGCGGTGCTCGTGCAGTGGGACGTCGAACGGGATGGTGATGCCGTAGCGTCGGGTGTCGCTCACGCCCCCACTCTGGCACCAGGGGTGCCCGGCGTCACGCGGTCAGCTCTGGAGGCGGAGGCCCCGCTTCAGGGCGGCGCGAACGTCCTCGTTCATGCGCTTGGAGACGGTGGCCCCCGTCACCAGGCCCGAGCCGTGGAAGGCCCCCGGGAAGTTGTGGAGCTCGACGGGCACGCCGGCCTGGATCATCCGGGTGGCATAGGCGATGCCCTCGTCGCGGAGGGGGTCGAGCTCACCGGTGGAGACGTAGGCGGGCGGCAGCCCGGCCAGGTTCGGCTCCCGGGCCGGGGCCGCGTAGGGCGAGACGTGCTCCCGGGCGGGGGCCGGGCCGTCGGCGAGCGGTTCGCCGAGGTAGTGCGCCCAGCTCTGGATCGCGAGCCGGCGGTTCCACAGAGGGGTGTCCTCGAACTCGAGCATCGACGGCGTGTCGAGCCGATCGTCCAGGACGGGGATGCCGAGCAGCTGGAAGCACAGCTCGGGACCCGACTGGTCACGGGAGCGGAGGGCCACCGCCGCCGACAGTGCGCCGCCTGCGCTCATGCCGCCTACCGCCAGGCGACCAGGGTCGATCCCCAGATCCACCGCTTCCTCCGCGGTCCAGACCAGCGCAGCGAAGCAGTCGTCGAGGCCCGCAGGAAACGGGTGCTCCGGCGCCAGCCGATACTCCACCGACACCACGACGACGTCGAGGTCGAGGGCCAGCTGCGCCGTCGACAGATGCTCGAGCTCGACGCTCCCGAGCACGAACCCCCCGCCGTGGATCCATACGATGCCCGGGGCGGAGTGCGGAAGGTCCCGCCTGCGGTAGACGCGTACCGGCACCGGTGGCTCGTCGTTCACGCTCGGGGCGAGGTGCTCGACCACGTCCAGCTGCTCGGCGCCCGCCAGTTCGCGGGGGGACTGCTCCACGAGCTGCTGCAGGCTCTGGCGCGCCCTGTCCACGTCGGACAGGTCCATGCTGGGCATAAAGGGCAGGACGGTGGCGAGCTCGGGGTCGAGGCGGCTCTGCCAGCTGGCGGAAGGTCGGGTGGGGCTCACGTTCCGTATTGTGGCCCGACTGCTACGTTCATGGCGTGACCTTGACCACCTCTGTTGCCCTGAGCGGTCTCGAGTACCGGGTGGCCGATCTCGGCCTCGCCGAGTTCGGCCGTAACGAGATCCGCCTGGCCGAGCACGAGATGCCGGGCCTCATGTCCCTGCGTGAGGAGCTGGCCGGCGCCTCACCGTTGCGCGGCGCGCGCATCACCGGTTCGCTGCACATGACCGTGCAGACCGCGGTCCTGATCGAGACCCTGGTGGCGCTCGGCGCCGAGGTCCGGTGGGCGTCCTGCAACATCTTCTCGACCCAGGACCACGCGGCGGCCGCCGTCGTCGTCGGACCCCACGGGTCGGTCGACGAGCCTCGCGGCGTCCCCGTTTTTGCCTGGAAGGGGGAGTCGCTCGAGGAGTACTGGGACTGCACGGAGAGCGCTCTCGTCTGGGGAGACGGCGAGGGGCCCAACATGATCCTCGACGACGGCGGCGATGCCACGTTGCTGGTGCATCGCGGAGCGGAGTTCGAGCGCGCCGGGGCCGTCCCCCCGCCGGGGCCGGCCGACTCGGACGAGTACCGCGTGGTTCTCGCCCTTCTCGAGAGGTCGCTCTCGGAGGACCCCGGACGATGGACCAAGATCGCGTCGGGCATTCGAGGGGTGACCGAGGAGACCACGACGGGTGTGCACCGGCTCTACCAGATGCAGGAGGCCGGCACGCTCCTGTTTCCCGCCATCAACGTCAACGACGCCGTCACCAAGTCCAAGTTCGACAATCGGTACGGCTGTCGCCACTCCCTCATCGATGGAATCAAGCGAGGCACCGACGTCCTCATCGGCGGCAAGGTGGCCGTGGTCTGCGGCTATGGCGACGTCGGCAAGGGGTGCAGCGAGTCGCTGCGGGGCCAGGGAGCCCGTGTGGTGGTCACGGAGATCGACCCGATCTGTGCGCTGCAGGCGGTGATGGACGGCTACCAGGTGGCGACGTTGGACGACGTCGTGGAGACCGCCGACATCTTCGTGACGGCCACGGGCAATCGGAACGTCATCACGGCCGCGCACATGGCACGAATGAAGCACCAGGCCATCGTCGGGAACATCGGGCACTTCGACAACGAGATCGACATAGCGGGCCTCGCCGGGACGGCGGGCATCGAGCGGATCCGGATCAAGGCCCAGGTCGACGAGTGGCGCTTTCCCGACGGCCACTCCATCATCGTGCTCTCGGAGGGCCGGTTGCTCAACCTGGGCAACGCCACCGGCCACCCGAGCTTCGTGATGTCGACCTCCTTTGCCAACCAGACCATCGCCCAGGTCGAGTTGTTCACGAAGACCGACCAGTACGAGCGACGCGTCTACGTGCTCTCCAAGCACCTCGACGAGAAGGTGGCCCGCCTTCATCTGGGCGCCCTCGGGGCGCGCCTGACCGAGCTCACGTCGGAGCAGGCGGACTACCTGGGTGTGCCGGTCGAGGGGCCCTACAAGCCCGACCACTACCGGTACTGATGCCGGGCGGGTCGGGAAGGGTCGATCGCTAGCCGTTTCGTGGCAGCCGCAGGGTCCGGCATCGCCTGCCGGGAGAGTTCCCCGTCCCGGTCGGTCCTGGCCCCAAATTCGTCCGAGCCGGCGGGCAACTGGTCCGAGCCGGCGGGCAACTGGTCCGAGCCGGCGGGCAACTGGTCCGAGCCGGCGGGGTCCTGCCCGTCGTGTGGCAATCCCGTCGTGTCGGGCGACATCCACTGCGTGGGGTGCGGTCGCCCTCTCGGTCGCTTCGGCCTGCTCGGTGTGATCGGGCAGGGAGCGACGTCGACCGTGTACCTCGCCGTGGACCGTGCCTCGATGCGCCGGGTGGCGCTCAAGGTGTACGACGGATGGGTCACCGGCGATGACGGTGTCTCGAGGTCGCAATGGGAGGCAGAGGTGGCCCAACGCCTGTGCCATCCCTGCGTGGTTCCCGTGGACGAGCTGCTGGAGGGGGGCCAATTCCCGGTCGCGGTCATGGAGCACGTCGAGGGCGCGTCGCTGCGGCAGGTGCTCGCCCGAGCGCGGCGACTGCCTCCCGATCAAGTGCTCGATCTCCTCGACGGTGCGCTGCGAGCGCTCGCCCATGTGCATCGCCAGGGCCTCGTCCATGGCGACATCAAGCCGGAGAACGTCCGTATCGCGCCGGTCGGACCCTCGAAGCTGCTCGACTTCGGGAGCGCCAGCGCAGCCGGGGCCCCTGGTCGGGGGGGAAGCCCCGGTTACGTGAGCCCGGAGGCAGCGGCCGGGCGACCCGTCGACCAGCGCAGCGACGTCTTCGCATTCGGCGCACTTCTCTACGAGTGCCTGGGGGGAAGGCCTCCCCGGCGGGCCGCCGGCGTTGCCGGCGGCCCGTGGCCCCGATCGGATCGTCGGAGGCTCCGAGGCGCCTGGCGACCGGTCGTCGAATGCTCGCTGGCCACCGATCCGAGCCAGCGTCCCCAGGACGCCGAGGCACTGCTCCGGTTGGTGCAGATCGCCGCCCGCCGGTCGCAACGCCTCGCCCGAAGGGTGAGGGTGGGCCTCATGGCGACGGCCACCTGCGGGTTGGCGGCCGGCCTGGTGGCCGCAGTATGGCGAGACGTGCCGGCAGGCGTCGCCGTGGCCGGTCTCTTCTTGGTGGCGATCGGTGGGGCGATGCCGGAGTTTCTCGGTCGCCGTGCCGCGCAACCTCGCTCCGGGACGGGACACTGAGCGACGGCGCCCGACCCTCGGCGAAAAGTCGCGCCGACCTGTCGAATTCGAGCCGCCCGCTCCGTCGTAGTGGTCAGAGCAGTGCACGACAGACGGAGACGGAAAGAAAGGAATCGGACGATGGCGAAGTATGTGCTGGCATACCGGGGCGGTGCGGGAATGGCGGAGACGCCGGAGGAGCAGCAACAGGCCATGCAGACCTGGATGAGCTGGTTCGGGTCGCTCGGCGACGCCGTCGTGGACCCGGGCAACCCCTTCGGCCCGTCGTCTTCGGTCGGATCCGACGGATCGGTCACCCAGGGCGGCGCGTCGTCTCTCAGCGGCTACTCGATCGTCGACGCGGACACGCTCGCGCAGGCCGCAGAACGGGCCAAGGGATGCCCCGTCCTCGAGGGAGGCGGCGCAGTCGACGTCTACGAAGCCATAGCGATGTGAGAGAGATGGGCTGACCCTCTCCGGGGGGAACCCGGGGCGGTGCCGGGCCGGCGCCACCGCCCCGGGGGACCCACCGGACTTGCACCCAGCTCATCGAGGATTTTCGTCTCAGACGTATTCGGACGAATACGACGCCGCCACTTGGGTATCTCAAGGTTGGCTCCGCGCGGTGGGCGGGGCTTCCGGCCAGGATGGGAGACCCGAGAGAATGCTTGCTCACCCCTTGCATGACCCGAGGCTCGCGGTGGCTTCCCGAAGCTGCCGTGGATCACGTTCCGGTCCGAGGACCCGTATCCGGGTCGGGCTGTTGGGAGGCGTCGCGGTCGCAGCGGCAGTGACCGGACTGGTGGCGGTGCCCGATGTCGCTTCAGGGGCCGGGACGTCGTATACGGGACCCCCGCCCCCAATCGTCCGTGCCATCGAAGGTCTCCTGGGAAGGGTGGGCTTCACGTGCACCGTGCAGCCCACACAGGCTCTGACCTGCACCGGGAAGGTCGGTCCGTACACGATCACGATTCCCATCCCTCTGGGCACCTTTTCATCGGTGACGCAGGTCGTGGTCACCGACAACCCCGTCGGCGACCCTTTGCCCCAGGGCTTGAGTCATCCGCTCTTGGGATTCGGCATCGGCTTTTTCCAGAACGGCTCCCCAGTGACGGCGGGCCTCGGTTCCGTGACACCCAGCGTTTCGGGACCGGGGATCGGTCAGGGGACCCGACTGCTGCGGGTCGACGGACCGAGTTTGCAGTCGTACCCCGCCGCGGTAAACGGAGGGCTGGCGAGCTTCACCATGACCGCTAATCCCAACTTCGAGCTGGCGACCGGTTCGACGACAGGTGCCACGGCCACCTCGCCAAAGCACCCGATTACGCACGGGCGTCAGCGGTAGCGCTTCTAGCCGGATTCGAGAGCGTCGGCGCCAGGCCGATTTGCTTCAGCGCAGAGAGGGGCATAGCGCGGTGGCTCGGGATGCGAGGCCTCACTCGCTCGCGTTCGTGGTCGCGGTTGTCTGCCTCCTTGCCGCCTATAGCGGAGAGGGTTCCGCAGCTCCGCCCGATCACCCGCAGGGCGCGACGAAGGCCGTCAGGGTCATCGCCGCTCCCGCTGGGTTGATCGCGGGAGCGGAGCCACAGCCGAGTGGGACCCTCTGGTTGCTGGCGGGCTCGCCGACGTCAAAGAACCTCCGGCTCCTGGGGCTGAACGGGGCGACCGCCGCCACGATCGTTCCAGTAAGTGCGGGCGCCGTGGACGTGGTCGAGTCATCCTCGAGCCTGTTGGCGTTGGGGGTTGCTACCTCAACCACGGGGAGCCTCGAGCTGCGGAACGGGGCCAACGGTGCCCTGGTCGCCACCGTGGCCCTGCCGGGGCCCGTCCAGGCGCTGGCGGTTGGCAGCGATGGAGCCACGTTCTACGTCCTGGACGGCACGTCGTCGGTACGAACAGTCAGTGTTGTCAGCTCCTTGAGGAATCGGGTCACGAACAGCATCCCGGTGCCGGCCGACACCGTGTCCATCGCCGTCGATCCCTCTCAAAAACGACTATTCGCACTCGAGAGCGACGGAAACATCAAGATCATCGCGACCGGCGGCGGTCGGATCCTTTCGGAGTTCCTCGCAGGCACAGGGGCGCGCAGGTTGGCGATCTCCAATGATGGAACGACGCTCTACGTCCTCAAGACAGCGGGTCGCGCCGACAACGTGGGCTCAATCAACGTAGCGACGCAGCGACAAACGCACGCGATCCCCGCCCCAGCCAACACGGTCGACATCCAGGTGTCGCTCGACGCAAGCCAGCTCTACGACATGGTCGGCGCTCAGCGCTACGGCAACGTGCAGTTGTTCGCGCTGGGACGGTAGAAGCGCCGCCCCATGGCCAAAGCTCGAGGGTTGACGCGGAGCTCCGGCACGCAGACTTCGGCAAGAGCGCCACGGTGAAGAGCTCAACCTCCGTAGCCGTTCGCGGCGCGTCGACTCAGCCGGCGGCGCGCCCGGCCCATCGCCGCATCGATGTCACGTCGCAGCCGCTCGTCCCCGTGCGGTCGGCCGCTGCCACGGCCTGGTGGACTGTCGTGGGCATCACGTTCCTCTTTTGGGCGTTCCAGCTGTTCGGCTACGTGGACCTCCGACCCTGGGTGACCCTCCCTGTTGTGCTCTTGGGCGTTTGGGGCCTGGCCGCGGTGGCGGTGAGCTTCACGGCGCGAGTCTCCAGGCCACGACTCGCCGAAACGCTCGCCTGGGCAACGGTCGCCATGGCTGTGATGGCGCTCCTGATCTGGAGCTATCTCCAGATACTCACCGCTCCGGTCTACGGCACTGACGAGATTGCCTTCGATCAGTATGCGGCGCAGCTGGTGACGCACGGGTTGAACCCGTACGTGCACTCGATGGCCCCAGCGATGGCCCTCTTCCACCTCTCTCCCAACGCGTACACATTCCAGCTCAACGGGCATCCAGTGACGTCTCTGTCGTACCCCTCGTTGGCCTTCCTCCTGTACGTGCCGTTCTTGCTCGCGGGTTGGAGCTCGCAGATGGCCGTGATGATCAACGTCTTGGGATGGGCGGTAGGAATCGTGCTCGCTTTCTGGCTGTTGCCTCGCCCGATCCGGCCGATGGCGATTGTGGTGGGAAGCCTCGGTACCTACATCGGTTATGCGGTTGGGGGCGTGACCGACGCTCTGTTCGTGCCGTTGCTCATTGGCGCGGTCTACCGATGGGACCGATTCGGCTACACGAGGGGCCCCGCGTCGTGGCGGGGACCCATACTGCTCGGCCTTGCGATGGCCGTGAAGCAGACACCGTGGCTGGTACTTCCCTTCCTCGCCGCGGGAATCGGGTTAGAGGGTTGGAAGAGCGGGTCGGTCCGTCGCGGTTGGGTCGACGCGGGACGCTATGTCGGCATCGCGTTCGGTGCGTTTGCCATTCCCAACCTTCCATTTGTCTTCCTGGACGCGGACCGGTGGCTGCACGGCGTCTTGACGCCCATCATCAGCCAGGCGGTACCAGCTGGCCAGGGGATTGTGGGTCTCACCCTGTTTCTCGGGATCGGTGGCGGCTCTCTTTCGGCCTACAGCGCCGCGGTACTGGTGGTGTTCGCCACGCTTTGGGTCGCGTTCATCGTGATGTACCCGGCCAGCAAGGCGTGGGCTGTCGTATGCCCGGCTGCGATCCTCTTCTTTTCCGGCCGATCGTTCGGAAGCTACCTCGTCAACCTGTTGCCCGCCGCCGCCGTCGCCGCCTTCACCGTCCAGCGGGGGTTCGCTACTCGCCGGGGGGTCAGCGTCGGCGGGCCCGGGTTGGAAGGGCACCCTGCCGCTGGTGCTCTCTCGGCCGTGCCGTGGCGTTACGGCAGATGGGCAGTGGGCGGTGGAATCGTTGCTGTGGTAGTTGCGCTAACGATCGTGTTGACGAGCCGGCCGCCGCTTTCCGTCAACATCAGCTCCGTTCGGACCACTGGGCAGTTGGCGACGGTCGCGGTGGTCGGAGTCAACGTGACAAATGGGACCGACATGCCCCAGAGGCCGGCTTTCTCCGTGGAGAGCGGGGGAGTGCTGACCGCATTCTGGGTTGCCCGCGGAGGCCCGGCCGTCCTACCGGCCCACGGCCATGCCCACTACACGTTGCTCTCACCCAACTTCGCGTCCCAACCACCCGTCACCGGCGGCTTCCAGGTGGTGGCTTTCACGAGCAATCCCGGCACGGTCAGCCGCAGCCTCTCCTTCGTGCCGACCGTTCTGCACGTGGCACTTGTGCCCAACGCAGTGAACACCCCGGTGCCGGTGGGTCGGTCGGTGACCGTTCATGCCGAATTGCTCGACAATCTTGACCGACCGGTGACCCGCAGTGGCGTTCCCGTCTATCTGGGCCAGGTCGTCTACGCGCAGGCGGGCCTGGAGTACAGCCAGGCGGTCATCAACAGCGGTCAGGTAGGTCAAACGCCGGTGGTCGCCTACACGAACCGCCGTGGAGTAGCCACCTTCGTCGTGCGGGGGACGCAGTCGTCGTCGAATCCCGTCTATTTCGAGGCCAATCTCGTCAGCTCCACGCAGTTCTACCCGTTCGGATACTCAGAGATCCTTCCGATCCGCTTCGAGTCACCGTGACGTCCACCCTCGAGAGCGCGCCTCGGGTCACCGCCGAGGCTTTCAGGGCCGCAAGACGCGACCGGCCGCCCCTTGGGCATCCGGACCGCTGGCTCAGGTTGGTTCGGCGCGCTGCCTGGGTGCTGTTCGGTCTGCAGTTTGTCGCGCTGGCCGTGTGGAGCGGGTTGCTCTACGCGCGCTTCTCGATCACCAATGACGGTGCCCTCTACCTGCAAGGGCTCTACCTGATCAGTCATGGTCACTTGGATCCGTACGACACGATCGGCCGGTTTCCCCTCTGGAAGGACCATTTCACGTTGGCGTGGTGGCCGATCTCCTTGGTGGACCTCGTATGGCCACACGACCTCTTGATCCTGTGGCTACAGGATGCCGCCCTCGTGATCGGGGAGATCATCGCGTTTCATTGGATGTGGCACGTCATCAGCCGAGCCCGATCACGGCTCGCTCCTTGGTGGCCTGCGGCACTGGCCGGCGTCGGGTTGGTACTCCTGATTTCGAACCCCTGGAATTACTGGTCGACCTCATTCGATATCCATGCCGAACCCTTTGCCACCCCTTTCATCCTTGCCGCCGCCTACGACTTGTCCTGCGGGAGGACGGCGAGGGCGTGGATCTGGGCAGGCATCGCGCTCCTCTTTGGCGACGTGATGGCAAGTTGGCTCGTCGGGCTAGCCCTGAGTGCGTTGGTGGCCGCGTATTGGGCTCGGGGACGCCATCTGGTCCGCACTGCCATCCTCCTCGCTATCGCCGGAGCCGGATGGCTTGCCTTGACGAGCCTCGTCGGGGGCACCGGTTCGGTACTCGCGGCCACCTTTGGCTACCTGGCCGTGCGAGCCGGCCAACCTTCGCCGGCCAAGGTCACCGTGCCGCAGGTGATCTCGGGCGTATTGCATCACCCCGGCAAGGCACTCGACGTGCTCTGGGGTCACCGCCTCAATGTCCTGGCTGACCTGTCACCGGTCGGTTGGGTTGGCGTGCTGACACCATGGACCATCGGGGTGCCGCTCGTTGTCCTCCTGACCAACAACGCCACTCCGTTCAGCGTGTTTTCCATCCCGACCTTCCAGAGCGCGCCCGTGTACGGCTTCGTCGCCGTGGGGACGGTCATCATCCTGGCCTGGCTCGCCACCGGACGAATTCGCCTTCCGACGTGGCCCCGTCGGAGTGGGGCGCATGCCGGCCGGCACGTCGACGGGTGGATCGCCGTCCCGGGTTGGTTGCCGCTCGGAGTGTCGGCCCTGATCACGGTGAATGCGGTGCTCTGGGCGGCCGTCTGGTTGCCCCCGATGAAGTCGACGTGGGTGCGGGTATCGGCAGCTCAGGCCCGGACCCTCGACTCACTCGAGCGACAGATCGAACCCGAAGACGAAGTGGTGGCGTCGCAAGGAGTGGTGGGCAGGTTTGCCGACCGTTCCGGCGTCTACGACCTGACCGGCGGGAACGAACACATTCCGGTGACCGCGGGGACGGTCTGGTTCATCGTGGTCCCCGACGCCGGCATCGAGACCCAATCGGTCAACGGCGCTCTGGGCACGATCGCGCAAGTGTCCGGCTTGCGTGCTCGGCTCGTCTCCCATGCGGGCGGAATCTGGGCATTCCGGTGGCGACCCCCGTCTTCGGTGCGCGCGCTCAACTTTCCTGATCGGCCCGCGACCGTGCCGGCGTGGACGGTGCCAGGGCCGGCCGGCGTGACCGTGGCTGATGGCAGGGTCCTGGACTGGCGGGTGACCACAAACGGGAAGGCGGGCTACATCGTCTCGGGGGACTACTGGAAGAGGGGACTGGGCCGCTTCGAGGCGGGCGTGTCGCTTTCGAGCGACACGGTGACCTATCTCGAAGTGTGGAACGTCAACGGTAACCAGCTGGTCGCGAGGGAGCAGGTGCCCTCCACCAACGGACGCAGAGAGGAGGTGACGGCTCCCTTCCCCTCGAGCACCCCCCACCCCAACCTGACCAGCTATCCCGGCTGGGGGCTTTTCCGGATCGAGCCGGTCCAGGGGCCGCCTGGTCAGACCTACGAGGTCCGGGTCTGGACGCCATCCGGGGGAGTTGCCGACGTCTACAGCCTTTCCCTGCTCCAGCGCTGAAGGTCCACACGACGGGTCCTGCGTCCTGCGTCCTGCGCCCCGGCCGGGCAGGTCCCGGGATGGCGAGGTCGCAAGAGTCTCAGGCCAGTGCCATCATCGTCTGGCACGTCCTTGACACGGGACGTAGGATTCGGTTAGCGACTGGACCTTGGGGGATAGGCTTGCGCGTTCGGCATTCAAAGCTCGTGGGAGGCTGCATCCTGGTGCTCGGCGGAGCGGCGGGGACGCTCGCCGTGGGCGGTGTCGCATCGGGCGCCGGCACGTCCTATTCGGGCTCTCCCTCCGGGGCAACCTCTGGCGCTGGAGGCCTCCTCGGGACTACAGCATTCAGCTGCACTGCGCAGCCCCTCCAGGCGTCGACCTGCACAGGAAAGGTCGGAGCGTACACGATCACGGTCACGATCCCGGCCGGCACCTTTCAGTTCACCGAGCAAACCGTTGTCACGGACGGGACCGCCGCAGCTCCGTCGCCCGCAGCCTGTAGCCAGCTCCTTGTGGGCTTCGGCGTCGGCTTCTTCGAGAACAGCACCAAGGTGACGGGAAGCTTCAACGCGGTGACTACCAACGTCTCGGGACCGGGCATTGGCCAGAGCACCCAGCTCCTCCGGATCGTGGGGTCGACTGCGCAGACCTATGCCTCCACCGTCAGTGGCGGGGCCGTAAATTTCACGATCACGAGTGATCCCAATTTCGAGCTGGTCAACACCGGGACCTGTGCCGCCGCGGCTACCTCTCCAATCGCCGGCGCGACCCAGGTCAACACCGGCAAGCCCTTCCTCTTGGAGGGGGGTATCGCCGGAGTGCTCGTGCTAGGTGGCGGCGGATTGCTGTTCGGACTGCGGCGGCGTCGCCACACCCTTTGACTTGCCTCGGCACAGCAGCAAGAATCGGACGACGGCCAATGGCGCGAGGTTTCGCCTACTCGTTCTCGGGGCCTTAGCGACCTGCGTCCTCTCAGCTTGCGGTGCGGGTACTTCGTCGGCACCCGCCAGCCATCCGCAAGCATCGATCAAACCCGTCCGTGTACTTGCGGCTCCGGCCGGTGTGATCGCCGGGGCGGCGCCGCAACCGAGTGGCACCCTCTGGTTACTCGCCGGCACGGCGACCTCCAAGAACATCCGGCCCATCGGGCTGAGCGGGTCCCCCCCGGATGCCACCACCGTTCCGGTGAGCACCGACGCGGTGGACATAGTCGAATCGTCCTCCAGCCTGCTGGGGTTGGCACTGGCCACCACCACCACGGGAGCCCTGCAGTTCCGCAATGGCGCCAACGGCGCCGTGGTCGCAAGTGTGGCTTTGCCGAGCCCCGCTCGCGCGGTGACGGCCGGCAGCGATGGAGCCACCTTCTATGTCCTCGGCGGTACTTCCGCAACTCGGGTCGTGAGTGTGGTGAGCTCGTTGGGCAACCGGATCACGAACAGCATTCCGGTGCCAGCCGACACGGTGTCGATTGCGATCGACCCTTCGCAGCAGCGACTCTTTGCGCTCTTGAGCAATGGAACCGTCAAAGTAATTGCGACGAACGGCGGTCAAGTTCTCTCGAGCTTTAGCGCTGGAGCGGGCGCAGCCAGAATGACCATTTCCAACGACGGAAATACGCTCTATGTCCTCAAGACGGCCGGCCAGGCTCAGAATGTCGGCGTGATAAATGTTGCCACCCAGCGGCAGACAAAGGCGATTCCTGCTCCGGCCAACACGGTGGACATCGAGGTGTCAATTGACGGGAGCCAGCTTTACGACATGGTAGGGACTCAGCATTACGGGAACATTCAAGTGTTCTCAACGGGTCAGTAACCGTGGTGGCGATGTGCCTGAACCACGAGAGCTAGCGCCAACGTCCTCCAAGCGGGCCTCCGTCGTATCCGCCAGGTGAGGGACCCCGGTTCGATGGCCCTGCGCAGCGCATCCGGGCGATCGCTGGTCCGACCGACTCCGGCGCGAACCGAGACCCGCGACAGCCTGGCGGGGTCAAGTCCAACAACCGCTTCCAGGGCGTGGTGGACGGTCGCCGGCATCACGCTCCTATTTTGGGCTTTTCAGCTTTTTGGCTATGTCGATCTCCGCCCATGGGTGACAGTGTTCGTCGTCCTCCTGGGAGCCTGGGGTCTGGCAACGGTGGCGTTGAGCTGGACCACGAGAACGTCGAGGCCGCGTCTTGCCGAGGGCCTTGCCTGGGCCACGCTCGCCATGGTGATCGTCGCGCTCTTGATCTGGAGTTATCTCCAGATCCTGACCGTTCCGGCGTATGGCACCGACGAGATCGCCTTCGATCAGTACGCTGCGCAACTTGTGGCGCACGGAATGAACCCGTACGTGCACTCCATGGCGCCCGCATCCGCCTTGTTCCATCTCTCTCCAAACGCATATACGTTCCAGCTCGACGGCCACCCCGTGACATCGCTGTCGTACCCGTCACTTTCATTTCTGGTGTACGTCCCGTTTCTCCTCTTGGGGTGGAGCACACAATTGGCCGTGATGATCAACGTCCTGGCATGGGGCGCTGGGATCGCACTGGCCTTTTGGTTACTGCCACGCCCGGTTCGGCCAATGGCAATCGTGGTCGGCAGCCTCGGCATGTACATCGGATATGCGGTGGGCGGGGTGACCGACGCACTCTTCGTACCGTTGCTCATCGGTGCCGTCTACCGGTGGGACCGCTTCGGCTCCACTAAGGGGATCGCCTCGTGGCGCGGGCCTATCCTGCTTGGGCTTGCGATGGCCGTGAAGCAGACGCCTTGGCTGGTGCTGCCGTTCCTTGCGGCCGCCATCGGATTAGAGAAGTGCAGGATCGGATCGATCCGCCGGGGTTGGATGAGCGCGGGCCGCTATGTCGGGATCGCCCTGGTCGCATTTCTGATCCCCAATCTTCCGTTTGTCGTCCTGGACCCGCGCCAGTGGTTGCACGGCGTGCTGACGCCCATCACCAGCCACGCAGTGCCGGCCGGCCAGGGGGTCGTCGGTCTCAGCCTTTTCCTCGGAATCGGAGGCGGCTCACTTTCGGCGTACAGCGCCGCCGTGTTGGTCGCCTTTCTGGCCCTCTGGATTGCGTTCATCGTCACCTATCCGGCAAGCAAGGTGTGGGCCGTCATATGCCCGGCCCTCATTCTTTTCTTCTCGGGGCGCTCTTTCGGTAGCTATCTCGTCAGCCTGCTCCCTGCCGCAGCGGTGGCCGCCTTTACTGTTCGGCGCGGGTTTGCCGGCGAGCAGGTCCCGGGACAGGCGCTCGCTGCTCCGGAGAGCCGTTCCGCCGTGCCATGGCGTTACGGCAGATGGGCGATAGGGGGAGCGATCGTCGCGGTCGCGATCGCGCTCACCGTGGTCCTGACGAGCCGACCGCCACTCTCCCTCAGGATCAGCTCGGTCCGAACCTCAGGACAGTTGGCGACGGTTGTCGTGGTCGGGGTCGATGTGACCAATCAGACCGACGTGCCGCAGCGGCCGGCTTTCTCCATCGAGAGCGGGGGAGTCCTCACCGCCTTCTGGGTTGCTCGCGGGGGACCATCCGTCTTGGCACCCCACGCCCAAGGCCACTACCTGCTGCTCTCGCCCAACTTCTATTCGCAGCCAGCCGTCACCGGAGGATTCCAGGTGGTGGCCTTCACAAGCGACCCCGGCACGGTGAGCCGCAGTGCCTCATTCGTGCCGACCACCTTGCACGTGGGGCTCGTGCCGAATGCTGTCGACTCCCCCGTTCCGGTGGGCCAAACCGTGACGATCCGGGCAGAATTGCTCGACAGTCTCAATAGGCCCGTCACGCGGGGAGGCATTCCCGTTTATCTCGGACAGGTCATCTACGCGCAGACGGGGTTGGAGTACAGCCAGGCGATCATCAACCACGGCCAGCCGGGTCAGACCCCGGTCGTCGCGTACACGAACCAGCAAGGGGTGGCCACGTTCGTCATTCGTGGCACGCGTTCGTCTTCGACGCCGGTCTATTTCGAGGCCAATCTCGTGAGCTCGACCGAGTTCTATCCCTTTGGCTACTCCGAGATCGTCCCGATCCGATTCGAGTCTCCATGACGTCGGCTGTCGAGATCGAGGGAGCGAACACCACTGACGGGGACGGCAAGCGGGGCCGTCCTTCCCGCAGGCCGCCGGACGCTTGGCTGATCCTCATTCGGCGTGGAGCCTGGGTGCTGTTCGGGCTCCAGTTCGTTGCACTGGCTATCTGGAGCGGGCTGCTCTACTCGCGCTTTTCGATCACCAATGACGGCGCTCTCTATCTGCAGGGCATGTACTTGATCAGCCATGGCCATCTGAACCCGTACGTCACGATCGCGCGTCTGCCGCTTTGGAAGGACCATTTCACCCTCGCCTGGTGGCCGATATCCCTCATCGATCTCATCTGGCCGCACGGCCTCATGATCATCTGGTTGCAGGACGCCGCGCTCGTTGCCGGAGAGATTGTCGCTTTTCATTGGATGTGGCGCGTCATCAGCGACGTGAGGTCACGGCTCTCCTCGTGGTGGCCAGTTGCGCTCGCCGGGATCGGGTTGGCCCTCCTCGTCGCCAACCCGTGGAACTACTGGTCGCTCTCGTTCGACATCCACTCGGAGCCCTTTGCCACCCCGTTCATCCTTGCCGCCGCCTATGATTTTTCTCGCGGCAGGACCAAGAGAGCGTGGATATGGGCGGGCATCACCCTCCTCTTCGGCGACGTGACCGCAAGCTGGCTCATCGGGCTGGCGCTGAGCGCGTTGGTCGCCGCGTACTGGACTCGCGGACGCCACCTGGTAAGAACGGCTCTCTTCCTCGTGATACTGGGAGCCGGATGGCTTGCGCTGACGAGCCTGCTTGGAGGCACGGGATCGGTCTTGGCCGTGACCTTTGGCTACTTGGCGGTGCGGCCCGGCCAGCCTCCTCCGGCGAAGGTCACCATTCCGCAGGTGGCATGGGGCGCGATCCAGCACCCAGGACGGGCCATGAGCGTCCTGTGGGGACACCGCCTCAATGTCCTGGCGGACCTCTCTCCGGTTGGCTGGGTGGGTGTGCTCACACCTTGGACCATCGGGGTCCCCCTCGTTGTCCTCCTGACCAACAACGCCACCCCGTTCAACGTGTTTTCCATCCCGACTTTTCAAAGCGCACCGGTCTACGGCTTCGTCGCGGTCGGGACGGTCGTCATTCTCACCTGGCTCGCCCTTGGCCAGTTTCGCCTTCCGGCATGGAGAAGCCGGCGGCCGGGTGGCGCAGGTGGACAGACCACCGCGCTGGTCGGCGTACGGAGGGTCGGGATCCCTCGGTGGTTGGCGCTCGGAGCGGCCCTGCTGATCGCCGCGAACGCCGTGGTGTGGGCGGCCATCTGGTTGCCGCCGATGAAGTCCACTTGGATGCGAATTTCGGCGCGTCAGGCCCAGGCGCTCGACTCGGTGGCGCGTCAAATCGGGCCCGACGACGAAGTCGTGGTGTCTCAAGGCGTCGCGGGTCGCTTCTCCGATCGCACCCAGGTCTACGATCTGACGGCCGGGAACAACCACATCCCGGTGACCGCATCGACCGTATGGTTCATCGTCGTGCCCAACGCCGGCATCGAGACGCAGTCGGTCAACGGGGCGCTCGGCACGATCCTGCAGGTGACCGGCTTGAATCCTCGCCTCGTCTCTCGCGCAGCCGGGATCTGGGCATTCCGGTGGCGACCGCCTGCGTCGGTGCACGGAATCACGTTTCCCGATCGACCCGAGACCATCCCGGCGTGGACCGTCCCGGGGGATGCGGGTGTGGCGATCTTCGGGGGGGACGTGTCGGACTGGCGGGTTGCAGCGAAGGGCAAGTCGGGCTACATCGTTTCCGGCGATTACTGGAAAAGGGGACTGGGTCGCTTCGTGGCCGGGATGTCGCTCTCGAGCGATACCGTGACATATCTCGAGGTGTGGAATTTCAACGGGAACAAGCTGCTCGCCAGAGAGCAGCTGCCGCCCACCAACGGCCGTCGGGAAGAGGTAACGGTTCCCTTCCCCTCGAACACCGCCTATCCCAACCTGACGAGCTACCCGGGCTGGGGGCCCTTCCAGATCGAACCGGTACCGGGACCGCCTGGTCAGACGTACGAGGTCCGATTGTGGACGCCGGCCGGGGGGGTGGCGAACGTGTACTCGATCTCCTTACTCGAGCGATGAGCAGGCTCAAGCGGTCGGTGTCATCGTCCATTGGTCGATGACGAGCGTGCCGTCGAATACCACCATCCCCACCACCAAGGCGTAGCGTCCGGGAGCCGCACCACCCTGGACATCGATGATCGCCGTGAGCTGGGCTCCGCTGAGCGTTTGGTCGCCCACGCTCAGCGCCGGGCTGAGGGCGTTGTGGTATTCCGAGATCGACGCTCCGTCGAGAAGGCGCGCTGAACCCTCGTCGACGGAGGCGATGGTCGACCACCAGTCGGCTCGACCCTCCTCCGCGCTGCGGAGTCCAGCGAAGTATTCGGCCAGGACCGCACTCTCGTCGTCGATCGGACCGGGGCTCTGCTGCCATGTCGGGCTGGGGAGACCTTGGAGGGTCAACGTTCCGAGTGGAGTGTCGTTGGTTGCCAAGGTGAGGCCTTGGGACACGAGATCGGGCGGGGCCGGAACTCGTGGTGGCGGCTCGAGGGTCGGGATCTTGCCGGATTGGCCAACCGGCTCAGTCCCTTGGAATTGCGCAATCACCAGGTACCGCTGCGCCGTCTGATAAAGGGCATTGAGTGGATAGCAGGTCTCGAGCACGAGCAAGGCTTGGGACGGCGATGAGTAGACCGGGGATCCCGTCGGCACGACCTCGCTATTGCTCACCCGGTAGACGTAGGTCGAGCACGGCGTTGCGAAGTCGACGGTATCTCCGGGTCGTAGCCCGTCTATGTGGCTGAAGTAGCTGACGTCATGAGCCGCTAGGAGCGTTGTTCCGGGCTGGCCGGGCCAAGAGCTGCCCATCAGGTGGCCCACGGCGACGTCGAGTTGCGGGTCCCCCGTTCCGGCAAGCACCGGAGCGTTCATGCCGATTACCGGTGCCTCGACGAGTCCCTGCACGGAGCTCGCCCCGTCGCTGAACGAAGGGCAACTGGTCGCCGGAAGGTCCTTGTTCGCGGCGCGCCGATGCGCTTCGATGGCCCTGCTCTCCCGTTTGACGAGGGCATGACCGACCGTATCGGACCGGTAGTACCACCAGGCGATGTTGGCTCCGATAGTCAGCCCGGCCAAAATGGCCGCGACGGCTACTCCGGTCAGGACCCACCGCAACCACCCTCTGCTGGCCCATTTCGGCATCTCGCGAGGACGGGAGCTCCGCATGAGAATCAGGGCGGCGGGAACGACCCCGCCTCGGCCAGGTACGGACCAGAGGCGCCGAAGCCGAGTCGTACGGCCTCGACCGGTCGGACGGGGGCGTACCAAATCCCCGTGTGCCACGGGTTGTACAGGAGCCATTGGCTTCCGTCCTGGCCCATGAAGGCTGTTTCCTCACCCGGGCCATCACCTTGCGCATTGCTGCTCAGGATCGGCTGGTCGGTCGTGTCCGTGCAGGGACCAAATGGGCCCACGCAACTCGCGTACCCGACGGCATAGCTCGGACTGCTGAAATACCCGCCCGCCGAGTAGAACAGCCAGACGCGGCCGTCTGGGCCCAGGACTGCTTGTGGCGACTCGATCAGGGATGACTGCCAGGACTGGTCGGGGGCGTAGATTCGAATACGGGCGCTCGTCAGGTGGAGACCGTCATTCGAGAGGCCGGCCGCCCAGATGGTGGTCGTCCCGTCTCCCGGGGTGCTGTTGTTGTCGGACTTCCAGATCAGGTAGTAGGGGTGCGCAGGACCGTTGGGTCCAGAGGGGTCCTTGAAGACTTGGGCGTCGATGTCACCTCCCTGCCCCGGGTCGCAAACCAGCTGTCCCGGCGGCGAGGTGAAGGGACCGCCCGGCGATTGGGAGGTCGCCAGGGCCAGGCAGTGCTGGACCGGCCCGGTCTTCTTGACAGTGGGGGCGTAGTAGAGCACGTACCTCGAGCCGAACTTGGCGACAAAGGGTGCCCAATCCTTGCCCCCTCTAGAAACGGGTAAGGACCAGGAGGGCTGAGACGTCAGAACCTCGCGGGGACGGCTCCAGGCCCCTGGGCGGCCTTCGACCATTGGGATTCCGATGCCGCTTGCCCCTATTGCGGTCGAGAAGTAGAGGTAGTAGCGACCATTGGCATCGAGGAGAAACGGGTCTGGCGTATCGACCTTGCCGTCGTAGATGACGATGCCGGGACGATCCGGGGTGGTCGTCGCGGGAGGTTGCGTGGACCCCTGGCCGTCTGCCCGACCGCCGACCAGGAACAGGGCGACGACAGGCAGCAGGGCAAGGACTACTAGAGACGTCCGCTGCGTTCGCATATGCGGGGGATAAGTTACCCAGGATCAGGCCTCCGTACTGCCCGCGAGGACCAGATTCTGGGACGGCGAGGCATGCGAGGCCCGTGAGCTGCGTCCGACCTTACGGGCGTCGCCCACTTTTGGCCGTCTCATGGGTCGTCACCCACCACACGAGACTCCTCGAGGTCACGAAAGGCTCTTGCGTCCAGCCCCAACCGCCCCTCCAGCACCTCTCGGTTGTGCTGCCCGAGCGTGGGGGGCGCGGAGCGGATCCATCGACGCGGTATGCCTCGCAACTGGAACGGGAGCGAGGGCAACGTGTAGCGGCCGACTACTGGATGCTCGACCGTCTCAAAGAAGCCCCGGGCGACGAGTTGTGGATTGCCGGTGACGGCGGCAGGAGCCGTGACGGCCGCTGCCGGCACCCCCCGTGCGATCAGACGCTCGGCGAGCTCGTCGCTGCCCGCCGTCAGGCACCACCGGCTGAGCCGCTCGTCGATCCGATCGTGCGCGGACGCCCTCCCCTCGACGTCGTCGAGAGCGGGGTCGTCCGCCCACGAAGGGAGGCCTACGACGCGCCGCAGCGCGTGCCACTGTCCGGCGTCGAGCACCGAGAGGGCGAGCCACTCGTCGTCCCCGAGGCACCGGTAGACCCCCTGCGGCGCCACCGTCGGGTCCCGGTTGCCCGTCCGCCCGAGCAGTTGCCCGGTGGCGGAGAACTGGAGCAGCTGCTCGGCCGCTGCGTTGAGCGCGACGTCGACGAGGGGCACTTCCACCAGGCACCCCTCGCCGGTCTCCTGCCGGCGTCCGAGGGCCGCCACCAGGGCGACGACGCCGTGCATGCCCCCCAGCGGGTCGCAGACGCCTCCGACGTCCATCGGGGGGCCATCGGCGTAGCCCGTTCGCCATGCCAGCCCGGAGGCCTGCTCCACCGTCATGGCGAACCCGGTTCGATCGCGCCACGGGCCACTCAACCCGAAGGCCGGCATCCGGACCATCACCACGGCCGGGTTGATGCTCGACACTTTCTCCCACCCGAGACCAAAGCCGTCCATGACGCGGGGAGAGAAGTTCTCGATCACGACATCGGAGCGGGCGATCAGTTGGCAGGCGAGCTCGTGGCCGCGGCGGTCGGTGAGATCGAGCGTGATCGACCTCTTGTTCGCGTTGACCCCGTGGAAGACGGCGCTCCACTCGAGCCACCGTTCGTCGCCGGGCCGGGCCGAGGTGAGGCGCATCGCATCGGGTCGCTGCAGCGATTCGATCTTGACCACCTCGGCGCCGAGCCCGGCAAGCAGGTGGGTCACCGATGGTCCTGCCCAAAAGGCGGTGAAGTCGGCGACGCGCAGGCCCGCCATCGGCTGGTCTCGCTCGGGAGGTCCGGAACCTGAGCCGTTCCGGGTGGGAACCGGAGCGGGGGCCGGCACCGAAGGAGGCGCCGGTGCCGCCGCCGAAGGTGGCGCCGCTGTCTCGAACCCGCTCGCGATCGGGCCCGCCGGGAGAGGGTGCACGATATACGGCGTCTTCGGTCGGACGTGTCCCGACCGGTCGCGCTCGAGCCTGGCGCGCGCTGCGAAGTGATCGACCATAGGCAGGTTCTGCCCGTTGCCGATGGGGGCGACCGGGATCCGCAGCGAGGTCGCCAACCGCACGATCTCATCGGTGTCGCGCGCCCTGGTCCATCGATGGATCGCTTGGACCAGCTCGTCCCGGCGCCGCTCACGCTCGTCGTAGCGCACGAGCCCGGGCTCGTCGGCGAGGTCGGGTCGTTCGATCATGACGAGGAAGTCGCGGAATTGCTGAGCCGTGATGGTGGAGAAGCCGACGAAGCCGTCCCGGGTCGGCTCGATCGAAGGGATGCTCGGGGCACGATGCGGTCCCCCCGGCGTGCCTCCCCTGAGCACGGCATCGATCATGGTGAACGGTTGGAGGCTGACCGTGGCGCATTCCAGCTGGGCGACCTCGAGGTGCAGTCCCGAGGACTTCGTCCCGAGGCCCCACCAGAAGCTGGCGGCCGCCGCGGCTGCGTAGGCCCCGGCCGTCCATTCCGTGAGGGAGCCACCCGCCTGCACGGGCTCACGGCCCGGCACGCCCCGCCGGGCAATCGAACCGCAGGCCGCCTGGACGACGAGGTCGGTTGCCGGTCGGCCGGACCACGGGCCGTCGGGCCCCCACGGCGAGATCTCGACGATCATGGGCATTGGCGCGTGGCGCGGCCATCGGGCCGGCAGCCACCGTTCGGAGCTCGCGTCGGCCACGACCAGCGACGCGTGCGTGATGCACGCGTCGGCATGCTCGCTGCCGGGATCGCAGGTCTCGATGGCCTTGTCGTTGGCCAGGAAGTCGAACAGGAGGCCCGGCGCTGCCGGCGGGGGTGCCGGGCGTTGTCGGCGCAGCGGGTGTCCCGCCGGCTCCTCGAGCAACCGCACTCGTGCCCCGGCGTCCGCCAAGAGCTTGCCGCAGTACCCGCCCGCGATGCCGGCCGAGAGGTCCACCACGGTGAGCTCGGACAAGGGGGGCATCGCGTGCGTGACCGTCCGGCCGGGATCAGGTGGCACCCTCGGCCGCGATCCGCCGCACGTCCTCGGCGGTCTCGACCTCGCGGTTGCGACGTGCCGTGCCGGCCAGCACGGCCGCGGCGGCGGCCACCAGCAGCAGGGCGGACAGCCCGACGGCGAGCTGGTAGCCGTGGAGGAACGAAGTCGATGCGGCACCGACGGAGGCGGGACCCAGACTGTGCTGGACCTGCGCCACCTGACCTCCGGCCACCCCATGCCCGAGGCTACGGGCGACCGCCTGTTTGGCGGCCGGGAGCTGCGCCACGTGGCCCGACCACGCGCTCGTCGCGGCCGCCGCTCCGATGGTTCCGAGCACGGCCAACCCTATCGAGGTGCCCACCTGCCGGCTGGCGTTGAGGATTCCCGAGGCGATTCCCGAGGCCCCCATCGGCACCTCGGCCATGGCGGCGTTGCTGACCGCCGGGACGAACATGCCGTAGCCCACGCCGAGCAGGCCGTAGCCGGCCACCGCCAACGCGAAGTTGGTGGTCGTCGTGACCCGGCTCAGGCCGAAGATGCCGAGGGCGGCGGCCAGCAGGCCGGTGCCCATGATGGCCCGCGAGGACAAGCGTTGGTGGAGCCGCCCGGCGAGTTGCGCCGCGATGAGGAATGGCCCGTTCATGATCAGCCACGAGAGACCGGTGCGGAGCGGGCTCCACCCTTTGACGTCTTGGTAGAGCAGGGTCACGTAGAACATCACGGTGGTAAAGGTGGCGTAGGCGAGCAGGTAGGCGATGCAGGAGCGCCGGAAGCTGGGAGTCCTGAGGAGGTCGGGAGGGGCCATGGGATGTGGGGCACGGCGCTCCCATTGGGCAAAACCTCCAAGGAGCACGAGGCCGGCGGCCAGTGGGACGAGCACGATCGGTGCGGCCCACGAAGCACTCGAGGACTCGATGAGCCCGAACGTGATGCCGAAGAGCGCGGCCATGGACAGTCCCGAGCCCACCAGGTCGAGCGGCCTCGCGAGAGGGTCCCTGCTCTCTTGGACGCCGACGATGCCGACGATCACGCCGGCCACGCCGATGGGGACGTTGACCCAGAAGATGGACGACCAGCCCGCAAACGACAGCAGGACCCCGCCGACGATAGGGCCGGCCCCGAAGCCGAGTCCGGCGACCGCCGCCCAGATGCCGATGGCGCCCGCGCGGCGTTCCGCGGGGTAGGCCTCGCTCAGGATCGACAGGGTCAGCGCGGACATGACGGCCCCGCCGACGCCCTGGAGCACCCGGAAGCCGATCAACACGAGGTCGCTCGTCGAGAGCGCGCAACCGGCCGACGCGAGCGTGAAGATCACGAGGCCACCGAGGAAGACCTTCTTTCGGCCCAGGCGGTCACCCAGCGTCCCCCCAAACGGAATCAGCGTGGCGAGCGTGAGGGCGTAGGCGCTGATGACCCATTCGAGCCGTCCCTGGGACATGTGCAGCTCCCGCTGCATCGACGGGAGGGCGACGTTGACGATGGTGATGTCCAGGAGGATCATCCCCTGGGACACGCACATGGTGAGGAGGGTGAGCCGGCGTCGACGGGCTGCAGCTGCTCCCACGGGTGTCAGCTATACCAGCCGTGTGTGCGGGGCGCCGCCCCGACCCCTGTGGACAAACGTCCGCGCGTCACGTACCCTCCCAGCTTGGGCGGTGTGCTCCGGAGGAAGACCCGTGCCGGTAACTGAGAGCGTGACGATCCTGTTCACGGACCTGGTTGGCTCCACGGAGCTGTCCTACTCGCTCGCGCCGGACGCGGCGGACGAGGTCCGCCGGGCACACTTCTCGACCCTCCGAGAGGCCATCGTCGGCAACGGGGGAACCGAGGTCAAGAACCTCGGGGACGGCATCATGGTCGCCTTCCCGGCCTCCTCGCCGGCCCTCGCATGTGCAGTGGCCATGCAGCAAGCCGTGGAGCTCCACAACCGCAGCGGCAACCACGAGCTGGGTCTCCGAGTCGGCATCAGCGGCGGAGAGGTGACCCGCGAGGTAGACGACTTCTTTGGCGATCCGGTCGTAGAGGCGGCCCGGCTTTGCGCGCGTGCCGAGGGTGGCCAGATCCTCGCGTCGCAGTTCGTCCAGCTCATGGCGGGCCGTCGGAACCCTCACGTGTTCCGCTTGATCGGTGAGCTCGAGCTCAAGGGTCTGTCCGAGCCCATCGACACGGTGGAGGTCGCCTGGGAGCCCCTGACCCAATCGCCGACGCAGGACCCCGTTGATCTGGACACCCCGCTTCCCCCGAGCCTGGCGACCCTCCCCGACATCGGTCGAGTGCTCGGACGGGACGAGCCGCACGACGCGCTGATCCAGGCGTACAAGCGGGTCGAGGCCGGGGAGGGCCGGGAGGTGGTCCTCGTCTGCGGGGAGCCGGGGGTCGGCAAGAGCACGCTCGTCGCCTCGCTGGCTCGGAGGGTCAAAGAGCTCGGGGCCTGTGTCCTCTACGGCCATTACGACGAGGGCGTCACGCTCTCCTACCAGGGATTCGCCGAGGCGTTGGGCCACTATGTGAACAACGCCTCGGACGAGTTGCTCCGGGCCCACGTCGACGCCGATGGTCCGGAGCTCGCCGTGATGGTGCCGGCCATCGGGCGGCGGATCGGCGACCTGCCCAAGAGCCATGACGGCGATCCCGACACGATGCGCTTCATGCTATTCGCGTCGGTCGTCGGCTGGCTGGCCAAGGCCTCGGTCCACGCCCCGGTGGTGATCGTGCTCGAGGACCTCCATTGGGCGGACACCCAGAGCCTGCAGCTGCTCCGTCATCTCGTCGGCTCTTCGGACCCACTCCGGCTGCTCGTCCTCGTCACCTACCGGGATGAGATCGGGCCGTCGCATCCGCTGACCCAGACGCTGGCCTCGATGCGACGCGAGCCACGAGTCGTCCAGATGTCCTTGGCGGGGCTCGACGAGGCCGGTGTGCTCGACTTCCTGGAGACCGCCCTCGCCAAGAGGCTCGACGACGAAGGGGCGGAATTCGCCTCCGCCCTGCGCCACGAGACGGAGGGCAACCCGTTTTTCGTCTCCGAGCTGCTGCGCCACCTGCTCGAGACCAACGCCATCTGTGACGGCGAGGGACGCCTCGACATCCGCGGCTCGCTGTCGGACATGAGCCTGCCCCAGAGCGTCCGGCAGGTCATCGCCGCCCGTGTCGATCGCCTGGGATCCACTGCCGTGCGCGTCCTTTCGTTGGCCTCGGTGATCGGCAGAGACTTCGAGTTTGAGGTGCTCGCCTCGGCCGCCGGAGTTCCCGAGGACGAGCTGTTGGACCTCTTCGACGAGGCGGAAGCGTCCGCGTTGGTCGCGGAGGTCGACGACGAGCCGGGTCGATATCGCTTCGCGCACGCCTTGATCGCCCACACCTTGGCCGACGATCTCGGGCCGACTCGCCGGTCGCGAGCCCATCGGAGGGTGGCCATCGCCTACGAGGCCCTGCTCGCCCAGGATCTCGGGGTGGGAGAGATCGAGGACCACCACATCTCGCGCCTCCAGGTGTCCAACTCACGGCGGCGTGGCAACCGGCTACGGCGTCTCGCGCACCACTACGCCTTGACCGCCGACCCCCGCGACCGGCCGCGAGCGCTCGCCTACTGCCAGAAGGCGGGGGAGGCCGCCCTGCAGGCGCTTGCACCCGACGAGGCTCGGGAGTGGTTCCGGCGGGCCGTCGAGATGCACGAGGAGGTCGATCACGGCGACCCCCTGCGCGGCGTGGACCTCAGCATCGGACTGGGCACGGCTCAGCGTCATGCGGGTGAGGCGGCCAACCGGCAGACCCTGTTGGGCGCCGCGAGGAGGGCGCAGGACCTCGGGGAGGCCGAGCGCCTCACCCGGGCGATCCTCACCGCGTGCGACGGCGGCCTGTCGGCGGCGCTCGGTTACCTCGACGAGGAGAAGGTCGCCCGTCTCGAGGGGGCGCTCGCGCTGGCCGGCGAGACGGACAGCCCGACTCGGGCGATCCTGCTGGCGAGGCTCTGCTCGGAGCTCACCTTTGGGGCGCCGCTCGAACGTCGAGCCGAGCTGGCCGACCAGGCTCGGTCGATGGCCCGGCGGCTCGGGGACCCGCGCCATCCTGCTCGAGGTGTTGAACACCATCCAGTACACGCTCGACGTTCCCGAGACCCTGGAGGACCGCCTCGAGGAGACGGCCCAGGCCCTGGAGCTGAGCGAGCAGGTGGGCAACCCCGCCCTGTCGTTTTGGGCGGCCTGGCTGCGGTCCGTCGCCACGATGCAGGCTGGCCTTCCCGAGGAGCTGGAGCAGTCCATGCAGGTCATGGAGAGGCTCAAGGAGCTCCGGGGCTATCCGGTCGACCGGGAGATGACCCTCATCCGCCGCAGCACCTTGAAGATGCTGCACGGCGATGCCGACGAGGCCGAGCGCGACGCGGCCGGGGCACTGGAGATCGGTATCGCCAGGGGCCTGGTGGACGCGTGGTCTACCTACGGCGCGCAGGTGATCGTGGTCCGATGGGAGCAGGGCCGGCTCTCCGAACTGGTGGACCTCGTGGCGCACACCGCCGAGGAGAACCCGGGTGTGCCGGCCTTCCGTGCTGCGCTGGCCCTTGCCCATTGCGAGTCAGGCCACGCCGACGAGGCCGGCCTCTTGCTGGATGA
This sequence comes from uncultured Actinomycetes bacterium, assembly GCA_963773635.1. Lineage (GTDB taxonomy): Bacteria > Actinomycetota > Acidimicrobiia > Acidimicrobiales > RAAP-2 > CAVZBW01. The sequence continues at coordinate 57,199 of CAVZBW010000002.1, read as the reverse complement.
CATGGTCGACGACCGATTCGCGTCGGTGAGCCGGGACACCGGATGGCTCGTGGCATTGCATGCCTACGCCGAGGTGGCGATCCAGCTCCGGCACCGAGCGGCGGCGGAGGCTCTCCAGGAACTCCTCGAGCCTTCGCATTGGCAGGTGGGGGCCAATCCTCTCGTGGTGAGCGGCACCAGCGCGCACTACCTCGGCGGCCTCGCAGGCGTGCTGGGGCGGCCGGACGAGGCGGACCGGCTCTTTGCCGAGGCCACCGCGATCAACGAGCGGATGGGCATGCGGTTCTTTGGGGCTCGCACCGCGCTCGAATGGGGGAAGCTCCTCGCCTCACGCGGCCGACCGGGTGATCTCGATCGGGCGCAGCGCCTGTTGGACGAGGCGCACACCATCGCCGTCGCAAACGGTTACGCGGTGGTCGCCACAAGGGCGGGGTCGGCCAAGGGGCTGCTGGCAGGGCCCGGTCCAGAGGGCGACGCACTGCACGGTGCGAGCTCGGCGGCTACCGCCTAAAAGCTGACCGAGCCCGATCCCGAGATCGACGAGAACTGCGAGAGCGGGTGGGCGCTACTGCTTTCGTTGCACGCTCCGCTCTTCGTCTTGGGCAGTATCGCTGCGAAGCTGCCCGTCAGGCTCACCGTCCCGGTGGCGCCGGAGTAGTCGCCGGTGCCGCTCACGATCGGGACCGGCGCGGTGAAGGTGAAGCTGGCCGAGCAGTTGGAGGAGTCGACGGAGGGTTTGGTGTTGTCGCCGGCTGCGTTGAACTGCGTCACGTTGATCAGCAGCGTGCCCTTCCGAAGCAGGAGCTTCTTGTAATCGCCGTTCGAGCTGGCCTTGCCAGCGGAGTTGGTGGTGATCGACGTCCCATAGTCGCCGATCGAGCCGGTGATCAGGATCTTGCCGCCGTTGCCCGAGTTGGCGGAGGACACCCAGACCTGGATGGGGCCACTCGAAGGGGTCTGCCCGAACGCGGTCGCGTTCCCGGCCACCAGACCTCCGAGCAGCGCCCCGCTCGCCACGGCGGCCTTCAACGCTCTTCCCATCGTGCTCCCCTCGTCAGCGTCCGGACGATGGTAACGGATGGGCTGGTGGCGTCCGTCAGGGGTGGGGCCGATCCCGAGGCTCGAGGTGATGGCGGAACCCGGTCAGCGTCGTCTCCACGACACGGTCGTGGCCCCAGCACAGCAGGGGATGGGCGAAGCGGCTGGCGAGGCGCATCGGCCGTTGCATCATCTCGACGCTCCAGCTCACCTCGGCGAGCGTGCCGCCGCGCTCGGCCGTCAGGCGCAGCTCACCCGACCCGCGGAGATCACCCTCGATTCGAGCGTCGATCGCGTGGGGTCGGTCGGCGCGAAGGAGCTCGACGTCGATGCGCATCCGGTAGGGGAGCGGGGGAGCGACGACGCCGTGCAGTGTCGCACCCGTGACCAGTCCGGCGCCCTCGAGCGAGAACTGCTCGAGCCACGGCCACCAGTCCTCGAACCGCTCGACATCCTCCAGTGCGAGCCACAGGTCGTGGGGAGCGAGATCGAAGTGGTGAGACGCTCGGTACTCGATGACCGGCGGTCGCGCCATCGACTCACGATAGTGAGGGGTCCGGTCGGGACGCCGGGCGCCGCAGGCGGGCGAGTGTCGTCCACATAGGGTCGTTCGTCCCTACCGGGCCCCCGATTGACCTGCTTGGATAGGGGAAGGGGAGCAGGGTCCACGGGGGCGGTGCGGTGGTGACAGCGGTCGAGGATGGAGGGTCGCCTTGGGCCTTCTGGGTCGGGCGGGCTCGACGATGAGCGACGGCTCGTTCATGCGAAGGAGCGACGCCTTCGCCTGGTACATGGAGGACGACCCCGGGCTGCGGTCCACCGTGGTGGGGGTGGCCTGGCTCGACGAGCTGCCCGTCTGGGACGAGCTCGTGACTCGTCTGGAGCGGGCCACCCGTCTCGCACCGGGATTCCGCCAGCGTCTCGTGGAGCCGCCACGACTCGTCGGCTCGCCCAGATGGACCACCGATCCGCAATTCGACCTCTCGTGGCACCTCCGCCGGGTGGCCGCGCCCGAGCCCCGCACGCCCGAGACGGTGCTCGAGCTGGCGTCCACCGCAGCGATGACCGCTTTCGACCGGACCCGCCCGCTGTGGGAGTTCACGCTGGTCGAGGGGTTGAAGGACGGCCGAGCGGCAATGGTCATGAAGATGCACCACTCGCTCACCGACGGGATCGGCGGTGTCCAGCTCGCCAGCCTGCTGTTTGACGACCGCCCGGGCCGACGGATCGGGGGACCGATGCCGGACGCTCCGCGAGGCGAGAGCGTCCGGGGGCTCGAGCTCGTGGGCCTTGTCCTCGTCGATCAGGCCGGCCGGCTCGGCCGCGGGATTCTCGGGGCACTGCGGAGCGCACCGGCCAACGCCGTACGCGTGCTCAGCCATCCGCTCGGGGCCGGGGGAGAGCTCGTCGGCACCGCCCGCTCCATAGGGCGCACGGTGCGCCCGGTGACCTCAAATCTGTCGCCCATCATGACTCGGCGCGGGCCGGGCCGCCGGCTGCACATGATCACCGTGAGCCTGGAGGACATGAGACGCGCCGGCGCCGCAGCGGGTGGGACGGTCAACGACAGCTTCATAGGCGGGATAACCGGCGGCCTCCGCCGCTACCACCTCGAGCACGGGGCGTCCGTCACCGATCTCCTCGTGACCCTGCCGATCAGCGTCCGGAGCCCCGACGACCCGCCGGGAGGGAACCGCATCACCCTCCAGCGGTTTCGCGTTCCGGCCGGGATCGACGACCCGGTCGACCGCATGCGTGCGATCCACCGTTGCTGCCGGGCGGCGAGAGGCGAACGTTCGCTCTCCTACACCGATGCCATCGCCGGCGCCCTCAACGTCCTGCCGTCGGCGGTTGTCGGCGGCATGCTCAAGCACGTCGACTTCCTCGCCAGCGACGTCGCAGGGTTCCCGGGGCCGACGTACCTGTGCGGGGCCCGCCTCTCCGGTTACTACGCGTTCGGACCCACGATCGGCTCGGCGATGAACGCAACCCTGTTCTCCTACGGCGACCTTTGTTGCATCGGCATCACCGTGGACACGGCAGCCGTCCCCGACCACGAGCTCCTGGCCGAGTGTCTGGAGCAGGGGTTCTCCGAGGTGATCGGGACCATCGCCCCTGGATCTGCGACCCCAACGGGTGCACGGTAGAGCCATGTTGAGCCCCGTCCTGGACGTGTTCCGCCTCCGTCAGTACTTCGACGTGATCACCCGCACCAGGGAATGGATCGACGGTGCCCGCGAGGACGCCGGCCTCCTGACCGACGTACGTCGGGCCCTGGTGAGGGTGCCGTTCGAGAGACCGAGGCGCCCGGATCTCCGCCCCTTTGGTGAGCCTGAGGCTCTGGAGCTTCCGTGGCTCGAGGATCGGCGCCTGGCCCTGCTCGCGACCGGCGGCAGTGGGGCTCTGGCGTCGGTCGTCGGGGCGGCGCGGGCACTGGAGGAGGCGGGCGTGCGCCCGGCGGTCATCTCGCTGTGCTCGGGTTCGGCGCTCTTCGGGTTTCCCATCGCCGCCGGCGTGCCGGCCGAGGAGGTGGCCGAGTTCGTCCTGGGGTTCGCACCCGAGGAATACGTCGACGTGGACTGGATAAAGATCGCGACGTCGCTCCCCAGCGGGGGTCGGGGCTTCGGCGGGCTGCTCGAGGGCGCTCGCATCGAGTCCACCTACCGGCGCCTGCTCGGGGACATGACTCTGTCGGAGATGCCGATACCGGCATACGCACCGATCTGGAACGTCGAGGAGAACCGGCTCGAGTACCTCGGCCCAAGGACCCATCCCCAGCTGAGCGTCGCCCGTGCGGTCCACCTGGCGATCGCACTGCCCCTCTTCGTCGCTCCGGTGTCGATGGAGGGCTTCTACTGGTGCGATGGCGGGATCGTCGACATCTTCCCCGTCCGGCCAGTCCTCGACATCGAGCCCCCCTGCGACGTCTCGCTGGCCATCAATGGCTTCTACCCTCCGGGGTTCGTCGGCGAGGACGCCACGGGTTGGCACGAGCGGCGCGCCAGCATCCTCTACCTGGCGAGCCAGGTGCGCACCTGCCAGCAGGCGGAGCTGGCCAGGGTGAACCTCCGGAGGCTCCGGGAGGCGATGGACGTCGTGATGATCGAGCCGGTCCCGTACGAGACGGTGCGCGGCGTGGGCTTCTATCGCCAGTTCCTCAACACCGAGTCCTGGCCCGAATTCATGCGATCGGGTCGTCTCGAGACCCGGAGAGCCTTGGCGGAGCGGGCGGTGCCTACAGCTCGCCGTCCTCGATCGCTCGCATCATCTCCCTGATCGCCTGTTCCCACGAGTCGGGATCCGTGGTCAGGCCGGCACAGTGTGCCTGGACGTTTCGGGCCCCCTGACGGACCTCGGCGGACAGGGGATAGCGCCGGCCACCGAGGAGCTGCCCGGTGGATTGGTTGTAGAAGTGGACCTCGAGGTCCCGCTGGGTGGTGAGAAGGTCGACGAGCTGCTGGCCCTGGGGGCTGAGCGGGTTGACGAAGGTCTCGAGGAAGATGGTCGGCAGCGGCTTGTCGGGGAACTCGGCCTTGATCCAGTAGATGGGGTGGTCGTCGACCATCACGCCCGTGAATTGCAGGCTCGCGCCTCGACCCTCCCTCCGCGCGTTGCGGATCACCTCGTTGTCGGCCGCCACGAGGAGCAGCACCTCCAAGGGCTGCTGCTTCTTGACCCAGGCACGCATCCAGGGCGTGTCGTCAAACCAACGGCGCAAGAGCCGTGGACCCTCGGTCACGATACGAACCCCTCGATCGAGTCGCCTGGTGGCAGAGGTGCGACATGCCGGCCCACCAGGAGGTGACGCTCCGGCGTCACCCTAACGCCCCCCGGATGGCTCAACGAAGCCCGCACGTCACGGCCTCGGATCCACCCCGCGGGCCTGGCGTCGAGGTCCGATGCGGGCGAGAGGGACCCCGTGCGGGAATTGCTCATCCAGGGGAGGCGGCGGCGCCTCCCCGAACCAGGCGGCCGAGGCGACGGCCGTGCGAGCAGGTGGTTTGTGGTTACGCCTTCCCCCGTGAGCTGGACCTTTGTTGTGGAGGCGATGGGACTTGAACCCACGAACCTCTTGACTGCCAGTCAAGCGCTCTACCAACTGAGCTACGCCCCCGTGGCCCGTCTACCAGGGATTTCCTCCTCCGATCTCCCTAGGACATCTAGGGGGCAATCCAGGTATCAATCCCGGTTGGCAGTCGAGCTGGGCTACGGACTTTATCAGCGGACCTGATGACCACCAGACAGTCACACGCTCCACGCAGAGCCATCCGCCAGGCCAATGACCTGGTTGACCCCATCCACGCCGCGATGGCCAACAAGAAAGCTCGGGACGCCGAGGCCGAGGGACTGGCGTGCGTCGGTGCTGGGCCGGTGGTATCCCTCCGAAGGAGATCCACCGGATGGCTTGCAAGCCAGTACTAGCAACCCGTCGAGACTGACGCGATCACTTATCCGTCCAAGACGACCGCCGTGCTAGGAAAACAGGATGACCCACGCGTCTTGTTGGTCAGACGTGCACTTCACCGTAATTTTGTAGGGGTAACTATTTTCCGTGAAGCCTGGATACCCCGCTGCAACCTCGATCGCGTTGGCCAACCGCGAACCGAAATGGCCCCACTCGACACTCCCGGTGGCTCTGCGATCCGTGTACACCAGAGGGTCGGTGCCAGTGGTATCAAAATACGGTCTGTCGAAAATCGTTCCACTGTCTTCGCCCGTATTCTTCACGTATCCGGGTGCGCAATTGAAGTTGTGACGGTAAATCTTGTTGCCTTCGGTCGTTCCGCTAAAGACCTCGGTCGTGTCCGTGGACGAGCTCGACAGGCCAGAAGTCGGCGGGCCAGAACTCGACAGGCCAGAAGTCGGCGGGCCAGAACTCGACAGGCCAGAACTCGACAGTACGACCCACGCATCGTCTTTGTTGCTGGTGCAGTGGGTCGTGATGCTGAAGCGCAGCGACTTGCCAGAGCCCTTACGGTTGTTCCCAACCCCGAATGCGATTCCCGTCGCGAGCTGAGAGTCGGGATGCCCCCAATTGAGAGTCGTGGTCACAGAACTGTCGATGGCAACGCCCGAGTTGGTCCCCGAGGTGTCAACGCCGGGATCGTCGAATACCGTCTTTCGGTGCTTCCCCGAACTCGCCACGTAGCTTCCTGACGGGCAAGTGAGTGTGTGGGTGCTCTCCGCGTTGTCCGAGGTCGTCTTTCCGCTGATCGTGAAGCTCGTCTCAGAAGCGCCCCCAACGCTAGGCGCCAATGCAACGACGAGGGCCGACATCAATGACGCGCTCAATAGGACGCGGACCCCTCGCATATGGTGCTCCTTCCGAAGGCCCTGACCGGCGGCAGCAACTCCAAAAATATCAGCTCAAGTGGTTTCTAAAGGGCGCCGAGCCGCGGCTGACGTGGCGAGCGACGCCGGCCGCGCCGCCGGAGCGACCACAAGGCCATAGCAACCAAGCCAATACCGAGGATCACGACCAACTGCATCGGGCGAAGGCACCCTGCAGGAGGGTGAGCTTGGTCAACTGCAGGAAGCCGAGCTTTGGTGGACCGCTTCGTGCCCTTCGATGTCGGCTCCGTCCTGCACGGTAACGATGTCCCGGTAGTTCTCCCTGGTCTTGGCGCTCGTGCGTTCCTTCCTCCCTCCCGGAGACCCAAGGTTGGCCCATTCCTCTGGGTAGGAGCGCACGGTCTGGTCGGCGGCGCCGACCAGGGGCGCCCGGCGCAGCACTTAGCATCTGACCGCAATGGCGAGGGCGTACGAATTCGACACCGTCGAGCGGAAGTGGCAGCAGCGGTGGCTGGACGAGGGGACCTACGAGGTCGACAACGACGACCCCCGGCCGCCCTTCTACGCCCTCTGCATGTACCCGTACCCGTCGGGGCCGGCACATCAGGGCCACGTGCGCAACTACACCTTTGGCGACCTCGTCGTCCGCCACCAGACGATGCAGGGTAAGGCCGTTCTCTCGCCCCTGGGCTTCGACTCCTTCGGCCTTCCGGCCGAAAACGCCGCCATCAAGACCGGGACGCACCCCCGGGTCTTTACCGACGCCAGGATCGGCGAGCTCAAGGAGTCCCTGATGCGCCTCGGGGCCGTCTACGACTGGCGGCGCGAGGTGCGGAGCCACGACCCCGAGTACGTCCGGTGGAACCAGACCATCTTTCTGAGGATGCTCGAGGCCGGCCTCGCCTACCGGGCCAACGCCCCGGTCAACTGGTGCCCCGGTTGCCAGACGGTGCTGGCGAACGAGCAGGTCCTGCCCGACGGCACCTGCGAGCGCTCCAAGGATCCTGTCATCCGGCTCGACCTCGAGCAGTGGTTCCTACGCATCACGTCCTACGCCGAGGAGCTGCTCGACGCCCTCGACGACCTCCAGTGGCCCGAGCGGGTCAAGACGATGCAGCGCAATTGGATCGGCCGGTCGGAGGGAGCCGAGTTCGACCTCGACGTCCAAGGCCGTGATGGCTCCGACGGTCGTCCGGCGCTCGCCATCCGGGTGTTCACGACTCGGCCCGACACGAGCTTCGGCATGACCTACGCGGTCCTGGCACCGGAGCACCCCCTCGTGGACGAGCTGACGACTGCGGACCAACGGGCCGCGGTGGACGCCATCCGGGCCCGAGCCGCGGCGGAGTCGGAGATCGAACGCACGACGGCCGACGACTCGACACTCGAGCGGCGGGGCGCCTTTACCGGCTCCTACGTCGTCAATCCGTTTCGTGGTGATCCCGTGCCGGTCTACGTGGCCGACTACGTCCTGATGGGTTATGGCACCGGGGCCATCATGGCCGTCCCGGCCGAGGACGAGCGGGACTGGGCGTTCGCGAAGGCACACGGCCTGCCCATCGTCCGTACGGTCGAGCCGCCCCAGGGCTGGGACGAGCAGGGCGGCGGCGCCTACACGGGCGAGGGTCGCAAGATCAACAGCGAGTTCCTCGACGGCCTCGACGTCGTCGAGGCCAAGGCCCGGGCCATCGAATGGCTCGAATCCAAGGGCATCGGCAACCGGACCGTCAATTTTCGGCTGCGTGACTGGCTCGTCTCGCGGCAGCGCTACTGGGGATGCCCGATCCCCGTCATCCACTGCCCTTCGTGCGGCATCGTGCCGGTGCCCGACGAGGAGCTACCGGTGCTCGCGCCCGACGACGTGGAATTCCTGCCGACGGGGAAGTCTCCGCTGGCCCTCCATTCCGGCTTCCTCCACACCACCTGCCCCAAGTGTGGCGAGCCGGCGGAGCGGGAGACCGACACGATGGACACGTTCGTCGACTCGAGCTGGTACTTCCTGCGCTTCTGCGATCCCTTCCACGACGACAAACCGTTCGACGCCGCAGAGGCCCGGCACTGGATGCCGGTGGACCACTACATCGGCGGGATCGAGCACGCCATCCTTCATCTCCTGTACGCGCGCTTCTACACGCGGGTGCTGGTCGATCTCGGGATCGCCACCGGCATCCCCCGGGAGCCCTTCGCTCGCTACTTCGCCCAGGGCATGATCCGGATGGACGGGACCAAGATGTCCAAGTCGAAGGGGAACCTGATCGCACCGTCGTCCTACTACGAGTCCGTGGGGGCCGACGCGCTGCGACTCTTCCACCTCTTTGTCGGCCCGCCGGCGGACGACTTCGATTGGACCGAGCAGACCGACCAGATCATCGAGGGCAACGCGAGGTTCCTGGACCGGCTGTGGCGCCTGGCATCGGGCGAGCTCGCCGACGAACACGGCGCGGGAGTCGAGGCTAGAGACGGCGATCTCACGCCGGCCGACGTCGACGCTCGACGGGCGGTCCACCGGACGATCGCCAAGGTCTCCCAGGACATCGAGCGCTGGTCGTACCACACGGCGGTCGCCGCCTGCATGGAGTTGGTCAACGTCCTCTACGCCTACGTCCGCGGCGAGGATCCGCCACACCACGACGTGCTGGAGGAGGCCCTGGACGGGCTCCTGAGGCTCATGGCCCCCATGACCCCCCATATCACCGCGGAGCTGTGGGAGATGCGGGATCCCACCCGCCCGCCGCTCCACTCCCAGTCTTGGCCTTCCTTCGACCCCGACCTCGTCCGGTCGGAGACGGTGACCATGGTCGTGCAGGTCAACGGCAAATTGCGGGACCGCCTCGAGATCGACGCCGGGACCGGCGAGGAGGACGCACGTCTCGCGGCGCTAGCCTCTCCCAAGGTCGTTGCCGAGCTCGCCGGGCGCGAGCCACGACGGGTCATCGTCCGGCCACCCAAGCTCGTGAACGTGGTGGTGTAGGCGACCCGACCATCGTCGCCCCGTATCCTCCCATCCGATAACTGTCACACCCTCCTCGTAGGGTGTCGGCATGGCGATGGCCCTGGAGGAGCGCACGAGCCAGGAGCAGCCAGCGAGCCGGAAGGATCCGGCGACCGACCTCGACGAGCTGCTCGCCCTGCGGGCCTCGGTCCTGTCCTTGGCGCAGCGCTTCGACCCGGCCGGCCTGCGCCCGGTCGAGCTGACCCAGGCCCTCCGGGCCACCACGGTCACCCGCAACGCTTTGGGCACCATCGAGGCCCTGGTGGCCAAGGCCGTCAAGGACGCTCCAGGCCTTCGAACCCGGTCAGGACCGCTCGGCGGATTACTTCGTGTCCCGGACCCTCGGGACCTCGGTCCGCCACGCCCGGGACCTCCTCGAGACCGCCGAGGCTCTGCAGTCCCTCCCGGCCACCGAGGCCGCGGCGAGGCGGGGCGAGCTCTCCGGGGACCAGGCCCAGGCGGTGACCAAGGGGGCCAGCGCCGATCCCCGGGCCGAGGGCCGCCTGTTGGACACCGCCCGCCGGAGCTCCTTGGGCGAGTTGAAGGACGAGGCCCGACGGATCCGCTTCGCGTCGGAGCCCGATCCCGAGGCCCGTCGCCGGCGCATCTTCGGGCAGCGTTCCCTGCGCACCTACGCCGACGACGAGGGTGCCTTCCACCTACACCTCACCCACACCACCGAGACCGGGGCCAAGATCAAGGGCGCCCTCGATCCGTTGATCGAAGCCTGCTTCGAAGAGGCTCGACGCCAGGGACGAAGGGAGCGCCCCGAGGCCTACGGGGCCGACGCCCTGGTCCAGGCCCTCTGCGGGGACCGAGGTGAGCAACCCACGAGCGCCAAGCCCAAGTTCATCGTCCGCATCGACCACGCCGCGCTGGTCCGCGGGAAGGTCCGGGGCGACGAGCTTTGCGAGGTCGTGGGGGTGGGCCCGGTCAGCGTCGGAGCCGTCAAGGAATTGGCCTTGGAGGAAGATCCCTTCTGGACGGCCATTGTGACCAAGGGCCACGACGTGGTGAACGTGGCCCATCTCGGACGGCACCCCAACGCCTTCCAGCGCACCGCCCTCGAGTGGCTCCATCCCAGCTGTGCGGTCCGGGGTTGCCACCAGCAGGTGCGGATCGAGTGGGACCACCGCCAGGACTGGAAGGACACCCACGAGACGGCGCTGCAGAACCTCGACGGGCTCTGTCGCTACCACCACCGGATGAAGACCACCCGGGGCTGGATGCTGGTCGAGGGAAACGGCAAGCGGGACTTCGTGGCCCCGCAGGACCCGAGGCACCCCCGGTACCGGCGAACGGGGGCCGGGGCAGAGGGCAACCGGGACGGACCCGACGACACGGGGTAGGGGCGAGCGGCGGCGAGCGCCGACGCGGGAATTCAGGAGGGCTGTGCAGAATTCCCGAGTTTGAAGGCGTGCACGATCTCGCGCAGCGCTTCCGGCTCCAGCGGGTACGGCGCGTAGAACGAGAAGCGGTCCACCAGCGCGCCAAAGCGGTTCCGGACGATCTCGGGAATCTCCCCCAAGGGTGCGACGACGGCGAAGCTGTCGAGGACCTCGTCGTCGATGAGATCCCCCATCGCCGTCCACTCGCCCTTCTTGGAAAGGGAGTTGAGCCGGGGGTGCAGGTCTCCCCAGCCGTGCAGCTCCAGCACCGAGCGATAGGCGGGGGTCGAGGCGTAGAACGCGATCTGTTCGCGGCGTGGCCTTCCGGGCGCGGTCCCACTCCGGTCCGTCTCGCCCGGTCACGATGAAGCCGGGGTAGGAGACCTGGAGGTCGTGGCGGGACTTGCCGGCCTTCTGCGCCCCTCGCTCGAGAGCGGGCAGGGTCACCTCACGCAGGTAACGCTCGGTGGTGAAGGCGTGCGCCAGCAACCCGTCGGCCACCTCCCCGGCCACCTCGGTCATCCGGGGCCCGACGGCCGCGAGGAGGATCGGGGGGTTGCCGTAGGGATTTGGCCCGGGATCGAAGAAGGGCGTCATGAGGGTGTGCGTGTAGAACTCGCCGCGGAACCGGAGCGGCTCCTCTGGCGAAGCCCAGCTCGCCCAGATGGCGCGGATCGCGAGGATCAGCTCGCGGATGCGTGGAGCGGGATGCGACCAGGGCATCGAGTAGCGCTTCGTGACGTGCGCCTTGATCTGGGACCCCAGGCCGAGGAGGAAGCGCCCCCCGGTGATCGATTGCAGATCGTTGGAGACCATGGCCAGGTTCATCGGATTGCGGGCAAAGGCCACGGCGATGCCCGTGCCCAGCTGGATCCGCTCGGTTGCGCCGGCCGCCTGGACGAGCGGCAGGAACGGGTCGTGTGAGGCCTCGGCCGACCACACGCCGTCGTAGCCGAGCTGCTCGAGCGCGCTCGCCGCCTCCCCGGCACGTGCCGGATCGAACCCGAGGTTGGCGTCGACCCGGAGCACGGATCAGGAGGGTTCGTCGCGCAGGAACCGCTCGAGCTCGGCCGCGATCTCGTCCCCCGACGGAACCTCCTCGAGGCCGAGGGCGTTCCCCTCGGCCTCGTCCACGCTCTCCTCGAGCTCGCGCACCATGGCCTGGTGGTCGACGCTGCGGGCCACCAGCTGGTCGATCTCATGGCGGGTGGTGTCGCCGGCCCCGTAGAGCCCCATCGAGTCGAACGCCACGCCGGTCAGCTTGACCAGGCCGTCGATGAGCGCGGCGCCCGCCTCGGGAAACGGCATGCCCGAGACGTAGTGGGGCACTCTCGCCCACAGGGTCACCGCCGAGACCCCGGCCTCGTCGAAGCCCATCTCGAGGGCGGACACCGCTCCGGCGGGAACCTCGTACTCCCCCTGGACGACGCCGACCAAGCTGACGAGCTCGGACGACGATGGTGGCGCGGTGGCCGCGAGCTTGACCGGACGGGTGTGCGGGGCCCGAGCCGGGAAGGCGCCCAGCCCGACCACCATCCTCGCCCCCAGGCGGACGACGAGCTCGACGACTGCGCCGACGAACTCCTGCCAGTAGAAGTCGGGCTCCGGGCCGACCAGGAAGAGAATGTCGGTCCCGTGACGGTCCTGACCGCACCGCAGCTCGGTGCGTGGCCATCCCAGCGCCGTGGTGATGCCGTCGACGATATGGGCTACGGGCCGGCGAGCCCGCTGATCGATGTACCGGGGGCCGTTGAAGGTGGCGACGAGCTCGGAGCGACTCTGCTCGAGCAGGGTCGTGATGGCGGCCGCAGCGCCGAGCCCTGCGTCGACCCAGCCCTCGAGCGCCACCACCAGCACGGGGTTGTCGAGGACGGGCTCTTGGTGCAGCTCGTATGGGGTCGTGCCCTCTGGGCTCATGTGGGGTCCCCTGCGCTCACGGCACCGCCTCGAGGCTCTCGGCCGCCCGCTCGGCCAGGACCCGGATCTGGGGGGAGAGCCCGCCGACGGTGCTCGCGTCTCCGGGGCCGGCCCCCTTCACGTACCGGACGTAGACGCCCTGGAGGATGCAGGCCAGCTTCCAGAAGCCAAAGGCCGTGAAGTAGCCGACCTGGGAGACGTCCCTCCCGGAGGTCTCGGCATAGCGATCGACGATGTCCTGGCGGGTCGAGAACCCCTGGGCGGTGGTGGCGTCCTGACCGAGCACCGTGCCGGACTCGCCCGGCTCGGCCCAATAGACGAGCAGAAGCCCGAGGTCCGCAAGGGGGTCGCCGAGCGTGCACAACTCCCAGTCGAGGATCGCCAGCACCTGCCCGTCGTTGCCGAGCACGACATTGTCGAGGCGGTAGTCGCCGTGCACGATGGCGGTCTCGCGTTGCGGTGGGATGCGCTCGGCGAGCTCCTTGCCGACCCTCGCCACGAGCTCGTCGGCGGCGACCACGTCGTCGTTCCGAGCCCCGGCGACGCTCGGATCGAGCGTGCTGTTGCGGTACTGCTCGGTCCAACGGCGCACCTGGCGCTCGATGTACCCATCGCGACGCGCCAGATCGCCGAGGCCGACGGCGTCGATGTCGACCCGATGGAGCAGGGCGAGCGTGTCCGCGAGATGGTCGCCGATGGCGGACCTCCGGGCGCTCGGAAAGGCGGACTCGGCAGCGCCGGCGTTGCGCAAGATGTGTCCGTTGACGAACTCCATGACGTAAAAGGGGGCCCCGTTCACCGCAGGGTCCGTGCACAGTCCCAATGGTTGGGGCACGGGTACCGCCGTCGGCCACAGGGCGGTCAGCAGGCGGTGCTCCCTCGGCATGTCGTGCGCCGTCGGCAGGACGTGAGAGACGGGAGGCCTGCGGAGCACGAGGCGAGCTCCCGCGGCGTCCTCCACCAGAAACGTGAGGTTGGACCGTCCCCCGGCAATGAGCGAGAACCGCAGAGGAGGCTCGACCGTCGGCAGATTGGCTTGGAACCATCGGGTGAGGCCCGCTGCGTCGATCCCGTCGGGAACGGCTTGGCTGCTCACGGTGGGTGCATCCGGCATCGTCGTGCCACGCTACCGGCTCGAGGTGACGCATCGCGGTCCAGCCGACGCCGTGGGCGCCAACGGGTAGGGTCGAGCCCGATGACGGACGTAACCGACGCAAACTTCGAGCAGGAGGTGCTCACTCGATCCCGCGACGTGCCGGTCGTGGTCGACCTCTGGGCACCGTGGTGCGGCCCCTGCCGCACGCTCGGGCCGATCCTCGAGCGTGTCGTCGCCGCCACCGAGGGACAAGTGGACCTCGTCAAGGTCAACGTGGACGAGAACCCGAGGATTGCCTCGATGTTCCAGGTCCAGTCGATACCCGCCGTGTACGCCCTGAGGGAGGGGCAGGTGGTCGACGGATTTGTCGGGGCACTCCCCGAGGCCCAGGTGACCGAGTTCGTCCAACGGCTCGCGCCGGCGCCGAGCGAGGCCGACCTGCTGGTGGCGGAGGGCGACGAGCAGTCGTTGCGCAAGGCACTGGAGGTGCAGCCGGACCACGTGGGAGCCGTGGCCGGGTTGGCGCGGCTGCTGATCGACCGCAACGAGCCGGAGGAGGCGCTCTCGTTCCTGGCCAAGGTGCCCGAGACCGCCGAGCTCCGCGCGCTGGGGGCGGAGGCCCGCTTGGCCGGTCAACACGTCCGCGTCGACGAGGACGTCACCGGACTGCTCGACGCCCTCCTCGAGCGTGTGCACGACGACGAGGCCGCTCGCCAGGAATTCGTCGATCTCCTCGAGACACTGGGCCCGGACGACCCCCGGACCGCCAGTTATCGCCGGGCGCTGGCCAGCCGCCTCTTCTAAGCGTTGGGCCCAGAGGTCGACACGGCGCCCGCGTCCCAGCTGGTCCTCGGGGGCCGGAGCTACGACATCCGATTCCGTGCGCTGCTCATGGGGATCCTCAACCGGACGCCGGACTCCTTCTACGACCGGGGTGCGACCTTCGCCCTCGACGCCTTCTTGCGGCGCGCCGAGACGCTGGTGGCGGAGGGCGCCGACATCCTGGATGTGGGTGGGGTCAAGGCGGGCCCCGGCCCCGAGGTCGGCCTCGAAGAGGAGCTCGATCGGGTCGTCCCCGCCGTCCAGGCCCTGTGCTCGCGTTGGGACGTCCCGGTCTCCGTCGACACCTGGCGCGCCGCGGTGGCGCGGGAGGCCTTTGGCGCCGGTGCGGTGGTGGGTAACGACATCAGCGGGTTCGCCGACCCCGACTACGTGATCGAAGCCGCTCGAGCCCGGGCGGCGGTAGTGGCCACCCACATCCGGCTCGTGCCCCGGGTGCCCGATCCCGAGCCGCACTACGACGACCTGGTGGGTCAGGTCACCGGCATGCTCGTCGAACGGGCGCGGCGGGCCCTCGACGCAGGCATTCCGAGGGCCAGCGTGGTGCTCGACGCGGGACTGGACCTGGGCAAGACCGCGGCCCAGTCGCTCACCCTCCTGCGGGCCTCCCGCGAGCTCGTGGACACCGGCTACCCGGTGCTGCTCTCTGCGTCCAACAAGAGGTTCCTCGGGGACGTCTTGGGCCTCGAGCTGAACGAGCGCGGCGACGCATCGCTCTCCGCGGCTGCCCTCGGGATCATCCTCGGATGTCGCATCCTGAGGGTCCACGACGTGGAGGGCCACCGACAGGTCCGCGACACGCTGGCCGCCGTGATGCAGGCGGGCGACGTCCAAGATCCCGGCCAGGAAGACGCCTCGTGAGCGCCGCCCGCTCCGCCCCCCCGATGGCCGACGCCCCCGCGCCCGTCTATCTGGTCAGGGGAGACGATGCCTCGGTGCTCGCGCAGGCCGTGCACAGCCTGCTTCGACGGCTCGTCGGCGATCGGGATCCGTCGCTCGTCTTGGAAGAGCATGGTGGACCTTCGGCCGACGATCTCGACGTCGGGGCCGTGATCGACGCCTGGTCCACGCCGCCCTTCCTGGTCGACCGCCGCGTCGTGGTGGTGCGTGACGCCGGTCGGCTGACGGCCGCCGACGCCGGTCGGTTGGTGGAGGTCCTGAGCGACCCGCCTCCGATGTCGGTGCTCCTGCTGGTGGGCGGGGGAGGGACCATGCCCCAGGGCCTGGTCAAGGCGGCGGGAGCCGTCGGCGAGGTCGTCGACGCGGGAGTGGGGACCGGGCGCAGCCGGGTCCGCTGGATCGAGGAACAGGTGGGCCGAAGCTCGGTGCAGCTCTCCGCGCGAGCCCTCCAGACGCTCACGGAGCATCTGGGTGAGGACGTCGGCAGGCTGGCCGGGCTCCTCGACATGCTCGCCACGGCCTACGGGGAGGGGTCGAGGGTGGACGTCGACGAGCTCGCCCCGTTCCTCGGCGAGGCCGGTTCGGTGCCACCCTGGGACCTGACCGACGCCATCGACGCCGGCCGGACCGAGGACGCGCTCGCCGCCCTGCATCGCCAGCTCGCGGCCGGCGGGCGGTCGGCGCCCGAGATCCTCGGCGCGGTGCACCGACACTTCGCGCAGATGCTGGCCCTCGACGGCTCGGGCGTCTCTACGGCCGAGGAGGCGGCCGCCCTGCTCGGCACCCGGAGCACTTTTGTGGCGAAGAAGGCGCTGCAGCGGTCGAGCCAGCTCGGGTTCGACCGCATCGGCCAGGCCATCTTGCTCCTGGCCCGCGCCGATCTCGACATCAAGGGTGAGACGGGTGTCTCGTCCGAGCTGGTGCTCGAGGTGCTGGTGGCGCGGCTCAGCCGCCTGAGCAGGGCTCGTGGAGGGCGCCGACGCTGAGCTCCTGGGGGGCGCCGAGCTTGGGGGTCAGAGGCGTCCGTTGCACGGTGGAGGGGGGTCCCCCCGGTGCAGAGCGGTCAGGCGCTGCGCGACGCCTCGATGCTGTCGATCCGCCGCATGAGCCGGGACTTGCGGTTCGCCGCCTGGTTGCGATGGATGACGCCCTTGGCGGCCGCCTTGTCGATGCGGCGTACCGCAGCGCGCAGGGACTCCGCGCTCTCCTCGTCGCCGTACTCGGCGTCGGTGACGGCGGACTTGGTGCGGGTGCGGAGCTCGGCCTTGACCGACTTGTTGCGGAGGCGTCGCCGTTCGTTTTGGCGATTCCGCTTTATCTGGCTGCGGATGTTGGCCATAGCCCAGAAATACTACCAGGCCATGAGACACGTACACGTCCGGTACGATCGTCTCTGACGTGTCGAGCCCCTCCCTCATGACCCCGATCCCCACAGGGCGGATCCGGAATTTCTCGATCATCAGCCACGTCGACCACGGTAAGTCCACGCTCTCGGATCGCATCCTCGAGCTGACCGGCGCCGTCGACCCTCGGCAGATGCGCGAGCAATTCCTGGACTCGATGGACATCGAACGCGAGCGCGGGATCACGATCAAGGCGCAGAACGTACGCGTCGAGTACCGGGACCACGTCCTGCACCTGATCGACACTCCCGGACACGTCGACTTCGGCTATGAGGTCAGCCGCTCGCTCGCCGCCTGCGAGGGCGCGGTGCTCCTGGTCGACGCCTCCCAGGGGATCCAGGCCCAGACCCTGGCCAACTGCTACCAGGCCCTCGAGCACAACCTCGAGATCGTGGCCGTCCTCAACAAGATCGACCTCCCGGCGGCCGAGCCCGAACGCTGCGCCGCCGAGATCGAGCAGGTGCTCGGTTTGCCGGCGGCCGAGATCCTGCGCATCTCGGCCAAGACCGGCGAGGGGGTGCACGAGCTCCTCGATGCCGTGATCGACCGCATCCCCGCCCCCGGGGGCTCCGTCGACGCCCCCCTGCGCACCCTGATCTTCGACTCCGTCTACGACCAGTATCGGGGCGTCGTCAGCTCGGTGAGGGTCTTCGACGGTGTCCTGCGTCACGGCGCCCGCCTCAGGTTCATCCAGGCGGGGGCCGACCACGATGTCGAGGAGATCGGGGTCCGCACCCCCACCACCCTGCCGGTCAAGGAGCTCGGCCCGGGCCAGGTGGGGTATCTCATCGCCGGGATCAAGAACGTGGCCGAGGCCCGCTCCGGGGAGACGGTCACCGACGTCGCCGACCCGGCCACCGAGGCGCTGGAGGGCTACCGCGACCCCAAGCCCATGGTGTTTTGCGGTCTCTATCCGGTCGACGGGGACCAGCTCCCCGACCTGCGCGACGCCCTGGAAAAGCTCCGGATCAACGACGCGAGCTTCACCTTCGAGCCCGAGTCGTCCCACGCGCTCGGGTTCGGATTCCGTTGCGGGTTCCTCGGGTTGCTGCACATGGAGATCATCCGGGAGCGGCTCGAACGGGAATTCGACCTGTCGCTGATCGCGACCGCCCCGTCCGTCGCGTACCAGGTCGAGCTCACCGACGGAGGGGTCATGGAGGTGGACAACCCGATCGACCTGCCGGAGGTGAGCCGCATCGCCGTCATCTCCGAGCCGATCCTGACCGCCACCATCCTCACCCCCTCCGAGTACACGGGGACGGTCATGGACCTCTGTCAAAGCCGTCGAGCCGAGATGACGCGGATGGAGTACCTCTCGCCGGAGCGAATGGAGCTTGTCTACCGGATCCCCCTGGCCGAGGTGGTCGTCGATTTCTTCGACCAGCTCAAGAGCCGCACCAAGGGCTACGCCAGCCTCGACTACGAGCCGGCCGACTACGCCGCGGCCAACCTCGTCCGGGTCGACCTGCTTATCAACCACGTTCCGGTCGACGCGTTCTCCACCATCGTGCATCGGAGCCAGGCCGACGTCTACGGTCGCCGGATGACCGAGCGCCTGCGCGAGCTCATCCCACGCCAGCTCTTCGACGTACCCATCCAGGCGGCCATCGGCGGCAGGATCGTCGCCCGGGAGACCGTCAAGGCCAAGCGCAAGGACGTCCTTTCCAAGTGCTACGGCGGAGACGTCACGCGCAAGCGGAAGCTCCTCGAACGCCAAAAGGAGGGCAAGAAGCGCATGAAGGCGATCGGGCGCGTCGAGGTGCCCCAGGAAGCCTTCATCTCGGCCCTCCGCATCGGCGACTGAGCAACCGGTGCCGAGGGTGCCGAGGGCGTGGCGATCCAGCCCGCCGGTACCGTCCGCCCTGGCACTCGGTACAATCGAGTGCCAATGATCCACTCGTGGGTCGTCGCGGCACCCTCGTGGAGCGACCATGCCAGCTGACCAGGCCAACAACGAAGCGCCTCCCAAGGGCGACCCGAGCCTCGACGACCGCAAGGCGTCGATCCTCGAGGCCGTGGTGACGGAGTACATCGGGTCCGCGCAGCCCGTCGGGTCCCAGCACGTCGCCGAGGCGCCGGGGATCACCGTCTCGTCGGCGACGGTGCGCTCGGACATGGCCGCGCTCGAGCGCGACGGCTATCTCGTCCAGCCGCACACGAGCGCCGGGCGGGTGCCGACCGACAAGGGCTACCGCTTCTTCGTCGACCGCCTGGCCCAGCCGGGGGTCCTCGGCCCGTCCCAGCGTGTCAAGGTCCGCCGGTTCTTCGAGCAGGTGCACGGAGAGATGGAGGAGCTGCTCAAGCGGACGTCCAACCTGTTGTCGGATCTCACTTCGTACGCGGCAGTGGTCGTGGGGCCCGCGCGCGACACGGCGCCGATCCGGTCGGTCCAGGTGGTCGGCCTGGCGCCCGAGTTGGCGTTGGTGGTCGCCGTCCTCGCCGACGGTGCCGTCGAGAAGTGCACGGTGGAGCTTCCCGAGCCCGTCCCCGACGCCGTGGCGCGGGCTGCCGGCATGCAGCTGGACCGGTACCTCGAGGGTCGCCGCCTGGCGGAGCTCCCGCACGTACCTCCGGCCGGCGACCTGGTGATCGACCGGGTGGTGGTCGCGGCGCGCGACGCCTTGTCCGACCTTGGTGGGAGCGCCGCGAGCGACCAGGTGTTCGTCGGGGGTCCCTCGCGTCTCGCCGAGGCGTTCGACGCCGTCGAGACCGTACGCTCGGTGCTCTCCACGCTCGAGCAGCAGATGGTCATGGTGAACCTGCTGCAGGAGGTCATCGATCGGGGGCTCTCGGTAGCCATCGGGACCGAGCACGGCTTCGAGCCGCTCGCTTCGTGCGCGGTCGTCGTGGCCCCCTTCTCCGTTGAGGGTCGCCACGCCGGGGTCCTCGGCTTGCTCGGCCCGACGCGCATGCACTATCCGGAGGCACTGGCTGCCGCCCACGTCGTGGGCGAGCGTCTCGGCCAGCGCCTGGCCGACGAGGCCGGAGGAGGACGACGTGGCGGGAGCTGACCAGATGCCGGACCTCTACGGCGTCCTCGGTGTGTCGCCCGGGGCGACCGACGACGAGATCAAGCGGGCCTACCGCCAAAAGGCCCGCGAGCTCCATCCCGACACCAACAGTGGCGATCCGGACGCCGAGGCCAAGTTCAAGGAGGTCACCCTCGCCTACGAGGTCCTGAAGGACCCGGAGCGACGGGCCCGCTACGACCGGTACGGGCCCCAGGGAGTCTTCGGTCCGGGAGCGCGCGGCACGCCGGGCGGGAGCCCCTTTGACTTCGAGGGCGGGCTCGGGGACATCTTCGAGGCCTTCTTCGGGCAGATGGGTGGGATGTCCACCCGCGGCAGGCGCCAAGGACCTCCGCCGGGGGCGGACGTCGAGGTGGCACTGCAGCTCGAGTTCGCCGAGTCGGTGTTTGGCGTCCAAAAGGACCTGTCGGTGCGGCTCCCGGTGCGGTGCGCCACCTGTGAGGGGTCGGGAGCCCGGCCAGGGACCCAGCCCATCCGCTGCCCGGACTGCGAGGGGACCGGCGAGATCCGAAGGATCCGCCAGTCCCTGCTGGGCCAAGTGGTGACGGCGGGGGTCTGCTCCAAGTGCCAGGGCCTCGGGGAGATGATTCCGACGCCGTGCACCGATTGCCGGGGCGAGGGGCGCCGGACGGAGGACCAGCACCTCGTGGTCGACGTTCCGGCCGGCGTCGACCACGGGTCCACGCTGCGCCTGGCCGGGCGAGGTGCGGCCGGCCCGAGGGGCGGCGCGACGGGCTCGCTCTTCGTCCACCTGGCGGTCAAGCCCGACGAGCGCTTCGACCGAGAGGGCGACGACCTGCACTCCCGACTCGACGTGGCCATGACACAGGCCGCACTCGGTTTCGATGCCCAGGTCGAAACGCTCGAGGATCCGAAGGACCTGCACATCGCACCGGGCACCCAGAGTGGGACGGTCTTGCGGATCAAGGGGGCCGGGGTCCCGCACCTCCGTGGACGCGGCCGTGGCGACCTCTACGTCCACATCGACGTCCAAACCCCAAAGGGCCTGGACGCTCGCCAGGAGCAGCTGCTCCGCGACCTTGCAACCGAACGCGGCGAGCCGGTGGACGCCGGCCGGGAGCGCGTGCTCTCACGGCTGCGCTCGGCCTTCTCCTGAGGACGGGCCGCTGCGCCGGGAGCCCGATGCCACCACCGGCTGGCAGGAGCGCAGGCTCGCCAAGGCCCAGGTGTTCGTCGGCGATCTCGAGGATCCCTCGCCCGAACCCGGCGATGCGCACCATCTCCTCCGGGTCCTGCGCCTGCGGGCCGGCGATCGGGTGGTCGCGAGCGACGGCCGGGGCTCCTGGCGGTGGTGCCTCGTCTCGGACGACCCGGTCGCGGGCTCGGTGGCCGGGAAGGGCTCGGTGGCCGGGGAGGGCTCGGCCGGGGTGCGCGGACCTCTCCGCGTCGCCGGCGAGGCCCGGCTCGAGCCGCCGGCGGACCCCGCGCTCACGGTCGGGTTCGCACCCGTCAAGGGTGACCGGCCGGAGTGGGTGGTGGAGAAGCTGACCGAGCTCGGCGTCGACCGCATCGTGGTCCTCTCGACGGACCGGGCGGTGGTGAGGTGGCGGGACGACCGGGCCGGGCGGGCACTCGCCCGACTGGAGGCGGCCGCCCGTCAGGCCGCGGCACAGTCTCGAAGGGTCCGCCTGCCGATCCTCGAGGGTCCGTGGACGCTCGAGGAGCTCGCCGCGAACGTCCCCGGCGGGGCTTTGTGCCTGGCGGAGCCGGGCGGCGACGCCCCGTCGCTGCGGCATCACGCCGTGGCGGTCGGTCCCGAGGGTGGCTGGAGCGACCGCGAGCTGGCCCTCGACCTTCCCAGGATGGGGCTTCTGCCCGGGGTGCTCCGGTCCGAGACGGCTGCGATGGCGGCCGGGCTGACGCTCAGCTCGCTGCGCGCCGGTACGGTGGTCGACGCGGGGTCGAGAGCCTGGCCGGCCTCGGGACCCGCACCGTGCCCGAGAGCAGGCACGACGGTCCCGGGAGGTTCCCGAGATCACTCCGTCGACCGGTAGGAGGAGACTTGGTCGCAGACAACGTCCAAACCGTCACACACGCGCCGGCGGCCGAGGCGCGAGAATCCTTCACAGCATGACGGACTGCGTGTTCTGCGGCATCGTGGCCGGGACGCAATCGGCCGACGTGGTCGGCACGACCCCCCACACCGTCGCCTTCCGGGACATCAACCCCACGGCGCCGACGCACATCCTCGTGATCCCGAGGCGCCATATCGAGAACGCGGCAGCGCTCCAGCCCGAGCACGCGGACGAGCTGGCGGAGCTCTTCGTGGCGGCCCGCGCGGTGGCCGAGTCCGAGGGCATCGCCGGCCCCGAGCGGGGCTACCGGCTGGTGTTCAACGTGGGCGCCGACGCCCTGAATTCGGTACCGCATCTGCACCTGCACGTGATCGGGGGTCGCCCGATGACGTGGCCCCCCGGATGAGCGTCTCGGACACCTCGAGCATCCAGGGCGCCGCCTCCGCCATGGGCTCGCGCGTCGAGCGCCTCGTGCCGCACAACCACCTGATGGCCGGTCTCCTCGGCCACCGCGACGAGCTCCTGCGACTCGTGGAGGATGCCTTCCCGGACGCCGAGATCTCGGTCCAGGGCAACCTGATCACCGTCGACGGCGACGAGGCGGAGCAGATCGCGAGGGTGTTCGACGAGATGGTCCTCCTGCTGCAGTCGGGCCAGACTCTCGATCCCTCCAAGGTGGTGAGGAGCATCGACATGGTCCGACAGGACCTGAGCCCGTCGGAGATCTTGAACGCCGAGGTCCTGCGCGGCGCACGGGGACGCAGCGTGCGCCCGCGGACGGCCGGGCAGAAGCGCTACGCGGATGCCATCTCCCGCAACGTGGTGACCTTCGGGATAGGCCCCGCCGGCACCGGCAAGTCGTACCTGGCCGTGGCCCTCGCCGTGCAGGCGCTCCAATCGCGGCAGGTCCAGAGGATCATCCTCACCCGCCCGGCGGTCGAGGCGGGCGAGCGCCTGGGCTTCTTGCCGGGAGACCTCATGGCCAAGGTCGACCCCTACCTCCGACCGCTCTACGACGCGCTGTACGACCTCCTCGAGCCCGAGGGGGCGCAACGGCTCATGGACCGGGGCACGATCGAGGTCGCACCCCTCGCCTTCATGCGGGGCCGGACGCTCAACTCCTCGTTTATCATCCTCGACGAGGCGCAGAACACCAGCCCCGAGCAGATGAAGATGTTCCTCACCCGGATCGGATTCGGCTCGAAGGCCGTCGTGACCGGCGACGTCACCCAGATCGACGTCCCTGACAATCGCTCCGGCCTGGTCGGCCTGCACGAGGTGCTCGACGGGGTGGAGGGCCTGGCCTTTGTGCACCTCGATCGGCGTGACGTCGTACGCCACCAGATCGTCGCCGACATCATCTCGGCCTACGAGCGGGTGGAGGAGTCGCAAGCCGGTGGCCGTTGACGTCTTCGCCTCCGATGAGCAACATGACGTCGCGGTCGATCTCTCGCGGTGGGTCTCCCTGGCCCGCTCCGTCCTTCAGGCCCGCGGCGTCCGAGGGCCGGCCGAGGTCTCGCTGCTCTTCGTGGACGGCCCCACCATGGCCCGGCTCAACGAGGAGTTTCTGCGGCGGAGCGGTCCGACCGACGTGCTGGCCTTCCCCATCGAAGACCTCGCGGGTCCCGGTGGGCGGTTTCCCGACGCGGCGGGACCGGGGCCCGGGTCGGCCGAGGACGGGAGCGAGCTCCTGCTTCTCGGCGATGTCGTGATCTGCCCGGCGGTGGCCGCTGAGAACGCCTCCGAGCACGAGGTCGACCTCCAGGATGAGATGGCCCTGCTGGTCGTCCACGGCCTCCTCCACCTGCTCGGGATGGATCACGAGGAGGAGGCCGAGGCGGAGGCGATGGAGCGGCTGGAGCGCAAGCTCCTCGCCAGGTACCACCGCCCGACGAGCGGGGCCCGAAAGGATTGATGGTCGCTGCAAGCGGACTGAGCGCGACCGACTGGCCGCTCATTGCCGTCATCATCGTGCTGCTCGCCTGCTCGGCGTTTTTGGCCATGGCCGAGACGAGCCTCGTGCGCACGAGCACGGTCAAGGCTCGGTCTCTCGTGGCCGAGGGGCGCCGCGGGGCCAGGGCGCTGCTCGGCCTGGTCGAGCACCCCGAACGGTTCCTCAACCCCGTCCTCCTCCTCGTCCTCGGCTGCCAGCTGATCTCCGCCACCCTCGTGGGGGTGCTCACGGAGCGTTGGTTCGGGCCCATCGGCGTCCTCATCGGCATCGTGTTCGAGGTGGTGGTGATCTTCGTCGTCTTCGAGGCGGTCCCCAAGAACTGGGCCGTCAAGAACCCCGAACGCTCGGCCCTGCTCGTCGCGCCGCTCGTCTCTGCGATCGTGCGCTTTCCGCCCGTGGGTGCCGCGTCGGGCGTCCTCATCGGGCTCGCCAACTTCATCATCGGCGAGCGAGGACGCAAGGGTGAGGACGGAGGCAACGTGACCGAGTCCGAGCTCCTCGCCATGGCGGACGAGGCGATGGAGGAGGAGGTCATCGAGACCGAGGAGCGAGCCTTCATCCATTCGATCATCGAGTTCGGGGATGCCATCGTCCGGGAGGTGATGGTTCCCCGCCCCGACATGACGTGGGTGGACGCGGGCGTCGACGTGACCTCCGCGCTCGACCTCGCGCTCGGCGCCGGCTTTAGCCGGGTCCCGGCGTGCCAGGGCGGACCGGACGACGTGGTGGGGGTGGCGTTCGCGAAGGACCTCATCAGGGTGGAGCATCAGGGTAAAGGTGCAGATCAGGTGCGAGCGCATCTGCGTCCCGCGCACTTCGTTCCCGAGACCAAGAGACTGTCGGGCCTGCTGCGGGAGATGCAGGACGAGAAATACCACCTCTCGATCGTGGTCGACGAGTACGGGGGCACCGTTGGTCTCGTGACCCTGGAGGACCTCATCGAGGAGCTGGTCGGGGAGATCGTCGACGAGTTCGACGTCGACGAGCCCCAGGTGCAGCGCCTGCCCGACGGGTCCGTCGTCGTGAGCGGTGGGACGGCGCTCGGAGAGGTCGAGGAGATCGTCGACACCCAGTTGCCGCAGGGCCCGTGGGACACGATCGGTGGCCTGGTCTTCGACCGTGCGGGCAGGGTGCCGAGGGCGGGCGAGTCGGTCGAGGTGGACGGGCTCCGCCTCGTCGTCGAGCAGGTCAAGGGTCGGCGAATCGATCAGGTGCGGATCGTCCCCACCGCGCCCCCGGCCCGGAGGGAGCCTCGAGAGACGTGAGTCGTTCCGGTTTTGTCGCGGTGGTCGGCCGTCCCAATGTCGGGAAGTCGACGCTCGTCAACACCATGGTCGGAACCAAGGTGTCGATCACGTCGCCGCGTCCCAACACCACCCGCTTCCAGATCCGGGGCATCCTCGAGCGCGACGGAGTCCAGGCCGTCCTGGTCGACACGCCCGGCGTGCACCGGCCGAGGACGGCCCTCGGCACCCGGCTCAACGAGTCGGCGGCGCAGGCGCTCGAGGACGTCGACGTGACCGTCGCGATGGTCGACGCGACGGGTGGCGTCGGTCCGGGGGACCGGATGGTGCTCGCTCGAGCGGTCGGAGCAGGGGCCCCCGTCCTGGTGGTCGTCAACAAGGTCGACCGCGCCCGCCCCTCCGATGTCCTCGAGCGGCTCGCGTCGGCCAAGCAGGAGCTCGAGGCCCTCGCCGCGGACCGCCCGGCCGCGCGCCCCCTCGTCGAGGATGCCGAGTACTTCCCCGTCTCGGCCTCGACCGGCAAGGGCGTCGACGCGCTCGTGGAGGCGATCTTGGACCGCCTGCCCGAGGGGCCCGCGTTGTACCCCGAGGGCATGGTGAGCGATCAGGCCGAGGCGGTCTGGATCGCCGAGCTCGTGAGGGAGCAGCTCCTGGCGAGGGCGCGTGAGGAGCTGCCCCACTCCATCGCGTGCCGGGTCACCGAGTGGGAGGGTCCCTATGTCCGCTGCGAGATCCTGGTCGAGCGCGAATCGCAGAAGCCGATCGTCATCGGCCGGGGCGGCGAGGTCCTGAAGGAGGTGGGCACCACCGTCCGGGCCCAGCTTCCGCCCAACACGTACCTGGACCTCGTGGTGCGCGTCGATCGCGGCTGGCAGCGCCGTGACGATGCGCTCGACCGGCTCGGGTACTGACCGTTCGGCCTCCGGGCCGGTCTCATCGCCGGCCGCCGCCGGCGGACGGCCCCACGTCGTGCTCGGGGTGGGTGCCGAGCACTCGCCACAGGAAGTCGGCCACCTGGCGAGGATCGGTGGTCCGGCGCATGGGTGGGACCCGGGCCAGGAGGACCCGGCGGTAGCCGGCGGTGGCGAGCCGGGGGTCCAGGACCGCCACGACACCCGAGTCGTCGCGCGATCGGATCAGGCGGCCGGCTCCCTGGGCGAGCAGCGTGGCGGCGCGGGGGAGGTCGATGAGCCCGAAGGCCGCCGGGCCGGCGGCGTCCCTTCTGGCCTGGAGCACCGGGTCGTCGGGCCGTGGAAACGGGATGCGATCGACCGTGACGAGGCTCAGCGAGGGTCCGGGAACGTCGATGCCCTGCCAGAAGCCCATGGTGGCAAAGAGGCAGGAAGTCTCGTCCTCGCTAAACGCCTGGAGGAGCCGCGCCTTGGGCAGGTCCCCCTGGAGCCAGAGTCGTACGTCGATGTGCTCGCGCAGCGCCCGTGCGGCCGCCTCCATCGCGCGATGGCTGGTGAAGAGGGCGAGCGTCCTGCCGCCGGCGGCCGTGATCAGCTCGGCGAGCTCCCGGTGGATGGCCGGCTCGGCTTCGGGACGCCGTCGGTCCGGGAGATGGCGGGCCACGTACAACAGGGCGTGGTCCCGGTAGTCGAAGGGACTGCCGACATCGATCTCGTCGGACCGATCCCCGGGGAGCCCGACCCGCTCGCGCAGGCGAGGGGGAATGGTCGCGCTCGTCAGCACGGCGGTCACGTCCTGCCAGACGTGGGCGAGCGGTGCGCCCACGTCGATCGGCGAGGCCCGGAGCACCGGGGCGCGGCGGTTCCCGTCGACCCATCGGACGTCGCTCTGCGGGCCCTCGACGATCCGCTGCAGGTCGTCGGAGAGGTGGGTTGCCGCGCTCATGGCACGCTGTCGGCGGCCCCCGTCGTCCGGGGAGGCTGAGGCTCCGCCGTCCATGCCCCGCAGGCGCCCCGTGTCATCCGATCGCCGTAGGCGCTCCAGCAGGCTTCGCACCCTGCCCGAGATGAGCTCGATCAGGGTCATCACCTCCTGGGCGTCGTCCACCCTCGTGCCCACCCGTTCGCCGAGCAGGGCCGAGAGCCGCTGGGCGGACTCGACGAGATCGTCCGCTTCCCGCTGACCGACCGCCGGCAGGAGGGCCCGCGCCCCGCGCCGAGGGCCCGAAGGCGTCCGGGGGTGAGGTCGACGCCGAGCGTGGCGGTCATCACGTCCTCGAGCTGGTGGGCCTCGTCGAACACCACCACGTCGTGCGGCGGGAGCACCTGACCCCCACTGGCGACGTGCGCGCCGTACAGGTGGAGGTTGACCACCACGACGTCGGCGGAGCCCGCGTGGTCGTGTGCCGACTCGGCAAAGCAGTGGGGCCCCGAGGGGCACCGGAAAGCCCCCGGACACTCGCGGGGGCCCACGCTCACCGCGCTCCAGGCGCGGGGGCGGGGCTCGAACGGCAGGTCGGAGCGGTCCCCCGTGGTGGCGGTCTCGCCCCAGCGAACGAGCCATCGCACCTGGTCCGCCAGGCCCATCGCTGCGCCGTCCGCGTCCATCTCCCTGGACGCGTCGGAGGCTCCGGACGCATCGAGAACCTCCTCCGGTATCGATTCCGGCTCCGGCCCGTCCGCCACCGGGTCGGCCTCGGTCTCGTCGAGCTCTGCCTGGAACCCGTGCTCGCCGAGCTCGCCGGCTCGCTGGCGGCACAGATAATTGTTGCGGCCCTTCAGGACCGCCCACGTAAACGAATTGCCGAGTGCCTCGCCCACCAGTGGCAGGTCGCGTTCGGCCAGCTGGTCCTGGAGAGCCTTGGTGGCCGTGGCGACGACCACCCTGCGCCCGGAGATCGCCGCCGGGACGAGGTAGCCGAGCGACTTGCCCGTGCCGGTGCCGGCCTGGACCGCCAGGTGCCGTCCGGTCGAGATGGCGTTCCCGACCGCCAGCGCCATCTCCACCTGTCCGGGTCGATCTTCTCCGCCGGCGGGCAGGCGAGCGGTGACCCGGGCCAGCGTCTCCCGGAGCTGGTCGTCGGCGATCGCGTCGTCGGTGCTCATGGCGAAGGCCGAGGCGGGAGGTGGGGCATAGGGGGTGGCGACGGGGGCAAGGTATGGAAGGTATAGCCGTCCTGGTCACAGATTCACCCCGGGACGGCGGTAGTTTCGCCCCGTGCCCATTCCCTCCAGCGCTCCCTCCTCGCCCTCTTCGGCGCAGGAGAACCCGCAAGAGGTACCCCGCGAGCTCGACCGCGGCCGGGTCCCGGTACACGTCGGATGCGTCATGGACGGCAATGGGCGTTGGGCCGCCCACCGGGGGTTGCCGCGGACCGAGGGCCACGCCGCCGGGGAGGAGGCCCTCCTGGACGTCGTGGAGGGGGCGCTCGAGATCGGCGTCAAGTGGCTCACCCTGTACGCCTTCTCGACCGAGAACTGGCGTCGGCCGGCCGACGAGGTTCGCTACCTGATGGGATTCAACGAGTCGCTGTTGGTGCGCCGGCGCGACGAGCTGCACCAAAAGGGGGTCCGCATCCGCTTCGCGGGTCGCCGGGACTGGCGGGTGCCTCGCCGGGTCCTTCGACGGATGGACGAGTCCTCCGAGCTCACGAGGGGCAACCGCCGCATGACGCTGACCATGGCGTTTAACTACGGCGGGAGGGCGGAGATCGTCGACGCCGTCCGCTCGCTCGTCGCGTCGGGTGTCAGCAGCGGGCGGGTGGACGAGCGGGCGATCCGCAAGCACCTGTACTTCCCGGACATGCCCGACCCGGACCTGGTCATCCGGACCTCGGGCGAGTACCGGATCTCGAACTTCTTGCTGTGGGAGCTGGCCTACAGCGAGCTCGTGTTCTCCGACGTGCTCTGGCCCGATGCGCGCCGCTCCCTTCTCTACGACGCCGATCCTCGAGTACCAGCGCCGCGACCGGCGCTACGGCGGGATCGAGGAGTCGTGAGCGCGACCCGGGTCGCCGTGGCCGTGGTGCTCCTCGTCCTTGTGGGGCTGTGCGTCCTGGCGTCGGTGGGCTTCACCGCGGTGATCGCCCCCCTCGTCACGGTGTTCGTGCTGCTGGTGCTGGTCGCGGGCGGCAACCTGCTCAATCCTCGCCGGCCGGGATGAGCCTCTTTCGCGATCTCGGGGTGGTGATCCGCACCCACCGGATCGGGGAGGCGGACCGGATCGTGGTCTTGCTCACGGAGGGACACGGCAAGGTGAGGGCCGTCGCCAAGGGGGTGCGCCGGACGGCCAGTCGGTTCGGGGCACGTCTCGAGCCGATGAGCCACGTCTCGTTGCTCCTGTGGCAGGGCCGGGGCGATCTCGACACCGTCAACCAGGCCGAAGCAGTGGACGCGTATCCGGTCATCCGATCGGACCTCGACCGCGTGACCCCGGCCCTGTCCCTCCTCGAGGTGGTCGACCAGCTCGCCCAGGAACGTCATCCCGATCCCCGCCTCTACCGGATGCTGGTCGGCGCCCTCTCGGTGCTCGACGACCCCGAGCGCGCACCCGACCTGGTCGCGCCCGCCTTCTTCTTGAAGGCCCTCGTGCTCGAGGGTGCCGGCCCGGTCCTCGACTCGTGCGCCTCGTGCGGTGTGGCGGCCGAGGGGCCCGGCGGCGGCGAGCTGGTGGCCTTCGACATGACCGAGGGCGGGGCGCTGTGCCGGCGATGCCGGCGGGGGCGCGCCCTGAGCCCGGCCGCGCTGGAGCTCATGCGCTCCATCATGGGCGGCGGCCTCGGCGGGGTGCTCCGGGGTGCCGTCCCTCCGGGCTCGGCGGAGGTGGCGGGGCTCGCCACCGAGGCGATGGAGGTGCACCTCGACCGGCGGCTCCGCAGCGTCCGGTCGGTCGCGGGGCTCTGGGGGCTCTGAGGGGTCATGGCGGACCTGGGCGTCTACCTCCACGTGCCGTTTTGCCGGCAGCGATGCGACTACTGCGCCTTTGCCACCTACAGCGACCGCGACCACCTCATGCGGCGCTACCTGGAAGCCTGTCGCGTCGAGGTCCGTCGGGCCGTCGCAGCCGGCCGACTCACCCCTGTGACCAGCATGTTCGTCGGTGGAGGGACACCCTCGCGGGTCCCCGCCGAATGGCTGTGCGCCGTGCTCTCCGAGGTGCCACGCCGGCCCGGGGCGGAGGTCACGGTCGAGTGCAACCCCGAGGACGTGGACGCCGCCCGCCTCGCCGCGTACCGCGCCGCCGGCGTCACCCGGGTCTCCATCGGCCTGCAGTCGACCGTGGCACACGTGCTCGGAGCCCTCGGCCGCCGTCACGGCAGCGCGGAGGCGCGGGGCGCGGCCGAGATGATCGTCGACGCGGGCTTCGCCAGCTGGAACGCCGACCTGATCTTCGGCGCGGCGCCCGAGGACGACGACGACTGGCGCCGCTGCCTCGCCGAGGTCCTGTCCTGGCCCGCGCCGCCGCCGCACCTCAGCGCCTACGCGCTGACGGTCGAGCCCGGCACCCCCCTGGCGCGCTCGCCGAGTCGCCATCCCGACGAGGACGCGCAGGCCCGGCGCTACGCGATCACCGAGGAGGCCCTCGCGGCCTCCGGCTATCGCTGGGAGGAGATCTCCAACTGGGCTCGACCGGGCCACGGGTGCCGGCACAATCAGCTGTACTGGCGCCAGGGGAACTACCTGGGCATCGGGTCCGCCGCCCACTCCCACCGCGACGGGCACCGGTGGTGGAACGTCCGCACCCCCGAGCGCTACGTCGACGCCATCTCGTCGGGGCGCTCGCCGATCGCGGGGGAGGAGCATCTCACGGCCGACCAACGGTGGTTCGAGCGCCTGGCACTCGCACTCCGGACCCCGGCCGGTGTCCCGGCCGCCTGCCTGCCCGGTCCCGACGAGGCGCCGGAGCTGGGTCCGCTCGTGGAGGTGGCCGGGGACCGCGCCGTGCTGACGGTGCGGGGCCGGCTCCTGGCCAACGAGGTGACCACCCGGCTACGGGTCGACCACGGCCTCCCGGTATCCTCGCCCGGGTGAGCACCGAAGACACGTCCGATTTGCCGACCTCCGATCTCATGGAGAAGGTCGTCAACCTCTGCAAGCGGCGCGGCTTCATCTTCCCCTCGGCCGAGATCTACGGCGGCTTCCGCTCCACCTACGACTACGGGCCGCTCGGCGTCAACCTGCTGCGCAACGTGAAGAACGCCTGGTGGCGGTCGATGGTGCAGCTCCGCGACGACGTGGTCGGCCTGGACGCGGCGATCCTCTCGCCACCTGCGGTCTGGGGGCGTCCGGTCACCTCGAGACCTTCACCGATCCGCTGGTCGACTGCCGCAACTGCCACGAGCGCTGGCGGGCCGACAAGATCGACGGGGTCTGCCCGAACTGCGGCTCGAAGGACCTCACCGAGGCCCGGGCCTTCAACCTCATGTTCAAGACCCACGCCGGGCCCGTCGAGGACGAGGGAAGCGTGGCCTACCTGCGTCCCGAGACCGCACAGGGCATGTTCGTGAACTTCCTGAACGTGCTCACCACCACCCGCAAGCAGTCCCCCGTTCGGCATCGCGCAGGTGGGCAAGTCCTTCCGCAACGAGATCACCCCGCAAAACTTCGTCTTCCGGACCCGCGAGTTCGAGCAGATGGAGATGGAGTACTTCGTTCCCCCCGGCGAGGCGCGATCGGTGGTTCGAGTACTGGTGCGACGAGCGTTTCCGCTGGTACCGGGACCTCGGCATCCCCGAGGGCATGCTCAAGCTGCGGGAGCACGACGCCGAGGAGCTGTCGCACTACTCGAGCCGGCACGGCGGACGTCGAGTTCCTCTTCCCCTGGGGCTGGGACGAGCTCGAGGGCATCGCCAACCGCACCGACTTCGACCTGAAGGCCCACGCCGAGGCGTCCGGCGAGCGCCTCGAGTACTTCGACCAGTCGACCGGCGAGCGCTACGTGCCGCTACGTGATCGAGCCGGCGGCCGGCGCGACGCGGACCATGATGGCGTTCCTCCTCGCCGCCTACGACGAGGACGAGGTCGGAGGCGAGCAGACGGACGGTGCTGCGCCTCCACCCGCGACTCGCCCCCTACCAGGTGGCGGTGCTGCCGCTGTCCAAGAAGGACGACCCTCGAGCCGCTGGCCCGGGAGGTGCTCGGGCTGCTCCAGCCGCACTTCATGTGCGACTACGACGTGACACAGTCGATCGGGCGTCGCTACCGACGCCAGGACGAGATCGGCACGCCCTGGTGCGTGACGGTCGACTTCGATTCGCTCGAGGACCGGGCGGTCACGGTCCGCGACCGGGACACGACCGTTGCAGGTACGAGTGCCCCTGCATGCGCTGGTGGCGGAGCTGCGCGGGCGGACCGAGGACTGACGCGCGGGTGCGCCGACCCGTCGGCGCACGACCTGGTGCCGGGTGCCGCACTTTTTGGGCGGGTCCCAGGGCTCGATAGGCTGGGTCGCGAGTTCGTCGGCCGTCGGGCGGACCTCTCGTCGTGTGCGGTTCACGGCGGTGACCTGCCCGACACGGCCGGCGGCCTCGTTCTCGACTTCCCGACCGGGTGAGGAGACCTGATGCCGTACGTCTTCGACTTCGACCACCGGCACCGCCAAGCCGCCCATGGAGATGAAGGACCTCCTGGGCGGCAAGGGGGCCAACCTGGCCGAGATGACGTCGGTACTGGCCCTGCCCGTGCCGCCGGGTTTCACCATCTCGACCGCCGCCTGCCGCGCCTACATGGAGGGCGGCTGGCCGGACGGCCTGACCGGCGAGGTCCAGCGCGCCCGCAAGCGTCTCGAGAAGCCGATGGGCAAGCGCATCGGCGATCCGATCGACCCCCTGCTCGTGATCGGTGCGCTCGGGGGCCAAGTTCTCGATGCCGGGGATGATGGACACGGTCCTCAACCTCGGGCTCAACGATCGATCGGTCGAGGGCCTGGCCAAGCAGACCGACGACGAGCGCTTCGCCTACGACTCCTACCGGCGCTTCATCGCCATGTACGGGCGCATCGTCCTGGACATCCCGGGACAGGAGTTCGACGACCTCTTCGAGGCGGCCAAGGAGCTGGCGGGCACCACGTCGGACGCCGAGGTGCCCGACGGAGCTCCTGCGGTACCTGGTCCACTCGTACCAGCAGATCGTGCAACGGCACACCGGCCGGCCCTTCCCGCAGGACCCCGACGCGCAGCTGCGCGGGGCGATCGAGGCGGTGTTTCGCAGTCTGGAACGGTCCCCGGGCCGTCGCCTACCGGGAGCGCGAGCGCATCCCCCACGACCTGGGTACCGCCGTCAACGTCCAGGCCATGGTGTTCGGCAACCGCGACGATCGGTCCGGCACCGGCGTGGGCTTCACCCGGGACCCGGCCACCGGGGCGACCGGCGACTACGGCGACTTCCTCGTCAACGCCCAGGGCGAGGACGTGGTGGCCGGGATCCGCAACACCGAGCCCCTGTCCACGCTGGACGACACCTTCCCCGAGGTCCACGCCGAGCTCCTGGACATCTTCGATCGCCTGGAGCGGCACTACCGCGACATGTGCGACACCGAGTTCACGATCGAGCAGGGCAAGCTCTGGATGTTGCAGACCCGGGTGGGCAAGCGAACGGGCCGGGCCGCGCTGCGGATGGCGGTCGAGATGACCCAGGACCCTCGGCATCCGGCTGAGCCCGGCGGAGGCAGTGTCCGCGTATCACCGAGGACCATCTGGCGGCCGTGCTGCACCCGCAATTCGTCGGAGACGGGCTACGCGGTGCTCACCAAGGGCCTCGGAGCCTCGCCCGGGGCCGCCGTGGGCCGCGTCTACCTGACTGCCGACGAGCGCCGCCGAGGCCGCGGCGAGCGGGGGAGACGGTGCATCCTGGTGCGCACGCGAGACCTCACCGGAGGACGTGCACGGCATGCTGGCCGCGGAGGGCATCCTCACCGCCCGGGGCGGCCTGGTGAGCCACGCGGCGGTCGTGGCCCGGGGCTGGGGGAAGCCGGCCGTCGTCGGAGCCGAGTCGCTCCGGATCTCCGAGCACCAGCTGACCGTGGGGGACGTCACCATCGCCGAGGGCGACTGGCTCTCGATCGACGGCACATCGGGCTCGGTCGTCCTGGGCCAGGTGCCCCTGAGCCGCGGCGGACCCTCCGTGGGAGTTCGACCGGTTGCTCGAGTGGGCGGACGAGATCCGGACGGGGCGCCTCGGCGTCCGCGCCAACGCCGACAACGGGCCCGACGCCCTCCAGGCCCGCCAGCTCGGCGCCGAAGGCATCGGCCTGTGCCGCACCGAGCACATGTTCCTCGGCGAGGACCGGCTTCCGGTCGTGCGTCGGATGATCCTTGCCGATACCCCCGAGCAGGAGGAAAAGGCCCTGGAGGAGCTCCGGGAGGTGCAACGGGCGGACTTCGTCGACATCCTGGAGGCGATGGACGGGCTGCCCGTGACGGTGCGGCTCCTCGACCCCCCCCTGCACGAGTTCCTGCCCGACACCGGGGAGCTCGCCATCAAGGACGCCACGGTGGGTCTCAGCCCGGAGGAGCGGAAGCTCTTCGAGGCGGCCAAGCAATGGCAGGAGTCCAACCCCATGCTCGGGACGCGGGGGGTCCGCCTCGGGGTCATCAAGCCGGGCCTCTACGCGATGCAGGTGCAGGCCCTGATGGAGGCCGCGTTCGACCGAGTGGCGGCCGGCGGCACCCCCGTCGTGGAGATCATGATCCCGCTCACGGTCTCGCGCGAGGAGCTCGCCCTGGCTCGCAGCTGGGTAGAGGAGGCCGTCGCGGAGACCTCCCCGGGTGTCCGCCCGGGTAAGGCGGCGGCCAAGGCACTGAGCAAGGGGCGTGCCAAGGACCCGGGTGCCGCACCGGAGCTGGAGGTCCTCATCGGCACGATGGTGGAGACGCCTCGCGCCGCGCTGCGCGCCGACGAGATCGCCGAGGTGGCGGACTTCTTCTCCTTCGGGACCAACGACCTCACCCAGATGACGTTCGGCTTCAGCCGGGACGACGTCGAGGGCCGGATGATGTCGGCGTATCTCGAGGCCGGGCTGCTCCCGGCAAACCCGTTCGAGACGGTCGATGCCGACGGGGTCGGGGAGCTCGTGCGCCTGGGTGCGCAGCGCGGCCGCGCCACCCGACCCGAGCTGAAGCTCGGCGTGTGCGGCGAGCACGGCGGCGACCCGGCCTCGATCTCGGTCTTCTACGACGCCGGCCTGGACTACGTGAGCTGCTCGCCGTTTCGGGTGCCGGTGGCCCGCCTGGCCGCAGCCCAGGCGGTTCTGGGCAAGGGCGAGGCCCCGCCCGAGACCACCCGACCCCTCATCGGGTCGGACCGTTCCCGGGATGCCGCCGGCGCGCTCCGAGACCGCCGGGGTGCACGGTCCGGGGCTCGGGGCAAGGCCGCGTCGACCGCCAAGACCGCGTCGAGCGCCAAGACGGGTGCGGGCTCCAAGACGGGTGCGGGCTCCAAGACGGGTACGGCGAAGGGTGGGACCAGCAAGAAGGTGGGTCCGGGGACCAAGGGCCGCGCCGGCAAGAAGGGCTCGTAGCGCTTCGGGCCGGGCCGATCCGGCTGGAAGCGGCGCAACTCGCGGTACGGTCCTCACGTGGCCATCCCCGACGAGGAAGTCGCTCAGGTTCGGGGAGCGACCGACCTGGTCGCGCTGATCGGTGAGCATTCCGCACTGCGCAGGCAGGGGCGGCGTTGGGTCGGTCTCTGCCCGTTCCACGCCGAGAAGACGCCGTCGTTCAGCGTCAACGCCGAAGAGGGCCTCTATTACTGCTTCGGCTGCCAGGCCAGCGGAGACGCCATCAGCTTCGTACGAGAGGTCGAGCGCCTCGACTTCGCGGAGGCGGTGCGCTTCCTGGCCGATCGGGCCGGGGTCACGCTGCACGAGGACGAGGCGGCCGGAGCCGACCACCGGCGTCGAGCACAACTCCTGGAGGCGATGGAGCGCGCCGTGTCCTGGTACCACGAGCGGCTCCTCTCGGCGCCGGACGCCGGGCGGGCGCGGGACTACCTGCGCTCGCGCGGTTACGACGGCGAGGTGGTGCGGCAGTTCCGGCTGGGATGGGCACCCGAGGGCTGGGACGAGCTGAGCGGCTCGATCGGGTTGCCGGCCGGCGTGCTCGAATCGGCCGGGTTGGCCTTCGTGAACCGTCGCGGGCGGGTGCAGGACGCATTTCGCGGGCGGGTCTTGTTCCCCATCTGCGACCCGTCCGGCCGCCCCGTGGCCATCGGCGGCCGGGTGCTGCCGCCGGGACCTGCCGGAGAGCCCAAGTACAAGAACTCGCCCGAGACGCCCATCTACGCCAAGCGCAGGACGTTGTACGCCCTCAATTGGGCCAAGCATGACGTCATCGCGTCGGGCGAGGTCGTGGTCTGCGAGGGGTACACCGACGTGATCGGCTGCTTCCGAGCGGGGATCCCTCGCGCCGTGGCGACGTGCGGGACGGCGTTGGCCGAGGACCACTTCCGACTGCTCCGCAACTTCGCACGCCGCATCGTCCTCGCCTACGACGCCGACGCCGCCGGCCAGACCGCGGTGGGCCGCGTGTACGAGTGGGAGCGGCGCCACGAGGTGGACGTGGCGGTGGCCGCATTGCCTCGCGGCTCGGACCCCGGCCAGCTGGCCCAGGAGGATCCCGAGGCCCTCCGGCAGGCA
The DNA here is from genome assembly GCA_963773635.1 of uncultured Actinomycetes bacterium. Taxonomy (GTDB): domain Bacteria; phylum Actinomycetota; class Acidimicrobiia; order Acidimicrobiales; family RAAP-2; genus CAVZBW01. Next base: position 20,523 of record CAVZBW010000002.1, on the reverse strand, counting down.
TTGGCCGGCGCCCGGCCGTTCCTGCAATTCCGGGTGGACGCGGCGCTGTCGGGCGACCTCTCGACGCCGGAGGCTCGGGCCAAGGCGGCCGAACGGGCGCTCGACGTGATCGCCGAGCATCCCGACGCGTTGGTGCGCGACCAGTACCTGATGACCGTGGCCGGACGGTGTCGACTCGAGCCCGAGTCGCTGAGGGCGCTCGTCGACGCGGCGCGCCGTGGCTCCCCGGCGCGGCCGAGGCACGAGGGTCGCACGCGTTTGCAGGGTGGGTCCCGATCGGCGAACGGTCGCCAGGCGGCGGACGATGCGGGGGAGAACGCGCGATCTCCTCGATCGGGTGCGCCGGCGGTCGTTGCGACGCGGGGACCCGCGCGCGAGGCGCTCCGCTTCATGGTCCACGAGCGGGTCGCCATCTCGCCGTACCTCCACGAGATCCTCTTCGAGAGCGAGCTGGACCGCCGGACCTACCGAGTGCTGGCCGAGCATCCCGAGGACCACCTGGCGTCCCTCATCGCACTGTGCGAGGTCGAGGATCCCGAGGTGGCCGACCTTCTGCGGAGGTTGGCGGTCGAGGAGCCGGTGGTCCCCGCCGAATCGTTGGGCACGCCCGCTTACGCTGTAGCCGTGCAGCTGGTGCGACTCGCGGCGCGGCGTGAGCTGAGAGAGGCCGGTATCCGGGTCAAAGCAGGCGGGGTGGATCTGGCGCAAACGAGTCAGGAGAGCGTTTTTCTCCAGTATTGGTTGGGCCGACTCGAAGAACCCGGGGCGGCGGACGAAGCGACGAGCCGCTTGGTAGCGTGGCTTTCGGCGAGAGGGACGTGTTCCTGACCGTGCGTCGTCGCCCGGGGAGAGCAACCTCCGGTGGCGGCCCTGAGATGCCGTCACGGCAGGAGGATGGATGAGCGGTCGGGGTGTCCGGGGGGATGGGGAACGGGCCCGGCTCATGGCACAGGTTCCCGATGCCAGCAATGGATCGTCCCGGACCTCACACTCGCGATCGTCTGATCGCGTGTCCTCCGACTACGGCAACGGCGCAGCGGAGGATCCCGTCCACACCTATCTCAAGGAGATCGGCAAGGTCCCCTTGCTGAGCGCCGAGCTCGAGGTGCAGCTGGCCAGGAGGATCGAGGAAGGGAACGAGGCGGCCGAGCGGCTCGCCGCGCAACCGCCGGAGTCGGCGGACGAGGGCTCCGAGGAGGAGCGTGCCCGCCGGTCCGGCATCCAGCGGCGCGACCGCAGGCTCGTCCAGGCGGGCCAGCAGGCCAAGGAAGATCTCATCGAGGCCAACCTGCGACTGGTCGTCTCGATCGCCAAGCGCTACCGCAACCGCGGGCTTGCCTTCCTGGACCTGATCCAGGAGGGGAACCTCGGCCTCATGCGAGCGGTCGAGAAGTTCGACTACACCAAGGGCTTCAAGTTCTCGACGTACGCGACCTGGTGGATTCGCCAGGCCATCACGCGGGCCATCGCCGACCAGGCGAGGACCATTCGCATTCCCGTCCACATGGTCGAGACGATCAACAAGGTGGTATGGGCCCAGCGCCAACTGCTCCAGGAGCTCGGTCGGGAACCGACGGCCGAGGAGGTCTCCCAGCGGGTGGAGTTCCCGATCGAGCGGGTACGCGAGATCCAGAGGATCAACCAGGCGACGGTGTCCCTGGAGCAGCCCGTGGGCGACGAGGACGACTTCAGCCTCTCGGACATGATCGAGGATCGGGCGGCGGTCATCCCGGACGACGCCGCGGCGCGCGCCATGCTGGACCAGGCCGTGCGCGAGGCCCTGGCCCACCTGTCACCTCGCGAGCAGGACGTCGTGCGTCTCCGCTTCGGGCTCGAGGACGGCAAGATCCGGACCTTGGAAGAGGTGGGCAAGGAGTTTGGCGTCACCCGGGAGCGGGTGCGCCAGATCGAGTCCAAGACCCTGGCCAAGCTTCGCCGCCCGGACGCCGCCTACCTCCTTCGTGACTACCTCGAGGAGGCCTAGGTCGGGCCCGAGGGGGGCTGGGGGGCTGGGGGGCTGTGAGGGGCTGTGACCTGCCTGTCCGCCGGGCATCGCGCCCGCTGGTAACGTGCACGACCGGCGTCGGGGACAGGACCCCCGGCGCGGCCTTCCGGGGTAGCTCAATCGGCAGAGCAAGCGGCTGTTAACCGCTAGGTTGAGAGTTCGAGTCTCTCCCCCGGAGCTTTCCCCTCATCAGCAGGGCTATTTGGGCAGCCTAAGGTTCCGGCGTACCCGCTGCATGCGCGAAGGATGGCCCGAGATCGGCAGCGGCGCGCATCAGCTCTTAGCTTGGGCGCCGGCGCATTTGTGGCGGCCGCCATCGTCAGTCCGAAATGACGAAGGTCATGGAACCGGGCCTCCGGCAATCCCGTAGCCGATGGCGCTGAGTGAAACGCCGTAAAGCGGATCGACGTCGCCCCGTCGGAGTGTCAGCATCTCACCGTAGCGCTCCCCCCGAGGCGAGCGGGATCCCAGCCTCGGATGCTCTCGAGCATCGCTGCGGCTCGACCTGAGCGAGGGTCTGCGGAATCGACTAAGAAACGAATTCATGTCCTCAAGACTCCTGCGATCCGTTGCGCAGAGTCAGCGGCTGCGGGACGTCGTCAAGAAGGTCCCCGGCGTGGCACTGATCCGCCACAGCCCATTGATCGAGGACCTTCGGCTGTCGACACGCAGGACACCGGAGGACGTCTGGCATAAACCGCGAGCGGATTGCGAGCACCCGGAGTACTGGCACGCGACGGACGGTGACTCGACAGAGCTGGAGGTCACCGACCTCCTGGTGGGATTTGTCCGGGGGTTGCAGCCAGACTTCGTGATCGAGACCGGGACGGCATACGGACAGGCGGCCAAGGCAATGGGACACGCCCTCAAGGAGAACGGGCACGGCCGCCTTCTCACCTTGGAGCCTGATCCTGACCGTGCGCGGCTATCCCGATACCGGTGTCGTCGCCTTCCGGTGACGATCGTTCAGAAGTCCTCGATGGAGTACACGCCCGACGCGGTCATCGACTTCGCTTGGTTTGATTCGCTGATTGAACTCCGGACGTTAGAGTTCCGCCGTTACTGGCCGTACATGCACTCAGGGACGGTCGTAGGTTTCCACGATACTGGCCCCGCGTTTCCCCTGCGGCGTTGCATCGATGAGCTCGCCGTCGAGGATCTACTGACCCCCCCGCTCCACCTTGCGACCCCTCGTGGCGTCACCTTCGCCGTGGTCTGTGGACGTCCTGGACGCCAAGAGCTGGCACTCACTCCACCTTGATCCGCGCATCCCGCCGAGCGCACGTCCGAGGTCGGTGGGCGTGGCGACCGGGCTCAGCCGGAGCGCGACCTCATGGTGCCGTAGCCGCGCTGCATCGCGACCTCGATGATGTGCTGGAAGTCCTCCTCGGTCAGGACCCGCGGCGTGCCCATCGATGATGCCCGCCAGTACAGCTCGGCGAGCCACTCGAGGAGCTCCAGGCGCTCGACGGCCTGATCCATGGTGGCCCCGTAGGCGACGGAACCGTGGTTTTGCATCATGGCCGCGTTGCGGCCCTTGAGCGCGGCGATCACGTTGTCCGCCAGCTCCTGGGTGCCAAAGGTCGCGTAGGGCGCCGTCCGGGGTGCGCCTCCGAGGCCGAGGCTCGCGTAGTGCAGCGGAGGGAGCTCGTCGTGGCAGCACGAGACCGCGATGGAGGCCATTGCGTGGGCGTGCGTGACGGCGAGGGCGTCAGTGGCCGAGTAGATCAACGTGTGCAGGGGCACCTCGGAAGTCGGGGCGAACTCGCCCTCGACGATCTCGCCGTCGAGGCGGATGATCGTGATCATCTCGGGCGTGACCGTGCCCAGGTTGCATCCCGTCGGAGTGACCGCGACGAGGTCGCCGCGCCGAGCCGAGACGTTGCCGGCGGTACCGATGACCAGCCCCGTCTCGGCGAGGTGATGGCTCGCGTTGGCTACCGTTTCCCGTTCCGCTGGCAGGAGCACGTCGCCCATGGCCGTCCTTTCGCTCGTCGCTCGCATCGTCGCCGCTTTTGCTGAGTCCTCGGACACGCTAGATGGGCGGAGGGGATCGTGCGACATTGGCGGCGGTGCCGATCCCTTGGAGTGGTCACGGCGGCCCATGGGCCCTGCCACGGCATCGGGCTCCCTGCTGCATCATTGGAGCACTTGCGAACAGTTCGCATCTAGGATCATACTGACTCGGGTGACCTTCGGGATCCTTCGGGGTGGGCGATGAGCGGAGCGGGGCGGCTCCGGGCGGTGCGTTCGGCTCTGAGCCCGGCGGAGTGGGCCCGGGTGGCGGGCATGATGGCCACCGTCGTCGGGCTCTTCGTCGTCGGGTTCGTCCTGCTCTTCGCGGCCGCCCCCCACCATTACCACCTCTCGAGGACCGAGGTGTTTGGGATCGGGACCGGGATCCTCGCGCTCACCCTCGGGATGCGGCATGCCTTTGACGCGGACCACATCTCGGCCATCGACAACACCACCCGAAAGCTCATGAGCGAGGGCAAGCGCCCGATGAGTGTGGGCTTCTTCTTTTCGCTGGGCCACTCGACCGTGGTGTTCGTCCTGGCCGTCCTCCTCAACCTCGGCATCCGCGCTCTCGACGGCCAGGTGGCCAACGACGGCTCGAGCCTCCACCACGTGACGAGCATCGTCGGAACCTCCGTGTCGGGCTCATTCCTCTACCTGATCGCCGGACTCAACATCGTCGTGCTGCTGTCCATCCACCGGGCGTTCCGCGATCTGCGGGCCGGGCGTTTCGACGAAGAGGAGCTCGAGCGTCAGCTGCAGCAGCGGGGCCTCATGAACCGGTTCTTCGGTTCCCTGGCGCGTCGGGTCGACTCTCCGTGGAAGATGTACCCGATCGGGATCCTCTTCGGGCTGGGCTTCGACACCGCGACCGAGGTCGCGCTCCTCGTCCTCTCGGGCACGGCGGTCTCGAGCGGGCTGCCCTTCTGGGCCGTCTTGTGCTTGCCGTTCCTCTTCGCGGCCGGGATGAGCCTCTTTGACACCCTCGACGGCTGCTTTATGAACTTCGCCTACGGGTGGGCCTTTTCCCGGCCCATCCGGAAGGTCTATTACAACTTGGTCATCACCGGTCTCTCCGTGGCGGTGGCGTTCCTGGTCGGCACGATCGAGCTGTTGGGCCTCCTCGGGTCCGAGCTCGCACTCCACGGCGGCTTCTGGGACACCATGGCCAACTTCAACATCAACACGGCGGGCTTCGCCATCGTCGGGCTCTTCGTCGTCACTTGGATCGTGGCGCTCGCCGTCTGGCGATTCGGCCGGATCGAGTCCAAATGGGAGGCGAGCATCGTGGAGGAGGCCGCTCTGGCGGTCACCGTAGGAGCGGTCGCCGGGGGGGCCGGGATCGCCGAGGGGGCCGGGATCGCCGAGGTCGCCGACGTCGATCCCTCGCGCCGGTAGCGGGCTCGAGCGACGCGGGTCAGGTGCTCGGCAAGGGGTGTGCGGGCTCGACCGCGAAGTTGTGGAAGAGCACCCGCTCTGCGTACCAGGTGTTCCAGTGCTCGGTGAGGTAGGCGATCTTGCCGTCCTCGTCGAAGCGGAACACGAAGCAGTAGACGTTGCGGTAGGGCTGGCCGCCGAGGGTCGTGGACGTCTGGGTGTGCTGGCGGACCACCCAGTCCCCATCCGCCAGGACGACCACGTCGTCAAAGCGGTTGGTCGACAGGTCGTAGGAGTCGATCCCCGTCCCCGGGTGCGCCTGACCCGAGCCTCGGAGGATGCGCTGTATCGCCTGGATGCCCCGATGCTCCGTCGCCCCCACGTTGCCGGGCAACAGCGGCAAGCCGTTCCACCAGGTGGCGTCTTCCGCGAACAGTGTGGCGCGGTCGAGCTCGGGGCCGGCCTCGAACATGGCGTTGACGGCGTCGATGTTGCGTTGCTCGGCGTCGGTGTACGTGGGCATGAAATCTCCGCTCCTACCAAGCGTTCCAGTGGATCTTGCTCTGCGCCACGGCCCGGTCCGCCGGCCTGAAGTCTGTGCCGATGGTGTAGGCGATGGGAAAGAGTCCCGCCTGCGTGACTCGCCGGTAGGGGATCCCGAGCAGGCTGGCCATCTCCTCCTCCCGGTGAAGGTGGATCGTGGTCCAGGCGCTCCCGAGGCCGCGACTGCGCAGCGCGAGCATGAAGTTCCAGACCGCCGGGAGTACGGAGCCCCAGCGACTGGCCTGGTCAAAGACCGACGCCCCCTCCATCCGCCCGGCGATGGTCGGCACGACGAGAACGGGGACGTCCTGGAGCCGCTCGACCAGGTGGTAGACGGAAGCGCTGATGCGCTGCTGGGCAGCGGTATCCGGATACGGCGAGGGGATGTCCCCGCGGGCCGACGCCGCGAGCTGGTCGTCGAGGCCCGACCGGTAGATGTCGGCCATCGCGCCCCGGAGCCGGGGATCGTCCACGAGGACCCAGTCGTAGAGTTGAAGGTTCGAGCCGTTGGGGGCCTGAAACCCGATGCGCAGGCATTCCTCGACGACCTCCCGCCCCACGGGGCGCTCCAGGTCCAGGCGACGCCGGACGGTGCGCGTGGTCGTCAGCACCTCGTCGACGGACAGGGCCGTCGGGTCGACGGCCGCCATCACATCGGCTTCCAGATCGGGCCCCGCCGCTCGCGGAAGGCCGCTGCAGCCTCTTCCATGTTCCCCGTGAAGGTTCCGAGGACCTGGGTCCGGTTTTCCAGCTCGATGGCGTGGCGTGCGCTGGGCGCATCCATGTTCGTCCACAGTCCCTTCTTGGTCATCCAGATCCCATACTCGGTCCATCGGGCGATCTGCTCGGCCAGCTCGACCGCTGCCTCGATGTGTCCACCTTCGGGGGCCAGGGTGTTGATCATGCCAAAACGGTCCGCCTCCTCGCCGCTGAAGTGCCGTCCCGTCAGCATCAGCTCGGCCGCCCGCGTCGCTCCCACGATCCGGGGCAAGAAGTAGCTGACGCCGACGTCGCACGACGACAGTCCCACGCGGATGAACACCGCGCCGAATCGAGAGGAGGGGGTGGCCACCCGGAGATCGCAGGCGAGGGCCAGAGCCAAGCCGCCCCCGACGGCCGCACCATGGACGGCCGCGATGACCGGCTTGTCGCACTCGTGGATGGCGAGCACCAGCTCGGCCAGGTGCTCTTGGCTCCGGTAGACGAGCCCGACCCGGCCACGGCCGGCCGTGTCGGGCGCGGGATCGGGCTCGCCGGCGAGATCGGCACCGGAGCAAAAACCCTGGCCGGCGCCCGCCAGGATGATCACGGAGGTCTGGCGGTCCCGCCTCAGCTCGGCAAAGACCTCCTTGAGCTCGGTCACGAGCGAGGCGGAGAGCGCGTTGCGGCGCTCCGGTCGGTGCATCGACACGACGGGGAACGCCGATCGTGTCCGGTCGACCAGGACCATGCGCCCGGTCTCGGCTGGATCAGCCACGTGCGGAGTCCCCGGCCGAGACGGTCCGCGCATACAACATGACGCCAAGTGCCCCGACTCCAACCACGAATGCGGCGATCAGGAGGCCCGGCGGCGCCGGCGGTTGCCACGGCCCAGAGAGGAAGTCGAGCGGACCGTTGGTTCCGACCATGTACCGGTGCATCGTCCAGACGAACACGTGTACCTGCTCTGCCGCCAGGACGAACGCGGTCACTCCGGCGGTCAACCGGAGCGTAGTCGGTCGGGTGAGGCGCTCGTCGTTCCCCAGGGCGTACGCCGCCAGGATGGGAATTCCGACCGCGAGCGGCAGGGTGTAGCGACCCTGCCATTCGAAGGCGGTCGTGTGGGCGCTGATCATGTCCATCACGATCGGGATCAAGAGGACGGCGGCGACCACGGCGAGGATCACGGCGGTCAAACGCCGCCTCGTGCGACGCGCCACGCTGCTCGCGGTCATCGCCAGGGCGAGCAGGCCGACCGTGAGGAGACCCCAGACGAACGACGGGCTCGAGGGTGCCGGATAGGGGTACGGCCCAAACACGTTGATCATCTCGCGCAGGTACTCGAGGGTGTAGCTCGCCCCGTCGGTCACGATGTGCCATTGGGACCATTGGGCGGGCGCCGGAGCGCCGCCGATCCGTAGCGTGCCCTGCGCGACGATCCAGGCCACAGCCACGACCGAGACGGCCGCGACGACCCCGGCCCATGCTCGCACCGAGACCCGTCGGCTGAGCTCGCGTACCCGGGCGCGTGAGCTGAGGGCGAGCAAGGCGACGCCGACGAGCAGCAGCCACAAAGGTGAGAGTCCGCGCATCGACACCAGCACTGCGGCGGACAGGCCGATGCGGGCCAGGAGGCGACGATCGCCGGGCGATCCGTCGCAGAGATAGACGAGCCCCGCGGTCCACAGGCACAGCGCGGCGCTGATCTCGAGGCCGTTCGGGTTGACCCCACTGGCCATGTAGATCGCGGTGGGAGTCATGCCGACCGCGACGCCGAGTGGCAGGAAGGGCCGGGAACGCAGGCGGAGGGCCGACACCAAGGCCGATGCCAGGAAGGCCGCGTTGAGGGCGGCGCTGACCAGCCGCATCAGGTACAGGCCGACCGAGGGCGACGACACGAGGGTGACCGGACCGACCAGCAGGTAGTAGAGCGGCGGGTAGCGGCTGACGTAGGTGTCGACGGTCACGGGACGTTCGGAATTATGGAAGGGATTCGCACAGCTGGCCGGCCGCGAGGGGGCGAAGAGGAGCAGAGGGACGCCACCATTCCCTCCCGATACGCGAGGGGCGCGGTGGCCCTGCCGACCGAGGGCTGGTGGCTCGGCGTGTACTCGTACGTCAGCCGGCCCCGAGCGACCGCCTGGGCCTTGACGGTCTGGGCGCCCTCGTCGGGATAGCTGAAGAGGGGTTGCGTCGCACCCCATGCACCGATGACGACGAACAGGAGCAAGAAGAGGAGGTACCAGGTGCGCCGCCCCGTGGGGCCGCGGCCCTTGGGCCAGTAGAGCGGAGCGCGCCACCGGCCCACGGTGCCCGAGACTACTCAAGCTGGTCAGGACGGATGCACGGTGTCGCCAAACTACTTGACAAGGTCAATCATTTGTCGCCACGATGACGAGCCGTCCACCGGGCCCGCTCGTGGCCCCGACGGCTCGGCGCGTCGGCAACAGGGCGCGAACAACGAACAGGGTGCCAACACGGAAGGAACCGCCGAGAGATGACGCTACGCAGGATCGAGTACGCCGGGAGCGTCCATGACGAGCTGGAGGTCCAGGCCGTCGTCGACGTGCTCCGCGGCGGCCCCCAGGCGCTGCGCATCGGCCGCCAGGTGCGCGCCTTCGAGCAGGAGGTGGCGAAGCTCTTTGGCAAGAGACGCGGCATCATGTGCAACTCGGGCTCGTCCGCGCTCTACCTGGCGGTCGAGTTGCTCGGTCTGCAACCGGGAGACGAGGTGCTGACCTCGGCGGTCACGTTCTCCACGGACATCGCACCCTTGGTGCGAGCAGGTCTCGTGCCCGTGTTCGTCGACGTGGAGCCCGACACCTACAACGTGGACGTCGACGCGCTGGAGTCGATGGTGGGGCCCGAGACCAAGGCGGTCCTCGTGCCCAACCTGATCGGGAACGTGCCCGACTGGGACCGGATCCGCTCCATGGCCGACGCCCACGACCTGCAAGTGGTCGAGGACTCCTGCGACGCCTTGGGTGCAAAGCTCCGTGGTCTCCCGACCGGTACCCGCAGCGATCTCTCAGTGACCTCGTTTGCCTTGAGCCACATCATCACGGCGGCCGGCGACCGGTGGGATGGTCTGCGTGGACTCGGATGCGTTGGCGGACCGTTGTCTCCTGCTCCGCAGGTGGGGGCGGCGGTCCGAGGTGCAGCTCTTCGGCAGCCAGCGCGGCAGCGGGAGTCGCTTCTTCTCAGAGATCGACGGCGACATCGAGTACGACAACCTGTTCATCTTCGACGAGCTCGGCTGGAACTTCGAACCGTCGGAGCTCAGTGCGGCCTTTGGCAGGGTCCAGCTCGGCAAGCTTTGGGACAACCTGGCGAGGCGGAAGCGGAACTTCGCGCGCTTGGTCGAGCATTTCGCGACGCGACCGGACGTCTTCGTCTTGCCGCGGACCACGCCGGAGGTGGACACGGCATGGCACATGTTCCCCGTCCTGTTGCGTCCGGAGGGCGGAGTCCGCCGCGGCGAGTTTCAGCGGCACATGGAGGCCCACGGCGTCGACACGCGAATGGTCTGGACGGGTAACGCCCTGCGGCAACCGGCCTTCAGGCACATCGCCCACCGGGCGCCGGACGGCGGGCTGCCCAACGCCGACCGCGTGATGACCCAGGGCGTCATCCTCCCCTCCAACCACGGGCTGGGCGATGCCGAGATCGACTACATATGGGAGGTCGCTGCCCAAGCCCTTCCGTGAGCGAGACCCCAAGGGGTGACCATGGCCAATCCGTTTAGCTACGAATCGAAGCGAGTGCTGGTGACCGGTGGGTCGTCGGGGGTGGGGGCCGCCCTCGTCGACCTCCTTGGAGAGCTGGGAGCGTCCGACATCACGGTCGTGGACCGTCAACCGACGGACGCCCAAGTGCGCTATGTCGCCGCGGACCTCTCCGATCCGGCCGGCGTCGAGCACGTCGTCGCCGAGCTCTCGGGGATCGACGTGCTGTTTGGAAACGCGGGAGTGGCGGCGACCCAACCGGCGTCCGCGGTCATGAGCGTCAACTACCTGGCCAATCGTCGCCTCACCGAGGCGATGCTCGACCTGGCCGCTCCGGGCTCCGCCGTGGTGCTCACCGCCTCGATCGCGGGCGGTCGCTGGACCGAGCATCTCGGGGCCCTCACCGAGCTGCTCGACCTGGAGGACCGGGCCGGGGCGCTGTCGTGGATCGACGCCCACCCCGATCTGCTCGCCGATCCCTACGCCTTCTCCAAGGAATGCGTACAGCTGTACACCTTGCGGACGTCGCACCGGGCCAAGGCCAGGGGCGTGCGCCTCAACAGCGCGTGCCCGGCGCCGATCGAGACGCCATTGCTCACGGACTTTCGCGCCACCATGTCTCCGGAGTTGATCGACTGGACGGTCACCCAGTCGTCGGGGCGGATTGCCACGCCGGCAGACGTGGCGGGCGCGCTGGCGTTCCTCGGGAGCGACGCCGCGTCCTATGTCAACGGCGTCAACCTGCTCGTGGATGGTGGGTTCACCGCCGGGCTGACCACGGGGCAGCTCGACTTCTCGGGCCTGAGCTGACCCGGCCCGGCTGACCCTATTTCAAGAGCCGGGACAGCCGCCGGTCCGCGAGGACCTTTCCTCCCGTCTGGCAGGTCGGGCAGTACTGGAGGGACCGGTCCGCGAAGGACACCTCTCGAATCGTGTCGCCGCAGACCGGACAGGGCTGGCCGGTCCGACCGTGGACCCGGAGCCCTTCCTTCTTCTCCCGTTTGAGATCGGCGGCGGCCTGTCCGCGGGACCGCTCGACGGCCGTCTCCAGCACGTGACCGATTGCCTCGAGCAGTCGTTTGCGCTCGAGCTCCGAGGTCTTGGTAGCGGATCGGAAAGGGGAGAGCCCCGCCTCGTGCAGGATCTCGTCGGAGTACGCGTTGCCGATGCCCGCCAGCGTGTGCTGATCGGCGAGGACCGTCTTGAGCGTCGCCGTCCTTCCGTCCAGCAGCCCGTCGAGCGTCTCGGCGTCCAGCGGGGGTTGGAGCGGATCGCGGCCGAGCGAGGCGATCTGTGGCACCTCGAGCGGATCCTGCACCACCCACAGCGCCAGGCGCTTCTGTGTGCCCATCTCGGTGACGTCGAGGCCCGCTCCGGACGCCAAGCCCACCCTCAGCGCGAGGGGCCCGCGCGCCGGTCGGGCCTTGGCCGCGGGAAGCTTGTCGTACCAGCGCACCCATCCTCCCCGGGCGAGATGGAGCACGAGCCACCAGGTCTCCGTCCCTTCCGATTCGTCCGGGACCCGCGCCGACTGGCTTTGGGCGCCCCCGGCGGTCCCGGCTGGTCCCGGCGGTCCTGGCGGCTTCAGGTCCCCCAGGAGCGAGGGCCAGGCAGAGGTACTTGCCTCTGCGGGACACGGTTGTCAGCCGTCGGCCCACGAGGGCGGAGAGCGGGGGCTCGAAGGTCTTGAGCGCGGAGATGGAGGCCAGCTCGCATCGCGTCACTACCTGACCCACCGCCCTGCTCTCTACGTCGCGCCGCAAGGCCTCGAGCTCGGGCAGCTCAGGCATCGATTCTCCCTCGGCAACACCGTGGGGTCGCTGGTTGGGAACGGGCGACAACCGCAAGGGTCCGGATCGGTCGCAGGGTCAAGCGCTCGACTCGTTTCCCGGGGGTGTGGCCGATGCTCGTCGGTCGTGTCGACGCAGCAGGGGGACTGGGTCATTTCGAGACCGGCCGGGGAAGTTGCCGAGGTGGGCACCGAGTGTGTCGGGGGGCGTGCGCTCCGACGCGTCGGACCCCGGACGGGCAGGCCGCTCCTCCGGCTCGTCATCCACTGGCACGGCATTTGGAAGGTCGGCTGAGGCGTCGTGGACGAGTGGGCTGCGACTGAGGGCGATCACGCTCGCCACCATGAGCGCGAGGGCGAAGCCCTCGCCCGTGAGCGCGCCCCACCCGTGTTGGATGTCCTCGCTGAAGAGCACGACTCCGAGCGCACTGGCCACCAGGGGATCGACGATGGTCAGGGCGGGTTGAGAGGCGGCGAGGCTTCCGGCCTGGAAGGCGTTGGACGCCAGAAACATCGAGATGGCCCCGGAGACGAGGAGCACATACGGTGACCAGTTGGCAAACACGCCGTATGGACCCTGCGAGAGGTGGGTGCTGAGCTCCTTGATCACGGCGGCGACGAACCCAAACCCCGCCGCGGCGGCGACCGCGAGCAGGGCCGCCTTGCGAGCGGCGGTCGGGGGACGCCGGAGGGGAAGGTAGGCCAGTCCGCTCAGGATGGCGGCGAGGGCGAAGGTCGAGAGCCCGGCCAGTGCCCACATGAGCCCGGTGGCGTGGTTGGTCCCACCGGATGGTCGGGCCAGGGCCAAGAAGCAACCGAGGCCAATGGCCATACCCACTGCCGCCAGCCAGTCCCGAGCGGCGACGTTGTGGCGGCGATCGAGGGCGACGAACATGAAGACGAACAACAATTCGGTGGCGATCAGGGGCTGCACCAGGCTGAGGCTGCCGATGCGGAGCGCGCCCACCTGGAACACGAAGCCCGCGATCATGAACAGGATGCCGAGGAACCAGACCGGGCGATGCAGGAGGAAGGTCACGAGCCGCCAACTGAACGACAATTCACCTGGTGCTGGACCCGCGGCACGACGCTGGGCGACCGAGGACAGGGCCGTGAAGAAGCTGGCGATCAGCGCCAGTACGGCTGAAGTCCCCATGACACCCCGTTTACAGCCATATCACCCCTTACCCCCCCAGGACAAACGCTTCCCCTCCATTCAACCTTCCCGAACCGCCGGCAATCCATGTCGATTCCCTGGGAATTCTGCCCGCTGAGGCCGACGCCGTCCCGCCCCGCAGTCCCGAGAGGATGAGCCGGTCGGAGCGGGGTCAGGCCGGGGGGGCGGCCAATCCGGCGTCGTCGGCGCCGCGAGAGGGCTTTCGCCATGCCCTCGACCGGCAAGGTCCGCGCCTGTGCCGTCTCGCCTTTTTCCTCTGCGGTGATCCCCACGAGGCCGAGGCCGTGGTCGCCGAGGCGTTTGCGCGGGCGTGGCCCAAGTGGAGGTCACGGCAGCTGGCTGACGCCCCCCTTTGGCTGCGACGACGGGTCGTCCGGCTCGCACTTGCACGCCGGCGTTGGCATCACGGTGGCGGCGAGGAGGCCCCAGGGGTAGAGGAAGGCGCCGAGCTGGTCGTCCAGCTGATGCGGCTCCCGGGCCCCCAGCGCGCCGTGATCGTCCTGCGCTACCTGGAGGGCCTCAGCGAGCAGGAGATCGCGTGGTCACTCGAGATGGCCGTCGAGCGTGTCACAACGCTCGAGGAGTCGGCGGTCAAGAGCCTCGAGCCTCTGCTCCGCGACGACGAACGAGACCCGACTGCCGAGGTGTTCGTCGGTGGCGAGCCTCCGGAGAAGCCGAGGACGTCGACCGCCCCTGGGCCCGCACCCCGCACCCGTGCGGCATTGCGCGCCGCCTTTGAGCGAGCCGGCTCGCAGTCGCCCGGCATGGCGCCTTCACGGCGAAGCGTGGCGCTGCACGTCACGCGGAGGCGGCGCCGTCACGTCGCCTGGGCGCTCGGCGGGGTCGCCGCGGTGACGGTGGCGGTGCTCGTCCCGCTCAGCCTCGCCGGTTCGGGGTCCGCCGGTCGCCCAGGGATCGTCCGGCTCGGGTCGTCCGGTTCCTCCCGGGTCGCCGGAGCGGCGGCGGCATCCTCCGGCTCGACGACGGTTGTCTCCGGGCCCGCGGGAGGATCTACGCCGTCCTCCGCCGCGGTTGCCCTCCAGATCCTGGCGCCCGCGAGCGAGCCGCCCGTAGCGACCGAGTGCTCCGAGACGGTTGACGTCGCACCCAATGGGGACATCTCTCCGCTCTTCTGCTCGGATGGTGGCATCAACGTGCTCGTGTGGCAGGCCTATGCCAAGCGCAATCCCAGCGTGATGTCGCTGGGTCGCGAAGCCACCTCGTCGGTCGTGCTGGCGGCGATGTGCAACGATCTCGTCTCGTCGGTACACGCATCGGTCAACGACGAGATCAATATCGAAGCGCTAGCCGCACGCTACAACGGATGGTCGTTTACCATCCCCCGCTTCACCGCGGCGACCTGCCGCTCGCTCGGCAAGTGACCTACAGGGCCTCTCCCCAGTCATCGGCGTGAGGTCGCCGGTAGACCGAGACATGCGACGAGGAGTCGGGGCCAAACGGCGCTTTCATGTAGTCCTGGTACCGCGCCACGGGCTCGAGGCCGCTCGCGACGGCCATGGCATCCAGCTCGGCCGGCCACGCGTAGCGGAGATGCACGGGATAGATCTTGATGCCGTCCTCCCCGAGCACGACGTGTGCCGACTCGATCCGTTGGTCGACCGGATCGTGGCGGGCGACGTCCAGGCGGACTCCGCTCCCCGCGTATCCCTGGAAGTGAACGGACTGGTGATCTACGAACCTGCTCGGATCGGGAACGAAGGCGTCGAGCACGAAATGACCTCCCGCCTCCAAGTGCGCGGCGACGTTCACGAGACAGCGCAGCTGCTCCCGCTGCGAGGGCAGTCCGAAGAACGTGGTGAAGGGGACGTAGACGAGCGCAAATGCTCCCTCCACCGCCACGTCGGCAAAATCGCCGATCGTGACGGCGATCGAAGCGCCGCCCTCCTTGGCGCGCAGCTTGGCCAACATCGCCAGCGAGGCCTCGATGCCCTCCACGTGCACGCCGAGCCGGGCGAGGGGCAAGGCCACTCGACCCGTGCCGATGCCGAGCTCAAGGGCGCGACCACCCTCTCTCACGAGCTCGGCGAGAAGGGTCACCACCGGCGCCGGGTCCATCTGCTCGGTCCACTCGTCGTAGACCTCGGCGATCCGATCACCGTAGGTCCAGGGACCATAGTCGTCCGGTTGTCCGGCGGCCGTTTGAGCATGAGGAGGATCTGGCATTCCACGCCACGCTATTTCGCGAATATCGGACCCTCCACCGAGCCCGTGATGGGGTCTTGGCTCGTCCCACGGACGTGGACGCCAGGTGCTGATGACGACCCCGGATGCCGGGCATTTGTGGGCGTGGCCGACGGGTCACGTGGTGGGTCAGATCCTCTATTGCTCGCGGTCGGCATGCTATAAAGGCTCGCCATGACGGAGGCTCCGACGACGGAAACGCCAAAGGAGTCCCAGGCGTCTCGCCGGCTCATCGTGGTCGCCGTCGTTGCTCTGATCCTGGGCGCCGCCGGCGTAGCCGTGGGGGTGGTGAGCCTCGTCACCCAACCGTCCAAGACCTCGGGCCCGGTCGGTCCGCAAGGACCTCGGGGTGCCGAGGGTCCGGTGGGTCCCCAGGGTCCTGTGGGACCACAGGGCGTCGCAGGCCCGAAAGGCGCCAAGGGTTCGGCCGGCCCGGCAGGACCATCGGGGCCTGCCGGCACCATCGGTACGGTCACCCTCGTCAACGGGTCCCCGGTGAGCAGCGCAGCGAATCCGACCACGGGCACCTTGGTCACCGCCACGGCGACGTGCCCCTCCAATACCGTGCTCATGTCGGGGGGCGCCCAGGTGACGACCACGGCTGGGGGAGACGCGGAGGTAACCCTCCACTCCTCGTATCCGAGTGACTCGAGGATCTGGACGACCGTCGGGATGGTGACTGCCCAACTCCCGTCGGGCTCCGCGATGCAGGTAAAGCCCTACGTGCTCTGCGGGAGTCACTAGGAGCCGCCACCGACGTCAAGGTCCGTCGGAGCCGGCACGCGTTGCCGTCCGCCAGGGCGCCCCCGACTACGAGAGGGGTGGCAGGCTCATCTCGGCCTGGTCAAGGACCCAAAAGGCGAGCTCGGTCTCGACCGCACCACCGTCGAGCGAGACGTCGATCGTATGTCTGCCGTAGACGTTGGTGGTCACGTGGCGCAGGCTGAGAACCGACGGTACGAGCAAAGTCTCGTCAAGCTCGAGCTTTGGTGGGCGCGGCGCTTGAAAGGCACCCATCGCCTGCCCGACGATCCCGTCGGCGTTGGCGATCGTCAGCTCGACCCGATGTGGGGTGTCGAGCTCTCCCTCCTCGAGAGCGATCACGAGGGCGAGATCCACGTTGAGGGTCGCAGGGAGCCCGGTGCGCCAAATGCGCGTGACGGCTCCACCCAGCAGATGCAGCAGACCCTCTCTGACGGTGGCCGCGTCGCAGAGCAGGGCAACGGCGAAGTTCACGAGCGAGCGAGCAACGACGAGCGATGCGCCCTGTCGGTCCGCATTGCGTGATCCTAGCCTCCCGTCTCAGGGCTTCCCGATCGGGATTGGATCCCAATCGGCGCTCGATCGTCGGAGCTCATATGCCGCCGTCATCGGTGTGCCTGGCACCTGCCATTGGCGCAAGGCGCAAGGCCGTACTCCCGCCCCGCACAAGCTCCGACGCCATCCATTTCGTCGTGGGGCAAGGCGGCAAGTACGAGGCTGCGGGTGCATCGTGCCAGAGATGAGAACGCGGTACGCGATCATGACGCGAGCAGCGTGGCACGAGGGTGGTTGACGCGTCATCACAAGCTTGTAAGACTGTTGCCTATTGTGTCCGACGCCGAGCGCGCCATGCGTCCCTCGACGGCACTGTTTCGGATGAGCCGGCGGCTCACCCGAATGGCAGGGGGAGCTTTTGCTGCTACCGCGCTGGTGGCCATGGCGTTTGGCGTCATGAGCACCATGCCGGCAGGTGCCGATCAGATCTCTGATCTCCAGACGCAGGCCGCGCAACTCGAGCAACAAATCAGCTCCACCAACGCGCAGATCGACGCATCGAGTCAGCAATACGACGCTGCCCAATACCACCTGAGCCAGCTCACCGGTCAGATCGCGAGCACCAGGCAGCAGATCGCAACGGATCAGGCCAAGGTGGAGAGTGACACGGCGATCCTGCGGAAGGCCTCGGTCAACGCGTACGTGACCGATGGCAGCGCGGCTACGGAGAACCCGCTGTTCGCCACCAACCAGAAGGTCCTTGGCGACCTGAAGGTCTACAACTCCGTGGCCGAGGGCGACCTGGCGACTGCGGTGGCCAACCTCCACTCGGCCCAGGGCCAGCTGGACGTGCAGCGCAACCAGCTGCAGTCGCAGCAGTCACAGGCCCAGGAGCAGGTGGCGGCCGCGCAACAGGCGAAGCAGCAGGCCGCTCAGCTCGAGACACAGCAGCAGACCGAGCTCAGCCAGGACAAGGGTCAGATCGCCACCCTGGTGGCGCAGCAGCAGGCCGCGCAGCAGGCCGCGCAGGAGGCTGCGACGCGAGCCCGTCTCGCCGCGGCCCAGCAGCAGGCACAACAGCAGCAGCAGGTGCAGCAGACCCAGCCGCAAAGCCAGACCCAGCAGACCCAGACCCAGCAGAGCCAGCAAACGACTTCGACAAGCCTGCAGAGCCAGGCTCCGCAGGACACCGCGGGGACGACCACGACGACCGCGGGCGAGCCGGCACCCGTGACCCAGGCGCCGACTACGCAGAACGTGCCGGCCCCCGCCGAGACCACGACGACTGGTTCCCCCGCGCCGACGCAGGCGCAGACGTACACGGCGCCGGCGGGTGCGTCTGGAGCTTCGGTTGCCGTTCAGGCGGCCTTGTCCCAGGTCGGAGTGCCCTACGTGTACGCTGCGGCGCAGCCAGGGGTCGGCTTTGACTGCTCCGGGCTGACCATGTGGGCGTGGGCACAGGCGGGTGTCACGCTGGCGCACTACTCGGGAGCGCAAATGCAGGAGACCGCGCCGGTCGCGGTGTCCGACCTCCAGCCGGGCGACCTCCTCTTCTACGGGCCGGGTGGCAGTGAGCACGTGGCCATGTACATCGGCAACGGACAGCAGGTCGAGGCGACCACCCCTGGTTCCACGGTGATGGTCAACCCGCTCCGCCTGACCGACGACTTCGTCGGCGCTGGCCGGCCCTAGGTCCGGGCCCTCGTCGCCGGACCGCCGGACCGCCTCCACGGCACCTCCGACGGCCTGGGACTGATCGCCGCCGCCTGGGTGGGCTTTTTTTCTACGTATTGAGCCGTGCGCTCGCATCGCGTTCCGTGGGGCCGGTGGGGATCGAACCCACGACCGAGGGATTATGAGTCCCCTGCTCTGACCACTGAGCTACGGCCCCTGGGCTGGTCAAAGGCCACATGCTGCCATGCCCCGGCGAGCCGTGTGTCGAGCTGGTCCGAGACCGAGCGAAGGTTTGCCCCGGATTTTCCGACGCGGCCCGTTACGGTGACGCGGTGCCGATCGCACGGAGGCTCCTCGAGGACCACGAGACCGTCCTCCTCGAAGCGCATCCGCACTGGCGCCGGCTCGTGAGCCCTGTGGTGGCCGCAGTGGCCGCCGTCGGCATGGTCCTGGCGACGCTCCTCCTCTGGGGCAGCGCGCCGGTCTTCTTCGCATGGGTGCTCGTGGCCGTCGTAGCTCTGCCCGGGCTCTGGCTGGCGAGGCGGCTCCTGTGGTGGAGGAACACCCGTCTGGTGATCACCGACGCTCGGGTGTTGGTCCAGCGTGGGCCTCTCCGGCGTCAGGGTAGCCAGGTGGTGCTGCGACGCGTGCTCCATGTGCAGGCGCGCCAGACCTCGCTCGAGCGTCTGCTGCGTGCGGGGTCCTTGGTCGTGACCCTCCGCAGCGGCGGGATGTGGGTAATAGACCAGGTCACAGACCCCGTGGGCGTGCGGGAGGTAACACTCGGAGCCATGAAGGCCCTTCCCCCGGTGGTGGGGAGTTAGCTCTCGCCGGGATCGGCCCCGTTCGGACGGTCGCCGGATGCGTTTCCTCAGTGGCAGAGCTTCGCTACCGTTTGCTGGTGGCTCCCGTTCGTTACCGCTGCACCGCCTGTGGAAACCTGACCCGCTTCGATGTCATCTCCTGGCGTCGCACCCAGTCCTTCCACCACTACACGGTCGGTGGTGAACTCGTCGTCGAGGAGGAGAGGGTGCTCGGCGAGGAGGTCGAGCAGGTCAGTTGTCGCTGGTGCGGCAACGGCGCGTCCGTGGAGGAGGTCGACATTGCATCCGCGGACACGGGTGGATGAATCCGGGGCCGCAGGGACGTTCCTCGGAGAGGGGACTCGAGGCGGCATACGTGAGCGGCGGGTGAGCGCGTTGAGCGATGCCCGCCGACCGGCACCACCACGGGGACCGTGAACGAGCCCGAGTTGGATCCCCCGGGGTGGACCCGGAGGGTCGGTGGACTCACGGAGGACCAGGTCCGAGAGGTGCTCCGACGAGCCCGCCCGATTCCAACGGGTGTCGGGGATTCGCAGACGCCGGCTGTGGACATCATTGGCACGGATCCCACGGGGGCCGCCCTCTCGGTGCACGTCCGGGGGTCCCTCGCGCCCGAGTGGACGCTCCTCGTCTTTCTCTCGACGAGCTGCGCCGGCTGTGCCGACCTGTGGGCGCTGGTCTCGGCCGGCATACCCGACGTACCCGTCGAGTCGGCGGCCGCGACTGCGGTGGTGGCGGTGACCAGGGGCCCGGGAGCCGAGGACCCCTCGGCGGTAGCCAGGCTCTGTCCGTCACGCGGCAAGGTCGTGATGTCCGACGACGCGTGGGGGAGCTACCGGGTGACGGGTGCTCCCTTCTTTGTCGTCGTTCATCGCGCTGCTCGGACCGTCGTTCGTGAGGGGGTGGCATGGGGGCCGGACAATGTGCTCGACCAACTCGGGGATGCTCGCCGCCAACCTGTCTGAATCCCCAGCTCGAGACGTTGGGCAACGGCGATGTCACACCCCTTCGTCACACTGACTCCCATCGACGCAGGAGTGCGGAGTTGCGACGAAGGGAGCGACAGTGTCGGAGTCGTCTTTGGTCATCGACTGTGGACAGTGCGCACAGCAGGGTACGGGCGCCTGCGACGACTGTGTGGTCAGCTTCGTCCTGGGGCGGGAGCCCGACGATGCGGTCGTCATTGACGCCCGAGAGGAGAGGGCGATGCGCTTGCTCGAGGGTGCCGGGCTCCT
>CAVZBW010000001.1:0-231705 GCA_963773635.1 uncultured Actinomycetes bacterium | reverse complement strand
CGGGGCTCACGTTCCGTTGCCGCTGAAGTCCCCGCATTCGCGTGCTGGACCCATGGCCCCGTTTACGAGCATCGCCCGCCGCTTGTCGCCGTCCGAGGAGTACCGGACCCGGTCGGTTGGTGGGTGCTCGACGAGCTCGCCGCTGTGGGAGCAGGGTCCACGGCGTAAACCTTCCGGCTTTCGGGCCGGACCGGGCCTCGGGCGACCACCGGCTCGGGGCAATGCATTGGGTGCCCTCGTCGCTCGGGTACCGGGTCCCGGACCATGCGGAAGCACCGGCCGCGCTCGACGAAGAAGGACCGCAGCGGCTCAGTCACGTTCGTCACTTTGCGGTCACCCGAAGCCGAGCCATGCCTTGCCCTTGTCGGGCGTGCAATACCAGGTCACCTTCCACAATTGGATTCGGTGGTCTCCAAGTTGTTCACCTTCCAAATTGGCTTTGGTCGGTCTCCAAGTTGCTAATCGTGAGGCTGATGGATGTCACCGCCCGCGAGGCGAACACATAGGTGGCGGTACCACCGCGACGATGGGAAACAGGGTGACGGTCGGATAAGCGACGAAGTCGATGTGCGGAACGGTCTGGTTAGCGCCCCTCTCGACGTACTCATCACCACATGAGGCGAACCGGCCTGTACTGGTGCCCGCTGGGAGTGAGCCCTCGAGTGCCATGTGAAACGGCTGTTCACCTGGCGCGCCCAACGGCGCCCGCCGCTCACCGCCCCCCCAAGCCCGAGCAGTACACCCGTCATTACCACCGCAGTAAGGGCTCGCTTGGTCCTTCCACCGTCACCCCTCTTCTTTGAGCTGTTGGCCGAGCCAACCTACCACAACCGCGCGGCTGTGAGTTCAAGGGTGTTCCCCAGATAGTTCCTAGTCAGCGGCGCTTGCGCCTGCCGTAACCGAGCGCTCGCCGGGTGATCGCCGAGGTCGTGGTGCCCACAGGATGCCGCACGTAGTAGCCGGCCCGGGAGGGGCTTCGGGGTCACGGCCCGCTTGGCGTAGCCGACCGAATGAGTGCCCCTACGGACGTTCCTCGGGAGGAACCAGAACCGGAACGCCTTGCGACTCATTGCCGAGGTACAGGATGTGCAGCCGCTGTAGATGAGCTCGAGGCAGCGTTGGCTCGACTGCTTAGGGACGACTGCCGGCCGTGAGCCGGTAGGATGAGTGTGTCCCCCTCGCCCCGGGGCAACCGCCCGATCGAGCGCGTGCAATCGACGGGCCAGGGAACTCTCCGGGGTGTCGGGGACTTGTCTTTGCTTTGGGGCTAGACGCGCAAAGGCCCCCAGAGGAGAAGGTGATAGGTGGGCCTGCCTGGAGCGGCAGCGCGGGCAAACCCTACTTCGGTAGCATCGAAACCGGCTCCGGGGGGAGCCCGGCCAGGCGCTCCCGGAGTTCTCTCTTGACCGTAAATTTGGCCGAGGCGCCGTCCATCGGTGCTGGGCGGTCGTAGCATCACTCTCAGGGCTCCGGAGCGGCCCCACCGCTCCTCTCCCTCTCTTCGATGAGCCTGGGGCCCCGGAGCCCACCGTGCCGTATAGGTTTGTAAGTGGGCTCCGAGGTCCTCTGTTCGGGTCCACAACCAATCCGGGGACTTCGGAGTCGCCCTTCACACCTCCTTCTAGGCGCGGCAAACCGCCCCCTAATGTCAAGGGCCGGGGCGGCAGCGCCAAACACCTCTCGAAGGGGCCCCGTCCACTCTCGAAGGAGAGAGGGGGGAGGAGAACAGAGAAGGTGCCGTCGCCAAGGCACCTCCTTGCGTGTCAAGCTCAGTGTTGCCGAGTATCGACACCGCCGCGAGGTGGCTGGCTACAGGGCGGGACCGGGAGGTTGTGGAATAAGAGATCCTTCGTGGCTGTTGTTTTAATTGGGCCTCCCAATTAAGGGTCCGTAGGGTTGCTGTGGCGGTGATTGGACGGGCTGGTTGTTGGAGGTCATAGGTGGAGCGCCTGTCCCGCGTTAGCCAACGGGGCGGGCGTTCCTTTGCGAAGGGGTGCGGGGGGCTCGGTGAGCGGGAGCGGCCCTTGGCCAAGGAACTTGGTCCGTGGGTAGGAAGACTGCGAGGCCGAAGCGCTGATCTGTCAGGGACACGAGGACCCCGGGCGCCTCGGTCCCCGGGGGCCTTGTCGTGTTGGTGGGCGCTGGTTCCTAGATCCTGCCGGGGCCATGCGGTTAGTAAGAGAGCTTGGTCCGAGGGTGGCCATGCTCCTCATCCTCTCGTGGTGGAACCGTCACAAGCACGCTACGGTGAGACCCTTGACCAGGGGTTAAAGGCCATGGCTCCGCACAGTCCTCGTATCCACGGCAAGCAGCTGACGTCCGCGGGGACCTCCTATCAGCTCCGCTGCGGGGACTGCGGCACGGCGCTCGACGGTCTGGGCGTGCAGGTGGGACCCGACTACCCGAGCATGAGTGAAGTCGTAGCCGCGGAAGACAAGCACCGTGAGGAGACCGAGGGCGCCAACTAGCTGATCGAGATGATCAAACCAGGGTCAGATGCCCTTGCCGCGTTGGTTGGCGCGACAACGGCCGAGTCTCCGGCCCATGTATTCCGAAGACCCGACCGCCGCTCGGGGAGACGGATGCGTAGAGATCGAGATGGAACATCCGTGCTCCCCACTCAGACGGCGGTGGCGAACGCCGTCAGAGAAGTCGGTAAGGACAGCGCGGGGGCTGAAAGGAATGGGCCAAACCCTCCACGGGGCTCACGTTCCGTTGCCGCTGAAGTCCCCGCATTCGCGTGGACCACTGCCCCGTTTACGAGCATCGCCCGCCGCTTGTCGCCGTCCGAGGAGTACCGGACCCGGTCGGTTGGTGGGTGCTCGACGAGGTCGCCGCAGTGGGCGCAGGGTCCACGGTGTAGACCTTCCGGGCCTCGGACCGGAACGGGCCACGGGCGACCACCGGCTCGGGGCAATGCATTGGGTGCCCTCGTCGCTCGGGTACCGGGTCCCGGACCATGCGGAAGCACCGGCCGCGCTCGACGAAGAAGGACCGCAGCGGCTCAGTCACGTTCGTCAGTTTGCGGTCACCCGAAGACGAGCCATGCCTTGCCCTTGTCGGGCGTGCAATACCAGGTCACCTTCCACAATTGGGTTCGGTCGGTCTCCAAGTTGTTCACCTTCCACAATTGGGTTCGGTCGGTCTCCAAGTTGCTAATCGTGAGGCTCATGGATGTCACCGCCCGCGAGGCGAACACATAGGGGGCGGTACCCACCGCGACGATGGGAAACAGGGTGACGGTCGGATAAGCGACGAAGTCGATGTGCGGAACGGTCTGGTTAGCGCCCCTCTCGACGTACTCATCACCACATGAGGCGAACCGGCCTGTACTGGTGCCCGCTGGGAGTGAGCCCTCGAGTGTCATGTGAAACGGCTGTTCACCTGGCGCGCCCAACGGCGCCCCGCCGCTCACCGCCCCCCCAAGCCCGAGCAGTACACCCGTCATTACCACCGCAGTAAGGGCTCGCTTGGTCCTTCCCACCGTCACCCCTCTTCTTTGAGCTGTTGGCCGAGCCAACCTACAGCAACCGCGCGGCTGTGACGTTCAAGGGTGTTCCCCCAGATAGTTCCTAGTCAGCGGCGCTTGCGCCTGCCGTAGCCGAGCGCTCGCCGGGTGACCGCCGAGGTCGTGGTGCCCACAGGATGCCGCACGTAGTAGCCGGCCCGGAGGGGCTTCGGGGTCACGGCCCGCTTGGCGTAGCCGACCGAATGAGTGCCCCTACGGACGTTCCTCGGGAGGAACCAGAACCGGAACGCCTTGCGACTCATTGCCGAGGTACAGGATGTGCAGCCGCGGCTAGACGAGCTCAAGGCAGCGTTGGCTCGACTGCTTAGGGACGACTGCCGGCCGTGAGCCGGTAGGATGAGTGTGTCCCCCTCGCCCCGGGGCAACCGCCCGATCGAGCGCGTATCGACGGGCCAGGGAACTCTCCGGGGTGTCGGGGACTTGTCTTTGCTTTGGGGCTAGACGCGCAAAGGCCCCAGAGGAGAAGGTGATAGGTGGGCCTGCCTGGAGCGGCAGCGCGGGGAAACCCTACTTCGGTAGCATCGAAACCGGCTCCGGGGGGAGCCCGGCCAGGCGCTCCCGGAGTCTCTCTTGACCGCGAAATTTGGCCGAGGCGCCGTCCATCGGTGCTGGGCGGTCGTAGCATCACTCTCAGGGCTCCGGAGCGGCCCCACCGCTCCTCTCCCTCTCTTCGATGAGCCTGGGGCCCCGGAGCCCACCGTGCCGTATAGGTTTGTAAGTGGGCTCCGAGGTCCTCTGTTCGGGTCCACAACCAATCCGGGGACTTCGGAGTCGCCCTTCACACCTCCTTCTAGGCGCGCGAAACCGCCCCCAACGTGAAGGGCCGGGGCGGCAGCGCCAGACACCCCTCTAGGGGCCCCGTCCACTCTCGAAGGAGAGAGGGGGGAGGAGAACAGAGAAGGTGCCGTCGCCAAGGCACCTCCTTGCGCGTCAAGCTCAGTGTTGCCGAGTATCGACACCGCGGCGAGGTGGCTGGCTACAGGGCGGGACCGGGAGGTTGTGGAATAAGAGATCCTTCGTGGCTGTTCTATTATATTGGACCTCCCAATTAAGGGTCCGTAGGGTTGCTGTGGCGGTGACTGGACGGGCTGGTTGTTGGAGGTCATAGGTGGAGCGCCAGTCCCGCGTTAGCCAACGGGGCGGGCGTTCCTTCGCGAAGGGGGTGCGGGGGGCTCGGTGAGCGGGAGCGGCCCTTGGCCAAGGAACTTGGTCCGTGGGTAGGAAGACTGCGAGGCCGAAGCGCTGATCTGTCAGGGACACGAGGACCCCGGGGCGCCTCGGTCCCCGGGGCCTTGTCGCGTTGGTGGGCGCTGGTTCCTAGATCCTGCCGGGGCCATGCGGTTAGTAAGAGAGCTTGGTCCGAGGGTGGCCATGCTCCTCATCCTCTCGTGGTGGAACCGTCACAAGCACGCTACGGTGAGACCCTTGACCAGGGGGTAAAGGCCATGGCTCCGCACAGTCCTCGTATCCACGGCAAGCAGCTCACGTCCGCGGGGACCTCCTATCAGCTCCGCTGCGGGGACTGCGGCACGGCGCTCGACGGTCTGGGCGTGCAGGTGGGACCCGACTACCCGAGCATGAGTGAAGTCGTAGCCGCGCAAGACAAGCACCGTGAGGAGACCGAGGGCGCCAACTAGCTGATCGAGATGATCAACCAGGGTCAGATGCCCTTGCCGTGTTGGTTGGCGCGACGGCCGAGTCTCCGGCCCATGTATTCCGAAGACCCGACCGCCGCTCGGGGAGACGGATGCGTAGAGATGGAACATCCGTGCTCCCCACTCAGACGGCGGTGGCGAACGCCGTCAGAGAAGTCGGTAAGGACAGCGCGGGGGCTGAAAGGAATGGGCCAAACCCTCCAGCCCCCGGCCGCCCTTGGCGGTAAAGGGACGAGCTCCCAAATACCGCACTCGGGGTGCGCGGTCAGCCAGGAGGAGGAGATCTCGGCGCGGCGCAGTCGACTAGCTCAGGGAAGTCGACTCCCGAGAAGGTCCCTGCGGCGGGGACCGGGGCTGAACTAGGACCCCAGCCCCCGCCGCAGGGACAGCGGAAGCAACTATCCGCGTCCGGGGAGGAGGGCTGCTGTTCCTCGTCCAGGGGCTGCGCTGACGTTTCAAGGAGGACCGACAACGCTTGACCGGGGGGAGTGCAAAAACCCCCAGGGCCCCTTAGCTCGGGGGG
Source organism: uncultured Actinomycetes bacterium (assembly GCA_963773635.1). Lineage (GTDB taxonomy): Bacteria > Actinomycetota > Acidimicrobiia > Acidimicrobiales > RAAP-2 > CAVZBW01. Next base: position 225,998 of record CAVZBW010000001.1, on the reverse strand, counting down.
CGCGGCCGGCCGTCGGCCGCCTCGCACCGACCACCGTCTGCGTCTCTTCGCCCTCGGGAGAGGGCCCCTGATTCGACATCATTCCCTCTTGTCGATTCGATGCCTAGGTCCTTAGCTTGCTCCAAAGCGGGGCGGCCCGGCGGGTATGAGCAGAACGAGGGTGCTCGGAGTGAAAAGGCCGCTTCAGGCGATCGGCGATCACAGGAGGTGTGGCCATAAGGGCGGTGATCGTCTACGAGTCGATGTTCGGCAACACGTGTGGGCGATCAAGGAATCTCGCGTTCTGCGATCAACAGAATTCGCGGTGAGGTGACCCGGTGACGCTCCCTTCGGACGTTGTATTCGATCGGTTGGTGTCGGTCAAGGATCGGACGGGTGGATCCCGGCCGACGGCGGTGATGCTGCTGCGTTGACGGCGTGACTTCGGTGCTCGGTGGACCTGACGTGTGCCATCGGCCGGGAGTTCGCACCCTGCTTTTCGGGGGTCCCCGGGCCCGACTCGGCGGTTGTGGTCCGTCGCTCGTTGCTCCGGGGCGCGCTTCGGTTTCCTCGGCCAGCATTTCGACGCGTGCTCGGCCAGCACGCTGGCGAGCAGGACCCAGAACACGACGAGGGTGTTCACATCTTCACCGCCTCGGCCAGGGCCTGGTGCTCGCGCATGCGCCACGACGGTCCCTTGATGTTGAACACGACGGCGCGGTGCATGAGCCGGTCCAAGATGGCCGCCGCGACCACCGCGTCACCGAAGACCTCACCCCACGAGGGCAGGCCCCGATTGCTCGTGGCCAGCGTCGGATGGCCGTTCTCATATCTGGCGTTGATGACGGTGAAGAACACCCCGGCGCCCTCGGCACCGATCGGGAGCAGACCCACGTCGTCGATCACGAGGGCGGTCGGGGCGGTGTAGGCGCGCAGCTTGGTGGCGAAGTTCCCGGCCGCTCGGGCGGCGAGCAGGGTGCGCACCATGTCGTCGGCCGTCGTGAAGTAGCCCCGGTAGCCAGCCTCGACCGCCGCGGTGGCCAAGGCCACCGCCAGGATGCTTCTATGGCTGTCAAGCGGCCATGACCACGGCCGGAGCACTGGGCTTGGCCGCTTCCAGCGCCCGGAACAGCCGACGGGCAACGTAACGCTTCAGACACCGCTTGATCTCGCGCGGCGTAAGGCCCTCGGCGGTGCGGCGGGTGACGTAGGCCTTGGTCTCGTCGTGAAAACGCATGCGCGACAGAACGATGGTGTGTAGGGCTCGATTGAGCTGACGGTCACCGCCTCGGTTCAGCCGGTGGCGGACGATTTTGCCCGACGAGGCGGGGACGGGCGCCGATCCGGACAGCATGGCGAACGCTGCTTCCGAGCGGATCCGGCCAGTGTGTGACCAGGCGTTGATGACCTGAGCCGCCGAGATGGTGCCCACGCCTGGCTCGGCGAGTAGCTCGGGCGCGTGCTCAGCGACCAGGAGTTCGAGCTCGGCTTCCAAGTCATCGGCTTCGGCGCTCAGGACCTGGATGCGTCGGGCGGTCGCCCGAAGGGCGCGCACGGTCGAGCGATGTTCGATGCTGTGCTCGGCATAGACCCGCAGCCGGGCGCAGCGCTCCACTTGGACCTCGACGGCGTCGCGTCGGAGCTGGTCACGAAGCTGGGCTGGCGCGTTCACGATGAGAGCCTGGAGGTGGCACAAGGCTCGGGTCCGAGAACGAACGGCACCTTCCCGGGTGCATAGAAGGACACGGATCGCCTCGCGGACGCCTCGTCGTCGCGGTTGAGCCAGGTGCGGACGGGCCAGTGCCTCGCGGGCTGCCCGGTAGGCGTCGAGGACGTCAGACTTGGCACCGTTGCGGCGGGCCGGTCGCTTGGGACGGTCGATCTCGACCACCCATTCACCCTGCTCGAGTAGGTAGGTCGTGAGGCCCGACCCGAAGCTTCCGGTTCCCTCGATGGCCCAGCATCGGCGCGACGGGTCTGCCGTGCGCTTGTTGGCCCACGCCAGCATCTTGCGGTAGCCGAACGCGTCGGTGGCGAACGTGACGTCGTCGAGCTCGACGCCACCTGTGCTCACCAGACCGAGGGTGTGGGACAGCTTGTGGGTGTCGACCCCGATCACGAAGTCGACGTGGTCAGCAAGGCGCATATGGGTTCCTCCATGATGGACGGCGGGTTGTCGGTGCCGGTCCGGGGTGGAGCCGCGCGGCAGGACTGTGATGGGTCACGCCTCTTCGAGACGGACAGGCTTCTGATCAGGCCAAGGTGTGCGGGATCCGGGCCGGCGCTGGCAGCTCAACGGACATATCCAAAGCAAGGCCAGCCGCTGTCGCGGCGGCAATGAGTCTTCGAGTCACGTCGAGCCACCGGCGCCAACCCTGACTCCTGTCCTGGATGGACCGGTGGATCCAGTCTCACAATGTGTCTTGCCGCACCCGGGCTGGCCGAGCAGGACGACCGGGCGGTGCTCGCCGATGAAGCGCAAGGTGGCCAGGTCCTCGACGAGCTTTCGGTCGACGCTCGGCTGGAACTCGAAGTCGAAGTCGCTGATGCTGCGCCGATAGGGGAAGCGGGCGTAGCGCAGCCGGGCGGCCAGCCGGCGGTTGGTGGTGGCCGACGCCTGGGTGGCCATGACCTGGTGGAGGTACTCGACGTGACTCCAGCCCTTCTCCGTCGCCTCCTCGGCCAGGGTGGCGAAGCACTCTTGGACGGCGCCCATCTGCAGGTAGTCGAGATCGGCCTTCAGCTGCTCGTAGATCCCGGTCACGAGGGATCTCCGTAACGGGCCGCCAAGTCGGGGAGCTCCACGTCGAAGTCGCTGAACGCCGCCGGTGGCCGGGGCATCGGGGCGTGATCGACGAGGCGCAGCACCGGGCGGGTGTGTCCGAGGGCGGCCGCCTCGGCCGCCTGGCGGTGGGCCGAGTCCCACACCTCGGCGGTGCCCTTGTCGGCCAGTCGATGACTCGCCACCACGGTCCCACCCCAGCTGATCTCCAAGATGCTCGAGTCCACCTCGACCCGGCACGTCACCTTCTGGCCGAGGCACTCGGGGGACACCGAGTAGCGCACGGCGTCCCACTCGATGAAGGGCAGGGCGACGTGGACCCGGCGGGGCTCGATGTAGGCGGTGTCGAAGCGCCGGGGCGGGAGGGGATGGAGGAACCGGCGCTCGGTCTCCAACCGTTCGGCCGGCGTCTCCTTGGTCGTCGAATGCACCCGGCCGTTCACCCGCTCGGCCAGCCAGCCCTGCGCCACCTCGTTCAGCTCGTCGATGCTCGCCGGTGCACCGAGCACCGCCAGCTCCTCCAAGAAGGAGGCCTCGAGACCCCGGAAGGGGCGCTCGATCTTGCCCTTGCGCTTGGCGTCTCTTGCCTGGCAGGCCTTGACTTCGGTGTCGTGGTGGGCGGCGAAGCCGACCGTCGGGGGATGGAGGGAGAACCGCCGCCCCTGGGAGGTCCCGAGCGCCCCCATCCGGTCCGTGCGGGAGATGGCCGGGATCCCGCCCACCGCCTCGAAGTGGCGGACCAGGCCCTCGAAGGTGTGCTCCCGGTCGACCGAGGTGGTGAACCACCAGAACAGGTGCCGGCTCCAGCACAAGATGGCCCCGAAGCACCAGAGCACCGGGGCGAGCCCGAACTCGATGCCCCGGTCGCTGCAGTCGGAGAAGTCGAACTGGGATTCCTCACCCGGAGCGGTCTCGATCGGGACCGACACCTGGGGGGCCGGGCGAAAGCGCGGACCGCGCCGGGCGCGCACGGCCCGCACCACGCTCGGATAGGAACCGGCGAACCCCTCGGCCACCATGATCTCGTAGGCGCTCTTGGCCAGCAGCTTCGACGGCGGGGCGATGAGATCGTCGATGCGGCGGCCCCAGCGGTCGTCGATCACCCGCTCGGTCGGGTGGACGAGGCGGTGCTCGGGGGGCCCGCCGTTCTTCAGCCATTTGGCGATGGTGGCCGGGTGGTAGTCGAGCTCGCGGGCGATCTCGGCGATGCTCCAGCCCTGGCGCTTCAGTGCCAGCACGTCGTGCACGTACTCCTCCTGGGTCAACATGTCGGTGGTCCCTCCGGACTCTCGGTGCGTGGATGCTCGAGAGGCTGGAGGGGCCGTCACCGACGGTGGTGGATGCCCTTGGAGGAGCGCTACCGGATCAGGTCAGAGCGCGAATTCTGTTGATCGCCGATCGCGACTTTCGGTGATCGCCCACAACACGCACGCCATCGCCGATGCCATTGGCAAGGGCCTCGAACCGGTGGACAACGTGGTCGTGGTCCCGGTGGTTGAGGCAGGCCACGATCGGTTGGGCGACGCCGACCTGCTCGTGGCGGGCCGGCTGGAGCAACCCTTGACAGGGTCCGCGCCGTTAAGCTGGCCCACGCACCGCCCAGGGGTGGGTGGTGAGTGAGGGGGTAGCGATGGAGCTGCCGTCAGGTAAAGGCGAGATCCGAGCGGTCGGACAAGCGGCCGGGGACGCGCTGGGCCGAAACGTGACCATGGTCCGCGGTGTTCATAGGGCCGTAGCGGACAGGATCTTTGGCGTCCTTGGCCCGATCGGGATGCCGGTGCGCCGGGTGCATGATCCGATCGCCGGTGGTGTATATGGACTGGTCGGAGGAGCCCATCGCTTGGTACCGCAGGCGCTCGCTACGGGAGTAGCACTCACCATCGGTGAGACGACATCGCCGATCTCGTCCACCAGGAGAGGCAGCACCGCCCTGGGCGCTCTCAACGGCATCCGTGGAGACGCACTCTCCTCAACAGGCAACGAGTTGACGTTCCAGATGACCCTTCGGCGTGGAGAACGCGAGGTCTCTCCCGAGGCAATGGACCTGGCTGTGGCGTATCCCGATGCCACCCCTCGGCTCGCCATCTTCGTCCACGGACTATGCCAGACCGAGTGGTCCTGGTTCAGGGAAGCGGAGACCGATGAGCCACAGGCCAACTATGGAGAGAGATTGCAAATCGAGCTGGGGTACACCCCGCTCTACGTGCGGTACAACAGCGGCCTGCACGTGTCTGACAACGGCGGCAGCTTGGCCGATCTGCTCACCCAGGTCGTAGCGGATTGGCCATGTCCGGTCGAGGAGATCATCCTGATCGCACATTCGATGGGCGGCTTGGTCGTGCGGAGTGCTTGTCACCAGGCAGCAGTTGACGAGAGGGAGTGGGTGAGCCGGGTTCGCCATGTGTTCTGCCTCGGAACTCCCCACTTGGGCTCCCATGTCGAGCAGGGTGCGAATGTCGTGGGATGGGTGCTGGACCGGCTGCCGGAGACGCGGCCCTTTGCCAAGGCGATCAATTCGCGAAGCGCCGGCATCAAGGACATGCGCTTCGGCTCTTGCCTAGAGAGTGACTGGGTAGGCCACGACCCGGATGAGTTCCTCAAGAACCGCTGCGAGGAGGTCCCGTTTCTCGCGGAGGCCAACTACTACTTCATCGGCGCAACGGTCACTCGGAACGCTCATCATCCCGTCGGCCGGCTGTTCGGTGACCTCTTCGTTCGGTTCGCGAGTGCATCAGGGCAGGGCCGTCGGCGCGTCACGCCGATCGAGATCGACAATGGCCGTCACCTCGGTGGTCTGCACCACTTCCATCTCCTGAATCATCCGACCATCTACGAACAGATGCGTCGCTGGCTCGACTCCCCAGGGGCAGAGCGGCGCGCTGTAAGCTGACCGTTGCCTGACTGGCCGCTGGAACGACCGCCGGCCCCGTTCCGCGTACGCCGCGGACGCGCACCTGTCGTCTGATGGCTCGGCTCTGTGCGGTGACCCGCCAGATGGAAGGGTCTGAAGGATTCGAAGCAAGCGGTCGCCGGAGAGGCGCCCACCTCGATGTCCGGCGTCGGCGAATCTCGTAGGCGCTCGCCGAGCCGGATCACCTCGCTCCGAGACAATGGCATTTGAGCAGGTAACTTACTGCGGCGCCGTGCAGCTCACGCCCTGAAAACGGTGGGCCCAGCTCAGCCGGTCTGCGCCTGGCGAGTCGGATGAGCTGGTCACGTTGAGTTGCCCACGGCCGGACTGCGGTTTCGTCGGTACGTGCAGCGCTGGAGCCCTCTTCCAGGTCGCGGCCCGCGCCTTGGTGGTCGCCATTGCGACAGCCAAGGGGCCGCCGCCGGTTCAACGGGTCAGCTTCGCCGACGTGCTCCTTGACGACGCGGAGGCCCTGGGCGTGACGGGCGTAATGCAGCTCCAAGAGCAGCGGCCGCCGCCCTGTCCCGTTCCGGGAGAGCGTGGGCGTACACCTTGAGGGTGGTATTGGCGTTGGCGTGACCGAGGCGCCCGGCAACCGTACGCACGTCGTGGCCGCCCCCGACCAGCTGGGTGGCGGCGAAGTGCCGAAGTTGGTGGAGGTGGCAGTCGACGCCGGCCTTGTCCGCGACGCGGCGCACGTAGTGGGTGGCGGTGTCGGGAGCGATCGGCCGCTCGAGGTCGTACGTGAGGACCGGCGTGTCGTCGGTGACGATGGTCCCGAGGTCGTCGGCTCGACTGTCGAGCTCGGCCCGTTGCCGGCGCAACACCTCGATGGCGAAGTCGTCCAATGCCAGCCGGCGCACGGCATGCGTCTTGGTGGGCTTTACCACGAGGTTGTGACGGCCGATGACGGCGACGGAGCGCTCGATGGTGAGCGTCCCTGCCTGGAGGTCGACGTCGCCCCACCGGAGGCCTAAGAGTTCGCCGCGCCGGGCGCCCGTGGTGGCGGCCAAGGCGATGAGGGCGGCCATGTCGGTGTCGTCCTCTTCGGCCGCGGCGATCATGGCCTTTACTTCGGAGGGCAGCGGTACCGCCTTGGGCTTCTGATGCACGGGCGGGGGCGTGGCACGAGACGCCGGGTTGGAGCTCAGCCAGCCCCACTTCTCCGCTTGTCGACACGCGGCGCGCAGGATGGCGTGCACCTGGCGGATTGACGCGGGGGACAACTTGTCCTCAGCGAGGCGCCCGTAGAAGGAGTCGAGCGTCTCTGGGTCGAGCTTGCTCAACGGCACGTCGCCGAGTACCGGCTTGATCCGCTTCTCGATGAGCCGCTTGTACTCGCGGAGCGTGGTGGGGGAGCGGCCCACGCGCTCGATGTGCGCGAGCCACTTAGTTGAGAGGTGTCGCACGGTGGTGTCCGAGGCGTCGTGCTTGCCGGCGCCGACCTCTTCGAGCAGCTTGCGGAGAGCTTCGTCGGCGTCACCAACTCCGCCCCTCGCGGTCTTGCTCTTGTACCGCTGTTTGCCGCTGACCGGGTCGCGCCCGATGAACACCCGGCACTCCCACACGCCGCGCGAGCGGGAACCACGGAGTAGGCGTTTGGAGCCCTGCGCCATCACCCCACCGTAACGTCTATGGGATGGATATGGGAGGTTCTTCCGGCGCAGGCGCCGAAAAGTGCCCCTGACCTGGTGCGCCCCGGGGGATTCGAACCCCCAACCTGCGGATTAAGAGTCCGTTGCTCTGCCGTTGAGCTAGAGGCGCACGAGCAGTGTACGTGAAGCGTCGGTTTGCGTACGCGCCGCCCACGTGACGGGGGTGTCGGTGCCCCACCCGTCTCGAGCAGCTCGCCCGGCGCGAAGTCAGCGTCCGTTTCTCCTGGCGGCAACCGGTAGGGTTCCCCACGGTCCGGGCGCCGGGCTCGGCCGGGAGCGGAACACCAGCGTGGGAGGCGAGCGGGGAATCCATGACGGAGCAACAGGTCTTCGACTCGATCACCGTGGATCAGCCCCTTCGGATCGCGGCCCTCGTCAAGCAGATCCCGGTAGCCGAGTCCCTGGTCCTGGGGCCAGACGGCAGACTGGTCAGGGACGCTTCGCCGCTCGAGATGAACGCCTACTGCCGGCGTGCGGTCTCCAAGGGGGTGGAGATCGCCCGGGCCTCGGGCGGTCGGTGCGTGGTCTTCACGCTCGGCCCCCCACCCGCCGAAGACGTGCTCCGTGAAGCGATCGCCTGGGGGGCCGAAGAGGGCGTCCACCTCTGCGATCCGGCCTTCGCCGGCTCGGACACCCTCGCCACCGCTCGGGCACTCGCCGCGGCCCTCCGGTCGGCGGGCCCCTTCGACCTGGTCCTCGTGGGGCGCAACACGATCGACGGGGACACCGGACAGGTCGGTCCCGAGCTGGCCCAATTGCTCGACCTGCCCTTCGCCGCCGGCGTACGCCACCTCGCGCTGGACGGTAGATCGATCCGGGCTCAGCTGGAGGAGGATGACGGATGGGCGACGGTGGAGCTCCAGCTCCCGGCCGTCCTCTCGTGCGCCGAGCGGCTCTGTGAGCCGTCCAAGGTGCCGCCCGAGGGGAGGGCCGCCGTCGCACCGGACCGTCTTCGGCGCCTGTCGGCGGGGGACCTCGGCCCCGGTCCGTGGGGTGCCGCGGGGAGTCCCACCAAGGTGGGCGCGGTGCGGACGTTTTCCCACGACCGTATTCCCGTCGTGCTCACCGGAAGCCCGGCCGAGCAGGTCCACGAGGCGCTGGAGGTTCTCGAGCGGTTGGGCGCGCTGGCGACGATCGGGGGAGCGAGTGACCTCGGGGGTGGACCGTCGGTCGCCGCTCCAGGAGCGGCGCCACCGCGGGCCGGTGGCCGGCCTCCCTTTCTGGGGACGCCGGACACCGGCGTCCCCGGGGGGGCGTGGTGCGTGCTCGTCGAGCGAGGGCGGCTCGAAGCGGCGCGGGAGCTCCTGAGCGCGGCACGCCACCTGTGGGGGGAGGCCGGCGGTCGTGTGGTCGCCTTCGGCGCGGCGATCGAAGACGAGCTCGGAGTGGTGGGCGCCGACGAGGTGGTCGAGGTCGAGGGGGCACTGGCAGCCGAGGACGTCGCCCGGGCGCTCACGGAGTGGTGTGGTGAGGAGCAGGTCTCGGTGATCCTCGCGCCGAGCACCTCGTTCGGCCGGGAGGTGGCCGGTCGAGTCGCCGCGGCACTCGATGCTGGCCTCATCGGGGACGCCATGGGCGTCGACCTGGTCGACGGGGTCCTCGTGGCACCCAAGCCCGCCTTTTCCGGCGTCATGATCGCCGACATCACCTGTACCTCGAGGGTCCAGCTGGTCAGTGTGCGCCCAGGTGTCCTGCCCGTGCTGCCGATCGATGGGCACCACCCACGCGTACGGACACGCCGTGTCGTCGAGCCGGCCGGCCGCGTGCGGACCCTGTCGGAGGGGAGGGACGACGACCTCGAGGTCCTGGCACGGGCCGATGCCGTGATCGGTGTGGGATCGGGTGTGTCGCCGGACGAGTATCACCTCCTCGACCCCTTGGCCAACGTGCTCGGCGCCGAGGTGGCGGCCACCCGCAAGGTCACCGACCGCGGATGGATGCCCCGGTCACGTCAGATCGGGATCACCGGCCGCAGCGTGGCGCCGCGCCTCTACGTGGCGATCGGGCTCAGCGGCAAGTTCAACCACGTCGTGGGCGTCCGTTCCGCGGGCACCATCCTGGCCGTCAACCCGGACCCCGAGGCCCCGATCTTTGGCCACGCCGACGTCGGGATCGTGGGCGACTGGCACCAGGTGGTCCCGCTCCTGGCCGTGCATCTCGAGGAGCGTCGCATGCTCATGGCTCGCCCCTGAGCGAGGCACCTCCCGGCGGGAAGGCGGATCTGCGCACCCGGCGCGGATCGGCCAAGATCATGGTGTGGCATCCCGTCACGCCGACCGTCCCGACCGAGCCTGGCACCGGTATTGCTCCGGCCGGCCGCAGGCCCACGTGCAGCGAGGACCTACCGGACGGCCGCACGCCCGGCCGCTTCGTGTCGTGCGGCCTTCCCGGCGCCGCCGGGCACCGCTGCAGGCGCACCCAAGGACGATCGACTACTCCCGGGGTGGCGAACGGTGCGCCCACGCCGTGGACGATGGGGACTGGGCCCGGACGTCCACGCGCCGTCGCCGAGCCCTCGCTCTGGCCCTCGCCGTCGTGGTGGCCGTCTCGCTGGTGACGGCCACCGTCGCCCCCTTCATCAGATAGGCCGGCTCACCAGGGGGGCCGGCCTACCAAGCAGGCGTCCGTCGTCCGAGCTTGCCGGACTCAATCGAGGCCGTAGATGCGCCGGGCGTTGGCTCCCGTAATGAGTCGGCGCTCGCCGTCGGAGATGTGCCCCATCGTCTCCGAGATGACCTTGCGAGAGTAGGGCCAGTCGTTGCCGTGATGGGGGTAGTCGCTCGACCACATCATGTTCTCGACGCCGACCGTGTGTCTCGTCGCAATCCCCACTCGGTCCGTGATGAAGGTGGCGGCGAGATTCCTGCGCCAGTAGTAAGAGGGAGGTTCGCTGATCGGGATCTCACCCCAGGAGCGGTTTCGCCAGTAGCGGTCGTCCATTTGTTCGATGAAGTGGCCGATCCAGCCCACGCCCGTCTCCACCAGCACGATCTTGAGCGCCGGAAACCGCTCGAAGACACCGGTGAAGATGAGCTGGGAGATCGTGCTCGGCACCGTCGCGAAGACGCCCGCCAGGCCCCCGACCGCCTTGGCGCGGGCCTTTGAGCTTCTTCCTCCGTAGAGGTCCTGGCGCGCACCCTTGGTCTGTGTGGCGCGGCGTTGCTCCAGCCGGGCCTTGCGAGAGACCAGGTTGATGTGGATCGAGACGGGGATGGAGGCCTCCTGGGCGGCGGCCCAGAAGGGATCGTCGTCGTCGCTCAGGGAGTCCCCGCCGGATGGCCAGTTCATGATGACGACCCCCTTGAAGCCGTTGGCCGCCGCCTTGCCCAACGCCTCCACCGCGTCGTCGATGCCCGTCGAGGGCGTCTGGGCCAGGCCAATCAACCGCCTGGGGTCAGGCGCGCAAAACTCCTCCAGCAAGAATCGGTTGTAGGCCTCGATCCCGGCCCGGACAAAGTCGTCGTCGGCGTCGCCCAGGAAGTGACCCATGGTGCGATGGGGCGCGAAGACGAGTGCGGTATCGACCCCGTCGGCGTCCATGTCCTTTAGGCGCTCGGCGCCGTCGTAGCAACCGGCGCGTGCCTGCTCGTAGGTGACCCCGGTCCAACGAAACTCGTCGTATGCCTTGCCGGGCGTCGCCACGAGGCCGATCGGGTCGGGGTCCGCGGCGCCGGCAAAGGCCCACGCGTCACCTCCCTCCTCGTCCCTCACGAGCTTGGGGGCGCGATCCCGGTAGCGAGCGGGGAGCCAGGTCTCCCAGATGTGGGGCGGCTCGAGCACGTGCGTGTCCGAATCGACGATGCGATGGTCGTCCATAGGTCCCCCGTACCGCTATCTGCGCCTGGAGCGATCCCGTCGCCGGCCCGGCGACTGCGCCGCCGGGCCGGCAACCCCCCGCGGGATCCCCCTTTTCTGTCCGTCACTGTACCTGACGTCGGCGTCAGACGAAGGGGTCGATGGCCTCGCCCCGATCGGATTGACCGGCAGCCGGGCATCGGTCATGCTGCTGCGACCCTGACACCGGCGTCAACCCCTGGAGAGCGCGTGCTGCTACCCGAGTTCCTCCGTCGGATGGCGGAGCAGTATCCCGACGAGCGCGCCTATCGAGTGGTCGACGGGGGCTCCTTGACCTTCTCGGAGTGGGACCGCCAGGCCAACCGCCTGGCCCGCGGCCTCGTCGCTGCCGGGCTCGGGCCGGGCGATCGTGCGGCGATCCATCTGGATGCTGCCAATGCCCTCCGATGGCTCGTGAGCTACTCGGCCATCCACCGGGCCGGAGGTGTCGCGGTGCCGATGAATCCGCGACTGTCGCCCCGTGAGATCGCCCGCGTCATGGCGCATGCCGACGTCCGGGTAGCGGTCGCCGACGAGGCACTGGTCGCCGAGGACAGCGGCGGCCCTCGCGTCGCTCGTGGACCTCCAAGGATCCTCGCGTGGGCGGACCGTGGTGGATGCGTCGATGCGGGGAGCGGCGGTCGACCTTCCCGGGGTCCTCCCCTGGGCGGGCGCGCTCGCCGACGACGACACGCCGATGCAGGTGCAGAGGGACAGCGAGGACCTGGCCGACATCCTCTACACGTCGGGGACCACGGGGAATCCGAAGGGGGTCGGCGTCCGGTTCTCCAACGCCTCGATGGTGCCGGGCACGAGGCCGAGCTGGAACGGTGGCAAATGGCTCGTGGCCAGCCCGATGTTCACCTTTGCCGGGCTCTCTTTCGTCTACAACCCGATGAGGCTGGGCATGTCGACCGTCTACCAACCTCGATTCGAGGCGGGACGCTGGCTCGAGGTGGTGGAAGAGGAGCGCCCCGTTGCCGTCTTCCTCGTGCCGGCGATGGCGCAGCTGCTGCTGGACCACCCGAATTTCCCGACGTCGGACCTCTCGTCCATCCAGATCTGCTCCGTGGGGAGCGCGCCGCTGGCGCCGACGGTGCTCGAGAGCCTCCAGGAGCGGATGCCCGACGCGTTGGTCTCGAACAACTACGGGATGACCGAGGCGGGTGCCGCCTACTGCCTCATGCCCAAGGGCGAGGCCGTCCGGCGGCCGGGGTCGGTGGGGATGCCCGCGCCGCCCGCCGAGGTTCGTTGCGTGGACGAGGCGGGCGAGGAGGTCCCCACGGGGGAGATCGGCCAGATCCTGCTCCGCATGCCGGGACGGCCGCGCGAGTACTTCGGCGACCCGGCGGCCAGCGCCGCCACCTGGGTGGACGGTTGGCTGCGGACCGGCGATCTGGGCCGGCTGGACGAGGATGGCTACCTCTACATCGTGGGTCGCACCAAAGACGTCATCATCCGGGGTGGCAACAACATCCACGCGGCCGACGTGGAGCACACCATCGTGTCGCACGACGACGTCCTCGAGGCGGCCGTCGTCGGCGTCCCGCACGCCGTGCTGGGTGAGGACCTCGCCGCCTTTGTCGTGCCCAGGGTCGGCCGTGTCGTCGACACCGACGCCCTGCGCGCCTACTGCCTCAAGATGCTGGCGGACTACAAGGTGCCGAGGAGGTGGTACGTCGTCGACGAGCTGCCGCGGAACGCGACCGGCAAGGTCTTGAAGGCCCAGTTGATCGGGCGCCTCGTCGACTCCCCCTCGTGAGTCCGGCCACGGGCCGAGCCTCTGTCCCGCCCCCCAGCGCGGCCCGGAAGGCCGCGAGGACCCTGCTCGCCTGCGGGGGCGCCGCACTGGCGGCCGAGTACCTCCCGAGCGTCGTCACCCTGGGACAGTGGGCGCCGATGCGCTCCCTCCCTTGGGGTCTGTGCCGCTGGCGGGGACCGGGGGGACCCGATGTGGCGCTGACCTTCGACGACGGACCGCATCCGAAGGGCACGCCTGCGGTGCTCGAGGTGCTGGACGAGCTCGGCTGGCAGGCCACCTTCTTTTGCCTCGGCGCCGAGGTCGAGCGCCATCCCGACCTGGTCTCGGAGCTCGTTCGCCGGGGCCACCAGGTGGAGACGCATGGCTTCGCGCACGAGCACCACCTGCTTCGTTCCCCCCGATGGGTGCTTCGTGACCTGCGCCGGGCCCACGCGTCGGCGGCGGCCGCGGGATTGCGGCCGACCTGGTATCGGCCGACCTACGGGCAGGCCACGGGTGCCACCCTGGCTCTCGCCAGGGGGCTTGGCCTCCAGCCGGTTCTGTGGTCCGCCTGGGGCCGGGAGTGGACCACCAGCGACCCGGCCGAAGTGGCGCGGCGTATCTCGGCGGGCCTCTCACCTGGAGCGATCGTTCTCCTCCATGACAGCGACGCCCACGGCAAGCCGGGCATGTGGCGGGTCGGGGTCGAGGCCCTCCGCCTCGTCGCCGACGAACTGGCGCGCCGCGACCTCCGCGCGGTCACTCTGGAGACGATGATGGTGGGCCGAAAGGGCCCCTCCGACTGATCAGTTCGGGGTATCCAAAGCCCTGAGTGGAGGGTTGGTGCAGCGGTGCTTGGCACCGATCGGCCCTCTCCATGGGGGATGATGGGGCGGGCCTGATCGGATTGTGGCGGCGAGCTGGATGGAGGGTGAAGTCGTTGTGGCCACCGACCTGGCGGCATGTTGCCTTCGATGACCCCGATCTCACTCCTGCTCGTGCGGTCGTTGAGCCGACCGACACTTCTCCGTGCCGGGCGGCCGGTCGAGGCGTGATCCATGCCTGAACCAATAGGGCGCAATCAGCGCTATATGCCGGGCCTGGACGGCCTGCGGGCGGTGGCCGTCCTCGGCGTGGTCGCTTACCACCTGGGATTTCGGTGGGCGCCCGGTGGGTTGCTCGGCGTCGGGGTCTTCTTCACGCTGAGCGGCTACCTCATCACCGACCTGCTGCTCGGCGAATTTCACTCGCTGGGCCGGCTCCAGCTCGGCGATTTCTGGATCCGGCGCGCCCGACGCCTCCTGCCGGCCCTTCTCCTGATGCTGGCGGTGGTCGCCGTCTGGGTCTGCATCGCCGATCGCTCCCAGCTCGCCTCGTTGCGGGGCGGGGAGCTGGCGGCGACCTTCTACGTCGGCAATTGGTGGCTCATCTTCCAGCACATCTCGTACTTCGCCCGCTTCGGTCCACCCTCGCCGATCGGCAATCTGTGGTCGCTCGGGGTGGAGGAGCAGTTCTACCTGATCTGGCCGTGGCTGCTGGCGCTCGGTCTGTGGTGGGTGCGGGGATCCAACCGGTCCCTACCCCCGCGCCTGCGGGCTCGACGCTGGGCCCGCAAGCGGGGCGTGCTGGTCGCCATCACCCTCGTCCTCGCCCTCCTCTCCGCAGTGGAGATGGCCGCCCTTTACCACCCCGGCCAGGATCCGACGCGGATCTACGACGGCACGGACACGCGCATCTTTGCCATCCTCGTCGGAGCGGCGCTGGCGATGGTCTGGCCGAGTCGAGGGTTGCGGGCCGACGTGACCCGAGGAGCCCGCAACCTCATCGACGCCATGGGCGCGGTGGGCCTCGTCGTCATCGGCCTCCTCTTCTGGCAGACCAACGAGTACTCGGCATTCCTCTACCGGGGGGGCATGGTCCTGCTCTCGCTGGCCACGCTGCTCGTCATCCTCGCAGCCACGCATCCGGCCAGCCGGATCGGCGCCGCCCTCGGTTGGCTCCCCCTCCGCTGGGTGGGGGTCCGCTCGTACGGGATCTATCTGTGGCAGTACCCGATCATCGTGCTGACCAGTGGGTCCGTAGTGACCACGATCAACCCGGTCGGATCGGGGACCTCGGACCTGCCCCGGGCCATGGTGCAGCTCGCCGCCATCTTGGTCGTCTCGGCGTTGTCGTGGAAGTTCGTCGAGTCGCCCATCCGCCACGGCGCGATCGGCCGCATCTGGCACCAGATCAGGGACTACAAGTGGGGTCTCGCCACGGCGACCACGGGGGTATGGGCGGCCATCAGCGGCGTGGTGCTCTTGGTGGTCGTGGCGGGCGTCGGGCTGGCGGGTGCGCTCCCGGGATCGAGCGGGACGACGACGCAGAACGCGGCGGCCGGGGGCGGGAACCTGCATCTCGGTCACGTGGTCCCCTCGGGGAAGGTGATCCATACGACGACGACCCCGACGACGGCCCCACCGGCGTCGACCGTCCCCGGCGTGACCACCACGCTTGCCAGCCCCCAGACCAGCTGCCAGTCCGTGGTCGACATCGGGGACTCCACGTCCGAGAGCCTGATCTCCGACGACTACCTCAACCCCTCGGAGCAGTTGCCCGCCCAGTACGCCCGGGTAGGGGTCCAAAACGTGAACCTCCAGATCTCCGGCGCTCGCTCGATCGTCGAGACCTACGAGGGGCAGCCCAATGCCTACGACGTGGTCCAGCAGCTCCTCAGTCAGGGCTACCACGGGTGCTGGGTGATCGCCATGGGCACCAACGACGCGGCGGACGTGGCGGTTGGCTCCAACGTGGGCATGCCCGATCGCGTCCAGCGGATGATGTCGCTCCTCGGCAACCAACAGGTGATGTGGGTGAACGTCCTCTCCCTGCTCAATTCCGGTCCGTACTCGGAGTCCGAGATGGCGCAGTGGGACCAGGCGCTGCTGCAGACCTGTCCGCAGTATCCCAACATGCGGGTCTACGACTGGGCCTCGGTGGCCCAGAACCAGCCCTCCTGGTTCATCTCCGACCAGATCCACTACAGCACCGCGGGCTCCCAGGTCCGCTCCGCCGACATGGCGAACGCCCTGGCGGAGGCGTTCCCCGCCAATCCGCCGCCGGAGAAGAAGGGGAAGTCGGGCAAGAACAAGGCCGCCCCGACCGGGAACCCAAACTGCGTGGTGCACTGACCGCAGCCGTCGCCCGCCGTCGGGCTCCGGCCGTCTCGGGCCTCCTGATACTCGCCGCATGGTGTGGATGGGTCAGCGGCTTCGATCGCTCGACGGCGCCCGCCCGGGCGACCTGGCTGGCGACCTGGGCGACCGTCGTCGGGGTCGACCTTCTGGTCTGGCGAGGTCGAGGCCGTCCGGCGTCGAAGTGGCACCTCGAACCTCTCGAGCAGGCCTGGCCGCGACCGGGCCGCGGTGGACCGCGCCGCGTCCTGGTCGGCGTCACGCCGTGGATGGCGCTCGTCGTGGTGATACTCGCCTGGGAGGTGCTCGGCCTCGACACGGGAACCCACCAGCCGCACCTCACGATCAGTGCGTTGTCGCAGGCCTACCGGGCGCTCCATGCGGCCTTGCTGCTGATCTGGATCTTGGTCGGGCTCTGTTACGGCGTGGCTCGCGCCAGGACGCCGCGTCTCGCACGCCCGGGGCCGGATGGCTCCGGCGTCTCCGCGCCGTCGACGGGGGACTCGCCGGGTGCGGGTCCGCCGGCCGCGGGCGTCTTCTTGCTGGCCTCCTCGCCCCATGCGCCGGCGTTGTTGTTGGGCAGCAGCCGAGCGGTCGGGGTGGCGTTTTGGATCGTCGTGATCGGGGCGGCCGCCGTGGTCGACCTGGTGGCTCGGCGCAGCGGTGGTCGGGTGGCGGACGGAGAGGAGCTGCTGGGGCTCATCGGCAGCTCCCGGGTGGGCAACGCCGTGGCCGTAGTGGCGTGGACGTACGCCGGCTGGCACCTTTTCGCGCACTGATGGCCCGCCGGGGGCGGCTCGAGCCGCCCGCACCTCGCGGCTACGAGCCGATCAGCGGTGTCCGCACCGCGCCGTGCTCTTCGGGCGGCGGGGGAGGGCGGTGCACCCAGGTGTCGCGGCAGCTGGCCGAGCAGAAGAGCAGCATCGGGCCAAAGTCACTCGTGCCGACTGCGGCCGCGACCTCGCGGGTCAGCGGGATTCCGCAGATCGGGTCGGCGGTGGCGGGATCGCCGAGCGGGCGGAGGGCGAGACGCACGACGTCGACCGTGCGCCCGAGGCCCCGCACCGCGAACTCCTCGGGATCCGACGCCACCCCCCACTTGGGCAGGTCGGCGGCGAGAGGGGGATCCGCCAGTATCGCTCCGGCCGGAGCCAGTTCGCAGAGCCGAGCCGCCATGTTGACGGCGTTTCCGATGTAGTCGTCTCCCTCGCACAAGATGACCGGTCCGGCGGTGACCCCGGTCCTGATCGCCACTCCCGGCAGTCGGGAGGAGGCGAACTGGACTTCCAGGACGGCCTCCAGGGTCGAGAGGTTGCCGACGCCGACGAGCATGGCCCCATCCCCCAGCCACTTGGCGATCCGCACGGCGCGACGGGAGCAGACCTCTCGGACGAGGGCTCGAAAGCTGTGGAGGACCGCCACGGCACGTTCGTCTCCCTCGGCGTCGGTGAGGGCGGTGAAGTCCGAGAGGTCCAAAAAGGCGAAGCTCCGTTCGACGCGCACCCCTCGATCGTCCCACGAACCCACCCCTTGGGCTCGCTCGGGGCCCCGTTCGGGCGAAGCACGGGCACCGACCGGATCGCCCAGGGCCCGAGCCATCCGGAGCGCCGAAACCGTCAGGGCTCCGGCGTAGCTTCGGTCTCGATGGCCGATTCGAGCGCCTCGACCACCTCCTCGGGGTGTCGCATCGAGCCAGACAAGGACGGCATCCACTCCTGTCAGGAGCACTCCTCGGACGAGTGGCGGGTCGTGAGGGCGCTGGGCGCGGAAACGGGGTGCGACCGGTACGTGATCCGAGCGAACGCCAGCGTCGCTCGTGATCCGGATGCCAACCCAAGGACGGTCCGCCGTCTCGCCGGAAGCGAGCATCCCGGCGTGCGGACCATCGTGGCGCAACGCCACGATCTCCCGCTCGACGTTGCGGAGGACCTCGCGGCGGATCCGGAGCAGCGAGTGCGACGCTCCCTGGCCCACAACCCCGACGCCCCCGAGCAGCTGCTGAGAGAGCTGGCGGGGAGTGACTCGGCGACGGAGCGATGGTGGGTGGCGGAGAACCCGAGCCTGCCCCAAGACGTGCTGCGCCTTCTCGCCTACGACCCCTCCGAGGCGGTACGGTACCGCGCCGCCCGCGCCGTCGACGGTCCACCAGAGCTGATGCTCGGCCTCGCGGTCGGTGGCAGTGCTGCAGTCCGCGCCGCGGTGGCGGCCAATCCGGCAACGCCGGGGGCGGTGATCGACCTGCTGGCCCGAGACCCGATCGTGACCGTGCGCCGGCACGTCTCCGTGCACGAGAACACGACCCCCCGGGCCCTGCTGCGGCTCTCACGAGACCCCGAGATGGCGGTCCGCAACAACGCCATCGCTCGCTGCGAGGTCCTGCTGGAGCTCGGTCAGGCCTCCGCGGCGGATCGGGGGTGGGGGCGTTGAGGCATGACGCCTACTTCTTCCCGAGGAGGGGATGGGCGGGCATGCCCACCGGTTGGAGGTGCTGGCCCAGGATCTCGTGGAAGTGCTCGGCGACCTGTGAGGGCGTCCACCCACCCTCCTGCCACATGGCGGCCACCTGCCGGGGAGTCTGGAAGATGGTGTAGGCGTAGCCCGTGCGACCCAGGACCTGCCCGTTGACGTAACCGGCCTCCTCGGAGGCGAGGAAGGCCACGAGGGGGGCGTTGAGTGCCGAGCGCAGGTCGGGCGGCGGCTCGCCTCCCTGGTAGAGGCCCTCGGTCATCCGGGTGAAGCCGGCGGGCGCCACCGCGTTGACCGTGATCCCGTAGCGACCGAGCTCGAGGGCCCAGACGAAGGTCATGCCCATGATGGCGGCCTTCGCGGCCCCGTAGTTGGTCTGCCCGAAGTTGCCCCGCAAACCCGCCGACGAGGTCATGTTGATGATGCGGCCGAATCCGGCATCCTTCATGTGCGGTGCCGCATGACGTGCCGTGTTGAAGGTGCCCTTCTGGTGCACGGCGATCACGGCGTCGTAGTCAGACTCGTCCATCTTGACCAGCGTGCGGTCGCGGACGATGCCGGCGTTGTTGACGAGGATGTCGATCGACCCGTAGGTCGAGATGGCCGTGTCGATGATCCGCCCCGCACCGGCGAAGTCGCTCACCGAGTCCCGACTGGGTGTCGCAGTGCCTCCCTCGGCCTCGATCTCGCGACACACCTCCGAGGCCGGATCCTCTCCGGTACCCTCGCCCCCGAGGGCGGCCCCGACATCGTTGACTACGACCTTGGCGCCCTCCGAGGCGAGGCACCGCGCGACGTCCCTGCCGATGCCCCGGCCCGCGCCGGTCACCACCGCCACCCTTCCCTCAAGCATGCCCATCCGGCGAGCATAACGGCCGGCGATGTTGCCAACGGATTGGCGCCGGCCGCCACGTCGGGCTCATCGTCCGCGAACCTCTCGTGAGGTTCCTCGGTTGAGCTCTCGGATGACCGTGAGGTGGCGATCGACCGGCAGCAGGTGCCTTCCCTGCCACAGGCCGATCTCCCGGGAGATCTGCGGGACGTCGCGCTGGAGGGTCCGCCAGACCAGATCGGTGTCGAGACGGTCGAACTCGTGGGCCGACATGTTGCGCAACGCGGTCAGCTCGCGCCAGCGGACCTGCGGGATCTCCCGCTTGAACTGCTCCGAGAGGTGGTTCGCCAGCTCCCCGACGTGCACGATGACCGCCTCGCCGGCCAGGCGATGGATCCGGTCGGCGTCCCAGCCGGCCTTGCCCCGGGCCACGATCTGCTGGGCGGCGTCGGTGGTGTCGTCGAGCAGCCGAAAGACCTCTCCGGCCGGGAGCCGCTCGCGGCGGGGACTCACAGTGGCTCGAGGTGTCCGTGGGACGCGGCCAGCGCCTCGGAGAGGCCGCGACGGGAGCGCACCGGGACGTCTCGATCGAGCAGACCGGTGAGGTCGAGCGACAGCCCGACCTGATCGAGCACGGTGGCCTCGTCGTCGAAGTCGACCACGAGCTGGACGCGGTCGTCGTCCTCGGCACCCGCATCGGGCGACTCGCCCGCGACGAAGACCGCAGGGTTGGCGGCGTGCCGGCGGGCGACGATCTGGCATACGTGCTCACGCCGGCCCCGGAGCGCCCGCAAGGTGGCCGCGGCGTGGTCTTCGCTCATCGTCGGAACCTACCGAGAGGCTCCGACGGTTCGAAGATCGGTGGCGGCCGGCGTCAGGCCGATCGACTCGAGGCGGCGGGTGCTTCGGGGAACTCCCACCATTGGAGCTCGCACATCATCGGCAGGAGGTACCGCACGTAGATCGAGTGGATCGTGAGGACCTGCTGATCGTCCGCATGCAGGTCGATGAGCTCGACCCTCGGGTCACGCTCGCGAAAGTCCACCGCCCGATCGCGGACGCCCCGCAGCTCGTCGAGGCTCCCGACGGCAAAGCCGAAGTGGTCCATGCGGGGGCAGGCCATCGGCTCGTCGTCGGCGATGAGGAAGATGAACTGGTCCCAGTGGACACAGCTCAAGATCAGCCTCTTGCGATCGAGCGTCATCGTCGGCATCTCTTCGAACCCGAACACCTCTCCCCAAAAGCGGCAGAGGTCTCGCCGGTTCTCCTCGTCGAGCAGCTCGGCCGGCAGGCTCATGGCGACGTGGTTGAACCGAGGATTGCCGGTCGGGTAGTAGCGATGGGTCACGACGAGACCCGCCCGGTGGGTGGCCCGGGCGCCACCATCGCCTTGCCGGCCAGGTTGCCACCGGCGAGCTCGCGGAGCGCCTCTCCCAGCCGGTCGAGGGGAACGTCTTCCGGCTCGATGAGCAGCTCGGTCGGCAACGCCCCGCTCGAGAGCAGCTCGAGGGCGCGCTCGAAGCCGTCCTCGTCGTAGACGAACGAGCCGCACATGTGGAGCTCGTTGAGGATCATCCGATTGGGGTCCAGCTTCGGGATCTGGTTGCCGGCACCGACGAGCACCAACCTGCCGCCACGGCGCAGCTGGCAGAAGGCCGCCTCGACGGCCGCCTTCTTGCCCGAGCACTCGAGCACCACGTCGACGGCCCGCGGCGAGATCCGTTCCGGCTCGAACTTCGGGTAGGTCTCGAGCTCGGAGGGGTCGATGACCTCCGTGGCGCCGAGGTCGCTCGCCAGCTTCTTGCGACGGGGTGCCGGCTCGACCACCGCGATCCTCTCCACTCCCCGGTTGGCCAGGACGGCAATCGCCAGGGCGCCGATCGGTCCGGCACCGAAGACCATCACCGAGTCGCCGTCCTCGAGCTGGGCCCTCGTGATGCCGTGCAGGGCGACGGCAAGCGGCTCGGCCAACGCGGCGTCTCGAGACGAGAGGCCCTCGGGGACGGCGAGGAGCGAACCGGAGCGACACAAGATGAAGCGAGCAAAGGCGCCGTCACCGGCGTCGGTGATCGAGCTCTCCCGGTTCTCGCACTGCGAGGGCTTGCCTTCGAGGCACCGCCGGCACCGCCCGCAGCGTGGGGACGGGCCGCCGACGACCCGATCGCCCACCGACCACCGTTGCGCGCCGGGGCCGACCGAGGCCACCACCCCGGTGAACTCGTGACCGAAGACCGTGCCGGGCTGGCCCCACCCGTCGAGCATGAGGTGAATATCGGATCCGCAGATCCCGCAGTGCTCGACCTCGACCACCACCTGACCCGCTGCCGGCACGGGGACCGGCCGTTGCTCGGGGGCGACCTCTCCGGGCCCTCGGTAGACGGCCACCTCCATGATTCCCTCGAGCTGCTCTGTCATTCGCCCACGCCCCCTCGTCCATTGCACGGCCGGCAGCCATCAGCAGCGGACCCACCCGTCCGCCGAACCGTGTCGGCTCCAACGCTATCCGTGGCGCTCTCCTCGGCGCTCTGCCGCATCGGCACCCGTCGAATCGCCGCGCTGGAGGAGCCACGAGAGGCCGCCGGCCAGGTGGCGCAGGTAGACGGGTTCCTCCCAAGCGTGCGGGAAATGCCCCAGTGCCGAGTAGAACGTCCCCCCTCCCTCGTCGATGCACCAGGCCAGCGGGAATCCGCACGCCGGCGTCCGCGCCCCGGGCGCCGACATGTCCAGCCGCTCGGAGCGCGCCCGCAGCAGCACCCTGGCATCCGGCCTCAGGTGCTCGAAGAGGTAGACCTCGTCGTGCCATTCCCAGGGTTGGGGCAGATGGCGAGTGGAGGGATGGACGGGGTCGGCGATCTCGATCGTCATGTCGCAGGTCCAGGGGTGCCCGGCAAAGCGCCCGCCGATCAGTCGCCCGTACTCCGACCATCCATGCGAGGCGTCGGTGGCGGCGTGCACACCGAGCAGGGCCACGCGACCGGCGAGCCATCCGTCGACCAGGGCGCGCCGCTGTCGCGGATCGAAGGGGGTCTCGCCGATCGTGAACAGCGCCAGGACCCCTCCTGCGGCGAGCGATTCTGCGCGGATCTCGGACACGTGGTCCACCGGTCTCGGCTCGAGTCCCGCCATCGAGGCGAGCTCGCCCAGCGCGGTGGCGGCCTGCGGGAGCACGCCGTGCACGCCGGCGGGTCCGTCGCGATAGGGCGCCACCTGGGTCACGATCCACATCGGCCGGGCCACGAGCGGACGGTACCAGCCCCGGACCCTCCTCCGGCAGGCCATTGACCGCCGGGTCGGTCCGGGCTCTACGTTGGTGTCGATGAACAGCGCGACCCAAGACCCGGCCCAAGATTCGACCCGAGGCACCGCCCGAGACGCAGCGACCGATCCCACCCTGACTCCGACCGTCGAGGAGTTGCTCGAGCTGGGCTCCGCCACCCTCGGGGAGTCTGGCGCGCGCCTCGCGAGCCCACGCCTGCGCGCCGCCTGGCCGGGCGCGCAGGTCGCCGGGCCGGTCGTGCCGGTGCGGTGCACCCCCGGCGACAACCTGGCGGTGCACGTCGCAGTGGCGGCCGCGCAACCGGGCTCGGTGCTCGCGGTGGACGTGGGTGACGTGGCGGAGCGCGGCTACTGGGGCGAGGTGCTGACGGTCGCCGCGCTGGCGCGGCGAATCGCCGGCCTCGTCATCGACGGCGGGGTGCGGGACGTCGACGCGCTCTGCCGACACGGGTTTCCGGTGTTCTCCGCGGCGATCGCCTTGCGTGGTGCCACCAAGCGGGGAACCGGGTCGGTGGGCCGCCCTGTCCGTGTGGGGGGGGCGTTGGCCGAGGCCGGTGACTGGCTGGTGGCCGACGCCGATGGCGTCGTCGTCCTTCCGGGCTCGCGCCTCGGAGAGGTCCTGGCGGCGGGGCGGGCTCGGAGCGAAAAGGAGCAGGAGTACTTCCGGGTGCTGGCCGGGGGCACGACCACCGTCGAGCTGCTCGGCCTCGACGGCGCGCCGGTCAGCGTGGAGTGACGACGTTGGGGGGCGTGCGTCCCGACAGGACGTCGCATACCCCCTGAGAGGCGAGGCGTCCCATCCGGGCACGGGTCTGGGTGGTCGCGCTGCCGATATGGGGGAGCAGCACCGTGTGCGGCGCGGCCAGGAGCTTCGGGTGGATCTCCGGCTCCTTCTCGTAGACGTCGATGCCGGCTCCGAAGAGCGCGCCCTCCTCGAGGGCAGAGGCGAGGGCCTCCTCGTCCACCACGGGGCCGCGGGAAGTGTTGACGAGGACGGCCGTCGGCTTCATGAGCGACAGGGCGCGGCGGTCCACGAGATGGTGGGTGTCGGGCGTGAGGGGCACGTGCAGGCTCACGGCGTCCGACTCCGCAAGGAGCTCGTGCAGCGTCGCCACGTGGCCCGGAAAGCCAGTCGGTCGCCGGGTGTGATGGAGCACTTCCATACCGAACCCGCTCGCCCGGCGGGCAACCTCTCGGCCGATGCGCCCGTAGCCGACGAGCCCGACCACGGCACCGTGGACGTCCCGTCCCAGGTGATCGGAGATCCCCCAACCCTCCCAACGCCCCGCCCGCAGGTCGGTCTCGGCGTCGGAGGTCCGGCGCAGTGCGGCCAGGATCAGGAAGAAGGCCAGATCCGCGGTGGTCTGGTCGAGCACGCCCGGGGTGTTGCAGACGACGATGCCGAGCTCGGCGGCCGCCGCCACGTCCACGTTGTCGTAGCCGACGGCGACGTTGCCGACGACCCGGAGCCGTCCGGTCGCCCCGGATCGGAGCACCTCGGCGTCGATGCGGTCCGTCAGGAGGCAGACCACCGCATCGACCTCGCATGCGGCTGCGGCGAGCTCGTCGGCGCTCATGGCGCGGTCCTCGGGGGACTGGACGATCTCGTGACCAGCGCTCTCGAGGGGCGTGAGGGAGCCCTCGGGCAGGTGGCGGGTGACGAGGACGCGGGCCACTTTGGTGACGGAGACCGTTGGCAGGCAGGGGGAAGGAGCCTCGGGCGGGCGGCGATCAGTGGTTGGTGTAGTCGATGGGCCCTGCACCCTTGACGCCGACGGCGAAGCAGAAGCAGTGGATCGGGGCGTGCTCGCTGATGGGCCGCAGCGTGTGCACCTTGTCGGGCGGGATGTAGACGAGGTCGCCCTGGGAGATCTCGCGCTCGTCGTCCTCGATCTTCATCATTCCGCGGCCGGAGATGACGTAATAGAACTCGTGGGTCGGGTGCGAGTGCGGCTCGACCGCCCCGCCGCCGGCCACTTCAAACTCGTTGACGAGCTCCAGGAATCCGCCATCGGTGATGTCCTTTAACTCCCGGGACTTCACCATCCACCACACCGGCACCGTGCCGTTGTGCTCGACGATGGGCGCGTTCTGCTCGATCCGGCGCACATCCATTGGCATGGCCGACCTCCCTGTCGCTCCTAGACTGCTCGCAGGTTAGATCGGCGGCCGAGGGGGTCGCGTCGGAGGTTCGCGTCTGGAGGACGCGCCGGGAGGACCGGGAGGACACGGTGCCCACCATCCGAAAGCTGGTGCCACGAGCCCTCAGCGAGGACGCGTGGGCGCCGTTTGGCTGGATTCCCCTTCCCGACACCGATCCGCGCGATGGCGAGCACCGGCTGGAGTTCGCCTGGTCCGACGCCCACGTCAACGTGATCGGCCACACCCTCGACGAGCTCGAGGAGGTCGAGGGTGCGCTGCGGTGCCCGGAGATGTACCGCCACCTGACCCACACCCAGACCCTGATGCCGCTCGACCACGTGGCCGTCATCGCCGTCGCACCCGCGGACGATCCCCTCGAGTCGCCCGCCGACGCCGAGCGGATCGAGGCGTTCGTGCTCCGCCCGCTCGACAGCATCGTCCTCGATCGCGGGACGTGGCATTGGGGCCCGTACCCGCTGGGCGCGCCCGCCGTCCGGCTGTTCAACGTCCAGGGGCTGCGGTACGCGGAGGACAACGACCGCGCCGACCTGCGGGCCAGGGGCCTGACGTTCGACGTCGCCACGGATGTACTGCCCGAGCAGTCCGACCGACCGGGGCCCGCGGTGGCCTCGGCGAAGGGAGGTCCGAGATGACCATCGCCAACCCCGGCACCCTGCCGGCGCCCGCGCCGGTCACCGTCGAGCCGGTCACGGGGGAGCCCGAGCACGACGACGACCACGAGCGCATGAGCCACATCGTGCTCGAGGGCTACCGGCCCCAGGAGGGCGACTTCATTCCCGCCGGCACGTCCGTGGCGGAGGGGATCGTGATGGGGACGGCGGTCAAGGCGCTCTGCGGCAAGATCTGGGTGCCCAACCGGGATCCCAAGCGGTACCCGCTGTGCCCGACGTGCAAGGAGATCGCCGAGTCCAAGGGGTGGCGCGTGCCCGCCTGAGCCCCGACGGCGACGCCGGCATCGCGGGTGCCGGGCGTCGGTGCGGCCCCGGGTCAGCGCACGGAGCTCGCCGGTGCCGGCTCGGCCGGGCCACCGCTCGCCCCCCGGGCGGGAGATCCGAGGGCGGCGCGTTCGACGATCGTGGTCAGCTCGTCGAGGGTCTCCTCTTCCAGCGGGCCGCCCAGGAAGGTCTGCAGCTGGTGGAACCGGTCGAGCATGGCGACCACGGCCACGGCGGCAACCCAAGGGTCCACGTCCTCTCGCGTGCCGTTGACCTCGATCCAGCTCGTCAGGGCGCCGGTCATGGTCCGCAGCGAGTCGCTCAGCAGCTGGGTCACCTCCGGATCGCTGCCCGTGAGCTCGGTCCAGATGCCGAGCAGGGGGGCGTAGCGCCTCCACAGGGAGGAGTAGGCACCGACCCAGGCTCGCAGGTCGTCCCATCCGCTGCCGCCCGGCGTGCTGGAGAGGGCCTTGCCGATCTCGCGGGTCTCGTCGGTGGCCTCGACGAGGAGAGCCCGCAGGAGGTCCTCCTTGTTGGAGAAGTAGAGGTAGAAGGTGCCGTGCGACGTCTTGGCGATCTCGACGATGTCGTTGACCCGGGTCGCGTGGTAGCCCCGACGTTCGAAGGCGACCATGGCGGCGTCGCGGAGCCGCTGCATGGTGCGCTTGCCCTGCTCCCGCATCCCCCTCGCCTCGGCGGGCGAAGCCGGTGGCGTCGGCCCCCTGGGTTTGCGCCGGCCGCCCGACGCCTCCCGCCGGGCTTCGGTCGACCCCATGGGGGGACGATCGTAGTGGTCCAGCGCGAGAGGGCGACGTGGCTAACCTGACCCGGTGGCCGGGGACCGCAGCGCCGGGATCCGTGCCGGTGAGGGGATCGGCCTGACCCTCTCCGAGGCGATCGAGCGCCACGTGCGTCCCGGCGACACCGTCCACGTCCTCCTGGGGCACAGCCGGTGGACCGCCGCCGCCCGGGAGTTGGCACGGCAGCACTGGGGGGGCGACCCCGGCCTCACGCTCGTGATGGCCAGCCTCGGGTCCCTGGGTGCGCTCTTCTTTCGGGGGGGCCTCGTCCGCAAGGTGGTGACCGCCTATTCGGGCGACAGCTTCCCGACCTACAGCCCCAACCCGATCTTCCGCCAGGCCTACGAGTCCGGCGAGGTCCAGGTGGAGCACTGGTCCTTCCTCACGCTGGCGCAACGGCTGGAGGCGGCCGCGCGTGGGCTGCCGGCGGTCGTCACGGGGTCCCTGGCCGGCTCGGACATGGCGAAGAACGATGCCTACGACGTGGTCGAAACCCCGTTCGGGTCGGTCGGGATGGTGGCCCCGCTGGTGCCCGACGTGACCCTCCTCCACGCCGCCGCCGCCGACCGTCAGGGCAACCTCTTGATCTCGGAGCCCCTGCTCGAGGGGCTCTGGGGAGCGTGGGCGGCGCGGCGGGGGGTCGTCGCGACGGTCGAGCGGATCGTCGACGACGTCGCCGGTCTGGGGCATCGCGTCCGACTCCCCGGGCACCGGGTGCTCGCCGTGGTCGAGGCGCCCTTCGGCGCGCACCCCGGCGGCTGCTACGCCGGGGGCCTTCCGGTCCCGAGCTACGGAGAGGACATCGCCTTTTGGATCGACTCCGCCCGCGCCGCCCGGGAGGACTTCGACGGCTGGGCCACGAGGTGGATGCTCGGTCCGCCCGATCACCGCGCCTACCTCGAGGGGATCGGCTCGGACCGGCTGGCGTGGCTGGCGGGACGCTCCGATCCCGACTCGTGGCGCGAGGACGCGGAAGCCCATCCAATCCCGGAGGAAGAGCCGGTCAGCCGCTGGGAGACGGCGGCCGCCCTCGCGGCCCGGGAGATCGTGAGGGTGTCCGAGGAGATCGACGCCGACGGGGTGCTCGCCGGTGCCGGGGTGGCCAACCTGGCGGCATGGGTGGCCGTTGCCCAGGCCCGTGAGCGGGGTCGACCGCTCCTGCTCACTGCGGAGCTGGGGCTCTGGGGCTACGACCCGACGCCCGCCGACCCGTACATCTTCAACCATCGGGTCTTCCCGGGCACCACCTACCTGTCCGATGCGAGCACCGTGCTCGGCGTCCTTGTCGGAGGTCCGGGCACCCGGGTGGTCGGCTGCCTCGGCGCGGCGGAGGTGGACCGGCACGGCGACCTCAATTCGACCCTGCTCGGCAACGGGAGGTTCCTGGTCGGCTCCGGTGGTGGTAACGACGTGGCGAGCCGGGCGGACGCCTGCGTGGTCACGACCCTGGCCGGCCCGCAGCGGCTGCCCGACCGGGTCGCGTACGTGACCTCGCCGGGCGAGCGGGTGAGGAGCATCGTCACCGACCTCGGGGTGCTGAGGCGCCTCGACGGATCCTTTCGGGTCGCCGCGGTCCCCGAGGGCGAGGTCCCGATCGACCAGCGCGTACGGGCCCTGGTGGGGTCGTGCGGTTGGCGACCCGAGGTCGCCCGGGAGGTCCAGGAGCTGCCCGCCGTCACGGCCCGAGAATTGTTGGCGTTGCGGGACTACGACCGAGAACGAGTGTTTCTCTCTTGACTATGGTTGCCGTCTCGTAACAGAGGTCGCTCCGGCGGGGTGGAGCGCGAGGGGGGTCGATGCGAACAGGAATCCGGGAGCCCGGGCAGTACAGTGACCGCTGCTCGGGGGAGGGCCCGACATCCGCAGCCTCAGGCAAGGGGGTGCCCGTGCAACGGCAAGAGCGTGGCCAAGACCCGGCGAAACGGGCACGGTGGTCTCGGCTCCGTCTCTCCGCCCGGCTTCGGGTCCTCGCGCTGGTCGCAGCCACGGCGGCCCTCCTCTCGGGCCTCGTCGTCGCCGACGCTCCGGCGGGCGCGGCCACCAGCTCGGCGCCGGGGGTCACGTCCGACTCGGTGAACGTGGGCGCCATCAGCACCCTGAGCGGTCCCTTGGCCTCCAACTTCGGCGGTCTGACGCCCGGGATCCAGGCGTACTTCGACATGGTCAACGCGAAGGGCGGCGTCAACGGCCGCAAGCTCAACCTGGAGTGGAACCTCGACGACACCGGCAGCCCGAGCGCCTTCACCTCTCTCGCCCACACCCTGGTGGACCAGGACCACGCCTTCGCCGTGTTCTCGTCGACCTACTGGTTCACCCCGGGCTTCCTCGCGCAGACCGGCACCCCGACCTACGGCTACGACACCTCGGCCAACTGGTCGGGCCCGGACAACCTCTATGCCGCCGGCGGCTCGGTCCAGTGCGATCCCTGCGGCACGCCCGGTTACCTCCACCTGGCGAGGCAGCTCAAGACCAAGTCGGCCGCCATCCTCGCTTACAACGTGAGCTCGTCCAAGAATGCGTGCTCGGATGCCGCGAGCCTCTTCCGCCGGGGCGGGGTCAACGTCAGCTACACGGACTACGCGGTACCCATCGACGGAAACATCACCCCCGACATCCAGCGGATGCAAAAGGCCGGTGCCGACTTCGTGTTGAGCTGCATGGACGTCAACGAGAACATCACGATGGCCAGGGCCATCCAGCAGTACGGGCTCAAGATGAACCAGCTGTGGCTCAACGGCAACGACCAGAGCGTGCTCAACCAGTACTCCAACCTGATGCAGAACGTGTACTTCCTGATCGCCAACGTGCCGATCTACTCGCCCACCAAGTACTACCCGGGGCTGGCGGCCTATCTCTCGGCGATGAAGAAGTACGAGCCCGCCCACGTGGGGGAGGCCCTCGCCGTCCAAGGCTGGGAGTCCGCCGCCCTCTTCGCGGCCGGGGTGCGAGCGGCCGGCAACAACCTGACCCAGCAGAGGGTGATCCAGCTCACCAACCAGCTGTCCGCCTTCAACGCGGAGGGCATGAGCGCCGGTCACGGACTGGCAGGTGTCCCACACGAAGGTCAAGTTCCCCGTCTGCGAGGCCTACACCAAGGTGTCGGGGAAGAAGACGATCTCCGTCTTCGTGCCGGGGCACCAGGTCTTCCTCTGCTTCATCCCGGGCCCCAAGGCCGTTCCCCAGACGCCGCCGGCCGGCACGCCCGGGACGTGACCCTCCGGGGCAGCAGCTAGGAGGGGCCCGGAGGCTCGATGAGCGAGTTCCTGGGCTTCGTGACCAACGGGGTGCCCTACGGGTGCACCTACGCCATCGTGGCGGTGGGCCTCGTGCTCACCTACCAGGCCACCGGGGTCTTCAACTTCGCCTTCGGGGCCCAGGCCTTCGCGTCGGCCTTCGTCTTCGCCATCCTGGTGCAGAACGAGGGCCTGCCGGTGTGGGCCGCCTTCATCGTCTCGGTCGTGATCATGGCCCCGCTGCTCGGCCTCGTCCTGGATCGGTACCTCTTCCGACTCATACCCAACACCAACACGACCGCCAAGATGGTCACCGGGCTGGCGCTGCTGGTCGGGATCCCGACGATCCTGCCGATCCTCTTCGGCAACGACAACATCTACAACGTCGTCGAGCGTCCTCTTCGATCCGAACACCGTCTACTTCCGGCTCTTCGGCCAGCCCATCAACGGGATCTACCTGAGCTCCATCCTGTCCACCGCGGTGGTCCTGATCCTCCTCGTGGGCCTGATGCGGTTCACCAACCTCGGGCTGCAGATGCGGGGCGCGGTCGAGAGCCGGCGCCTCGTCCAGCTGGACGGGATCAACGCCGGCGGGGTGGTGAGCATCGCCTGGGCCATCTCCAGCCTGCTGGCGGGGCTGGCGGGCGTCCTCCTCGCCCCCATCTACGGACAGCTCCAGTCACAGGACTACATCACCTTGATGGTGGCCGCGATCGCGGCGGCCGCGTGGGCGGTGCTGCGTTCGATGCCCATCGCCGCCCTGACCGGCATCCTCATCGGGGTGGTCGAGCTGGTGGCCCAGGGCTACCTGCCGACCAACAGCCTGCTGTACACCGGCGGTGCTGCCCTCGCTGCCGTTCATCGTCCTCGTCCTGGCGCTGCTCTTCGTACCCGACCTGCGCAGCCTGGAGGACACCAAGGACCCGCTCGCCTCGGTGGACCCGCCGCCCCCGCCGCCCACCTCCCAGGTCAGGGTGCCCCAGCTGGACCGGATCATCAAGGTCGCCTGGTACGTCCTCCTCGCCGGCTTCATCGTCTCGATGCTCACCTGGATACCGCCCACCTGGGAGAACGTTTTCAACTCCGGGCTGGCCTTCTCGACGATCTTCCTCTCGATCACGCTCATCACCGGCATGGCCGGCCAGCTCTCGCTGGCCCAGGCGACCCTCGCCGGCGTCGGCGCCTTCACCGCCGCCCAGCTGGCCCACCATCTCGGGCTCAACATGCTCCTCGGCGGCCTCGTCGGCGCGGTGCTCGCGGCGGCGGTGGCCGTGGTCCTGGCCGTGCTGTCCCTGCGCCTCAAGGGACTGGGGCTCGCCCTCATGACGCTCGCCGCCGCCCTCTTCTTCGACAACACGGTCTTCGCCGACAACTCGGTGGGCAACGGGCAGGGCGGCATCAGCCTGAAGCCCAGCTGGGTCGAAGCCGTTCAACTTCTTCTCCAACAACGGGCACGCCCTCTTCATCCTCGGCATGCTGGTGCTGACGGGCTGCGCGATCCTCGTGCTGCTCGTGCGCAAGGGCACCGTCGGTCGGTACCTCGCGGCCATGCGGGGCAGCGAGACCGGCGGCGGCGGCCCTTGGCATCAACCTCACCTGGCAGCGCATCATGATCTTCGCCCTCTCCGGCGCGGTG
This sequence comes from uncultured Actinomycetes bacterium, assembly GCA_963773635.1. Classification (GTDB taxonomy): domain Bacteria; phylum Actinomycetota; class Acidimicrobiia; order Acidimicrobiales; family RAAP-2; genus CAVZBW01. The sequence continues at coordinate 194,579 of CAVZBW010000001.1, read as the reverse complement.
GCGGGCATCGGCGGGACGCTCCTGTCGATCCAGCAGCAGTCGGCCAACGCCAACGCCTTCAACTACGAGTTCTCCCTGGTCTTCGTCGTAGTGGTCGTGACCACCGGCGTCAGCACGGTGGAGGGCGCCATCCAGGCGGGCATCGGCTTCGTGGTCATCCAGCAGCTGGTGCAGACCTATGCCCCCGGCCGGCTCCAGGGCATCACCATCGTCCTCTTCGCCTTTGGGGCGCTGACCTACGCGGCCCATCCCGAGGGGGTGCTCGAGTTCTCCAAGAGACGGTCGACCATGAAGTTCCAGCGCCGGTTCTTCTCCGGGTCGGAGGCGGGATCGAAACCCGCCGTCAACCTGGGTGATCAGCCGTCCGGCGCCAACCTGGCGACGGGCGCTGCGGGCATCGACCCCGTTCCGGGCGTGGGCGTCGACCCCGGCGTCGCCGCTCCGGCGACGGCCCCGGCGCTCCTTGGTCGCTGGAGGCGCTCGGGTGCCTGAGCCCGAGTCGCCGCAGGAGCGTCGACGCTTCGGGATCGCCCGCCGCCCAACCGTGCGATGGCGCGGGGCGGAGCCGGACAAGCTCGGCGATCCCGGGCCCCTGCTCAACGTGCGCGCCCTCTCCAAGAGCTTTGGCGGGGTCAGGGCGGTCCAGGAGGTCACCTTCGCCGTCGAGCGAGGGGAGAGCGTGGGCCTCGTGGGCCCGAACGGCGCCGGGCAAGACCACCCTGTTCAACTGCGTCACCGGGAACGTGCGCCCGGACTCGGGTTCCGTCGAGTTCGCGGGACAGAGGCTCAACGGCGTCCCCGCCTACCGCCGGGCCCGCCTCGGGATCGCCCGCACGTTCCAACGCATCGAGGTCTTCCCCGAACTGTCGGTTCGGGACCACCTGCTCGTCGCCGAGCGCGCCCATCGCGGTGACGGGCGCCTCTGGAAGGACCTGTGCAACCTCAGCGCCCCGAGCTCCGAGGAGCGGGCCCGGGTCGCCGAGGTGCTCGATCTCGTCGACATCGCCAGGGAGGCCGACACGCCGGTGGCCGCCCTGGGTCTCGGCATGTGCCGGCTGGTCGAACTGGCCCGCTCTCTCGTGAGCGACCCTCAGCTGCTGATGGCCGACGAGCCGTCCTCGGGCCTGGACGTGAGCGAGACGGCGGAGCTGGCCAAGGTCCTGCGGTCGGTCCAACGCGACCGGGGCATGGCCGTCCTGCTGGTCGAGCACGATCTCTCGATGGTGCGGGAGGTGGTGGATCGGACCGTGGTGATGGACCTCGGCGCCGTGATCTCCGAGGGCAGTTTCGACGAGGTCATGGCGGATCCCGTGGTCCGGCAGGCCTACCTCGGGATATCCGCATGACGGGCGCCGCCACCGTCGACACGGCGGGCTCGGGTGCGAGCTCGAGCGGGCAGAATGCGGACCTGCCACCCGTGCTCGAGCTGCGGCGGGTGAGCGCCGGCTATGGGCCCTACCGAGCGCTGTTCGGCGTGACCTTCAGCATCCCCGAGGGAGCCGTCGTGGCGCTGCTCGGACCCAACGGGGCCGGGAAGTCGACCGTGGCCCGGGTGGCGACCGGTCTGGTCGAGGCCACCGAGGGCCGCATCATGCTGGCCGGGAGTGACGTCACCAAGCGACCCGCCTGGCGGATCGCCCGCGACGGCGTGGCCCATGTTCCCGAGGGCCGGGGAGTCCTCGGCACGCTGACCGTCGAGGAGAACCTCACCTTGGTGTTTCGCCAGCGCCTGGGTCGCCAAAGAGTCGCCGAGACGTTGGCGCAGACCTACGAGAGCTTTCCCGTCCTGGGCGAGCGTCGCAAGCAGCTCGCCGGCACGCTGTCCGGCGGCCAGCAGCGACTCCTGTCGCTCGCCAAGGTCCTCTCTGCGCCGCCGCGCCTGCTCGTCGCCGACGAGCTCTCCCTCGGCCTGGCTCCCGTGGTGATCGAGCAGGTCTACGACAACCTCCGGCGCATCAACGCTGCCGGGACGGCGTTGCTGGTGGTCGAGCAGCAGGTCGACCGCTGCCTGGAGTTCGCCTCCAAGGCGGTGGTGTTGGATCATGGCGAGGTGGCCTTCGAGGGTGATCCCGCCCGGGCGCGCGAGACCGTCGAGCGCATCGTCACGGCCAAGGCCGAGCGGGCCGATGCCGGTGCCCGGCCAGGTGGACTGGAGCGACGTCCAGGAGGGACGGCGCTCGAGCACACCGCGCCGCTAGGCACGGCCCGAGGCGACGCGTGAGCCCGAAGCCCGCACCATCCGAGATTCGACCGACCCACGAGGAGAATGCTGATGCCGGCTGCTGAGCGCGAAGCGGTGATCGTCGACGTGCTGCGCACGACGTTCGGGAAGAGCGGGGGGGCGTTGGCCCACTGGCACCCGGTGGACCTGCTCGGGTTCGCCCTCTCGACGCTGATGGAACGCACCGGAGTGGATCCCGAGCGCGTCGACGACGTCATCGGGGGTTGCGTGAGCCAGGTCGGGGAGCAGAGCACCAACGTCACGCGCAACGCCTGGGTGTCGGCCGGACTCCCCCAGCAGGTCCCCGCCACGACCGTCGACCGTCAGTGCGGCTCCTCCCAGCAGGCCATGCACTTTGCCGCGGCCGGGATCGCCGCCGGCCACTACGACCTGGCTGTGGCCTGCGGCATCGAGGTGATGAGCCGGGTGCCCCTCGCCTCCAACGCCCGCGGCGGGACGGGGCCGTTCCCCCCGTCGTTCCTCGAGCAGGTCGACGGTCGGCTCTGGGCCCAGTTCCGGGTCGCTCAGCTGCTGGCCGAGCGCTGGGGCATCAGCCGGGAGGACATGGACGCCTACGCACTCGAGAGCCACCGCCGGGCGGCCGAGGCCACCGACTCGGGCCACTTCGCCCGTGAGGCCATCCCGGTCCCGATCAAGGCGGAGGACGGCTCCAAGACGGGGGAGCTGCTCGAGGCCGACGAGGGCATCCGCCGCAACACCTCGATGGAGAAGCTGGCGGCGCTCCCGCCGGCCCAGGCACTGGGAGCCCGAGACGGCACCGGACATCACGGCGGGCAACTCGTCGCAGACGACCGACGGGGCGTCGGCCATGCTCATCGCGGAGCGATCGGTGGCCGAGAGGCTCGGACTGCCCATTCGCGGCACGGTTCGCTCATTTCGCCGTGACGGCCGAGGACGCGGCCATCGTGCTGTCGGCACCGGTGCCGGTGACCCGGCGCCTCCTCGATCGATCCGGGATGAAGGTGGACGAGTGGGACGCCATCGAATGCAACGAGGCCTTCGCGGCGATCGCGCTCATGTGGCAGGCGGCGTTCTCGGCCGATCCCGAGCGCTTCAACCCCCGAGGTGGCGCCATCGCGATCGGCCACCCCCTGGGGGCGAGCGGGGTGCGGATGGCCGCGACGCTGCTCAACCATCTCGAGGCGACCGGAGGTCGGTACGGCTTCCAGACGATGTGCGAGGGCGGCGGGCAGGCCAACGCCACCGTGATCGAACGACTGGCCTAGCGCGGCGCTCCGGCCGGGGTCCTCAATCGATGCGCACGACGCTGCGCAGGACCTCGCCACGTCCCATGCGGCCGAAGGCCTCCTCCACGTCCCCGAGGCCGATCACCTCGGACACGAAGTGGTCGAGATCCAGGCGGCCCTGGCGGTAGTGGTCGATGAGCATGGGGAAGTCCCGGCTGGGGAGGCAGTCCCCGTACCAGGATGGCTTGAGGGCGCCGCCACGACCGAAGAAGTCGATCATGGGGATGTCCGGTAGGGCCATGTCCGGAGTGGGCACGCCCACCTGCACCACGGTGCCGGCGAGGTCCCTGGCGTAAAACGCCTGTCGGAGAACCTCCGGGCGACCCACGGCCTCGATGGCGACGTCGGCGCCAAACGAGCCGGTTGCCGCCCGGACCGCCTCCACCGGGTCCTCGCGAGAGCTGTTGACCGTGTGGGTCGCGCCGAGCTCCCGCGCCCATTCGAGCTTCTGGTCGTCGAGGTCGACGGCCACGATCGTGGTGGCTCCGGCCAGGCGCGCTCCGGCGACCGCCGCCGCCCCCACACCGCCGCAGCCGAACACCGCAACGCTGTCGCCCGGTCCGACGGCACCGGTGTGCACGGCCGCGCCGATGCCCGCCATGACCCCGCACCCGAGGAGGCCCGCAGCTTCCGCCCGGACCGTCGGGACCTCGGTGCACTGGCCCGCCGCGACCAGGGTGAGCTCGGCGAATGCTCCGATGCCCAGCGCGGGTGACAACGGCGTCCCGTCGGCCAGGGTCATCGGCTGGGAGGCGTTGAAGGTGGCAAAGCAATACTCGGACTTGCCCTTGCGGCAGGCCCGGCAGGTCCCGCACACGGCCCGCCAGTTGAGGATCACGAAGGCTCCCGGCTCGAGACCTCGCACCTCGTCGCCGACCGCGATCACCTCCCCGGCCGCCTCGTGGCCGAGCAGGAACGGAAAGTCGTCGGAGATGCCGCCCTCGCGGTAGTGCAGGTCGGTGTGGCACACGCCGCAGGCTCCAACGCGGACCAGGGCCTCGCCGGGTCCCGGGTCCGGAACCAGGACCGTCTCGAGCGAGACGGGCTCCCCCTTGGCCCGAGCCACCACGCCTTGCACCTGGTGCATCTGCACCCCTTTCGGGTCCTGCCTGCTCTCGACGTCTCGTTGTCCACATTGGCACACCCGGGGTCTCGACCACGATCCCGACCCGACGTCCCTCGAGCCCGCTCTTTGACCGGACGCGGGAACGGGTAGCGTGGCTAGGTCGGTGACGCCGCGTGCGGAAGCGCCTCCATGCCTCCGCCGGATGAACGCCTCCGCGGGCACCAGTTGACGCAACGCTTGCCATGAAGATCTCGATCATCCAGGTCATCGCGTCCGCCTTGTCCGCCGTGGCTGCGGCGGTGGTGCTGTCGTCCCTCGGCGTTGCGGGGACCGTGACCGGCGTCGCCATCGGCAGCGTGATCGCGACCATTGGCAGCGCAGCCATCGGCAGCTCGCTCCACAAGGGTCACCAGGCGGTGCGCCAGGCGGTGCCGAACTGGCGCACCACCTCGACGAGCGTCTCCTCGTCCCCAACGGACACGTCCTCCAGCCCGGAGGCCACGGCCTCCGGCGGCCAGCACGCACGGGTCCGCACCTCGAGCCCCCCTCCCACGCCGACCGACGGATCGGCGACGTCGGCCCAGCCGGGAAGGGTGGGGGGTCCGAGTCGGATCTCCGGCGCCGGACCGGTGCGTGCCTCGAGCGGACCCGTCTCTGCCACCGGCGGACCGGTGCGCGCCTCGGGCGGCGGCCACCCCTACGTTCACGGCACCACACCGGGCCGCCCTACGGGCGGCGCTGGGGCCCCCCGGACGGTGGTCTCCTCCGCGAGGGGACCCCGGCGGGCCAAGCAGATCTTCGGTGTCAGCTGGCCCATCCTGGCCGCGACCGTCGTGGCCGTCTTCGTGCTCGCCGCCCTGACCATCACCCTGATCGAGCTCGGCACCGGACAGTCCCTGTCGCGCATCGTCGGCGGTTCGAACTCAGGGGGGTCGTGCACGTTCTTTTGTGGCGGCGGGAGCCCCACCACGACCGTTCCCTCCACGGTGCCGTCCTCGACCTCGACGGCGCCGTCCACCTCGGAGACGACGACCACCGCCCCCGAGCGGTCCTCGACGACGACCTCCCCGTCGACCAGCACCACCGGCACGACGCCGTCGAGCTCCACCACGCCGTCGACGTCGACCAAGAACGTCGGCGCCACGACGACCACCCCGACGTCCACCGCACCTTGAGTGTGCCCAGGGCGTCGACCTGGAGACGCGATGCCGGGGTGGGCCTACCAGCCCCGGAAGGTGGGTGAACGGCGCTCGACGAAGCTCCGTACCCCTTCTTGTGCGTCCACCGAGTGGGTGAGGAGCTCCTGAGCCATGGCCTCGTCGTGGAACGAGGTCGTCCGGTCCACCTCGAGGGCGCGGTTGGTCAGCCACTTGGCGATGCCGATGGCCTTGGTCGGGCCGGACGCCAGGCGCTCCGCCAGCCCCCGCACGGTCGGCTCGAGCTCTTCGGGAGCCACGACGCGGTTGACGAGACCCCAGCGCTCCGCCTGGGCTGCCGACACGTCATCGCCGAAGAAGAACATCTCCTTGGCCCGCTGGATCCCGACCAGCCTCGACAGCAGCCAGGCCCCCCCGGCGTCGGGGGCGATCCCTCGACGGATGAACACCTCGATGAAGCGAGCGTTGTCGGCGGCCACCACCAGATCGCACGCCAGCGCGAGATGCATCCCGCCGCCGGCGGCGGTGCCGTTGACGGCGGCGATGACCGGCTTCTCGCAGTCGAGGACTGCGGCCACCAGGCGTTGCCAGCCCTCGCGGATCGTGCGGGAACCGTCGCCGACGGCGCTCTCGGGGGCGTCGTCGGGACGAGGAGCGGGCGGCTTGGCACCGCCGCGCAGGTCTGCGCCGGTGCAAAAGGCCTTGGGGCCCGAGCCGGTGATCACGACGGCTCGGACCAAGAGGTTGGCCGATGCCTCGAGCACCCAGTCGGCCAGCTGGTCCCTCATGAGGGCGGTCAAGGCGTTGCCGGCTTCGGGTCGCTCGATCGAGAGCCAGAGCACCTCGTTGTCGAGGCGCCTGCTGAGCCCGCTCGGCCGATCTTCGGTGTCCTCCGTCGTGGTCGTCATGGCGGTCATGAGAGCACCACCAGGGCGTCGGCTGCCACTGCGCCTGACGGGCCGGCCAAGAGGGGATTGATGTCCAGCTCGGCGAGCGTCCCGGCGAGGTCCACGGCGAGGCGCTGCACTCGCATGATCACGTCGACCAGCGCCCGGCGGTCGGCTCGAGGGTGCCCGCGCAGCCCGTCGAGGAGGGAGGCCCCCTTGAGCTCGGCGAGCATGGCCGTTGCCTCGGCGGCGGAGAATGGCGGCACCCGGAAGGTCACGTCCCGGAGCACCTCGACGAGGATGCCGCCCATGCCGAACATCACGACCGGTCCGAACAGCTCGTCCTGGGCCACCCCGACCACGGTCTCGGTGCCGGTGACCTGCTCGGCCACCAAGATGCCGTCGACGAGGGCATCGGGCGCCGCCCGCTCCGCCCGCTCGGTCAGCTCCCGGTAGACCCTCCGGACCTCGGCATCGGAGCGGACGCCCACCTCGACGAGTCCCAGGTCCGACTTGTGGGCGATCCCGGCCGAGACGACCTTGAGCACGACCGGGTAGCCGATCTCCTGGGCGGCCCGCACCGCCTCCCTGGACGAGGCGACGACGTGCTCGGCCGGCACGGCGATGCCGTAGGCGGCGAGCAGCTCCTTGGATCGCTGTTCCGAGAGGATCGCGCCCGCCGGACCGGCGTCGCCAGCTTCCCGGATGAGGGCCCTTGCCGGTGCGGCGGCCGGGGAGGGACGGAGCGCCGACCGGGTGAAGGGAGAGCGGTAGCCGTCGGCGAAGCGGTGGTAGTCGAAGTAGGACTTCGCGGCGAGCACCGCGTTGGTGAACGTGCGGAACGTGGGCACCGTGCTGTGCAGCAGGGTGTCGCGGTAGGCGTCCTCGTTCCCGCTCGGCGATCCCCACACCACGAGCAGGGGCTTGTCGGTCGTCGCGGCGGCGGCAACCAGGTCGGCGGCGAGCTTGTCGCCCATCGAGGGCAGGGCGCCGGTGATCGGGCAGATGACCAGGTCTACGTTGGGATCCTCGATGATCGCCCGGATGATCTTGGGGCCTCGGGCGTCGCCCACCGGTGGGCCGCCGTTGTCGACCGGGTTGGAGACGCGCAGGTAGGGCGGGATCCATTCGTGGAGCTGGCGCTGGGTCTCGGGGGTGAGGCGGGGGAGCTCGAGCCCGGCCGCGGAGACGAGGTCCGCCATGTGGGCCCCGGTTCCCCCCGAGATGGAGTACACGCAGACCCGGCCGCCGTGCCCGCGCCGGAGCCGGCGGAGGGCCTCTGGGCCGGGCGGCTGGGTGCGGGCGAAGGTGGCGGAGACCTCCAGCAGCTGGTCGAGACCGTCGACCCGGGTGATGCCGAACTGGCGAAAGGCGGCGGAGACCACGGCGTCGGACCCCGTCAAGTGGCCGGTGTGGGCCTTGGCCATCGAGGTGCCTTCGGCCGTGCGGCCCACCTTGACGGCGACTACGGGCACCCGGTGCTGGGCGGCGCGGTCGGCGGCGAGCTGCAGCGTCCGCCCGCTCTTGAATCCCTCCACGTAGCAGGCGACGGCCCCGGTGTCGGGCAGGCCGGCGAAGTAGGAGATGAAGTCGGCCATCTCGAGGTCGGCCTCGTTGCCCGTCGGGGCCCAGTGCGAGAGGCGGATCCCGATCTCCTGGCCCTGGTAGATCGGTCTTCCCTGGTGCCCACTCTGCGTGATGAGGGCGATCGCCTTGCCCGGGAGGTTCTCGTCGAACTGCTCGAAGGCGTTGAGGTTGGTGTTGGGGCCGAGCACCCTCAGGTCACCGCTGGCGATCACCTTCTCGAGCTCGTCCTGCAGTTGCTGACCTTCTCTGCCGACCTCGGCAAAGCCCGCCGCGAAGACCACCGCGAACCTGGCGCCCGTCTCGATGGCGTCCCGGACGACGGGAATCGGATCGCCGACCAGGATGGCCACCAGGTCGACGCGGACACCCAAGGAGCGCAGGTCGGGCGCGCATTTGCGCCCGCCGATCTCGGCCCGGTTGGGGTTGACGTAGTAGATGCTCGCCCCCCGGGCCTCTGCCCAGGCGGTGATCTTGGCAGTGAGGGCGGTGTTGGGTCGTGCCGGCGTGTCGGAGGCACCGATGACGGCCACCGACGAGGGCCCGAAGAAGGCGTCCAGGCCGACGTCTCTGAGCGTCGTCGGCAGGCCCATCAGGTCTTCGCGTTGCGAGCTCCCCGCAGCCATTTTCTCTCCTGAGTCGATCGAGTCGAACCAGGTTGCCCGGCGCCTAGCGACCCTGCCAATTGGGGGTGCGCTTCTCGGCGAAGGCCCGGGGGCCCTCGATGGCGTCCTGGCTCGAGAAGACCTCGCTCGAGATCTCGGACTCGATCCGGTAGGCCTCGTCCATGTCGGTCGCCAGGCCCCGCAGGACGGACTCCTTGGTCTTGCGAACCGACAGCGGCGCATTGACGGCGATGCGCCGGGCGTAGTCGTAGGCCCGGTCCATGAGGTCCGCCGGGGCCGTTACCTCGTTGAGCAGGCCCATCTCGTAGGCCCGCTTCGCCGGCACCCGATCGGCACAGAGGAGGAGCTCCATCGCGGCCGGGAAGGGCACCTGGCGGGGGAGACGCACGGTCGTGCCGCCTCCCGCGAAGAGCCCCCGCTTGGCCTCCATCACCCCGAAGGTGGCGGTGTCCGACGCCACCCGGAGGTCGCAGCCTCCGAGCATCTCGATCCCGCCGGCCACGCACGTGCCGTTGATCGCGGCCACGATCGGCTTGTACAGCGCCACACCCCGCAACACCGCCTTGACGCCGTCGTCGAGCCGGTAGTTGCCGATGCTCTCCGTCTCGCCCGCGGCGATCTTTTGCTGGAGCTCGGTGACCTGGGGGATGTAGGTCTTCAGGTCGGCCCCGACGCAGAAGTCGTCACCCACCCCTGTCACGACCGCGACCCACGCGTCGTCGTCCTCTGAAAAGCGGTCCCAGGCGCCGCGCAGCTGCGCGAAGTGCTCCATGTCGAGGGAGTTGCGCGCCTCGGGCCGGTCGATGGTGATGGTGACGATGTGCTGGTCACCGAGCTTGTAGTGGATGGGCATCAGTGGTCCTCGTGTCGGGCATAGGAAAGGAGGTCGAGAGCCGGCCGGGGCGCCTCCGGCAGGCCGCGCTCGACCCGGGAGACCGGTCGCACGTCGACGTCGGTCGCCTCGGCGCGCAGCGCGCCGACGGTGCAACGCTCCCTCGGGCGATGGCGGAAGGGGTCATAGCTGAAGTGACGCATGGCGTTTAGGTGGGTGATCTTGTCGATCTCGTCGTCGGGGACCCCGTCGAGGTACTTCATCGCCGCCTCCGGGGACTGTGGCCACGTCGAGTCCGAGTGGGGGTAGTCACACTCCCACATGATGCTGTCGATGTTGAGGTAGTGCCGGTTGGCCACACCAAAGGCATCGTCGATGAAGCACGTGAGGATGTGGTCGTGGAACACCTGGCTCGGCAGGCGGTCACCGAAGTCCTGCCCGGTCCAGGCGTGGTGGTGCTGGTACACGTAGTCGATCCGCTCGAGGGCGTAGGGGATCCAGCCGATGCCGCCCTCGGAGAGGGCGACCTTCAAGGTCGGGTACTTGCGCAGCACGGGGGACCACAGCAGATCGGCCGCCGCCTGGACCATGTTGATGGGCTGGAGGCTGATCATGACGTCGATCGGGGCCTCCGACGAGGTCACGAGGAGCTGGGACGACGACCCGAGGTGCATGCACACGACCGTGTTCTCGTCGGCGCAGGCGGTCCAGAAGGGGTCCCAGTGGGAGTTGTGGAGGCTCGGCCAACCCAGCTTCTCGGGGTTCTCCGAGAAGGTCACGGCGTGGCATCCCTTGGCGGCGACCCGGCGCACCTCGGCGGCCGCGAGCTCGGGATCCCACAGGACGGGAAGGGACAGCGGGATGAAGCGACCCGGATGGGCGCCGCACCACGATTCGATGTGCCAGTCGTTGTAGGCCCGCAGCATGGCGAGGGCCTCGTCCTTGTCCTCGGTCCGGGCGAAGAGCTGCCCGCAAAACTGGGGAAACGAGGGGAAGCACATGGATCCGAGCACGCCGTTCGCATTCATGTCCCGGACGCGCTGGTCGACGTCGAAGCACCCGGGCCGCATCTCCTCGAGCGAGGTCGGGTCCATCCCGTACTCCTCGGGCGGCCGCCCGACGACGGCGTTGAGACCGATGTTGGGGATCTCGTTGCCGTTGTAGATCCAGACGTCGGTGCCGTCGTCCTTGCGGACGAGCTTGGGGGCCCGGTCCGCGTACTTGGCGGGGACCCGACCGTCGAACAAGCCCCTCGGCTCGACGATGTGGTCGTCGACGCTGACCATGATGAGGTCTTCCGTGCGCATTGCCCCTCCCGTGGATCCGACCAGGACCGATCACTCTGACACCGGTGTCACCTAGACAATAGGGCGTGCGGCCCGGAGCGCCCCACGCCCCGGCGATCAGGGCGGATCCGGGTCTGGGGATCCGCCGCGGAGCCGGGCGATCTCCTGGCGCGACTCTTGGAGGGCGACGGTCAGGTCGAAGACCTCCTTGGCCCACTGGCGCTCGAGGGGGGTATGGCGATCGGGGCGATCGAGGATGACCCGCGCGGCCAAGTAGAGGCGGGCGATCCGGGTCTCGTCGACGGGAGCGGCCTCTGCCATCACCGAGAGTGTAGGGAGGCGGTGCACTCCGTCCACCTGCCTTCGAGGCCATAGGACTCGGGCTCGTGGGTCATCCATATCTGTCGTCTGCACCGTGGACTCGACGTGGACCCGGTAACCAATATGACAGACATGGTGCAAAACGCTTCTTCCGGCGCAAGGATGCTCGACTGCCACGGGCATGAACGGTCCCGGTGACTACCGGTACGTGGGTGGCTGAGAGGCGTCCGTAATCAAGCAAAAGGCGTCAACCCTAGCTCCGAGGTCAGGGATTGCTCGCCTGAATGGCATCCAGATCTTACGGCCACGAGATGGATTGGGACTCGGTCGACTCCCATCATTGCCTCATGGCACAAGAAACGTCGGGCGAAGGCTTCCGCTATTGCGAGAGCTGTGCCGCTCCCCTATCGAATCGGGGACGCTTTTGCAGTCGTTGCGGACAACCGGTACCCGATGGTGCAGGTCTTGGTTCCCGTGCCGGGCAACCTATGCGAGCTCAGAGAGCCCTGGGTGTCGTTGCACGGCACAAGGTCCTGGCCACGCTTATCGGCGTGGCGGCGATTGGTGCCGGTGTGGGCATCGGGGCCGCGGCGGCACATTCGTCCTCGCCGGGCAACGGTTCCCAGGGCACGCCATCGGCGGCCGAGTCCGGAGCGATCCCGGATGCGGGTGGGAGCTGGTCCCGCCCGGTCAACATCGACGAGACGGGCGATCTCTTCGCGGTCTCGTGCACTTCATCGACGTTCTGCTTCGCACTCGACAACGATGGCGAATATCTCACATTCGACGGCGATAGCTGGTCGTCACCGCACAGGGTGGATCCATCGGCGGTCATCGGGAACCTGGACGCGCTCTCGTGCGGTGGAGCGGGCGACTGCGTCCTCCTCGACAACCAGGGTCATGCGGTCGAGTACGAGCCCCATGGCTGGAAGATGTTCGACCTGACCGCATCGAGCGACGGGTCGAGCCGTGACGTGCCCGAGTTGCTGTCGTGCCCCACGAGCACCTTTTGTATGGCTGTGGGCCGTCAACATACGTACTCGTTCGACGGAGCGTCGTGGCTCTCGCACTCGATTGAAGGCGAGCCATCGGGATTCAATGCCCTTTCGTGTGCGACCAAGAGCTTCTGCTACTTAGTCGACGGCCTTGACAATGGCTACCAATACGAGAACGGGCGGTGGTCTTCGTTCGGTGGCCTCAATACTGGTGCCTCGGTCGCCTCGATTTCATGTCCCAAGAATCACACGTGCGTCGCCGTCGGGCGACAGGCCGGAGGGGGAGCAATCTCGGGGTCCGACGTCCTGGCCTACTTCCTCTATGACGATTCTTCCTGGTCGTATGGGACTGGTGTCTCCAACGGCACATACCAAGGTGTCGCGCCCTTCGTTTCCTGCGGCAGCGCCACCTTCTGCAAGGCCGTGGCGCAGGATCAGGTACTCACCATCGAGGGCAATACCTGGTCGACGTCGCCGGACCTCTCGTTGTCTTCGGTGTCGTGCCCGACTACCCGTTTCTGCATGGGCATCGACAACGGCTATGCCCAACGCTTCTATGGCGATCCGGGAAACGGAAAGGTGGCGAGTCGGAGTGGCAGCGGGGCCGGCAAAGGCAAAGGAAGCAACGGAGGTCAACAGCAAGCCGGCAACACTCCCAAGTCCGGGAACACGGGTACGGGCAACACCGGGAACTCGGGCAACACCGGGAACTCGGGCAACACCGGGAACTCGGGCAACACCGGGAACAAGATCGGGCAACACCGGTGTTGGCAACTCAGGCAACACGGGTAACACCGGGAACTGAGTCCCGGATCCGCCGTCGGTCGTCACTCGTAGCTGATGATCGTTCCGCCGACGGCTGGTTGCGATGTGTCGTCCACCCTCGGGACAAGCTCGTCTTTCACTTCGCGTTGGACTCCGCCGAACCTGAATAGAGACGAGGCGAAGCCGAGAGTCGCCCGACTCACTCCTTGGGTCATCGTCGGGCTCACCGTCGCATGGAACCTTTGGAACCTACGTTCCGCGCTCGTCCAGGTCGCCTATCTCGACGACGCCTCGATGCACGAGCAGATGGTCCGGTCGGCGCTGGACGCGATCTCTTCCGGACAGTTGCCCTTAAGGTCCTGGTTTCCTTTTCTCGGCCTTGGGTCCCCGCAGTTCCTCCACTACCAGAGCTTGGGTGCGATGCTCACTGCGGTGGTGGGCTTTGCCGTCGGGCCCGACACCGCTTTTCGGTGGTCGTTGTACCTGCTCCTCAGCGTGTGGCCCATTGCGATCTACGGGTCTGCCCGCCTTTTTCGGTTCGAGAGGATGGTCGCAGCGTGCGCTGCGGCCGTCTCCCCGTTCCTTGTCAGCGTCCCCGGCGTGGGTTACGAGCAAAAGGCGTATCTGTGGATCGGATTCGGTGTCTGGGCACAACTTTGGGCCTCGTGGGCACTTCCCTTTGCCTGGGCCACGACATGGCGTGCAATGGAAGATAGGCGCTTCCTGGCCCCAGCCGCAGCCTGCATCGCCCTGACCACGGGTCTGCACTTCGAGACCGGATACCTCGCTTGGCTGGGATTGATCGTCTTCCCGTTTCTCGCGCCGTGTCGGCTTGGGAAGAGGGTGACCTCCGCTGTGGCCATCGGCCTCACCGCGCTCGTGGCCAGCGCCTGGGTCATCGTCCCGTTGGTCGCAGATGCCTCGTGGGCTTCGGTGAACGAGGTTCTTTCGAAGACCGGACTGGTTCGTGGCTACGGAGCTCGCCAGGACCTCACCTGGTTGTTCAGTGGGAAGACGTTTGATGCCGGCCGCCTTCCCGTGATCACCCTCGCCATCTTTGCGGGCGTCGCGGCTTGTCTCGGTCTGTGGGACCGAACGATCACGCCGAGGGCGCCCGTCGTCTTGTTCGTGGCATGTCTCGCCCTCTCCTTCGGGCCGACGACGTGGGGTCCCTTTACGGATGTCATTCCGGGCCACGGCGACATCTTCTTTCGCCGCTTCCTGATGGGAGCGCAACTATCAGGTATCTACCTGGCGGGACTCGGACTCGTGTGGGGGTGGCGATGGCTGCGATGGTTCGCAGCGGTCGTTGGCCGACGACGCGACAAGGCGATGAGCCTCCACTCGCCACTTTCGCGGAATCCGGTCACGGGAGCGAGCGTAGGAGTTGCCCTCGTATTATCCGCTGCCCTCCTTTGGTCTCCTTTGGTTCAGCTCGGCTCGTACGACCGTGACAACGCGCACGCGGTCATCGTTCAGCACGCGCTGCAACTGCGGGACCGCGCTATCGGCCGTGTGATCGCCTACATCAAGCACCACGGTGGCGGTCGTACCTATGCGGGCTTGCCGACCAACTGGGGGATGAGGTTCTGCGTCGGCGCCGTTCCCGTCTTCAAATACCTCGAGGACCGAGATGTGGACGAGGTGGGGTACACGCTGCGAACAGCGTCCCTCATGACCGATCCGGAATACCACTTCGACGAGAGCAACCCCGGCGATTACACCCTGTTCGGCGTCCGATATCTCATCCTCCCGGTCGGGAGGGTGCCTCCGGTTCCCGCTCGCCGAATCCTCTTGGCACGGCCGTATGCCCTGTGGTCCATCCCGAACAATGGCTATCTCGACGTGGTGGAGATCGCTGGGGTCATGACGGCGGACCGACGGGATGTTGGGACCGAGTCGGAGGCGCTCTTGCACTCCTCTCTCATGGAAGAGCACGAGGATCTCGAGGTCCGGTGGCCGGGGATGCGAGTCCAGAGGCTACCTGGGGATTCCCCGGGTGCTACGAGCCCGGGTCGCGTTTCCCAGGATGACGCCAACCTCGCGGAGGGGCGTATCAGCGGCACGGTCGTGACTTCGCGTCCCGCCGCCGTTTTGCTCTCGGCGTCGTACGATCCGGGTTGGCGTGCCCTGGTCGATGGTCGACCGGTCCAGACCGTCATGCTCGCGCCGGCAGTCGTTGGAGTTGTGGTTCCCTCGGGCACCCATTGCGTGTCCTTCGCTTACGGTGGCTTTGCCTGGTATCCCGAACTGCTGGTGGCAGGGGCGGTTGCGCTGACTCTTCTGTGGATCTCGTCCCGAAGAGAACGCGCCGAATAGGTCCGCTCCTCCAGCACGGTGATGTCGCAGCGGTCGAGATGCGGTGCAGTTCTCTGCCCTCTCCCGAGGGCTAGTTTTTTCTAGCTTCGTCGCTACCGACCCTCGACGTCGGGGATGTGGACCGGTTTGATCCACTTCCTCACCATCAAGAGATGGTGGGAGAAGAATCTCGGCAGGGGTCTGCCACGCGATTCTGCGAGGGTTGCGGTGCGCCCTTGGGCGGGGTGCAGCGCTTCTGCGGAAGTTGCGGCCAACGGATCGAGGATTCCGAGAACGTCGAGCCGGTAGCAGAAGACCCCATGGTCCGGAGACCCGCACTCTCGAGGCTTGAGGTGCCGACGGCCGAAGCTGGCCCCGGGGGGGCGTGGGGACTCGAACGGTTCACCTTCAGCGGTGTCTTGGGTGAGGGCGGATCCGGGACGGTCTACTTGGCTCACGACGCCGTCACCGGGACCGACGTCGCGGTGAAGCTCCTCGATGCCCAGCTGTCGGGCTCTTCCGGGTACCTCGAGCGGTTCTTCGCTGAAGTCCAGACGCTAAAGGGACTTTCGCATGACAACGTCGTGCGGATCGTGGACCACGGCCGCAATGGGACGCAAGCATGGCTGGCGACCGAGTACGTGCCGGGCGGTTCTCTGCGCCAGCTCCTCGAGCATGACGGGCGCTTGAGCGCCGCACAAGCACTGGGAGTGCTGAGCGGGGCTCTCGCCGGGCTGGTCTACGTGCACGAGGCCGGGGTGCTCCACGGGGACATCACGCCCGGAAACATTCTCGTGGACCCCACCGGAACGTCGAAGCTGACCGACTTCGGATCGGCCATCGGTCCTTCGGGGCGCGGGTTCGGGGTGACCGCGGCCTACGCCAGTCCGGAGGCGGCTCAGGGGCTTCCGCTCGACGAGCGGTCGGACGTCTACTCCATGGGGGTCGTCCTCTACGAGTGCCTCGCCGGGCACCTGCCTTTCAGTGGTGCAAGTGAGGAGGTGGTGCTGCACCGTCACCTCACGGTCGAACCCCCGCCCATCGAGGGCTTGGCGCGTCCACTGCACCAACTGGTGGAGGAGACCCTCGCCAAGGATCCTGAGCAGCGTCCGCAGAGCGCGGCCGATCTCTTGGCTCGCCTCGAGGCGGCCGCCGAGCTCTCCGAAGGTCCAAGCTGGCGCGAACGAGCTTCGGTGGCCGCGTTGGCTGCGGTTGCCGGCGGGGAACTGGGGGCTCTCCTGGCGCCCGCTCTGCTGGGCTCCGACGCCGCAACCCCCCATGCCGTGGCGCAGCAAACCGTCGAGGCGGCGGCCCGGCACGGATCCGCCGTGGCGGGATCGGGGGGTGGTGGGGCGACAGGCCCCACGGTACCTGCGACTCCGAGCAGCGGGCCTCCGCCCTCGTTGCCTCGCCGGATCGCCCAGGCGGTGTCTGCGCACAAGGTGGCCGCCGTGACCACCGCAGCGGTTCTGACCGCGGCCGGTGTGGGAGCGGGAGTGCTGGCGGCGACGAGCCAAGGAGGCTCGCAGGCGTCTACCTCCTCGACGGCGACCTCGAGCCCGGCATCAGGCCAATCGTCGCAGACCGGCCAGTCGAGTCAATCGAGCCAGAGCGATCAACAGGGCCAAACAGGCGCTGGCACGGGATCGGGTAGCAACGGGGCTCCCGCCAACGCAGTCGCGGATCCTGCGGGTGGGAGCTGGTCTCCTCCGACTCCTGTTCCCGATGCGGCGATGAGCGCAGTCTCGTGCGCCACGGCCAACTTTTGCGTAGGCGTCGGTCAGGGGACGTACCTGACCTACGACGGCACCAAGTGGACGGCCCCTGCGGCGATTGGTTCTTCGGCGCAGTCCAGCTCAGCCGACCTTGCCGACTCGCCGGCCCCGGGACCCGATCCGCTGTCGTGCCCTGTGCCGGGTTTCTGCGTGATGGTCGGCGGCGAGCAGGGTCAGGCCTTCGTGTACGACAAGGGAGCCTGGACGGCCACGCAGGTCGACTCGAACAGCGCGAACTTGTTGAACTCGGTGTCGTGTGCCAGCCCCACGTTCTGCATGGCCTTGGACGATTCCGGTGACGCCTATGTGTTTGATGGAGCCGCATGGGGACCGCCTCTCGCGATCGATGTCGCCGACATGCCTGCCAATCTCGGAGGTGCTCTGTCCTGCCCGAGCGCCGGCTTTTGCATGGCTGTGGTCGATAGTGGCAAGGCGATCATCTACGTGAACGGATCTTGGTCGCCGCCCGTTGTCGTCTCCTCGCGGGGAGTCGGCCCTTCGCTGTACCTCGGCGCCGTCTCGTGCACGTCGGCTTCCTTCTGCGTTGCCATGGGGGGTTACTCCGGAAGTAACACCTCGGCCTTCACCTACGACGGATCGACATGGTCCGGCCCGACCAGCATGGACCAGGCGCCTACGACGGGTCCCGGATTGGTCTCGTGCGCCACCCCCACCTTCTGCAAAGCGATCGACCAAGAGGTCGGGATCGTCACCTACAGCGGGAGCAGCTGGTTGGGTCCTGCCACGCTGGGTCTCGACTATGCGGACGGCGATGGTTTGAGCTCGCTGTCGTGCCCGGCCGCGGATTTCTGCATGGGAGTGGCCGGGAAGAATGCGCAACGCTTCTACGGCCCGAGTTGAGAGCCTGCGAGCGGGCGGCTACACCAGCCGGGCGATGTTGACCCCGGCCTCGTTCGTCTCGAGGTCGACCGGGCGGCCGATGAGCTCGTCGCGCTCGACCGAGGCCAGGGCCTCGGGGTCCTCGAGTCTGCCGTAGCAGCGGGTCCCGTCGGGGAGGTCGCAGACGAGCGCGCCCCATTCGGCGGCGCCGCTGCCACCGTGCAGGACCGAGTAGGTCGCGACGGTGGCCCGTCCCGTGGCGCGCTCGACGATGGGCACCACCTCGAGGTCACGATCGGTCGCCGGTTGGGCGTCCCCAGCGCCGGACCCGGTCAGGAAGCCGAGGTCGGCGGGGGGCTCGGTGGACCACAGGCCGTAGGCGTGCTTGGTCATGTGCATGCCCACCCCGCTCACGAGTCCGAGGGAGCCGGGGTCGCCGCGCAGCCGCTCGGCCATGGCGGCGATGGAGTGGGTCACGTAGTTGCTGCCGGGCCCGCCGTGGTAGGGGAGGCCACCGGTGACGGTGACGGATCGGCCGGGGTCCTCGCCCAGGCCGAGGGCGTCACGGGCAAAGGCGATCGAGCTTCCAAAGCACGAGTACAGGTCGAGGTGGGCCACCTCGTCGGCGGACACGGCGCCGGCATCGAGCGCCATTCGGGAGGCGGCGCGCATGGCGGGGGACCGCCACAGCTCGCGGCGTTGGGCGACGTACACCGGGTCCAGGGCGTAGGCCGAGCCCCGGAGATAGACGCGGCGGTCGGACGGCACGCCCAGGGCATCGGCCCGCTCGTGGCTGGCGATCAACAGCGCGGCCGCCATGTCGACGTCCATGATCGACGTCATGAGCTTGGTGTACGGGTAGGCGACCATCCGATTGCTCGGTCCGACCGTGATGATCTCCTCCGCGCTGCGCAGGATCGGGAACCAGGCCTCGGGGTTGGCGGCGGCCACCGCGCTCATGGCGGACAGCGAGGCGCCGATGTGCTCGCGGTACTCGGCCAGGCCCATCCCGAGGTGACCGCGGCGGGCGTTGTCGAAGAGCGCGAAGGTCAGGTAGGCCTGAAAGATCGAGTGGGCGACCTCTGCCGGATGAAACGGCGCGTCGTAGGGGAACGGGGGCTGCTCGGCCGGCGGGTGGGACCACTCGGGCTTGCGGCCCTCCTTGCTCATGCGTCGCCGGGTGGCGAGGGCCTCCGCGCCGACGACCAGCCCGAGGTCGAGGTCGCCGTCCGCGATGGCGCGGGCGGCCCCGGAGACGAGGACGTGGGGCACGGTGCCGCCGATCCCCGAGTAGGCGGCGTCCGCGGGCGCGGCTCGCAACCGGTCCGCAAGCCGGCCCGGGGGATCGTCGTACTGCCAGGCCTGGCAGTACACGACCCGCAGCTGCCCGATCTCCTCGAGCGCCGCGGGCGCACCGGCGTCGGCGGCCGCCAGCCGGGCCACCTCCTCCCACATGTCGAGGGGCTCCGGTGCACCCTCCGGCCCGACCTCGCCGGGATGCCAGGTGCGGTGACCGACGCCGATCAGGCAGGGGGCACGGGGGTCGATGGCCACGGCGGATCTAAAGGATCAGGACGACCGGGCCTGGCCCGGCAGCTTGATCGCCCGGTCGGCGATGATGTTCTTCTGCACCTCGGTCGAGCCGCCGCCGATCGAGCTGTAACGCTGAAAGGCGTAGAGGCGCGTCCACTTGCCCCGGTCCACCGCGTCGGGGCCTCCCCGGGCCAGCACGCCGGCCGGGCCGAGGAGGTCGACGGCCAGCTCCGCCAGCTCCTGGGCGAGCGACGACCATTGGAGCTTGGCGAACGGAACCTCGGGCCAGTTCTTCTCGCCCTTGATGATCTTGCTCAGCGCGCGCATGGTGAGCAGGCGGGCCAGCTCGATCTGCGTCCACGCCCTGGCCAGTCGGTCCTGGAGGGAAGGGTCCTCGAGGGCCTCGGGGTTGACCGATCGCGCCGTCTCGACCATGGCCCGCAGGTCCGCGGCGAGGATCGAGATCTGGCCGGCGATGCCCACCCGCTCGTGGCCGAGCGTGCCCATGGCCACCATCCAGCCCTCGCCCTCGCCCCCCAGACGTGAGCTCAGCGGCACCTCGACGTCAGTGAAGAAGATCTCGTTGAACATCTCCTCGCCCGCCATGTCGCGGATGGGTCGGCGTTCGACGCCAGGGCTCTCGAGGTCGACGATGAAAGCGGTGATCCCCTCGTGTTTGGCGCCTCGCTCGATCGCCGTGGGGTCGGTGCGGAAGAGAAAGAGGCCCCACCGTGCGAGATGCGCCGTCGAAATCCAGATCTTCTGCCCGTTGACGACGTACCGGTCGCCGTCGGCGATCGCCAAGGTCCGCAGGTTTGCCAGGTCGTTGCCCGCGTCGGGCTCCGAGAACCCTTGGCACCAATGGTCCCGGGCCTCCAGGATGTTGGGCAGCCAGCGCTGCTTCTGCTCGTCGGTCCCCCAGGCGATCAGCATGGGACCGATCTGCCACACGCCGTTGGCGTTGAAGAGCCCGGGCGTCCGGTACTCCGCCATCACCTCCGAGTAGAGGAGCCGTTGCATGGCGGTCGCCGACCGGCCGCCATATTCCTCGGGCCAATGGACGGCTGCCCAGCGCCCCTCGTTGAGGAGGCGTTGCCAGGCCTGGCGGCGTCGATGCGAGGCCGCGCCGGCCAGCTTGGCGTCCTCGTCGAGGGTCTCCTTCTCCAGGAACGGAGGGAGGTGCTCGTCGAGCCAGGCGCGCAGCTCGTCCCGGAAGGCCTCGTCCTCGGGCGCCAGAGCGAAGTCCACGGGCCGAGAGGATAGCCGCAGCCTCGTCTACACTGACGCCCCGGTCAGGTTGGGAAACCTCGGCGGGCGACCCGGTGGGGTGCTCGACACAGGAGCGGGTGATCGTTGGACTTCACGTTGGATGCAGACCAGTTGGCCCTCCAAGACGTGGCCCGACAGGCGCTGGCGAGAGAGTTCGACGACGGTGCGCTGCGAGAGCTGGCGGAGGACCCGGCGGGCATCACGCCGGAGCTGTGGAGCCGGTTCGTCGACCTTGGTTGGACCGGCCTGCTCGTGCCCCAAGACCTGGGCGGAGCGGGTGCCGGCCTGCTCGAGGCGAGCATCGTGCTGGAGCAGATGGGTCGGATACCGGTGCCCGGCCCCTTCTGGTCCTCTGCAATCTTTGCCACCCTGGCGGCGAGGGCCCTGGGTGAGCGGGAACTGCTGACGACGCTCGCCGCGGGGGAGGCCCGGGGTACCGTCGCCCTCCAGGAGATGGGTCACGGCGATCCGCTGGACACCGTGCGCAGCCGGGCCCGCCGCAAAGGCTCTGGGTGGGTGGTCTCGGGACACAAGCCGCTCGTGGTCGACGGCCACACCGCGGACTGGGCCATCGTCGTGGCGCGGAGCGAGGAGGGGGTGCGCTCCTTCCTGCTCGAGTCCCCGAGGCTCGTCAAGACCGGGGACGTGCCGACGCTCGATCCGACACGCAAGGCGGCGAATCTCGTCCTCGACGAGCAGCCGGTCCGTCCCCTCGGTCCTCCGGGCAGCCATCTGGGCCTGTGGCGGGGTGTGCTCGACGACGTGGCGATCTCCCTCGCTGCCGAGACGGTCGGAGTGGCGGATAGGGCGCTCGAGATGGCCATCGAGTACTCCAGGCAGCGCGTGGTGTTCGATCGCCCGATCGCGACGTTTCAGGTCGTCAAGCACCGGATCGTCGACATGTACCACGTCCTCGAGATGGCCCGGGTGGGTGTCCAGTACGCGGCGTGGGCCTCCGACGTCGATGCGCCCGACTGGGCGAGGGCCGCCGCGATGGCCGCCAGCTACGCCGCGGAGGCGGCGGTGCGCGTGACCGGCGACAACATCCAGGTGCACGGCGGGGTCGGGTTCACGTGGGCCAACGACGCCCACTTCCTCTACAAGCGGGCCAAACAGAACGCGGTGCTCTTCGGTGGGACCGCCCACGAGCGCCAACGCCTGGCCCGGATCCTCATCGACTCGGCGTAGCCGGCCCCGCCCCCTCCACCCCGTCCACGGCGAAAGGACGCGTCACCAAGGCGTTGAGGGTGACCAAGGCGACCAGGACGATCCCCGTCAGCAACACCGCTTGGGACGTGAGACTCGAGAGCAGGATGAGTGCCACGCCCACCGGGACCGCGATCGTGCGCGCCAGGTTCGGTGGCTTGTACCGGGCATGGAGCCCCCACACGACAACGAGGTAGACGGCGACGGGCACCGTGACGGACAGGGCCGCGCCGAGCTGGGTGAGCTGTGTCCGGTGGGCGACCTGGTGCACGGCGACCGTGAGGCCGGCCCCGACCGCAGCCGCGCTCGAGAAGACCAGGTAGTGCCCATAGCCCCAGGCGAAGGCGCCGCTCAACCGGTCGTCGAAGGCCTGACGGACCTCCCGCATGAGCTGACCGGCCGGCATGTCGAAGTACACCCACCACATCGAGAAGACGACGAGAAGACCGCCGACGACGTCGGGCGCCAGGTCGCCAAAGCTCGTCGTTCCCCGGAGCGCGGCCTGCACCACGATCGACGTCGCCAGCACGGCCTCTCCGAGCACGATGATCGTGAAGAGGCCGTAGCGCTCGGCGATGTGCCCCGGGTGCCAGGGGGTCCGGCTCGCCGCCTCCGCCCACAGCGGGACGGCGAGCTCGCCACCGGCGAGGACCGCGAAGACGGGGAGTCGCGCCGGGTCGGGCACGGCCAGCCACGCGATCCACGCGCACTGGAGCGCGGCGATCCCCACCGCGTAGCGCAGCGCGCACCGTCGCCGGGGTCGATCGGCGGCGGCGGCCCGCAGCCAGAGTGCGACCATGGCGAGCCGCATCACGACGTAGCCGAGGACCATGACGGCGAAGTCCCGGTGGTCGAGGGCCCTGGGGACGCCCGCCGCGAGGATGAGGACGCCGGTCATCTGCACGAGCACGGCGATCCGGTAGGCGACGTCGTCGGTGTCGTAGGCCGAGGCGAACCAGCTGAAGTTCATCCACGCCCACCAGATGGCAAAGAAGACGAGGACATAGCCGAGGGAGACGCTCCCGATGCGACCGCCGGTGAGGCCCTGCTCGAGACCCGACGCCGCCTGGGCGACGGCCACGACGAAGGTGAGGTCGAAGAAGAGCTCGAGGGGCGTGGAGGCGCGGTGGTCCTCGTCGGGATCCCTCGAGACCATGGAGATGTGGAGGCGCACGGCCGAGCGACTCCCGGGGGCCGAGAGGCTTTGGGGCGCCGACCTAGAAGTCGTCGGGTCGGAGGGCCTCCGCCATCTCCTCGGCCCGTTCCCGGAAGGTCTTGGCCACGTTGTCCCCCTCGTCCATGATCCCCGACACGTACTCGAAGAAGAGCCCGATCAAGAAGGCCCGCAGGGCACGGGCGAGCGAGGGGGCGCGACCGTCGGCGGTCAGGCCGGGCTGGCTCTCGCCAAGCCAACGCTCGAGCGCGTCCTGCGTGCTGTTGACGAGCTCCTTGCCGACGTTCTGCACGACCTCTTCGCCCCGCATGACCTCGCCGAGCATGAGCCGGATGAAGTCCTCGACCTCGAGCATCGACTGCAGGATGGTGTCGAGGAGCTCGGTCAGCTTCTCCGCGTTGGTGGCGTCGTCGGACACCGGGTTGGCGGCACTAAAGGGCTGAGCGAGCTCGTCCACGGTCCCGCCCTCCGCCAGCACGGCGATGAGCAGGTCCCGCTTGGACGGGAAGTAGTGGTACAGCGAGGCCACGTTGAGGCCGGTGGCCCCCGCAAGGTCCCGCATGCTGGTCCCGGCAACCCCCCGCTGGGCCATCATCGAAAGGGTCGTGTCGAGGATCCGCTGTCTCGGGGGCGTGACCCCCCCATCGCCGCTCGGCATCCTGCCATTCTGCCGTGCGCGGGCTTGCTATAGTCCCACACGAACGTTTGATGGCATCGAACGTTCGTTTGCCTCACCAGCCCGTTCGCCGGCATCTGGCGAGGGGCGAGGCGAGCGGGCGTATCGGAGAGGCGACTGCGAGGTCCACCGTGAGCACCGTCCAGGACAGGGCACTCGCTGTCCCCTTCGATCCCTACGAGCTCCAGGACACGGTGGCGGGCCGGGTGCGGGATCCCTTCCCGCGCATGCGTGAGCTGCTGCGACAGAGTCCCGTCCATTTCGGGCCCATCGACCTCGGGTCCGGGCTCGAGGAGGCTTCGGGAACCGCTCCCACCGCGGCCACGGTCTTCGGCTTCGAGGAGGTCAGCCAGGTTCTCCGGGACAACGAGACCTACTCGTCCGGGCTCTACGAGCACGTCATCGGGGCGGTGATGGGTCGCACGATCCTCGAGATGGACGAGCCGGAGCACCGCATGCGCCGCGCCCTCGTGGCGCCGGCCTTCCGGTCCAGGGTGCTCCAGCGTTGGGAGGAGGGCCTGGTGGGGACGGTGGTCGACGAGCTGATCGACGACTTCGTCGACGACGGTCGAGCCGACCTGATCCGCCAGCTGACGTTCAATTTCCCGGTGCAGGTGATCGCACGCATCCTCGGCCTTCCCCGGGAGGACTACCCCCGCTTCCAGCGCTGGGCGATCGAGATCACGAGCGTGGCGGCCAACTGGGACCGGGGGGTCCGGGCCTCGGGCGAGCTGCGCGACTACTTCGCAGAGGTGATGGAGGATCGGCGGAGGCGCCCCGACGACGATCTCATCAGCGAGCTGTGTCAGGTCGAGATGGACGGCGAGCGGCTGACGGACGAGGAGATCTTCTCGTTTCTCCGCCTCCTGCTGCCGGCCGGGGTCGAGACCACCTACCGGGCCTCCGGAAGCTTGCTGTTCGGTCTCTTGACCAACCCCGAACAGCTCGCCGCGGTGCAGGCCGACCATTCCCTCATCCCGCAGGCCTTCGAGGAGGCGATTCGCTGGGAGCCCCCCGTGACGGTGGTCCTGCGGCAGGCCACCCGCGACGCCGAGCTGGCCGGCCGGACCATCACCGAGGGCGCCGACGTGGCGTTGCTCATCGGCTCGGCCAACCATGACGAGCGCAGGTTCGACCGCCCCGACGACTTCGACTTCCTCCGGGAGAGCCGTCAGCACGTGGGCTTCGGCTTTGGAGTGCACGTGTGCCTGGGGATGCACCTCGCCCGGATGGAGACGAGGGTGGCGATCGAGCGCCTGCTGGACCGCCTGCGAGACCTGCGGCTCGACCCCCTTCCCGGCGACGACCCGCACATCGAGGGTCTCGCCTTCCGGTCGCCCACCTCGTTGCCCGTCGCGTTCCGCGCCGCCTGAGGGGTCGCTCGGGCCCACGCCCGATGGCTGCCCGGCGCCGACGACTACCCTCGATCCGCGTGGTCGGGGGATCTTGGTTGGCCATCGTCGGTCGGGCACCGTGAGGGATGCTGCTGCCATTGTCGGGATCGGCCAGACCGCTTTTGCCAAGCATCTGGGCCCGCCGGAGGAGCAATTGGCGGCCGAGGCCGCCGTGGCGGCACTGAGGGACGCCGGGATCGATCCCTCCGAGGTCGACGGCCTGTGCTCCTTCACCATGGAGGCGACCGACGAGGTGAGCCTGGCCCGGTCGATCGGCGCCGGGGATATCACCTTCTTCTCCCAGGTGGGCTACGGCGGCGGGGCGGCCTGTGCCACCATCGGTCAGGCCGCCATGGCCGTGGCGACCGGGCAGGCCAGCGTCGTCGTGGCCTGGCGAGCTCGCAAGCGCGGCGCCCGGACCTCGAGACCATGGGCCGGCGCACCGGCGGCCGTTTCCAGCTCGGCCCGGTGGACCCGCCCCTACGGACTCCTCCGACCCGTCGACGAGGTGGCGATGCTCGCCCGGCGCTACATGCACGAGTACGGGGTGACCCGCGACCACCTGGCCGAGGTGGCCGTGGCGCTGCGGGAGCACGCCAACCGGAACCCCGCAGCCCTGCTGCATGATCGCCACCTCACCAAGGCCGACTACCTCGAGGCGAGGTGGATCTCGGAACCTCTCTGCCTCTTCGACAATTGCCTCGAGACCGACGGTGCCCTGGCGGCGGTGGTGGTCCCGGCGGCCAGGGCCCGGGACTGCGCCGCCGAGCCCGTGTACGTGCATGCCTTCGCCCAGGGCCTGCCGAGCCAGCACGAGCCGATGACCAACTACTACTGCGAGGATCCGCTTCGAGGGCCGGCGTGGACCTGCGCCGCCAAGCTCTGGTCGCAGAGCGAGCTCGGCCCCGAGGACATCGACGTGGCACAGATCTACGACGCCTTCACGCCGCTCGTGCTGCTCTCCCTCGAGGGCTACGGTTTCTGTGAGAGGGGCGAGGCGGGCACCGTCGTCGCGGACGGGGGCCTGCGGTGGGACCGGGGCCGGCTACCCGTGAACACGTCCGGGGGGAGCCTGTCCGAGGCCTACGTCCACGGGTTCAACCTCGTCACGGAGGGAGTGAAGCAGCTCCGGGGGACCTCCACCAGCCAGGTCAAAGACGCCCGGGCCTGCCTCGTGACCTCCGGGGAATGTGTACCGACGAGTGCGGTGGTCCTGCGCGCCGACTGAGCCCGCCTCTCGGGAGACGCGGCCCGCCCTCGTCTTGCCATGTGAAGTGCGGCGACCGCCGGAGGAGTGATAGGAGACGTGAACGTGAACATGGTCGGAGACATCGAGATCCGCACCGACAGGGAGGCGTGCATGGGTTCGGGCAATTGCCATTTCCTGGCCGAGGAGAGCTTCGACCTGGGCGATGACGGTCGGGTGGTCGTGCTGGAGACGGCGACCTTCGACGAGGAGCGACTCCGGAGGGCCGCCGACGGGTGCCCGGTGGGCGCCATCTCGTTGTGGCGGAACGGGCAGAGGATCGAGGTCTGATGCCGATCGCCGTGACCGAAGAGCACGAGGAGCTCCGGCGAACCGTTCGGCGCTGGCTGGACGCCAACTGGCCGGCGGAGATCGCCAGGGCCGCTCTCGAGGCCTCGCCCGAGGACTTGCCCGTCCCCTACAAGGAGCTGGCGGCGCAGGGCTGGCTCGGTCTGCACGTCGACGAGCGCTTCGGGGGTCAGGGCTTCGGCGTCGCCGAGCTGGCCGTCGTGCTCGAGGAGCTCGGCTGGTCGTGCGTGCCCGGGCCCGTGTTGCCGTCGCTCCTCGTCGCCGGCCTGCTGTCGGCATACGCCGACGCGGAGCAGTGCGCCGAGCTTGTCCCTGCCCTGGTGGACGGGTCGCTCACCGCCGCCGTGTGCCTGGGCCCGGGCTTCCTCGCCGGCGAACCCGTTGGCGACGGACCTTCGCCGGACCAGGGCTCCGCCGACCTGCTGCTTGGGGGGCTGAAGGTTTCCGGGATCCTGCGCCCCGTCCTCGGGGCGCCCACCGCGTCGATCGCGCTCGTCGCGGTGAGCCGGGCCTCGCTCGGCGGTTCGGTGCAGGGCCCGATGGAGTGGTGCCTGATCGACATCGGAGCGGGAAGTCGCGATGTCGAGGTGAGGCCCCTGCCGGCCTTTGACCCGTCGCGCCCGGTGGGTGAGGTCGAGTTCCGAGACGTCGTCGTCCCCGGTGCCCGACGCCTCGCCCGGGTGACGGGCGACCACGTCCGCGAGCTGGCCGGCGTGCTGGCGGCCGCCGAGGCCGCGGGCGGGGCCCGCTGGTGCCTCGAGACGACTGCCGAGTACGCAAAGGTGCGGGTGCAGTTTGGGAGGCCGATCGGCCAGTTTCAGGCCGTCAAGCACCGGCTGGCCGACATGTTGGTTCGCGTCGAGCAGGCTTCGGCCGTCGCCTGGGATGCCGCGGTCGCCTGGGATGCCGCGCTCGCCCGGGACGCCGCGGACGCCGGCTCGGACGAAGGTCTCCTCGGCGAAAGAGCGCTCGGCGCGGGGGTCGCCGCGGCGGTCTGCCACGATGCCTACACCCAGTGCGCCAAGGATTGCGTGCAGCTCCACGGGGGGATCGGGTTTACCTGGGAACACGACGCCCATCGTTACCTCCGGCGAGCCATGGCGACGGCCGCGCTGCTGAGCCCCTCCGACGGGGTGTCGCCAGAGGCGAGGGTCACATCGCTTGCGCTGTCGGGCGTTCGCCGGACCCTCAAGGCCGAGCTTCCTCGAGAGGCCGACGCGCTGCGCGACGAGATCGGCGAGCTGATCGAGCAGGCCGCCCTGCTGTCGGGACCGGCCCAGCGGACCTTCCTGGTCGAAAACGGGCTGATGGCGCCCCACTGGCCGCGACCATGGGGGAGGGAGGCGAGCCCTCTCGAGCAGCTGGTCGTCCAGGAGGAGGCGGCGCGGGTCGGGGTGGCGATCCCCAGCCTGGGGATCGGTGCCTGGGCTCTGCCGACCCTGATCGCGCACGGAACGTCCGAGCAGCAGGAGCGTCTCGTCGGTCCGACCCTCGAGGGCGAGCTGGCGTGGTGCCAGCTCTTCTCCGAGCCCGGCGCGGGGTCCGACCTGGCGAGCCTCTCCACCCGCGGTGAGAGGGTGGACGGGGGATGGCGCCTCAACGGTCAGAAGGTGTGGACCTCGCTCGCCCGGACCGCGGACTTCGGCATCTGTCTCGTTCGCACCGATCCCGAGGTGCCCAAGCACGACGGGATCACCTACATGGTGGTGGACATGCGGTCGCCGGGCCTCGATATCCGGGCTTTGCGCGAGATGACGGGCGAGGCGATGTTCAACGAGGTCTTCCTCGACGACGTCTTCGTGCCGGAGGAAAACGTCGTGGGCCAGCCGGGACAGGGTTGGCGCATCGCCCGCACCACTCTGGCCAACGAGCGAGTGTCGATGTCGTCGGGCTCCACCTTCGGCATGGGCGTCGAGTCCTTGCTACGGACCTTGTCTCGGCTGGCCGAGGGTGAGGTGCCCGGGGTCGCCGAGACGATCGGCCACCTCCTCGCGGAGGCCCAGTCGATCCAGCTCATCGGCCACCGCAGCACGCTGCGGACCCTCGCCGGCACCGACCCCGGGCCCGGGGCCAGCGTGCGCAAGCTGCTCGGGGTCGAGCACGAGCAACGGGTCCAGGAGGTCGGGTACTCGCTCTGCGGCTCCGGGGCTGCGGTCATGGAGGGCCCGGCGGCACGTTGGGGTACGGGATTCCTGGCGACCCGTTGCCTGACCATCGCCGGCGGCACCAGCGAGGTGCAGCGCAACGTGATTGCCGAGCGCATGCTCGGGATGCCCAAGGATCCCGAGCCGGGAGGTTGATCGAGCGTGGCGGGTGATGGACGAGCGTCCGGGGAGGACGAGCGGGACGACGAGGTCTGGGCCTTGCCGTCGGAGCGCTACCTCCACGAGTGGGCGCCGGCCGTCCAGGGGGCACAGAGCGCGTGGATGTCGGCGATCGATTCGCTCCGCGCCCCGGACCGCAAGACCCACGAGCTGATCCGGATGGTCTGTACGGTGATCGCCCGCAGCCCCGGGGGGGTCGAACGTCACGCCAAGCTGGCCGCCGAGGTCGGGGCGAGCTGGGATGAGGTGGCGGGGTCCATCCTCCTCACCGAGCCCGCGTTCGGCATCATGCTCGCCATGGAGGCGCTTCCCTACGCCCGCCGGGGCTTCAAGGCCGGCTCGCCGTCGGAGGACGCCCCGGCGACGGAGAGGAGTGGACGACCATGACCATGACCGTGCTCGACGAACGGGACCGACTCGGCGTGCGGCCGGGCCAGCTGCTCATCGACGGCCGATGGTGTGACGCATCCGATGGCGGCGTCTGGGAGCAGCTCAATCCGGCGACCAACGAGACGGTGACGACGTTTGCCGTCGGCAGCAAGGAGGACGTGGACCGTGCCGTGCGAGCGGCGCGCCGGGCCTTCGACGAGGGTCCATGGCCGCGTCTCACGGCACGTGCCCGCAAGGCGGTGCTGCAACGGATCGTCACGCTCATCACCGAGCACGGCGACGAGCTGAATCACCTCCAGAGCCTCGAGAACGGCATGCCCGTCACCTTCAGCTCCATGTCGGCCGTGTCCGCCGACATGGCGGCGGGGATCTTCGACCACCACGCGGGCTGGATCGACAAGATCTGCGGATCGACCTACCCGACCTACGAGCCGTCGCCCACGGGTTCCGATGTGCAGATGCTCACGTTCCGCGAGCCCGTCGGGGTGGTGGGGGCGATCATCCCCTGGAACGCGCCGATGATGCTCTTCGCACAAAAGGTGGCGCCGGCGCTGGCGACCGGCTGCACGGTCGTGCTCAAGCCCTCCGAGTACGCCGTACTCACGTCGCTCCGCCTCGCCCAACTGCTGATGGAGGCCGACCTCCCTCCGGGTGTCCTCAACGTCGTGCCGGGTCCGGGCGATCCGACCGGGGAAGCGCTCATCACCCACCCCCTCGTCGACAAGGTGACCTTCACCGGGAGCCGCGGGGTCGGGCGGAGGATCCTCGAGGCGAGCGGCCAGACCATCAAGCGGGTGACGTTGGAGCTCGGTGGGAAGAGCCCGAGCATCGTCTTTCCCGACGCGGCCAGCGTCGAGGGCGCGGCCATGCTTGCCATGGGCATGGTCTCGATGGGCATCTCGGGGCAGGGCTGCGTGTGCCAGACCCGCTCCTTGGTGCACCGGTCCATCTACGACGCGTTCCTCGAGTCGGCCGCCAGCATGGCCGGCATGGTCAAGTTCGGAAGTCCCTTCGACGCAGAGACCACCTCGGGGCCCATCATCAACCAGCGGCAACTCGACCGGGTGCTCGGCTTCATCGACCGTGCGCCGACCGAGGGGGCCCGGCTGGTGGTCGGTGGGGATCGCCCCAACGGAGAGCTCTCGCAGGGGAACTTCGTCAACCCGACGCTCTTTGCCGACGTGGACGGCACCATGTCGGTCACCAGGGAAGAGGTCTTTGGCCCGGTGCTCGTCGCGATGCCCTTTGAGGACGAGGCCGAGGCCATCCGCCTCGCCAACGACACGGACTACGGGCTCGGGGCGGGGGTGTACACGAGCGATATCGCCCGGGCGTTCCGCGTCGCCAGGGCCGTGCGGGCGGGCACCGTCGGCATCAACGAGTACGCGGTGATGCCCAATGCCCCGTTTGGGGGGTACAAGTCGTCCGGCCTCGGCCGCGAGGGCGGCTGGGACTCGATCACCGCCTTCACCGAGGTCAAGACGGTGGTGGTGGGTCTGTGACCTGACGGTGCGGCCGGCCGGGAGTCGTCAGGACTCTGTGGGGGCGGCCGGCGCCGGAGTGGCACCGCGATCGCGTGCCTCGACGATCTCCTTGAGCGATCCCGCCTGCTTGCGCTCGTCGAGGGCGTTCAAGGCGGTGCTCGTGTTGTGCATCCAGTGGTGGGACATGAAGTGGTACTTCCACGATGCCGACTGCCCCATGAGGTCGGCGGTGTGGTTGATGGTGTCCTTGACCACCTGGGCGGTCACCGGGGGGACCAGCGCGATGCGTTGTGCGAGCTCGAGGGTGCGCTCCATCAGCTCGGCCCGGGGGACGACCCGGTTGGCGAGCCCGAGTCGCCACGCCTCGTTGGCGTCGATGACCTCGCCGGTCCACAGGAACTCCTTGGCCTTGCGGATCCCGAGCTCCCACGGCTCCACCAGGAGCTCGACGCCGGCGCCGGTCATCCGGAGGACGGGGTTGGAGAACTTCGCGTCGTCCGCCGCGACGATGAGGTCGCACATGCACGCGAGCATGAGACCGGCCGCGATGCAGCTCCCCTGCACCGCGGCGATGGTGGGCTTGCGGAAGTCGTGGATCCTGCGGCAGCGGTCCGCGTACATGACCTTCTCGTGCCGGAACTTCCCTTCCGGCGTGGCCCGCATGGCGACCCACGGGTCGCCCGAGTCGGCGTCGAGCAGGGCCTTCAGGTCGTGCCCGGCGGAGAAGTGCTTGCCGGCCCCGGCGAGGATGACGACCCGGACGGCGTCGTCCTCGTCGGCCAGGGAAAACGCAGCGTCCAGCTCGTCGATCAGCTTGGTGTTCTGCGCGTTGGCCGCCTCTGGTCGTTGCATCGTGATGGTGGCGACGGCGCCGTCCACTGCGTAGTCGATGGTCTCCCAGCTCATGTGCGCATCCTCCCACGACGGGTCCCCTTGGAGGCGGCCGGCGATTTTCGCCCTCGTCGTGGAGTTGTCTAGCCTGACGCCGACGTCAGGGGAGGAGGATGCGGTGGGGATCTGGTTGACCGACGACGAGCGCCGGACGCTGGCGGCGCTGTGCGACCGGCTGATCCCGGCCGAGGACGGTCCCGGCGCCGTGGAGGCCGGCGCCGTGGACTACATCGACGTGCTGCTCGGGGCCTTTACCTTCGACCCACCCAGGATCTGGGCGGGCGGCCCGGGCTCGGGTCGCGCCGGCGGCCCCCAGGGGTTCGAGCGCTTCCACCCGATGGGTCGCCTCGACGAGCTGGCCTGGCGCACCCGGATCGAGGGCTCGTCGGGCATGTCCGAGCGGGAGTTCAACGGTCCCGTGGTCGGCTACCAGCAGCGCTACCGAGAGGGTCTGGCGGCCCTCGGGGTCACCTTCGCCGAGGCAACGGCGGAAGAGCAGGCCGACCTCATGGACCGCCACGGCGACTTCGTCGACCTCGTCTTCGAGCACGCCTGCGAGGGGATGTACGGGGCGCCGGAGTACGGCGGCAACCGGGACCTCGCAGGCTGGCGCGCCATCGACTTCGCCGGTGATGTCCAGCCCCGGGGCTGGACGGATGAGGAGGTGAGCAACCCGTGACGGTCGATGCCGTGATCGTGGGTTCGGGCCCGGGGGGCTCGACCGCAGCCGACGTCCTGACCCAGGCCGGCTGGTCGGTGGTCATCTTCGAGAAGGGCCGGAACCACCTCATCGACACCGAGGATCCGAGTCGGCTGCTGGGTGACTACTCCAACGACGAGATCAAGTTCGTGTCCCGCCACTTTCTCGGACCGGACCCGATGCTCGAGCCGCGCACCTTCCGGAGGGGCCCGGAGGACGGCGAACGGATCCACGTCGGGGGGGTCAACACGATCCCGTCGACCGTCGGGGGAGGTGGTGTCCACGCCGACGGCAAGGTCCCCCGGTTCCGGGAGGAGGACTTTCGTCTCCTGTCCACGCTGGGACCCCAGCCCGAGGGCGAGGTGGCGGACTGGCCCCTGACCTACGACGAGCTGGAGCCGTACTACTCGGAGGTCGAGCGGCTGATCGGGGTCGCCGGGACCGAGGGAGCCAATCCCTTCGCGGCCTGGCGATCGGGGCCGTTTCCGATGCCGTCGGGAGCGCCGATGTTTGGCGCGACCAAGTCCGTGGCGGCCGCCGAGCAGCTGGGGTTCCACCCGTACGCGGCGCCGACCGCGGCCAACAGCGTCCCCTACGACGGAAGGCCCGCCTGTAACAACTGCGGGTTCTGCTCCTTCTTTGGCTGCCCGATCCACGCCAAGGGTGACCCTGTGGCCATGTTGCAGCGATCCCTGGCGTCGGGTCGCGCCGAGCTCATGGCCGAGACGTTCGTCTCGAGGATCCGCACCGACGGACGGCGGGCGCGGGGCGTCGACTTCATCGATCGCGACGGCGTGGAGCGCTCGATCGACGCCCGCTGGGTCGTGCTGGCCGGGGGTGCGGTCGAGACGCCGAGGCTGCTGCTGCTCTCGGGGTTCGACCATCCCTTGATCGGTCGCCACCTCATGGTGCACTTCCAGACGATCGTGGTGGGCACGATGCCGTACCGGGTCTACGCCGAGCGTGGTCGTGCCGTCACCCACGTCCACGACGACCACATCGTCGGCGACGACGAGGCTGCGAGGGCGGCCAAGGAGGCCGGTTTGCCCTGGATCCGCGGGGGGATGGTGGAGCACAGCGGAGCCGCCCTACCGGTCATGGAGGCCAAGATCTATCCCTCGGGCCCGGGTCATGGGCGCCTGATGCGCGACTCGCCGATGCGTGGCCGGCTCTGGGCGTTCATCATGCAGGGCGAGGACCTGCCCTACCTCGACAACCGGATCGATCTCGACCCCGAGGTTCGTGACGTGCGGGGGTTCCCGGTTGCTCGCATGACCTACCGCGGACGCCGGCACGAGCTGGTCGCCTCCGAGCACCACGGGGCGCGGCTCCTGCGGATCCTTCAGGAGATGGGCGCGGTGTGGACGACCACCACGTCCTCTCCGGTTGCCGAGATCAAGGACCCCCGGGAGTCGCCCGTGCCGGAGAGTCGGCACGTGATGGGCACGGCCCGGATGGGGACGGATCCGGGCACCTCGGTGGTCGACCGGCACGGGCGACTGCACGGCCTCGACAACGTGGTCGTGGCCGACTCGTCGGTGTTCGTCACCTCCACCGGTTACGGCCCGACCCTGACCTTGACCGCGCTGGCCGCCCGAGCCGCCCACGCCATGGCCGGCACCACGCCGTAGGGCTGATCTCCAAGGGGTCGCCTCACCCGTCTGATCCCTCGCTCACGGGCCCTCGGGTCTGAAGGCGCCGGAGGCCGGCGCCTCGCTATCGTTTCACTCGATCCGACGTGCTCTCGTGACCTGTCGCCCTCGCCCTCGCCCTCGCCTGATCGGCCCGACATGAGGGGCTGATGGACCTGTCCCTCCCCGCCTCGTTGCCTTTCGCCGACGGGCCTCGCCACGTTGCTCGTGGTGGGCGGCCCTCGCCCGCCGTGATCCGACGCCGGCGACTGGTGGCGGGTGTCACGGGCCTCGTCCTGATCGGCTTGGTCGCAGTGATCGTGGTGGTCAGCACCTCGGGAGGCTCGGGCACCCCTGGCACGTCGGGCGGCCACGCCGCGGCGCCCCCGACCGGCCAGACGCAGGGACCGTCCCACGGGCGGGTGGCGTCGAGCGGGATCGACGCCGTCGAGGCGGGGATCCTGCCCTGGTCCCTGCCCAACCCCGTCTCTCGCGTGAGCGTGCTGCCCGGCACGGGGACGTCGATCGTCTTGGCGGGAGGAGCCGACGCGGCAGGGGCTCCGGTCGCCACGATCTCGGCGCTCGACACGGCCACAGGGGCCTCGAGCCCGCTCGGGACGCTCCAGACAGGGGTCGGAGGTGCCGCCGCGACCGCGGTGGGTAAGCAGGCCCTGCTGCTCGGCGGGAGCGCGCCGGCGGCCACGACGAGCGTCCAGGCCTTTGCCTTCCCGGCTCCCTCGACGGGGGTGAGCCCGACGGTGGTCGGCCACTTGTCCGGCCCGCGCTCGGGAGCCTCGGCGGTCACGATCGGGCACCAGGCGTACGTCCTTGGTGGGGACGACGGGTCGCGTGCCGACGGCGAGATCGTGTCGACCGCCGACGGCAAGCACTTCAAGACCCTGGCCAGCCTCCCCGTGCCGGTCGGCGATGCCGCGGCCGCGGCCTTCGATGGGAAGGTCTACGTGTTTGGTGGAGAGGCCGACCGGGGCAAGAACCGGGGGAAGCCGGTGACGGACGTGCAGATGTTCGACCCGGCGACCGACACTGCGACCGTCGTGGGGCACCTGCCCCAGCCCACCGTCGGTGCTGCTGCAGTGGTCCTGGCGGGCCACCTCTACGTGGCCGGCGGATCGAGCGTCGTGTTTGGTGCCACCGGGACGGCGACGAGCTCGGTGGGGGCCGCGACCACGGCGTCCGCCTCGGCGCCGTCGGCCACGTCCAACAGGATCGTCGCCTTCGACACGGCCACCGACAAGGTGCTGGGGGCCGGCACGCTGCCCGCGCCGTTGGCGTATCCGGGCGTCGAGGTCACGGGCGGACGAGCCTGGCTGGTGGGCGGCGAGAGCAACGGCAGCGCGGTGTCCTCCGTCGAGATGTTCACCCCCAACGTCAAGTTCGGGACGGCCGGCGCCACCGGCGCCGGGTCCCCCTTCTACGGGGACCGGCTGCTCGTCGCGGACCGCGGCAACAATCGGCTGCTGTTGCTCAACGACCAGGACCAGGTCGTGTGGACCTACCCCTCCGCCTATGCGGCCGCTCCCCCGGGAGGCTTCTACTTTCCCGACGATGCCTTCTTCGCCAAGCACGGGACCGAGATCATCTCCAACCAGGAGGAGAACGAGACGATCGTGATCATCGGGTTCCCCTCCGGCAAACTGCTCTGGCAGTACGGGCACCCGCTCCAACCCGGCACGGCGGCCGGGTATCTGCACGAACCCGACGACGCCTACCTTCTCAAGAACGGCCAGATCACGGTGGCCGATGCCCAGGCGTGCCGAGTGTTGGTCATCAACCCCGACCAGACCGTCGCGACGCAGATCGGGACCGACAACGTCTGCGAGCACGACCCACCCAACTACATCGGCTCACCAAACGGCGACACCCCGTTGGCCAACGGGGACCTGCTGGTCTCCGAGATCACGGGCTCCTGGGTGAGCGAGTGGACGACGACCGGGCACCTGGTATGGACGGTGCAGCTGCCGATCCACTACCCATCGGACCCTCAGCAGATCGGCCCCGATCTCTACCTGATCTCCGACTACTACCTGCCGGGCGGGATCTTGGAGTTCAACCGAGCCGGACAGATCCTCTACCACTACGCTCCCGCCTCTGGCCAGGGAGAGCTCAACCAGCCGTCGCTCACCGAGCTGCTGCCGAGCGGTGTGTTCATGACCAACGACGACTACAACGACCGCATGGTGGCGATCGACCCGACGACCCAGGCTCTCGTCTGGCAGTACGGGGTGACCGGCGTCGCCGGTACGGCGCCGGGGATGCTCAACACTCCCGACGGTTTTGACGTCTTGCTGCCCAACGGGACGACGCCGACCCACACGCCCACCGCGTAAGCCGGAACCGGCCGCCCCTATTCGGAAACGGGGAAGCCCAGGACCTGTTCAAGGTCCCCCAGCGCCTGCTCGGGCGTGGTCACCTTGATGGTCGTCATGCCCATCTGTCGGGCCGGCTTCAGGTTGATGCCGAGATCATCGAGGAACACCGCCTGGCTGGGTCGGATCGCCAGCTCCCGGCAGGCGACCTCGTAGAACCGAGGCTCGGGTTTGCGCACGCCGACGCGGCTCGATTCGACGATGACGTCGAAGAGCTCGAGGACCTCGGCGATGTCGGGTCGTGTGGTCCGATCGAGCACGAAGTTGTTGGTGAGACAGCCGATGGCCATCCGTTCCCCGCAGCGGCGTACCGCCTCGACCATCTGAGGTCGCAGATCGCCCGAAAGCAGCGCGAGCACGGCACGGGCGTCGAGCTCGTGGCCCGCCTCCCGTGCCTCGGCTTCGTAGAGGTCGAAAAACTCCTCGATCGTCACCTGGCTGCGCTCCAACCGAGCCCAGGCATTGTCGTGGGGATTGCGCGAGTTGAGCTGGCGGATCAGCCCCGGCGGAAGCCCGTGTGCGCGTTCGAACGTGGCAAAGGCCTCAAAGGGGCTCGAGGTGATCACGCCGCCAAAGTCGAACAGGACGGCGGCGATCGGCGGCTCGGCGCGTGCCTCGATCATCTCCGGGGAGTGTAACGACCGACGAAGACCCCGCGTCGGAGCGACCTGTCTCCTGGGTGAGGGTTTCCTCGTGCCCCGGGCCAGGGACAGCAACCTCCCGGGCGATGGGCATGCGCGTCAGTTTCCCCGAGAATCGCCCCAGAGGCCTTTTCGCCTCCAACGGAGATCGCTCCCGATCACCCCGGGAGCCGGCGCGGAGAGGAGTCCTCCATGCCCTGTGCGGGATGCGGAGCAGCGACGTCGAGTGACGCGGCCTATTGCGGGTCGTGCGGGAGGCCGGTTGGCCTGCGCACCGCCAGCCGAGCGCTGTCAAGGCCGGCGTCGACCGCAGCGCCAATCACGGCGCCAAGGCCGGCACATGGGCCGCCCGACGGCCCAACCGGGGACCTCGCCTCAGGGGTGCGCCGCGCCGCCGGCGAGGCGGTTCACCGGATCGCGTCTGCGGCCCGCCGCCACCCGCGTCGGGCGGTGTTGGTCGCCGCCCTCGGCCTGGGAATGCTGGTGCTCGTCGTCGTCGTCGTCGGTGCCCTTGCGGGCGGCGGAAGCTCGAGCGGCCTCGCCAGCTCCTACTCGTGCTCGCTTCCCAATGGAGCTTCCGCCACCATCGACTTCACCGATACCGGGTCCTCCGCCGGCGAGCCTCAAGGAAGCGGTGAGTACGCCCCGCTGGCGGGTGACGTGACCGGGCCGCAGGGGGTGATCGAGAGCTTCAGCCATGGCACGTTCGAGCGTGGCCACGTCGACTTCGGACTCGTGAACGACTCCGACGACCCGGCCGGGCTCGGTGGCGGGGCGACCCTGGAGAACGGGAAACTCGTGCTGGCCGGAGGTCAGATCACCTGCACTTGACGGTCCCGTCTGCGTGCAAGCCTGTAGCCCGTGGCGGACGGCGCACGCGTGAGCGGGACGATCGCGAGCACCATGATCTTTGGCTCGGGCGCGGAGTGCCCGGGGGAGTACTTCTGCCTGCCGGGCCTCCGCGACGTCTACGGCCTGACGTTCAGGGAATTTCGGGTCCTCGATCCCGGTGGTCCACGGACCCTCGAGGCGCTGCGTACCGGCGAGATCGATGTCGGCGTCCTCTTCACCACCTGCCCGGAGCTGGAGGACGCAGGGGAGCGCCTCGTCCTGCTCCATGACGACCGGGGACTCCAGCCGCCGGAGCACATCGTCCCCGTCGCCGGAGCGAGCGTGATCGACCGGGCGTCGCACCTCGACGGCGCACTGGCGGACGTCTCGCGGGCGCTGACCACCGAGAGATTGGCCCGGCTCAATCGAGAGATCGACCTCCGCCACCGGTCGCGCGAGGAGGTCGTTGCCCATTGGCTCGAGAACGTGACGCCGCGCCGTGCGTCCGATCCTTTCCCGGCGGGCCTCGGGACCGTGCGCGTCGGATCGGCGGACTTCTCCGAGAGCGCGACGATCGCCGAGATCTTCGCCCAGGCGTTGACCCGCAAGGGCGTTGCCGTCGAGCGGGTCGGGGCGATGGGCAACCGGGACGCGTACTTCCCCCGACTGGCCGCAGGGGCCTTCGACCTGGTGCCCGAGTACGTCGGCAGCCTGCTCGCGTTCCTCGAGGCCGGGCAGGCACGCCGCGCCGCCCACGGGGGGGACCTCCGGGGCGGTGGGCTCCAAGCCCTGCTCCGCCGCCTCCAAGGGAGGTTGGAGCAGGCGGGACTGGCGGCGCTCACGCCGGCCACCGGACAGTCGCAAAACGGAATCGTCGTGACGGTCGACACGGCGTCGCGCCACGGGCTGCGCCGGATCAGTGATCTCTCCAAGGCGGCACCGGCAGCAGGCGGTCGGTGACCGCATCTTGCGGTCGGTGACCCGCCGGCGAGCGTTGTCGAGCGCGATGGTCGGGAGCGGTGCTGCGGTCAGCCCACGCCGCGGGTGAGCAGCATCGTCCCGGCGATCGGTCCTCCGCCGTTGGCGACGACCGCCACCTCCGGCGGACGCCCGCCGGGCCGGACGACCTGCCGCTCGCCGGCCTCACCTCTCAGTTGCAAGCAAGCCTCGTGCAGGAAACCAAACCCGTGTAAACGACCGCCCGAGAGCTGTCCACCGGAGGTATTGAGGGGGAGGCTTCCGTCGCGGGCGATGCGCTCGCCCCCCTCTACGAACGAGCCGCTCTCACCTCGCCCGCAGAACCCGAGCGCCTCGAGCCAGACCAGGGTGAGGATGCTAAACCCGTCGTAGAGCTGTGCCGTGTCGACGTCGGTGGGTCGCAGGTCCGTCCGATCCCACAGGGACGCGCCGGCATCTCGTGCCGCCATGGTGGTCGGATCGTCAAACTGATCCCAGCTGGGCCGGCCCCGGAGCGCCGTGCCGACCGCATTGACGTGACATGGGGGATGGGGTGCGTCCGGTGCGTAGTCGACGTGAGAGACGACGACGGCCGTCGATCCGTCGCACGGCGCGTCGCAGTCGAAGAGGCACAAAGGCGTCGAGATCATGCGTGCCGCCAGGTAGTCCTCGAGTGACAAGGGATCGCGGTAGATCGCGTGAGGATTGAGCGCGGCGTTGCGCCGTCCGTTGAGCGCCACCTGGCCGAGCTGCTGGCGCGTGAGGCCGAACTCGTGGAAGCGGCGCTCGGCCACCAGGGCCAACCAGTTGACGGCGGAGACCGCGCCAAAGGGGAGCGACCACTGGAGGAACCCACCAAAGCGCGGGCCACCGCTCCCGCCCGCGCTCCCGCCTCCCCCTCCGCCGATGCCCTGGCGACCGCCCGATCCCTGTGCCGTCGACTCGGTGACCGTGCGGTACACGAGCACGTGTCGGGCCAGTCCTGCCGCGACGGCCAGGCAGGCCGCGATGACCGCTCGAATCTGCCCGGGGCCCTCGCCCCCGCCGTCGTGCCAGTTGAGGTTGAGGCGGAGGGCGTCTTGCACCTCCGCGACGCCAGGTCCGGCAAACCCGGCCGTCCCGACGCCCATGCCCGGGTACGTCGACAGGCCGTCGATGTCGTCGCGCCGCAGGCCGGCGTCCTCGATGGCGCGCAGGGCGGCCTCCAAGGTCAGGTCGAGCTCGCCGCGGTTCAGCCGCCGCCCGATGGCCGACTGACCGATGCCGGAGATCACGGCCCGGCGCTCGATCGGATCGGTGGCGCCCGCGCTCAACGTGGCGCCCCGTCGTCGTCGGAGGCTCGACGTGCCGGGTCCACCGGACGGAAGAGCGGGAGAAAGACGTCACCGGCCGCCTCGAAGGTGACCTCGACCTCCATGCCGATCGTGATCTCCTCGGGTCGGACGTCGACCAGGTTGGTCATGAGCCGGATGTCGTCTTGCTCGGCGATCGTGACCAATCCGATGACGTAGGGCTCGCTACCGGGAATCCACGCCTGGTGGTTGACGGTGAACGAGGACACCGTGGCGCGGCCGCTGACCGGCTCGGGGAGCAACTCGCCGGCCAGGCAGTACGGGCACCGGGGCACGGGGGGGTGGATGAGTCGCCCGCAACTGGTGCAGCGCTGGAACCGCAACCTGCCGTCCGCGCCGCTCGTCCAGAAGAATCGGTTGTCGTCGTCGAGGCGCGGCAGGAGACGCATCGACGGGCCCCGGGCGATCACGGGCGCCGATCGTAGGCGTTGTGTGGCGACGCGCGCCCGCTGAACGGCGGGCTGGCCTCATGCCCTCCCTGGGCCGGTGGGGTCGCCCCGCCAGTCGTCGCGCTGGGGAAGGGGATGGCCAAAGAGGCGGGAGGCGTTGCCGCACGC
This sequence comes from uncultured Actinomycetes bacterium, assembly GCA_963773635.1. GTDB lineage: Bacteria > Actinomycetota > Acidimicrobiia > Acidimicrobiales > RAAP-2 > CAVZBW01. Next base: position 153,706 of record CAVZBW010000001.1, on the reverse strand, counting down.
CACCGCCCGCAGCTGCTCGGGCTCCAGCCGACCGAACGTGGCGAGCAAGAGCTCTTGGGTGTCCGGCCACGTCGAATCGGCATGCGGGTAGTCGCTCTCGACCATCACGTGATGGATGCCGATGCGATCGAGGAGGGGGACCACGGAAGGGTCGTCGATGGTGCAAAACCAGAAGTTGCGCGCCAGCACCTCGCTCGGGCGGAGATCGGACGCCCAGGCGCGGCTTTCGCTGCCGGATGCGGAATGGTCGAGGACGTAGTCGGCCCGGTCCATCAGCATGGGCACCCATCCCATGCCCCCCTCGGAGAGCGCGATGGCGAGGTGGGGAAAGCGGAGGGCCACCCCGGACCAGAGCCACTCCCCGGCCGCGAGGAGGGCGTTGACGGGGAACAGGGTGGGCAGCAACTCGAACGGCGGGTCGGGGGAGGGAAGGGGTGCCCACGCGGAGGCCCCCGTGTGCAGGCACACCACGGTCCGGGTCTCCTCGCATGCCGACCACAGCGGGTCCCAGTAGCCCGAGAAGATCGAGGGGAATCCCAGCTGTGCGGGGAACTCCGGGAAGGAGACGGCCTTGAACCCCCGCGCCGCGTTGCGGCGCACCTCGGTCGCGGCCGTCTCCACGTCGGCCAACCACGGCAGCTGGAGGGGGATGATCCGCTCGGGGTGGGGCCCCGCCCACGCCTCGAGATGCCAGTCGTTCCACGCCCGCACGCAGGCCAGGCCGAGCTCCGGATCCTCCGCCCTGGAGAACACCGAGCCGCAAAACCCCGCCACGAGGGAGGGAAAGCACAGCGAGGCCCAGATCCCAGCAATGTCCATGTCCGCCACCCGCGCCTCGATGTCGAAGCATCCGGGCCGCATCTCGTCGAAGCGGGCCGGATCCATGCTCCAGTCCTCGCGGGGCCGACCGACCACGGCGTTGAGTCCGACGTTGGGATAACGGCGACCCTCGAAGAGCCAGGCCTGGCTCCCGTCGGGCTCCTCGATGACCCTCGGAGCACCCTCCGACAACCGAGAGGGCACGCGGCCTCGGAAGACGTCGGGAGGCTCGATCAGGTGATCGTCGACGGAGATCACGGGCACGCCGATGGGGCGTGGTTCGGGGTCCGGCAGCAGCGCACCCCGGCGCGGTCTCTCGACGGTCTCCCCTACGGTCACGCCCGGCCCACTCGCAATTTGCCCACCCAGAGCGGGACCCGCTGGCGCCGTCTTGGCGACCGCCGGTCCCGACCCATCCGAAGCTACCATCGGACCCGCGCCGCACGCTGGTGGTGTGGAAGGGGGCGGTCATGTCGCTGGATCTCGTCATCCGTGGAGGCTTGGTGGCCGACGGAACCGGGGCGCCGTTGCGCCGGCAGGACGTCGGTGTGCGCGACGGCAGCGTCGCTGCAGTGGGGGAGCTCGACGATTCGGCCTCCCAGGTGATCGACGCCGAGGGGTTGATCGTCGCGCCCGGCTTCGTGGACGTCCACACCCACTACGACGCCCAGTTGCTGTGGGATCCCACCGCAAGCCCTTCGCCGCTGCACGGCGTGACGACCGTGATCGGCGGGAATTGCGGGTTCTCCATCGCCCCGAGCGGTCCCGAGCATGCCGGCTACCTGGCCGAGATGATGGCCCGCGTGGAGGGCATGCCGCTCGCGGCCTTGCAGCAGGGGCTCGATTGGCGGTGGACCGGCTTCGGGGAGTGGCTCGACCGACTCGAGGGGAGGATCGCCGTCAACGCCGGCTTCCTGGTTGGGCACTCGACCCTTCGGCGGGCGGTCATGGGGGACGATGCGGTGGGCGGCGAGCCCTCCGATGCCGACTTGAAGGAGATGGAGCTGTCCTTGCACCGGGCCCTCGAGGAGGGCGCCCTCGGATTCTCCACCTCCCAGGCCCACACCCACCACGACGGTCATGGTGATCCGGTGCCCTCTCGTTGGGCGAGCCGCTCCGAGCTCGAGCTCTTGGCGTGGGCCGTCCGGGCGCACCCCGGGACCACGGTCGAGATGATCGTGCCGGGCTGCATCAACGGGTTCACTCCGGAGGAGGTGGACCTTCTCGCCGCGATGTCGCTGCTCGCCAACCGTCCGGTCAACTGGAACGTGCTCGGTGTCTCGTCCGCGAATCCCCAACGGGTCGAGGACCAGCTCGAGGCCTCCACGGCGGCCGCCAAGCGTGGGGCGTCCGTCCTCGCCCTGGCCCTGCCGCACTCCATGCGGGTGCGGCTGTGCTTCGCAGGCGGTGCCATCCTCGACGGGCTGCCGGGATGGCGGGAGGTCATGGCCCTCCCCATACCGGACCGGATCGTGGCCCTCTCCGATCCCGAGACGCGTCGCCGCCTGGACGCGGGGGCGCAGTCTGAGGAGGCCGGCGTGCTCGGTGCCCTGGCCACCTGGAAGCGCCTCGTGATCGACGAGACCTTCCACCCCGACAACGCCCGGTACCAGGGGCGCACGGTCGGCGACGTGGCCCGAGACCTCGGTGCCGACCCCTTTGACGTCCTGCTCGACATCGTCGTGCGAGACGAGCTCCGGACCGGCCTGCGACCACCCTTCCCGGAGTCCGAGGCGGACTGGCAGCTTCGGGCCAAGGTGTGGAGGGATCCACGTGTAGTGGTCGGCGGGTCCGACGCCGGCGCGCACCTGGACACGATGTGCGGCGCGGTCTACGCGACGTCGCTCCTCGGCGAGGGGATCCGGCAACGCGGCCTGCTCTCCTGGGAGGAGGGGATCCGGCTCCTCACCGACGTGCCGGCTCGCCTCTACGGGTTGCGGGACCGTGGCCGCCTCCAGGTGGGTAGCCGGGCCGACGTCGTGATGTTCGACCCCGAGAGCGTCGGACACGGGCCCGAACGCACGCGCGACGATCTTCCCGGCGGGGCGAGCCGCCTCTACGCCGAGGGCGTGGGGGTGGAGCACGTGCTCGTCAACGGCGTCGAGCTGGTCCACCACGGCGTCTTCACCGACGCGACGTCCGGCTCCGTGTTGCGCTCGGGTCGCGACACCGACACGGTCACGGTTCCCGGCGGCGCGACGTACGCCCCACCCGGCGCGAGCTGATCCACGGGGCGCAAGCCCTTCGTCCCGGCGCGCGAAATTTCACCACGATTTCTCCGTTCGACCGCGAATAGTTCACCGGGACCGCGGTAGAACTCCTCCCGGAGGAGCCGGGTCCCGGGAGGGTGGACCTGCACCCGACCAGGCGTCCACGAAGTGGCTCGACGAGACCATCCCGGACCCGGCGGAGAGCGCATCGACGTCGTGAGCCTTCGCCGGCGCGGCCACCCGGTGGCCCGTCGTGGCCGCGCCGGGCGGGTCAGGTCACCTTGCGCTTGGCCCACACCTCGGGGTTGACGAGGTTCAAGGGGCGGGCGCCGGCCAGGAGGCGGCAGAGGTCCTCCGCGATGGTCCTCGTGTGGTTGGTCTCCGTGTCGTAGGTCGCGCCGCCGATGTGCGGCGTGAGGACGACGTTGTCCATATGGGCGAGCGGATGCTGCGGATCCAGGTGCTCGCCCTCGAAGTGGTCGAGGCCCGCCGCCCCCATCTTGCCGGATCGGAGCGCCCCGACCAGCGCGTCCGTGTCGTGGAGCGCGGCGCGCGCCGTGTTCAAGAAGACCGCGCCGTCCTTCATGGCGGCGAACTGGTCGGCTCCGATCATCCCCCTCGTCTCCTCGGTGACCGGCGCGTGCAGGGACACGACGTCGGATCGCTCGAGCAGCTCGTCGAGGTCGACGGTCGCCTCGGGCGCGTAGGGGTCGTAGGCGAGGACCTCCATGCCGAGGCCGCGGAGGCGCCAACGCAGGGCCCTTCCCACGGCGCCCAGCCCCACCAGGCCGGCGGTTTGACCGGCGATCTCCCAGGCGCGGAAGCGCTGGTAGGGGATCGTGCCGTCGCGATAGACCTCACCGGCACGCACGTCGAGGTCGGCCCGGACGACGCCCCTCGTGGCGGCGAAGAGCAAGGAGACCGCCAGCTCCGCCACGGCGTCGGCGTTGCGGGCGGGAGCGCGCAGCACCGGGATACCCGCCTCGGTGGCTCCGGCCACGTCGACGTTGGTGGGGTCGCCCCGGCAGCTGGCGAGGGCCAGCAGCGGGCGATCGAAGAGGGGACCCGAGCACCGATCGGTCTCCACGATGACGATGTCCGCCTCCGCCTCGGCGGTGCGCTCGGCCAGCTGGGTCTCGTTGTAGATCCGCAGTGGTCGCTGGTCCAGCCAGGGATCCAGCACCAGGTCGGCGAGCTCATGGAGCAGCTGGAGCCCCGGGCCGCGCACGGCGGCGGTCACCAGAGCCCGCCGTCGGGTCTGTGCCATGTCCTTTCGTCCTCCTCCCGGGCGCGGCCCGGCCGATCGAGTGGCTCAACAACCGAAGATGCTTTGCCGCCAATAATGTCGAATAATGGCCGCTGCATGACGGCCCTGTCAGGTTGAGAAACGTTTGAGGTTGATGTCGCGCTCCACAGCAGGTCCAAGGTCATCGGGTAGCAGTTCGCTCACCATCGGCGTCGACGTCGGCACCACGTCGGTCAAGGCGCTCCTCGTGGACGCGCAGGGGGAGGTGAGGGGGCGGGCGAGGGTCGCCCATCCCGTGTTGGCGCCCGAGCCGGACAAGCTGGAACACGACGCCGCGCGGGCGTGGCGGCGCGGCCCCCGCCGGGCGGTCTCGCTCGTTCGTGCCGGGTTGGAGGATCCCGTTGCCGGCGTGACCGTGGCCGCCATGGTCCCGTCCATGACCGCGGTCGACGCCGGGGGCGTGCCCCGGACACCGGGACTACTCTACGGCGACGTGCGCGGCCGGTGGGCTGACGCGGAGGAGTTCGACGCGTCCGGCGGCTCCATGCCCGACGCCGAGGGCTTTCTCTCGTGGACGGCGCGCCAGATCCCCGACGCCATGGGCTACTGGCCCGCGCAGGCCGTGGCCACCCATGCCCTGAGCGGGAGCGGCGTCATCGACTCGGCCGTGATGTCGTGCCTCGGTCGGCTCCAGGTCGGGGGCAAGTGGAACGAGGAGCTCGTGGGCCGGCTGGGTGCGGACGTCGCCCAGTTGCCTCGTGTCGAGGACATGTGCCGGCCGGCCGCCACGCTCACCGGGACCGACGCCGTGGTCACCGGGGGCACGGTGGATGCGTTTTGCGACCAGATCGTCTCGGGGGCGACCGAGGTCGGCGACGTCCTCGTCCTCTTTGGGGCCACCCTGATCGTCTGGGCCGTCACCGACACCTGGGTGGAGGCGCCGGGCCTGCTCACGCTGCCGCACACGGTGCCGGATCGCGTCATGATCGGTGGTCCGAGCAACGCCGGAGCGCTGTTCGTGGACTGGGCGCGCCAGCTGCTTCGCGGGCTCACCCCGCACCACCAGCGGGAGCCCGGTGCGCCCCCGCGTCGCGGAGATCCGACGCGGATCCCGGTCTGGCTCCCCTATCTACGAGGGGAGCGCACGCCGTTCTTCGATCCCAACCTGCGGGCGAGCCTGCACGGGATCGACATCGCGCAGGGCCCCGCGGAGCTCGAGCGTGGGATCTACGAGTCGAGCGGGTTCGTCATCCGGTCGATCGTCGATCGGGCCGGACTCTCGCCCCGCCGGGTGGTGGCGACCGGGGGAGGCAGCAGCGTGGTCCCCTGGATGGCCGCCGTCGCCGATGCCACGGGATTGCCGGTCGACAGCGTGGGCGTCCCCGAGGGAGCGGCGCTCGGGGCCGCCTACCTGGCCCGGGTGGCGGCCGGTCTCGAAGAGGGCCTCGAAGGTGCCCAGCGCTGGGCCCGCCGCGGCCCTCGCGTCGAGCCGGACGCGCAGTGGGCCAAGGCGTGCGACGAGCGCTACCGGAGGTTTGCCGAGCTGGGCCCGCAGGGGTCCTAGGTTCTGGCGGTTGGCCTATCGCGTCAGCGCCGGCGCGCCCGTAGGGTCCGGTTCTTGATCCGGTTCCCGCAGACCGCCATGTCACACCACCGGCCCCGCAGGCTGTGGGATCGATCGTAGAAGGCCCATCCGCAGTCCGAGTTGTCGCAGGCCTTGAGCCGTTGCCAGGTGCCGTTGCGCTGTGCGTCGCGCACCACGAGCAACAGGGCCGACAGCTCGGCGCGAACTCCCTGGCCCGACTCGGGCAGGAGGTCGACACGCCCGTCCGGTGGGGAGACGACGAAGCGCAGGCCGTGTCCCGTCGCAAGTTCGGACAGGGGCCGCAGCTCGATTTCGGTCGGGGCGGGCCCACCTCCGTTGACCCGTAGAAGCGACCGGATCGCCTCTCGGACCTCTCGGGCGACCCGGAGGTCCGAGCCTGTCGGCGGGTCGTCGGCATGCCACAGCCCGGCGTCGGAGAGCCAGTCCCTGGCCTCTCCCGGGTCGACCAGGATGTCCGATCCTCGGTCCGCCTCCCAGGTGTTGACGAAGGCCTGCACCTGCAACAGGGGCCGTGGTGCGGGCTTGGTCTCGTCGGCCGGCACCCAGTCCGGAAGCGTCATCCCTCACAGGCTAGCGAGTCCGTGACCAATAAATGGCCTTGACGGGTCTCCGGAGTGACCGGTAAAGTCGTGTTGCAGGTCATGACGTCTCGGATGCCCTAGTCGACGCGTCCGAGCGGATTCACCGACCGAGGGGTTGCGCATGGTCGTCGTGGTGATCGCCAACAGGGAATCGGGGCTCTCCCAACAAAACGTCCGGGCGAGGGACCGGTTATGGGCTCGGCTGCATTCGTCCCGGCTGGACGCGGCCCTGTCGAGCGCCACGGCCGCGGAGTCCACGGTGCCCCTGGCCCTGCACGCGCAGCGGCTGGTCGGAGGTCCCTCGCGCGGCATGCTGGTCGGGGCTATCGACGGGCTTCTCGGTCTTGCGGCCGGCGAGCGCAGCTTCTCCCGCGGGGTCCCGGTCTGCGCGGACCGGGTGCGGGCGTGCTCGGGCGATCTTCGCCAGATTCGCGACCTGCTGGCGGCGAGCGGGCCCGTCGCAGCCTCGGGGGTCGCCAAGATGCGATTGCTCCTGTCCGACGGATCGGGCCCCCTCTACCGGAGGGGCCGCCCTGACGAGCTCGGCATCCGGCTCCGTGAGGTGCGCCAAGCGCTCGACCCGATGTCGAATCTGGTAGGTCTGCCGTAGGGCCTAGACCGGGGTGTGCCGGCGGCTCAGGTGTTGCGACCCCGGGCGGCGACGACCCAACGGTCCACCTCCGACTCGTCGTCCACGACGACGAGCTCGTCGGCGAGGTTGACCGCGGCACAGAGGTGGTTGGGGAGCACGGCCATGCGCTGCCCGACGACCGGCGCGGTCGCCCCCCGATCCAGGTCCTCCCGGGTAAGGGTCACGACGGCGTGGTGCTCCGACAGCTGCGAGATCGTGGTCAGCTTGGTCCCCGGCCCGATCACGAACCCCGAGCCGGGCATCCACGGCGGCCGGTCGGCGCCGAGGATCTTGCTGCCGGCATCGAGGACGAAGCGCCACGGCGCAGGCACGCTCACCACCGTGGCCATCACGTAGAAGGCCACCTGGTCCAGCGAGCACGTGCCGAGCTGCAGCTGCTGCGCGTCGTAGCCGACGTAGACGCCGGGTCGGAGCTCGTCGAGGGTGTTGGGGTGGGTGTAGGCGATGGTCGGCGTGGAGCCGCCGCTCCGCACCCGGACCTCGATGCCCCGCATGGCCAGCTGGACCGAGGCGATGTCGAGAGCCGTCGCCTCGTCGTGGGCGGCGATGGGCGGAGCTCCCTTGCCATAGGCGTGGCCCGGAAAGGTGAACACGCCGGCGACGTCCAGCCCGGCGCGGGCCGCGGCGACGGCGACGTCCCCGGCCTGCTCCGGTAGGACGCCGCTGCGGTGATGTCCGCTGTCGACCTCGACGAGCACCTCGACCGGAGGGGTGGGTCTGCGGCCGCCGGCGCCCGGAGAACCCGAGCCGATCGGTTGCCGGCCGGGCCGGGACGTCCCGAGGGCTTCGGCGAGCGCATTGCAGCCGTCCGCCGAGTCCACTCCCACCCTCAGCCGCACGCGCCGCGAGAGTTGGACGAGCCGGTGGGCGTTGCCGCCGGCCCAGACCGGGTAGGCGATGAACAGGTCGTCGAACCCGGCGTCGGCGAAGACCTCGGCCTCGCCGACCGTGGAGACCGTCAGGCCCCGTGCGCCGAGTGCCAGCTGCCGCCGCGCGATCTCGATGCACTTGTGGGTCTTGGCGTGGGGCCGCAGCGCCACCCCGATGTCCCGGGCGTGCTGGGCCATGGTCACGAGGTTGTCCTCCAGCCTGGCGCGGTCGACGAGCAGGGCGGGGGTGGCGAGGCTGCCCGGCAGCCACCGTCTCGTCCGGTCCTCGAGCGAAGTACCGACGGCCATTTCCTGCAAGGTAGTCCTGGTGGCGCCCGGGATCGGGGACCCTATGCTATGGCTCCGTGGAGACCTCCTGCGGACACCTGGAGTCCATCGTGACCACGTCGGCCAGCGGCAACGGTTGCGTCGAATGCCTCGCGACCGGTGGGCGATGGGTGCACCTGCGTCGCTGCGCGACGTGCGGCCACGTGGGATGTTGCGACAGCTCGCCCGGCCGGCACGCCACGGCCCACTTTGGCGGCTCGGGCCACCCCATCGTCCAGTCCTTCGAGCCCGGCGAGGACTGGTACTGGTGCTACCTCGACGAGCTGGCGATGGAGGACCCCGGGGCCGGCCCGAGTCCGTCGCACACCTAGTTCCCGGCCGGTCCCGACGCCCACGCCTGGGCGGAGAGCCTCAGGCGGCGTTGGGCTCGAACGCGACCTTGAGGGCCCCGCTCTCGTCGGGTCGGGCGAGCGTGCGGACCGCGTCCCACCAGCCCAAGAGGGGAAACCGGTGGGAGAGCATCCCGGAGAGGTTGACCCGGCCGTTCGCGGTCAGGTCGAGGTAGTGGGCAATGGCGTGCTTCCGGACCCCCTCCACCTCTTCGATGCCGAAGGCGTTGGATCCCGTGATGTCGAGCTCCTTGAAGTAGACGGGCGTCCACTCCCATCGTCCGGGGCTCGCCACGCCGGTGTAGACGAGGGTGCCGCGTTCCGCCAACAGGCGAGCTCCGACCTCGAGGGTCTCGGGCTTTGCGACGGTGTCGTAGATCACGTCGATCCCGCCGGGCCGCGTCACTGGCAGGCCAAGCATGGGCTCGTGCAGGGTGCCCCCCGACCAGGCGGCCAGCTCCTCGATGATCGCCAGTCGCGGCTCGTGCGGGACCACGACGCTCGCGCCGAAGTGACGGGCCTGCTCGATCTGGGCGGGGAAGCGAGCGACCACCGCCACCTCGACGTCGGGGTAGAGGGCACGCAACGCCGCCACGCTCGTCAGCCCGAGGGCTCCCGCCCCGTAGACGAGTGCCCTGCCAGCCGGGGGAGGAGGGTGGCGGACGATCGCATGGAGGGAGACGGCAAAGGGGTCGGCGAGAACGGCGAGCTCGTTGGGCACCTCGTCGGGGATCGGGATGAGCATCGAGTCGTGGGCCGTCATGAGCTCCGCCCACGCACCCGGCGCGTCGGTCGTGACGCCGACGTGGACGCCCGGGCTCATGTCGCCCGCCGTGAAGTTCCAGCACAGGCTGAGGTCACCCGCCTGGCAGGCCGGGCACACCGGCTCGATCCCTCGGGGGGCACAGGTCAGCCACGGATTGAGGACCACGCGCTGGCCGACCTCGAGTCCCCGGGCCGCCGGTCCCAGCTCGACGACCTCGCAGACCACCTCGTGGCCCGGAACGTGCGGGAGGGAGGAGAACGCCGACATGGGGTTGTCCATGTCCTCTTCGCCGAAGTCGCCGAGCACCAACTTGGCGTCGGAGCCGCAGATGCCCGCCAGCACGGGCCTGGTCACCACCCAATCGTCGCGGCGGGGTCGCGGATCGTCGATCTGATGGAGGCCAAAGGGCAACGAGAGGAGCTTCTCCTCGAGCTCGTCGGCCGGGGCCGGCCGACGTTCGTCCTTGTCGGGCGGCATGCCGAACACCAGGGCCTTCATCGATCCTCCTCTGGTCGCGACTGGCCCTCGCCCGGCCCGTCGTCCGCTTGCGCCTCGGCCGCCATCGCGAGCATTCCCGCCATGAAACCGTCGAAGTCGTTGACCTTCATCTCGACCACCGCTCGCATGTCGGGCAGGTAGTGCTCGAATTGCTCGCTGTCGATCGCGGAGACGATCCCGTCGGCGATCTCCTCGGGCGGGACCAGCGGCCCTCGGTAGAAGGGTGGGTCGTTGTCGGGCTGGTCCCAGATCTCCGTGTCGATCGCGCCGGGCAGGATCAGGCGGATCCGCACGCCGGTCCCGCTGAGATCGGCGGCGGCAGACTCGCTCCAACCGGCCAGGGCGAACTTGGAGCCGCAGTACGCCGATTCCGTCGGGATGCCGAGTCGGCCCCCGAGGCTCGAGACGTTGACGATCGTGCCGCTGCGCCGCTCGAGCATGCCCGGAAGGACGGCCAGCGCGATCGCGACGGGGGAGAGGTAGTTGACGGCCATCGCCTTGCGGACCTCGCTCATGGTCAGCCGGGTCACCGGTCGCCTCAGGGGTATGGCGGCGTTGTTGACCACGACGTCGAGGTGTCCGTAGGCGTCCCAGACTTGGAGGGCGAGCGCTGCGGCCCCATCGGGATCGGCGAGGTCGGCCGGCCACAGGCGAGACTCCGGGGCGGTGGCCCGACAGTCCTCGAGGACCTCGGTCAAGCGGTCGACCCTCCTCGCCACCAGTGCGACCGTCGTCCCGTCGGCCGCCAGGCGCCGAGCCAGCGCAGCTCCGATGCCCGACGACGCCCCGGTCACCAGGGCCACCCGGTCACGCTCAGCGCTCACGGCTCGCCCCGGACGCCCGCCCCTCGTCTTGCGCATCCATGCTGCGCCCCTTTCCCCTCGTGGTCCCTCGGGACTGCGTTGGCCGAGTGGCAGGGTACTCAGCCGCGCCGGCAGGGCGCTCGATCGTCGCCGCGCGCCGAGCCGTGGCGATGCGCCGACGAACCCGGGCCGACCCTTGCCGCGCGACCCTGCCGAACTCGCTACTTGGGGTGAGCGAGGGGACTTGAACCCCCGACCTCCAGGGCCACAACCTGGCGCTCTAACCTACTGAGCTACGCCCACCAAGGGGAGCCAGTTTGTCACACCGCGGCTCCACCTGATTCGCCGTGGGGGCCCGTTCGCCCACGACCGCGCACGAGGGAGTGCCGTCGGGCAGCAACGGAAAAGGCCCTCAATTCTCGGCACTTCTCGGATCGGGTGAACACCGCAGCCATCGGTCTGCGGAGCCGCCGGCGTGGAGCCCAATCGGCGTTTCAGCTCGAACCTGGAACAGCGTTTCGGTCGACTGTCCGCTGTGCCTCCTCCATCTGGGCGAGCAAGGGCTCGGGCCACCGGCCGCCGCAAAACACCGAATCGCTGGCTATCCGATTATCACGCAGCCTGATCACGTGGGCTTGGTGACAGGCGTGAGGCATCCCCCCCTCCTCCCAGTCGAGGGTGAACTCCACCAGCTCGCCGTCGTCCATCGCGATTCGTCGCGATTCTCCGAAACGTCCGGGGTCGGCATACCACTTCCCCAGCTCGTCCCGCACGGCTCCTGCGCCTCGGACGCGGTACCGCCAGTTGGGGACGGTCGCATCCAGGACGATGTCCTCACAGAAGATGTCCTCGGGGAGATCCGCGGCCTCGATGCCGGCCAGGAACGCACCTACGGGGTCGGTCTTACCCATGGCCTCACCATCCTTGAGTCTGTCAACCCTTCACATACGAGAGCTTCTCGGCCACCTTGCCCTCGCGCACGCGAAACACGTCCACGCCACGCACGTGGCCACCATCCCAGCTGTAGCGCCACCGCTGCACGACCCGGTCACCGGCTGCGAAGGTCTCCTCCGGTTCGAACCGGGAGGAGGCGTCGCTGAAGATCGCCTCCCAAGCCCGTCGGATGGCAGCTCTACCCACGTGGCGCATCCCGTCGGGGGCCGGACCGGTGGCATCGAAGACGCAGTCGTCGGTCACCAGCCCCAGGGCGGCGTCGAGGTCGAGATGGGCCCAGGCCTCCCCGAACGTGGCGACCACCTCCACCGGCTCCATCTCGATTCCTGGGTTCGTCACTTGGCGTAATTGCCTGCCCCGAACCAGTCCACGACGACGACGGGTTCGTTCCCGATCACCCAGGCATCGTGACCGCTTGGCAATGACGTGACGTCCCCTGGGCCGGCGACGAACTCGGCACCGTCGTCCATGCGGATGGCCAACTGCCCGCTCACGTGGTACTGGAAGTGCGGCGCCTCGCAGCTCTCGGTGTTGGCGATCGGCTTTACGTCGTTGGACCAGCGCCATCCGGGCTGAAGGACAAGACGGCCGACCTCCCCGCCGCCGGCTTTGACGATCTCGGCTCGCCCGTTGGGGAACTCCCGCACCTCGTCGGGCTTCTCGAAGCTCCGGTGCTCAGTCTCGTCGCATGGCCACCTCCTCGCTTTCCCCCATTGATCGACGACAATGATAGACTTACCTACTAATAGGTAAGAAGTCAAGAGGTCTCGGAGAGGGTGGAGCCGATGAAGAAGGGCCAGGCCGAGAGGGTCGACACGGCCACTCAGATCCTCGACGTCGCCGAGCGCCTGGTTCAGGTCCGTGGCTTCAACGGGTTTAGCTACGCGGACGTGGCCGCCGAGTTGAAGATCACGAAGGCGGCCCTCCACTATCACTTTGCCGGTAAGACAGAACTTGGTGAGGCCCTCATTGCGCGCTACGCGACCCGCTTCGCCGAGGCACTGGCAGGGGTGGAGGCGCGCAGCGCCGAAGCGTCGGCCAGGCTCGATGCCTACGCCGATCTCTACCTCGACGTCTTGCGCGGGCAACGCATGTGCCTGTGCGGAATGATGGCGGCCGAGTACGAGACCCTCCCGACTCGTATGCAAGACGCCGTTGTCCGGTTCTTCGACGAGAACGAGCGGTGGCTGGCCCGTGTCTTGGGACAAGGCCGTAACGAAGGGACCCTCACGTTTACGGGTCCGCCGAAAGAGACAGCCCAGCTGATCGTCAGTGGCCTGGAGGGGGCGATGCTCGTGGCCCGGCCCTTCGGCGACATGACGCGGCTTCAAAATGCCGCCGCCCACCTGCTCGCAGGCCTGAGATCGACGCCGGCAAGAGGTGCTCGATCTCGGAGCGGCTCGAAGGCCGCCGCCGCCGCCGTGCGTGGTTAGCCGGCTTTCGCTCCGGGGCGCTCGCCAGTTCAACGCGTCGAGCCCAGTTGCTCAAGGGTTCTGTCAAACCCCATACGACCCGAAGGCGATCGCCCACCTCAACGATCGAAGAGCCAAACAACAGCTCTGAGCTGGTCGGGAGCGCCCCTGCCAGGAGTCGAACCCGGAACCTGATGGGTATATTGAGCCACCCTTGACCACCAGGGCTCCCGCCTCGGAATGCCAGCTGAGCTGTCCTTTTGGCTCCCGCCCTCTCCCATTGGCTCCCCCTGGAATCCATAGGCTTCGCGCACGAACGCGCACGGCGCCCGCTCCGTCGAAAAGTTGCCGCGACCACATCGCGAAAATTTGCGGAATGGAACCTACGTTCACCGCCGATGAGTACCTCGAGGCCCTGGAGTTCGCCCGAACCCTGGACCCTCTCTGAGCCGAGCGGGCAGGCCGCGGCCGGCCCTCCTGCCCCACCCCTTTCGGCATCCCCTTCCGGGCCCTTGCGGGGCAACGGCGGCGGTTTGGCTCTTAGCGACCTGGCCGTTTTGTGGGCCCTGGAGCCCCATCGTCAGCGCCAAGGGAGCGCCATCCTTCATGGCCTTTAGCGGAGGTTGGTGCAGCCCTGCTGGCCGGCGAAGGTGGCCGAGTAGCGCTGGCCGTCTGAGCCGCTCACCGTGAACTCGACGTTGGCGTTGCCATGCACCGGCTGCGAGCCCGTGTCGTCGAACACGATCTTGACCGCCACGAATCGGTCGCCGGACGTAGGCGTCTCGAATTGGTTATCTGAGCTGCCCGGGTCGATTACCTGGGCGACCGTCACCCGCACTTCGTAACCACCGCTGGCGGATTCGACGAGGGGCTGACCAACAGCGACCGACTGCGAGGGCGGAGCTGTCGTCGTCGGGATGGTCGGGATGGTCGGGATGGTCGGGATGGTGTTCGGGCTGGAGAGGTAGGCCGAGCACGCGCTGTTGGCACCAAAGAAATAGCCGAAGGCCATCGGATCGCTGCGCAGTTGGTCGACGTCCTCGCCCATCATGGGGTTGAGGGTGTCGGCTGGGACGTGAGCTTGCATCCAAGTGGCGGCGCAGTGCTGGAAGGCTGCCGAGCTGCCGAGCTCCCGGGCTTGTCCAGCGCCGCCAGCTGCTCGAGCTGAGCGGTCGACGGGGCGGACGATGAGCCGCCACCGCACCCTGCCACGGCACCAACGACGAGCAGCCCTCCCACGAGCACACCAAGACCTTTCACACGGTCTCCTGTGCCTCCTGATTCAAGCCGACCTGTTGTGCATGTTCGATCCCCTTGCTTGGAACCGATGCCTCGCCCGGGGAAAGTCCGACGATGCAAGTGTAGGAAGATCGAGTGTCGTTGGGGAGTGACCGCACATGTTGCAGTTGACGAGATGGCATATGCCGGGGTCATACGAATATGTAAACCCACACTTCAGACATTGATAGTCTGTGTCCCGACCCGAAGCGTAGGAGCTCGTGTCGATAGCCTCTATGGGTCCCCCACATTTCTCGTAGACTCCGTTACACCAATCTCTGACGCAGGGAATCGGTGGAACGTTCGTCGGCTTCTGGCAGATGTCGCAAACTAGTTCTTCGCCGTCGAAGGCCAGATCCATCTCCATGGTCAAGAGCTGGCCGCAGGTCGAACAGAGAAACTGTACCATGTGTTTATCTTGATTGTACTTGACCGATTCGTCGATCCATTTCCAGTGCTTAGCTTGCAATTCGCTTCCTCCTATTTCGCCAATCGTCGTTCGCGGTGGGAATCAAATACCCTCTTCGATGTCGGTGCAACGGCGCTGGCAGTCCCATACTGCGATGGCGGTGCTCACCGAAACCCACGCTTGGGACACGCTCCACCGAGGTCACGTCGGTGAACCGATGAACACGACGATCATGGCCAAGCCCGAGGATCTCGTCGAATGGTTGGAGCGCCATTCGTGGCGCTACAGCGCTGATGCTTCCACACTCTGCTGACGCTCAGAAGACCTCCGCACGCCCCAGCGCAGACAAGAGGCCAGAGCTGGCCGAGGTCGATCGTTGGTGTGCAACGCTGATCATGGACGCCTTCGTCGCGTCAGCCGTGGACCCCGGATCAACCGGGGGCCCTTCGAATCTCTCGTCTAGTGGCCGTTGCCGCTGAAGCCGCCGCATTCGTGCACGACCACCCCGTTGACGATGATGGCGCGCCACCTGTCACCGTTCGACGAGAACCGGACCCGGCCCAAAGCATGGATGATCGAGGCTTCTTAGAAGAGGGCCGAAAGTCCCGTTCGCTGAGCGCGTGCCTCCGGTGTCGGATCGGCCATGACGAGGTGCTTCCGGAGAACGGCTTCAGAAACCCGCCCAAGAGGACATACACCGTCGACGTTTGCAAGTGCCATGCAGCAGCTAGCGGTTATCAGGGCCCCTTCCTCGTCGGGGCTGAACACGCACCCCAGAGGGCGTGACCCTCGAGGGGGCCGAACTCGCGCCGCCGCGAACCCCCCGACACAGGTTTTGTCCGCCGACCCTTCCCACCGCGAAGCTATGGTGGAAATGTCAAGCACGCAATGGGAGTGACATGCGGAACCCATTCTCCCGAAGGCCAAAGCAGGTCCCCGAGAACATCTTGGGTGTGAACCTGGACGAGCTGACACCTCGAATGCACAGGTGGATAGCCGACCACCCTGAGGCCACGACCGACGATCAACAGATCGAGCTAAGCCTTGCGATCATCGAACTCGACGCCGAGGCGCGGAGCAGAGGTGCTCAGGAACAGGGGCAGTGGGTTGCATTCCGGATGGACGATCACGGATTCCTGATTGACCCCGACGACCGGTACCTGATCCGGTCTGAACTCCGCGAGGGCAAGACCTTCGAGCAGCTGCGGCGCGAGGGGACCTAGTGTCCTGGAAGGTCGAAGCGCCAAGGAATTCTGGCTGATCGGGAATTTCTGAGTTTGGGACGCGTTCGTCCGGTGTTGTCGACCAACATCGGAGGTACACCCATGGCACGTCGTAGACGACCGACCGTCGAGATCAACCTGAGCGTCGAAGAACGCCACGCTCGAACGGTCGGCGCTGCGTCATTCGTCGTCGCAGGCGTTGGCCCTGCGATCGAAGATCGTGCTGGCCTGCGCGGCAGGCGATCGTACGCACACCGAGATCGCAGCCGAGCTGGACTGTAACCGGTCACGGTAGGTAAGTGGCGCCAGCGCTTCGCGGCGGACCCTCTGGACGGGCTGGCCGATGCCCCCTGTTCCGGCGCGGCTCGCAGCATCGGAGACGACGTGGTGGAAGCCGTCGTGATCCAGACGCTCGAGGGCGCGCCGAGCGGCTCCACGCATTGGTCGAGCCGGGCCCTCGCCAAGCGCCACGGCATCAGCCACACCACGGTGCGCGAGATCTAGATGCCCACGCATCAGGCGACGTGAGACCACATCAGAACCCGCGTGGCGAGTTCGTGTCCCGCCCAGGCGCTGGCGTCAATCTCCGCAAGGAGCGCCGCTCAATGGCGCATCCCGGCAGAGTCGTAGAGCCCGGGTGGACTTCGACTTGAGCCGGAGACAAGGATCGCCCAGTCGTCCGACGTGAGCGATTTGTTGATCTCAGTTAGGAGCGCAGTCTCCCCGTTCGTGAGCAGCGCACCGCAGCAGACCAGCGCATCGCCTCCTGGGGGACGGGACCGGCAGCGGCTTCCGGCGGCGTCGAGCTAACGAGCACTCTTTTCGAAGGGCGATCAAGCGCCGATCGGACCTGGCGTGCCGCGGCCCCCGTGGGCCGCGCACGCCGGGCGAAGGCCGGAGCAAAAAAGTAGCTCTGAGCTGGACCGGAGCGCCCCTGCCAGGAGTCGAACCCGGAACCTGATGGGTAGAAACCACCTGCTCTATCCAGTTGAGCTACAGGGGCGTGGGCGCGTCGTCCCGCCCGAGTGTACCGATGCCCGCTGGGCTCGACGGGGTCAGGGACCCGCAGGTGTGGGCGTCACGTAGCCGGTCGCTGTGCCGCGTGCCGCGTGCTGCAGCCACGCCGAGGCGACATGATTTGGCGCATGACGACCATCTATTACGAGGACGACGCAGACCCGGCGATCTTGGCCGCCCAGACGGTCGCGGTGGTGGGCTACGGGAACCAGGGCCGCTCCTGGGCGCTCAACCTGAGGGACAGCGGCTGCCGGCCGATGGTGTGCGTTCGGCGAGACGAGACCCGCGAGGCGGCGGTGGAGGACGGGTTTGACGCGCACGACATCCCTGCGGCCGACGACGCCGACGTCGTCTGCATCCTGGTGCCCGACGACGTCGTTCCGCTGTTGGGACTCCGACCGAAGCCGACGTCCTGCGTCATCGTGGCGAGCGGGTACACGTTGGCCTTTGATCGCCTGGTTCCGCCCGGCGACGCGGGATTGGTCGCGCCGCGCATGCTCGGCCCCGAGGTCCGTCGTTGCTACGAGGAGGGGGTGGGCTTCATCACCGCGGTGGGCGTGCACCGCGACGCCTCGGGAGGCGCCCTCGGGCGCGTGCTGGCGGTGGCGCGGGCCATCGGCGGCCTGCGCCAGGGGGGGATCGAGCTCACCGCGATGCAAGAAGCGGTCCTCGACTTGGGGGTCGAACAGGTCCTCTCCCCGGCCTTGACCGCGGTCAACAACGCCTTTGTGCAGACGATGATCGAGCACGGCATCCCACTCGAGGCCATCCTCACCGAGCTCGTGCTGTCCGGCGAGGTGGAGCGGACCTACCGACTGCTGCGCGAGGTCGGGTACGCCGTGCAGTCGGAGTATCACTCACCGACCAGCCAGTACGGCCAGCTCACCCGGCGTGGCCGCTACGACCACCTCGACTTTCTCCCCACCATGCGCGCCCTCACCGAGGACATCGAGAGCGGCCGGTTCGCCGACGAGTGGGACGCCGAGCGGGACGCGGGCTACCCCGAGCTGACCCGGCTCAAGGGCGAGCACGCCGGACCGGCGGTCCGGGAGTTTGAGGCCGAGGTTCGCCGGCGGTTGGGACCCGGAGCACTGGCCGGGTAGCCAGTCCGCGGAGCGGTCCTCGGCATCGCCCGAGGTCGGTCAGAAGGGGTCGCCGTAGGACGTGTTCACGCCCAGCTGTCCCCCGGAGAGCTGGGCCTCGGCCAGGGCGTCCAGTGCGGTGACGTACGCGAGGAACTGCCGCCTGGCCACGTCGGAGGCGACCCCGTAGACGCCCGGCAAGGGTGCCTGCATCGACTGCGGCACGAAGCGGGTGAGGAGCTTCTTGAGCATGTGCCGGGCGCGGGGATCGTCCGGCATGTTGTCGAGCTCCAGGCGACCCTGCTCCGTCGAGTAGTCGTAAAACTCGAGCTCGATGGTTCGCGGATCGATGATCGCGGTGCCGGGGATCCAGTCGGCATAGACACCGAGCTTGGCCTCCTCCGTGCGCAGCACGAGGACGTAACGCGGGCAATTGTTGAAGTTGTAGAAGCTCGGGACGACCTCGTCGGTGGCCATGACCAGGTGCTCTCGTCCTCGGGCGGCATTCGATTGCAGGAGCGGGAGCAGGTTCAGCCGTTCCGAGTAGATCTGCGCGAGGTCGCCCCTCATCCACGCTTGGCTCCCGGTCGCGAGGGTGGCAAAGAGTGGGAGCAGGTCGACGCTCAGCGACATCTGATCGCGGATGACGTCGGTGTCCCCGGTGAACCGGCCCGTGGGGTCGGCAACGATCAGCGGGACGTTGAAGGCCTCCTCGTAGGCGGTGCCGGCCTTGTTGGCCGGGAAACCGTGTGCCCCGGCAAAGTCGCCATGGTCCGACGTCATGACGAACACCGTGTTGGCGGCGACGTCCGGAGGGATCGACTGGACGACCGTGCCGATGTGCTGGTCGACCATGTTCATGATCTGGGTGTAGCTGTCCAGGCCCTGCTCCCAGAAGGTGTAGGGGGCGTAGGCGGTCTGGATCTGGGGATTGCCGAGCGGGTACTCCGCCAGCTCGAAGTCGTTGGGGCCCGTCTTCGTGGCGTCGTCGGTGATCCCGCCCCAGACCAGCTCGGTGAACTCCTTCGCGAAGACCTGGCTCGAAGGCTTGTTCGCCGTGAGCGTCGCCAGCGACTCCCAGTTGGGAGGGACCGACGGGTAACCGAGTCGCGGTGGGTTCTGCTCGCTCGGGACGGGCGAGTACGCGACGACGGGCTGGACCCCCGCGTCCGAGTACAGCTGGTTGAACGTGTCGGCGTAGATGCCCGCCCAGAAGTACTCCCGGTCGTGAGGGTTCACGAAGCTCGCCGTCATGCAGAAGGGAGGATCGTCGGTGGTCCGCTGCGACAGCCACTGGGCGGCGGTCTGGGCGATGCCAGGATCAAGGTTGGCTCCATCGCCGTTGGCGCCGATCGGATCGGGGACGCTCAGCCCCTGGAAGCCATAGGTCCGCAGGTAGGCCTGCGCGGCCGGGTCGCTGGGACTGCTCGGTGAGTTGGAGAGGTGCCACTTGCCGACGTAGGGGGTGTCGTATCCCGCGGCGCGCAGGAGCTTGCCGTAGGTCGGGAAGACGTTCTTCATCGCCGGGGCCGGTGGGCCGAGGGCCCCGGAGCCCTTACGGGTCTGCAGCATCCAGCTCTGATGGGGGTAGAGGCCGCTCACAAAGGAGGCGCGACCGGGGCTGCAGGCCACCCCCGCCGAGTAGTGACGGCTGAACTTCACGCCGTTCGCCCAGAGGTGGTACAGGTTCGGCATGAAGGCGGCCAGGAACTCGCCCGCGTCGTTGATGCCCTGGGGAAACACGCTGGGAAAGCGCATCTCGTCGACGACGATGAAGACGATGTTGGGCTGACGGTACCTGGCCGGAGGTCGAATCCTTTCGATCGCGGCGTCGGCTCGCGACTCGAAGAGACCCAGCCCCGCCAGGACGCCCGCCCCCATCGCACCCTTGAGGAGAAATTCTCGACGATCGATGACACGGCCGGCCATGCTCCGCCCCTCCGGAAAGTCGCAGTGACCGGCCTTCGGGTCAGTCACTGACATTGGTACAAAGTGTCAGTGACTGGCATTATTAGATGGGGTCAGTCACTGACGTCAAGAGGAAATCGTGACGGACGCAGATCTCACATCGAATCCGCCGGCGGCAGGAGCAGGCCGGCCTCCGTCCCTGCGGGACCGCCAGCGGGCGAGGACGCGCCAGCGACTTGTCGACGCCGGCTACCGCCTCTTCCACCAGCGGGGCTACGGCCGGGTCACGGCCGCCGAGATCGCCGCCGAGGCCGGGGTCACCGAGCGAACCTTCTTCCGGCACTTCCCATCCAAGGCCGACGTGGCGGTCGCCAACTGGCGCCTCCACGCCGTGGCGACGCGTGAGGCGCTCGAGCGCTGCGACGAAGACGCCGACGTGCTCGAGGCCCTTCGCGGCGCGTTGCGTGCCTTCGTCGAGCGCCTGGCCATCGAGGTCGCCGACCTGGAGGACTTCGTCGCGGTCGCCGCATCCAACCGGCCGATCCATCTGTTGCTGCTCGACGTCGTACTGGACCTCGAGCAAGACGTGGCGCGGGAGGTCGCCCGGCTCGTCGGAAGGTCGTCTCGGGACCTCGAGGTCCTCATCGTGGCCAACGCGACCGTTGGCGTGCTGCGAGCGGCGATCCGCTCCAGCGTCACCCGCTCCACCGAGCTCTCGCTCGTGGAGGCCGTGGATCGAGGCGCCCTCGAGCTCGCCCCGATGGTGGCCGTCCTCGACCGGGCGGTTTCCGGCCGCCCGAGTCCCGGGAACTGAGCCGCTCAGCCGCCCGCGATGTCGTCGCCCGAGACGACCTTGGTGTCCAAGCCCGCGTCGACCACCTGGACGTGGCCGTGCACCCAACGGGCCTCGTCGCTCAAGAGCCACAGGACCGCCGGCGTCGTTCCCTCCTCGGGTCGCATCGCTCCGGCGCCGAGGAGGTCGGTGCCCTCAAACTGCTTCAGCAGAGACTCCCGCGTAAACCCGTTGGCCTCGGCGCACGAGTCGATCATCGGGGTGTCGTGCGCCCCGGGGACGAGCACGTTGACACGCACGCCGTAGGGCCCGAGCTCGTTGGCAAGCGTCAGCCCGAGGCCCACGACGCCGTACTTGGAGGCGCAGTAGTCGCTGCCGTACGGGAAGGCCTGGATGCCCGCTCCCGACGAGACCATCACGATGGCGCTGCCCCGACCCCGAGAGATCAGGTGCGGGATCGTGTACTTGAGCGTCAGCCACTGCCCCGTCAGGTTCGTCTCGATCGTGCCCCGCCAGTCCTCGCTCGGGATCTCCCACGACGGCTGGAACCTGGCCAGGATCCCGGCGTTGGCAATGACGTAGTCGAGCCCGCCAAAGACCTCGACCGCCGCCGTCACCGCGCTCGCCACCTGCTCCTCGATCCGGACGTCGCAGGCGATGGCCAACGCCTTGCCCCCCTCGGCCTCGACCCGGCGCACGGTCTCGTCGAGGTCGGCAGCCGACGCCACGCGGGCCGGAGGGTGGCCGACCTCGCCGTTGGCGATGTCCAAGAGCGCGACGCCCGCGCCCTCACGAGCCAGGGCGATCGCGTGGCTCCTGCCCTGACCTCGGGCGGCTCCCGTGATCAGCGCCGTCTTTCCGTCGAAACGACCCACCTCGGTACCCCCTTGTTGGCCAGGTCTCCCGCAGGACCCCGGCGGGTCCGGGGGCGGGACCGGATGGCACATCGAGGATAGCCAACACCCCATGATCGGGAGCGCCATGATGGAGCCCGCGGCATCGTGCCTATCTGGGCTCCGGCGCCGGAGAGGAGCGGGCATGGAGACAGGCGGAGACCTCGGCCGGAGGATCGTCGAACGGCGACACGAGCTGGGTCTCGGTCGCGCCGAGACGGCCCGCCTGGCCGGGATGGACGAGACCTACCTCGCCAGCCTCGAGCGGTCGCCGTCGGCCACTCCCTCTCGGGCCGCGCTCTGGCGCCTGGCCTCGGCGCTGGGCACGACGGTCGAGGGACTGACGGGGGCCGGCAAGCTCTCTCCCCAGGGCCACGGGCCTCCCCCCAAGGGGGCGGTGCTGGACGAGATCGACGAGGCCACCTGCCGGGAGCTGGTCGGCCCGGGAGGTGTCGGTCGCGTCGTGTTCGTCGACGGCGAGGTGCCGCTCGCGCTGCCGGTCAACTTCCGGACCGTGGACGGCGACGTGGTCTTTCGGACGACCTTCTCTTCGCTGCTGGTCGTGGACCCGCCTGATCTCGTCTCCTTCGAGGTGGACCATGTCGACGATGCGCTGTCCGAGGGTTGGAGCGTCCTCATGACGGGGGCGGTGCGCCAGGTGGCCGATCCGGAGGAGCAGGCCCGCATCGACGCGCTGGGCCTCGAGCCCTGGGCTCAGGAGGATCGGGACGCGTACCTTGCGCTGTCCCCGCGCTCGACGACCGGTCGCCGGATCCGGGCCCGCTGAGCGGGCCCCTAGAATCCCTTTCTCATGGCGCAGGTGGTCGCCTTGGCCAACCAGAAGGGTGGCGTGGCCAAGACCACGACCGCCCAGTCGCTCGGCATGGCGCTGGCCGAGCGTGGTCGGCGGGTGCTGCTCATCGACCTCGACCCTCAGGCCTGCCTCACCTACTCCCTGGGACTCGACCCCGACGCGCTGGAGAGCTCGCTGCACGACGTCTTCGTGCGGCGCTCCAAGATGGCCGACGTCTGCCAGCCGGTGGCATCGATGGACGGGTTGTTCGTCGTGCCGGCGACCATCGATCTCGCCGGCGCGGAGGTCCATCTCCTCTCGCGAACCGGTCGCGAGCACGTCTTGGAGCGTGCGCTCGAGCCGGTCCTCGACGACTACGACTACGTCCTGATCGACTGCCCCCCCTCGCTCGGCGTCCTGACCATCAACGGCCTGACAGCGGCGCGATGGCTCCTCGTCCCGATGCAGTGTGAGATGCTCAGCCAGCGAGGCGTCGGGCAGCTGCTCGAGACGGTCGAGGACGTGCGCAGCTTCGCCAATGCCTCGCTCGAGGTCCTCGGGGTCATCCCGACCATGTACGACGGGAGGACCCGCCATAGCCGACAGGTCCTCGGAGAGATCGAGGAACGCTACGGGCTGCGCGTCCTCGGGCCGCCGGTGCCCAAGTCCGTGCGGTTCGCCGAGGCGCCGGAGCTCGGCCGCTCGATCATCCAGCACGCCCCCGATTCCCCGGGTGCCCGCGCCTATCGGGAGCTGGCCGGCGAGATCGAGGCCTTGCTGCAGTTGCAGTGAGACTGTAGTTGCAGTGAGGGTTCCATGAGCCGGGCCTCCGACCGGCGCGCGGACCCCTTGGGCAAGCGGGCGTTGTTCTGGTGGCCCGAGCAGCCGGAGGCTCGGGATCAGCGCGACGTCGACGAAGACGTCCTCCTCGGGAGGGGTCGGGTCGCGGTGGACTGCTCCTCGTGCGGCGTCCGCTCCCGGATCGGCGTGCTCGACCTCGCCGCCTTCATGCTTCCCTGGTGCCTTTGGCTGCCGAGGGGTCGCTACTCGCACCGGATGACGTGTCCGGCGTGTCGGCGCCGGACCTGGGTCGCGATCCGGATCAGCCTGCGCCCGACGACCTCGCCGCGTCGGTGAGGTAGAAGCGGATCGGAGTGTCCACCTCTCGCCGGACCCGACCTCGCAGCTCGAGCAGCACGAGGTGGGCGAGCGTCTCGCCGTTGGCTGCGCGTTGCATGAACGAGGGGATCTGGTCCCACGGGCGCGACCAGCGCAACGACAAGGTGATGTCCCACGCGCTCGTCCCCGGCTGCTCGGCCAGCACCCCCTCGATCTCCGTCAGGCGCTCCTCGTGGTGCCCGATGATCTCGTCCAGCCGCTTCCCGAGGTCGGCGAAGCGGTACTCGTGCGCGGGCAGGACCTCGTCGGTCTGGAGGGTGCGCAGCCGTGCCAACGACTCGAGGTAGTCGCCGAGCGGGTTGGCGATCTGCTGGCTGTGAAACGCGATGTTGGGCGTGATGCGAGGGAGCACGTGGTCGCCAGAGAGCAGGAGACGCCGTTCCTCGCTGTAGAGGCAGATGTGGCCGGGCGAGTGGCCCGGGGTCCAGATGGCCCTCAGGTCGCAGCCGGGCAGGTCGATACGGTCACCGTCTTCGATCAGGACGTCGGGCTTGGCCATCGAGACGAGGGTGCGGATCTCCATCGAGGCGTTGGCGAGGTCGGGTCGCTTGTCCTCGGGCACGCCCGAGGCGGCGAGCAGGCCGCCCATCCGTTGGATGAGATCGTCGGTGTGCTCGTAGCGGCTCTCCAGGAGATCCGCGTCGGCGGGGTGGAGACCCACCCAGGCACCGGTCGCCGACCGCACCCTCCCGGCGAGCCCGTAGTGGTCGGGGTGGATGTGCGTGACGACGACCGCCCGCACGTCGCCCATGCTGCCCCCGGCTTCCGTCAGGCCGTCGGAGAGGGCGTTCCAAGACTCGTCAGTGTTCCAACCGGCATCGACGATGGCCACCCCGTTGTCGAGCTCGAGGGCGTAGACCAACACATAGCGCAGCGGGTTGTCGGGGATGGGGACCGGGATCGACCAGAGGCCGGGTCGGACGTTCTCGACCGGGGGGAGCACCCCGGCGTCCCAGGCGTCCTTCTGGCGTGTTCCGGTGACGGTGACCACGCTTGCACCGTACCGGCGCGGGTCTTGGACGGAAAATCCTCCAAGCGGCCGTCGGGGTGCCCGGATTTGAACCGAGGACCTCGTGCACCCAAAGCACGCGCGCTACCAAGCTGCGCCACACCCCGTCGAATCCGAGCGTAGGCGACCCTCGCAGGCGGCCGCGCCCGGCCGGGCGCCGGAGGGCACGCCAACGTCGTGCCGGGGACGCGCCGGGGCCGTACGATGCCCCTGTGGTATCGGGGGGCGAGCCGGTGATCGAGGCGCTCGACGACGTGTGGTCGTCGATCGTCCGGGCCACCGACGGGATGGGCGAGGCGGAGTGGGATCTGCCCACGGACTGTCCGGGGTGGTCGGTCAGGGACCATCTCTCGCATCTGATCGGGATCGAGCGCACCCTGCTCGGCGACCCCCAACCCCCCGCCCCCGCGACCCGAGGTCCGCACGTGCGCAACGACATCGGGGCCATGAACGAGGCCTGGGTCGAGCAGCGCCGGGGACGCCCCGGCGACGAGGTCCGCGCCGAGTGGCGGGACGTTGCGGACCGCCGGCTCCGTGCCCTCGCCGCACTCGGGCCCGAGGAGTGGGAGCGGATCGGTCCGAGCCCCATCGGCCAGGTTCCCTATCGACGCTTCATGTGGCTGCGGGTCATGGACAGCTGGGTGCACGAACAGGACATCCGTGGCGCACTCGGTCGGCCCGGCGGCCTCGGGGGGCCCGGCCAGCGCCAGACGATCGAACACGTCGCCTCCCTGATGCCCTACGTGGTCGGACGGAAGGTCCGACCGCCGGACGGCACCATCGTCGTCTGGGAGATCGACGGTTCCCCGCCCCGGACCGTGACCGTCGGTGTGGAGGGCGGGAGGGGGAGCCTGCTCGACGAGGTGCCGAGCCAGCCGACGGTCGTGCTGCGTCTCGACGACACGACCTTTTGGAGGCTCGGTTGTGGCCGGACGCCTCCCCCCGACGGCGCCGAGGTGGTCTCCTCCGAGGGGCCGCCGGACCTGGCCCACCGGATCCTCACGGAGATGAACTTCATGATCTGAGCGGGCCGGTAGTGTGGTCGCTCTCGTATGCGGGCAACTACCGAATCTCTCGAAGGCAACAAGATCCGTCTCTCCGTCGAGGTCGAAGAGTCCGAGGTCGACCGGGCCGTGGACGACGTCGTCCGCACGCTCAGCAGGCGGGCCCGGGTGCCGGGCTTCCGTCCCGGCAAGGTCCCTCGGCGCGTGCTCGAGGCCCGGATGGGAGGCACCGTCGCCCTCCGTGAGGAGGCGCTCCGGGAGGCCCTCCCGGACTTCTACGCCCGGGCCGTCACCGACGTGGAGGCCGACCCCATTGCGCCGCCGTCCATCGAGATCACGTCCGGCGAGCAGGCCGGCCCGGTGGTCTTCGAGGCGACCGTGGAGGTGCGCCCGATCGTCTCGGTGCCCGGATACGCGGGACTGGCCGTGACGGTTCCCTCGCCGGAGGTCACCGACGAGGAGGTGCAAGAGCAGGTCGACCGCCTCCTCGAGACCGACGCAGAGCTGGAGCCCGTGCGGCGTCCCGCCAGGGAGGGCGACAACGTCACCCTCGACCTTCACGCCAAGGACGACGAGGGCAACGAGATCATCGCGACCGACGACTTCCTCTACGAGCTGGGGAGCGGCACGGTGGTGCCCGAGCTGGACTCGGAGCTGGCGGGCAAGTCCGTCGGGGACATCTTCGAGTTTCGCGCCAACGTGCCCGACGGGCGCCGGGCGTCGTTCCGGGTGCTCGTCAAGGAGGTGCAGCGCAAGGTCCTGCCGGAGCTGACCGACGAGTGGGTGGAGGAAAACACGGAGTCCTCCACCGCCGAGGATCTGAAGGCCAGCCTGCGCAAGCGGATCGGGGACATCAAGGTGCTCCAGGCCCGGATGGCCCAACGCGACGGGACGCTGCGGGCGCTGGCCGATCTCGTGGAGGACGAGGTCGTGCCGGCCGTGCTGGTCGACGAGGCACTGGCGGAGCGGGTGCAGGGCCTCGAGCAACGCCTGGGAGAGCAGGGAGTGTCCGTGCAGGACTTCCTCCAGGCCACCGGGAGAAACGCGGAGGACTTCGTCGCGGAGCTCCGGCAGGAGGCCCTGGGTGTGGTCAAGGCCGACCTGGCCCTGCGTTCCGTGGCCGAGGCCGAGTCCATCGAGGTCACCGACGAGGAATTCGAGGGCGGCCTGGACGAGATGGCCGAGCGCCTCGGGGTGACCCCGGCGGAGCTGCGACAGCGTTTGCACGGCGCCGGCCAGACCGCCGCGGTACGCTCGGAACAGCGGAAGGCCAAGGCGCTCACCTGGATTCTCGATCATGTGGAGCTGGTCGATCCCGAGGGCCAGTCCGTCTCTCGTGAGGCGCTCGCGGTGGCGTCGGACCAGCCCGAGGGCGAGACGCCGAGCGAGGGGGAGCCGGGTGCGGACGGGCCACAGGATGCCGAGGAGGATGTCGCAAGGGCCGATGAGGGTGAGGCTGGAGCATCGGGTGCGCCGTCCGAAGCGGCGGCGCTTCACGGTACGGTGACGGTGGCTGGAGACGCCGAGGAGGGCTCGTGAGGTACTCAGACCAACAGCGACACTGGGCAAGGAACTACCTCGTCCCGACCGTCGTCGAGTCTTCCAACCGAGGGGAGCGGGCGTACGACCTCTACTCCCGGTTGCTCAGGGAGCGGATCATCTTCCTCGGCACGCCCATCGACGACGGGGTCGCGAACCTGGTGTGCGCACAGCTTCTCTTCTTGGAGTCCGAGGAGCCCGACAAGGACATCCACCTCTACATCAACTCGCCGGGTGGCGACATCACGTCCTTGTTCGCCATCTACGACACGATGAAGTTCCTCAAGGCCGACGTGTCGACGTTCTGCTTCGGGCAGGCGGCCTCGGCGGCCGCAGTCCTGCTCGGGGCGGGCGCCCGCTCCAAGCGCTTTGCCCTTCCCCATGCCCGGATCCTCCTGCACCAGCCCTTTGGCGGGGTGGAGGGGCAGGCCAGCGACATCGAGCTGCAGGCCCGGGAGATCCTCCGGATGAGGGATCTCCTCAACCAGATGCTTGCAGCGGACACCGGACAGCAGATCGAGAAGATCACCAAGGACACCGATCGCGACTTCGTGATGACGGCCGATGAGGCCGTGGCGTACGGGCTGATCGATGAAGTGATCACCGCACGTGACGAGGTTTCCCTCGAGGCCGTGGGCGCGGCATAAGACCCGACTGCACAGAGACGAGGGGAGCGCAGAGCGGTGGCGAAGTTCGGCGAGGGTGGTGATCTGGTCAAGTGCAGCTTCTGCGGTAAATCGCAGAAGCAGGTAAAGAAGCTCATCGCCGGTCCCGGCGTCTATATCTGCGACGAGTGCATCGACCTGTGCAACGACATCATCGCGGAGGAGCTCACCGAGACCACCGAGCTCAACTTCGAGGAGCTGCCCAAGCCCCGGGAGATCTTCGAATTCCTCAACGACTACGTGGTCGGGCAGGAGTACGCGAAGAAGATCCTCTCCGTTGCCGTCTACAACCATTACAAGCGGGTGCAGGCGGGACCGCCGGCAGACGACGGGGTGGAGCTGGCCAAGTCCAACATCCTGCTGCTCGGCCCGACCGGCTGTGGCAAGACGCTCCTGGCACAGACCCTGGCGCGCATGCTGAACGTGCCCTTCGCCATCGCCGATGCCACCGCCCTGACTGAGGCCGGCTACGTCGGTGAGGACGTCGAAAACATCCTGCTCAAACTGATCCAGGCCGCCGACTACGACGTCAAGCGGGCCGAGACCGGGATCATCTACATCGACGAGATCGACAAGATCGCCCGCAAGAGCGAGAACCCCTCGATCACGCGCGATGTGTCCGGCGAAGGTGTCCAGCAGGCCCTGCTCAAGATCCTCGAGGGGACGACCGCCTCGGTTCCGCCCCAGGGGGGCCGCAAGCATCCCCACCAGGAGTTCATCCAGATCGACACGACCAACATCCTCTTCATCTGCGGAGGTGCGTTCGCCGGTCTCGACAAGATCATCGAGAGTCGGATCGGTCGCAAGGGGATCGGCTTCCGTGCGGAGGTGCGCAACCAGAGCGAGCGCGACGATACCGAGATCATGCGTGACGTCCTCCCCGAGGACCTGATCAAGTTCGGCCTGATTCCCGAGTTCATCGGTCGACTGCCGGTCGTGGGTGCGGTGTCCCAGCTGTACAAGGACGCCCTCATCCGGATCCTGGTCGAGCCCAAAAACGCCCTGACCCGTCAGTACGTGCGGGTGTTCGACCTCGACGGCGTCGAGCTCGAGTTCGCAGACAACGCGCTCGAGGCGGTGGCCGAGCAGGCCCTGCTGCGGGGGACGGGTGCCCGCGGCCTCAGGGCGATCCTCGAGGAGGTGCTCCTCGACGTCATGTACGACCTGCCGAGCCGCGACGACGTTTCCAAGTGCGTGATCGATCGGGCGGTCGTGCTGGATCGTGTCAATCCCACCCTGGTGCCGGTGGGGGACCGTCCGGCGAAGTCCAGCCGCAGCCGCCGGGCGGCATCCTGAGTAGGCGGTCTTCCGCCCGCTCGTCCGCCTGCTGACGCTCGAGCCCTACCTCCCGGTGTGATCGCGTGAGCGCGCCCTTCTCCTCCCTCGACGAGGCCCTGGCCTGGCTCGACTCCCACATCGACTTCGAGTCCAAGATGCCGACGCGGCGCTCCCTGCCGACGCTCGAGCGGATGTGGGAGCTCGTGCACCTGCTGGGGGACCCCCAGGAGGCCTTGGCCGCCGTGCATCTCACCGGCACCAACGGCAAGGGCTCGACGGCCGCCATGGTGAGCTCGCTGATGCAGAGCAAGGGCTTGTCCGTCGGCACCTATACAAGCCCGAACCTCGAGCGGGTCAACGACCGGCTGGCCCGGGGGGGCGTGCCCATCGACGACGATCGGTTCGCCGAGGTCCTCGATACCGTGGCCCGAGCGGTCTCGGTGATGGTGGATCGACCCACCCGCTTTGAGATCCTCACCGCCGCCGCCCTCTGGTGGTTCGCCGACGAGGCCGTCGACGTCGCGGTCGTGGAGGTCGGCCTGGGCGGCACCTGGGACTCGACCAACGTCGTGCGAGGGGACGTGGCGGTCGTGACCAACATCAGCTACGACCACACCGAGGTGCTCGGACCGACGCTCGAGGGCATCGCCCGCGACAAGACGGGGATCGTCAAGCCCGGCAGCGTCGCGATCGTCGGGGAGACGGACCCCGGCCTGGTGCGCCTCATCGAGGAGGCGGCCCACGAGCGAGGCGCCACCCAGGTGTGGGTGCGCGACCGGGAGTTCGCATGCACCTCCAACCGGGTGGCCGTGGGCGGCCGGCTGGTCGACCTCCGCACCCCCGGGGCGGCCTACGGGGAGGTGCTCGTGCCGCTCCGAGGCGCCCATCAGGGCCTCAACGCCGCCTGCGCCGTGGCGGCTGCGGAGGCCTTCTTCTCCTCGCCGCTCTCCGACGAGGTGATCGAGGAGGGACTGGGAGAGGTGCGGGTCCCCGGTCGCCTGGAGGTGGTGGGACGCCGGCCACTCTGGGTCGTCGACGGCGCCCACAACGTCGCGGGCATGGGCGCGCTCGCGGCGGCGCTGCAGGACGAGTTCTCGGTCGAGGACCGAGCGCGTGGCCGTGATCGGGATGCTGCAGGGCCGAGATCCCCTGGCCATGCTCGAGGCGCTCCTGCCGGCGGGAATCCACAGCGTGGTGGCCTGCGCTCCGGATTCTCCGAGAGCCCTGCCGGCCGAGGTGGTGGCCGAGGCTGCCCAGGCGCTCGGTCTGCCCGTGGAGACGGCGGCAACGGTCCGGGAGGCGGTGGCGGCCGCACGGGCCCAGCTCCGCCCCGGGGGCATGGGCATCGTGGCCGGCTCCCTGTACGTGGTGACCGATGCCCGGGCCCTCCTGCTGGAGGGCGCCCACCAGGGGTGAGCGGTGGGGGCCCCGTGACGTTGGGCGGGGGGCGATGGATGCTACGGTGCCGGCCCCGTGGAACGAACCCTGGTCATCGTCAAGCCCGACGCCGTGGAACGGGGCCTCGTCGGAGAGATCGTCGGGCGTCTCGAGCGCAAGGGCCTGCGGCTGGCCGCTGCGGAGTTGCGGCAGATCGCTCCCGAGGTGGCGGGTCGCCACTACGAGGAGCACCGTGAAAAGCCCTTCTACCAGGATCTGCTGGCGTTTATCACGCGGTCTCCGGCGGTGGTGATGGTCGTGGAGGGCCCGGCGGACACCCACCAGGTGGTGCGCAATCTCATGGGTGCCACCAATCCCAAGGAGGCGGCTCCCGGCACCATCCGTGGGGACCTGGCCATCGATCAGACCGAGAACCTGGTCCACGGCTCGGACTCCGTGGCGTCCGCTGCCCGGGAGATCGCACTGTTCTTCCCGGACCTCGCCTGACCCGCCCCGTGCGTTGGTCGCCCTCCAGTGGGCGCCGTGTGGGCAGGTGCGTCGCGCCCGGGAGTGCCCGCGCCTGTCTGGAGCCCTGTTCGGCGCTAACCTGGCAGTAACCATTGTTGGCACCAGGATCGGCGAGGCGACTGTCTGCGATCCCGATGCCTTCCGCGCCAAGGACGACGCCTGATGCCCAACCAACTTTTCTTGCTGGGCCGTGACATGGCCGTAGACCTCGGTACCGCGAACACCCTCGTCTACGTGCGAGGGCGCGGCATCATCCTGAACGAACCTTCGGTGGTCGCGGTCGACGTCAAGGACGGACGCCCGCTTGCCGTCGGCGCAGAGGCCAAACGCATGATCGGCCGTACGCCCAGCAACATCCAGGCGATCCGGCCGCTCAAGGACGGCGTCATAGCGGACTTCGAGATCTGCGAGAAGATGCTCCGCTACTTCATCCACCGGGTGCACCAGCGGCGCTTCGCCAAGCCGAGGATGGTCATCTGCGTGCCGTCCGGGATCACCGGGGTGGAGCAGCGGGCGGTCATGGAGGCCGCCGAGTACGCCGGGGCGCGCAAGGCGTACATCATCGAGGAGCCGATGGCCGCGGCCATCGGCGCCGGACTTCCGGTGCACGAGCCGACGGGCAACATGGTGGTGGACATCGGTGGTGGCACCACCGAGGTCGCCGTCATCTCGCTGGGCGGGATCGTGACCAGCCAATCCGTCCGCATCGGGGGTGACGAGCTCGACGAGGCGATCGTCAGCTTCGTCAAGAAGGAATTCAGCCTGGCCCTCGGCGAGCGGACGGCCGAGGAGATCAAGATCGCCCTCGGCTCGGCCTTTCCCCTCGAGGAGGAGCTGCACGCCGAGATCCGGGGTCGCGACCTGGTGACGGGGCTCCCCAAGACCGTCGTGGTGTCCACCGAGGAGATCCGCCATGCCATCGACGAGCCAGTCTCCTCCGTCATCGACGCGGTCAAAGTCACGCTCGACCGGACCCCGCCCGAGCTGGCGGCCGACATCATGGAGCAGGGAATCGTGCTGACCGGGGGCGGCGCGCTCCTGCACGGGCTGGACTCTCGCCTGCAGCAGGAGACCGGCATGCCCATCGTCGTGGCGAGAGATCCGCTCGAATTGTGTCGCGGTTGGCAGTGGTCAGTGCCTCGAAGAGTTCGAGGCCCTCAAGCGAGTGCTGATCACCTCCACCTCTCGCTGACCGCAGCCAGGCGCCGCGCGTGCCCCGACCCCGGCGGTCCCGACGCACCTGGATCACCATCGCCATCCTGGTGCTCATCTCCATCACGATCATCACGTTCGACGAGCGTGCCGGCACCCACCACATCACCTCGGGGCTGAAATCCTTTGCCAACGACGTGTTCTCGCCGGTGCGCAGCGGGGTCAACGCGGTGGTGGACCCGATCGGCAACTTCTTTGCGGGGGCGGTCAACTATCGCGGGCTCCAGGAGCAGAACAACCAGCTCCGGGCCACCATCGGCCGGCTGGAGGAGCAGCAGTCGGGCGTCCACTACACCCAGCGGCAGGTCCAGCAGGTCCAGTCGCTCCAGAACCTGTCGTTTCTGCCGGGGATCCCCAAGGCCACGGCCTCGGTGGTGAGCTATCAGCTCTCCAATTTCGATGCGGACATCGAGATCAACCTCGGTACCTCTCGAGGGGTGTACACGGGGATGCCGGTGGTGGGTAACGGCGGATTGGTGGGCGTCGTCACCCAGTCGTACCGCAAGACGGCCATCGTCACGCTCGTGACCGACGGACAGTCCAAGGTGGGGGTGGCCTTCGGGCCCTCCACCTGCACCACGTGTTGGGGGATCACCCAGGGTCAGGGCCCGGGCCAGCAGATGTCCGTCAACTACGTCCAGCCCAACACCGCCCTCTCCAAGGGCGAGATCATGTACACCAACGGCGGCACCGGTGGCTCGCTGCCCGCGGGCATTCCCGTGTCCAAGGTGTCCTCCTACCACCAGGTCTCGGGTGAGGCCCAGGTCACGATCCACGTGACGCCCACGGCCAACCTGTCCGACCTGGCCTACGTCGACGTGCTGCTCTGGGAGCCGACGCCGTGAACGGCCGGGAGGCGTTCCGGCTCTTCATGCTGATCGTGCTGATGGTCATCATCCAGTACACGGTCGGGCTCGACCTACGGATCGCCGGGGCCCACCCGGACCTGATGCTGCTCATGCCGATCGCCGCCGGCGTGGTCGGGGGGCCCGAGATCGGGGCCGCAACGGGCTTCGCCGCCGGGATCGCCACGGACCTCCTGCTGCCCACCCCGTTCGGCCTCTCGGCACTCGTCTACTCCCTGGTGGGCTTCTCTGTCGGCTACGTCATGGACGCCGGGGGTTCGCGCCGGGAGGGCTTCTGGTGGCTCACCCCGCTGATCGCCCTGGCGGCCAGCGCGGTCGCGGTCATGCTGTACGCGGTGCTCGGAGCGGTGCTCGGCCAGGACGAGATGGTCAAGGTGGACCTGGCTGCGGTGGTCACCGTGGTCGCGGTGATCAACGCGGTGCTCTCGCCCGTGGCCTGCCGGATGGTGGGGTGGGCGCTCGACAGCCCCGTGGGGAATCGCCGGCGTTCCCGGCGGCGGCTGATGGCCCGCCGACTGGACAGCGTCCGATGAGGGGCATGCAGGAGGGCGTCCGATGATGCGCCGCGCCGCCCTGGACGCGCTGGCCCCACCTGTGCCCGAGGCGCCGGGATCCCTCTGGCCGATGATCGAGCGCCTGCTCGCCACGGTCGAGAAGCCGGCGCGCTACATCGGTGGGGAGCAGGGCGCCCTCCGGCCGGTGCACGGCCCGGGGAAGGTTGCCTGGCTGCTGGCCTACCCGGACACCTACGAGATCGGGCTGCCAAACCAGGGACTCCAGATCCTCTACGAGCTCCTCAACGAGCGCGAGGACGCGGTCGCCGAGCGCACCTACGCGCCCTGGCTGGACATGGAGGCCGCCATGCGGGCGGCGGAGGTGCCGCTCTTCTCGGTCGACCAGCACCTGCCGGCCTCCGCCTTCGACGTCCTGGCGTTCAACCTCTCGGCCGAGCTCGTCTACACGAACGTCCTCAACATGATCGACCTGGCCGGGTTTCCCCTCCGAGCGGACCAGCGCGACGGGCGGGACCCGCTGGTGCTCGCCGGTGGTCATTGCGCCTTCAACCCCGAGCCGCTGTCGGACTTCGTCGACGCGTTCGTCCTCGGAGACGGCGAGGAGGTGGTCGGCGAGATCACCGAGGCGATCAACCCCTGGTTGGACGAGGATCCCGAGCGGCGGGAGAGGGTTGACCTGCGCCACCGCCTCGCCGGCGTGCCCGGTGTCTACGTCCCGGCCCTGTACGAGGCCCGCTACGTCGGCGGGCGCCTCGCCGCGGTCCGGCCCGGCGCCCCGGGGGTCCCCGAGCAGATCGAGAAGCGCACCGTGGCGGACCTCGGGGAGTGGCCCTACCCCCGGCACCAGTTGGTGCCGGTGACCGAGGTGGTCCACGACCGTCTCAACGTGGAGGTCTTCCGCGGCTGCACGAGGGGCTGCCGTTTCTGCCAGGCCGGCATGATCACCCGTCCGGTGCGCGAGCGACCGCAACGGCAGGTGCTCGACATGGTGAGGGACGGGCTGGAGCGCACCGGGTACGACGAGGTCGCGCTCACCTCCCTCTCGACCGCCGACTTCTCCGGGATCGAAGAGACGGTGCGGGAGGTGATCCGCGACCCCCGCCACGGCGAGCGGGTGTCCGTCAGCCTGCCGAGCCTCCGCGTCGACGCCTTTACCGTGGGCACGGCGAGCGAGATCCAGCGGGTGCGCCGGACCGGTCTGACCTTTGCGCCGGAGGGTGGCACGTGGCGCATGCGGCGGGTGATCAACAAGCTCATCGTCGACGACGACCTCTACGGTGCCGTCGATGCGGCCTTTGGCCAGGGTTGGAGGCGGGTCAAGCTCTACTTCATGATCGGCCTGCCGACCGAGCGCGACGAGGACGTTCTCGGCATCGCCGAGCTGGGCCGCAGGTGCGTCGAGATCGGTCGCCGCTACCACCGGTCCGTGACCGTGGTGGCATCGGTCGGGGGCTTCGTGCCCAAGCCCCAGACGCCTTTTCAATGGTTTGGGCAGTGCACGGTCGAGGAGCTTCATCGCCGGGTCCGGCTGCTCCGCGAGGCGAGCCGGCGCGTCAAGGGCCTCACCGTGCGCTGGCACGATCCCGAGGCATCGATCGCCGAGAGCCTCGTGAGTAGGGGAGATCGTCGTCTCGGACCGGTGATCGAGCGGGTCTGGCGCGCCGGCGGCACCTTCCAGGAATGGTCCGAGCATTTCGACCTCTCCCGGTGGGTCGAGGCCCTCGAGGCCGAGGGACTCGACCTCGACGACCTCGTGTACCGGCCCCGGGCCGAGAACGAGGCGCTTCCCTGGGACCATCTCTCTGCGGGGCTGCACCGCGATTTCCTCTGGGCTGAGTGGCAGGACGCTCTCCAGGAGGTGGGTCTGGAGGACTGCCGCTGGACCCCCTGCTACGACTGCGGGGCCTGCACCGGATACGGCCTGGAGCACGTCGTGGCCTCTGCGGTACCACCGGCGGGTGGGAGCCAGGGGACCGGCCAGGAGCTGCCCGGCGCCTCCCCGGTGCCCGTGCAGCTCGTCCCGTCCCGCGGTCGCTGAGGTGTCCGACGCCTCCCCCGGGCCCTGGTTCCGCATCCGCTTCGCCAAGCTGGGCAAGGTGCGCTTCGCCAGCCACCGTGACGTCGCCCGGGCGTGGGAGCGGGCGGTTCGCCGCATCGGGCTGCCGGTGGCGTGGTCCAAGGGCTTCTCGCCGAGGCCGCTGCTGAGCTTCGGCCTCGCCCTTCCGACCGGTGCCGAGTCGGTCGCGGAGTACCTCGACATCCGCCTGGAGCGGCCCTCCGAGCGGTGCGACCTGCCGAGGCTCCTGACCGAAGCGCTGCCCGACGGCATCACAACCATGCTGGTGGCGGATCGCGGAGGAGACACGCCGTCGCTCCAGCAGGCGGTAACATCGAGTACCTGGGAACTGGAGGTAGACGGCGTGTCCGGAGAGGAGCTGGCGACCCGAGTCGAGCGCTTCGGCTCCTCTCAGAGCGTGACGGTGACCAGGCTGCGCAGGGGTATCGAGGTCCGAGAGGACGTCCGCGCACCGGTGCGACACATGCGCCTCGAGCAGTCTCCAGGACCCAGTGGACCGGCATCGTGCGTGACCGTGGAGGTCGACGCCCGGCCGCGTGGCGTGCGACCAGCGGACCTGGTCGCGGCCCTCGGGGCGGATCTCTTCCTCGCCCGGAGCCGCAGAACGCACCAATGGATTGAACGTGACGGCGATCGCTTTGAACCCCTGCCATGGGATGGTGTGCCGCTCTCGCCTGGGGCCACCGTCACCGGTCAGGAGCGTGCGTCGTGAGTCGTAGGTGGAAGGAAACCTCCCCATGTCCCAGCCGAGCACCGGCCCGACGCCACCCATCGAACCGGGTGGCGACCGAGGCTCCGAGAGCGGGGCCCAAGGGTCCCCACGCCAGACGCCGGCCCCCTCCGAGCGGGCCCCTTCGGAGCAGGTCGTCCCTGTTCCGAGAGCTTCGAGTGAGCTCAACGACCTGAGTCCACCACCGGCGGCCGCCGCCGGAAACGGGCAGGGCCCCCTGGCGACCGCACGGGAGCCGGGGGCATCGGGCACCTCGCAGGACGCCCCGGCACGCAAGCCGCAGATCGGCGATACCCGCCCGGCGCCCGCGCCGCAGGCGGCCGGCGACGAGCCCGGGCCGCCAGTGCCCAGCAGGACGGGGGCGGACGCCTCGTCGGACGGGGGCGCCCCCCAGGGCACGGACAGCCCGGAGGGCCCCGGGGACGGCGCTGGAGGGGACGTGGACGTGAACCTCGAGGAGGGGACTGCGCCCGCCGGCACGCGCCGTCGCTCGAGGAGCCGGCGCCGCGGCCGGAGCAACCGGGCCCGGCCCCCCGGTCGGTACCTGCTCTGCGTGCACGTGGAGGGCCAGGTGACGCAGATGGCCCTCCTCGAGGGTCGCTCGCTCGTGGAGCACTACGTGTCCCGTCCCGCCGACGACACGATGGAGATCGACGGCAACGTCTACATGGGCCGGGTGCAGAACGTCCTGCCGGGCATGGAGGCCGCCTTCGTCGACATCGGGATCCCCAAGAACGCCGTGCTCTACCGCGGCGACGTGCGCTACGACACCGACGATCTGGAGCAGGGCACCCGCAGCCAGCAGCCCCGCATCGAGGAGGTGCTGCGGCCCGGCCAGACGATCCTCTGCCAGGTCACCAAGAACCCGATCGGGGCCAAGGGTGCCCGGCTGACCCAGGAGGTGTCACTGCCCGGTCGCTTCGCGGTGCTCGTCCCGAACAGCTCCGCCTTCGGCATCTCCAAGCGCCTGGGCGACAACGAGCGGCGGCGGCTGCGCAAGATCATCGACGAGGTCCGGCCCGAGGGCCACGGGCTGATCATCCGCACCGCCGCCGAGGGAGCCTCGGCCGACGAGCTGCGGCGCGACGTCGAGGGACTGCTCCAGCAGTGGGAGGGGATCGATCGCGACGCCAAGCGTCGCAAGTCGCCTGGTCTGCTCTACCGAGAGCCGGATCTGGCCGTCCGGCTTCTGCGGGAGGAGCTCAACAGCGACTACCGCGCCGTGATCATCGACGACAACCGCCTCTTCCAGCAGGTGCGCGACTACGTGGCCCAGGTCAGCCCCGACCTCGCCGAGCGCGTGGAGTACCACGACCTCGAACGCGAGCCCCTGCCGCTCTTCGAGCGGTACCACGTGCACGAGCAGCTCCACAAGGCGCTCGACCGCAAGGTCTGGCTCCCCTCGGGAGGGTCGCTCATCATCGAGCGGACCGAGGCGCTCACCGTCATCGACGTCAACACCGGGAAGAACGTCGGCTCCACGAACCTCGAGGAGACCGTCTTCAGGAACAACCTCGAGGCGGCGGAGGAGGTGGCTCGCCAGCTCCGCCTGCGGGACATCGGCGGCATCATCGTGATCGACTTCATCGACATGGAGGTGGCGGACAACCGGGCCAAGGTGGCCGCGGCACTCCGGGCGACCCTGGCCCGCGACAAGACGCGGACCCAGGTCTTCGACATCTCCGAGCTCGGCCTGGTCGAGATGACCCGGAAGAGGGTGTCCGAAGGCCTCATCGAGTCCCTGTCCTCGGTCTGCCCGACCTGTGGAGGCCGAGGGATCGTCTTCGACGCCGACGTCCTCTAGGGCGGGGACGGCCTGCCGTCGTTGGTCACGAGCTCGCCAAGGTGGCGCGGAGGAGGCGGGCCAGCTGGGGCACGGCCGCGCCGGCGCCGGCGCGGATCTCTTCGACGGTGAGCGGCCCGGCGCCGAGGCCCGCCGCCGGATTGCTCACCACCGCCACGCCCAGGACGCGCGCCCCGAGGTGCCGGGCGGCGATCGCCTCGAGGACCGTCGACATGCCGACGAGATCGGCCCCGAGCGTGCGCAGCATCCGGATCTCGGCCGTGGACTCGAGGTGGGGCCCCGGCAGCTGGGCGTACACGCCTTCCCGCAGCGAGGGGTCGGCGCGCCGAGCGGCGCCGCGCAGCTCGGGCGACCAGGCATCGGTGAGGTCGACGAATGGCGTGCCCGAGGGATGGTCGGCCGGTAGGCCGCTCAGGGGGGAGCGTCCGGTCAGGTTGAGATGGTCGGCGATCAGCACCAGTTCGCCGGGGACGTAGTCCGGGTGGATGCCCCCGGCCGAAGCGGTGAGCGTCACGGTCGTGCAGCCCGCCAGCACGGCGGAACGGACGAGGTGCACCACCTCGTCGGGTGAGCGGCCCTCGTAGAGGTGGACCCGCCCGCCGACGACCAGCACGCGGTGGCCGGCCACCTCGACCACCCAGGCCCGGGCCACGTGGCCGAGCCCGGTCGGTGTCGAGAACCCGGGGAGCTCGAGGAGGTCCAGCGGAGGCCCCTCGGCCCCGAGGAGCTGTGCGGCCGGCCCGAGCCCCGTGCCGAGGACGACCAGCGCGTCGAGCCGCCCCGGCTCGGTCCGTTGCCGGATGGCCGTGGCCGCCTCGGCGGCGAGCTCCAAGGGGGAGTCCGGCACCGCACCACTCTCCCACGGCGGTCGCGTGCACCCACCCACCAGTCCGTCCCTGGCGCGTCCCCTGGCGGTTGGAATGTCTTATCGTGCGTGGCGTGCCGAGCCTCGCTACCGTCGAACACCCTCTGGCCTCCCTGAGCGCGGAGGAGATCGAAGCCGCCGTCAAAGTGGCTCGAGATCAGGGCGACCTCGCCGACCGACCGCACTTCGCCTACGTGGGCCTCGAGGAACCCGCCAAGGACCTGGTTCGCCGGCACCGACCGGGGGATCCCGTGCCGCGCCATGTGCGCCTCGTGGCGGTGCAAGGCCCCGAGGCCCGGGTGGTGGAGCTGGTCGTGGCCCCCGCCGAGGGGCGCGTCGTCAGCCGGGTCGACAGAGAGGAGAGCCGGCCGGCCCTCCTGATCACCGAGTGTGGACGCGCCGTCACGGTGCTCAAGGAGGATCCGCACTGGCAGGAGGCCATGCGCCGGCGAGGCATCGAGGACTTCGACCTCGTGCAGATCGATCCCTGGCCGTCGGGGCACTTCGGCCTCAACCACGAGACGAACCGTCGCATCGCGAGGTGTCTCTCGTACCTCCGGGAAGCGCCCGACGACAACGGGTATGCCCGCCCGGTCGAGGGAGTGATCGGCTACGTCGACCTCGGCCGCGGGGTCGTGCTCGAGGTCATCGACACCGGCGTCGTCCCGGTCCCCCCGGAGTCCGGTAGCTACTACCCCGAGGACAACGGCCCCCTGCGCTCGGATCTCCGCCCCCTGGAGATCAGCCAGCCCGAAGGGCCGAGCTTCCGCGTCGAGGGGAACCTCCTCGAATGGCAGCGCTGGTCGATGCGCCTGTCGATGGACCCCGTCGAGGGCCTGGTGCTCCACCAGGTGGGCTACCGCGACGGTGACCGTCTCCGCTCCATCCTCTACCGGGCCTCGATCTGCGAGATGGTCGTCCCCTACGGGGAGCCGGGTCCGATGCACAGCTGGAAGAGCGCCTTCGACGTCGGCGAATGGGGACTCGGGCGCATGGCCGACTCGCTGACGCTCGGCTGCGACTGCCTGGGGGAGATCCGCTACCTCGATGCCGTGCTGACGGACGAGCGAGGACGTCCCTACACCCTGACCAACGCCATCTGCATCCACGAGGAGGATTACGGCATCCTCTGGAAGCACCTCGACATGTACTCGGGGCGCCAGGAGGTCCGGCGATCCCGGCGGCTCGTGGTCAGCTTCATCGCCACCGTGGGCAACTACGAGTACGGCTTCTACTGGTACTTCTACCTCGACGGCACGGTCCAGCTCGAGGTGAAGCTGACCGGGATCATGTCCACCATGGCCATCGCTCCGGGTCACACGAGCCGCTTTGCCAGCCTCGTGGCACCGGGGCTCGCCGCCCCGTACCACCAGCACCTCTTTTGCGCCCGTCTCGACGTCGAGGTCGACGGCGCCGACAACACCGTGGAGGAGGTGGACAGCGTGCCCCTTCCTCCCGGCGAGGACAATCCCTGGGGCAACGCCTTCGAAACCGAGGTGACCGTGTTCTGTCGGGAGTCCGAGGCCCGCCGGAAGGTCGATCCCGGCCGGAGCCGCCATTGGCGCATCACCAATCCGAAGATTCGGAACCGGCTGGGCGGGCCGGTCGCCTACAAGCTCGTGCCGGGTCCGACCCCGACGCTGCTGGCCGATCCGGGCTCGAGCGTGGGCCGGCGGGCCGCCTTCGCCACGAGCAACCTCTGGGTGACGCCGTTCGACCCCGAAGAGCGACGCGCCGCAGGCGAATACCCCAACCAGCACCGCGGCGGCGACGGACTGCCGCGGTGGACGGCCCAGGACCGCCCCGTCGTCGACCGGGACCTGGTGCTCTGGCACAGCTTCGGGGTCACCCACATCCCCCGCCCGGAGGACTGGCCCGTCATGCCGGTCGAGTACACCGGATTCCACCTCCTTCCGGTCGGATTCTTCGAGCGCAACCCCGCCCTGGACCTGCCGCCGAGCCCCGCGCCGTGCCACGACGAGGCCGCCGACGGCGGTGGCTGACGGCGGCCCGGAGGGGCTTGGCATGCCCTCGGGTCACCCGCTCGCCTCGGGCAAGGAGGTCTCGGCGGATGCCGGGGCGGTGCGCTACCTCGGGGACACCGTCATCACGATGGATGCGCAGCGGCGGGTCCTGCGACCCGGGGCGCTCGACGTCGACGGCGACCGCATCACCTGGGTGGGGCCTCCCGAGGGGCGGGAGCCGCCCACGGGTGCCGCCGTGAGGTGGCTGGGCGGCATCGTGATGCCCGGCCTGGTCAACACGCACGCGCACAGCCCGATGACGCTGCTACGCAGTGCCGGCGACGGCCTCCCACTGCAACGATGGCTGGAAGAGGCCATCTGGCCGCGGGAGGCGCATCTGCGGCCCGACGACGTCTACTGGGGGATGACCCTCGGGTGCGACGAGCTCCTGACCGGAGGCGTCACCACCAGCTGCGAGATGTACCTGTTGGACCGTGCCCTGGTGGACGCTGCGGTCGATGCCGGGATCCGCTGCGTGGCGACCCCGGGCATCTTCGGGGTGGTCGACCGCGACGGGGGTTGGCAATCGTTCCTCGATCGTGCCCAGGACCTCCATTCGGCCGCCGACGGCCTCGAGGGGAGGATCTCGATCGGCTTCGGGCCCCACTCGGCCTACGCGCTCTCCCCGGCCGGCCTCACTGCGACCGCGACTGCCGCGCTCGAGGTCGACGCCCTCGTGCACGTCCACGTGGCCGAGAACCGACAAGAGGTGAAGACGGTCACCGAGGCTCACGGCTGCGGCGTCCCAGAGCTGCTCGAACGCCTCGGGGTGTTTCAGGCCCGCTGCCTGGCGGCCCACTCGGTCTGGCTCGACGACACGGACCTCGAGCGCTACCGGCGCCACGGGGTTGCCGTGGCGCACTGCCCCGGCTCCAATGGCAAGTTGGCGAGCGGCGTGGCCCGCCTGCGCGACATGCTCTCCGCCGGCCTGGCGGTCGGCCTGGGCACCGACGGGCCCGCCTCCAACGACGACCTCGACCTGTGGCAGGAGCTCCGCCTGGCGCCCCTGTTTGCCCGGGCCACCAGCGGAGATGCCGGCGCCGTGAGCACGGAGGACGCGCTGCACCTGGCCACTCGGGGCGGAGCGGACGCGCTCGGCCTCGAGATCGGTTCGCTCGAGGCCGGGAGGCTGGCCGACTTCATCCGGCTCGAGACGGACGACCCACGGATGGTCCCGGGCATCACCGACGAGGAGCTGGTGGCGCACGTGGTCTGGGCGGGCGACCGGGCCCTCGTGACCGACGTCTGGGTCGGAGGCCGACAGCTCGTCACCGGGGGTACCTGCACCACGGTGGACCGGCGGCGAGCTCGTCGGGAGGTCCGCGAGAGGGCTCAGAGGATCCGGGAGTCCAACGACGCAGCAGGTCCGTTCGCGTAGAAGACCGGACCTGCTCGTAGCATCCCCTGTCATGTCGGGATTCGTCGACCAGGCACAGCTCCACGCCCGCGCCGGCGATGGCGGTGCGGGAGCCGTGGCGTTCCGCCGCGAAGCTCATGTGAGCAAGGGCGGCCCCGACGGCGGGGACGGGGGGCACGGCGGGGACGTGTGGCTCGTCACCACGGTCAACCAGGCCTCGCTGCTCGCCTTCCGCGACCATCCCCACCGGCGTGCCGGCGACGGCGGCCACGGGGGTGGCAAGCGGCGACGCGGGGCGCGGGGCGGCGATCTGGAG
Organism: uncultured Actinomycetes bacterium; assembly: GCA_963773635.1. Classification (GTDB taxonomy): domain Bacteria; phylum Actinomycetota; class Acidimicrobiia; order Acidimicrobiales; family RAAP-2; genus CAVZBW01. Next base: position 110,872 of record CAVZBW010000001.1, on the reverse strand, counting down.
GTACCCGTGCCGGTGGGGACGGTCGTGCGCGACCTGGAAGGGACGGTGCTCGCCGACCTATCCGCCCCGTCGCAACGGTGGCTCGCCGCGTCCGGGGGGCGAGGGGGCCACGGCAACGCGCACTTCCTCAGCAACCGACGCAGGGCACCCGCCTTCGCCGAGCAGGGGGAGCGGGGCGAGGAGCGCTGGCTGGACCTCGAGCTGAAGCTCGTTGCGGACGTGGCCATCGTGGGCATGCCCAACGCCGGGAAGTCGACCCTCATCTCCACGATCTCCGCCGCCAAGCCCAAGATCGCCGACTACCCCTTTACGACCCTCGAGCCTCACCTCGGGGTGGTGCGTCTGGGGGCGCGGCGCAACGCCTCCGACGAGGAGCCCGACATGGTGGTGGCCGACATCCCCGGGCTCGTCGAGGGGGCCGCGCTCGGTCGTGGGCTCGGCCACCAGTTTCTCCGCCACGTGGAGCGGGCCCGCGTGCTGCTGATCCTGCTCGATCTCGTGCCGATGGACGGGCTCTCCGCTCGTCGCCAGCTCGAGGTGCTGCTGCGCGAGCTCGGCCAGTACCGACCCGAGCTGCTGGAGCGCCCCCGACTGGTGGTCGGCTCCAAGGCCGATGCCGCTCCGGGGCCCGGAGACGAGCCGCTCGATCCGGACATGCCCGAGACGGACCTGCCCGAGATGGACATGAGGGTCTCCGCCGCGACGGGCGAGGGCCTGAGCGACATGGTGCACCGGCTTGCGGACCTGGTGGCGGCCGCTCGCAGGGAGCGGGCCGGCGTCGCCCACGCCGAGGTCGTGGTCCACCGCCCTCTCGGGGAGGGGGTGACCGTGGAGCGGAGCGGCCCGGGCCGCTGGGTCGTGCACGGGCGGACCGCAGAGCGGGCGGTGGCCTTCCACGACCTCACCGAGGAGGGTGCGCTCGAGGAGGCGATCCGACGCCTGCGGAGGCTCGGCGTCGACCGCGCGCTCAACCGGGCCGGCGTGCGCGACGGCGACGAGGTGCAGATCGGGGTGGCGAGCTTCACCTGGGAGCGCGAGGCATGACGCGCCCCATCGTGGTGAAGATCGGATCGTCCTCGGTGACCAGGCCGGGTGGAGAGGTGGACGCAGCGGTGATGGGCCGTCTGTGCGGCGAGATCGCGCGGCTGCACGCCGGGGGGGAGACGGTGGTCGTGGTCTCCTCCGGAGCCATCGCCACCGGCTGGGCCGCGCTCGGACGCGACGGGCCGCCCGTCGGGGAGCCTGCACAGCTGCAGGCCGTGTCGGCCATCGGCCAACCCAAGCTGATGCACTGCTGGGGGCAGGGGTTGGCCGCGCACGGTCTGGCTGCCGGCCAGGTGCTGCTCACGCCAGCCGACCTGATGCATCGCCAGCAGTACCTCCATGCCCGTGGAACCCTGTCGCACCTGGCGGCGCTCGGCGTGGTGCCCGTGGTCAACGAGAACGACGCGGTGGCCGACGAGGAGATCCGCTTCGGCGACAACGACCGGCTGGCGGCCCTCGTCGCCCACCTGGTCGACGCCCGGCTCCTGGTCTTGCTCACGGACGCCGCAGGCCTCCTCACCGCCGACCCGCGCCGGGCCGCGCAGGCATCGTTGATCGAAGAGGTGGTCGAGATCGACCACCAGCTGGAGGCGTTGGCGGGCGGTCCCGGCTCCGGCGTGGGCAGTGGGGGCATGGCGTCCAAATTGGCCGCCGCCAAGATCGCCACCTGGTCGGGGGTGAGGACGGTGATCGCCGACGCCGCTCGCCCGGGGGTGCTCGCCGGGGCCCTGGCGGGATCCCGGGGGGTTGGCACGGTGTTCCGCCCCCGCCCCCGATCCCGCCGCCTGCCCGCCCGCAAGTTGTGGATCGCCTTTGCTCGAGCCTCGTCGGGGACACTGGTGGTCGACGCCGGCGCCCGACGGGCTCTGGAGCAGTCGGGTCGATCGCTGTTGCCGGCGGGTGTGGTGCGGGCCACGGGCACCTTCCTCTCGGGGGACGCAGTGGAGATCGAGGGGCCAGAGGGGCAGGTGTTCGCCAAGGGCCTCGTGCGTTACGGCTCGACGGACGCTCCCCGCTGGCTCGGCAGGCGACGCGACGAGCTGCCCGACGAGCTGGCGAACGAGGTCGTCCACCGCGACGACCTGGTGCTGCTGGACTGATCCGGGCACTACGCTGTCCCGATGGCCCCAGCACCCCCGACGGCCTCAGCCCCTTCCGTACAGCCCCTTCAACAGCTGGGCCGGCGAGTGCGCGACGCGGCAACCCGGCTTCGCAAGTGCCCGCCGCACCTGCGCCACGACGCCCTGCTCGTCGCGGCGGACGAGCTCGAGGCGAGCGCCCACGAGGTCCTGGCGGCGAACCGTCGAGACCTCGAGGGTGCCGAGCGCGACGGCTTGGGAGCGACCGCGATCGACCGACTCCGGCTGACCGAGGGTCGCCTCGGGGAGATGGCGGACTCCCTGCGGGACGTGGCCGGCCTGCCGGACCCGGTGGGGGAGGTGGTGGACGGTTGGGTGCGGCCCAACGGGCTGCGCGTGGAGCGGATCAGAGTGCCGCTCGGCGTCGTCGGCATCATCTACGAGAACCGACCCAACGTCACGAGCGATGCCGCCGCGCTCTGCCTGCGTGCGGGCAACGCCGCCTTTCTCCGGGGCTCGTCCTCGGCGCTCGAGTCCAACCGTGCGGTCGTCTCGGTCTTGCGACGGTCGCTGGCCAAGGTCGGTCTGCCCGAGGATGCGGTCCTCCTCGTCGAGGACACCCGGCGCGAGACGGTGGTCGAATTCATGCGTCTGCGCGGCCTCATCGACTGCCTGGTGCCCCGCGGGGGTCCTTCCCTCATCCGGACCCTGGTGGAGCAGGCCACCGTGCCCTACGTCCTGGACGGCGACGGTAACTGCCACGTGTACGTCGACGCCCACGCCGACCTCGAGGTGGCGACCGACATCGTCGTCAACGCGAAGACCCAGAGGCCCGGCGTGTGCAACGCCGCCGAATCCCTCCTCGTGCATCGCGACGTAGCGGCGGTGGCCCTCCCGCGTCTGGCCGCCGCGCTCGGGGGGGTGGAGCTGGTCGGCGATGATCGGGCCCGAGCGCTCGTGCCGGGCATGGGCGTGGCCGACGACGAGGCATACAGCACCGAGTACCTGGCCTTGAAGATGAGCGTCGCGGTCGTGGACGACCTCGACGCGGCGATCGCCCACATCGCCCGGCGCGGCAGCGGACACTCGGAGGCCATCGTGACGACCGACCTCCGGTCGGCCGAGCGCTTCGTGCAGGAGGTGGATGCGGCGGCGGTGGTGGTCAACGCGTCGACCCGCTTCGTCGATGGCGGTGAGCTCGGCCTGGGTGCAGAGGTCGGGATCTCCACACAGAAGCTCCACGCGCGCGGCCCGATGGGCCTCCGGGAGCTCACGTGCGTCAAATGGGTGGTGCGAGGGGACGGGCAGGTGAGGACGTGACGACGCAGGAGCGGGAGGCGGCAGGGGAGGCATCCAGGGACCTCGGTCTTCCCGACACCGGCCCACCCCGGTTCCCCTCGGTGGGGGACGTGCGGCAGGGATTGGCCGGCGTCGACTACCTGGCCGACGAGGGCATCGCCGGCGTCGTGTACCTTGCCGACCGGTTGGCCAAGCCGGTGCTCGTCGAGGGCCCCGCCGGGACCGGGAAGACGGAGCTCGCGAAGTCGGTGGCTCGTCTCACGGGTAGCCGCCTCATCCGGTTGCAGTGCTACGAGGGCCTGGACGAGTCCAAGGCGCTCTACGAGTGGAACTACCGCAAGCAGCTGCTCAGGATCCAGGCCAGCCAGGTCGTCGCGGATCTCGACGTCGCCTCGCGCACGGAGCCCTCGTCGACCACCACGTGGGAATCGCTGGAGGAGGACATCTTCTCCGAGGAGTTCCTCCTCACGCGGCCGCTGCTCGAAGCCATCCGCGCCGAGGAGCCGGTGGTGCTGCTCATCGACGAGGTGGACCGGGTGGAGCTCGAGACCGAGGCCCTCATGCTCGAGATCCTCTCCGAGTACCAGGTCTCGATCCCCGAGCTCGGCACGGTGCGAGCGGCTCGTGTGCCGATGGTCTTCCTCACCTCGAACAACACCCGGGAGCTGTCCGAGGCGCTCAAGCGCCGGTGTCTCTACCTCCACCTCGACTATCCCGACCTCGAACGCGAGCGCGACATCATCCGGGCCCGGGTCCCCGGGGTCGACGGCGAGCTGGCGGAGCAGGTGGCGCGGATCGTCCGCTCCCTCCGGACGCTCGAGCTCCGCAAGCCGCCCTCAGTGTCCGAGACACTCGACTGGGCGCGCACGCTCGTGGTGCTCGGCATCGAGTCGGTCGACGCGGCCACCGCCCGCGACACCCTGCACATCCTGCTCAAGTACCAGACCGACATCGAGCGGGCGGCCAAGGAGCTGCTGACCGCGGAGCGCTGAGGCGCGTGCTCGAGCTGCTCTCGGGGTTTGTCGGCGAGTTGCGCGCGGCGGGCCTGCCCGTCTCGACCACCGAGCATCTCGACGCGGCGCGGGCCGTTCACGAGATCCCCCTCGAGGATCGCGAGGCGCTCAAGTATGTGCTCGCCGCAACCCTGGTCAAGTCGAGCGCGCACTGGCGAGCGTTCGAGATCGCCTTTGAGATCTACTTCGCCAATCGGGCTCCCGGGGCGGCGGGCGACGGCGCCGAGGCGTCGCCCGGGGAGGCGACGGGCGACGAGCAGGACGCGGGACCGCCGACGGGCCGGGGGGAGGCCCAGGGGGGTGGGGGCGGCGAGGCGATGTCACCGCAGGAGATCGCCGAGCTCCTCTACCGAGCGCTGCTGCAGGGCGACCGGGCCCTGATGAACGTCGTGGCGCGCCACGCCGTCACCCGGTACGCGGGGATGGAGCCCGGCCGGCCGGTCGGTGGCACGTACTACCTCTACCGGACCCTGCGGAACCTCGAGCTCGAGGGCGTCCTGCAGCGGCTGCTCCGGGGCGCCAGACAGGACGCCGGGAGCCAGGGCCTGACCCCGCTCGAGGAGCGGCTGGCGGAGGACGAGTACCGCCAGCGCATCGAGACCCAGCGCCAGGCGGTCGAGACCGAGATCCGCCGGCGCCTGGTCGAGGACCGGGGCGCCGAGGCCCTCGCCCGTTCGGTGCGGACACCGCTGCCCGAGGACATCGACGTCATGCACGCGAGCAGGGACGAGCTGTCCGCGCTGCACCGGGCCCTGCACCCCTTGTCCCGCAAGCTGGCGGTGCGCCTGGCGCGCAAGCGCCGGCACGGTCGGCGCGGGCCGCTCGACTTCCGGGCCACGATGCGCAACTCGCTGTCGACCGGGGGAGTCCCCGTCGAGCCCCGCTTCCGCCACCCTCGTCCCGCCAAGCCCGACATCATGGTGGTCGCCGACATCTCGGGCTCGGTGGCCTCGTTTGCCCGCTTCACCCTCCACCTGGTGTACGCGATCAGCTCGCAATTCTCGAAGGTGCGCAGCTTCGTCTTTGTCGACGGGATCGACGAGGTGACCCGGTTCTTCGAGGGGGTGGACGATCCGTCGATCGCCGTGCACCGCATCAACACCGAAGCCGACGTGGTCTGGATCGACGGGCATTCGGACTACGGCCACGCCCTCGAGAAGTTCCTGGAGCGCTGGGGCGACGACGTCACCTCACGCACGAGCGTCCTGCTCCTGGGCGATGCCCGCAACAACTACCACGCCTCGGGTGCGTGGGTGGTCGAGGAATTGCAGCACCTGGCCCGCCACGTGTACTGGCTCAACCCCGAGCCCCGGGCCTACTGGGGTTCGGGTGACTCGATCATCGGCGAGTACGCCGTCCATTGCGACGACGTCGTGGAGTGCCGGACCCTGCGGCAGCTGGAGCGCTTCGTCGGCCAACTCTCGTAACCGCCGCCGGCGTGACGCCGCGGAGGGGCGAGGAGAGGTTCCCGGCCCGACCGACGGTCCCGTTTCGGTCAGCGCCGCAGCAGGTCGGCGATCTCGAAGGCGAGGTCGATCGACTGGCGGGCGTTGAGCCTCGGGTCGCAGGCCGTCGTGTAGCGGTGATGGAGGTGGTCCGCGAGCACCTCCTGGGAGCCCCCGAGGCACTCGGTGACGTCGTCGCCCGTGAGCTCGATGTGGACCCCACCGGGCCAGGTGCCCTCGGCCTCGTGCACGTCGAAGAAGCGGCGGAGCTCGGTCACGATGTCGTCGAAGCGTCGGGTCTTGCGACCGTTGCTCGAAAAGGTGTTGCCGTGCATGGGGTCGCACGCCCACACGACCGCATGACCCTCGGCCTGAACGGCCCGGATGAGCAGAGGCAGGCGCTGACCAATGGCGTCCGCCCCGAGCCGGGCGATCAGCGTCAACCGGCCCGGCTGGCGCTCGGGGTCCAATCGGTCGCAGAGGGCGACCAGGTCTTGGGTCCGGGCGTCCGGGCCCACCTTGCAGCCGACCGGATTGCGCACGCCCGACAGAAACTCGACATGCGCCCCCTCGGGGTTGCGGGTGCGCTCGCCCACCCAGAGCATGTGGGCCGAACAGTCGAACCAGTCGCCCGTGAGCGAGTCTCGCCGGGTCAGCGACTCCTCGTAGGGAAGGACGAGGGCCTCGTGGCTGGTCCAGAAGTCCACCTCCTGGAGGGCGGTCTCCGACGCGAGCGGCACCCCGCAGGCGTCCATGAACCGCAGAGCCCGGTCGATCTCGCCGGCCACCTGCTCGTAGTGGCGGCCCTGGGTGGACGACGCCACAAACTCCTGATTCCACGCGTGCACCTGCGAGAGGGCGGCGAACCCCCCCTTGGTGAAGGCCCGCAACAGGTTGAGGGTCGAGGCCGACTGGTGGTAGGCGGCGACCATTCGCTCGGGATCGGGGCGACGGGATCTCGCGTCGAACTCGTCGCCGTTGACCATGTGTCCCCGGAACGAGGGGAGCTCTTGGCCGTCGACGGTCTCGGTGGGGCTGGAGCGAGGCTTGGCGAACTGGCCGGCGATCCGCCCCACCTTGACGACCGGAACGCCCGCCGCGTACGTGAGCACGACGGCCATCTGGAGGATGATCTTGAGCTTGTCCCGGATCGAATCGGCAGAGAACTCGTCGAACGACTCGGCGCAGTCCCCCGCCTGGAGCAGGAACGCCTCGCCGGCCGCGACCTTGGCCAGCGATGATCGGAGCCGCCGTGCCTCGCCGGCGAACACGAGCGGTGGGAGGCCGGCGAGGTGCTCCTCCACCCGCCGCAGAACCTTGTCGTCGGGCCATTGCGGCTGCTGCGCAGCCGTCCGGGCGCGCCACCCGTCCGGGCTCCACGAGCTGGACCGCAGGATGTCGGGCACCCAACAAGCGTAGAGGGTGAGGGGTGCGGGTCCGATCGCCGTCCCCGTCGCACTACAATCGTCCCCCTATGTACGCCGTCATCAGCAGCGGAGGCAAACAGGAGCGCGTCGCCGAGGGTGAGCGGGTGGTGGTCGAGTTGCTCGACGTGCCCGTCGGGGCGGACGTCGAGCTGCGCCCGGTGCTCGTGGTGGACGGTGAGACGGTGCGGGCCACGCCCGAGGAGCTCGCCGAGGTGCGAGTCTCGGCACGCGTGGTGGGTGAGGCCCTCGGACCCAAGATCCGCGCCATGACCTACAAGCCCAAGACCAACCAGCGCCGCCGTTGGGGCCACCGCCAGCGCTACTCGACGATCGAGATCACGTCGATCGAGGGCGCGGGATCGGCCGCCCGGGGCGCCGGGGCCGGATCGGGCGCCGAGGGCGAATAGCGGGATCGAGCCGGGCATGCCACCGGATCCGGGGTCCGAGACCGGGACCGGGCCGGGTGGGCGAACCGGGCGAACGGAACGGAGAACGACATGTCCAAGACCAAGGGCGGAGGCTCGACGCGCAACGGCCGGGACTCCAACGCGCAGCGACTCGGGGTGAAGGTGTTCAGCGGGACGGCCGTCCCCGCCGGCTCGATCCTGGTGCGCCGAGCGCGGCACCCGCTTCCATCCCGGTCACAACGTCGGCCGAGGTGGCGACGACACGCTGTTTGCGCTCACCGACGGGGTGGTCCGTTTCGGCGTGCGCAAGGGCCGGAAGCTCGTCGACGTCCATCCGTCCTGACGATCGGCCGGGAGGCTCGCCGAGCCCGGGAGCCGGCGGCACCGGTCCGAGCGGGGGCCGACGAGAGCGCCTCGGGCTGCTCGGAGGGACATTCGATCCGCTCCACGCCGGGCACCTCCGGGCGGCGGAGGCGGCGCGTGACCAACTGGACCTCGACCGGGTCCTGCTGGTGGTCGCCAACCATCCATGGCAAAAGACGCCGGTGCGCACCATCAGCCCCGCCGAGGACCGCTTGGCGATGGTCCGTGCGGGCTGTGAGGGTCGGCCCGGGCTCGAGGCGAGCAGCCTCGAGATCGACCGTGGCGGTCCCTCGTACACGCTGGATACCGTTCGCGAGCTCCAGGCCATCTCCGCACGGGAGGGTCGGGAGGATCCGGACCTCTACCTGGTCATCGGGGCGGACCTGGTGCCCACGCTGCCGAGCTGGCACCGCTGGCCAGAGCTGAGAGACCTGGTCACGCTGGCCATCGTGCCGAGACCCCATGCCGCGGTGTCCGGTCCCCCCGACGGCGGTGGCCGGTGGTGCGTCGTCCGGGGGGTGGATGTGGACGTCTCCAGCTCGGAGCTCCGCGACCGGTTGGGGAGGGGGGCGCCGGTCGACGGTCTGGTTCCGGAGGCCGTGATCCATTGCATCGAGCGGCTGGGTCTGTACTGTATGGAGAAATGACGGCGTCCCTCGCTGACACGGCCGAGGTCCCCGTGGTGCGGGGCCCGGTGGCGGCCCGGGTGATGCCGTCCGTCTTTGGCGCCCTCGGAGCGGATTCCGCCGGCTTGATCCCGGCCCGTACGCTGGGCACACGGCGTGACGCCATGCGAGCTCGTCGCCTGGCGCTGCGCCAGGAGCGCCGGCAGCGCTATCTCATCGCCTGTGGGGGCATCGCGATCCTGGTCGTCTCCCTGGTCGCCACGGTGTTGGTGATCGGCGTGGTGCGCTAGCGCGTGGCTCAGACCAGAGCCGCCGCCCTGGAGCGAGCCATTCCGCCGCACGCCCTCATGGCCGCGGAGGCGGCCGAGGAGAAGTCGGGCATCGACACGGTGGTGCTCGACATGAGCGAATCGCTGGGCGTGGTCGACGCCTTCGTCATCACGAGCGGGCGCAACACTCGCCAGATCAAGACGATCGTCGAGGAGGTGGAGCGCCGCCTTGCGGGCTCCGGTCAGGTATGGCCGGGATCCGGAAACGGCGGAGGGTCCGGTGTGGAGGCGCCGCACGAGCGACGGCGGCCCGTGAGCGTCGAGGGACTGGACGACGCCACGTGGGTGCTCATGGACTATGGCGACTTCGTCGTGCACGTCTTCTTGGAGGAGGCTCGCCACTACTACGACTTGGAGCATCTCTGGTCGAGGGCACCCAGGGTGAGCCCGTCGCCGGGAGAGGTCAGGGCAGGGGCGAGGGATAGTCGGCCCGGGTGACCGGGCCCGAGGCGATGGTGCTGTTGGCCGTCGGCACGTTGGTCGGGTCTCCACCGATCTCGAAGCGAACCTCGTGCACGCCGGGCTGATCGGTCGCCGTGTAGACCACTTGGGCGACGGCGGGGATCTGGGCGGTCCCGCCCGCGATCGCTTCGCTGAAATCGATCGTCGCCACGCCGTCGCTCACCGTCGCGCTCAGCACCTGCACGGCCGGCGAGATGGCGGTGTTCAGACCCGAGTTGAGCTCGCTGCTCGTCGGGCCCTCGACCAAGCTCTGCATGATCGAGCGCAGCCCGACGGGCGCCGCTACGTAGCGGGTCACCGGCGTGAGCTGCGTCCCATTGGAGACGGTCAGGAAGTACACGACCTCTTTGATCGCGGTGGGCACCGTCGAGGGCGTGGAGCCAGCCGGCGCGAGCAGGTGAAAGGGCACCTGGGAGCGTGGAATCGTCCGCGGTGCGGTCTCGACGGCGACCCCGCAGGCGCCGAGCGCCGTCGCACCGGCGACCAGGACCACCAGGGCCGCACAACGGCGGGTGGCGAGGCTTCGCAGCGCCGCCCACCGGCATGGGGGCCGGGTTGGCGAGCGTCCGATCATGCGAGGTCGTCTCCGGACGCGGGCGGGTCGTTGTCGGGGGCCACCGGCAGCACGAGGACGAAGCGGGCGCCGCCACCCTCGACGGACTCGACCCACGTCGAGCCGCCGTGCAGGCGGACGTGGTCGGCGACCAGGGCCAGCCCGAGGCCGGTGCCGGTGCCCGAGCCGCGCCGTCCGGCCACGCTGCCCCGGTAGAAGCGCTCAAAGACCCGGCTTCGTTCGCGAGGGGTGATGCCCGGTCCGTGGTCCTCGACGGCGATCCTCACGGACCGAGCGTCGTCCGGGCCGGCCGGCCCCCACGTCACCTCCACCTTGGAGGCCCCACCGGCATAGAGGTCGGCGTTTTCGAGCAGGTTGGCCATGATGCGCTCAAAGCGGCGCTTGTCGACCCGGAGGAGGGCGTCGCTCACGTCGTCGTCGAGGGCCAGCTCGGGAGGGTCGTGCGTGAGCTGGCCGCGGGCGTGGGCGGCGACGGAGCGCCGGACCAGCTCGCCGGCTCGGACGTCCTCCAGGGCCAGCACGGAGGATCCGACGTCGGCTCGGGAGATCTCGAGGAGCTCGTCCACCATGCGCTGGAACCGGCGTATCTCCGCTCCGAGGAGATCGAGGGCCTGGCGCGCCCGAGGGGACAGCTCTCCCTCGTGGGACTGGAGCACGTCGATCGAGGTCCCGAGCGTGGTGAGGGGCGAGCGCAACTCGTGACTCACGTCCGAGGTGAAACGCGCCTCGCGCTCGATTCGCTCCGCCAGCTGGTCCACCATCCGGTTGAAGGAGGTGGTGAGCCCCGTCAGGTCGGGGTCGGACTCCGTCGTGGGCAGACGGGTCTCGAGATCTCCGCCGGCGATGGCCACCGCGGCCTTGGAGACCGCCTGCAGCGGTCGGAGCGATCGGCCGCTGGCCCAGTGCCCGACGGCGGCGCCGAGCACCGTGGTGACGACGCCGACGACGATGAGGGTCAATCCGAGCACGCGCAGCGTGTGTGCCAGGTCCGAGAGCGACAGGATCTCGAAGTAGTCCGCCTGCACGGAGGGGATCGGGATGCCGAAGGCGATCGCGGGACTCCCCGAGAGGGTGTAGATCTGGCTGGCCGGTGTCCCGTTCAAGACGGTGTTACGCAAACCCTCGGGTAGCGAGGACTGGCCGCCCAGGTAGTAAGCCTCCCAGGTCCCGTTGGAGTAGACGACCGAGTTGGAGCCCGGCGGCGAGTAGAGCGAGTCCACCACCTGGGTGAGCGGCGTGTGTGAGCTCAACTGGTTTCGCACCTGAGTGGCGCTGACGAACGCCTGCCGCCGGGCCTCGGTGACCTGGTCGCTCACGAGGAAATGTCGGACGGTGAAGTAGGAGAGGCCGCCGAGGGCGAGCGACAGCAGCAGCGCCCCCAGGCCGAAGGTCAGTGTGACCCGACCTCTCACGCCCAGGTTGGCGATCCAGGACCAAGGGGGGTGGCGCTTCCACGAGCGCTGGCGGGAACGATGCCGGCGGCCGGCGGTCGGCGAGGCTCCCCCGGAGCCCGACCCCGAGCCCGACCCAGGGGCCGACGGGCCGTGCGCGGTGAGGGACCCGCCACCCGCCGGCACTGCCGTGACTGGACCGCGGACCGGGACCCCTCCCACGATCCCTCTCAGGCGACGAGCTTGTAGCCCATGCCGCGCACGGTCACGATGTGACGGGGGAGCGCCGGGTCCGCCTCGACCTTGGTGCGGAGCCGGCGGATGTGCACGTCCACGAGGCGGCCGTCGCCGAAATAGTCGTAGCCCCAGACCCGATCGAGCAGCTGCTCACGTGTGAGCACCTTGCCCGGGTTGGTGGCAAGCTCGCAGAGCAGCCGGAACTCGGTGCGGGTGCAGTGGATCTCGGTGCCGTCTCGATGGCGGAGGACGCCCTCGTCCGGGAGCAGCTCGAGATCGCCAAAGCCGAGCACGCGCGGCTCGTCCTCGTTGGCTCGGGCCCGGCGCAGCAGCGCGCGGATCCGCGCCGCGAGCTCCTTTGCCACAAAGGGCTTGGTCACGTAGTCGTCGGCGCCGGCCTCCAACCCGGCCACGACGTCGTGGGTGTCGGTGCGAGCGGTGACGATGATGATGGGTACCGCGCTCTGCCGGCGCAGGGCCCGCGTGCACTCGAACCCGTCCATGCCGGGAAGCATGAGATCGATGAGCGCGACGTCGGGCATGTGCTCGGAGAACCGGTCGAGCGCCTCTTCGCCGCTCGCGGCCTCGTCGACCTCGTAGGCCTCTCCCTCGAGGGCCAGCTTCATGGACGAACGGATCCGCTCGTCGTCCTCGACCACAAGGATCCGGCCGCTCATCGGCCCCGCGAGACCTCCTCAACTCGTCTCCGGCACCTTGGTCCCGGCGTGCCGCCACGCCCCCGCGGCGAGACCTCGCACAACGGGTTCACAGGGGACCGGCTCACGAGAGCCAGATCTGCGTGGGCCAGATGCTTCCCGTGATCATGCCATAGGCCTTTTGGCCCGAAGGTGTTGTCGGGTTGTTCCAATTCTGGACCTTGGGCTGTGCCGCCACCATCCAGACGGTGCGGTCCTGCCAGAGGTAGGGGAGGTCCTGGGCAAAGAGCCTGGCCACGTGCTGGTAGGCCTGTGCCCGGGCGTTCGTGTTGATCGCCTCCCGGCCGGCGACGAGCGCCGCCTCGATGCTGGGGTTGTCGTTGCGGGTCATGTTGAGGGCGAAGCCACCCACGGGAGCCACGGTGGTGGTGCTCCAAAAGATGTAGTTGAGGTCAGGCTCGACGGCTCCAAACTGGCGCCACACGAGCGCCTCGTACTGTCCCGTGAGGGCTTTGTCGATGAGGTCGTTCTGCTGGAACGGGGAGAGGGACACCTGCATGCCCGCCTGCTGGTACTTCTGCTGGATGTATTGGAGCGCACGCAGCGTGGAGGGGGTCGAGGCGTAGCCGATGGTGAACGCCACCGGCTTGCCGGTCTGCTGCGAGATCTCATGGACGAGCCGCGTCGCCCCGCCCGGGTCGTACGACGGGTACCCCGAGGGTCGCGAAGTAGGGGGTCCCGGGCACGAACGGTCCGTTGATCGGTGCCTCGACGCCGGCGTCGATGATCTTCGAGTAGGCGGTCCGGTCGAGGGCCTTGGCACAGGCCAGGCGGAGCTTCGGGTTGGCGAGGGGCCCTGCGGCCGTGTTGATGAGCAGGCAGTTGACGTCGGGCTCGCCGACCAGGGCGCCGCTGTCGTCGGTGTAGGACCACTGCCGGTTGCCCCGGTACTGGACCGTGACCTGGGGGGTGACGTTGACGATGATGTCGACGCTTCCCGATTGCAGAGCCTCCGAGCGTGATTCGGCGTCGGGGATCGGGCGGTAGGTGATCGAGTCGAGGTGCGGGAGCCCGCTCCGCCAGTAGTTGTGGTTGCGCGTGGCCGTGAAGTGCTCGTTGGGTACCCAACTGTCGTAGACGAACGGACCGGTCCCGATGGGATGGTCGGTGCCGTTGGGGTTGGCGAGCATGGCCGGTGCCACGGGGTACGCGATCTGGCCCCCGATGCCTCCCGCCAGGTAGTACGGAAAGGCCACCCACGGCGACTTGAAGTTGGCCTGCACGCTCAGTGGTCCGGTCTGGGCGAAGTTCTCCAGGATGGGCGTGATGACCGGCCCGAGGAGTGCCGAGCTCTGGTGAGCCTTGAAGTTCTGCAGGAGGGCCGCCCCGTCACACGACGTGCCGTCGTGGAACCGGAGATTGGGTCGAAGGGTCACCGTCCACGACGTGTACTCGCTGTTTGGCGTGATCGACTGCGCCAGGTACGGCGCATAGCCGCCACTGGCGGTGATGATCGCCAGCGGATCGAACACGGTGCGCGCGTACATGACGCCGACCTCGTCGAAGCGGGCGGACGTGGGCAGGAAGCCCTGCTCCTCGGCATCGGTCCCAAACACCAGCTGGCCGCCGGACCGGGGCTTGGCGGTGCTGATCCCGTTGCGGCCCGGGCCGTTGGTGACGGCGCCCACGGGACCGCCTCCGAGTGCCGAGGACGCCGACCCGACCGCCAGCCCGGCGGCCGCGGCGGCACCCCCGGTGAGGAAGGCCCGTCGCCCAAAGGCGGGACGATTCGATGACGGTCCCACCGCGCCTCCTTCTCATCCGCCGCGTCGTTCCGTCGCGGCGCCCCCCCTGACACCTTGGTCCCGAGCGCCCGTCGCCGAGTCTCCCTTGATGGGCGACGGGTCGGCCGTGGCCAGGACCTTCGTCACGATACCCCCGAGCGGCGCCAGGTGAGGGACCGCGAGGCATCTAGCGAAGGCTGCGTCCACGGAGGCGCATCCGACCTGGTGAGGGAGGGTATGGTCGGGCATGGCGTCGGCAGACCCCTGGGCGGTCGAGGAGTTTGTGCGGTGGCTCGGTGGGCATCCCGAGACCACGGTGCGCGCCTATCGGGGCGACCTGGAGGCCTTCGTCGAGTGGGCCGACCGGTCGGGAGCCGGCGGCCCCGCGGCCGTCTCCCGCGTCCAGCTGCGACGGTACCTCGCTTACCTGGGGACCCGCCGCTATGCGCGGTCCACCCTGGCCCGCAAGGCCGCGGCCCTGCGGTCCTATTTCTCCTGGTGCTGCCGACGGGGACTTGTCGACGCGGATCCCGCCAAGCGTCTGGTCGCGCCCTCGGCCCGGGGTCGGCTTCCCCAGGTGCTGAGCCACCGAGATCTTGAGGTGCTGATCGAAGGCTCGGGCCCCGGCGGGGATCGGCGCGCCGCCGGCGACGCGCGGGGCCGCCGGGGATTCCGGTCCCACCCGGGGGAATTCCGAGCCCGGCTCACTCCGCCGGCGGGCTCTCGAGGCAAGGGACGAAGCGGTGCTGGAACTGCTGTACGCCGCCGGCCTGCGGGTTTCAGAGCTCTGCGGCCTCGACGAGGGAGACGTCGACCTCGACGGCCGGAGCGTGCTCGTCCGGGGCAAGGGATCCAAGGAGCGGCGGCTTCCGGTGCACGATCGGTGTGCCGGGGTCCTCGGTTCGTGGATCGAAAGGGGTCGGCCGGTCCTGCGGTCCGAGGGGTCGCCCCTCGAGGCCGTGTTCCTCAATGCTCGGGGCCACCGCTTGGGACCGAGGGACGTGCGGCGCATCGTCGACCGGCGTTCCCCGGTGCCGACACACCCTCATGCCCTCCGGCACAGCTACGCCACCCATCTTCTCGATGGAGGCGCCGACCTCCGTGTGGTCCAGGAGCTGCTCGGGCATTCCAACCTGCAGACCACCCAGGTGTACACCCACGTCAGCAAGGAGCGGCTGCGGAGCGTCTACGAGCAGACCCACCCGCGGGCGTAAACGTAAGATCGGCGGCAATGAAAGTCCTCGATCCCGTCCTGAAGAACGAGCTGTCCAAGCGCCTCTACGCGACGGTGGGGATCCGCAAGCCCTTCACCGTGCAGGCGTCGACCCCCCACTACCGGATGCCCGCCCTCGAAGAGGCCGGCGGCTACTTTCGCCTCGCTGCCTACGACGGACCCGAGATCCCACCAGAGGAATGGTTGAGCCTGGAGTACGTGACGTATCCCAGCGACCCGAGCACGTTCTTTGCCCCTCTCACCTCGGCCACCGGGGAAAACGTGCTGCGGGGCTTTTGGGACGACGGCAAGCCCGACCTCGACGGCATCTGGACCTCCAACGCCGAGAAGGCGCCGACCCTGCGCCGATACGTCGAGGCCATCGAGAACCGCTTTGGGCGCGTGCAGCTGATTCGCCAGGAGCCCAACTCCCTGAGGGAGTGCCACTGGGGCCTCCATCTCGACGACAACAACCGGCTCAATCCCGAGAGCAACGGCTGGGTGGTGCGGTTGTGGCTGGAGCTCACCGACGATCCCCAAAGTGCCCTGGTCGTGCGCTCCGGCGAGTTTGACCGCCAGGGCGAGGCCCGAGTCCCGCTCCCGAGGTACGCCCAGGCGGTCGTCGACTCCGAGCGCCTCTTCCACGGGGGCTATCACCACGGCCCCGCCACGCGCTACGCGCTGATCACGAGCCTGGAGAGCACGCCCCACCTCGAGGAGTGGATGCGGGCGCATCGCGCCTGACCCCAGGCCCGCTCGACTTCGAGCGAGTGGGCCTTCCGCTACCATGGGTGGCGCCTTGGCCGACGGGAGGGCTCCTTCCGGACGCCGGGCTTGACCCGAGAGACCAACCACGCACCCGAGCGCGTTCTTCGGTCGCCCCCGCGGGGGTGCAGCGCACGGGGAGGACCAACCGATCAGGAGGATACCGATGGCCGTCGTCACCATGCGGCAGCTGCTCGAGGCAGGAGTGCACTTCGGGCATCAGACTCGTCGCTGGAACCCCAAGATGCGTCGCTTCATTCTCGGCGAACGCAACGGGATCTACCTTATCGACCTCCGCCGCACGCTCGAGGGTGTCGAGTCCGCCTACTCCTACGTGCGCGACCTGACCGCCTCCGGCGGCACGATCCTGTTCGTCGGGACCAAGAAGCAGACCCAGGGCCCGATCGCCACCTACGCGGCGGCGTGTGGGATGCCGTATGTCAACCAGCGCTGGCTGGGTGGCTTCCTCACCAACTTCACCACGGTCTCTTCTCGGGTCCAGAGAATGCGAGAGCTCGATGCCATGCAGGAGGCCGGGGACTTTGAGGGCATGCCCAAGAGGGAGGCGCTGCGCCACGTGCGGGAGTTCGAGAAGCTCCGTCGGAACCTCGGCGGCATCAGCCGGCTCGATCGCTTGCCCGACGCGATCTTCGTGATCGACACGAAGAAGGAGCACATCGCGGTGACGGAGGCCAACAAGCTGGGCCTGCCCGTCGTCGCGGTCGTCGACACCAACTGCGACCCCGACGTCATCGACTACGTGATCCCCGGCAACGACGATGCGATCCGCTCGGGGATGCTCATGTGCCGGGTGCTCGCCGACGCAGTGGTCGAGGGCCGCTACATCTCCGCCCACCGGCCGGCCGAGCCGGCGTCGCAGGCCGAGTCCAACGGGCGTGCCAACGGTCGAGCGGGCGCGCCGCGCCGGCCTGCGGCTCCGAGCCGTCCGGGACCCGGCCCGGAGGCCGAGCCCGCCGCGGGGGCCGAGTCGGCGTCCGCCCCGACCCCGACCCCGACCCCGGACGCGACCCCGACCCCGGACGCGACCACGACCCCGGACGCGACCCCGACCCCGACCCCGGACGCGACCACGACCCCGGACGCGACCCCGACCCCGGACGCGACCCCGACCCCGGACGCGACCACGACCCCGGACGCGATCGGGGAGACTTCTAGCAGGCCTGTTGCAACCGAGACGACGGGGGACCAGTGATGGCCGCGTTCAGCGCCCGAGACGTTCAACAGCTTCGGCGGGCGACCGGTGTCGGCATGCTGGACGCCAAGAGGGCGCTCGACGAGAACGACGGAGACCTCGAGGCAGCTGGCCAATGGCTGCGGGTCCAGGGCCTCGCCGGGGCGGCCAAGCGTGCCGGTCGCGAGGCGTCGCAGGGCGCCGTCGCAGTTGCCCGGCTCGACGACCGTGCCGCGATCGTCGAGCTGCGGTGCGAGACCGATTTCGTGGCGAAGTCGCAGGAGTTCGTGGGCCTGGTCGAGGAGATGGCGGCGTCGGTGGCCTCCAAGGGCGAGGAGGCGCTGGACGGCCTCGCCGACGAGATCGATCGGCTTCGGACCACTCTCAAGGAGAACATCTCGGTCGGTCGCGTGGTGCGTCTCGAGGCCGGCGAGGGCGAGATCGTGGACACCTACCTCCACCAGCAGGCCGGACGGGGAGTCAACGGGGTCGCCGTGGTCCTCCGGGGTGGTACTTCCGAACTGGCGCACGAGCTGGCGTTGCACATCGCCTCGGCGAGGCCGCTGTACCTGCGTCGGGAGGACGTGCCCCAGGAGGAGGTCGACCGGGAGCGGGCGACCATCGAGGAGATCAGCAAGAACGAGGGCAAGCCGGAGGCGGCCCTGGCCAAGATCGTCGAAGGCCGGATGAACGGCTGGTTCAAGGACCGATGCCTGCTCGAGCAGTCCTACGTCCGCGACGAGAAGCAAAAGGTGGTCGACCTGCTCGGATCGGCCGAGGTGGTGGCCTTCGCCCAGGTGGTCGTCGGCGGCTGACCGTCGTAGACCGTCCGGGCGCGATCGAAAGAAGGCACGTCGTCGATGGCCAAGGCAAAGAGGGTCGTCCTCAAGATGTCGGGCGAGGCGCTGGCGTCAACGGCCTCCGACGAGACGATCGACTCGGCCGTCGTCGAGCGGCTCGCGGCGGAGATCGCGAAGGCACGGATCGAGCTCGAGCTGGAGCTCGCCGTGATGGTCGGGGGGGCAACATCTGGCGCGGCGAGACCGGCGCCGGGGCCGGGATGGACCGGGCCACCTCCGACGTCATGGGCATGCTCGGCACGGTCATCAACGCGCTGGCGCTGCAGGACGCGCTCGAGCACCACGGGCAGCCGACGCGGGTGCTCACGGCGGTGCACATGGCCGAGGTGGCCGAGCCGTACATCCGGCGGCGGGCGATACGCCACCTGGAGAAGGGCCGAGTGGTGATCTTCGCCGCAGGGATGGGCAACCCGTACTTCACCACCGACACCTCGGCCGCCCTCCGGGCGGCCGAGATCGAGGCGGAGCTCATCTACAAGGGCACGCACTCGGGGATCGACGGGGTGTACACCGCCGACCCCAAGGTCGAGCCCCGGGCCGAGCGCCTGCGCGAGATCGGGTACATGGAGGTCGTGGCCCGGGACCTGCGCTTCATGGACCTCACCGCCATCACGTTCTGCAAGGACAACGGCTTGCCCATCGTCGTGTTCGACCTGATGGCACCGGGAAACGTGCGTCGTGCGCTCGCAGGCGAGCAGATCGGTACGCTGGTTCGCTGATGGACGACGACCTGGTGACCATGACCATGGAGGACGCCCAGGAGCGGATGTCCAAGGCGGTCGAGCACGTGCGCCATGATTTCGGCACCGTGCGGACCGGTCGTGCCGCGCCCGCGCTGGTCGAGAACCTCGTGGTCGACTACTACGGCTCCCATGTCTCCCTGCGCGAGCTGGCGGGGTTCAGCGTCCCCGAGGCACGCCTCCTCGTCATCTCGCCCTACGACAAGGGCTCGATGGGAGCGGTCGAGCGGGCGATCCTGACGTCGGATCTGGGTATCTCCCCCTCCAACGACGGTCAGGTCATTCGATTGACGTTTCCCCCGCTCACCGAGGAGCGCCGAAAGGAGCTGGTCCGGGTGGTCCGCCACAAGGCCGAGGAGGGCCGCGTGGCCGTCCGCAACCTCCGGCGCTCGGTCCGAGACGACCTCAAGGCACTGGAAAAGGAGGGTGCGCTGTCCAGCGACGAGCTGGAGCGCGTGGAGAAGGACCTCGACAAGCGCACGCACGAACAGGTCGAGGCCATCGATCGGCTCCTGGCCCACAAAGAGCAGGAGCTGCTCGAGGTGTGAGAGAGCAAGAGCTGCTCGAGGTGTGAGGGCAGGGACCGCTCGAGTTGTGACAGAGCGAGAGCCGCTCGAAGTGTGACAGGAGTTGTGGTGGACGAACCGAGGGACAACCGGAACCAGGGACCGGGTATGACGCGCTCGGGGAGGGTCCGCATCATCGGTGCGGAGCCTGCGGCCCAGCGGGCCGCCGGACAGTCCGACGACGCCCAGGAGGGTGCCGAGGAGGCCGCCGGACCGCCGCGAAACGACCCGCGGGCGGCGGCGAGCCGGGCGGGCACCCCGGGCCAGAACTACGACGACGAGCTCCCGTGGCCGCGCCCGGACGACCCTTGGGAGTCCGACCCGGAGCTACCCCACTGGACCGACGCGCCGACGGGGGAGGTGCCGGCCGTGCTCCGGCACGACCAGGGCCCCGAGACCGGCGCGGACGATCCATGGTCGTCGGTGCCGCCCCCGAGCTGGAGGGAGGAGCAGCTCGACTGGGAATCGAACGAGGGTTCCTTCTCGCCGTCGATGCTCGCCGAGGAAACGCCCCCCGGCATGCTCGACGACACCCACACCCTCGAGCAGCCCTGGAGGTTCGACATCCCCGCCTCTTCCGGCGGGGGACAGCCGGGGGGGCAGACCTATGTTCCCGGGGCGCCGGGTCGAGGAGCCCAAGGTCCCCGGGACGCCGCAGGGCCCCCCGGCGATCTCGGTACCCCGATCCATCCGATGGACCTGGACGAGCCGACCGATACCCTCCCCGCGGTGGGCCGAGAGCCCCTGGAGGACCGGGGAGCGCCCTATGAGCAGGTGGGCGGCGACCCTTACGGCGACCACCGGGGTGGGGCCCCGTACGAGCAGGGCCCGTACGCAGAGGAGACCTACGCGCAGGAGTCCTACGCCGGCCCGGGCGTCGAGCGGTCACCGAGGGGCGAGTCGATCTACGACTACGAGGTGGCACCGCAGGGCGGGCAACCCGTCCCGACCGGCTCCGCCGGCATCGTGGACGCCGACGAGATCTTGGCCGGGGGCGGCGCTCCCGGCCCCTCGGGCCGGGAGCACGGCGAGCGTCGGCGGATCGGGAGGCGCCCGCAAGGCGCCGCGGGGACCGCCGTGGAGGCACCTCCGCCGGTCGCTCCGGCTGCGCAGACCCCGCCGCCCAGAGCCGGTGCCGATCGCCGGGACGGCTCGCCGGGCCCCGTCCGGAGCCAGCCCCACCCGCAGGGGCCGCACCGGGAGATCCATGCCGACCGGAACCTGCCGGTCGCGATCGCCACGGGCGTGGCGATCGGGGCGATCACCCTCATCGCCTTCAAGCTGGGCAACGTCGCCTCCCTGCTGTGGCTGACCCTCGTCGTCGTGGTGGCCGCCGCCGAGGGGTTCGCCGCGCTCCGCCGGGCCAACTACCGGCCCGCGACGCTGCTCGGCCTGGTGGCCGTCGTGGGCATCATGGTGGGTACCTACAACAAGGGGACGCAGGCAATCCCGCTGGCCATCGTCATGCTGGTGGCCTTCACCCTCGTCTGGTACCTGGCGGGGGTCGAACATGCCGAGCCCGTGAGAGGGACCGCCGGCACCCTGCTCGTCTTTTGCTGGATTGGCGTCTTCGGCTCCTACGCGGCGCTGCTGCTGAATCCCAGCCTGTTCCCGGACCGTCATGGCATCGCCTTCCTCCTCGGGGCGATCATCACGGCGGTGGCCTACGACGTCGGCGCCCTGGCGGTCGGCTCGTGGATCGGGCGTCGCCCTCTGGCACCCAGCATCAGCCCCAACAAGACGTGGGAGGGGCTCTTCGGTGGGGCCGCGGCCGCGATCGTCGTCGCCATCGTCGTGGTGCACGCGATCTCGCCGTGGACGGTGGGCAAGGCTCTCGCGCTGGGGATCGTGGTCGCCGTGGTGGCGCCGCTCGGCGACCTGTGCGAGTCGCTGATCAAGCGCGGGCTCGACCTGAAGGACATGGGCCGCTTGTTGCCCGGCCACGGCGGGCTGCTCGACCGGCTGGACAGCCTGATCTTCGTGATCCCCGCCACCTACTACCTCGTAAAGGCCGTACACCTGGGGTGACGGGCGGCCCGACGCGTGGCGCGGGCGGATCGGCGATGGGCGACCCCAGCTACGGTGACGGCGAATCCGTCGGCCGAGATGCCATGCTGTAAGAGCGGCGACCGGATGATCCCGGCAAGCAATGGAGCCACTGATGGCGGTGACCAAGGTGGGCCTGGTCGGTTCGACCGGCTCGATAGGAACGCAGGCCGTCGAGGTGGTGTTGGCCAACCCCGACCGCTTCGAGGTGGTGGCCCTCGCGGCCCAGCGCTCGGTCAAGGAGCTGGCGGCCCAGGCGACGTTGTTGAGACCCGAGCTCGTCGCCATCGGCGATCCCACGTTGGCCTCGGAGCTTGCGAGCTCGGTCCCGAGCGGCACGGAGGTGGCCGCGGGGGAGGCAGGACTGGCCGAGGCCGCGACGCGGGGCCAGGTCGTGGTCAACGGGGTGGTCGGCTTCGCCGGACTGCCGGTGACCCTCGCCGCGCTGCAGGCCGGGGCGCGTCTCGCTCTGGCCAACAAGGAATCGCTCATCGCGGGAGCCCCGATCGTGCAACAGGCCCGGCGGACGCCGGGAGCCGAGATCGTCCCGGTCGACTCGGAGCACTGCGCCATCCACCAGTGCCTGAGCGCCGTGGAGGGGTCGCCCGAGGAGCGCAACGCCCAGGTCGCTCGCCTCATCGTGACCGCGTCCGGTGGCCCGTTCCGCGGGAGGTCCCGGTCGCAGCTCGCGACGGTCGGAGTGGACGACGCCCTCGCGCATCCCACCTGGAGCATGGGTCCGAAGATCACGATCGACTCGTCGACCTTGATGAACAAGGGCCTCGAGGTCATCGAGGCCCACGAGCTGTTCGGCATCCCCTATGAACGTGTGCACGTCATGGTGCATCCCCAGTCCATCGTCCATTCGATGGTCGAGCTGGTCGACGGGACGACCTTGGCCCAGCTTTCACGTCCCGACATGCGCCTCCCGATCGGGTACGCCATGGGTTGGCCGCGTCGGCTCGACGTGCCCTTTGGGGCCATCGACTGGACCCAGGCCTTGGAGCTGACGTTCGAGGCGCCGGACCGCTCCGTGTTTCGCTGCCTCGATCTCGCGTACGAGGCCGGACGACGCGGCGGGAGCGCTCCCGCATGGCTCAGCGCGGCCAACGAGGTGGCCGTCGAGGCGTTTCTCGGCGGACGGCTCCCCTGGTTGGCCATCGGGGAGGTCGTCGCCGAGACGCTGGAGGCCTGGCCCAACGAGCCGATGGAGTGCGCGGCAGACGTTCTGGGTGCCGACGCAGCGGCTCGTCGCCGTGCCCGCCTCGTGGTCGAGCGCCTGCAGGAGGCGGCATGACGACGCCGACGGAGCTGCGGGAGGCGAGCCCGCAGACCGAGGTCGTCGTCGGAGGCGAGCCCGGCGAGCCCGGCGGACCCGGCGGGCCCGGCCAACCCGAGCCCCCAGCCTGGGAGGGTCGACCCGGGCAGCCCGGCCAACGCGCCAATGTCGCCGCCCTCGTGCGCCTCGCCCTGGTGGTGTCGGCGATCGTCGCCCTCTTCGTGGCAGTCGGCCAGACCAACCTCCTGATCGTGATCGTCGCCGTCATCGTGATGGTGATGGTCCACGAGCTCGGCCACCTGGTCGCCGCCAAGCGCAGCCACATGAAGGTCACCGAGTACTTCGTGGGCTTCGGCCCACGGCTCTGGTCGATCCGCCGGGGCGAGACCGAGTACGGCATCAAGGCCATCCCGGCGGGGGGCTACGTCAAGATCCCCGGGATGACCAACCTCGAGGAGGTCGCTCCCGAGGACGAGCCCCGCACGTACCGCCAGCAGCCGTTCCACAACCGACTGGCCGTTGCCGTGGCGGGATCGTTCATGCACTTCGTGATGGCTCTCGTGCTGGCGTGGGTGGCCCTGGTGTTCATCGGTTCCCCCAGCGCCTCGCAGGTCTCGGTCTCGGGATTCGTCCACTGGCAGGGCCATGCCCAAACCGCTGCCCAGATTGCCGGGCTGCGGACGGGAGACCGGATCGTCTCGATCAACGGTCATCCGGTCAACGGCTCACAGGGGCTCGAGTCCACGATTCGCAACTCCGCCGGCAAGCCGGTCACGTTGGTCGTCGACCGGGGTGGTCGCCAACTCACCCTCCAGGTCACGCCGGTGGACGGTCGCACCTTGTCGGGGGGTCGGGAATCGGTCTCGAGTTCCTCCGGCCATCCGGTCGGGCTCATCGGTGTGGAGCTCGGATCCCCGTCAGTGCCCGAAAACCCGATCTCGGCCGTGGGCTCCTCGTTCGTCACGATCGGGCGCGTGACGTCCGGTGAGGTGACCGGGCTCGGCCAGGTCTTTTCACCGCACGGAATCTCCTCGTACGTCTCGCAGGTGTCCAACTCCCAAGTGGCGGCCCGCGACGCAAAGAACGGGACAGCGAGACTCCAGTCGATCGTCGGCGTCGTCAACACGGCGACCCAGGGCGCCCAGGCGGGGACCTTCTACCTTCTCGAGGTCCTGGTCATCCTCAACATCGTGATCGGACTGGTCAACCTGTTCCCGATGCTGCCCCTCGACGGCGGGCACGTGGCCATCGCCGTCTACGAGCGCATCCGGTCCCGCCGTGGCCGGCCCTACCACGCCGACGCGGCCAAGCTGATGCCGGTGGCCTACGCCATGGTCGCCCTACTCGTGGTGTTGTTCACCACCACGCTCTACCTGGACCTGACGCACCCCGTCGCCAACCCCTTCCACGGCTGACACCCCGGGGGTGAGGTACACGGCACAATGGTGTGGTGCAATCTGACGCAGAGCTCCTGAGTCCTCGACGGCGCACCCGTCAGATCCACATCGGTGGCGTGGCGGTGGGTGGCGGGGCGCCCGTCTCCGTCCAGTCGATGACCACCACCAAGACGGCGGACGTCGAGGGGACGCTCGCCCAGATCTACGAGCTCGCCGGCGCCGGCGCCGACATCGTCCGCTGCACCTGCAACGAGGAGCCGGCGGCCGAGGGCTTGGCCCAGATCGTGCCCCGATCGCCGGTTCCCATCGTCGCGGACATCCACTTCCACCACGAGATGGCGCTGGCCGCCCTCGAGGCGGGCGTCCAGGCCCTGCGCCTCAATCCGGGGAACCTGCGCAAGGAGGCGGAGATCAAGGAGGTGGCGCGCGAGGCGCGCGACCGTGGGGTCCCGATTCGCATCGGCGTCAACGCGGGTTCACTCGACAAGGACCTGCTGGCCAAGTACGGGAGGGCCACCCCCGAGGCCCTGGTGGAGTCGGCCCGCAAGGAGCTGGCGTACTTCGAAGAGGTCGGGTTCGACGACGTCAAGATCTCGGTCAAGGCCTCCTCGGTCGCGCTGATGGTGGCCGCCTACCGCCTCGCCTCCGAGACCTTCGACCACCCCCTCCACCTCGGAGTCACCGAGGCCGGTCCGCCGCCCGCCGGCCTGGTCAAGGGGACCGCGGGCATCGCCACCCTTCTGGCCGAGGGGATCGGGGACACGATCCGCTACTCGCTCACCGCCGATCCGGTGGAAGAGGCGCGCGCCGGACGACAGCTCCTCGAGGCGCTCGGGCTGCGCGAGCGCAAGGGTCTCGACCTCATCGCATGCCCGTCGTGCGGCCGCGCCGAGGTGGATGTGATCGCCGTGGCCCGCGAGGCGCAGAACGCGCTCGAGGGTCTGCGGTTGCCGATCCAGGTCGCGGTCATGGGCTGCGTGGTGAACGGTCCCGGTGAGGCCCGGTCGGCCGACCTCGGCATCGCCGCCGGGCGCCACAAGGGTCACCTCTTCATCCAGGGCAAGATCATCCGCGTCGTGCCGGAGGAGGAGATGGTCGAGGCGCTGGTGGCCGAGGCCGAGCGCCTGGTGGCCGAGGGGGTGGAGGCCCGCCTGGCTGCGGCCGACGAGGGAGCCGAGGAGGAGGCCGAGGCCGATCGCCTCGCCATGCTCGAGGACCGGGGTCAGGATGCCAACCATGCCCAGGTGAAGATCGACCGGATCCGGGCACGCAGCTCCCACGAATGACTCGTACCAATGCCGAGCGATCCGGTGGGGGATCGCCGATCACCCCTCGGGCGGTGGACTTCCCTCGCTGGTACCAGGACGTCGTCGGCCACGCGGAGATGGCCGAAAACGGTCCCGTCCGCGGGACCATGGTGATCCGACCCTGGGGGTACGGGATCTGGGAGCTGTTGCAGTCCGCACTCGACGAGCGCATCAAGGCCACCGGGGCCTCCAATGCCTACTTTCCCATGCTGATCCCGGAGGCCTACCTCCGGCGCGAGGCCGAGCACGTCGAGGGGTTCAGCCCAGAGCTCGCCGTGGTCACCCATGGAGGGGGTCGGGAACTCGAGGAGCCCCTCGTGATCCGCCCGACCAGCGAGACGATCATCAACAGCTTCTTCTCGAAGTGGGTGCAGAGCCACCGCGACCTGCCCCTGCTCATCAACCAGTGGGCGAACGTCGTCCGCTGGGAGCTGCGGCCGCGGCTCTTCCTCCGGACCACCGAGTTCCTGTGGCAGGAGGGCCACACGGTGCACGCGACGGAGGAGGATGCCCGGCGCTTCGCCCTGCACGTCTTGGAGCACGTCTACCGCGAGACGATGGAGTCGGTCGCCGCCATTCCCGTGCTCACCGGGCAAAAGACCGAGAAGGAGCGCTTTGCCGGGGCCGTGCGCACCTGGACGTGCGAGGGGATGATGGGCGACGGCAAGGCGCTGCAGCTCGGCACGAGCCACGAGCTGGGCCAGAACTTCGCCCGGGCCTTCGACATCCGTTATTCCAACGAGGAAGGTGAGCTGGCCTACGGCTGGCAGACGTCCTGGGGCGTGTCCACGCGCCTGATCGGGGGGCTCATCATGGTCCACGGGGACGACTTCGGCCTGCGGCTGCCACCCCTGCTGGCGCCCGTCCAGGTGGTGGTGATGGCGGTCCGTGATGACGACGCGGTCCATTCGGCCGCCGGGGCGCTCGCCGAAGACCTCCGTCGGGCGGGATGGCGCGTCCGGCTCGACGACCGTACGGACGTCGGATTTGGGCGACGGAGCGTCGACTGGGAAATCAAGGGGGTCCCGGTCCGCCTCGAGGTGGGGCCCCGGGACCTTGCCCAGGGCAAGGCCACCCTCGTGCTGCGCCATCGACGCTCCAAGGAGCCGGTCGCCCTCCACGAGGTGGTGGACGTGGTCCAACGGGCGCTGGATTCGGTGGCGGAGGATCTCCGCAGGGAGGCGCTCGACTTCCGAGAGGCGCACTCGACGGACGTGGAGACGCTTGCCGAGGCCGCCGAGGCGGGCCAGAGCGGGTTCGCGCGGGTGCCCTGGAAGCTCGTCGGCCCGGAGGGCGAGGAGGAATTGGCCCGCCAGGGCCTCACCGTTCGTTGCCTGCACGGGAGGGACGGGAACCTGTCCACGGACGGTTCCACGCCGTTGGTGGCCGAGGTCGGCCGCACGTACTGAGCAGGTTCTCGACGGGCGGCCGGTGGCCGGTCCGGCTCCGGCCGGGCCATTGGCGATTCCCGCTGGTATAATTCGGAAGCCGTCCGGTAGGAGAGGAGTACCTCGTCGGAGCGTGGGCAGTGGCCCACGCTTTCGTATTCCGGGCGGCGGGCAGCCGTCCGCCGAGGCAGGGGGCCGCCCGACAGGAAGGGGCATCCAGGCGCATTTGCTCGAGAGGAGGTGTCGACGACGTGGACGAGCTTCGGCGCGCGTTGACGCCCGTACTCGAGGAGAGCGGTCTGGAGCTCGTGGAGCTGGACGTTCAGTCAGGCCTGCTTCGCGTCACCGTGGACCGTGCCGGGGGAGTTGACCTCGAGGCCCTGAGCGTCGCCAACCGGGTCGTCTCTCGAGTGCTCGACGACGTCGACCCGTTTCCCGGCCGTTACACGCTCGAGGTGTCGAGTCCCGGTCTCGAGCGTCCGCTCCGGCGCCCCGAGCACTTTCAGCGGGCCGTCGGATCCACGGTGTCGGTGCGCCTGCTCCCCGGCTCGGGCGAGGTCCGCAGGGTCAGCGGGCTGCTCTCGGAGGCGGGCGAGGATTCGTTCGTGGTCGAGGGTCCCTCGGTGCCCGGTGGCAGCCAGGCGATCCACTACGAGGACGTCGAGCGGGCGAGGACGGTATTCGAATGGGCCGGAGGGGGGGCTTCGGGTAAGAGCGGAGCCACCCACGGCGCCAAGGGATCGCCCACCAAGGGATCGCCGAAGGGATCGCCGAAGCGCAGCGGTCGTCGCGAGAGCGTGGAGCGGCCGGGCGATCGACCAGCACAGGGAGCGCGCGGAGAAGAGGTCACGAGGAAATGAGCAAGACGAATTTCGAGTTCCTGGATGCGCTGGGCCAGATCGCCCGCGACAAGGGAATCTCCGTCGACACCCTCCTGGACGCCCTGGCCAACGCGCTCGTGGCGGCCTACAAGCGGCGGCCGGACGCCGCCGAGGAGGCCGTCGTCACGATCGACCCCGACTCCGGTGAGATCCGGGTCTACGGCCAGGAGCTGGACGACGACGGCAACGTGATCCGCGAGTGGGACGACACGCCCGAGGACTTCGGTCGCATCGCCGCGCAGACCGCGAAGCAGGTCATCCTGCAGCGGATCCGAGAGGTCGAGCGGGACATGAAGTACGAGGAGTACGCCGGTCGGGAGGGGGACATCGTGACCGGCATCGTCCAGCAGACCGACAACCGCTACACCCTTCTCGACCTCGGAAAGGTCGAGGCGCTCCTGCCCCAGGCGGAGCAGGTCCCCTACGAGCGCTACGACCACGGGACCCGTCTCAAGGCGTACATCGTCGAGGTGCGCAAGACCTCCAAGGGACCGCAGATCGTGGTCAGCCGGACGCACCCGGGCCTGATCAAGCGGCTCTTCGAGCTGGAAGTGCCGGAGATCTCCTCGGGGGTGGTGGAGATCAAGGCGGCGGCTCGCGAGCCTGGGCACCGCACCAAGCTGGCGGTCTGGTCCAACGACCCCAACGTCGACCCGGTCGGGGCCTGTGTGGGGGCGCGTGGATCGCGAGTGCGCATGGTGACCAACGAGCTGCGTGGTGAGCGGGTGGACGTGGTCCCCTTCTCGGACGATGCCGTGGAGCTCATCCAGAGCGCGCTGGCCCCGGCGAGGGTGCGGGAGGTCCGACTGGACGAGGAGACCGGCACGGCAACCGTGGTCGTGAGCGACTACCAACTCTCCCTCGCCATCGGCAAGGAGGGACAAAACGCCCGGCTGGCGGCCCGGCTGACCGGCTGGCGTATCGACATCAAGAGCGAGAGCCAGCTCGAGGAGGAGGCCTCGTACGCTGCTCAGGACTGGGCCGAGGGCGAGTGGATCGAGAACGAGGCGGGCGAGATGGTCTGGCGACCGGCGGAGGGTGGCGAGGCCGTCTCCGCCGAGGAATGGTCGCGAGCCGCGGAGGACGGCGGTGGCGACGGGAGCGAGCCTGCCCCGACGGGCGGGGAGGGGGCCCCGGCCCCGTCCGCGGAGACGGAGCGGTCGAGCTCGGAGTCGGGCGCGCCTCAACCGGATGCGTCGGAACCCGCTGCATCGGAGGCGGCTCAGACCGCTACGGTCGTACGGGACACATCCACGTCCGGTGGGGAAGGCTGACCCCCGGCGGACCTGCGTCGGTTGCCGGCGGGTGGCTCCGAGCACGGAGTTGATCCGGGTGGCCATGGATACGCGAGGCGAGCTGTTGGTGAGCCGCACGGCGCCGGGACGCGGAGCGTGGCTCTGCGCAGGATCGCCGGGCTGCCTGCGGGAGGCCGCTCGGAGACGGGCCTTCGAACGGGCCTTCCGGCGACCGGTCGACCGGGACGTCGTCTCGAGGTTGCTCGGAGAGTAGCCCCACGATGATGTGGGAAGATAGTAATTCGGCATCGCACGGTGGCCCCCCGGCCTCGTGCGACGAAAAGCAAAAGGACGATCTGAACCGACGTGGCAAAGAAGATCCGGGTCTACGAGCTGGCTCGCGAGCTGGGGCTGACCAACAAGGAGGCCCTGGACCTCTGCCTTGCCCTGGGCATCGGAGTGAAGAGCCATTCCTCCTCGATCGAGGACGCTCAAGCCGACCGTGTCCGGCGTCGGGCCGATGCCGAAGGTCTCCGCCGCCCGACGCAACCCGAAGAGCCGGCACCGGCTAAGCCCGAGCCGGCGAGGAGGGCTGCGCCGCGGCCGGTCATGGCCGCAGACGCGACCGGCACCGCGCCGGCCCCGACGGGGGTCACGCCGGGCGCCCCTGCGGCATCCCCGCGCCAGATGCCCTCCCAGCCCGCCGCAGCGGCGGGGGCGCCCGCAGCCACCGTCGCGCCGGCGGCGGCCGGCCCAGGGGACGGCGACCCGGGGACCGCTCCCCGCGAGGAGGCTCCGGCGGCGCCACGGCGGATCGTCACGAGTACCCGGCCCGCGCCCGTCCACGGTGAGACCCGCGCCCCTCGCCCGGCGCCGGCGGCTCCCGCGGCAAGCGGCTCCTCCGCCCCGGAGGCTCCGCCGCGCCCTGCCTCGCCGACCGTTCCGCGGCCCGATGCCGGCCAGGGCACGCGGCCGGAGGCGCCCGCTGGACCCCGCCCGCCGTTGCGACCGGAGGCGCCCGCTGGACCCCGCCCGCCGTTGCGACCGGAGGCCCCCTTCGGACCCCGCCAGGCGCCACGGCCCGACGGTCCGCCGGCAACCCGGCCGGGACCCCGGCCAGAGGTTGGCGGTCGCCCGGCCCCGCGTCCCGACTCTGCCCCCCGTCCCGACTCGGGACCCCGCCCGGCTCCTCGGCCCCCACGGGAAGGGCCTCCGGGAGGCGAGGGCTCTGCACCGCCGCGGGGCCGTCCGCCCATGAGCCAGAGCGGGCGCCCGATTCCCCCGCCGCCCGGCGGCCGGCCGCCGCTCAGCCCGAGCGGCCGTCCCATCCCCCCACCTCCGGGCCTCGGAGGCCGACGTCCCGCCCCGTCGTCGCGACCCGGGCCGTCGGGTGGGGGCGGGTTCAATCGAGGGGGCGCTCGCGGCCCGTCCAGCGGGACCGGAACGGCGCGCCCTTCGGGAGGCTTTGGCGGCCGACCGAGCCCGGGGCGCGCTCCCGGGGCGCCCGTGGGTGGACCTCCGCCGGGCCGCGGTGGCCCGCCCGGACGGGGGCGGCCTCCCCAGCGGCGATCTCGCCGGCGCCGTCGCCAGCTCGAGGAGCTCGAACCCACGCAGCTGACGACGTACATGCCCTCGACCGCACCGGTGCCCGAGGGCGAGATCATCGTCGAGCGCGGTTCGACGGCACGCGACCTCGGTCCCAAGGTCAACCGATCCGCTGGTGACGTGGTGCGGTTCTTGTTGCTCCAAGGCGAGATGGTCACCGCCACCCAGTCGCTCACCGACGACATGATCGAGCTGTTCGCCGCGGAGCTCGGCGCCGACATCCGGTTGGTCGACCCGGGCGAGGAGCAGGAAGCCGAGCTGCTGGCCCGCTTCGAGCTCGAGGACGAGGAGGAAGCGGGTGAGCTTCGGCCCCGTCCTCCGGTGATCACGGTCATGGGTCACGTCGACCATGGCAAGACCCTCCTGCTGGACCGGATCCGCTCGAGCGACGTCGTGGCCGGCGAGGCCGGAGGAATCACCCAGCACATCGGTGCCTACCAGGTGAGCTGGCACGACCATCTCCTCACCTTCATCGACACCCCGGGCCACGAGGCCTTCACCGCCATGCGGGCCAGAGGCGCCGAGGTCACGGACATCGTGGTCCTCGTCGTGGCCGCCGACGACGGCGTGATGCCCCAGACCATCGAGGCCATCGACCACGCCAAGGCGGCCGACGTGCCCATCGTCGTCGCCGTCAACAAGATCGACCTGCCCAACGCCGACCCCAACCGGGTCCTCCAGCAGCTGGCCGAGCGCGGGCTCGTCCCGGAAGCCTGGGGCGGTGACAGCATCGTCGTGGAGGTGTCCGCGCTGCAGGGCATGGGGCTCGACGACCTGCTGGAGCAGCTCGTGGTCGTGGCCGAGGTCGAGGAGCTCGAGGCGAGTCCCGAGGGGAGGGCCCGAGGGGTCGTCCTCGAGGCCAATCTCGAGACCGGCCGGGGCCCGGTGGCCACGGTGATCATCCAGAGCGGGACGTTGCGGGTCGGCGACTCGGTCGTGGGCGGCGCAGCCTGGGGGCGCGTCAAGGCGTTGGTCGACGATCGGGGCGACCAGGTCAAGGAGGCCCTGCCGTCGATGCCGGTCCAGGTGCTCGGTTTCTCGGAGCCCCCGCAGGCCGGCGACGAGCTGCGGGTGACCAAGGACCTGGCCACGGCCCGCACGCTCGGCGAGGCCCGTGCGCAGCGACTCCGCCTGTCCGGCCACGCGCCTGCGCCCACCGTGGGGGGTGGGCGTCTGGAGGACCTGTTCGAGCAGATCCAGCGCGGTGAGAAGGCCGCGCTCAACCTGGTGCTCAAAGCCGACGTCCAGGGCTCTCTCGAGGCGGTGACCGAGAGCCTGCGCAAGCTGGAGCGCGAGGACGTGACGCTGAGCTTCGTGCTGCGCGGCGTCGGCGGGATCACCGAGAACGACGTGCAGCTGGCCCGGGCCTCCAACGCGACGATCATCGGGTTTAACGTGCGGCCCGACCGCCGCGCCCGCGAGCTGGCCGACACCTACGACGTCGAGATCCGGACCTACGAGATCATCTACCAGCTCATCGAGGACATGAATGCGGCCATGCTCGGCATGCTCGCCCCCGAGTTTGAAGAGGTGGTCACCGGCGAGGCCGAGGTCCGGCAGGTGTTCCGCATCCCGAGGGTGGGAGCCGTCGCCGGCTGCTACGTGAGGGATGGCAGGATCACCCGCGGCTCGAAGGTGCGGTTCCTGCGCGAGGGCGTGGTGATCTGGAAGGGCACGATCACTTCCCTCAAGCGCTTCAAGGACGACGTCCGGGAGGTCAACTCCGGCTTCGAATGCGGCATCGGCCTCTCCGACTACCAGGATCTCAAGGAGGGCGACGTCATCGAGACCTTCGAGGAGCGAGAGATCCCTCGCACCTGAGTCGTGTCGAGGGGTCGCCCGCACGGGAAGGGAGCGGGGTACCAACTGGACTCGAAAAGGGAGTACCCGAGGTCTCGGCGGGTCAACGAGGTGTTGCGCGAGGTCCTCGGGGAGGAGCTCGAGCGACTTGCTGATGCCGACGAGCGGCTGCGCCTGGTGACGGTGACGTCGGTCGAGACCTCGGGAGACCTGCGACGCGCCACGGTCTACCTCGGTCGGCTGGACGAGGAGACCGCCCTGGCGCTCGAGGAGCGCCGGCCGCATCTGCAGGCGCAGATCGGCCGTCAGGTGCGGCTCAAGCGGACCCCGAGACTCGAGTTCGCCGCGGATCCGGCGGTCGCCCAGGGCGAGAGGATCGACCAGATCCTGGAGCGCCTCCGCCGAGGCACGGCGGGGCGCTGAGCAATCGTGGCGCACCGGCGGGGCAGAGGAGCCCCCGTCACGCCCACCACCGATGGGATCGTCCTCGTCGACAAGGAGGTCGGGTGGACCTCGCACGACGTCGTCGCCCGTTGCCGTCGGATCTTCGGCCAGCGCCGCGTGGGCCACGCCGGAACCCTCGATCCCGACGCCACCGGTTTGCTCGTGGTCGGACTCGGACGCTGCACCCGCCTGCTGCGCTTCCTCGCCCCGTTGCGCAAGACCTACGAGGGGGAGCTCGTGCTCGGGACGGCCACCTCCACCCTCGACGCCAGCGGCGAGGTCGTGGAGACGGCCGACATGAGGGCCGTGACCCCGCAGCAGGTCGCCGAGGCCGCCGAGGGTCTGACCGGCGAGATCGACCAGGTGCCGCCGATGGTGTCCGCGCTGAAGGTCGACGGCCGGCGGCTCCACTCACTGGCTCGAGAGGGGGTCGAGGTCGAGCGATCCCCCCGGCGGGTCGCCGTCTACCGCCTGGACACGCGTCCCACCGAGGAGCCGGGCATCTTCCGGATGGATGTCGAGTGCTCGTCGGGGACCTACGTCCGGGTCCTGGCGGCCGATCTCGGGGTGGCGCTCGGGGGCGTCGCGCACCTGCGGGCGCTGCGCCGCACGGCGATCGGCGATTTCCGCGTCGAGGACGCCCGATCGGTGGACAGCCTGGGACGCGACGCGGTGCTGACGCCGGCCGAAGCGATGTGCCACCTGGAGCGGGTGACCGTCGACCAGGAGGTGGCCCGCCTGATCGGCCGGGGCCTGCCCCTGGACCGGGTCCCGCTCGGGGTCGTCGGCAGCGGTCCGTGGGCGTTGCTCGGCGACGACGGCAGCCTCCTTGCCGTCTACGAGTCCACGGGAACCGATCGGGTGACGCCGGCCGTGGTCATGACCGCCGGCTGAGGGTCGGTAGTCTCGGAGCGGTGTGGGCCGGAGCGAGGCGGAGCGCAGCGGTGACGTGCCCGGGCCGCCGAGACCGACGGGACCCTCGCGGGTCGTGGGAGCCGGGCCATGGAAGTTGCGGGGCCATGGAGGTAGCGGGGCCATGGAGGTAGTCGGCCCGGACCACCGGCACCAGCCGGGCAGCCGCTCGGCGGTGACCATCGGGGCGTACGACGGCGTGCACCTCGGGCATCGAGCGGTCCTCGGGGAGCTGCGTGCGCTCGCCTCCGACCGGAACCTCGAGACCGTGGTCGTGACCTTCGATCGCCACCCCGCGTCGGTGGTGCGGCCCGAGTCGGCGCCGTACCTGCTCACCGATCTCGCGCAGAAGCTCGACCTTCTCGCGGACTGCGGGGTCGACCGCACGCTGGTCCTTCCCTTCGACCGTCGTCGGGCAGACGAGGCCGCCGAGGAGTTCATCGACGAGGTGCTGGTGGAGGCGCTCGGCGCTCAGCTCGTGGTCGTCGGCACGGACTTCCACTTCGGTCACGGACGCAAGG
The DNA here is from genome assembly GCA_963773635.1 of uncultured Actinomycetes bacterium. Taxonomy (GTDB): domain Bacteria; phylum Actinomycetota; class Acidimicrobiia; order Acidimicrobiales; family RAAP-2; genus CAVZBW01. The sequence goes on along the minus strand of CAVZBW010000001.1, from coordinate 76,585 downwards.
GCAACGTGGCCCTGCTCCGAGAGCAAGGAGCAGTGCTCGACTTCGAGGTGGTCGGGTTTGGACTGCACGACGCCGCGGGGACCCCCGTGTCGTCGACGCGCATACGCGAGCTCGTGGCCCGGGGCGACATGGCTTCGGCGTCCGTGCTCCTCGGGCGGGACCACGAGGTGCGTGGCACGGTGGTGCGCGGAGACGGTCGCGGCGGCTCCCTCCTGGGCATGCCCACCGCCAACGTCGACGTCCCCGGGGAGATCGCCGTGCCCGGCGAAGGGATCTACGCCGGGTGGTACTCGACAACAGACCCGGCGTCGTCCGCGGCGCCTCCGGGACCCCGTCATCCCGCGGCCATCTCGGTCGGGCGCAGGCCGACCTTCTACGGGTCCGAGGGTGAGTCCCTCGTGGAGGCGCACCTCCTCGATTTCTCGGGCGATCTCTACGACCAGCCCGCTCGGGTGACGTTCCACCGGCCGATCCGACGGGGGCAGGTCGAATTCCCGAGCGTGGACGAGCTCATCACCCAGATGCGCAGGGACGTCGAGGACGTCCGCCGCCTCCTCGGATCCGCCTGAGGTCTGGTAGCCTGGCATGTGGTCGGGAAGACTTCCCGACCGGGGTGACGTCAGATCGTGTCATCCCAGGGTGTGCTCCTTGGTCGAGGGCGTGGGATTTCCACGTCCAGGGTGAGGGGTATGCCTGCCCGGTTGGTTCGTCTGGCGGGCGCTGGCCCACGACGTAGCAAAGGTTTCCCTTTTCATGCCCGATAAGCAGGCGGTGATCAACGAGTACCGGACGCACGAGTCCGACACGGGTTCGCCGGAAGTGCAGATCGCCATCCTGACCGGCCGCATCTCGCAGCTGACGGAGCATCTGCGCCAGCACAAGGGGGACCACCACACTCGACGTGGGCTCATGCGACTCATCGGCCGCCGCCGCCGGCTGCTCGACTACGTCCGTAACAACGACGTCGAGCGTTACCGCACCATCATCGGGCGTCTCGGCATCCGTCGCTGACGACCGAAGGGTCTTCCGCCGGTCCTGTACCGGTGGTCGTACAGAGACGGGCACCGCGACGAGCCGGCTGCCAGTCGCCGGTTACCTCCGGCTCCGGGTTGTGCCGCCGGCCAGGTCGTTCTCGACCATCAGCTGCGATCGCCGGACCCGAGCGGTGATCGACCACTGGGAACCGGCGGTGTGGTGCCCCTGAAACAACCGAGGAACACCATGCCCGAAGCCATTTCTGTGTCCGCTCCGGTGAGCGAGACCGAACGCACCCTTTCCCTCGAGACCGGACGCCTGGCCCCCCAGGCCGACGGTGCGGTGGTGGTCCGCCTGGGCGACACCATCGTGCTGGTCACCGCCGTCATGTCCCGCTCCGCGAAGAGGGCGCGGACTTCTTCCCTCTGACCGTCGACGTGGAGGAGCGGATGTACGCGGCCGGCAAGATCCCCGGCTCGTTCTTCCGCCGGGAGGGCAAGGCGTCGGACCAGGCCATCCTGACGGCCCGCCTCATCGACCGACCCCTGCGACCCTCGTTTCCGAAGGGGGTCCGCAACGAGGTCCACGTCGTCGCCACGATCCTCGGGGCTGATCTCGAGAACCCCCACGACATCCTGGCCATCAACGGCGCCTCGGCGGCCCTGATGGTCTCGGGCATCCCCTTCGACGGTCCCATCGGCGCGGTGCGGATCGCCTACGGCGAGGACGGCCGCTGGATTCCCCACGCCACCTACCAGGAGGGGGACGCCTCCACCTTCGAGCTCGTGGTGGCCGGCCGGACCCTGGGCGAGGGTCCCGACGCCGACGTGGCCATCATGATGGTCGAGGCGGGCGGGACCGAGGATTCGTTCCGCTACTACGCGGCGGGCGCGCCCAAGGTCACCGAGGAGGTCCTGGCCGAGGGCCTCGAGGTGTCCAAGCGCTGGATCCGGGAGTCGGTGGCGCTCCAGCGTGAGCTGGTGGCCAAGGCGGGGTCGCCCGAGCCCATCAAGATCGAGACGTTCGCCGAGTACGGCGACGACGTGTACGCGAGGGTCGAGCAGGTCGGCGTCGAGCCGCTCCGGCAGGCCAACGCCACGGCGGGCAAGGCCGAGCGCAACGGCGCCATCGACGAGGCCACGGCCAACCTCGTCGCCACCCTGGCGCCGGAATTCGAGTCGCGGGAGCGAGAGATCAAGGCCGCCGCCAAGGACGTGGTCAAGAAGCTGGTGCGGCGGCGGATCGTCGAGGAGGGGATCCGCATCGACGGCCGCTCGACCACCGACATCCGGCCACTGTCGGCAGAGGTGGACATCATCCCGACGGCGCACGGGTCTGCGTTGTTCCAGCGGGGCGAGACCCAGGTCCTCTCCGTGGCCACCCTGGGCATGCCCCGGATGAACCAGCTGCTCGACACCATCGGGATCGACGAGTCCAAGCGGTATATTCACCACTACAACTTCCCGCCCTTCTCCACGGGCGAGACCGGGTTCATGCGCGGGCCCAAGCGCCGGGAGATCGGGCACGGCCTGCTGGCGGAGCGGGCGTTGCTCCCCGTCGTGCCGCCGGCGGACGAGTTCCCCTACGTGCTGCGGGTGGTCTCGGACGTCTTGAGCTCCAACGGCTCGACGTCGATGGCCTCGGTCTGCGGCTCCTCGCTGTCGCTCATGGCCGCAGGCGTACCGCTGCGGGCACCCGTCGCCGGCATCGCCATGGGGCTCGCGCACGAGGGCGACGCCTACGTCACCCTGACCGACATCCTGGGGGCGGAGGACGCCCTCGGGGACATGGACTTCAAGGTCGCCGGTACCGCCGATGCGGTGACGGCGCTGCAGCTCGACACGAAGATCGACGGGTTGCCGGCGGATGTCCTGGCCCAGGCGCTGCGCCAGGCCAGGGAGGCCCGGCTCACCATCCTGGGCGTCATGCAGGAGGCCATCGAGGCGCCTCGGCCCGAGGTGGCCCGGACCGCCCCCAAGATCGTCGCCTTCGAGATCCCGCTCGACAAGATCGGCGAGGTCATCGGCCCCAAGGGCAAGGTGATCAACACCCTCCAGCAGGAGACCGGCGCCGACATCGCCGTGGACGACGATGGCATGGTCGGCACCGTGACCATCGGTGCCAAGGATGGCGACGCGGTGCGCGAGGCACAGCGACGGATCAGCCTGATTCTCGACCCGCCGACCGCCGAGGTGGGCGCGACGTACCAGGGCAAGGTGGTCAACCTGACCAAGTTCGGGGCCTTCGTCAACATCCTCCCCGGGCGGGACGGCCTGCTGCACATCTCCAAGCTGTCCCCCCTGTCGGGTGGCCGCCGGGTCAACCAGGTGGAGGACGTCCTGACCCTGGGCCAGGGCCTCGAGGTCCGTGTCGACGACATCGACCCCCAGGGCAAGGTGTCCCTGTCGCTGGCCACCGAGCCCGAGGCCGCCGACGGCGAGGAGGGCGAGGGGAGCGCGCCCCGGCAAGTCCCCTCGGGCAACGGCGAGGTCGAGCAGGGTGACGGCTCGGCCGGTCGCGGGCAGGCCGTGTCCTTCGAGGACGCCTTCGAGGCGGAGCTCACTGCGGAGCTGGGAGACCTCGGTCCGGGCGCGGTCCAGGCGGGCAACGCCCCCTCGGGTCCGGGCGGTGGCGGAGACTCCCGCTCGGGCGGTCGGCGTCGGTCGCGCCGCCGTTGAGCCGCCCCGGTCCGGGTGGCGGGTCCGAGACGACCCGCCTGCCCTGCGGCCTGCAACTGGTCACGGAGTCCATGCCGGAGGCGCACTCGGTGGCCATCGGCTTTTGGGTCGGCGCAGGCTCGCGTGACGAGAGCGACGAGCGTGCAGGCGCCTCGCACTTCCTCGAGCACCTGCTCTTCAAGGGCACGGAGGCTCGGTCGGCGGCGGCGATCGCCGAGGCCATCGACGAGGTGGGCGGCGACTGCAACGCCTTCACCACGAAGGAGTACACGACCTTCTACATCCGGCTGCTCGCCGAGCATCTCCCCCTGGGGCTCGACATCCTGAGCGACATCATGTGGGAGCCGGCGCTGCGGCCCTCCGACGTCGATGCGGAGCGGTCGGTCATCCTGGACGAGATCCTGATGCACGCCGACGAGCCGGCGGAGCTGGCGGGGGAACGATGGGGCGAGGCGCTGTTCCCCGAGCACCCTCTCGGTCGGGACACGCTCGGCGACGCGGAGACCGTGAGCGCGACGGCGCCCTCGGACATCCGAGAGTTCTTCACCGAGCACTACCGCCCCGGCAACATCGTGGTGGCGGTCGCCGGGAACTGCCGCCACGACGAGGTCGCCGCCGCCGTCGAGGAGCGCTTCCGGGGACCTGGCGAGGGAGCCCGCCCCCACCGCGTCCCACCGCAGGTCCCGCAGGTGCCGCTGGTCGTCGTGACCAGACCGACGGAACAGGCCCACGTGGTCCTGGGCGTCCGGTCGGTCTCGGTGCACGACGACTCCCGGTGGGCCCACGCCCTCTTGAACCACACCCTCGGCGGGGGCTTCTCCTCCCGGCTCTTCCAGAAGATCCGGGAGGAGCGGGGACTCGCCTACTCGGTCGGATCCGAGCGCGCCGCGTACGACGACGCCGGGTCGCTCGCCATCGTCGTGGGTACCGCTCCCGACTACGTGGACGAGGTGCTCGGGATCGCCAGCGACGAGCTGGAGCGCCTCGCGGAGGGGGGCGTCACGGATCGGGAGCTGGCCGTCGCCAAGGGCAACCTTCGCGCCGAGCTGCTGCTCTCGACCGAGGACTCGGGAGCCCGGATGAGCCGCATCGGTTCGTCCCTCCTGGTCCGTGGCGAGGTGCTCAGCGTGGAGACGATCCTCTCGAGGGTGGAGTCGGTGGGACCGACCGACGTCAAGGAGGCCGCCGGCGCAGTCGCCGGCGCACCCAAGACGCTGTGCGCCGTCGGGCCCTTTGGCGAGGCCGCGTTCGACGACGTCCCCGGTCTCGTGGCCGCCGTGGACTGAGCGGGCGCTCGGTGCCCCGGGAGGTGGATCGGCGGGGCACGTCGGTATGGCGGTTCCCCCGCGGCTGGGAACGCTTCCGTCGCTGGAGCGCGACGCCGGATGGCAGGGCCGTCCTCATCCTGATCGGCGTCCCCCTCCTGGTCTTCGCCATCCCGGCGTTGTGCGGGGTGCCGGCGATGGCGGGCGACAACATCATCCAGAACTTCCCGCTGCGCGTGTACACCGGGGACCTTCTCCGCCACGGGCAGCTGCCCCTGTGGAATCCCTACATCTGGTCCGGCAGCCCCCTCCTGTCCGCGCTCAACGCCGGTTCGGCCTATCCGGGCACCTGGCTCTTCGTGGTACTCCCGCCCTTTGTCGCCTGGGTGGCGAATCTCCTGGCCGCCTACTGGGCGGCCGGCCTGGGCTGCTACGCCCTCCTGCGCTACTACCGCCTCGAGCCGTTGCCCAGCCTGCTCGGCGCCGCGGTCTACGCCTTCTCCGGCGCCATGGTGGGTCAGATGGTGCATCTCGGGATCATCCAGGGAATGGGCTGGATGCCGTGGGTCGTGCTGGCGGAGCTCGGGTTGGGTCGCGCCGTCCTGCAGACCCCCCGCCTCGATCCCGACCCGGTCGGCCCAACGGGGCTGCTCGACCGCGTCGACCGTTGGTCGGTGGCGTCGTGGACGGTGGCCCTCACCGCGGGGCTGGCCCTGATCCTGCTGACCGGCGAGCCGCGCAGCATCGCCGAGGCCGAGATCGTGGTCGCCGCCGTCGCCCTCTGGATCCTCCTCCGACCCTACGGAGGTGCGGCGAGCGGCGCCCCTTCCCTGGCGCGCCGCCTGTGGTTGGTCGTGCTGCTCGTGGCGACGGCCCTCTGGGCCACGGCGATCAGCGCCGCGCAGTTGCTGCCGGGCTGGTCGTTCATCAGCGGTTCGCAGCGCGCCAGCGAGTCGCTCTCCTTCTTTGGGAGCGGATCGCTGCCGGTGCGCTGGAGTGCGCTCCTCCTCGTGCCGGATCTCTTCGGCGGGAACGGGTTGTTGCACCAGCCGAGCTACTTCAACTCGTACAACCTGCCCGAGGTCACCGGCTACGTGGGACTGCTCCCGCTTGCCGCGGCCCTTGCCCTCGTTACCCGCTCGTGGGGACGCCGCCGAGACCCCCGGAGCTCGGACTGGGGCCCGTGGATCGCGCTGGCGGTCCTCGGCGTGGTGCTCGCCTGGGGCACCTACACGCCGCTCGGCGGCGTGTTCGGGCACATCCCCCTCTTCGGGAAGACCCGCCTCCAGAGCCGCAACCTCGGCATCGTCGACCTGTCGCTCGCCGTCCTGTTCGCCTTCTGGCTCCAGAGGGCCTGGGGCGTCGGAGGAGTCGGTGCCGGTCTCCGAGGATGGCGGCGCTGGGTGACCGCCGCGCCGCTGCTGGCCGCGGCCGTGCTGTGCGTCGTGGCCCTCGCCGTCCCGGCCCGGCTCGAGGTGGTGTTTGGCGTGGCGGACAGCGCCGCCGGCCTCGGTCGCGACCTGACGCCTTGGTTCGTGGCGTCGCTCGTGCTGGCGCTCGGGGCAATGGCCCTCCTGCTCGGATGGCGCCGACTCGACGCGAGGGGCCATCGCCTGGCGGTGTGCGGGTTGGTCGTCTTGGACATCGTGGTGTTCACGGCCTCGTCTTCGACGGGCTTCTCCCCGGGGCACAGCCAAGTGGTGCCGGACACCGCCACCGCCATGCGCGTGCTCGGGGATCGCGGCCGCACCGCCTTCGTCGAGTCCTATCCCAACGCCGACGCGTTGAGCGGGATCGGAGAACCCGATCTCAACGTGCTTACCGAGATCCCGAGCGTCCAGGGTTACGGCTCGCTCGTCACCGGCACTTACGGGGATGCGACGGGCACCCACTATCTCGAGACCATGGACGCTTGCGCGCTGGCCAAGGGCGTCTTCCGTCCGCTGCGGCTGGCCACGCTGCTCACCACCTCCTCGCAGCTGCTCGTGCGGGTGCCCACCAACGGGGGGGCGCCCTTTGCCAACCCGCCGTGCTCCGGAGCTCCGCCGCCGGGTCGACCGGGCATGCGCACCTGGTACTTCGGGGATCCCCAGGTCGTCACCGCGGCGCTGCTGCGACCAAACGGGAGCGCCGCGGCCACTGCGCTAGAGCGCAACCGGCCGAGCGTCGGCCTGCTCACCGCGGACGGGTCCCTCGTCCATCCGGCCGCCCGGCTCTCCAGGGTGTCGGGCGGCGGCTGGTCGGTGGTCCTCGACCGTCCGATGAGCGCCGTCGGGCTGGTGGTGGGCGGCCCGGCACGGATGGTGTCGAACACGTCGGAGATCAGCGTGACCGGCGGACAGCAGTACCGGCTCGACGGACCACTGCAGGCCGCTCTCGGGCAGACGGCTTGGCGCTACACGGGGCTCTGGGAGGGCTTCGCCCGCTTCGAGGCTCGCACGGTGGCGCCTCCGGTGTGGATCCAAGGCGGGCCCGCCGGCGCCTCCGTGCAGCAGGTGAGCACCCCCGAGTCGGGCACGGAAGTGGACCGGGTCGACGCGAGCCAGGCCGTGCTCGTGGTCCGCAGCGAGGCCGTGAGCCCGGGTTGGAGCGTGCGGGCGGTCCCGGCGGGCGGGGGCCCCGCCCGCGTGCTCCCCGTCGAGACCGTAGGGCTGGTACAGGGCGTGCGCGTCCCCGCCGGACGCTGGACGCTCACCTTCGTCTACTGGCCGCCCCGGTTCACCGCCGGCCTGGTCCTGAGCGCCGTCGGGGTCGCCGCCCTCCTGGTCGCGCTGGGCATCTGGGTGGTCGGGCGGAGCCGGCGAGTGCGTCAGGGGAGGCGCGTCCAGCGGAGCTGATTGCCCCGAGATCCGGGCCGGTCGACGGTAGGGTTGGCGGTCGTGGTTCGCGTTGGGGTTCTCGGTGCCGGCGGGCGCATGGGTCGAGAGGTGTGCCGGGCGGTCAGCGAGGCGGAGGACCTCGACCTGTGCGCCGCGGTCGACCCGGTGCACGCGGGGGACGATGTGGGGGAGCTGGCCGGGCTGCCCGAGGCATCCCTCATCGTCGTGGGGGACGTCGAGCTGGTCGACGCCTCGAACGTGGACGTGATGGTGGACTTCACGGTCGCCGAGGCGGCCCGTCGCCACCTCAAGTGGTGCGCGGCGCACGGCGTGCACGCGGTGGTCGGCACCACCGGGCTGGGACCGGGCGATCTCGACCAGATCCGGGACGAGTTCGACGCGTCACGGGCCAACGCCGTGCTGGCGCCGAATTTCGCCATCGGAGCGGTCTTGCTCATGCGCCTCAGCGAGATGGCGGCTCCCTACATGGACAACGTCGAGATCATCGAGCTGCATCACGACGCGAAGCGCGATGCGCCCTCGGGCACCGCGGCGCGCACTGCGGAGCGCATCGCGTCGGCCCGCCGCGAGGCCGGTGGCCCGCCGTTGCCGGCGGATCCGACGGAAACCGAGTCGATCGCCGGGACCCGCGGCGGGGAGGGTGCCGGAGGGGTCCGGATCCATTCCGTGCGCCTCCCGGGACTGGTGGCACACCAGGAGGTGATCTTCGGGTCCGCGGGGGAGACGTTGACCATCCGACACGACTCGATCGACCGCAGGTGCTTCATGGCGGGTGTCCTCTTGGCCGTCCGCCAGGTGGGCTCCCGGTCGGGCGTCACCCTCGGGTTGGACGCGCTCTTGCAGTGGTGATCATGCGACACGGCAGACGACGGCACAGTAGACGAGAGGTGGCGGCGCCGGAAGTGCTTGTGGAGGAGTGACGGCGGTGCACGACAAGCGGCGACGCTTCCGGGCACGCCCCGGCCCAGATCCCGAGGAGGGCTCGGCAGCAGACGAGCCCTCCGAGGAGGAGGCCGAGAGCTCCGCCCGCCGTCCGGAGCTGCGCCGTGTGGTCCCGGGCTCCGCGGGCATCCGCATCCTCGGCCCCGAGGAGGTCGGAGAGCGCGCCTCGGGGGCGCCGCGCCGCCCGCCCGGGGCTCCCGCAGCGCATCCCCAACAGGGCGACGACGCGGTGTCGCCGGCGGACGCGCCGTCCGAGGTGAGCCGAGCACCGGTCGAACGTGCGCCGTTGTCAAAAGCCGCGTCCGCAGAGCGACCCACGATCTACCTCTCCGAAGAATCCGCAGATCGAGTGCGCCGAGAGACGCACCACGGCGGCGAGGTGCTCCATCCGAGCACTCGGCCCGAGCCGGCCGCCAGGCGCTCCCTCCCGGAGATCGCGAGCGACAACAAGCGCTCCCTCCCGGAGATCGCGAGCGACAACAGGCGCTCGCTCCCGGAGATCGCGAGCGACAAGCGGAGGTTGGTCGTGGCCCCCCTCGCCGAGGACAAGCGGCCCTCGAAGCGGCCCCTTGCCGCGGCTGCGGCCCAGGGCTCCGGCTCGGTCAAGGGCGAAGAGGTGAGAGAGCGGGTCATCGAGGCGACGTACGCGTGCGTGGCGCGCTGGGGGATCTCCAAGACGACGGTCGAGGACGTGGGCCGCAAGGCCGGCGTCTCTCGCGCCACCGTCTACCGCTACTTTCCCGGGGGACGCGACGAGCTCGTGAGCAGCGTCATCACGTGGGAGTACGGCCGATTCTTCCGGCGGCTCTACGACGCGGTGCAGGATGCGACCTCTCTCGAGGAGGTCATGGAGCGCGGCCTCATGTTCGCCCACCGGGCCATCGTCGAGCACGAGGTGCTCCAGCGCGTCCTCGAGACCGAACCCGAGCTCCTGTTGCCCAACCTCACGGTCGAGGCGCATCGGACCACCGGGCTGATCGCCGAATTCCTCCTGCCCTACCTCGTGGTCCATGGCGTGACGCCGGGGGTCGACCCCGAGGAGGCGGCGGAGTTCCTGGCGCGCATGGTGCTGTCCTACATCTCGTCACCGGGCCGGTGGGACCTGAACGATCCGGGGCAGGTGTCCGAGCTGGTCCGGGCGGAGCTCCTCGCCGGCATGGTGCGGCCGGGCCCGCCGGGCACCGAGGGGTCGCCCGAGGGCGAGGGGCGAGGCGGGCGACTCGAACCGTTGACAATGAGACAGATCGCGCCATATTGTTTCAGCGGTGGTGGGTCAGGCGGCGCAGGGGGTCCCGCCGACCAGGTACGGGCGATTGGGACCCCTCGACGAGCGGGTGGTTCGCCACCTGGGGGCGGACGATCGATCGGCACCTCGCGTCCGGTTGGTGGACGCCATGTTGCGGTGCCTGGCGCGACAGGGAACCTCGAAGACGACGCTCGATGACGTAGCCAAGGAGGCCGGGCTCTCCCGGGCCACCCTCTACCGGCAGTTTCCGGGGGGCAAGGACGCGGTGATGGCCGCGGTCGTGGAGACGGAGGTCGCTCGGTTCTACTCCGGCTTGGCCGTCGCCATGGGCGAGGCCCGCGACCTCGAGGAGGCCCTGGTCGCCGGCATGGTCGAGGCGGCTCGACGCATCAGCGAGCACCGGGCCCTGGCGTACCTGTTCGAGCTGGAGCCCGGCGTGTTGCTACCCCATCTGGCCTTCGGCGAGATGGACAAGCTCTTGTACGAGGCCAGCCGTTTCGCCGCGCCCTTCTTCGCCCGGTGGCTCGAGCCGAGGCAGGCCTCGCGGGCCGCGGAGTGGGCCGGCCAGGATCGTGCTGACCTACGTGACCAACCCCACCGAGCGCACGGACCTGCGAGACGCCGATGACGCCCGGCACCTCGTACGGACCTTCGTCCTTCCGGGCATCCAGGCCCTGTGCGCAGAGCATCAGACCGACACACGAGCAACGCAGGAGGTCACCGGATGACCGTTGCCCCGCAACACCCAGCGCCGGACAACCTGGAGCTGATCGGCCGGCACGACATCAACGATTTTGAGGCCATCATGTCCGTGGTCGGCCACGAGGATCCCGAGGGCGTGCACCCCGTGGCCGACAACTGCGAGGCCATCTTCACGTGGGACTACGAGAAGGGCCGGCGGGCCAAGCTCGACAAGCTCTACGAGAAGGCCAAGAACGCCCAGTGGAACGGCCGGACCGACCTCCCCTGGGACACACCCGTCGACCAGGAGAAGCTCGCGGCCACCAACCTCGAGAACCGGCCCGACGTCAACCTCATCAGCACCAACCTCGCCGGCACCGCCCTGGAGCACTGGAGCGAGCGGCAGTGGATCCAGTTCAACATCGAGAACCAGAACTGGCTGCTCTCCCAGTTCATGCACGGCGAGCAGGGGGCCCTGCTGTGCACCGCCAAGATCGTCGAGACGGTGCCCTGGATCGACGCCAAGTACTACGCCGCCACCCAGGTCGTCGACGAGGCGCGCCACGTCGAGGTCTTCTCCCGCTACCTCGACGAGAAGCTCTCGGGGCACTACGCGATGAACGGCCACTTGAAGAACCTGATCGACGAGATCATCGCGGACTCCCGTTGGGACATGACCTACCTCGGGATGCAGATCATGGTCGAGGGGCTGGCCCTGGCCGCCTTTGGCTTCCTCCACCAGCTGACCGACGAGCCGCTCTTGAAGCAGATGCTCCGCTACGTCATGGCCGACGAGGCGCGCCACGTCGCCTTCGGCGTGCTGAGCCTCCAGGAGCTCTACACGGAGCTTTCCGCTGCCGAGCTGCGGGAGCGCCAGGAGTTCGCCTTTGAGGCCGCCGTGCGGATGCGCGATCGGATGCAGATGCAGGAGCTCTGGGAGCGCCTCGACGTGCCGACGGGCGACGTGATCAAGCTCGTCCAGCAGGCACCCGACCGCGCCGACTTCCAGATCCTGCTCTTCTCCAAGATCATCCCCAATTGCAAGAAGCTCGGGCTCCTCGACGCCGGGGATGGTTGGCTGCGCCAGAAGTTCACCGAGATGGGCGTGATCGAATTCGAGAACCTGGCCGACACGGCGGAGGAGGCCGACGCCGCGGCCGATGGTTCGCCGGTGGAGCGGATGGTTTCCTGAGTTCGCGGCGAACGGTAGCCTGACGCCATGAGCGGTCGGGACCGGGAGCCTCGCTTCGGCACGGTGATCACAGCCATGGTGACGCCTTTCACCGATGGTGGCGAGCTGCACCTGGACGCCGCAGCGTCCCTCGCCCGCTGGCTCGTGGAGCACGGCTCCGACGGGTTGGTGGTGGCGGGGACGACCGGCGAGGGCGTCACTCTCAGCGACGCCGAACGGCGCGACCTGTGGGCCGCCGTCTCCGAGGCCGTGACCGTGCCGGTCCTGGCGGGCTCCGGGACGAACGACACCCGCCACTCGATCGAGCTCACCAGGGCCGCCACGGAGGCCGGCGCGGACGGGGTCCTGCTGGTGACCCCGTACTACAACCGTCCCTCCCAGGCGGGCATCTACGCCCATTTCGCCGCCACCGCGGCCGCCACCCACCTGCCCGTGCTCCTCTACGACATACCCGGGCGCACGGGACGGCGCATCGCGGCGGAGACGATGGTGCGGCTGGCCCACGAGGTTCCCAATGTCGTCGGGGTCAAGGACGCCGCCGGCGACGTGGCGGGGACGTCGAGGCTGATCGCCGACGCGCCCGACCACTTCGAGGTCTACAGCGGTGAGGACGCCCTCACGCTGGCCCTGCTGGCGGTCGGCGCGGTGGGGGTGGTCAGCGTCGCGTCGCACTGGGTCGGTGCGGAGATGGGGGCGATGGCCGCGGCATTCTCCAAGGGCGACGTCGACGGAGCTCGCACGATCAACGCGCGCCTGCTCGAGTCCTTCCGCTTCGAATCGACCGAGGCCCACCCCAACCCGCTGCCGACCAAGGCGGTGCTGCGGGCCCTCGGCCTCCCGGTCGGCCAGTGCCGGCTGCCCATGGGGGTGGCCCCTCCCGAGCTCGACCAGGAGGCCATGGGGCTCGTGCGGCGACTCTCACTCGAGGCCTTCGCCGGGTCATCCCGTGCCTGACCGGGCGCGAGGCGTCGGCACCAGGTCGCGCGGACGACGTTGACCGCTCGGGCAAAGGCGCGTCCTGCGCCCGTTCGGTTGGTCTTCCTCGGCGGCCTGGGGGAGATCGGCCGCAACTGCGCGTGCATCGAGGTCGATGGGCGGATCCTCGTCCTCGATTGCGGCGTGATGTTCCCCAACGCCGAGATGCCGGGCGTGGACCTCGTCCTGCCCGACTTCACGTACCTGCGCGACAACGCCGATCGGGTCGACGGGGTGGTGCTCACCCACGGCCACGAGGACCACGTCGGCGGGCTGCCCTACCTCCTCCGAGACGTCCCCGCCCCCATCTACGGGTCCGCCCTCACGCTCGGTCTCGCTCGCAACCGCCTGGAGGAGGCGGGACTTGCGGGACGGATCGACATGATCGAGGTGTCCGACGGCGAGCGTCGACGGATCGGGCCCTGCGACGTGGAATTCATCCCGGTCACCCACTCGGTGCCCCACGCCTTCGCCATCGCCTTCCACACTCCCCAGGGGGTGATCCTGCACTCGGGCGACTTCAAGCTCGACCTCCGGCCGGTGGACGGGCGCCGGACGGACCTGGCGCGCATCGGTCAGCTCGCCGCGAGCTCGGGCGTGCGGCTGCTGCTGGCCGACTCCACCAACGCCGAGGAGCCGGGTTTCACCTCGTCGGAGTCGGACGTCGGCGCCACCCTCCGCCGGTTGATCGCGGAGCGACCCGGGCGCCGGGTGGTGGTGGCCTGCTTCGCCAGCCACATCCATCGCGTCCAGCAGGTGATCGACGCGGCCGTGGCGAGCGGTCGCCGCGTGGCTACCCTCGGCCGCTCGATGGGTAAGAACGTCGAGGTGGCGAGGCGCCTCGGGATCCTGTCGGTGGACGACGGGGTCCTGGTGGACATCGACCGGGTGGAGACGGTGCCCGACGGGGAGGTCTGCATCATCTCGACGGGCTCGCAGGGCGAGCCGATGTCCGCGCTGTCGTTGATGGCCACCGGGGACAACAAGTGGCTCCGCATCGACCGTGGGGACGTCGTCATCATCAGCGCGCACCCCATCCCCGGCAACGAGTGGTCCGTGGCGAGGGTCATCGACGACCTGCTCCGACGGGGCGCGGAGGTCATCCACTCGGGCATCGAGTCGGTGCACGTGAGCGGGCACGCCCGCCAGGAGGAGCTGGAGATCCTCCTCTCGGTGGCTCGCCCCGGTGCCTTCGTGCCCGTGCACGGCGAGTATCGGCACATGGTCCGGCACGCCCACCTGGGCCGCCGCATGGGGGTGCCCCCGGACCAGGTACTCGTGTGCGAGGACGGCGACGCCCTCCGCCTGGACGGGGACGGGCTCGCCCGCGACGGGGACGTCCCGGCCGGGTACCTCTACGTCGACGGGATCGTGGGCGACGTGGGCTCGGGCGTGCTCAAGGACCGGCGGACCCTGGCCGCCGAGGGGGTGGTCATGGTGGTGGCCACCGTCGACGTGCACCGCGCACAGGTCGTGGGCTCGCCGGCGGTGATGACCCGGGGTTGGATCCATCCGGAGGCCTCGGAGGAGCTGATCGACGAGGCCCGCCAGGCGGTGGCCCGGGCGCTCGCCGAGGCCATGACCGACGGTGTGCGAGAGATCCCGCTGCTCGACCGGCAGGTTCGCCGCACCGTCGGACGCCTGGTCAACCAGCGCACGCGCCGGCGCCCGATGATCATCCCCGTCGTCATCGGGGTCTGACCACGCCGACCGTCCACCGGCTCGGCCGCCCCCAGGGCTAACGTGACACGGCTGTGGTGACGACCAAGCGCCGCTCGGCGTCCAGCCGTTCCTCCGGCCGATCGGGCTCGGGCGGTTCCCGCGGCGCCAGCCGCTCCAAGGGCTCACGCCCCAAGGCGGCGTCGTCGGGCTCGGGCCGGACGCGCCGCTCGGGGTCGGGCAGGGCCCCGGGGGCGTCCGGGCGCTCGGCAGAGGTGGTCCGAGAGGGGCTCCTCTGGGAGCATGCCGCCGACCTGTGCGCGGTGGGGCTGATCACTCTCGGGGTCCTGGTGGCGCTGGCCGCCTACGGCAACGCCCTCGGACCCGTCGGTCACGCGCTCGACTCGGCCCTGGGTGACCTGATCGGGGTGGTGCGGTTCCTCGTGCCGCCGATTCTCGTGGCCAGCGGCGCGGCGATCATCGCGGTCCGGGGTCGTCCCGACCCCGTCCGGAGCCTCGTCGGCGCGCTCCTCGGGCTCGTGTCCGTCGCCGGGCTGGCGGAGCTGGCCGGTGGGCGGCCGCCCATCGACGGGTCCACCCACGCCCTCTCGGAGGCCGGCGGCTGGCTCGGGGCCCTGATCGGTCGACCACTCTCGGAGGGCCTCGGGGTCGCCGGCGCCGCGGTCCTCTTCGTCGCCCTCTTCGTGGTCGCGTTCCTGCTGGCCACGGGCATCTCGTTGCGCACCGCCCTCCGGGCGATCGTGCGAGCCGGGCGCTCGGTGGTGCGGGGGGTGGCGGCCGCGACCGCCTCCCGGCGACAGACCCCATCCGGCGCCGGCCCCGGACCGAGCGTCGCCGCCGGCCGAGCAAGTGGCCGGCGAGGCCTTGGCCGGGGTCGCGACGTCCCCGGCGCGCGCACCCTTCGACGGTGAGGCGGAGGGCCTCGGGGCACCCCCCGGACCAGCCGCGGGAGCGCTCGTGCAGAGCACCGAGGCCGACGGAGAAGCGGACCTCGATCGACCGGGGACGTCGCGCGACGCCGATCACCCTCCGCTCGACGACGTGGAATCGCCCGGGTTCGACCCGGTGGAGACGGGTCGGCCGGCAGCGGGATCCCGGCGCAACGGCGCGAGACGGCCCGCTCGACGGGGCCCGGGCGGCCCGGGCGGCCCGGACGCAGGGGCTTGGGTCCTTCCGGACCCGGAGCTCCTGGCCACCGTCGCGGCACGCCAGGTCGACGAGCGCCTGGTGGAGGCGGCCGGTCAATCGCTGGTGGCGGCGCTCGCCGCCCACGGCGTCGAAACCCGCCTGGTCGGCCGCACCGTGGGACCGACGGTCACCCGCTTCGAGCTCGAGCTCGCCACGGGGGTGAAGGTGGCGAGGGTGACGAGCCTCGCCCGGGACATCGCCTACGCGATGGCCTCCCCCGACGTGCGCATCCTGGCCCCCATACCGGGCAAGTCGGCGATCGGGGTGGAGGTGCCCAACGCCCGGCGCGAGCTCGTCACGCTCGGCAACCTGATCCGAGCCCCCGAGGCGCGCCGTGCCCGCCACCCGCTCGAAGTGGCGCTGGGGCGCGACATCGCCGGCCGGGCGGTGGTCGCCAACCTCGCCGACATGCCGCACGTGCTGATCTCGGGCGCAACCGGGGCCGGCAAGTCGTCCTGCATCAACTCGCTGCTCACCTGGGTATTGATGCGGGCGACGCCGGACGAGGTCCGCATGATCCTGATCGACCCGAAGAGGGTGGAGCTCGGGCAGTACAACGACCTGCCCCATCTGCTGACCCAGGTGGTGGTGGACCCGAAAAAGGCGGCCAACGCCCTCCAGTGGGCCGTCAAGGAGATGGAGCGCCGGTACGACCTGTTGGCCGAGCACGGCATGCGCGACATCACGGGGTACAACGCCGCGTGGGAGGCCGGCGAGCTCGAGCCTCGGGCGCCGGCCGGCGCGACCGACGCCCCGGGCGAAGGCGGCGACGGTGCGGGCGCAGCGGCTCCCGAGCGGCTGCCCTTCGTCCTCGTCGTCGTGGACGAGCTCAACGACCTCATGATGGTGGCGGCCCGGGACGTCGAAGACTCCGTGTGCCGCATCGCCCAGATGGCGCGTGCCGTGGGCATCCACCTGGTGCTCGCCACCCAGCGCCCTTCGGTCGACGTCATCACTGGCGTCATCAAGGCCAACATCCCGAGCCGGATGGCCTTTTCCGTATCCTCGCTGGCCGACAGCCGGGTCATCCTGGACCAGCCGGGGGCCGAGCGTCTGATCGGCAAGGGCGACATGCTGCTGCTCACCGCATCGTCGAGCATCCCCCAGCGGCTCCAGGGCCCGTGGGTATCGGAGAACGAGGTTCGCCAGGTGGTGGCCCACTGGCGGCGCCAGCGCATGGCGGAGCGCAACGAGGAGATCGCCGGGGTCGACGACGTCGTCGCATCGGCCCCCGCGGGGGAGGGCGATGACGACGAGCTGCTCTTCCAGGCCATGGAGCTCGTCGTGACCTCCCAGCTCGGGTCCACGTCGATGCTGCAGCGCAAGCTCCGAGTGGGCTTCGCCCGGGCCGGCCGACTGATGGACCTCCTGGAGCGCAAGGGTGTGGTCGGGCCCTCGGAGGGCTCGAAGGCCCGGGCGGTGCTCATGACCCCGCAGGAGCTCGAGCGC
Source organism: uncultured Actinomycetes bacterium (assembly GCA_963773635.1). Taxonomy (GTDB): domain Bacteria; phylum Actinomycetota; class Acidimicrobiia; order Acidimicrobiales; family RAAP-2; genus CAVZBW01. Next base: position 59,474 of record CAVZBW010000001.1, on the reverse strand, counting down.
CTCCGGTCCTGATCGGGCCCCGGCTCCGACCGCCGAGGCGTGACCTGCCGAGGCCGGATTCGACGAGGCCGCACCCGCCGGGCACGGGCGAAAAGGCCCGGTTCCCAGCAATTCCCTGGTCCAACACCTATGGTGAGGGTTGTGCTGGCTAGAGCGCCGGCGTCGGCCGCCAACCTCGGACCGGGGTTCGACACCCTGGCCCTCGCCCTCGACCGCTATGTCGAGGTCGAGGTCGAGCCGGCGACCCGCCTGATCGTCCGATCCGAGGGCGAGGGCGCGGACCTGGCCGAGGACGCATTTCACCTGGCCGCACGGGTGGCGATCGACGTCGCGGGTCACGATCGGCTGGCCATCACGGTGCGGTCGCAGATTCCCGTCGGGAGGGGCCTGGGTTCGTCGGCCGCGCTGGCGGTGGCCGCGGCCGCGGCCGCGGGCGCGAGGGATCCCCTGGCCGTCGGACTGCTCGTCGACGGGCACCCGGAAAATGCGGCGGCGAGCGCCGTGGGCGGCCTGGTCGGTGCCGCCATGGTCCGGGGCAAGGTGCAGGTGGCCCGGATGCCGCTCGATCCGGGGCTCCTGGTCGTGGCGGTGGTGCCCGAAAAGGCGTTGCCGACCGTGCGGGCCCGCCAGGCCCTGCCGTTGCAATTCAGCCGAGAGGACGTCGTCTTCAACCTCGGCCGGACGGTGCTCCTGCTCTCGGGGTTGGCCGACCATCGGGGCCTGAGCCGGGAGGCGACGGAGGACCGGCTGCACCAGGACTACCGCAGCCCGCTCTTCCCGGAGGCGCCGCAGTTGCTGCATGCCTTACAGGAGGCGGGTGCCCTGGCCGCGTGCTGGTCGGGTGCCGGAACCACGATCATCGGCTTTTGCACCAACGAGGGTGTGCGCGCCGTCGAGCAGGGGGCCCGCGAGGCGATGACCCGAGCGGGGCTCGCCGGGAGGGTCGTGGTGCTCCGGCCGGACCGGGCGGGACTCGTGGTGGGGGAGGCCGGCAGGTTGCCTCGGAGTCCGCTGCTCGCGGGCGATCTCGCCGCCGCCGGCACGGCCCCCACGGACGAGGGGCCCGGCCAGGCCAAGGGGGAGCCCTCCTCCGGCACGGGTCAGGTCTTCGACTTCGACCAGGAGCCGTAGGGGGCTGGGCGGCCGGCACCTATCCTGAATCGCGATGGCCCGGCGTTTCCTCATCCGAACCTTTGGTTGCCAGATGAACGAGCACGACTCGGAACGGCTGGCGGGGCTGCTGCGGGCGGAGGGGATGGAGCCGACGCTCGACGCGGCCGAGGCCGATCTCGTGGTGCTCAACACCTGCTGCATCCGGGAAAACGCCGACAACAAGCTCTACGGCCATCTCGGACACCTCAAGGCGCTGCGCGACGCGAAGCCCGATCTGCAGATCGCGGTCGGCGGCTGCTTGGCGCAGAAGGACCGTCACGCCGTGCGCGAGCGCGCCTCCCACGTGGACGTCGTCTTTGGCACCCACAACCTGGGTCGTGCTCCGGAGCTGCTGCGGCGAGCGGCGTCCGAGGGGCCGCTGGTCGAGATCCTCGATGCCCCGGCCGGCCCCCCGACCCACGACGGGACGGGGGGCGACCCCGCTGCAGGCACCGAGCCCGATCGGGCCGACCCCTACCGGGCCTGGGTGACCATCCAGACGGGGTGCGACAACTCCTGCGCCTTCTGCATCGTTCCGTCGGTGCGCGGGGGCGAGGCCAGCAGGCCGGTGGACGAGGTGGTCAAGGAGGTGTCCCGCCTCGCACGGCGAGGGGTGAGCGAGGTCACCCTGCTCGGCCAGAACGTCAACTCCTACGGACGCGACCTCACGCACCGCCGGCCGCTGTTCGCCGAGCTGTTGTCCCGCGTCGGATCCGTCGAGGGCATCCGGAGGGTCCGCTTCACGAGCCCCCACCCCAAGGACCTCCGGCCCGAGACCATCGAGGCCATGGCGGGCACCCCCGCCGTCTGCCCCCAGCTGCACCTGCCGCTCCAGTCCGGGAGCGATCGCGTGCTCGCCGCCATGCGGCGGGGCTACACGTCGGGGCGCTACCTGGAGCGTCTGGCGGCGGCGCGCCGGGCGATCCCGGACCTGGCGGTGACCACCGACGTCATCGTCGGGTTTCCGGGGGAGACGGACGAGGATTTCGCGCAGACCCTGGCCGTCGTGGCCGAGGCGGAGTACGACAGCGCCTACACCTTCATCTTCTCGCCCCGGCCGGGCACGCGGGCGGCGACCATGACGGAGCATTTCGTCGACGCCGACGTGGTGGCGGAGCGCTTCGAGCGGCTGAGGGTGGTGGTGGAGCGTTCCGCGCTGGTGCGTCACCGAGCGAGGATCGGGCGCACCGAGGAGGCCCTCGTCGAGGGGCCGAGCCGCAGGGACCACGCCATGTGGACGGGCCGGACGGCGCAGGGGAAGCTGGTGCACTTCCCGGGCTCGGACGACGCCGTCTCCACCGTGGCGCCCGGTGCCTACGCCGACGTGGGCATCGTGTCGGCTGCGCCTCATCACCTGTCGGGAGACCTGGTCGCGCTCATCGAGGCGCCCCGCCACCGGGCGCGTCTCGCCGTCGCGTCGGCCTGAACTCGATGGCTTGCCCGCCGGCCTCGGGGCTCCCCGCCGCCGCGCCCGCGGCCGCGCCCGTCGCCATTGTCGGCACCACCGCCTCGGGCAAGTCCGAGCTGGCACGGACGGTGGCTCGCCGCATGCCCGAGGTGGAGATCGTCTCGGTCGACTCGATGTGCGTCTATCGGGGCATGGACGTGGCCACCGCGAAGCCCTCGGTCGACGACCGACGCCGGATCCGGCACCACCTCCTCGACCTGGTCGATCCGGCGGAGGAGTACACGGTCTCGATGTTCCAGGGAGCGGCGCGCCGCGCCGTCGTGGACATCGGACGCCGGGACCGCCGACCCCTCCTCGTCGGCGGCACCGGCCTGTACCTGCGAGCCGTCGTGGACGACCTGAGGTTGCCGGGGAGGTGGCCAGAGGTGGCGGCCGAGCTGGAGCGAGAGGCGGACGGACCGGAGGGGGTCGAGGGTCTCCATCGGAGGCTTGCCGGCCTGGACCCGGTGGCCGCTGGACGCATGACCCCCACCAACCGCCGGCGGGTGGTCCGGGCGCTCGAGGTGACGCTCGGATCGGGTAGGCCGTTCTCCTCGTTCGGTCCGGGACTGGCGGTGTACCCGCCCAGCCGGTTCCGCCTCGTGGGCCTGCCCTTTGACGCCGCGACCGTCGACCGGCGCATCGAGGAGCGGTTCGAGCGCTGGATGGCCTCGGGCCTCCTGGACGAGGTGAAGGGCCTGGCGGTCCGCCCGGCCGGCCTCTCCCGCACCGCCCGCCAGGCGCTCGGGTACCGCGAGCTGCTGGCCCACGTCGAGGAGGGCCGTCCCCTCGCCGGCTGCGTGGAGGAGGCCGTGCGCCGGACCCGCGCCTACGCACGCCGGCAGTGGGCCTGGATGCGCCGGGACCCCCGCATCCGCTGGGTTCCCCCCGGGGCCGATCCGATCGAGGAGGTCGTGGCTGCGCTGCACGGCCGGTTGGACGAAGGCGAGGTCCCGGAGCTGCGTGCCGTGGGAGAATGACGTGGTGAGTGCCAAGAGGGGCCTCCTCCGGCTCACCAAGCACCACGGGGCGGGCAACGACTTCCTCGTCTACCAGGACCCCGAGGGTGCGTGGCCGCTGACGGCCACGCTCGCGAGGGCGCTGTGCCGTCGGCGCACCGGAGTCGGGGCCGACGGGCTCATCCGGATCACCTCGCCGAGCCCGGTGGAGGGCGCCGATCTGTCGATGGAGCTGCGCAACGCCGACGGGTCGGCCGCGGAGATGAGCGGCAACGGCATTCGCTGCGCCGCGCAGGCGGCCGCGCTGGCCGGCATGGTGCCCCGGACGAGGATCGCCGTGGCCACCGCGGCGGGGCTCAAGACGGTCGAGCTCGTGGCGGGACCGACCCCGTGGGAGGCCAGCGCGAGCGTGGACATGGGCCTCGTGACGCTGGGGCACGAGACCGAGGTGCCGGCGGGGGCCAGGGCGGCGAGGGAGGCCGACGCGGGGAACCCCCACCTGGTCGTCCTGGTGGACGATCCCGCGAGCGTGGACCTCCAGGCGATGGCCGCCTCCGTGGCCGGGTCCTTCCCGGAGGGGGTGAACGTCGAGGTGATCGCCGCGACCTCGTCGCAGGACCTCGTGCTCCGGGTCTTTGAGCGGGGGGTGGGCCCGACGCTCGCCTGCGGCACCGGCAGCTGTGCGGCGGCCGCGGTGGCGAGCCGATGGGGTCTGGTCGGGGATCGCGTCGAGGTGGCCAACCCCGGCGGTACGTTGGGGGTGATGCTGGAGACCCAGGGAGGCGGGGGCGAGGTCGTGCGGGCCACGCTTTCGGGCCCCGTCTGCTGGGTGGCCGACGTCGAGGCCGGGCCCGCCCTGGTCGAGGGGGCGTCGCCATCGCCCTCCCCGTTGGGGGCGGAGCTGGTCGATTCGGCGATCTCGGCGGCGACGCCGGGGAGGTCATGAGCACCACCGTCCCTCGGACACTCATCGACCGGACCATCCGGGAACGGATCGTGCTCGTCGGCGTCGCCCGGCCCGAGGAGGACTCCGAGGAGCTGGAGGCGAGCCTCGACGAGCTGGCCCTGCTGGTCAAGTCGGCGGGCGCCGACGTCGTGGAGCGGGTCGTCCAGCGCCGGGAGCGCCCGGATCCTGCGACGTACGTGGGACGGGGCAAGGCGGCCGAGCTTGCCCGCGTCTCCGAGCTGGTCGATGCGGACACGGTCGTGTTCGACGAGGAGCTGTCCCCTGCCCAGCAGCGTAATTTGGAGCGCCTCCTCGGCCGGACCGCCATCGACCGGACCGCCGTCATCCTCGACATCTTCGCCCAGAACGCCCGCAGCCCCGAGGGCAAGGCCCAGGTCGAGCTCGCCCTGCTGCGGTATCGCCTGCCGAGGCTGCGCGGTCGCGGGCACTCGCTCAGCCAGCAGGCGGGCGGCATCGGTACGAGGGGCCCCGGGGAGACGCAGCTCGAGGTCGACCGTCGCCGCCTCGTGCGCCGGATGCACCGCCTCGAGGCGGACCTGCGGGAGGTGGAGCGCACGCGCGAGATCCAGCGCAGGAGCCGGCGTCGGGGCCGGCACCGGGTGGTCTCGCTCGTCGGCTACACCAACGCCGGCAAGTCCACGTTGCTCAACCGCTTGACCGATGCGGGCGTCCCCGCCGGCAACCGCCTCTTCTCGACGCTCGACCCACGGACCCGGCAGCTGGCCCTGCCGGGCGGGGAGACCGTGCTCATGACCGACACCGTGGGCTTTGTGCGCAAGCTCCCCCATGAGCTGGTCGAGGCGTTTCGCTCGACCCTCGAGTCGGTCGTCCAGTCGGACCTCCTCGTGCACCTCGTCGACGGCTCCGCACGGGATCCGGAGGGCCAGATGGATGCCGTGCGCTCGGTCCTGGCAGAGATCGGGGCGGACGCGTTACCCGAGCTCGTGGTCGTCAACAAGTGCGACCGATCGGACGCGGCGCGCCAGCTGGCAGCCAAGATCGAGGGCGCGGTCGCCGTCTCCGCGGCGAGCGGGGAGGGGATCGACGCCTTCCTCCGTTCCCTGGGGGACCGCCTGCGGGTGTCCGATCGGGTGGTGCAACTCCTGATCCCCTGGTCCCGCGGCGACGTCTTGGCCGCAGTCCACCGCGAGGGCGAGGTGGTGGGCCGGCAGCACGAGGCCGAGGCGGCCCGGATGCATGTGGTGCTCGACGATGTGGGGCTGGCCCGGTTCCGCGAGTTCGTGGCGTCGTGAGCGCCCTCGCAGGACGGGAGATGGTGGGCGGACCGCCTCCCTTCGAGCTTCCCCCCTACCCCTACGATCGGCTGGACGAGATCGCCCGCATTGCCGAGGCGCATCCGGGCGGCGCCGTCGACTGCTCCGTCGGCACGCCCTGCGATCCGCCGCCCGACGCCGCGGTGCGGGCCCTCGCGGCGTCTCCCGCGGTGCGTGGCTACCCGCCGGCGATCGGTAGCGAGGCCCTGCGTCGCGCCGCCTCGGACTGGCTCCGGCGGCGCTTCGGCGTCGAGGTGGCGCCGACCGACGTCGCCGCCTGCGTGGGTACCAAGGAGCTGGTGGCCTCCCTGCCCCATCTGCTGCGACTGAGAGAACCCCGACGCGACACGGTCTTGTACCCGGAGATCTCGTATCCCACCTATGCCATGGGTGCCTTGCTCGCCGGGTGCCGAGCCGTGGCCGTGCCGTCCCGGTCCGGCGACGACGGCACACCGGATCTCGCCGCCGTCGACCCCGACGACGCCCGGCGTGCACTCCTCGTGTGGATCAACTCGCCGGCGAATCCGAGCGGCCAGCTCACCGACTTGGCGACGGTGGCCGCATGGGGTCGCGAGCGGGGGATACCGGTCTTCTCGGACGAGTGCTACTGCGAGTTCACCTGGAGCGGTCCTCCTCGGTCGATCCTCGAGCACGGCGCGGCCGGGGTGGTCGCCGTCCACTCGTTGTCGAAGCGGTCCAACCTGGCGGGGCTACGGGCCGGGTTTATGGCCGGGGACGCCGGGCTGGTCGGGTTCCTGCGAGAGGTGCGGCGCCACGCCGGCCTCATGGTCCCGGGGCCGGTCCAGGCCGCGGCGGCCGCCGCGCTCGACGACGACGGGCACGTGGAGGTCCAGCGCGGTCGCTATCTCGAGCGTCTCTCCTTCGTGGCGAAGCTGCTGAGCGATCTCGGTTGCCCGACCACCGTGCCGCCCGGTGGCTTCTACCTCTGGCCCCGGGTTCCCGCCCCCTATGCCGATGCCTGGGACCTGGCGCGGTTCCTGGCCCGGGCGGGCGGGATGCTCGCCAGTCCGGGCGAGTTCTACGGCCCGGAGGGCGCCGACCATCTCCGCGTGGCCGTCGTGCAACCCATGGAGCGCCTCGAGCTGGTCGCGGAGCGTCTGGCCTCCGCCGGTTCCTTGGATCCCTCGTCCGGGTCCTGACACTCCTCCAGCTCCCCCGGCGGTCGCTGCCGCCGTGGCGGTGGCGGCCGGGCCGGCCGCTCTGGCTACGATCGACCGATGGCCGATCTTCAGGCGAGCATTGACGAGCTGTGGTCGCGGGCCGGTGAGCTCCGGCCCGACGACTCCGAGGCGGCCGCGACGGTGCACGAGGCGATCGAGCTACTCGACCGTGGTCAGGCCCGGGTCGCGGAGGTCGACGCAGGGGGCGAGGTGGTGGTCCACGAGTGGCTCAAGAAGGCCATCCTGCTCCTCTTCCGGCTGCAGCGGATGGAGACCGTGGAGGCCGGGCCCTTCGAGTACGTCGACAAGCTGCCGCTCAAGCGCAACTACGGGTCGGCGGGCGTCCGCGTGGTGCCGGGGGCTTCGGCGCGCTGGGGCGCTCACCTCGAGCCCGGAGTGATCATGATGCCGAGCTACGTCAACATCGGGGCGTACGTGGGCAGCGGGACCATGGTGGACACGTGGGCGACGGTCGGATCGTGCGCCCAGATCGGGCGCAACGTGCACCTCTCGGGAGGGGTGGGAATCGGAGGGGTGCTGGAGCCGCCCAACGCCGTGCCCGTCGTCGTCGAGGACGAGGCGATGGTGGGCAGCCGCTGCATGGTGACCCAGGGTGCGCGCGTGGGGGAGGGCGCGGTCCTGAGCGAGGGGATGATCCTCAACCCCTCGATACCCGTGATCGACGCCGAGACGGGCGAGGAGCTCGCTCGTGGCCACGTACCCTCCTGGTCGGTGGCCATCGCCGCCTCCCGGCGTCGGACCTACCCCGGTGGCGAGTTCTTCCTCCCGTGCGCGCTCGTCATCAAGCGGCTCACCGAGGGGGAGCGACACGACAAGGCCCGGCTCAACGAGATCCTGCGAGAGCAGGGCGTCTCGATTTGAACGGCATCGACCACTCTGCGGAGGGGCCGTCTCCCGGGCACGCTGATCGGACGGGGGAGGCGACGTTGGGCTCGGCGCTCATGGACCTCACCGCGGAGCTCGTCGACATCCCGTCGGTGAGCCATCACGAGACCGCCATCGCCGACCTCGTCGAGCGTGCGCTGGCCGCGTGCGACGGTCTCTCGGTCGTCCGTCTCGGCGACAACATCGTGGCGCGAACCACGGGCGGACACGAGCGGCGCCTGATCGTCGCGGGCCATCTCGACACCGTCCCGCCGGCGGGCAACGCCGCGGCGCGCCGCGAGGGGGACGAGCTCTGGGGGGTGGGGGCATCGGACATGAAGGGGAGCCTGGCCGTCATGCTGCATCTGGCCACCCAGCCCCTCGCTCCGGCGATAGACGTCACGTGGTGCTTCTACGTCTGCGAGGAGGTCGGGCGGGAGCAGAGCGGCCTGGGTCTGCTCTGGCGGTCCCGCCCCGAGCTCCTCCAGGGCGACGCCGCCGTGCTGTGCGAGCCGACCGAGGGCCTGGTCGAGGCCGGGTGCCAGGGCACCATGCGGGTGCACGTGACGCTGACCGGGCGTCGCGCCCACACGGCGCGGCCCTTCACCGGTCGCAACGCCATCCATCGGCTGGGCTCGGTCGTGCAGCGGGTGGCCTCGTGGCCGGTCCGGAGGGTCACGATCCAGGGCTGTGAGTACGCGGAGCAGATGCAGGCGGTATCGGTCGAGGGCGGCGTCGCCGGAAACGTCGTGCCGGACTGTGCCACGCTCACCCTCAACTACCGGTTTGCTCCCGACCGGGACGCCGAGGCGGCTCGCCGGGTCGTCGAGGATCTCGTGGGCGACCTGCTCGAGCCCGAGACCGGCGACCGGATCGAGGTGGTCGATCTGGCGGAGGGGGCCCCGCCGGCCCTGGACCAGCCGCTGCTCCAGCGCCTGGTGCAACTCTCGGGTGCGCCGCCGAGGGCCAAGGTGGGGTGGACCGACGTGGCGACCTTCTGGTCGCACGGCGTGCCTGCGGCCAACTTTGGCGCCGGCTCCCCCCTGCTCGCCCACCATCCCGACGAACGCGTGGACGAAGCGTCCCTCCTCCGCGTGCACGAGACGTTGCTCGACGTCATCAGCACCTGAGCGGGGCATGGTCCCACGCTGGCGTTCCACGGTCATGGTCAGATCGTGCACCGTGAACTTTCCGATGCTCCACGCCACCTCGAACGGGGGGCGCACCTGGCAGCCGCCGCCGTTCTCTCGGACTGCGTCACCCTGGAGCGTCGCCTGTCAGCGACCACCTCTAGCTCGAGGCTGATCACGGGTCCTTCGGAAATGAGTTCCCATGACCGCCGGTGGCGGTGACCCGCGAGGAATGAAATGCTGGCGACCGGCCACCGGTAGTGGTCGCCGAACCCCGATTGCAGCCTTGAGCGCGAAAATCAGTGTGGCGCGGGGACCCTGGGGGACCATCGATTGTCGCTACGAGCACGAACCCCAGCATCCGCTTCACCCGGTCCCTCGTCCGGTGGCCTCCGAACCATCAGGAGGTGAGCGATGAAGGAGATCAGGGACAGGGTTGCGGGACTCGATGTCCATCGAGACACCGTCGTGGCCTGTTGCCGGGTGCCAGGAACACGGCGCGACTTCAAGACCATCAAGCGGTTGTTCCGCACCACATCGAAAGAGCTCGTTGAACTAGCAGAGTGGCTCCTCGAAGCCGGGGTGACCACCGTGGCCATGGAGGCGACCGGCGTCTATTGGAAGCCGGTGTACTACTCCCTCGAGAGTCTCTTCGACGAGCTGTGGCTGTGCAACGCCCAGCACGTGAAGAACGTTCCCGGCAGAAAGACGGACCTCACCGATGCTGAGTGGCTGGCCGACGTGGCGGCCCACGGCATGGCGCGACCGAGTTTCATCCCACCGGCCGAGATCAGAGCCATCCGCGAGATGACCCGATATCGAAAGACCCAGGTCGACGCCCGGACCCAGGAGATCCAGCGATTGGAGAAGGTCCTCCAAGACGCCGGCATCAAGCTGTCCTCCGTTGCGTCGGGAATCTGGAGCAAGTCATCGAAGGCGATCATCGAAGCGATGATCGCCGGGGAACGTGATCCCAAGGTTCTGGCCCAGATGGCCAAGAGCCGTATGCGCGCCAAGATCCCCCAACTCCAAGAGGCGCTGTCAGGACACTTCGGGCCCCATCACGCGGTCGTCTGCCGACGGGTGATCGAGCACATCGACTTCCTCGACCAGTCCATCGCAGCACTGACCGCCGAGATCGCCACCCTGCTCGTCCCTTTTGAGTCCTCCGTCGCCATCATCACTTCGATCAGTGGCGTCTCGAGAACGACCGCCGAAACCATGGTGGCCGAGATGGGCATCGACATGAGCCGCTTCCCAACGGCTGCGCATCTCTGTGCCTGGGCCGGCGTCGCTCCGGCCTGTCATGAGTCCGCCGGCAAGTGCCGACCGCATGGAACCCGCCACGGTTCGACATGGCTCCAACGCGCTCTCATCGAGGCGGCCAGGGCCGCCGCACGAACCAAGGGCACGTACTTCTCCGCGCAGTACTCACGCATCGCACACCGACGAGGGCCGAACAAGGCGGCTATCGCCGTGGCTCATTCAATTCTGAATGTCACTTGGCACCTCTTGACCGCGGGCGCTCTCTACGAGGACCCCGGCGCCGATTACTTCTTGCTGCGCCACGATCCCGAAGTGGAGGCCAGGCGACTCCAGAAGCGGATCAAGGCGCTCGGCTTCGAAGTCACCATCGCTGCCGCGGCCGCATAGTTCCAACCCAACTCCAGCCGTCGCCATCTTTGGGGGACGCAGTGCACACGCGAGCGCCATCGGGAACGCCGAAGGGGCATTTCACCCCAGCGGCAGTCGGGTTGGTGGCAGAGCCACTCGGTCTCCGTGCTGGACGTGCGGTCCTGGCGGCGGTGTCGCCGTAACAGGCAAGCTGAGTGCGCGATGCTCGCGAGGCATCCGTTTGGGTGGTGACGAGGAAGGGGACGAATGAAGATCCTTGCCGTAACCACGCCGGGTACCGGTCACGTGAACCCCATGATGCCTCTGATCGAGGCGTTCTTGGCCCAGGGAGACGAAGTGACGGTGGCGGCCGGCGATGATCCTGGTGGCGTCGTGGTCCGTACCGGTGCGGACTTTCGGGTGGCAGGCCGAGGTGAGATGGAATGGTTCGCGGACCTCGGGGACCGCGTCCTCCACGGCCTGCCGGGCGACGGGCTCACCCCCGAGCGCATCAATCACTACTTCGTCCCCCGCCTGTTCGCCGAGGTGGCCGCTCCGGACATGATCGACGATGTCGTCGCCATCGGCAGGGAGCTCGGGCCAGATCTCGTTCTGTTCGAGACGTACGCGCTCGCCGGGCCATTGGCCGCCGAGGTCTTGGGCGTCCCCGGTGTTCACCACCTGATCAGCCCAATGCTCCCCAACGAGGTGACGGCGCTGGCCGATGACGCCGTGTCGCCGATCTGGCGTTCGTTCGACTGCTCTACCCCCGGCTACGGCGGGTTGTACCGGGGGATCACGATCGAGATCACTCCTCCTTCGCTCGAGGAGCAGACCATCCCATCCGGCGAGACCCTGGCCATGCGTCCGACGCCGTTACCTGTGAGCGCGCCGGCGCACCGCGATCCTCCTTGTGTATACCTGACGCTTGGCACGATGTTCGGGAACACCGAGGTGTTTCGCATGGCCCTTGCCGGTCTTTCGGGGGAAGACCTTGAAGTGGTCGTGACGGTGGGTCCGGACGGCGATCCCGCGGCGCTCGAGCCGGTGCCTGCCAACGCCAGGGTGGAGCGCTACATCCCGCAAGCCGAGGTGCTTCCCCAGTGCTCCGCCGTCGTCCATCACGGGGGCTCGGGCACGATGTACGGCTCGCTGGCGCACGGCGTCCCCCAGGTGGTGCTCCCTCAGGGCGCCGACAACTTCCTCAACGGCTGGCTCCTCGCCCGCCGCGGTGCCGGAGTGACGATCGGGCCCGAAGTACTCAGCTCGGACGCAGTCCGCGACGGAGTGCGCCGGGTGCTGGAGCAGCCGTCGTATGGGGACACCGGGCGCCGCCTGGCCAAGGAGCTCGCCGCGCTTCCCGAGCCGGGCGCGGTGGCCCGGACACTGCGCGATCGCATCAGCGGCCATTGACCACCGCTGCGCAATATGCCGAGACCCACTGGGTGGGAGGTATCCCCGTAAGCCGGCCTCACGACCGCTTGAACCTCCGACCTGCGGCGGGGCGGATCCCCAGACCATCATCGCCTTTCGACGAAGAACGAATTCTAGGTTTCGCTATAGCGGGTCCGTGCCGGGACGAGGACCCCTGGCAGGCTCGTGGTGCCGGGATAGCCATCTCGTCCGACTGATCGAAGCATCGAGTCATGCCCGAGCTGGTAACGGCCTGACTGACGGGCTCGGCTCCCGATCACTCGATCCGGATGATCGGCTGGGTGCATGACGCCGGATCATCCGGCTTGAGGGACTCGAACCCGGTCTCTTGCAGGTTGGTACCGAACTGGTACTAAAATGGTACCATTCCCTCGATGGCGACGAACCTGAGACTGGGCCGCGAAGCCGAGGAAGCTGTCCGCCGTGAGGCACAGCGAACCGGACGCTCGCAGCAGGACGTGATTCGCGAGGCGGTCGATCACCACCTCGGCTTGTCGGCGGGTCCCGGTGCGTCGAATGAGCTCGACGAGATGGTCACAGCGGGCGTCGTGAGCCGGCCCCGGTCGCACTATCGCAAGTCCGCAAAGCGCATCACCCTGCCTTCCGGGACCACCACCGCCGACGTGCTCGATCGAGGGGATCGACTTGGTGGTGGCCGTTGAGGCTGTACGTCGACAGCAGTGCGCTGATCAAGCGGTCCATCGAAGAGCCCGAGTCCGAAGCGCTGGAGGCAGCGCTCGATGAGCACGTTCGGGCAGGAGACTCCTTGGTGTCATCGGCACTCGCCTGGGTGGAGATCAGCCGTGCTCTCACTGCCTTGCTTCATGGCAACCGTCCAAACTTGGAGATCACCGAGGCGATCGCCGTGACCCTCTCCGGTGTTGCTGAGCGACGGATCACCGGAGACGTCATAGGCCTCGCTCGTCGTATCTCTCCGCCTCGCCTCCGCACCCTCGACGCCATTCATCTCGCCAGCGCGATCCTGCTCGACGTCGACGCCATATTCTCCTACGACGACCGTCTTACTGAGGCCTGTCGGTTGAGCGGGCTCGCTACGCTTTCACCTGGCCGGCGCCCGCACCCTCGCGTTTCGAACCGGCGGCGAACGTGACGATCGGTAGAGTCCGATCAGGTCGCGACTGGCGCACCCTGACGTGCTCGGACCGTTGTGAGCAACGGGGAGCCGGTCGATGGGACTGACGGAGGGTCGTACGGGTCCTTCGGCTCGGTTGAGAGTCGAACTTACCACTGCACGTCAATATGACGGGGCCCTCGCAGCGTGAGTGTGTCTCGCCACTCGAAGGTGTCCGTCGCCGGGCGGATCTCCGGGAAGCGATCGAGGAGGGTGCGGATGCCCACTTCGGCCTCGGTGCGTGCGAGCGACGCACCGAGGCAGTAGTACGTGCCAAACCCGAACGCAAGGTGGTGCCCAGGTTGCCGCGTGAGGTCGAGGCGGTCCGGCTCCTCGAACTGTGCGGGATCCCGGTTGGCTGCCCCGAGCATCGCGTAGACCATCTCGCCCTCGGGGACTTCGACGCCGCTCAGCGTCATACTCCTTTGCAAGAGGCGGTGATTGATCTGTACCGAGCCGTCGAATCGGAGGAACTCCTCGACGGCCGCCTTGGTGAGCTCGGGATCGTCCCGTAACTGGACGAGCTGTCGGGGGTTGCGGAAGAGGGCGACCATGGCGTTGCCGAGGAGATCTTGGGTCGTCTCGTGCCCCGCTTGCATGAGCAGGATGCAGTTGGCGACCAGTTCCGTGTGGGAGAGGCGGTCGCCGCGCTCCTCCACCTGGACGAGCGCGGAGATCAGGTCCTCGCCCGGTCGGGTCCTTCGCTGTTCGGCCAGATCCTCGAAGTACCCCATGAAGCCGCGCGCCGCGTTGTCGCCACGCCTTGCCACCTCTGGGTCCACGATCTTCTCGCCCGCCCGCGCGAAGTCCCAGGCGAGCTGCTTGACCAGCGGGAAGTCCGACACTGGCACGCCGAGGATGTGGGCGATGACGTTGAACGGCAGCTCGTAGTTGAACTGCTGGACGAGCTCCATGCCGCCGTCGTCCTGCACGGCATCGCAGAGCTCGTTGGCGACGGCGGCGGCGATGGGGGCCCAGCGAGCAATCGCCCGAGGCGTGAAGGCTCGCACCACGAGTTTGCGGATGCGCTCGTGCGACGGCGCATCGAGGAAGATCATGGCGTTCTTCATGACGCCGTAGAACGCGCCGTCGCCGTGGTTGAACGCGTGGTCGACCACGGCGGGGTCGTTGACGGCGGCGGGGCTCTTCACGAGGGCGTCGGCGTCGGCGTAGGCCGACACGATCCAGGACCCGTTCAGCATGTCCGGCCGGCACCTGTGGACCGGTGCCACCCGGCGGAGCTGGTGGTAGAGCGGGTACAGCTCACCGCGACGCAGCGGATCCATCAACCAGGCGATGATCTCGTCGGGATCGCCCGGGAGCCCTCGTGGAGACCAGTCCACCGGCTCGTACGAGGCCTCGACGCCCGTCGAGGTCTCGGCCTGGGTGCTCATCTTGCCCCCCCGTCGTCGACGCTTCGCTGAGACCGGAAGGTAGCCACCGTCTGCATCGGCGTCAATCAGCGACACCTCACCGATCAGAGCTGGCGCAGCACCGTGACGACCTTGCCGTAGATGGTGACGTCGTCGGGGTCGAGGATCATCGGCTGGTAGCGCTCGTTGGCGGGGAGGAGGACCACCTTCCCCCGTCGCCGGGAGAAGGTCTTGATCGTGCCCTCGTCGCCGGGGATCCCTGCGGCCACGATGTCGCCGTTGTCGGCATCGGGTTGTTGCCGGACGACCACGTAGTCGCCGTCGAGGATGCCGGCCCCGACCATCGAGTCTCCCCGCACCCGCAGCATGAACAACGAGCCGGTGCCGGTGAGCTGCTCCGGGACGGACAGCAGCTCCTCGACGTTCTCCTCGGCGAGGACGCCCGTCCCCGCCGCCACATCGCCGATCAGCGGCACGTGGCGGACCGGTCCTGGTGAGAGGGCGGCGCCCGAGGACGGGTCGTAGCTGACCGTGATCGCCCGGGGCTTGGTCGGATCGCGCCGCAGGAAGCCCTCGCGCTGAAGCACGGCCAAGTGGTTGTGCACGGTCGCCGACGAATTGAGCCCTACCGCCTGCCCGATCTCTCGGACCGACGGTGGGTAGCCCCGGTCTCGCAGGCACTCTCCGATGTAGTCGAGGATCTCTCGTCGCTTGCCGCTCAGCGTCTCAGCCATCACCCCTCCGTGCACGAACACGTGTTTGCAACGAGGATAGCCAGCCGATACGGTGAAGGCAAACATCTGTTCGGATTCGGGCCTTGACACGAACACCTGTTCGTGGTCATATGGGCTTATGTCGAACACCTGTTCGTACGAACCGGCAGAGGCGTGGTGGCTCCCCGAAGCGTCCGGCTACGGGCCGGCGGCTCGACCCGCAACCTCGGCCTTGGACCGCGAAGCACGGATCATCGCCTTCCCGGCGCCACTTCGAGCACAGAGACAGAGCGAGAGCCGGAGGCGGAGGAGCGGCGCGGTGGCGCTCGCCCTCTTGGCCGCGGCCCTGTTGGTGCTCCTGGCCCTGCCCATCCGGGCGCTCGGCGGCGCCCCGCTGCCGGACGTCCACCACGTGCGTCCCGTCTCGGCGGCAGTCGTGCCGGCCACAGCGGACCTTTCCCCGGTGGCCTCATCGAGCCGGTCCGGCGCCCCCTGATCGGCGGCGCCCCCTGATCGGCGGCTCCCCCTGAGCGCAGGGCGTTGCCGTGGGTCCGTCCGCCGGTCCCGCAGAGGGCGCGGGCGCAAGCGGTAACGTCCCTTCAGTGCGGTGCCCGTGGTGCTCCGTGGACAACGACCGGGTGGTGGACTCCCGCCAGGCGGAGGAGGGGGCCGCAATCCGTCGGCGTAGGGAATGCCTCCACTGCTCGCGGCGGTTCACCACCTTCGAGCGCGTCTCCGAGCTTCCCTTGTGGGTGGTCAAGCGCTCCGGCCAGCGCGAGCCCTTCGAGCGGCGCAAGCTCATCGCCGGGCTCCGGTCGGCTTGCAAGAACCGGCCGGTCACCGAGGAGCAGCTCGACGCACTGGCCCGCTCGATCGAGGACGGCCTGAAGGAGTCGGAGGAGGCCACCACCCAGGAGATCGGACTGGCCGTGCTCGATCGCCTCAAGGACCTCGACGACGTCTCCTACCTCCGGTTCGCCAGCGTCTACAAGGGCTTCGAGGACGTCGGGGACTTCCAGCGAGAGGTGGGCCTGCTGACCAAGACGACGGAGCCCAAGCAGCGGTCGTGACCGAGTTGATCGAGACCGTTCCGGCCAGCGCCCTGGCCGTCTATGCGCACCCCGACGACGCCGACGTGGCCTGCGGTGGCACGCTCTCGCGGTGGGCGGCGCAGGGTTGCGTCGTGCACCTCGTCGTGTGCACGGACGGGGGGAAGGGCACGCGGGACCCGGAGGCCGACCCCAAGGAGGTGGCGGCGCGGCGTGCCGACGAGCTCGCCGAGGCCGCGGCGTGCAGTGGCCTCTCCGGTCACCACGTCCTCGGGCATCACGACGGCGAGCTCGCACACGACACGTCGCTCGTCGGCGAGCTGGTGCACTGGATCCGACGGCTCCGACCCGAAGTGGCCCTCGGGCACGACCCGACCGCCGTCTTCTTCGGGCAGGACTACTTCAATCACCGCGATCACCGGACCGCCGGTTGGGCCTTCCTCGACGCCCTGGCGCCGGCGGCGGCCCTCCCGCACTACTTCCCCGAAGCAGGGCCGCCGCATCAGGTGCGCGAGGCCCTCTTGAGCGGCACCCTCTGCCCGGATGTCTGGGTCGACGTCTCGACGAGCATCGAACGCAAGGTGGCCGCCGTGGAGTGCCACCGGAGCCAGTTCTCGGCCGACGCCGAGGAGAGGGCAGGCACCGGCAACGGCCCGAGCGGGCTCGCCCGCGGGGCGGGATGGGCGGGGGAGGCGGTGCGCCGGCGCGCCGCCGAGGAGGGCCGACGGGTCGGCGTGCGCAGTGCCGAGGGTTTCCGCCGGCTCCGCCTGGGGGCCTGACAGTGCCCGGCGAGAGCGTCGAGCCCGGCATGGTGCAGGTCGACCCGAACATGCCGCAGGTCGACCCGTGCATCCTGCATGTCGATATGGACAGCTTCTACGCCGCGGTGGAGCAGCTCGACGACGCCACGCTGGCCCGCAAGCCCGTCGTGGTAGGTGGCAGCGGCCCCCGGGGGGTGGTGGCCTCGTGCTCGTATGAGGCCCGATCCTTCGGGGTGCGCTCGGCCATGCCCTCGGTCCGGGCTCGCCGGCTCTGCCCACATGCCGTGTTCGTCCCGCCGCATTTCGAGCGCTACCGGGAGGTGAGCGGGCGGCTGCGGGAGATCCTGCTCTCCCGCACACCTCTCGTGGAGCCGCTCGGGTTGGACGAGGCCTACCTCGACGTCCGGGGAGCTCGGTTGCTGCTCGGTACGCCGCAGCGCATCGCCGAAGGGCTGCGCTCGCAGGTGCACGAGGACCTGTCCCTCTGGTGCTCGATCGGGGTCGGGCGCACCAAGCTGGTGGCCAAGCTGGCGTCGCGGGCCGCCAAGCCGAT
The DNA here is from genome assembly GCA_963773635.1 of uncultured Actinomycetes bacterium. Classification (GTDB taxonomy): domain Bacteria; phylum Actinomycetota; class Acidimicrobiia; order Acidimicrobiales; family RAAP-2; genus CAVZBW01. The sequence goes on along the minus strand of CAVZBW010000001.1, from coordinate 41,850 downwards.
CGCGTCGCGCCAGGGCGTGCGGCCCGGTCCCGGGGTCGTCGTCGTCTTGCCCTCCGAGGAGCGGGACTTCTTGTGGCCGATGCCGATCGAGGCGCTGTGGGGCGTCGGGCCGGCGACGGCCAAGCGACTCGGTGAGCTCGGCATCGCCACCGTCGAGGATCTCGCCAAGGTGCCGGAGGAGGTGGTGCAGCGGCGCGTCGGAGGCGCCCACGGCCGGCAGCTCTCGCAGCTGGCCCGAGGCGTTGACCCGAGGCCCGTCGAGCCCGAGCAGCAATCCAAGTCGATCGGCCACGAGGAGACCTTTGCGAGCGATCTGGTCGGCGCGGAGGCCTTGCGCCCCCACGTCCGGCGTATGGCCGAGTCGGTGGGTGTCCACCTGCGATCGGCAGGCCTGCGGGCACGCACCGTGACGCTCAAGGTCCGCTTTGACGACTTCTCGACGGTGACGCGCTCACGCACGCTCTCGACCGCGGTGGACGCCGGACGGACGATCGGCGAGATCTCCGAGCGCCTCCTGACCGAGACCCCCTTGCGCGGCGGCGTGCGCCTGCTCGGGGTGAGCGCCTCCAACCTCACCGAGGAGCGTCTCGCCGAGCAGCTCTCGCTGCTCTCCGAGCGTGAACAGGACCGGTCGGACGCACCGGCCTCCGCCGGCGGGAGTGCCCGACACGGGTCCGATCCGGGCGGGGGAGGGGACACGGATCCGCAGAGGGCTCCAGGCCCCGGAGCGGAGCAGTGGCGGGATGTCGAGCACGTGCTGGACGCGGTGAGCGCTCGGTTCGGGCCGAGGCGCGTCGAGCGCGGTGGAGCGGGGGGCCCGCCGGACTGAGCTACTCGACGGTGACGAGCGTACCGAGCGGCGTGAGGGGGTACACGGCCTGCGCGTTGGGGATGGGCATCTCGACGCACCCGTCGCTCTGGGGATAACCATAGCCCGGCCGCACAAACCCATGCAGCGCGTCGCCGCCGTTGAAGTAGCTCACCCAGGGGATCCCGGGATCTGAGTAGGTCGATCCGTCCGGGTTGGTGCCGCTCATGGTCGTCGACGTGTAACGAAGGTAGACGGGGAACGTGCCGAGTGCGGTGGCGGCCCCGGGCACGCCCGTATTGGCGGGGGTGCTGTAGGAAGTTGCGCCGTTCTCGTAGACCGTCACCGTCTGGGGGAGGGCGGTCGACACGAGGACGTAGTTGTAGGAGCCGGAGTTCGTCTGGTTCTGCTGGAGTGCCGAGAGCAACGCGGACCAGACCTGCGGTCCGGCATCGCCGTCCACCCCGAGTTGGTGCTGGTCCTCAAACGCCATCACCGCACCCTTGGTGATGACGTTCTCGCTCCCCTGGGTCCACTGGGACGTGAGGGCGGCGGGCAGGGTGCTCCAGCGCCAGGAGAAGCTGCCCGGCTGGGGGTCGGCCTCGTCCTGCGGTGGGGTCGAGCCGGCGGGGGTGAACTGGAGCGGAAGGTAGCCCAGCTGGCCAAGGATCTGCTGGAGACGCAGTGTGGAACCCTGGGCGACGGTGAAGGAGGAGGTCAGCGTGGAGGGCAGGGTCCGCCCGGTGGCGCTCCGCAGCCCGCCGGAGCCTCCCGGTATCGAGAGGGTCTCGCTGGCGGAGGGGACGAACGGGGCGGTGGTCGAGAACTGCAGCCGGGTCGGCGTCACCCTCGCCCAGCTGCCCGCGACCGGGGGCGAGAGGGTGGGCAGCGGGCTCTTGGCCGCCAGGGGCTCCGACACGGTGACCGAGAGGGTCGCGCCCGGATCGACGTTGGTGGCGCCACTCGTCGGCGTCGTGCTGGCGACGCTGAACGGGGCCGCCGGACGTGTCGGAGCGGTGTGGTGTTGCGGCGCCGAGGCCCCGCCAGAGCGAGACAGGGCGAAGGCGGCGCCGCCTCCCACGACGACCACGATCGCCAGCGCGATCACGAACAAGGTGGACGTGGGCCAGCGCCGCGCGCCTGCGGACTTGTCGGGGGCGTGGGCTCCGCGGCCGCCCTCCCTCGGGCGCGTGGCCCCCTCCCTCCGGCGCATGGCCCATAGTGTACGGGCCGAGAGCCGTCAACCTGCTGCGCCCGTGCAGCGTCATCCCACGAGCGGGTGCCAGGACTGCACTCTTTCGACGGAAGAGTCCTGGTGGGAGCGGCGTGTTGCGCCGCCGGGCCGCTCAGGTGGCGCGTGCGACGGCCCCGCCGACCGCCCGTTCGATCCGGGCCAGCGCGACCGGGTCGGTGACCTTGGCGCCGGAAGCGTCGCGAACGTAAAACGCGTCGATCACCTCGGCGCCGATGGTGGCCACCCGGGCGGCGACCACGTCGAGATCGCAATCGAACAGTGCGTTGGTGACCCGGTGAAGGAGCCCGATCTCGTCTCCGGCCCGGACCTCGACGACCGTCGAGGTCGCCGAGGCGTCGTTGTCCACGGTCACCTCGGGCACGACCGGCCGGGCCGACGAGGGTCGGCGTCCGGTCGCATAGGCGCGGGCGCGGTCCGCGAGCTGTCCCTCGAGCCCGTTGTTCTCGAGCGCCAGGTCGAGGGCTTCGGTGAGGACCGTGCTCTCGGGCCATCGGCCCCTCGGCGAGTCCACCGTAAAGACCTCGACGGCGATCCCGGACTCCGCCGTGGCGTTGGCGCTGCGCACGCTCAGGCCGTGCAGCGCGAGGACCCCGGTCATCGAGGCGAGGAGCCCACGGCGATCCGGCGCGGCGACGGTCACCCTCGGCGGGTCGACGGCAACGACGGGGCGGTCGGACGCGCGGACCTGGCGGACCATCTCGCGGTGCACGTCCGCCAGGGTGGGCGGCGCCGGCGTCGGCTTGCTGCCGTCGAGGAATTGATGCACCCGATCGACAAGATCTCGCACCAGCCCAGCCTTCCAGCTGCCCCAGGCCGCCGGCCCGGTGGCGATGGCGTCGGCCTCGGTCAGGTTGGCGAGCAGGGTGAGGGTGGACGTGCTGCCCACCGCGGCGGCGACGCGTTCGATGGTGAGCGGGTCGTCGAGATCGCGGCGGGTTGCCGTGTCCGGGAGCAGGAGGTGGTACCGGACGAGATCGACCAGGGTGCCCACGTCATCCGGCGGGAAACCCATGCGCTCGGCGAGGTGCTCGACGAGCTCGATCCCCGCCTCGGTGTGATCGCCTGGCGAGCCCTTGCCGATGTCGTGGAGGAGGGCCCCCACGACCAGCAGGTCGGGGCGCTCGACCCGATCGGCGAGGGAGGCTGCGTTGGCGGCCGCCTCGAGGAGATGCCGGTCCACGGTGAAGCGGTGGTAGGCGTTGCGCTGGGGCCGGTTGCGCACCTGGTCCCACTCGGGCAAGAGCCGGGCCAGCACGTTGCCCTGGTCGAGGGTCTCGAGCGCAGAGATGGCCGGGCGCCCGGCCAGGAGGACGCGCACCAGGCTCTCCCGGACCTCCGGCGGCCACGGCGAGGGCGGGGCCGGCATTCGCTCGGCAAGGCGCTGCACGGCGCCCAGCGCGATCGGTAGGTCGTTTTCGGCCGCCACCGCGGCCAGGCGAAACGCCAGGGAGGGGTCCCCGGTCGGGTCGGCGGTGGACTCGAGCGTGACCTCGCCACCGGAGATCACCATCCCGCGCTCGGCCTCCTTCGCGTCGGTCCCGTGCTCGCCTACCCGAGCCTCGCTCGACGACTCGAGACGCGGGCCGAGGAGGCGACGTCGGAGCACACTGCCGTTGCCGCTCTCCGGGCCCGGGTCCCAGAAGGGCCGGCGCCGCCAGGCCTCGTCGCTGATCCACGCGATGCGCCGGCCCGCGGCCGCGACGGCGCTCATGAGGTCGTCCGCGTCCCGGTAGGCGAGGATGTCGGCGATCTGGTCCTGCTCCTGTAGGAGGAGGCGTTCCTCCGCCCGACCGCTCACCCGGTGCAGCTCGACGCGGACGGTGAGCAACGTCTGCGCCGCCTCGGCCATGGCGTTGAGGTCCACGTAGTCGCGCAGCGCGGGAGAGTAGGTGTCGATGGCTCGCCACACGGTGTAGTCGCGCAGCCCCCCGTGCGCCTCCTTGAGGTCGGGTTCAAGGAGGAAAGCCACGTCCCCCTTGGTCCGGTGCCGCTCGGTCATCTGCTCGGCCAGGCTGGGAAGCCAGATGCTGCCGAGCCGGTGCCGCCACCGCTCGACCACCTCCTGGAGCAGTGGCTCGGCGACCCGGTGGTCGCCCCAGATCTGGCGTCCGTCGAGGAGGCCCAGGGCCACCCGCAGGTCTTCTGCGGCAAGCGCCAGGACGTCCTTGGGCCGCCGCACGCTGTGGTCGAGCGAGACGCCCTGGTCCCACACGGGGTACCAGACGGCGTCGGCGATCTCCCCGACGTTGAGCCGGCCGGTGTGGAGGAGTACGACGTCGAGGTCGCTGTAGGGGCACAGCTCCTGGCGCCCGTACCCGCCGACGGCCAGGAGCGCCAGATGCCGGTCGTTGCCCCGGCAGGCGCGCTCCGCCACGGCCGAGAGCCACTCGTCGGCCTGAGCGGACAACGCTCGGCAGAACGCCTCGCCGTGGAGGTCCCACCGCTCGACCGTCTCCCGCCGGCGGTCCCTGAGGGAGAGGTCCGTCACGTGCCGGAACGTACCATCGGGGTAGGCCGCGGTCTCGCCTTCACCTCGACGGGACCGCCCGCTCGCGGCGACGGCCCCCTCACCTGGGTGGTCTCGAGGGGCCCGCCGGGGCCCCCGGGGTGACCCGACGGTGGGGGCGGGGCGGGGCATGATAGGAGAGGTGCCGGGCGCCAGGGAGGCCTTCGCCTCGACCACTCGGGCCCCGCACCCGGAATGGAGGAGCGGACATGGCTCGGGACTCGAAGGAGCGTGGGGGCCTCGGCCTGGTCGACGGCCTGATCATCGGGGTGATCGCCATCGTCGGGATCATCGTCGCCTTTGCCCTCCTGAGCTTCGTGGCGGGGCTGCTGTGGGAGGTCGTCAAGATCGGCCTCATCGTGGCCGTCGTGGTCGGCGTGCTCTGGCTCCTGGTCGGTCGCCGGCGCTGACCGGCGCTCCGAGCTCAGCGAGTAGGTAGGCGCGCCGAGAGGTCGGAAACGGTGATGCTGAAGCTCCCGTTGGACTTGCGAAAGTACGGCGGATTCGAGCCCACGAGCTCGAGCTGCACGGTGTCGCCGGCGCCAAAGGTGTAGTCGGCGGGGTTCAGCTGGAAGTCGACCTTGGCCGTGGCGACGGCGTTGGTCGAGGTGCCCGCCGCCTGGTTTTCCGACGGTCGGTAGACGCCCATGGCGGCGATCTGGCGCTGGGTGCCCCCCGGGGCCACGTCCCAGAGTCGGGCCACGAGCTCGGGGTAGTTCCCCTTGATCGAGACCGTGGCCTGCACCCTCGCCGCGCCGATGAGCGTGACCGGCGACGACCCGACCGCCTGGGAATAGGTGGCCGTGCCCGGTTCCGTCGCGGCCGGCAGGGGGTGGCAGAGCGACTGGCTCGTGGGGTCGAGCGCCGCAGCCGTCGAGGGGTTGCCTCCGCTGGAGGTCACCACCTGTCCAGAGGCACCCGTCACGGTCAGGCTGCCCGTGGCGAGGCCGGAAAGTGAGCTCCCGGTGAGGGTCGGACCCGACGACGCCGTCGCCGGGCAGGTCGTGGCGGTGGCGAACAGGCCGGTCTGTGGCGAACCCCGATGGAGACCCTCGGCATCGAGGAAGGCGATGGCCCGGTCGTTGACGGCTTGCGCGTCGGCCGGCTTGTTCTGGGCCCACCCGTGACCGATGTCGGCGTACATGAGCAGGAGGGGTTCCTGGATCCCGGTGCCCGTCCAGCGGTTGGCGTAGTGCTGGGCCTCGGAGACCGGGAACAACGTGTCGTTCCATCCCGCCGAGATGGCGGTGGGGGCGGGGCCCCCGGCCGCCATCGGTACGCCGATGGCCGACTTGTAGGTCTGGCCTTGCCGCAGGAAGCTGCGAGTCGACGCGCCGTAGGGCTCGCCCGCCATGAGCTCGCGGTACCAGCCGGTGAGGTTGGCGGTCGGGTCTCCGTTGGGCGGGGCCAGGTAGAACTGGGCCGCCGTCTTGTAGAGGAGCTGCAGCCAGCTCTGCTTGGCGACCCCGACGGGGTTGACGTCGACGGCGGCCGGCGTGTCGGTGGTGGAGGACAGCTGGCCGTTGGGGACGAGTGCGCTCGCGAGGTCGTCCCAGGGCCACTGGGCGTAAACCGCGGACACCGACATGGGGACGTGTTGGGCCGGGCTCGAGAGGTTGACCAGCTTGCCGTCGGTCAGCATCATCCGGTTTTTGAGGACGGCGAGCTCCAAGGTTTGGCCGGCACCGTAGGACTGGCCGGCGACGGCAAAGTCCGGACGGGCGATCCCCTCGTCGACCAGCATTCCCGCCAGGTAATCCGTATCGCGGATCTCGTAGCGCTGATCGGCGAGGTGGATCCATCCTCGGTCGCAGGCCGGCGTGCCCGAGCGTGACGCCGCAGTGCCGCACGACGCACCGAAACCCCGGGCCGTGTAGGTCAGCACGGCCCAGCCGTGGCTCGCCATGGTGACGTTGTCGAGCTTCCCGTCGTTGGACGTCGCCTCGAATGCGGTCTTGTTGGCACCAAACCCGTGGAGGAGGACGAGTAAGGGAAACGGCCCGTTACCCGACGGCGGAAGGGTGACGTCGGCGTCGAGCGGGACGCCATCAAACGTCGGCACCCGCTGGCCCTTGCCGTTGCCTTGACACAGGCGTACGCCGTAGGCGCTCTTGCAGGTGAGCCGGGCAAACGGTTGGGGACCGGTCGGGGTAGGGGCTGTCGTCGTCGTCACCGACGTCGGGGCGGTCGCCGGACTCGGGGCCTGGGTGGTCGGCGCCGGCTGCGTCGTGGTCGGCGCCGGCTGCGTCGTGGTCGGCGCGGCCGTGGTCGTCGGCGACGAGGGGCGCGTGGTGGAGGTCGTGGTCGATGATGGCGAGGTGGATGCGGGGCCGTTGACCGAGGCGGCGCCCTGGCCGGCTCCGGTCTGATCGGCCGGAGGAGCGGGGCTGCCGGTGCCGAGCACGAGCCCGAGTGCCAGACCGCCCGCGAGGACGAGGACCCCCCCGATGGCCACCCCCATCGTCTTGGGCGTGACTTTCATCGCCGAGCAGCGTAGTGGGCTGGGGATTCGACAAGAGGTCAGCTCCGGCAGGGGTAGGCTTGCCTCCCGTTTGGCGGCGTGGCCGAGTGGTTTAGGCAGGGGCCTGCAAAGCCTCGTACGGCGGTTCGATTCCGCCCGCCGCCTCGCAGGTCAGATGCTATTTCTGACCAAGAGATGTTCGTGTGATCGCCCGTCTATCGCGCGGCAGGTCCACTAAGTGTTTCTTGAGCGCTCGTAGCGTTGGGTCGTGGCGCAGCTCGTGTATCGCGTGATGGCTGGAAAGACGGGCAACGCGCGACCAAGAACTTCCGGCCTCACACTTGGTGAAAAGTGCCGGCAAGTGGGTCGATCAGGGCAAGAAGAATGCGGACCAGCTCGCGGCCGAGCTCGACGCTCGAAGCTCGTGTTCGACGTCCGAACGCGCATCGCAGGGCGAGTGACGACACGCACCTTCTCGTAGCTGGCGTCCGACCCCATCGGTCCTCGAGAGTCATCCCGAAGCTCCCCCAGCAGTCCAGCAAGTCCGTACGCTCGCTACCTGCAATCATGGTCTGGTGTTCGAGCGCTTCTCTGATCGTTCGCGCAGGGTCCTCGTGCTGGGACAAGACGAGGCTCAGCGTCTCGGCAGCGGACATATCGGAACCGAGCACCTCTTGCTCGGCCTACTCCGGCTGGGCGACGGGATCGCCTGCCGAGTGCTCGACGAGCTCGGCGTGACCCTTGCCAGAGCTCGTGAGAGAGCCGCGCCGCGCTCGGGCTCCAGGGAAGGAGCCTTCGGCTCCCCGCCCTTCACCCCCAACTCGAAGCGCGCTCTTGAGATGGCTTTACGCGAAGTCATCCACCTCGGGGGCACCACCATCAAGCCCGAGCACCTTCTCTTGGGGTTGCTGCAGGTTCCGAACGGCGGCGGCGCGCAGATACTTCAGGATCTTGGGGTCAATCCCGGCAGATTTCGCGAGCACGTGCTGGCCGCCATGGCGGACGTCCCCGAACAGGAAGGGGAGGTCGAAGGTCAAGATGTTCGTACTTGGAGAGCCCCAATGAGGGTTATGCAGCAACCGGTACCGGGACGGGGACACTTGAACGTCTGTTCCTTCTGTCAACGGGACCTGTGGGAGGTCCAGCATTACGTCTCGGCGGGCTGGGTTTCGATCTGCGCCCAGTGCATCGATGATGCTCAGGCGGCGATGGCAGAAGCCGGACTCGAGGACCACCAGCTCTTTCTCCCGCCACGGGTCTTCGGCGAGGTTCCCGACGCCGCGGCACTCGATGCCGTGGTCCGGGCCATCACCGATCCACCGAGTCGAGAGAACCTGGAGGATTTCGACGAGCTGGAGCCCTATCTCCAAGAAGCGGGTAGGCGCCGTCCCGGAGTCTCGGCCTCGACCCGCGTACTGCGAGTCCGTTTCCTCAGCGCCGTCCTTGCCGAAGTGCAGTTCGAGATCTACCTGAACGGCGGCCAGGGCGGATTCTCGTTCACTCACCAGGTCCGAAAGGGGGATGAGAGGTGGCTCCGGACGACGCGAGAGCCAGGCCGAGCTTCTTCGCCGGGGCGGCGTGATCGTGCCACCGCGCGGGTCGCAGAAGTGAGGTGCGCGCTGTCCTCAGACGCCGACCGCCTCCACGCCGTCGTGAACTTTCGTTCGCCTGCGAGGTCATGACCGGAACCTGCCCCTGCTCAACCGGATGGGTGGAGATGGGGGCCCTGGTGGGTGGGCCAGAGATGGTCGTATACGGAGAATTCCGTATTGACCAGGCGCGCCAGATGTGACACGGTCCGCTCCAGTCCTGGCGGTAGCGGAATCGGAGCTACCGGCACTGAGCCACGATTGGAGGAGCGTGTCTCGGATCATCACAGCAACAGTCGGTGCGACCGCAATTCTCGGCAGCCTTGCGTTGGGCGCAAGTCCAGCGCTCGCGCAATCGCCCACGGGTGGCACGATCAAGGTATGGGTGACGGCCAACGCCACCGGCTCGGGCAACAAGCCGAACCCCATCGTGATCACGGGGGCGATCGCGGACTACGGCACCGGGCAGAACGTCAACTCGTCCGGAAAGCCCGCCGCCAATACCCAGCGTGTGAAGCTCACGTTGAAGAAGGGCACGTTCACCGTGGACACCTCGCAGCTGAATGCGGCGTTCAACAACGCGAACCCCACGGACTTCAGCAACTCCAACTGCTCAGCATCCGTCGCCGTCGGGCCGGCCGCGGTGCCCATCATCGCCGGCAGTGGCACCGGCGCGTATGCCGGGATCAGTGGATCGGTGACGATGAGCGCACAGGTTGCGCTCATCTTGCCGAAGACCAAGAGCGGCGCCTGCAACCAGAGCAACAATGCCAACCCGGTTGCCGGGTGGGGCATCATCACCGGCAACGGTACCGTCAGCTTCAGCTAGTACCGCATCGGCCGGGTGCGGCGGTCGTCGCCCGGCTCCAACGTCGGGGCCGACCAGACCCGGACGCTACGGGGCGACCGAGGAGATGTCGGCCATGCCCGTCGGGGCGTGGCGGCCGATCGATCCGTGCTCGAAGATGCCAAAGCCGGTCTGGCCGTCGCAGGTCGCCCGGGCGAGGTGGTCGACGCCACCCCACGGCACCAGCGCCTGCACTGCGGGATCGGTGTAGTCGTAGGTCCGGCCCTGGATCCACGACTCGCCCATCCACCGGCCGTGGTTCCAGTCTTCGGCATTGCCGTAGCCGCATCCGATGTGCAGCGGGATCCCGGTCAGGCAGGTGATGTCAAGCTCGAGCGGTTTGCGGTCCACGGTCCTCGCGTGCAGGGTGGCACCGAGCGGATAGCGAGAGCCGGGACGGTAGCGGATGTCGACCTCGGGCCAACCGAGCTGCTCGGTCTTGCGCCCCTTGGACGACGGCCAGAACCGCACCGCGTAGTTGAGCGTGCGGAAGCCGTCGGGGTCCTCGTCGACCATGAAGTGGACGCCGAAGTCTTGGAACTTGATCGGCACCCAGATCCACCAGATGCCCGGTTCCCGCGTGGCCGGCTGGCCCCCCGGGACCGCCTCGCCCACGGGACGGGTGCCCCACGAGCGGTCGCGGGTGGCGGTCCACCGCGAGGGCTCGACGCCGATCGTCCGGCCGTCGACCCGTAGCTCCCCGCGCCACGTTCCCACCTGTGCGAACCGGCACCCATCGAGGATCACGCTGTTGGATGGACCGCCATACTTGACGTGCTGTGGCTCCCTCTCGGGGCCGTACTCCGACTCGAACCAGAGGTCGAACCCCACACCGTGGTCATCGCCATCGCACGACAGGTGCAGTCGGCGGAACGGCTCGACCACTTCGATCCGGTACGGCCCGACCTCTTGGCGCAGCTTGTCGGCCGGGCGCACGCCCGACGCCTGGATGCTCCACTGCCGGTCGCCCCGGCGCACCGACGCGAACGCATCGATGATGCCGAGGTTGGGATAGACGCCGAGTCCGGTGAGGAAGTGTGTCTCGGCCTCGTGGTCCAGGCCTTGGTAGATGCAGCGGTCGTAGGTGTTGCGGTCGGCCGTGCCGACATACGCCATGGACATGGGCAGCTGATGGATCGGGTGCTCGTCGAGCGGGTCAAGATCCACGGCGGGAGTATAGGCAGGCGACGCGGCCTTTGATCGAGGTACATGGCACGGCCCCGGGACGGTCGGGTCCCGGGGCCGGCCGTTTCCTGCCGTTGTCCTGTAAGGATCAGCCGAAGACCCGCCAGGCATGTCGGGCGTTCGACGTGCAGTAGAGCGTGATGCTGTAGGGCAGCGGACCCCTCACCGGTACGGCCTCGATGTGGATCGTCACCGAGGTGACGATCCGGGACAGGAAGGCGAACGCCTCGGTGTTCTTGGCAATGAAGACGTGGATGACGTTGGGGCTCTCGTTCACGTCCGCCCTCGGAACGGTGCGGTTCTCACCGACACCCTCCACGTAGCCCTGGCCCTGCGCGCCGCAGTCGAGCGTACGTTCGACTGCGCCACCGCCGTAGAAGGCAGACGTGACGGTGCCCGAGAAGTTGTGGGGGACTACCACGTCGGCCGCAGAGGCCGGAGTGGCCGAACCGAGGGCGCCGCCGGCAACGCCCAACGCGAGGATCGGTGCCGCCAGGGCGGCCCGTGATTTCGAGGTCCAAGGCACGTGCTCTCTCCTTTGAGATGGATGGTGCGAGAAGTGTAGGCGGCATCGCCGCCGCGGCCGAGCCACTGAGGGCGTTCGCGTGACGAGGGTGAATGCGGGTGGTCAGGGGTGCACGACATCATGACGGGTATGGAATGGGAAGGCGACGCTGCCGGGCCGTACGCTGTGTCGACGACGAGCAGCATCGTCGGGAGGAGGTTGTGCGGTGCCAGCGGTCTCCGTCCGGGGCCTGTCAAAAGGTTACGGGTCAGTCCGCGCCGTCCAGGGCGTCGATTTCTCCGTCGAGCACGGGGAGGTCTTTGCCCTCCTCGGTCCGAATGGTGCCGGCAAGACGACGACCGTGGAGATCCTCGAGGGGTTTCGCCAGAGGGACCGCGGCGAGGTCAGCGTGCTCGGGTTCGATCCGGCGGCCGCATCGACCTCCCGCGCCCTCCGGGAGCGCATTGGTGTCGTCCTCCAGGAGCTGGCGGTCGAGCCATTTCTCTCGGTGCGACAGGCGCTTGCCCGCAGCGCGGGCTACTACCCGTCCCCGCGTCCCGTGGAGGAGGTGCTGCACCTGCTCGGACTGGAGTCGAAGGCTAGAGACCGGGTCAAGACACTCTCGGGAGGCCAGCAGCGCCGTCTCGACCTCGGGTTGGGCATCATCGGCAATCCCGAGCTGCTGTTCCTGGACGAGCCCACGACCGGCTTTGACCCCTCGGCACGGCGAGGTGCCTGGGACCTCGTGCGGAGCCTCACGAGCGGAGGCACCACGGTGATCCTCACGACCCATTACATGGACGAGGCGGAGGCCCTGGCCGACCGGGTCGCGGTCATCAGCTCGGGGCGGATCGTCGCCCAGGGCACGCCCGAATCGCTGGGTGGACGTGACGTGGGGGACGCGAGGATCCGCTTTCGCCTCCCCGAGGCAACGGCACCGACGGACCTGCCGGTGCCCCCCACGCACTACGAGGGTGGGGCCGTCGAGATCCGGACCGACAAGGAGACCGAGGTCCTGGCGGAGGTCACCACCTGGGCGCTGCGTGAGGACGTCGAGCTCCGGGGCCTCACCGTCGAGCGCCTCACCCTGGAGGACGTGTATCTCCGCCTCACCGGATACCGGCCCGAGAGCGCTCCCCAACAGGAGGAGGGGCGGGGGTGAGCGCACCACTCGTCCCCGGCAAGACCGCGACCGACGCCAGATTCCGGGGCGTCGACGACCTTCGACTGATCGCGCGACAGCTGTACTACGAACAGCTCAACTTCTGGCTGAACCCCGTCGCGGCGATCTTCACCGTGGGGTTCTCGGTCGTCTTCCTGATCCTCCTCGGAGCGAGCGCCGGCACCAGCCACAGCCAGACGCTCGGCGGCCAGCGGGTGATCCAGTACTACGTGCCGGGCTTCATCGCCTACGGCGTGATGGCGACCTGCTTCAACAACCTGAGCGTCTGGCTCGTGGTGCGCCGCGAGACCGGGTTGCTCAAGCGGGTCCGTCTCGCCCCCCTGCCGACGTGGATCTTCCTTGCCGCCGTCTTTGCCAGCACGCTGGTGATCTGCTGCATCCAGGTGGTCCTGCTCCTCGTCATCGGCAAGGTGGGCTACAACGTGGCGTTGCCCGCCAGTTGGGGGGCGTTTGTCTTCGCCCTGGTCGTCGGCGCGGCCTCCTTCACGGCGCTCGGGGTCGCCGTGAGCACGCTGATCCCGAACCAGGAGGCCGGTGGCCCGGTCGTCTCGGTTGTCTTCTTCGTCCTCCTGTTCCTCTCCGGTCTGTGGTATCCGATCAGCCCGCAATCGGGGCTCGCGCAATTTCGCGTCATTCTTCCCGGTGCGCCACATGATCCTGGCCGTGTTCGCGCCCTTTGATCTCGCCGGCACGGCGTCGCCCTGGGCTTGGCACGACTATCTCGTGATGGCCGTATGGGGAGCGGCCGGCGTGTTTGTCGCGTTGCGGCGCTGGAGCTGGTCGCCGCGCCGAGCGGACCGGGGCCGATCCGGCGTGGCCCGGTACGTCTTGCGGCGGTCGAGTGATGACCCGCCTTCGCCGTAACCGTGGTTAACCTGACGCGCAGGCAGTTCGCCGATGTGTCCGCTTTGTACCGTGGTCCCGAGCCCGGGGCAGCGGTCGGGAGACGTGATGGCCGTCAACGACGAGGGAGCAGGGGACGACTACCAGGGCGCCGACCACCTCTCCGCGCCCTCCGGTCGTCTGGTCGCCCTGGGTTCCCATCAGCGGGGACCCGGCAGCGAGCCCCCGCGAGGAGAGGTGGGGCCCTTCGGGGCACTGCGGCAGCAGAGCCTCGAGGCGATCTTCCCTCCGATCGCCGACTACGCCTTCCTGTCGGACTGCGAGAACACCTGCCTGATCGCGCCCACGGGTGCGCTCGAGTGGCTGTGCCTGCCGAGGCCGCACGATCCGAGCGTCTTCGGCACCATCCTCGACCGGTCCGCCGGCTCCTTCCGGCTGGCCCCCGCGGACACCGCGGTCCCGGCCAACCGTCGCTACGTGACCGGGACCATGATGCTGGCGACGACCTGGCAGACCCGCACGGGATGGCTTGCGGTGCGGGACTTCATGTCGATCAGCTCCCTGGCACCGCACCGCGGATCGCTCGGCCCTCCACCGCCGTACCCCCGGCGACTTCGACGCCGACCACATGCTCATCCGTTCGGCCGCCTGCCTCCACGGGTCCGTCGACGTCGTCCTGGACTGCCAGCCATCCTTTGATTTCGGTCGCGCAGACGCTCGCTGGGACTACCTCGGGCCGTCCTACGATGCGGTCGTCACCACCAACCCCGACTTCGTGAAGCTGCGACTGGCGGGCAACCTTCGCCTCGGGATCGAGGGGCGGGCGGTCCGAGCTCGCCATCGCCTGCTCCAGGGCGAGACGTGCTACGTGGTGCTGAGCTGGTCCGAGCGGCCGTTGCCCTCCGACGAGGAGGACGTCGAGCGGTGTCGGGTGGAGACCAACCGGTTTTGGCGCCAGTGGATCGATGGTGGGCGCTTCCCCGACCATCCCTGGCGGGAACAGGTGCAGCGCAGCGCCATCACGCTCAAGGGGCTGACCTACGCGCCCACGGGCGCGCTCTTGGCGGCACCCACCACCTCGCTGCCCGAGCATCCCGGTGGTCACCGCAATTGGGACTATCGGTACACGTGGCTGAGAGATGCGGCGTTCACCCTGTGGGCCCTCCACGCCCTCGACCTCGATGCCGAGGCCGAGGACTTCTTGGCCTTCCTCGGCGACGTATTGGAACCGGGCGGTTCCTCCGAGACGGCGGCGTCCGTCGAGCCGGGGCTCATCCCGGCCGGGCCTGCAGGTCCTCTATGCCGTCGACGGATCCGACGAGGTCGAGGAGGCCGAGCTCGAGCATCTGTCCGGCTACGCGGGTTCGAGGCCGGTGCGGATCGGCAACGCGGCCTACCGCCAAGACCAACTCGACGTCTTCGGAGCGATCGTCGACTGCGTCTATCAGCACACGCGTTCCCGGGACGCGTTGAGCGAGCGAGCGTGGCGGATGGTCGTCCACGCCGTGGACACGGTCGTGCGGCAGTGGCGGGAGCCGGACCAGAGCATCTGGGAGTCTCGGGCGGCCCCCCAGCCCTTTACCTTCTCCAAGGTCATGTGCTGGGTGGCGGCCGACCGGGGCGCACGCCTGGCCGCCCTTCGCGGGGAGTCGGACCGGGCCGACGAGTGGTGGCGCATCGCCCTCGAGATCCATTCGGACGTCTGTCAGCACGGCGTCGACGAACGTGGACGTTTCGTGCAGACCTACGGCTCGGAGGAGCTCGACGCGTCGCTGCTCCTACTGCCGCTGGTCCGCTTCCTCCCCCCGTCGGACGAGCGCCTGCGCGCCACCGTTCTCGGGATCGCCGACGAGCTGGGTGACCACGGGTTCGTGCACCGCTACCGCACGGAGGACACCGACGACGGCCTGAACGAGCCCGAGGGCACCTTCACCGTGTGTTCCTTCTGGTTGGTGTCTGCGCTCGTGGAGATCGGCGAGCTGGGCCGCGCCCGCAAGCTGTGCGAGCGGTTGCTGGGTGCCGCCTCGGGGCTCGGTCTCTACGGAGAGGAGCTCGATCCGGCGACCGGGCGTCACCTCGGCAACTTCCCCCAGGCGCTGACCCACCTGGCGCTCATCAACGCCGTGCTCCACGTGATCGCCGCCGAGCGCGACGAGCAGCAGTCCGCTGCGGGCCCCGCGGCGTCGCCCAGTTGGTGGACGGCCGCGGGGAGCAGCGGCCGGGCGGAGACCGAGGCGGTCTGAGGCGACGATGAAGCCGCTGGTCCGCTACGAGCTCGACGGCCACGTCGCCACCATCACCTACGACCGCCCCGAGGTCCTGAACGCGATCAACGGGGCCTTGCGCCGCGATCTCAACGAGGCCTTTCTGCGCTTCCGGGACGACGAGGACGCCTGGGTGGGCATCGTGACCGGTGCGGGTCGCGCCTTTTGCGTGGGAGCGGACCTCAAGGATTCCGTCGGCTCGACCGGGGACTTCGCCGGTACGTTCTGGGAGAAGCCCACGGTCAACTCGTTCGAGAGCGGCTGGGAGATCTTCAAGCCCGTGATCGCGGCGGTCAACGGGTATTGCCTCGGCTACGGGCTCACCCTGGTCAGCTGGTGCGACTTCGTCATCGCCGCGGAGAGCGCAGAGTTTGGCTATCCGGAGGTCCGTATGGGGGTGGCCCCGGTGGTGGCCGCCATCCGCATGCCACGGCGTGTGGGTTGGCAACCCGCCATGGAGCTCCTGCTCACCGGCGAGCGCATCGGCGCGCAGCGGGCCAAGGAGATCGGGCTGGCCGGGTGGGTGGTCCCCGACGACCGGCTCCTCGAGGAGGCCCGATCGCTGGCCGACCGCATCGTGGCCTCGGGCCCACTTGCCGTGCGGGCCACCAAGGAGGTGGCGGTGCGTGCCGCTTCGCTGCCACCCGTCGAGGCGATCCGGTTCGGGGAGACCATGCGGCTCGTGGTCGGCGCCACGGAGGACGCGGCCGAGGGAGTCCGCGCCGCCGCCGAGCGCCGACCGCCCCGTTGGCGGGGGCGCTAGCCGTCCGGCCCGGTGGTGATCAGGCGTCGGAGCGTCGCACCTCGACGTCGTCGCCATTGCGGGCGGGTTGCTTGAACCACCGCTCGGGGGTGTCCTCGATCAAGGCCACCATCGTGTCCATACCAAAGAACTTGGCTTCGATCCTCGAGACGAGCACCTCTTGCCCGTTGGGCATGCGCACGAGGTCACCCGGCCGCACGTCGGCTACTGCCATGGTCGTCCACCCGTCGCTCATCCCGTCATGATGCCACGAGCGGTAGGCTCTCGGCTCTCCCGGAAAAGGAGGGTCCGCTGAGGCGAGGGTTGCTCGCAGGGTTGTTGGTCGTGCCGGCGATGCTCGCCCTGAGCGCGTGTGGCTCCACGCCCTCTTCGTCGCCGTCCACGACATCGACGTCGAGGTCGACGAGCACGACGATCAAGACCACGACGTCGGTGCCGGCCACCACGACGACCGCCGCCTCGACGACGACGTCAGCGCCGGCCACGACCACGACGGGCGCGACCGCCGCGGTCCTGTCGCCGGCGACGACGCCACCGGTCGTCAGCGAATGCTCGCTCCAGCTCTCCTTCGCCGCCGACGGCAACGCCAGCCCGCTGTTCTGCACGGACGGTGGGATCAACGTGTTGGCGTGGAACTACTTTGCCGGGGTCTACCCTCAGATCCTTGCGCTGGGTGCGAACGCCACCCCGAGCCAAGTGGAGCAGACCATGTGCGCCCAGCTGGCCACGGGCACGGTGCCGACGGTCCAGAGCGCCGGCCAGCTCGCGGAGCGTTACTACGGCTGGCGCTTCGCCGTGGACCCGGTCACCGACTTCAACGCGTCCGATTGCTGACCGGCCCGGTGCGCGCCCTTTCCTCCGTGGACGAGCTCGTGTGCGCACTCCTCTCGCTCGAGGACCTTGGGTCGACCGACGTGGTGCCCGCGCTCGCCCACCTGCTCCAGACCGCAGAGTCCCTTGCCCGCTCAGAGGACCGTGACGCGGAGCTGGTCGCCGCCGGCCTGGTCCACGACCTGGCGAGCGGCCTGGATCCGGGGTGCCCCGACCACGCGCGGCGCGGCGCCGAGCTCGTGGGTCCGTTGCTGGGGAGGCGGGTGGCCGAGCTGGTCGGCGGCCATACGGACGCCAAGCGCTATCTCGTGACGGTCGAGCCCTCGTATGCCGGGGGGCTCAGCGAGGAGAGCACCATGACCCTGGTCGGCCAGGGTGGGACGATGACCTCCGACGAGGTCACGTCGTTTTGCCGGCGCCCGGAGTGGCGCTCGATGGTCGCCCTGCGGCGAGCCGACGACGCGGCCAAGGTCCCCGGAGGTCCCGTGCGGCGGGTCGAGGCCTGGAGGGAGCTGCTCGACGCCGTGGCCTCGGCCGGCGAGGGTCGACCTCGCCGATGAGGGTCGGTGCCGCCGCGGTGGTCAGGCGCGAGCTTCGAGGATCAGGTTCATCGGCGTCTCCGAGGCGCGTCGGAACCGGGTAAACCCGGCCTCCTCGAAGACCTGTCGCAAGCGCTCCTCTCCGGCCTGGGCGCCGAGCGCGAGGCCGACCTCCTGGGACAAGGAGTTGGGGAGGCATATCGCCGTCGACGCCGTGTAGAAGAGGGCGGCCATCGGATTGGCGTGCAGGTTGGTCGGGCGGTCGTCGAGGGCGAAGGGCTCGACGAGGAGCACCGTTCCGTCCGCGGCGAGGTGCTCCCGGGCGTAGCGGGCGATGCCGACGGGGTCGCCCATGTCGTGCAGGCAGTCGAAGAAGCAGATGAGGTCGAACTCTCCCGGGTAGCTCTTGGCGTCGGCGATCGCGAACTCGACGCGGTCGCTCACGCCGGCCTCCTCGGCGCGGGCAGCCGCCGTCGTGACCGAGGCGGGATGCAGGTCGAAGCCCCAGACCCGGCTGTCGGGATACGCCTGGGCCATGACGATGGCCGAGGCGCCATGCCCGCAGCCCACGTCGGCGACCCTTGCGCCGTCGCGCAGCCTTGCCTCCATCCCCTGGAGGCTGGGTATCCATTGGGTGGGCAGATAGGCCCGATACCCGGTCCGGAAGAACCACTCGGTACCGAGGAAGAGGCAGGGGTGGTGGTCGCCCCAGCGGATCCCCCCGTCGCCCCGAAACGCCGCCGCCACCTTCTCCTGGTCGAAGAACATCGCGGCGAGCGCGTTCATGCCCCGGGCCACGAACACCGGCGACGAATCGTCGGCCAGCACGGCCTCCGCCTCCGGCGAGAGCGCGTAGGTGCCGGCATCGGGGTCGTAGTCGATGAGGCCCCCGGCGACCTGTGCGTCCAGCCACTCCCGGACGAGCCGTGGATGGCACCCCGCCCTGTCGGCGATCTCGTCCGCCGCCGCCGACCCGTCCCGGGCCAGGATCCGATAGAGCCCGAGCTCGTCGCCCAACCAGACCGAAAAGCACATGGCCCCACCCGTCAGGTGGCCGGCCATGGTGCCCATGAGCTGGCCGAGCCGTGCCTCGTCGAGTTCCCCAGCCAACGTTGGTGCCTCCTGTCAGCCCCCGGCGTCTCTCAGCCCTTGGCGTAGTCGGCGAAGCCCTGCCAGTCGAGCACCACGCACGGTTCGCCACCGACCGTCCACGCGTCGTGGCCCGGGGGGATCACGCAGAAGTCGCCCGGCCCAAACTCCGCTTCCTCCCCGTCGTCCATGACCACCCGCATCCTGCCAGAGATGAAGTAGCCGGTGTGGGCTGCCTCGCAGCTGTTCGTTCCGGCGATCGGCTTCACGTGGTCGGACCACCGCCAGCCGGGCTCGAAGGTCGCCCGCCCGACCGCACCCGTCCCCGAGTCGACGAGCTCGAGCTTCCCCGTGCCCGCGGCGAAGGGCCGCGTAACCTCCGGCTCGTCGAGGCTCTTTCGGATCAATCCCGCCATGAGCCACCTCCCTGCCTCCGTGAGCCGGAGTGACCCGGGCTCACCCCGCGAGGGATTCCATTCAAGGCCCCCTCTGTGGAGCGACGGTGAGGGGGGGATGGAGTCCCGATGGAGTTCGTCGCCCGGCCCCGGACCGGCGCGGCGCGGCGCGGCGCACGCGTTCACACGGTGCACTCACGGCAGCAACCTTCTGGAAATAGTCGGTCCGTAGATTCGGCCGGAGCGGGGCTCGGTCGAACCCCGGTCCGGTCCATGCGGGACACCCATCACGGCACCATGACCTCACCACCGACGACCGTGGGCCGATGACGGACCTGGACCACGCGCCCGGCCGAGAGCTCGGGGCGGACCGGGCTCCTCGACGCGTCACGCACCGGACGGTCTCGCCCCACGTGATCGTCCTCTTTGGGGCGACGGGCGACCTCGCCCGCCGCAAGCTGCTCCCGGGCCTCTTCCATCTGTTTCGGGCGGGGCTCCTGTCGGAGTGCCGGATCGTGGCGACGTCCATGGACGACCTCGACGACGCCACCTACGTCAGCGTCGCTCGACAGGCCTGCGACGAGTTTGCCCGTGGGGAGGTGCACGACGACCACTGGAGCCGCTTTCGCGAGCACCTCCGCTACGTTCCCGGGGCGCACGGGGCGCGTGGACTCGCCGCCGCGGTGAAGACGGCCGAGGCCAGCCTGGCACCCGAGGCCCGCCGGCTCCACTACCTGAGCATCCCGCCGCATGCGGCGAGCGAGGTCATCCGGACGCTGGGCGATGCGGGACTGACCGATCGGTCGCGCATCGTCATGGAAAAGCCCTTCGGCACGGATCTGGTGACCGCTCAGCGCCTCAACAGCGAGGTCCAGGAGCTGTTCGACGAGGACCAGGTGTTCCGGATCGACCACTTCTTGGGCAAGGAGGCGGCCCAGAACATCTTGGCCTTCCGCTTCGCCAATGGGCTGTTCGAGCCCATCTGGAACCGCCAGCACATCGACCACGTCCAGATCGACGTGCCCGAGACCCTCGCGGTGGGCGGCCGGGCCTCCTTCTATGAGCACACCGGCGCGTTTCGGGACATGGTCGTCACCCACCTGTTCCAGGTCCTCGCCTTCGTCGCCATGGAGCCACCCACCGCCCTCGAGCCCGGGGCCATCAGCGAGGAGAAGAACAAGGTCTTCCGCTCGATGCGCCCGATCGACCCGTCGTGCGCCGTCCGGGGCCAGTACGAGGGATACCGATGGACCGGGGGGGTCTCGCCCGACTCGGAGACCGAGACCTTCATCGCCCTGCGGTGCGAGATCGACAACTGGCGCTGGGCCGGCGTGCCCTTCTACCTGAGGACGGGCAAGCAGATGGCCGAGAGCGCCCGCATCGTCTCCATCGCCTTCCGGGAGCCGCCCAAATCGATGTTCCCCCCGGACTCGGGCGCCGGCTCGCACGGTCCGGACCATCTGACCTTCGACCTGGCGGATGCCTCCAAGCTCTCGCTCTCCTTTTACGGCAAGCGGCCGGGACCGGGGATGAAGCTCGACAAGCTGAGCCTGCAATTCGCGATCCACGAGACGGACCAGGCCGACAACGTGCTCGAGGCCTACGAGCGGCTCCTGCACGACGCCATGCACGGAGACCAGACGCTGTTCACCAACGCGGACGGGATCGAGCGGCTGTGGCAGGTGTCCCACCCGCTGCTCGACGACCCGCCCGACGTCCGGCTCTATCGGGTGGGCTCGTGGGGGCCCGACGGGATCCGGGAGCTGATCGCCCCCCGGACCTGGCGGCTGCCCTTCGAGCGTGCCTGGCGACAGCCGGTGTGAAGTCCGAGGGGGCACCCGCACCGTGAACCGTCCGTCGTCGTGGGGGGGCAAGCGCCACGTCATCGTGTGCGGCCTCGGGGGAGTGGGGCTCCGGACGGTGGAGCACCTGCACCAGAGCGGTGTTCCCGTGGTGGTCCTGGACGACGATCCCGACCTCCGGCTGGCGGGCCTCGGACCCTACGAGGAGCTGCTCCTCGTGCTCCAGCGCGACCAGGAGGCCAACGCATCGTCTCCGGCCGGGGGGCCGGAGACGGAGGGAGCGAGCTGCCGGTCGGCGGAGTGAGGCGGTGCCGGCGGGATGCCGGGCTCGATCCTGGTCGCCACGGCGCGCAGGAACTGGAGCGCGAAGCGCGTCCCCTCCGAGGGCTCCGAAGTGACCGAGATCGAGCCGCCCTGCGCCCGGACCAGGGTGTCGACGATGGCCAGGCCGATGCCGCTCCCCGCCACGCGTCCGGCCTCCTTGCCCCGCCAGAAGCGCTCAAAGACGTGGGGGAGCTCGTCGGGGGGGATGCCCGTGCCGGTATCGGCCACCTCCAACGAGGCGACGTTCGCCCCGGCCAGCACCGTGACGGTGACCCGGCCACCGCGCTCGGTGAACTTGAGCGCGTTGGTGAGCAGGTTGTGGAGCACCTGGGTGGTGCGATCGGGGTCGGCGAGCGCCGGCGCCGGTGCGAGGTGGGCGTCCAGGTGCACCCCGGCCTCCTCGAAGGAGGGACGGAGCACCTCGAGGGCACGCGCCGAGACCTCCGCCAGGTCGACCGGGCGCAGGTGCACGCGCAGGACCCCGGCCTCGGCCGAGGCCAAGGTGTCGAGGTCCTCGACGATCCTGGTGAGACGGAGCACCTCCTCGTGCAGCGAGGAGAGGTTCTCCTTGGAGGGCACCACCATTTCGTCGGCCAGCGACTCGGAGCTGGCCTGGAGGATGGCGAGCGGGGTGCGCAGCTCGTGCGCGACGTCGGCGACCACGGCCCGGCGCAGGTCCTCCTGCCGGGCGATCGTGTCGGCCATCTTGTCGAACGCCGTGGCGAGCTCCGCCAGCTCGCCACTGCCGCGCTGCGCTCCCACCCGGATGCTCCGGTCGCCCTCGTCCATGGCCCGGACCGCCTCGGTCAGGGCCGCCACCGGCCGGGTGATCCAACGGGACAAGAAGATGGCGACCCCGAGCGCCAGCAGCGCCCCGAGACCGGCACCGGCGGCGACGGTCCGCGCCAGGGCGTTGCTGAGATGGGTTTCCGCCGAGGGCAGGGTGGCGCCGTAGAAGTGGACGATGGTCGTGCCCACCCGACTGCCGTCGGAGACCACGGCGTAGGCGCGCAGCGGTCCGTGGGGGATCGGCGGTGTGAAGCCATCGATCCTCGGCACGGTTACGTCGTTCCCCGCGGCGTCCAACACCGTCACCGTCGCATCGCTGTTGGCCGCCAGCGTCGCTGCCGCGTGGAGGTGCGCGGACTCCCAGGAGCCCGTGGCCCGGTAGGCGTCGGCGACCGCCGCGGCCGTGGCGGCGGCGGCTTGCTCCTGCTCCTGCCGGGCGAGCTGGCTGACATCGCCTCGGGCGGCGAGCAAGGTGAGCGCGGCCAAGACGCCGACCGCGCCCACCGCGACGGCCATGGTGGCCAGGGCCAGGCGGACGCCGATGAGCCCGAGCAGGCGCCGCAGGTCAGCCATCGCGTGCGAGTCCGAGCCGGTAGCCACCCTTGAGCACGGTGAGCACGATCCGGGGTTGGCGGGGATCGTCTTCGATCTTGTGGCGCAGGTTCTTGATGTGGGAGTCGACGGTCCGCTCGTACCCCTCGAACTCGTAGCCGCGGACGCGGTTGATCAACTCCGAGCGCGCGTAGACGCGCCCGGGGATCTGCGCGAGGGAGGTGAGGAGCCCCCACTCCGTCGGGGTCAGGTCGACGAGCTGGCCCCGGACGAAGACCTCGCGACGGGCCTCGTCGACCACGAGCTCGCCGTCGCCGAAGCTCGGCCGGGCGGAGGAGACCTCGGCGCCCCGGCCGCGCCGCAAGATGGCCTGCACCCGCAAGACCAGCTCCCGCAGGCTGAAGGGCTTGGTCAGGTAGTCGTCGGCGCCCGCCTCGAACCCGCGGATCCGGTCCTCCTGCGCCGTCTTGGCCGTGAGCATCAAGATGGCCATGTCGGAGAACCGACGGACGTCGAGCGCGACCTCCTCGCCGGGGACGTCGGGGAGCCGGAGATCCAGGACCATCAGCTCGGGAGCCGCGCTCCGGGCGAGGTTGATGGCCTCGGCGCCGGAGGCGGCCGTCAGCACCACGTAGCCGGCGCGCTGGAGGTGAGAGCGGAGCAGCTCGCGGAGCTTGAGCTCGTCCTCGACCACGAGCACGGTCGCCGCCATGGCACCCTCCTCCGTCCGCTCGGGTCCGGGCGGGGAGCGTTCCCCCCCGAGGCCCCGAGGCGAACCCCCAATGTGTGCTGGTCGTCGCCACCAGCGTACGGCGCGAGGATGGGGCATGCGTGCCTGGCAAGTCGACGCGCCCCGGCCCATCGACCAGCATCCGCTCACCCTGGTCGAGCGCCCCGAGCCGAGTCCGGACGGTGACGAGGTCCTGGTACGGATCGAAGCCTGCGGCGTGTGTCGCACCGATCTCCACGTGACCGAGGGCGATCTCCCGGTCCATCGACCCCACGTCGTGCCCGGTCACGAGGTGGTGGGCCGGGTGAGCGGCATGGGACCTGCGGCAACGCGTTTCGCGGTGGGGGATCGGGTGGGTGTTGCCTGGCTGGCGTCGACCTGCGGGCAGTGCCGCTTCTGCCGCCGCGGCGACGAGAATCTCTGCCTGCGCGCCACCTTTACCGGGTGGGACCGGGACGGCGGATACGCGGACTGGGTCGTGGCCCGGGAGGGCTTCGTCTACCGACTCCCCGAGGATCTCGACGCCCGACAGGCGGCCCCCCTCCTGTGCGCGGGCATCATCGGGTATCGGGCCTACAAGCTGACCAACCTGCGGCCGGGTGGGAGACTCGGCATCTACGGGTTTGGCGGCTCCGCCCATATCACCGCCCAGATCGCCCGGGCCCAGGGTGCCGAGCTCTACGTCGCCACACGGTCCGAGGAGGCGCAGAAGCTCGCCGCCTCCCTCGGTGCGGTCTGGGTCGGCGAGGCGGACGCCATGCCCCCCGAGCCCCTGGACGCCGCCATCATGTTCGCGCCGGTCGGGACCCTCGTTCCGCCGGCGTTGGCGGCCCTCGACCGCGGCGGCGTGCTCAGCATCGCGGGGATCCATCTGAGCGACATACCGGCGCTCAACTACCAGGAGCATCTGTTCCAAGAGCGCGTCGTCCGCAGCGTCACTGCGAACACCCGCCAGGACGGTGAGGAGCTACTGCGGTTGGCGCCCCGCCTGGGCGTACGGGCCACGACCACCCCGTACCCCTTGGAGCAGGCCGATCGGGCGCTGAGCGACCTGGCCCATGATCGGGTCAACGGGGCCGCCGTGCTGCAGATGTAGCGGTGTTTTCGGCGGAGGTCCGACGCGTCCCGGCTGATAACATCTTCCCTCCGGGGCCGTTGGCGCAGTTGGTAGCGCACTTGCATGACGCGCAAGGGGTCAGAGGTTCGAGTCCTCTACGGCCCACCACGAATCACCAGGTTAGAGTGCTGATTGTGGTTAGGTGGAGCGCAACTTCAGGACCAGCCTGGCAGCTTGGCAGCCAAACTGGCAGCCAAGAGAATCAGGAGCCGGAGCCAAAGAGGGCTTGCATCGGACGGGCGGCCGCTGAAGCGACTGGCCGCACGCGGTGCCGGTAGTGGCGATAGAGCGTTCTGGGATCGTCACCTAGCACGTCGGCTACCTCCTCTATGGATGCGCCAGCGTCGAGCAAGAGACTTGCCACGGTGTGTCGCATGACGTAGGGGAAGTCCATGTCGTCGATCCCGGCGCGCTCCGCGATTCTGCGAAAGACACGACGGACGTTGCTCGGGTCTAGTGCAGACCCGGTTTCGCTGGTGAACACCAGCCCCGTGTCGGCCCAGACATCGCCGGCAGCCAAACGCTCGGCTGCCTGTTGGCGCCAATGATGCCGGAGGGCCTTCGCTGCCACGCCGGGCAACTCTATGGTGCGTTCCCCGGCCGACGACCGCTTTACGGCACCTCGAACAAGAGCGCTGTCCGGTTGACGTTTCAGCGAACCGGAGACGACGAGGACTGGCGGGCGTGCCTGGAGGTCAAGGTCGTCCCACAAGAGACCGCTGAGCTCGCCTGGTCTCAGTCCGATCGTGAGTCCCAGAACGACGAGGGCGCTGAGTCTTTCGGGTCGTGCCGCCTCAATCAAGCTCCGGGCCTCGTCAGCGGTGAGTGAGCGGCGTTCGCTTGGTTCACCGGTCTTGGGCATGACTGAAAGTGCCCCAGCGTTCCTATGGACGAGCCCTCTTCGTTCAGCGTGGCGCAGAGCATCGGTGAGCACGGCCCTCATACGGGCGACGTAGGAGCGAGAGAAACCGGCCTCTGCCCGGCTCGCCAGAAACCGGTCAACCTGCTCCGGATTGAGCTTCGCTAGAACCACCTTTCCGAGGGCCGGCTTGAGCTGATGCCTAACAACGGCTCGATAGTTGGTGAGGGTGTTCGGCGAGCTCGCACGACCTGGAACGACTGTGGCGAGCCAGTGTTCGAGCCACACGCCTACGGTCATTCGATCATCGGTGACGGTGCCGGTTTGGCTGCCCGCTGGGCCTCTCGCAGCTTCTCTATGGCTTTCGCCTGCGTCCTCGCTGAGACGTACTTCCGGACGCGGCGGCCATCGTGCCAGCCGAGGTCGACAGCACCGCGCCACCGACCGTCGGGCGCTTGATACACGGTGCCTTCGCCGGCGCCGCGTCGCTTGCCCTTGCGTCCCTCGCCAACTGTTGTGCCGCGCTTCGTCATCCCGAGTCCGCCTCCTCATCGGCGCCAGGGGAGCCGGCCGGAGGCGGCCGACCGATTCCCAACCGGCGACGTGGGCGCACCCTACGTCGACGCTGTGACGCACCGGTGGATCGCTCGGCCCGATTGGAGCCGCCTTGGGGTGGCAGAGTAGCTCAGGCGGGCTAGGGGTGGACTTGGGGCTAGCTACCCGGGACGGTCACGCTCCACGAGCATTCGGAATTGATCGACAGGTATACGCCCCCGCCGCCGTAGTGATAGTGCTCAGTGCCCGAGCCGCCGCTGCCGAGTTGATTGACCGGTTGGTCCTCGAGCGCCGCCATAGTCCCTTTACCCGGCGCTTGTTGCACCTCCACGATGAAGTTGCCGTCACCCCCGAACGATTGGGAGCAGTCGTAGTTCCATTGGGAGCTCCCACCCGCTATTAGGAGCCGTGAATGTCTTCGTTGTCGACGTGCCCGAGCCCGACAGGGTGAAGATCGGCCCCTTGGGTTTCGTGGTTGTAGTCGGGTGCGAATTGTGGAGAGTCGTGGTCGTATGGTGGCGCTGAGTGGTCGTCGTGTGATGCACCGTCGTGGTGGTGTGATGCTCGGTGGTAGTGGTCGCGCTCGCCGGACCTGCTATTGCTACCAAAACGACCGCCAGCGTTCCCCCGATGGCTGCTGCCTTCATCTCGGCCCCCTCTTACGAAGCGATCGGCGTCCCAGGCTCTGGATTGCCGTACATGTCCCAAACTTTGTTAGCTGGCTCTGGTAGTAGACGATCGCGAAGCCGACGATGGCCAGAAGGAGCCCAATCAGTCCAGAGCAGCGGAAGTTCGATTCGGCGAATCGCTGTGCCTGCGCGTATCCGGCCACCGGTTTTGACGATTGAGACCAAGCCGGCAATCGGAATAAAGAGCGCCAACAGCGCAATCCCTGGTTGGACTTGGATACGGTCGTCGTACTCACGTATCTCGTTGTTGATCGTGTAATACCACCAAAGTAGGTAGATGCCGAGGGTGACCAGCGCCAGGAGCCAGACACCCCAGGGGTTGCGTGTCTTGCCCACACGTCTAGTGGAGGGCATGTACGCGATGTGCTGCGCCATTGGTCGGCCTGTTGATTGTGGCGCCTGCGGCGCCGACGCTTGACCGGGAGCCGACGAGAGATCCGTCGCCCTGAGAGCTTCTCCTGGGTTGTGGCCCTGCGGAGGACTGGCTCCATGTAGTGCATCGTTCAGGTCGGACACGCCGGCCCCCCCTTCCCCTCCTGCGATCCGAAGTATCGAATCGCTCAAAAAGCAAGCGTGAAGCAGCCGCTCAAGCAGCAACTAGGGCCGAAGGTCCCTCGTGTGTGCTGTATTTCGTCCCAAGCTGCATTTTTAGAGGACCCGTGAGGAATTCGGCGGCGGGAGGAAGAGGGAGAGAACATGAGCGCGGCCGAGGAGATCGCGAGGTTCGCTGGCTTCGGGACGCTGGCGGGCTGACTGCTTCCCTCGTGTATCCCGGCTTAGCCGATGGCCCCTGCGAGGGCATAGGTGGGGTGGCGATCGAGGTTGTGCCGAGCCCGGTCATAGCGGCGGGTCGTCCTCGGGTCGGCGTGCCCGGCTGCGTCCTGGACGTCCCGGAGGGTTGCGCCGGCGTCAAGGCTGAGGGTCACGAAAGCGTGCCGGAGGTCGTGGGGATGGAGGTCCCGGCCGATGCCCGCCTCAGCCGCAAGGCGCCGGATCGTCCGAAAGGCGGCCACACGGTCCATACGCTTGCCAGTCGAGGTGGCGAACAACGGGCCGCCGTTGCGGCCGGCCACCATCGTCTCGACCGCCTGGGCGGTACGGGGTGCGAGCGGGACCGTGGCACGCCTGCCACCCTTGCGGGTGATCGTGATGGTGCGGTGGCCGCGCTCGGTTCCCAGGGCCTCCACGTCGGCGCTCAGAGCCTCTGAGATCCTCAGCCCGTTCAACCCGAGCAGGAGCACCAGAGCGTGGCTGCGTGGGCTGTCATCCTCGGCGGCCGCGATCAACGAACCGAGCTCGTCGCGGTCGAGACCGGTCGAGACACTGTCAGAACCCACCGTCGGACGCCGCACGCTTGCCACGGGGTTGCGGGCCACGAGCTCCTCGGCTACCGCATAGCGGTAGAAGCCACTCAGACCGGACAGCCGGCGCGCCACGGTGGCCGGCGACCGATTCTCGACCTCGGTGAGCTGGCGGGCGTAGGCATCGACGTGGAGCCGGCTGGCCTGCAAGGGGTCCACCTCGTGGCCCTCGCACCAGGCGAACCACTCACCGAGATCTCGGGCGTAGGCGGCTCGGGTGTTCTCCTGGTAACCGAGCAGGAAGGCCCGGGCCACGTCGACTGCCTCTCGGAGCACCGTGGTCGGCTCGACGGTTCGGCTGACCTGTGCACTCACCAGCTCCGTGCTCATCGTCATATCTACAGCATAACCGACATTATGTTGTATATCCAGGACGACGGAGGATGTTCGAGCGGACAGGGCCCCGCGACCACACAGGCGGATATTGGGCCCACCTCTGGCACGAGCATCGCGGCGTTCACGTGTCGCCCTCCTCGACCTGGCGAGCCTCCGCCCGGAGCGCCTTGGCAACGGCCGTCATCTCTCGAGCGATCCGGCGATAGCGACGAGCCAGAGCAGTCCGATCAAACTCCCACCGCGCATCTTGGAGCTCCTGCGCCCAGGGTGCGATGGCGGCACGCCGGGCCTCGCGCTCCACACTGAGCTCGGCCAAGTAGCGGCGAGCCTGAGCCTCTCTACGACGGCTGAAAGCCGCTCGGCGGACCTGGCGAGCTCGACCACCATGGGCGTGGCAGACCATGCCGCCGTGCATTGCGTAGTTCCCGCACGGCGAGCCGTTGCTGCGACGAGCGTGGCAGGGGACGGCCGGTCGCCATTTAGCCACTTGCTGCTCCGGGGGGCGTTTCCATGGGTGGTAGACGTCGCGACGGGTCCATAGGTGGTCCGCTCACGATGGCGACCGCCGAACCGGGTCATGGGCCGCACACCAGCCGCCAGGTCCCGCATTGCGGCGGCATCTAGACCCGTCCTTGTTGGTCCCCTGGCATCGCCGGTCGAGCGGCAGCTCCGCTGGCGTGACGATCTGATACCCCCACTCCCGGACGTGCTCGCAGGCCGGGAGCCAGTCCACCAAGAGCGTCGAATCGTCGAGCCATGCGGTCTTCGCGGGGAAAGGTGATGGCGTCGCACTGCCGACACGTGAGATGGCCAGCGTCGGCGCGCCGGGTCGCAGCTCGCGTGGCGCCTCGGCCCCATCAGCTCGCCTCCCCTCGGGCGAGCTGGTGAGCGCAGGCGACGGTTCCGAACGTACCCCGGCGTACCGGTGGTGCGCCGCACTCGGGGCAATGGTCGCTCACGGTCGGACCTTCCCTGTTGCGTTCCCGATGGGCAACGTTGCCCCTCTCATCCCCGGGTTGGGCAACATCCGCAACATGGGCAACATCGCAGGTAGATGGCTGGTCTTCGGTTGCCCAAGCGTTGCTTGTTGCCGTTGTTGCCCCTTTTTCGGATACCGGAAGGTATCGACGCCAAGCGTCTTCGAAGTCGGACCGCAGATACCCTTTCGCGGTGCCATCAGGGAACCGGTGGTCATCGGGCGCGATGCCGTAGGGCTTGAGACGGCACGCGAGCCCACGGGCGTCGAGAGATTTTCCCTGAGGTCGCCCCAGGGCCCTTCGTCCATGGCGCAAAGGACTTCGAGCAGCTCCGCCGTGCGCATGCGGTCCCTGTTGGCGAAGCCCGTGCGAACGTCGGTCAGTAGCCGCACCCCGAAGCTTGAGTCGACCTTCTCGCGCTCAGCGTTCAGGGCCTGCGCTGCTCCTCGTGCTCTTGTCGGCCAGTCACCCCCTGCCGCTTCCACGATGGCGAGCAGCGGTTCCCATACGTCGGCTGGACGGTCCACGAGACCGGCAGGCATATCGGGTTCGATGTCCGCCAGGTCGTCGCCCACCGCCTCGGCCCAAGCAGCAAGGCGCTCGCGGAGCGTGTCTGCCGCCGGCCGCACCCGACGAAGGCGGAACGACTCGACAGTCTCGTCGGGGGCACGCCGTCGCATGCGGATCAGGACGGAGCGGTCCAAGATGGTGTCAGGGAGGTCGCCGATACCGGCCAAGGCCACCGCCGCGAAGGCTGGGAACGCTTTGACGCTCATCTCTGCGCCCTTGCCAACCACCCGGTAGGCGACGGCGCCCCTGCGATGACCAGCGTTCACGAGGCCGCGCAGCTCCTCATGGTCCTTCGCTGCCTTGGGGCCGAAGTAGGTATCGGCCTCGTCGAACAACAGGGTGGGCTGGTCCATCTCTACGGCCCGGAACAAGGCGGCCGCCGTCATGTTCACCGCGTGACGCGCAGTCGGGGTGAGCAGCTCAAGGACTTCGAGCAACCGGGTCTTGCCCGAGCCCTTCTCGGGTGAGACCACAGCGAGCCTTGGGGTGCTTTCAGCAGCGCGGATGGTATGTGCGTGAAGGACCCACAGCGTTACAGCGTTAGCCGCTTCATCACTGGGAAAGGCAACGAACCGGCGCAAGAATCCGGCAACGTCGTCGAGCACCTGCCAGCCGGCGTCGGAGCCTGTGGATGAGGCGGGGGTCCCCCCGCTCGTGAACTCCTCGAGCCCAAGTCCGCCGCCCAAGTGGTCGCTCGCGTCCTTGCCGACCTTCGGCTCGACGACCCGCACCGTGCAGCCGGCCTTGCGCAGCGAGTCGGCAACCTGACGAGCATGCTTGCGCCCGGGGTCGTCCCGGTCGGCGACGACGACGACCTTGGCTCCGTGCAGAGCCTCGGCGTACTCGTCCCGCCACTTCCCGGCGCCGCCAGCGTTGCAGGTGGCGACGACACCAGCCGCGCTCGAGAGCAGCGACGTCCTTCTCGCCTTCGACCACCCACACCTCACGGCCATCTCGCACGGCCTCGCGCACCTGCGGTAGCCGGTAGAGCACCTGTCGGGCGCCGTTGAGCCGCCATTCCCAGCCGCCGGCACCGTCAGGGCGACGTTGTCTGAACCCCTTCGGCGAGAACCTGCAGACCTCGAACAGCAGCTCGCCGAGCTCGTCGGTGTACGGATAGGTGTCGACGATGCGGGAACGGTCCTCTCGTGGTCGCTCAGGGAACAGGTCCGACAGCTGCAACCCCAGTGCGGCAACCACATCCTCGGTCTCGCAGCCCGCCTGGCATTTCAACAGGACCCGGCCGTCGTCACCCTCAGAGAGCGACAGGCTGGGCTTTTGGTCGTCGTGAGCCGGACAGCGGGCTTCGTAGCTGTCGTCGGACTTGTGGACAGAACCGAGCTTTGAGAGCACATGGTGAATGGGCGCCATGGTCATCGTGACCAGCCCCCAGCCCACGAACAGGCATCCCGGAGGGCCGCGTGCCACCGGTAGCCAGCCGCGTGCATGCGGCGAACATGACCCGGCGTCTCGAAGACACGCCGCAGACGTCCAGGCGCGGGTGGCAAGATCTCGACGACCTCGGCCATGCACTCCGAGATATGACGGTGACGGAGCCTTGTAAGTTCATCTTTGGTGATGTCGGTGGCCCGGGCCTCGGTCCGGGCCGGTGCCGGTCCGGGGCGCGCGTTCATTGGGCACCCTTGTCAAGCAGCTCGGCGAGAGCGCTGGCAGGGATTACCCGGCGACGACCGAGCCGCGTGCTGCGCAGTTGGCCGCGGTAGATGAGGTCGTACACCGTGTCCCGGCAAACGCCAAGGCGGCGTGCTGTTTCTGCAACGGAGTAGGCACGGGGACCGTCATCATCGATCCCGAGCCGTCGAGGGGCCTTCTCGGACATGATCAACTCCCGGGGGGTGGTTACCCCGCCCTGCCCGGAAGACAGACCATCCAACGGTCGAGAGGCGTCGGCGCTCGTCTATTTGAGCTTTAGGCTACACCGACGTGAACGACACCGGAGTGACTCCTTCACCCGAGGACGACGTTCCCCGACACTTTCGGTACGTGCGGCCGAAGCAACGCCATCGAGGAGAGGCCACTGTCGTCCGCTTTCCGGAAGTGCGGGGGATGCTTCGCGTAGACCTGCGCTGCCGCAAGTGCAATCGCGTACTCGAGCTGCCGCCCGGCCCGTGGCGTTATCCGGATGGCTCGACGCATGAGACCGAAGTGTGGACGTGGGCAGCTCAGGGGGCAGGAATTCAGCGGGGACACAGGACCAATCCTGCGCTGATCGCCTGGGAGTACCAGCACCCGACTGGCCTGCGCAAGGGGGCCCTCTCAAGCGCCGGACTTGAACCCTCAAAGAGTGAGCTCACGCGCCCGATCACGCTGCATGCGGACTTCCACCCGGACGGTGGTGAGTGCACGTGGCGGTGGCGCTGCAAATGCGGAGCGTCGCCAGCATCTCGCACCGGACGCTCGAGGGAACCGTTGATCGAGAGGTGCGAGCGCAAGGGTGGGAACTGGAAGACGAGTGGCCGGTCGTGGTGCGTATCTGAGCGAACTGGCAGCTCGACCTTTCGGCAGCCAAACTGGCAGCCAAGAGAATCGACAAACGTCGACAACGGCCGACGGACGATCTCAAAATGCCAGTCCAGACATCGGTACGTCGACGCTGGTCGACACCATGGTCTGGCATGACGCGCAAGGGGTCAGAGGTTCGAGTCCTCTACGGCCCACCACTGTGATGTCGCGAGACATCGAGGACCTTGATGTCGCGAGACATCGTAGACCGCCATTGAGCCTGGTCAAGCCATGGCTTGGTAATCCTTGGTCGGATCGAGCCGCAGCCGTCGAAGCGGTGAGCCGTCAAGGGCCACGACCTCGATGTCGCGGTCATCCACGAGCAGCATGATGCGCCAGCCCTTGTAGGCCGCGCCGATGCCGATGTGGTGCAGCCGGCCCTTGTAGCGGATGGTGACGGCGCCCTTCTTGTCCACCTTGTCCTGGCGGACGCGCCGATCACCGATGGCCACGAGAGGCACCTTCGGATGGGCCTTCTCCCGCTCGACGAACACCTGGGCCGGTGTGCGCCGCCGAAGGGCCCGATGCGGCCGGACCTGGTTGTAGTAGACGACGAAGCGATCGAGCTGCACCTGGAGCTGTTTCTTCGTGGAGAGCCCCTCCCGGGCGGCTACGAACTTCTTCATGGTCTGGTGAAAGCGCTCGATCTTCCCGCAGGTCTGGGGGTGGTAGGGCCTCGAGTGCTTCGTGGCGATCCCCAGGGAGAACAGTTCCTGCTCGAAGACGCCGGACAGTCCGTAACGGCGCTGCGCGGTGAAGACCAGTCCATTGAGTTCCTAAGCGATGTCAAGCGGCTCCGGCTCTAATCGTCGGATCTGGACGGGCCGGTTGACGGAGCGCTCTGCGACTCCTTGCTTCGCCGGCCCGTCCCCACTCGCTTCTTCGTCGTTCTGCGTAGCTCTCGGACTCCGGCCGAGACCATGTAATGAGCATGGATGATCCGGCGACCCTCCTCGGGGGTGATCACGCGGCCATCGATGTCCTTGATCACGTAGGGCTCCTGGCTCTTCCAGCACGAGGTCGATTCGGGTCAAGCAGGACGGCCGAGATGTGGCAGAGGGCCGAGTTGTGATGCTTCCCGCCGACCGTCATCAGCCGGTGATAACGCTGGGCCAAGGTGGGATCGATCCTGCGTGCGGCATCGGCACGTCATGAAGAGGGCCTCACGCAACAGAGCGTCTCCGGACTTGGTCGGCCCGCCGTGCCTGCCGTTCTGCCCAGAGGAGTCCAGTGAGGGCACGAGCCCGCTGAAGGAGCGGACCCCGGCCAAAGACCGGAACCGACCCGGGTCGCCGAGCCGCCCGAGGATCTGGGCGGCGTTGATGGCACCGACGCCTGGGACGGATCGCAAGATCGCGTCGGGATCGAAGGCCCGATACATCACCGCGATGCGCTCCTCGAGCTCGTCGATCTCGGCGGTGAGGGCCAGGGCCAGCCGGGCCTCGACGGCGATGTCATCGGCCAGCTCGCCGAAATCGAGCTCGTCGCCCCAGATGGCCAGGGTCTCATTCGCCGCGCCAAGCAGGCGGAGCGGCTTCCTGATCGCCGAAATGGCCATGGGAATGGTGGTGGAGGAATCGACCCAGGCGGGCCCGACCGATCCGGCGACACAGGTGCGGGTCGGTGTAGCCAGCCGCGCAAAAGCGCAGGAAGCTCCGCTTGGTCGAGCCTGCCACCGATGGCCCGGTGCCACTCCGGGCTCGAGGATCTCCAAGAGGGCATCGATCCGGCAGATGACTTCAGAACGGCGCTTGACCAGGCTCGAGCGCAATCGGGTGGCCCGCCGGAGCGGCACGGCGGGACCGAGGTGCTCGTGGGCATAGAGCCCTTCTGGGTG
Source organism: uncultured Actinomycetes bacterium (assembly GCA_963773635.1). Lineage (GTDB taxonomy): Bacteria > Actinomycetota > Acidimicrobiia > Acidimicrobiales > RAAP-2 > CAVZBW01. The sequence continues at coordinate 7,766 of CAVZBW010000001.1, read as the reverse complement.
CAGCAAGCGGGATCCGGGCCAGGATCTTTGAGTCCAGGCGGTCTGACTTGGTGTGCTTGGCGTAGTAGTCCCGCAGATCGGCCGACTGCTCGGAGGGCACCATGACCACCGTCGCCCCTTTGCGTCGGAACCACGATGCGAGTGGGACCCAGGCATTTCGGGTGGGCTCCATGACGACGGTGACCTCGGAGTCGGCGGGCAACGACTGCCACAGCTTCTCGAGCTCCTCGGAACTGCGTCCGAAACCGTCGCCCGCTCCAGAGGAACACCCCTTTGTCGTCAGCCAGGCTGGCCTGGTGGGCCGCCCGGCACGCGATATCGACTCCCAGCGTCAGCTGTTGCACTCATTCCTCCTTGTCGTGTGAGGACCGACGGAAGGCGCCATCGGGGAGGTCGTGCCGGACATTCACCAACAGGGATCCGACCGGGGTCGGTCACCGAGTACCTAACAGGACGTTCCTTCCCCGGTGTTGCCCCCGCTCGGCTCGCCCCCAACAGGCAAGGAGTCGTCAAGCGCTCCGATCGGTCAGCAGTGATGCAGAGCGGGCACCGGTCACCTCGGAGCTTCCCGCCGCCGGCCGGACGAACGGTGGATCCAAGGGCGCAATCAGCTTGAATGTCGGTGAGCACGGCGGCCGGATAACCCCAGGTCGCCGCCGATCGGTGCAGGGTCCGCACCACGTCGGGCGCTCTCACCGTCACAAACACCCTGGACGCCACGCACAGCCTCGAGTGGTCGTCGATGATGTTGAGGACCTCGAACACTTCGCCATGCTCGAGCGCCACATGGGTGACGTCGGCCTGCCAGCACTCATTGGGGAGATCGGCGACGAAACGCTGCAGCGAGCTCTTGGGCCGTTTGTGGGGCTCCGGAGTGACGAAGCCTCGGGCCTTGAGCACCCGCCAGATCGTCGACACCGAGGGCACCTCAAGATGTCGCTCACCCAGGTGGTAGTGGATGGTCTCGGCCCCGGCGTCGGCCCCGAAGTCGAGAAGTTCCTTTCGCAGGGCCACGATCTCGTCTTCCCACCGGTCCGCAATGCGCGTCGGGCTCCGCTTGGGCCGGCGCGATCGAGCCTCGAGTCCTGCATCGCCCTCGAGGCGATACCGGTGCAGCAAGGCGAACAGCCAACTCGGGCTCACCCCGTGGGTCTTAGCCAACACCTTGATGGGCCGTCCCGTCCGCAGATGCGTCTCGATCAGGAACCGGCCGATGTCCATAGAGGACCCTCCCCGTTAGGTGGTCCTCTATGTCCTGACACATACCCGAGCGAATCAGGTCCTCGATGTCATGAACTCAGGCACTCTACGGCCCACCAACCAGAGCGGAGGGTGCGCGAACCGCCTCCCTCTACGGCCGGGCAACGGAACCTTGAAACGCCGGTCGGTCGAAGGGCGACTCTCGGCGCATACTTCATGGATCAACCTCTGCACGAGTCGCTTCACCAAGACGCACTCTGCTGGAGGGCCAGCCCCGGCTCACGGAGAAGAAGATGTTCGGCGGCCTCGCCTTCTTGATCGGTGGCAACATGGCCATTGCAGCGAGTGGCCAAGGTTTGGGTGCCTGTTCGAGTGGATCCGACGCGATCCGAGGCGCTTGTCGATACAACTGACGCTCAGATGTCCGCGATTTTTGAATCTCCCCACCCTCGATCACTGAAATTCCCCACCCTGAGCCCGGTGAGCTGAACCATCCACCCGCGGGGTTGGGCCCCCTTCGAAGCTGACGAGCGACCAAGCCAGCCAGCTCGAAGGGAGTCCCGCTCCGCATGCTCACACATGGGGAAGACGTGGAAGTACATGCACTGAGAAGTAGGGGTTGGACGATCTCGGCGATCGCCCGGCACCTCGGCCGGGACCGAAAGACGATCCGGGCCTACATCAATGGGGAGCGAGTCCCCGGCGTCCGGGCCCGCTCGGCCCCCGACCCGCTCGAGCCGTTCACCAAGTACCTGGTGGCCCGGTTCGTTGACGATCCGCACGTGTGGGCCTCGGCCCTCTATGACGAGGTGAAACGGCTCGGCTATCCGCTGAGCTACCCGAGCTTCGTCCGCCAGATCCGGCTGGCCGGACTCCGGCCCCACTGCGAGGCCTGTGCCGGCGTCAAGGGACGCGACACCATCGAGATCGACCATCCACCGGGTGAGGAGATCCAGTGGGATTGGTTCGAACGCCGGAACGCTCCATGGGGTGGGACGGCCTACGTGCTGTTGGGCACGCTGTCGCACTCGGGCAAGGTGCGCGGCGTGCTGGGCGAGAAGATGGACCAGGCCCATCTCATCGAGGCCATCGACGAGGTGCTCCGGCACCTGGGCGGGACAGCTCGGGTGTGGCGGACCGATCGCCTGGCCACAGTGATCGTCCCGGGAACGAGCGACGTGCAGGCCTCCTTCGCTCCGGTGGCCAAGCACTACGGGGCCGTCGTCGAACCCTGTCCGCCGAGGCGTGGCAATCGCAAGGGTGCGGTCGAGTCCTCGGTGCGCTTCGTCTCGGGTCGCTGGTGGCGCACCATGAGCGCAGAGAACCCCGAAGACGCCCAACGCTCCCTCGACGTCTTCTGCGCCACCATCGGTGATGACCGCGAGCGCCGAGGACCGAACGGCGAGCGCACCACCGTCGGTGAGCTGGCCGACACCGAGCCGCTGCTCGCCCTCCCGCCGGCCCCATTTCCGGCCACCACCGAGGTCGAACGAATCGTGGCCGACAATGCCAGCGTGGCCTTCTCGGGCAACCGCTACTCGGTGCCGCCCGGGCTCAGCGGGACGACGTTGCTCATCCGGCATCGTTTGTCGTCTCCGACCATCGACGTGGTGGCTCCCTCGGGAGCGATCCTCGTCACCCACCGCCTCGCTCCGGCTGGTTCGGGCGCCCTGGTGCGCAGCGTCGAGCACCGTGAAGCCCTCGAGGCCGCCGTGCTGAGCGCCTTCACGACAGCTCGTCCGTGCGACAAGAAGGCCAACCGCCCACCGGGCAAAGAGGCACTCGAAGAAGCAGCCCGACTGCTCGGACCCATCGGGCGTGAGCCCGTCGTCGACCTGTCCGTCTATGGTGAGATCGCGGAGGGACGATGAGCGACTCCTCCACCTATCAAGAGATCCGGGCGCATCTGGCCTACCTGCGTCTGGGTGCTGCTGCCGAGGCGCTGCCCGGCGAACTCGACCACGCCCGAGAGCACAAGCTCGGCCATAGCGAGTTCTTGCACCGCCTCCTCGAGGTCGAGGTGACCGCCACCGAGATCAGGCGACGGGCCGGGCTCGAACGCTTCGCTTGTCTGCCGTCCCCCTGGACACTGGACGACTTCGACTTCTCCGCCCAGCCGTCGGTGGACAAGAAGCTGATGACCGAGCTCGGCACGCTGCGGTTCCTCGAAGACGCCACCAACGTGCTGTTGATCGGGCCACCCGGCGTCGGCAAGACCATGCTGGCCGTCGGTCTGGCCCGGGCGTCCATCAACGCCGGCTATCGGACCTACTACACGACGGCCGCCGACCTGGCTGCCCGCTGTCACCGTGCCGCGCTCGAGGGACGGTGGGCCACCACCATGCGCTTCTTCGCCGGACCCAGACTCTTGGTCATCGACGAGGTGGGCTACCTGCCCCTCCAGAGCGAAGCGGCTGCCGCCCTGTTCCAGGTGATCACGCAGCGCTATCTGAAGAGCTCCATCGTCATGACGACCAATCTGGGCGTGGGCTCGTGGGGGAAGATCTTCGACGACCCCATGGTGGCCGCCGCCATGCTCGACCGCCTCTTGCACCGCAGCGTCGTGTTCAACATCGACGGCGAGAGCTACCGGATGCGCTCGCATCGGGCCCGCACCGAAGGGCTCCGGAAGGGGGTGACCAAGGTCAAGGAGTAATCTCGATCCAAACAACTCACCGGTCCGTCAACTGGGGAATTTCGTTGATCGCCCCTGGGGAGTTTCGGAAATCGGCGGCACAGATGGCAGTGATGCGCGGGCGTCCGATGCCGGGATGGTTGCGGGTAGCCCCCGAGCATCTACGCACCAAGCGGCAGCTCACCAAGTGGGTGGATCTCGGCGCTACGTACGCGTCGTTCAATTCCCCCTAAGCGGTGATTCCACTCCGGTTTCGACGAGGCCAACGGGAGGGATGAGGATCGGTAGGGCAGCGATCAATGCCAAGGGGCAATACCAGGGGGCGTGTAGGTGTTCGTGGCAATGCTGCCCATCGGACCGTAGACACGAAGCATCACGCTGAACGGGCCATGGGGCACCGGCAACCAGTTCGCGCTCGGCACTCCCTTGGGTCGAGTCGGCGTCATGTAGATGGACAGGGAGCCATCGGCGTTCGTGCTGAGACCGGGGGTGTAGCTCGCCACGACGTACTTGCTGAAACTGTTTGGCACAAGGGTGATGGAACCAGGCAAGTAGGCGGTGACCGACCAGAAACGCCGAGCCTGAGGGACGTCGTTCTTCGGGAACGTCAGAACATAACCACCGGTCGAGGCATCGAGCGCTGAGCCGCCGGCATCAGTGAAGGCCTGATAATAGGCCGCCACGCTGCGAAGGTTGCCGTACTGGATGAACTCGGCGATCGAGGACCGATCCAGGTACTGGGGTCCCCAGTCGCCGATGTTGGAAAAGGAGATCCAGTGGCTGCTGTCGGTGTGTGTCCGATAGTTGGACACGATGCGTGCGTGCGCCTCCCGGACCGCTGCCTCGGCCTCAAACTGGGCAGACAGCCCCAGCGACGCTCCCCCATTGCCGAACAAGGCATTGAAGCGGTCAGCCACTGCCTGATCTGGTCCATCGAGGCGCGGGGTGGTGGAAAGCTCCATGCCGGTCTGCAGCTGGCGCAAGAACTGCATCGGAGCTTTGGTGGCCGCAGCGTCGGCCAGGACCTTGTAGCTCGTGGAAAAGAGGTTCACGGGGAGGACCTGCGTCGCACCACCAGTTGGATCAGTCAGATAGTCGGAGAGAGGCTCTAACCGGAGACCCGCACGGAACGCGGTGACCACGTCGCTCTGCGCTGAGTCCCTATCGATGCGAACCAGAAACAGAGAGAGTGGCTGTGGAAGCGAAACTCGGGCCACGCCCGCCGGGAGGGTCCCTGACCAGCCCGGACCGGTCAGGGCGTATGTTCCCGCCGTCTCTGCCGGAATGCTCGTCGGCAAGACGTCCCCGAAGGAGTCTGCCGAGAAGAGTGAGTATGTGGCCGTCGTTCTCGGGATGGTGAGGATGACGGCCTGCTTGGTCAGATCCATGAGGCTGGCCGCGTACAAGGTGTCGTTGTTTGGAGCCACGATGACTCGAATGTCCGGTGTCATCTCTTGTGGCGCAACCAACATATTGGGTCGCAGCTTCAGGTCCTGTTCATAGCTCAACCAGCGCGGATAGAAATGCTCGACGTATGCCAACGTCGCCTGGTAAATCGGGCCCTTCGACCCAGTGACGGCGGTCGCGTCAGCCGGAGCGGTGCCGGAGAGGACTCCCGAACAGCACAATGCGCCGAGCAACAGGACACAACGGCGAGACCAGTGCTGCCGGTGAGCCCAGCGCTGCTGGTCAAGCATCATCCCTCCACGTTGGTGCGAACTTCGCATCCACTGACTTCATTCTCGAGTCAGCTCGACGATCCGAACAGGGACCAATGTCCCTCATGCTCGATCCGTGACGTGAAATCGCGGCTGGGTAGCGAAACCTTGTTGACCTCATCGAGCGAAACGGCGGAAGTATTCTTGATGGAAGTGCCAACAACTTCGCGTCCCTCGGTGATCAGGATGTCCTGGCACAACTGGAGCAGGACCAACAACACTGGCATTGCTTCCTTGAGCACGAGGTCGCCGCCTGTCGAGAACTCGGGGTCCGGAACGGCGGAATACACATTCTCTTGCCGCTCATCGAGCATCGGCGACCGATCCAGAATGAACCAGCCCAGGCGTGGGGAACCAGGCTTCGTTCAGTCGAGCGACACGCTGTCGCCGACGATCAAGGAAGACTGGTTCGTATTCTGTCCGCTAAGGTCTACTGAGAAAGGCCTCCTTAGAGGCCATCCATCGTTGCGGTGGATGTGCGTCGTCCGGCGACTCGCCAAACTTCGTCCCTATTTCGTCCCTCCCAGGGAGGTCCCTGCGATGCCAGACAACCTGTACGCCACACGTGATGAGGCTCTTCAGATGGCGCGAGACAACATCCCGGCGCGCCGGCAGCTCGCGATGAGTGGTCCCAACCACGTGATCGTTGCCGAGGTCGCCCCGAGGGACAGCCAGTGGGAGATTGTTGAGATCACAGTCAAGCCCGACGGCCATCCGTGGAACACCGTGACCAACCGGTTCGTCGTCCGTAAGCATGACGGGCTGACTTGCGTTGTCTGCGAGAGAGTCGGTTTCCAGGACGGCGAATGGGCGACACCGAGCGCCCAGGGCTACGACGTGAGTGGGCTCTCCCCCTCCAGCTGCTCCGCCTGTCACGACACCTTGACTACTCAGGGGATTGCACCGATGGCTCGCATCGACGGCGAGTGGGTGCCGGTAGAGCGCCCAGACGGAGGCCCTCCAGTGAGCGACTGGGAAGTGGCGTTGATCGCCGCCGGCGCGGGGGTCCTTGGAAGCGGGATCACCGGCTATTTCACTCGCAAAGCCGGCAAGGATTCCATCACCGGCCAAGTCGAGATTGAACGAGAGAGGCGTCGACAAGACCGCATCCAGGACGCGTATGTGACGATCCGTATGCATATCGATAGATGGATGGACGTTTTGGGCGCATGGGAACCCGAGAAGAGCCCGTGCTCACATGACGGGACCCCCAAAGCGGAACCACCCGCTATGAGCATGCAGGTTGGTGTTGATTGAGCCACTGGCGCTTGAACTCGACGGGGGTGAGCCCGCCCAGCGACGAGTGGGGTCGATAGGTGTTGTACTCGATCCGCCACGCCTCCACAACGACGCGTGCTTCGCGCAGGGTCGCGAACTCCTCGACGTTCAGAAGCTCGTCGCGGCTCCGGCTGTTGAAGGACTCGACGAAGGGGTTCTCCCAGGGGCTCCCCGGCTCGATGTAGACCGTCTGGGTACTCGTGAATCGGCACCAGTCCCGCAGTGCCCACGAGATCAGTTCTGGCCCGTTGTCCATGCGCAGGTGCGTCGGTGCGCCGTGGACCGCCACGAGGCGCTCGAGGACGTTGACCAGGTGATCGGCGGTGATGGAGCGATCGACCTCCATGGCCAAGGACTCGCGGGTGAACTCGTCGACGATGTTGGCGAGCTTCAGCCGCCGATAGTCGGCGGTCTCGTCGAACTGGAAATCGATGGCCCAGACGTGGTTCGGGGAGTTCGCCCGTAGCCGCTCGGGCGAGTCGAGGCGGACCCGGCGGCGTTTGGTGCAGCGCTCGGGCCTGCGCAGGCCTTCTTTGCGCCACAGCCGCTGGGTACGCTTCTTGTTCACCGTCCAGCCCTCGCGACGAATCAGCTGGTGGGCCATCTTCCAGCCCCAACGGGGATGGGCGTGGGCAATCGCACGGAGGCGCCGACAGAGCCTCTGCTCCTCGGTGGTCGTTCGACGAGGTGCACGTCGTTGCGTGGTGCGGGGCTGGTCGACCACGCGACACGCCCGGCGCTGTGAGACCCCGAAGCGCTCGGTCAGGGCCACGACGGCCCGCCGGCGGCGCTCCGGGGTCATCAGAAATTTCCTTTGGCCAACTCCTTCAGCATGTCAATGTCGAGGGCCTGGTCGGCCACCAGCTTCTTCAGCCGCTGGTTCTCGATCTCGAGTTCCTTGAGGCGCTTCATGTCCTCGCCCTTCATCCCGGCGT